>NZ_JAFHKM010000002.1:3559936-4877404 GCF_016937515.1 Cohnella algarum
TCCGCGTCTTGTACTGCCCGGATTGCGACGCGGGCTATCTCGAAGACCGGAAAACCGGCGACGAGCTGAAGGCGTACTATCGGGACGCGTACAGGAAAGAATACAAGCCGGATTTGCGCAAACAGGCGGATGCCGGCCGGCTGTTCGACATCGCCGCCCGGTTCCAGGAGGACAGGATCGCGCGGATCGAGCGCTACTTGCGCAAGGAAGCGTCCGTTTTGGACGTAGGCTGCTCGTCGGGCGCTTTTTTGTACCGGATCAAGGACAAGGTCCAGGCGTTGGCCGGCGTCGAGCCGGATCCGGAGGCGGCCCGCTTTGCGTCGCGCGCGTGCGGCTGCCCGGTTTATGCGGGCTATTTGCCCGAGACGCCGCTGCCGAAAGGCTCGTTCGACGTCGTCTGCTCCTTTCAGGTAATGGAGCATGTCGAGGACCCGCTGGCGTTTTTGCTGCAAATGAAAGAGTACGTGAAGGATGACGGGGTTTTGTGCGTCGAAGTGCCGAATTTGCGGGATGCGCTTGTCTCGGCGTTCGAGCTGCCGAACTACAGGCGTTTCTATTTTCGCAGCGCCCACCTGTTCTACTTCGGCGATCGCGGCTTGCGGCTGCTGATGGAACGGGCGGGGCTCGAGGGCGACGTCTTTTATTCGCAGGACTATCACTTTGTCAATCACATGAACTGGGCGCTGAGCGACAAGCCCCAGCCGAGCGCGGAGGACGGCATGGGGGAGCCGGCCTTTCCGCTGCGGCGGGATGCCGATCCGGATGCCGGGGCCAGGCTGAACGGCTTCTTGCGCAGGGTGAACCGGGAGTACAAGGCGCTGCTGGAAGAGCTCGGCATAACGTCGAAAATCGGTTTCATCGCCCGCAAAAAGCGGGATTGACCGGAAGCGCCCGCCGCTGTCCGATCGGGAAAAGGGCGCTTCGGCCGCGCTCATCCGGGGAGAAGTCCAAGCCGGTCCCGTCCCCCTTTCATAGAATAGCCAAGGGGTGATACGGATGAATGCGGTAATTATGGCCGGCGGAAAAGGCAACCGGTTCTGGCCGAGAAGCGTCGAGGCCAAGCCGAAGCAGTTTCTGGAGCTGACGGCGAGCGGAGAAACGATGCTGCAGGTAACGTACCGGCGCCTTCGTTCGTGGCTGCCGAGCGAGAACATTTACGTCTCCACCGCGCAAAAATACGTTTCGCTCGTTCGCGAGCAATTGCCCGGCATCGACGAGAAAAGGATGATCGTAGAGCCGGAGCAGCGGGATACCGCTCCCGGCATCGCGCTGGTCGCGCTCTCCTTCTTGGCTCGGGGCAACGGCGACGTGTTCGCGACGATTCCGTCCGACCATCATATCGGGGACGAGAAGGCGCTCGGCGCCGCTCTCCGCCAGGCCGCCTCCGTGGCGGAGGAAGAGGGAGCGATCGTGACGCTCGGGGTTGCGCCGACCCGCCCGGAGACGGGCTACGGCTATATCCGCGCGTCGGAATTGCCGGGCGGGAACGGCGTCTTCAAAGTTTCTTCCTTTATCGAAAAGCCGGACGCGGCAACGGCCGAGAAGCTGGTCCGGCAACGCCATGTATTTTGGAACAGCGGCATTTTCGTCTGGAAGCCGTCGACCGTCGCGCATTATATGGCGAAATTTCAGCCGGACATGTGGACTGCGCTTAACGAAGGGACAGACCGGCTGGACGCCGTCTACAAGGGTTTGCCCGGCCTATCGGTCGATTACGCGATCTTGGAAAAAGCCGACCGCATTTATATGATTCCCGCCCGGTTCGAGTGGGATGACGTGGGCAGCTGGACGTCGCTGGAACGGGTTCGGGTTCCCGATGCCGACGGCAACGTCAAGGAAGGCTTCGTGGAAACGGTGGACAGCCGGAACAACATCGTGTTCTCCGAAAGCGCCCGCACGATCGTCATCGGGGCCAGCGATCTGATCGTCGTATCGACGGCGGACGGACTGCTGGTCTGTCACAAGTCGAGGGAGCAGAGCATCAAGACAGTGCTGCAGAGCTTGAAGAGCAAAGGGGACGGCGGGGACAGCGAGGACGGCGAGAACAGCGAGAACAGCGAGAACAGCGAGAACAGCGGGACCTGAAGCCCGGCGGGCCGGAGCTTCCGCCTTTTCGGCACAAACGGGAACGAGGCGGGACAGGCTTTGGGCGGGCCGGCTTGGAAGCATCCGCACGGAGTAGACGCAAGCGGCGTCAGGTTCGCTGCGTATGGGGGACCCGGCGGCGGCGCGGACGTGGTGCACCCAGTACGCTACATGGAGGAAATCCGACGCTGGCGGAGCGAATGTGATGCATCCAGTACGCTACATGGAGGAAATCCGACGCTGGCGGAGCGAATGTGATGCATCCAGTGCGCTACATGGAGGGAGTTCGGCGCTGGCGGAGCGAATGTGGCGCATCCAGTGCGCTACATGGAGGGAGTTCGGCGCTGGCGAAGCGAATGTGGCGCATCCAGTGCGCTACATGGAGGGAGTTCGGGGCTGGCGGCACGAATGTGGTGCATCTAGTGCGCTACATGGAGGGAGTTCGGCGCTGGCGGAGCGAATGTGGCGCATCCAGTGCGCTACATGGAGGGAGTTTGGCGCTGGCGGCACGAATGTGATGCATCCAGTGCGCTACATGGAGGGAATCCCGCGCTGTGGGCGCGAATGTGGTGCATCCAGTGCGCTACATGGAGGGAATCCGGCGCTGGGGGCGCGGATGTGGTGCACTCGGTTGCGCATAGCAAGGGGCTGCGCCGCTCGCGGAACAACATCCGCCGCGGCACAGCCCCTTTGATTGCCGATGAAGTACGAACGGTACGGCAAGCGTTTTAAACCCGTCCGCAGGACGAAACGGCGGCGGTCGCCGCCGCCCGCTAAAGGCGCGCGGAATCCGCGGAGCGGCTCCCGGCGATCCGATTTCCGGCCGCCGTCCATTCCGCCAGGCGCCGCTCCAGCTTCCCGGCCAGCGCATGCACCTGCTCGGCAAAAGCTTCCCGCGCCGCCGGGTCCATCGACTCCGCCGCCCGCTCGAGCGCTTCCGCGGAGAGCTCCGCTGCCGACAGCGCGGCCAGCAGCGCCTGCATTCCGGCCCGGACGGCGGCCTCCGCGGATGCAGGCGTTTCGCCGCCGCCGCGCGCCGTTCCGTCCGTTTCGGCCGGGGCGGCACCCGAGCCGGCGGCGGCAGGTCCGCCGGCATCGGTCCCGCTCTCCGCCGCGCCCGCGGGCTCCTGCGCCCCGGCTCCGGCCGCTTCCCGCGCCGATCCGTCCCCGCCTTCCCGTTCGGCCGCTTCCTGCCCGGGTCCGCCTGTTGCCTCCCGTCCGGCCGATGTACCGGCTCGGGCCTTCGGCTCGGGCTTTTTGCCGCGTTCGGCCTTGTTGCTCTCGTATACCGACCACGTTTCCAGCAGCGCGGGTCCCGTCTTGTACAGCAGCTTGGCTTTGGTGGCGTCCGAGATGTCCGGATCCTTGAACAGGCGGGCGATCCGCTTGATGTCGCCGACGGGAAGCTCGTCCCGCGCGGCGGTCAAGGCGAGGGAATCCCGGTACTCCATCGGCAAGTCCTTGAGCGGCAACGCCTGATCCTCGGTCAGCCGGTCCTTGCGGATTTCGGTTCCCTTGACGATCAACTCCCGCACGGCCGGTCCGAAGTTAAGCAGGTCGCACTTTTTCTTGATATAGCTTTCGGTTTTGCCCAGCTTGGCGCCCAAATATTTGAGCGAGCTGTTGAACGCGGATTCGTGCAGCAGCTTATGGTAAGCTTCCGCCTCTTCGATCGGGGAAAAGCCTTCGCGCGTCAAATTCTCGGCGACCTGCTCCAGATAGATTTCCGTCGCGTCCGTCGCCGCAGAGACGATGCAGGGGATGGAGGGAAGTCCGAGCGTCTTGCAGGCGAGATAGCGCCGGTTGCCGTAAATGATCGTATACCTTCCGTTTTCCGCTTTCCGCACCTTGATCGGAGACAGCAGGCCGAGCTGTTCGATGCTGCGGGTCAGCTCCTGCAACGCCTCCTCGTCGAAGCGGGAACGGGGCTGATGCTTGTCTTCGTCGATAAGGCTCAGGTCGATTTGAACAATGTCCATGGGCATCTCCTGTTTTAGAGTGGCAATATATGTATTATATATCGGACAAGTCGTTTCGTCATATTTCGAAATTGTTATTGCATAAAACGGCAGCCGCTGGTAGAATGAAAACACAATAATTGAAAGCGCTTCAAATCGCGCTATAATTACAACGTTGTAATTAAAGGTCGATTGGAGGGAACGGGGTGGAAAAACGATACTTTTCATAATTTTTTTGTTTTCGTTTCGGATTAAAATTCAAACGTTGTAAAATAACCGATTCGCGCCGCGGAACGGGAACAAGGAGTGCCGGCACGATGGAGAATCGAAAGCCGAAACTGCTTCATCTGATCAAACGGGATAAATATTTGCTGTTGATGTTTGCTCCCATCTTCGTCTATTACGCCGTATTCATGTATTTGCCGATGCCTGGAATTGTAATCGCCTTCAAGGATTTTGCTCCAGGGCAAGGCATTTGGGGCGGGGAATGGGTCGGGCTCAAGTGGTTCGGGCAGTTTGCCGATTCGATTTACTTCTGGCGGCTTATCCGCAATACGTTTCTGCTCGCTTTTTACCCGCTGCTGTTCGGCTTCTGGATTCCGATTCTGTTCGCGGTCTGCATCGTCGAAATTAAAAACCGCGCGTTCAAGCGCTTCGCCCAGACGGTTACATATTTGCCGCACTTTATATCCACCGTCGTCATCGCGGGCATGATCATCAACTTTTTGTCGCCGACGGACGGCATCGTCAATTCGTTTCTCGCCAGGCTCGGCATGGAAAAAATCAACTTCATGATGGAGCCGGGCTGGTTCCGCGCCATCTTCACCGGTTCCGAAATCTGGCAGAGCTTCGGGTTCAGCTCGATCATCTACATCGCCGCCATTATGGGCATCGATCCGGAAATGTACGATTCCGGCAAAATCGACGGCGTCAACAAGTTTCAGGAGCTGTGGCATCTGACGCTGCCGAGCATCAAGCCGACGATCGTCATTCTGCTGCTGCTGTCGCTCGGCGGACTGATGAGCGTCGGGTTCGAGAAGGTGTATCTGCTTTATAACGGCTCGACCTACGAGACGGCGGACGTCCTGTCGACCTACGTTTACCGGATGGGCATCGAAGGACAAAACTTCGGGCTTGCCGCCGCGATCGGCCTGTTCAATTCGCTCGTCACGTTCATCCTCGTCTTTGCGGCGAACGCGCTGTCAAGGCGGGCTACGAACCTGTCGTTATGGTAATGCGGCCATTCCCGCCCCATCTCGAGGCAAAGGAGCCAATTCAATGAGAAAATCGCCGGCAGACCGCACGTACTATTCGCTGGTCTATCTGATGACCGTTGCGGCCGTCATCGCCACGCTTTATCCGTTCCTGTACGTGCTCAGCGTTTCGTTCAGCTCTGTAAGCGCTATTGACAAACAGCAAGTGTGGCTGTTTCCGGTCGACTTCACGTTTGACGGCTACAAAATGGTGCTGCAGTACAAGGAAATCTGGACTTCCTACTACAACACGATCTGGTACACCGTCGTCGGCACGGCGCTGAACCTGTTCGCCACGTGCCTGGCGGCTTTCCCGCTGTCCCGCGCCAAGTTCTTTTTGCGGCGCAAGCTCAATTTTTTCATCGCGTTCACGATGTACTTTTCCGGCGGCCTCATCCCGGCGTACATGCTCATCACCTCGCTCGGCTTGTACAATACCCGTTGGGTGATGGTGCTTCCCGTGCTCGTCTCGACGTTTAACGTCATGATCTGCCGCTCGGCGTTCGAGAGCATTCCGGGCGAAATATTCGAGAGCGCCAGTCTGGACGGGGCCAACGACCTGACGATTTTGTACCGGATCGCGGTTCCGATCATCAAGCCGACGCTGGCGGTGCTCGGGCTCTATTATGCCGTGTTCCACTGGAACAACTTCTTTAGCGCGTTGTTGTATTTAGGCAACCAGGAGCTGCAGCCGCTGCAAATTTTCCTTAGGCGGGTGCTCGTCATGGCGTCGCCGGAAATTATGCAGAAGATGGGCGGAGGGACGTCGACGAGCGCGCTCGCGGTGTCGACCCTGCAGGTTCGCTATGTGTCGATCGTCGTCAGCATCGTGCCGATCGTCATGATCTATCCGTTCATCCAGCGCTATTTCGTTAAGGGCATCACGCTCGGGGCAGTAAAAGGGTAGCCGCCCTTTTCTGTATATAGCTTTCCAAACTACGAGGAGGGAAGAAAAATGGCAAACAGAAGAAAAGGGTTGGTCTGCGCGGCAGGTCTGGCGCTGCTCGCACTGGCGGTCGCCGGCTGCTCCGGCGGCGGAAGCGAAGCGAAGGGGAGCGCGACGCCGGCAAGCGGCGGGGCGTCCTCGTCGAGCTACGTCTATACGGGCTCGGGGCCGATAACCGACGCGCCGGAGAAGCTGACGATTCTCGCGACGAACGCCTGGACGACGAACGTCGACCTGGCCACGGCGGAAATCGTCCGGACGATCGTCGACAAGGCGGGCGTGACGGTCGACTGGCAGCTGCTGCCGCCGCAAAATTACGCCGATGCGGTCAGTCCGCGGCTCGCTTCCGGCATCGATCTCCCGGATATCGTCTATCTGCCCGACCAGGATCAGCTGATGAAGTACATTAAAAGCGGCTTGTTTCTTCCGATCGACGAGTATTACGAAAAATACGGCGTGAATCTGAAAAAGCTGTACGAGCAAAATCCGGACATCAAGGCAAGCCTGACGACGCCCGACGGCCGGATGAACTACGTGCCGCAGCGGGTGCTGACGAAAAACTACATGCCGCTGTTCATGGTCAACACGCGCTGGCTGGACGCCGTCGGCCTCAAGGAGCCCGCCACGCTCGACGAGTTCACGGAGATGCTGCGCAAATTCAAGACGGACGACCCGAACGGGAACGGCCAGGCGGACGAAATTCCGTTCTCGCTCGATCCGAAGTTTTTGCCGATGGCGTTCGGGCCCTCGTTCGGCATGGATCTGTATACCCAGTTTTACGCGGACGACGCGGGAAAAGTGCATTTCGGCTACTATGAGCCGGCATACGAGGACTATTTGACGTATTTGAACGGCTTGTACGGGGAAGGGCTGCTGCCGGTCGACTTCGCGAGCACGACGAGCGATCAGGTGACCTCGCGGTTTTCCCAGAACGTCACGGGCGCCACGTTTAACTTCAGCTGGTACACGTCGATGGTGTACAGCCCGCTGTTCGAGGATTACGACCCGAACGTGCCGCTGATCAAGGGCATCGCCCCGCTGGCCGGACCGAACGGGGACCGGTTCTACGTCGGCCGGACGCCGGTCAGCGGCATTTTCGGCATCTCCAAAAACGCCAAAAACCCGGAGCTTGCGTTCAAATTCCTCGACTACGCTTCTTCGGAAGAGGCGCAGACGTATTACACCTGGGGGATCGAAGGCGTCACGTACGAAATCGCGGACGGCAAGAAGCGGTTTACGGAGCAGGGCAAAAGCAACGACTTCATCCAGAAGCTCGGCATCGGCCCGGTGAACCTGCCGAACTCGCAATCGACCGAATCGACGGACGTGCTGGTGGCGCCGTGGCATGCGGAAATTGACAAGGAGATGGAAAAGTATATTAAAGCGCCGTTCCCGTTCGTCTACGCCCTGCCGGAGGAAGCGAGCGTGGAGAGCCAGTACATGACGGATATTTCGACGTACGTCGAAGAAATGCACTACAAGTTCATCACCGGACAGGAGAACCTGGGCAATTTCGGCAAATACATCGCCAATCTGCAAAAAATGGGCATCGAGCAAGTGATCGAGGTCAAGCAGGCGCAGTACGACCGGTACTTGGCCGCCAACGCGTAACAAAAGCCGAACGGAATGGAGAGCGGCGCGGGGAGGCGTCGGCAGACACTTCTCCGCCCGCTTTGAAAGCGCTAGCCTTCGAGGGGAAATTTCGGTATTGTTAGGGTAACGGAGAAGTTTGACGGTTCGGTCGGAAAGGGCGTGAACGCAAGCGATGATCACGATCAAGGATATCGCCAAGCTGGCGGGCGTAAGCTACAGCACGGTGTCCAAGGCGCTAAACGGCAATCCTCTCATCAAGCCGGCGACGCGGAAGAAGGTGCTGGAAATCGCCGAAAAGCATCAGTACCGGAAAAATATTTTGGCCACCCAGCTTTCCTCCGGCAAAAGCAATATTATCGGGTTTGTCCTTGACGAATTGAGCAGCAACCCGCTGTTCGCGCATATGTCCAAAAGCTTGCACCAGGAGCTGAGAAAGCGGGGCTATCAGATGATTCTCGTCGTCTCGATGGACGGCTACGAAATTTTCAGCCAGCTGCGGGTCGACGGGTGCATCTTCTGGGACTATCGGCCCGGCAAGCATAACGATTTCATGAAGGATTTTTCGAACCTGAGCATTCCCTGGTTCTCGCTCGGCGCGGATGACAATCCGAACTCCCCCTACATCATGATCGACCGGAAGGAAGGGATTTACAAAGCGGTGGAATTTCTTCACGCGTTCGGCCACCGCAGAATCGGCTTCATCGGCAATTCGCAGGACATCAAGCTCGAAGGCTTCAAGGAAGCGCTTCGGCGCCTGGGGCTCGGGTTCTCGGAGGACCACGTGCTGCCGGCGCACTCGAGCTGGGAAGACGGCTATTTCGCCGTGCGTCGTTTCCCGTTCGGGGAAGGATCGCCGACCGCGTTTATCGGCTTGAACAGCCTGGTAACGAGGGGGGCGCTTCGGGCGCTGCTTGAGGCGGGCTTCCATGTGCCGGACGATATTTCGTTGATCGGCTACGACGATTTGCCGGAAATGCAAAACGCCGAGGTCGCCCTGACGACCGTCGGCCCCCCGCTGGACGAGATGGCCGCCCAAGCGGCGGAGCTGATCGTGGCGCTGATTCGCGACGAGCCGGCGGAATACCCGATCGTGGTTCGGCCGCGAATCCAGCAGCGGAATTCGGTCGCGGCGTGCAAAGAAGAGAGATAGCGGGAGGGGGAGAAATCGGCGATGAGTCATGAGAGGGACCGGAATCCGGCGTTTCACCTTGCGGAAACGGCGGCGAGGCGCAGCTTCGTCGTCGCGGCGGACGGCAGCGGGGACTTTGCGTCCGTTCAGGCGGCCGTCGACGCGATCCCTCCGGATTTTCCGGAACGGGTGACGATTTTCATACGTCAGGGCGAATACCGGGAAAAGGTGTTTATCGACCGCCGGAAAGTCAGCCTGATCGGCGAGGGAGCGGATCGGACGGCGATCCGGTGGGACGATTACGCCTTGAAGACGTTTCCGGACGGAGAACCGTACAACACGTTCAACACGTATACGCTGTTCGCGGGCGCGGACGATTTCATCGCGGAAGACTTGTCGATCGTCAACGGCGCGGGCCGCGGCGAGGACGTCGGACAGGCGGTAGCCTTGTACGCCGACGGCGACCGGGCGGTTTTCCGGCGGTGCCGACTGATCGGGTGGCAGGATACGCTGTTTACGGGGCCGCTGCCGCCGAGCCCGGTCGAACGGGCGACGTTCGGCGGCCCGAGAGAAGGAGCTCCCCGCCGGCCCTCGCGCCAATACTACGAGGACTGTTACATCGAGGGCGACGTCGATTTCATTTTCGGGTCGGCGACGGCGGTGTTCAACCGGTGCGAGCTGTTTTCGAAAGCCCGCCGGGAATCGCCGGAGGACGGAGAAGACCGCGTTCACGGCTGGATTGCGGCGCCGTCGACTCCGGAGGACGCGGCTTTCGGCTATTTGTTTTTGTCGTGCCGTCTGACCGGCGACGCTCCGCCTCGCTCCGTCTACCTCGGACGCCCTTGGCGCGATTTCGCGAGCGCGGCGTTCGTGCGGTGCGACATGGGGGCGCATATCCGGCCGGAGGGCTGGCACGACTGGGACAAGCCCGGCGCGCGGCGGACGGCGCGATTCGCGGAATACGGCTGCGCCGGCCCCGGCGCTCCGGGCGGACACGGCCGGGCGGGAGCCGCGAACGGCGCCGCGCCCGAAGGGCGGACGGCGGCCGCGCGGGTCGATTGGAGCCGTCAGCTGACGAGCGAGGAAGCGGACGAAATGACCGTTGACCGGGTGCTTGCCGGCGCGGACGGCTGGAACCCGCTTGCCGCAAAGCCGGGCATGCTCGAATTTGGCGGCGGATAAGCGGGTTTCGGACGCAGAGAATCGCAGAGGACCGCCCTTACGGGCGGTCCGAATCGGTTTTGCCGTGAAAATGCGGAGGCCGGCTCCCAATGTCCGGTTCGCTCCCGGCCGATCCGCATGACCGGCGCCAAGAGGGTCGGCCCCTGCAGACTGCCGCTTGCGGCGCCCTGCGGCCAGCCGCAGCAATCAAACGCTGCTCGCCTCCCGGGTTCCGTTGCCGAGCATCGCCTGTTTCCAACGGGAATATACGTCCCAGGCGTCGCCTTTGTCGAGCAGCGCCTTGCACGTGTACAGCCCTTCCTCCACCGACTTGACCTTGCCCGTCAGGCTCAGCCTCACGGCGCCGTTCAGCAATACCTGATTGTAGAACGCCATGTGGCCGCCGCCTTGCAGCACCGCTTCCGCGGTGCTCAGCTGCTCCCGGGCGTTCCACTGCGTTTCGGGAACTTCCGTTTCCAGGCCGATCGCCTCGGGGTCGACGATGTTCAGCTCGAATGCTTCGTTTTCAACCGCGTAAACGCGGGTCGGCCGATCGATGAACAAGTCCTCGGAGCCTTCCGCGCCTTGGACGATCAGCGCTTTTCTGTAGCCGAGCTTGACCATCAGCCGCGAGAGGCGGTCGAACACGGTATTGTGGTAGATGCCGAAGACAAGGTAAGGAGAAAACGAAAAGTCGATCAGCTTCTCCGCCGTATTGAAGATGGTCCTCATGCCGATCTCCTGGCGGAGCGGGCGAATCCGGGCCAGCGGCGGACACCATTGCTCCGTCGGGACGAACAGAACGCCCGTCTGCGCCGCGGCTTCGACGCACCGCTCCGACGACAGCGTCTCCGCGTTTATGCCGGCTTCCTTCAGCAAATCGAGCAGCGTGACGCCCCATTTCGGCGGCAAGGAGGCGGACCCGTGCAGCGTAACGGGCATCCCGGCGGCGGCAAGCAGGAAGGCGGTCGGAAAGGTCGCGATAAACGAAGTTTTGCGGCCGTCGTACGGTCCGGCGAAATCGATTCCTTCGTGAACGGGCCGGCGTTCGGCATATTTGCGGCAGACGGCCACGAACGCCTCCAGTTCTTCCACGCTTTCCAGCTTGATTCTCTCGGCTGCCAGAAACGCTCCGATTTGCGCGGGCGTGGCCTGCAGGTTCAAGATATATTCGGCAGCCTGAAAGGCCTCGTCGTAAGTAAGGTCCCGGGCGCCTCGCTTGCCTCGCGCGACTTCCTTCAGCAGTTGGATCATTTCTTCGCCCTCCCTTGTTTTTGATCCTGCAGCAGCTCGTAAACTTTGACAATCGAGGTGGCGACGTCGACCATTCGCTTTCGCTCGTTCATCGCCTGCTTGCGAAGGAGGTCGTAAGCTTCGGATTCGGAAATGTTTTTGACTTTGCAGAGCACGCCTTTGGCCATATCGATCCACTTCCGTTCCTCAAGGCGCGACAGAAGCTGCTCCCGTTCCTTGTTCCACTGCTGGCGCTCGAAGCATTGCTTGGCTCCGAAATGCAGCGCCCAATGAACCTCCTGCGGAAGCATGGACGGGGACAAGATGCCGTCCACCATAATCCGGTCTTCGCAAGCCTCGACGGACAAGGTGGCGGTAGAATCGCTGCACCACCAGAGGATGGGAACGATCTTTTTTTGCAAAAGGGAGCTCGACCAGGACTGAATATCCGATATCGGGATATGCAGGATAGAGGCGTCGGCGTCGCGCACCCGGTCCAATGCGAGCGATGGATCATCCGCCGTCTCGACCAGATAACCGCAGGAACGGAGAAGGTTTTCCGGCAGCGAAACGGATTCGGCAGACGGCTTTCGTTCCGGTGCTGTGGACTTATTATAAATAACCAGCAGGGAATGCATGAACCGACGCCCCTTTCTTATCGGTATCTAATAATAAACGCCTATTTATGTTGCAATTTCGTGACGAAAAAGTCTTGCGTTAATTTATATAACACAAACCCCTTGCTTTTGTCGATAATTTGCCCAAATCATATTTTTCATGTGATTTTTATTGACGTTTTCGAAGCGATAGTGTATATTTTTCATAATAAAACCGAATCATTTCACGAATACAAAGGGGTATTCGGAAGAAGAGGCAATGGAGCCTGCTTCACTTCAAGCGATGGGAAACGTCTGTTTTCCCCCGCGAAGTGGAGCGGGCTTTTATGTTTTGCGGATACAGAGAGGAGAGGGAAACGCATGACCAACCGCCAAAAACTGGTTCTCGTCGGAAACGGAATGGCCGGGGTGCGCGCGATCGAGCATTTGCTGAAGCTGACTCCCGACGCTTACGACATCACGATTTTCGGAGCCGAGCCGTACCCGAATTATAACCGGATCGCGCTGTCTTCCGTGCTTGCGGGGGGAGCGGATATGAAGGATATCATTTTTAACGATTTGAATTGGTATTCGGAAAACAACATCCGCTTGTTTATGGGGCACGCCGTCACTCGCATCGATACGGCGCGGCGCAAGGTTTTTTCCGACAAGGGAGCCGAAGCGGAGTACGATTCCCTCATTTTGGCCACCGGTTCCAATCCGTTCATGCTGCCCCTTCCCGGCGCGGACAAAGAGGGCGTGATCGGATTCCGGGATATTAAAGATTGCGAAATCATGATGGAAACCTCCAAAACGTATAAAAAAGCGGTCGTCATCGGCGGCGGCCTTCTCGGGCTCGAAGCGGCGAGAGGCCTGCTCAATTTGGGCATGGACGTCTCCGTCGTGCACATTCACGAACATATTATGGACCGCCAGTTGGATACGGCCGCTTCCATGATGCTGCGCCGGGAGCTTGAAAGCCAGGGCATGAAATTTTTGCTCAAAAAGCATTCCGAATCGATCGTCGGCCGCAAACGGGTGCAGGCTTTGAAGTTTGCCGACGGCTCGCAAATCGAAACGGATTTGATCGTCATGGCGGTCGGCATCCGGCCGGACGTCAAGCTCGCGAAGGCCTCCGGCATCGAGGTGGACCGGGGCATCGTCGTCAACGATTATATGGAAACGAGCGTTCCCGGCGTATATGCCGTCGGCGAGTGCGCCCAGCATCGGGGAATTTTCTACGGGCTCGTCGCTCCGCTTTACGAGCAGGGGGCCGTGCTCGCCAAGCGGCTTGCGGGAGTCGAGACGGAAGGCTATGCGGGCTCGGTTACGTCGACCAAGCTCAAAGTATCGGGCGTGAACGTATTTTCGGCGGGCGTTTTCAAGGAGCCGGAGGGTGCCCGTTCGCTGCGTTACCAGGACGAAATCGACGGCATTTACAAAAAACTCGTCATTCAGGACGACAAGCTGATCGGAGCGGTTCTGTTCGGCGATACCGGCGACGGCGCCAAGCTGTTTTCCCTCATTAAAAAGGGCGAATCGATCAAGGGCCGGGAAAAGGAGCTGCTCGGCATCGCGGCCGGCGGCCAATCGGAGTCTTCGGCGAGCCGTCTGGAAGCGATGGCGGACGACGAAATCATTTGCGGCTGCAACGGCGTCTCGAAAGGCGCGATCAAGGACGCGATTCTTTCCAAAGGCTGCACGAGCGTCGGCGACATTAAAGCTTGCACGAAAGCTTCCGCTTCCTGCGGCGGCTGCAAGCCGGAAGTCGCGGAGCTGCTGCAAATTTATGCCGGCGATAAAGTCGTGTCCGTCAAGGAAGGCATTTGCGGCTGCACGACGCTGAGCCGGGACGAAATCGTCGCCGAAATCAAGCGCATGGGCCTGAAAACGATCAAAGAAGTGATGAACGTCCTGGAGTGGAACAACGAAGAAGGCTGCTCCAAGTGCCGTCCTTCCCTGAACTATTATCTTGGCATGCTTTGGCCCGAAGAATACAAGGACGAGAAAGAATCGCGGTTCACGAACGAGCGGTATCACGCCAACATCCAGAAGGACGGAACGTATTCGGTCGTTCCCCGCATATACGGCGGGGTCACGTCCCCCGCGGAACTGAAGAAAATCGCGGAAGTGGCGGAAAAGTTCGAAGTGCCGCTCGTCAAGTTTACCGGCGGACAGCGGATCGACCTGCTCGGCGTGAAAAAAGAAGATCTCCCCAAAATGTGGGAAGAGCTGGATATGCCCTCCGGACACGCATACGGGAAGGCCCTTCGCACCGTCAAGACGTGCGTCGGATCGACCTTCTGCCGCTTCGGCACCCAGGACGCGATGGGGATGGGCATTCGGCTGGAAAAAGAGTTCGAGCGCCTGAACACTCCCGCCAAGGTGAAGCTGGCCGTATCCGGCTGCCCGCGGAACTGCGCGGAAGCGACCATCAAGGATTTCGGCATCGTGGCGATCGACGGCGGCTGGGAGCTGCATGTCGGCGGCAACGGCGGCGTTCACGTCCGGGCGACGGATCTGCTCTGCGTCGTCAAAACGGAGGACGAGGTCGTCGAATGGGCCAGCGCGTTCCTTCAATATTACCGGGAAAACGCGCAATGGAACGAACGGACCTCGAACTGGGTGGAACGGGTCGGCCTGGACAGCATCAAGCAGGCATTGGAAAAGAAGGAAGACCGGCTTGCGCTTCAGGAAAGAATCAAGACGGCGCTCGGCGTAACGAAGGACCCGTGGAAGGAAATCGTCGAAGAAAAGGAATTGCGCAAAAATTTCGAACCGCTCGCCGGCGTTCCGGCATCCGTTTGAGCCGAGGGGAGGATTACAATGAACAAGCTGCTGGTTGGGAACGTCGCGGAAATCGATAAAAAGGGCGCGCGGACCGTCCGGGTGGACGATTTGGAAATTGCCCTGTTTCGGCTCTCGGACGGAGACGTTCTGGCGGTTGAAAACAAATGCCCGCACAAAGCGGGGAAGCTTTCGGAAGGCATGGTGTGCGGAAGCACGGTGCATTGCCCGCTGCACGACTGGAAAATCGATTTGCGGGACGGGCGCGTGCAAGAGCCGGATACCGGCTGCGTCACGACGTTCGACGTCGAAGTCGATTCGGCGAGCGGGTCGATCTACGTTAAGCTGTAATCCGGCGAAAGCCTGATTCGGATCAAGGGGAGGACGGGAGCGATGGCCGGAAACAAGCCCGGGTACGTATCGATCGTCGGAGCGGGGCCGGGAGATCCGGAGCTGATCACGCTGAAGGCGCTGCGGCGGATCGAGGCCGCCGATGTCCTTTTGTACGATCGTCTGGTTAGCGAGGAGCTGCTCGACTATGCAAGAGAAGATGCGGTTCGCGTCTATTGCGGAAAGGCGCCGGGCCGGCATGCGATGCCGCAGGAGCGGATTCAGGCGCTGATGATGGAGCACGCCTCGCAGGGCAAGCATGTCGTCCGGCTGAAAGGCGGAGACCCGTTCGTCTTCGGCCGGGGCGGAGAGGAGGCGCTGGCCATGGCGGCGGCGGGCATTCCTTACGAAGTCGTGCCCGGCGTCACGTCGGCCATCGGAGCTTCCGCTTCAACCGGCATACCGTTGACGCATCGGGGGCTCGGGGCATCCGTCGCCATCGTCACCGGCAGCCGCTGCCACGATCACGACGCCCCCGTCCGCTGGGACAAGCTTGCGGACGGCGTCGATACGCTCGTCATTTATATGGGCGTCAGCCAGTTGGGCCATATTCGCGAGCAGCTTCTGCTTTACGGGAAAAACCGGCAGACGCCCGTCGCGCTCATCGAGCGGGGAACGACAAGCGGTCAGCGGGTCTGGACCGGCACGCTGGACAACGTCGAAAAGCTGGCGGCGGCCATGAAGCTGAGCAACCCCGCCCTCATCGTCGTGGGAGAAGTCGTCAAGGTGCGGGAACGGCTGCTTCGGCTCGACGAGGAAGTCAGGTCTCGAATCGGGTAGCCGAAATAGCGGGAGGTCGTTATTTTGCCCCGCGCGACGGGGCCCGATACGGGATCGAAGCAAAATATCGTCCCCTTTAGACAGAAGAGGCCGTCCCTAAGGTCCATTTTGACCTTTCGGAACGGCTTCTTTCGTTTTTACAGCGCGCTGCCTCCGAACAGGAAGCGGTGCTCCCACGAATTGCCCACGATCGAGGTGACGGTCACGCCGCCGCTTTCGACGGAGTACGTGTGCAGCAAATTGCCGTCGCCAAGGTAAATTCCGACGTGCGTAATGCGTTCGCTCGATTTGTCGATTCCCGCATAGTCGGCTTCGTCTCCGCCTTTGTATTCCATAAAGAACACCAGATCCCCGCGCTTCAACTGGCCGATGTCCGTGACGACGGAACCGTTGTTTTTCACGTAGTCGCCCTGGGCCCTAGAATCGCCCGGCAGCGTGACGCCGAGCGTTTCCCTGAAAATCCAGCGCAGGAACGAGGAGCAGTCGAACGCCGCGTCCGACTCCCGGTCCGCCCCGAATTCGTAAGGAGTTCCTTTATATTTCATGCCCTCGGCAATAACTTGTTCGATTTTGGACGAATCGGCAGCCGGAGTTGCCGCATTCGCGATGTTGCCTTGTTCGTTCGCCTGGCCGACGTCTGCGAATTTCGCAGCCGGCGCCGCCGCGGCATGACCGGCGGATGCGCCAAATGAACCCGCGGCCGCGATCCCGAAAGCAAGTATCGATAGTCCAAGAAGTTTCATTTCAGCACCTCCATCAGGTAGTACCTATACGCTAACACAGGCCGGCGGCCGGATGTAACCCTCAAATGTTGCCACCGCATCCGCACGCTCCGATCCGGCCGCGTCCGCAAGCCCGATCCGCCTGCGGTCCGAAGGCGGTCGACGTCCTCGACCACAGTCTAGGCCCAAAAACATTCGCGGGTCCGTTATGCCGAAATCGCGTTCGGTTTACAATGGGTTTGTGAGGTAAACGAATCGGCTGGCCCCAAGCCCGTCGAACTGAAAAAGGAGGTGCAGCCATTGAAAAAAGGAAACGGATTGGCCATCGTGCTCATTCTCATCGGCATCCTGCTGCTAGTCGGCAAACTCGGCAACCTGTTCGGATTTTTGATCGGCCTGCTGATTCCGCTGCTCGTTATCGGATTGGGCGTAATCGGCTGGAGAAACGGCAACCGATTTATCGGCGGCATCCTGATGGTCATCGGCGGTTTCATGCTGCTGGGCAAATTGTCCGCCGTCATCTTTTGGATCGCCGCGATCGGCCTGATTGTTTTCGGAATTACGATGCTGACCCGTAATCGGACAAGACGAATATAGTCGACGCAGACTTTTTAATGAAGGAGGAGCGATATGAGCGTCATCAAACGGGTTCGTGACATGACCGTTGCCACCTTGAACGACAGGTTGGAAAACTCGGAAGACCCGGTCCGCCTGATCGATCAGTTTTTGTGGTCGACCCACCAGGAAATCGTCCAATGCGAACAGTTGCAGCGCCAATACGCCGCGCACACCGAACACCTGCTCAGGCAATGGAAAGATGCCGTCCAATGGAAAAACCGGCGCGAGGAACAAGCGCTTACGGCTTTGAAAGCAGGAGAAGAACATGTCGCCAAAATGGCGCTTCAAGATAAAGTCGCTTTCGAAGAGAAGGCGATCCGATATGAAGGTCTCTACGAACAAAGCAAAGGCGAGCTTGCCGAACTGGAGCAGTTGCTGCAAGAATTGAGAGACGAATATCGGCTCGTATACGATCAGCGCCAATTTTATCTTGCCCGAATGGAGTCCTTGCGGCTGCAGCAGAGGCTTAACGCGAGATTCGGGCCGGGAGCGGCGGAAGGCCCCGCCAACATGTTCCGCAAGCTGAACGACCGCCTGACCGATATCGAGCTTGAAACGAAGAGCTTGCGGGATTTGCGCCGAATGGGCCAGGAAACGTCTTATCACGAGGGAACGGCCGCCCAGAACGCGATCGACCGCGAGCTGGAGCAGCTCAAACGCAAACTGCAACAAGGAGGTTAACGAATGCGCAAATTGTACCGTTCGACCCGAGATCGCAAAATATTCGGCATCTGCGGCGGGCTGTCCGATTTTCTGGGCGTAGATGCAACGCTGCTGCGCATCCTGCTTGTTGTCGTCACCGTTTTTTCGGCCGGATCGCTAGTGTTCGTGTATTTGATCGCCGGGTTCATCATTCCGCAGGAACCGACTCATCACGCATTCGGTTCCGGTCCCTACGGAACCCCGTACGGCGACCCTTGGAACGGCGGAACGCGGCCGGGCCCGACCAATTACGGCTGGACGCCTCCGGCGGGCTCTCCCCCTCCGGCGGGACAGGGCTGGACCCCCGGACAAAGCGGTTATGGCGGCACGGCGGGTTATACGGCGGCAAAGCCCCAACCTTCCGCGACGCCGCGGGAGACGGAAGGACTCGACGCCATGATGGAAGATATCGAAAAAAAAGCGCTCCGCAAGGAACTGGAAGAACTGAAAGCACGCATTGCCAAATTTGAAGAACAATCGAAAGGGGAATAAAAAGATGGGTGTATTTCAACGGATGAAGGATATGACGAAGGCTTCCATTCACGACATGCTGGACAAATTAGAGGACCCGATCGTCATGCTGAACCAATACTTGCGCGATATGGAAAAAGAAATTCACGAAGCGGAAGTGACGGTCGCCAAGCAAATGGCCGCCGAACGCCGTCTGAAGCAGCGCCTCGACGAGGCGATCCGCATCGGCGCCGAACGCGAATCGCAAGCCGAACAAGCGCTGCGCGCAGGCAACGAAACGCTTGCCCGCAAGCTTCTGGAAGAGAAAGTTTATTACGACAAGCAAGCGAACGACGTGCTCGGCCTGCACGATCAGGCGCAAGCCCAAGTGAGCGAGCTGACGACGCAGCTGCACGAAATGAAGGACGAGTACTACAAGCTTCGCAACAAGCGCAACGAGCTTTCGGCCCGTGCCCAAATGGCAAAAGCCCGCAAGCAAATGGCTCAAATCAGCTCGCTTCACACGATCGAAAGCGGCTCCGCCGCCCGCGGCTTCCACCGGATGGAAGAAAAAATCATGCAAATGGAAGCCGAAGCCGACGTCGTCCGCATGCCGGGCTCGCCGCTCAGCGCTTCTCCGATCAACGTCGATCCGGAAAAAACGTTCCGCGTCGAACAGGAGCTGGCCGCGCTGAAGAGCCGTATCGCTCCTTCGGCTCCCGCGCAAAACACCGCATCCTCGGATGAATAAGGGACAACGGAGCGGCCGGGAATCCGGCTAAAGAAAAGCTAAAGCAACCGTTTCCGACAGCCGGAAACATATGGTATGCTTACAAAGGTACGAATGGGCCATGACGGATGCAAATCCGTTATGGCCTTCGCCGCGAAGTCAACGTTAGATAACCGCGGAGGAGGTGCGGCCGTATTGAAGTCGATATCGAATCAGGCGCTTGTGTTCATCGCGGCCGGCTGCTATCTCATGCTCGGCGGAATCGCGGGTTACTTAACGGCGAATACGATCGTTCTCCTTGTTCTGGGCGTGGACCGGTTCAAAAGGGATCGCAATCGGTTGGCCGCCGTCTTGATCGCGATTGCCGTCTTGACGCTGATCATCAATGAGTTCGGCCTGGTCGTCGCGATCGTGCTCATCTCGCTGGGCTTGTTTTATAGGAAAACGAAGCCGCAAGCCGGGGGGAACTTCGTCAGCAGGCACCGGCTGTTGCTGCATCTGCGTTTGGACCGGCCTTCCTGGATTCTCCGCTCGATGGCGTATTGGCACGCGTTCGGCGAATCGCGAGTGGACTTGACGATGGCCGTGCCGGAAGAGCGGGAGACGACCGTCGTACTGCAAGGCATCGTCGGCGACGCCGAATGGATCGTTCCGGAAGATTACGGGCTGCAGATCGAGGCTTCCGTTTTGCTCGGCCAGATCCACTGGAACGCGATCCAAGAGGGAGGAGTCGCCCAGAAAGTCGTCTGGCGATCCCCGGATTACGAGCAGAAGGAGCATCAGGTGAAACTCCAGCTGTTCTATCTCGTAGGGAATATAAGAATTCGGCAGATGTAGGAGGGATAAGGAATGGTATGGCGTCATATGGGCGAAACCGTTTTATTTTCCCTCGGCATCGGTTTCGTCATCGTATATTTATTGGAAAGTCAGGATCTTGCCGCTCCCTTCGAGTCCTGGTCGACGATCATCTCCTTCGGGTTAACGGCGATCGGCGTCCTCATCGTTGCGGGGGCGGCATACGGATTTTACCGGAGTTATCCGATCCGGAACCGGCTCGAATGGATGCGCGATTCGATGCTCATGCTCGAAAAGGGGAATCCGGCGCCTCCGCTGCCCGACATGGGCAAGGATGAAATCGGCCGATTGGCGGAACAGCTGTCGCGCATCAGCCGAAAGTGGGAAGAGCAGGTGGCGACGCTGCAGCGCCTTTCGACCAACAATACGGAGCTTGCGGTGAAGGTGCGGACGAGCGCGGTGATCGAAGAACGGCAGCGGCTGGCGAGGGAACTGCATGACGCGGTCAGCCAGCAGCTTTTTGCTATTTCCATGACGGCCACCGCGGTCGGCCGGACGCTCGAGCAGGATTTCGACCGGGCGAGGCGGCAAGTCGAACTGATCGAGGAAATGGCCGCCGTCGCCCAGTCCGAAATGCGGGCGCTGCTGCTTCATTTGCGTCCGGTCCATCTCGACGGCAAGCGGCTGGCCGATGCGATTCCGGAACTTGTAAAGGAAATGCAGGCCAAGGTGCCGGTAAATATTTCGTTGGATATGGACGAGGATTTGCCGCTTAATAAAGGAATGGAGAATCACCTGTTCCGCATGGTGCAGGAGGCGCTGTCCAACACGCTGCGCCATGCCAAAGCCACGAAGATGGACATCGCCCTGCACCGCCGCGGAGACTCGGTAAGGCTGGCGATTCGCGACAACGGCGTCGGTTTCGACGTTTTGGAGAAGAAACAGACGTCTTACGGCCTGGTCAGCATGGAGGAGAGGGCGAACGAGCTCGGCGGCTCCTTTAACGTGGCAAGCGCCCCGGGCAAGGGGACGAGAATCGAAATCAGAGTGCCGATAACGGCGGAAGAAAGAGGTTGGAACGATGGCGGAGTACAATCCGATCCGAGTCCTGCTGGTGGATGACCATGAAATGGTCCGAATCGGACTGGCGGCCGTGCTGGGGACCGAAGACGGCATCGAGGTCGTAGGCGAGGCCGGCAACGGAGCCGAAGGCTTGCGTCTGGCCAAAGCCTATAATCCGGATGTCGTGCTGATGGACTTGGTGATGGAAGGGATGGACGGCATCGAGACGACGCGCCGGCTTCTGGAAGAACACCCGAATTGCCGCGTCATCGTCCTGACGAGTTATCTCGACGACGAGAAGATGTATCCGGTCATCGAAGCCGGCGCCTTCAGCTATTTGCTCAAAACGTCGCGCGCTTCCGAAATCGCGGATGCCATCCGGGCGGCCGCCCGCGGCCAGGCCGTGCTCGAGTCCCAGGTCGCTTCCAAAATGATGAACCGGTTCCGCAAGCCGGTTTCGGCATCCTCCATGCCGCACGAGGAATTGACCGATCGGGAAATGGAAGTATTGCAGCTGATCGCCCAAGGAAAATCGAACCAGGAAATCGCCGACGAACTGTTTATCGGCATCAAGACGGTAAAGTACCATTTGACGAATTTGTTCGGCAAGCTCGGAGTCGAGGATCGCACGCAAGCTGCCATCTATGCCCACCGAAACGGAATCGCCAAATAAGATCGGCGTTTATGCCGTACATAACCAGCCATATCTGGATGGCCGCGCCGCCCCGCAATCACGCCCGGATTGCGGGGCGGCGGCATTTCGACGGCCCGGACGCGGGCGAGCGTCCCGGTCGTGGGCGGGCGCCGGCGGCCGCCGGCTAGAGCAGCAGAACCGCTTCGACGGGGTCGAGCGGCAGCACGATTTTCGTACGGGAAACGGGCTCGAGTTCGAGCGCTCCCCAATACGGATTCGCAGGGGGAGGTCCGCCCGCGGAGTCGGACTCCGTCCGAATGCCGGCTTTCCGCCGCGTCCGGCCGGCGGAGCGTTTTTTGGCCGGCTTCGGCTTCGCTTGCGTGCGATCGGCCTCCGGTTCCTCGTCGATATCGCCGTTCAGCACCACTTTTCCCTTCGCGCAGCCGGTCAACAGGCCGTAATACCGGGCGCCGTCGTTCATGACGATGCATACCGGATGCCCCCTGAGCTTCAGAAGGTTCTTTTCGTCAGCCGGAATATGATCATCCATCCCCTTCACCCCCTTGAACCTCGTTCGGAACCAGTATATTCACCCGCGGGCTCCTGCGCATGGACGCGTACCCAGTCGCGCGAAAGCCGCCGGCAGAAGCGGAAAAAGCGATGGTTTGAATCCGATAGCAAACGGCGTTTAAGTATGATAAACTACAGTACGTGTATTCAAATTTCGGAAAATGGAAGATGAGGAACATGACGGATAAAACCATTGAGACGACCGCCGCGGCTGACGGCGCTGTCTATTTTATTTTCGGCGCGACGGGCGACCTGGCCCGGCGCAAGCTGTTCCCCGCTTTGTATAGCCTTTATCTCGAAGGAAAGCTGGGCGAACGGTTCGCCGTCGTCGGGCTTGCGCGCCGCGCGCGCACGGACGAGCAGTTCCGGGACGACGTGTACGAGTCGATCCGCGAATTTTGCCGGTACAAGCCCGATGACGCCAATTGGCAAGCCTTTGCGGCACATTTCTCCTATCACCCGCTGGACATCGGAAACGTCGACGGCTTCCGCGAGCTGAAGGCGTCCACGGAAGCGCTGGAAGCCCGCTATTCGATTCCGGGCAATCGCTTGTTTTATTTGGCGCTGGCCCCGGAACTGTTCGGCGCCGTATCGCGCAACCTTCGCGACGGCGGCATGCTGGAAAGCAAAGGCTGGCACCGGCTCGTCATCGAGAAGCCGTTCGGCTACGACTATCCGTCCGCCGAAAAGCTTAACGAAGAAATTCGCCACGTTTTCCGGGAAGAGGAAGTGTTCCGGATCGACCATTATCTCGGCAAGGAAATGGTGCAGAACATCCAGGTCATCCGGTTTGCCAATGCGTTTTTCGAGCCGCTTTGGAACAATAACCACATCGCGAACGTGCAAATCACGCTCGCCGAGACGGTCGGCGTCGAGGAGCGGGGCGCCTACTACAATAAGTCCGGGGCGCTGCGCGACATGGTGCAGAACCACATGCTTCAGATGCTGACGATGATCGCCATGGAGCCGCCGAGCCGCCTCGATCCCGAAGATATTCATGACGAAAAGGTCAAGGTGCTCCGTTCCGTCCGGAATTTCCGCTCTGCCGAAGAAGTGGAACAGGACGTCGTGCGGGCGCAGTACACCGACGGCCAGTTCCGGGGACAAGCGGTCAAGGGCTATCGCAACGAGGATTCGGTTCCGTCCGACTCGACAACCGAGA
This sequence comes from Cohnella algarum, assembly GCF_016937515.1. Lineage (NCBI taxonomy): Bacteria > Bacillati > Bacillota > Bacilli > Caryophanales > Paenibacillaceae > Cohnella > Cohnella algarum. Next base: position 3,583,293 of record NZ_JAFHKM010000002.1, read on the forward strand.
CGTTTTTCGCCGCTCGGCTGTTCGTGGACAATTTCCGCTGGGCGGGCGTGCCGTTCTACGTGCGCACCGGCAAGCGCCTCCCGGTCAAATCGACCGAGATCGTGATCGAGTTCAAAAACGTGCCGAACAATGTGCTGTTCGCAAGCCGCAGCCAGCTGCAGCCGAACCTGCTCGTCATCCGGGTCAACCCGATGGAAGGGATCTACATTAAAATCAACGCCAAAAAGCCCGGCAACGATATGACGATCCAGCCGGTGGCGATGGAATTTTGCCAAAGCTGCCAGGTCGGCATCAACACGCCGGAAGCTTACGAGCGGTTGATCTACGACGCCGCCCGCGGCGATTCCACGTATTTCACCCGTTGGGACGAGCTGGCCGCCGCTTGGCAATTGGTCGATCCGATCGCCGCCGCCTGGCGCCAGGCGCCGGAACGCGTGGCGACGTATCCCGCCGGCACGTGGGGACCCGTGCAGGCCGACGAACTGCTGAGCCGGGACGGCTTCTTCTGGTGGCCGGTCAACGGACAGGACGAAGACAATGTCATCTGGGTCACGAACACAAAGTAAAACCGAGCACGAAGAAAGCATCCTCCCTGGCCGAACGCGGCCTTGGGCGGATGCTTTTTTTTGACCGCGCGTCGATCGCCGAAGTGCCAGGTCCGTTTCGATTTTTTACGAAAACCGCAATTTAAGTTGATTTTCGCCGAATATACGGCCTTTATGATGAAGGGGCAATGAAGCTTGAAGAACATTTTGACAAAAATGAAAGAAATCCTTCAATCGGGAGCAGTGATGAACAGCCCTATGATTCGGTACTTGTGGTTCGATCTCGGCTATACCCTGGTCAAAACCAACCGCGAAGACATCTATCGGAAAACGCTGGAGACGCTCGGAATCGTCAAAACCCGGGATGAAATCACGATCGCCTATCATTTGGCGGACAAGCTGTTCATGCGGGAATACCGGGGGGTGCTCGGTAAGGACAGCCGTCACTTTCTGCCCTGGTATATCGGCGTCTTGAACTACTATTTGGGGCTCTCGCTTCCCATCGAGGAAGTGATCTCTTTGCAGCAAAAGGCGGCGAAGGAAGAAGGAATGCGGTGGACGGCGTTCGATTTCAGCAAGCCGACCTTGCGCTCGTTGAAGGAAGCGGGCTACCGGCTGGGCCTCATCTCCAACTGGGACGGGACCGCTCGCGAAGTGCTGAAGGCGAACCGGCTTGACGAAGAGTTCGACTTCGCGATTATTTCCTCGGAAATCGGCATCGAAAAACCGGATCCGGCCATCTTCGAAATCGCCCTGTCCGAAAGCGGCGCGACCGCGGAGCAGTCGCTGTATGTCGGCGACAATTACTACGATGACGTCGTCGGTTCGCGTCAAGCCGGCATGGACTGCCTGCTGATCAATCCGTACGGAACGAGAGGCATCGAGGAGTTGAATTACGATCGGGTCATCTCCAGCATTCGGGAGGTCGCCGCCTATTTGGGTCAACTGCAGGGAGTTGGCAGCCCGTCGTTAAGCGAGGGAGAACGACATGTCGACCATATTGGAACGAATTCAGGAAACGTTTGACGTTTTAAGCCCGGGGCAGAAACGGGCGGCGCATTACATTCAGAGACATATCCAGGACGCGGCGCTGCAATCGGCCCAAAAAATCGCGGAGAAATCGGGCGTCAGCGAGGCGACGGTTCATCGGTTGGCCCAGGCGCTTTCGTATTCCGGGTTTTCCGACATGCATCAGGAATTGCAGCAATTCGTGATCAAGGATCAGCGGGCCGTCTACAATTTCATGCAATCGACAACCCGTCAGGAGGAGTCCTGGCTGGAGAAGCATTTTGCCCAGGAAATGCAGAATATTCGGGAAACGATGCAGCAAACCGATAAAGCCCGGATTCATCAGGCCGCAAGGCTGCTGCTGGATGCCGACCGCATCTGGATCGCCGGGTGGAGGCTGGGCTTGTCGGTCACGGCGTTTTTTCAATTCGTTTTGAAATATATGCTGGGCAATTGCGAGTTGATTCCGCAAGGAGGTGTTGCCGAGTACGCAACGTACATTCGTTCCGGCGATGTCGTTTTTGTCAGCGGTTTTCCCCGCTATTGCTCCAAAACCTTGAAAGTGTCCAAGCTGGCCAAGGAACAGGAGGCACGGGTGATCGCGCTGACCGACTCCAGCTTGTCGCCCTTTGCGAAGCTGGCCGATCTGACGCTGCTGGCGGAATGCAAATCCACCGGGTTTCTGGATTCATACACCGCGCCGCTGTCGGTCGTGGGCGCCATCATTAACGAGATTTCGTATTTGGAGAAAGATAGGGTGAAACGCCATTTGGAGAAAATGGAGCTGATGTTCAAGGAATTTCAGGACAGCTTCGAATGGATGAATAAAACAAAGTGACCATCGCGGGAAGGAAGCGGGCATGGAATTAACGGTAATCGGCTGCTGGGGAGCGTACCCGGCCCCAAACGAAGCGACTTCGGGTTATTTGATCAAGCGCGGGGAACTGTCGATTCTGCTCGATTGCGGCAGCGGCGTCTTGTCCAGGCTGCAAAACGAGGTGCCGTTGGAACAGTTGGACGCGGTCTTTATCACGCATACGCATGCGGATCATATCGCGGACGCGTTGACGCTGGAATTCGCCGCTCTGGTTCTGATGCAAACCGGAAAACGTTCGAAGCCGCTGGACGTTTACGTTTACGGAGAAGATCCGGACAAGCTCGGGTTTCAATTTCCCGAATGCGTCAGAGTGCATCCGATCGATCTTCGGCAGAAGGTGCAAATCGGCGAACTGACGATGGAATTTTCCGAGAACGTGCACGAAGTTCCTTGCTGCGCGGTCAAAGTGACCGCCGCTGACGGCAAATCGCTCGTGTACTCCAGCGACACGGGATATTGCGACAGCATCGTCGAGTTCTCCCGCCAGGCGGACGTGCTGGTGCTGGAGAGCAGCTTCTACGATTGGCAGAAGGGCGCGATGCGGGGGCATCTGACGGCGGGGGAGGCGGGCGAGATCGCGGCTTTGGCCAAGCCCGGCCAGCTGGTGCTGACGCATTTTCCCCATTACGGCGATCTTCGCCAACTGGAGGCGGAAGCCTCCTCACGGTTCGACGGACAGACAAGGCTGGCTTTTGGCGGAATGAAGCTGAACATCTAAGGAATTCAACGGACTATTCCGAAAGGGGCATGATTGAAAATGACTTGGAAGATGAACATGAGGAGAGGTTTGTTCGCTTTGACCTTGTCGACGGTGATCGTTTCGGGATGCGGCACGAATACTCCGTCCGCTAGTCCCGTTTCCGGCTCGTCGGAGACGCCGCAATCCCAGGCATCGGCGGACGGCGGCACGAACAGCCCGTCTTCCGGAGGAACCGTCCGGGTGGCGATGGCGACGGAACCGGACAATCTGGATCCTTACTTGTCGGCAGCGACGGATACCGGCTCGATGATGGACAACGTGTTCGACGGCTTGTTCGAAGCGGGCGAAAACAGCGAGCTCGTTCCGGCCATCGCGGAGTCGTATCAAGTGTCGGAGGACGGGTTGACGTACACGTTTGCCTTGAGGCAAGGCGTGACGTTCCATGACGGGTCCGCGCTCACCTCGGAGGACGTGTATTATTCGTACGCCAAGCTGGCGGGCCTGAACGGCCAGGAGCCGCTGTCCTCCAAGTTCTCCGGCATCGGAAGCATCGAAACGCCCGACGACTATACGGTGACCGTCAAGCTGAAAGAGCGGGATGCCGCCTTCCTCGCCGCCAACATCATCGCCATCGTGCCGAAAGATTACGAGAAGCAAAGCGAGCATCCGGTCGGCGCCGGCCCCTTCAAGTTTGTCGAATACACCCCGGGACAGCAGCTGGCGCTCGAAAAGAACGAGCAATTTTACGACCCGGAACGCGCGCCGAAGCTGGATCGGGTCGAATTCAAAATCATGCCCGACGTCAACTCTTCGATTCTCGCCCTGCAGTCCGGCGACATCGACATGGTTCCGGGCGTCAGCGCTCAAGGCGCGCTTCAGCTCGGGGAAAGCTTTACCCTCGTCTCCGGCCCGCAGAACATGGTTCAACTGATGGCGCTGAACAATTCCGTGAAGCCGCTGGATGACGCGAAGGTTCGCCAGGCGATCAACTACGCGATCGACAAGGACGTCATCATCGAGACGGTGGCCGAGGGGAACGGAACGAAGCTGGGCTCGAACATGAGTCCCGCGATGAAGATGTACTATCAGGAAGGGCTGGAGGACAGGTATTCGTTTAACGCCGAGCAAGCCAAGCAGCTGCTGCGGGAAGCGGGATACGAGAACGGGTTCGATCTGACGATCACGGTTCCGTCGAACTATCAATTCCATGTCGATACGGCCCAGGTGATCGCGGAACAGCTGAAACAGGTCGGCATTCGGGCCGAAATCAAGCAAATCGAATGGAGCAGCTGGCTGGAGGACGTCTACAACAACGCGAAATACGAGGCCACGATCGTCGGATTGACGGGCAAGCTGGATCCGCACGAAGTGCTGGGCCGATACGAGACGACCTATCCGAAAAATTTCTTCAAGTTCAGCAACGACGAATTCGACCGTTTGGTCAACGAAGGCCGCACGGAGCTGGACGAAACCAAGCGCGCCGCGCTGTACAAGGAAGCGCAAACCGTTCTGACCGAACAGGCGGCCGCTGTCTTTATTATGGATCCGAGCCGCACGGTGGCGATGAAATCGAACCTGCACGGATTTAAAACGTACCCGGTCCAGAAGTACGACTTCGCCGAAATGTACTATGCCGAATAAGCAGGGGAAGCGGCCTTGAGATTTTATATTCGCAAGTCGTTTACGCTGGCGGCTACGGTATTGCTCGTCTCGGTCATCACGTTTCTGGTGTTTCAGGTGCTGCCGGGAGATCCCGCCCAGATCGTTCTGGGCGTGGACGCCGATCCGTACCAGCTGGCCGCTCTCCGGCAGGACATGGGGCTTGATCGTCCTGTCGGGGAGCGTTATTGGACGTGGATGGCCAATGCCGTTTCCGGCGATCTCGGCGATTCGCTGCGCTACCAGCGGCCGGTGTCGGAAATTTTGGCGGAGCGCTTGCCGGTCACGATTTCGCTGGCGCTCTTCTCCCTGGGGTTGACCTTGGCGATCGGTCTGCCCCTCGGCATTTATGTCGCCCGAAAAGACGGCAAATTATCCTCGGTGCTGATCTCGGCTTTTACCCAGCTCGGCGTATCCGTTCCGTCTTTCTGGCTCGCTTTTCTCCTGATTCTGCTTTTCTCCGTAACGTTCAGGCTGTTTCCGACCTATGGCTACGTTCCCTGGAGCCAGGATCCGGCGGGCACGATCCGTTCGCTGTTTTTGCCGTCCCTTGCGCTCGCGATTCCCTCCATCGCCGTCGTCGTCCGCTATTTGCGAAATACGCTGCTCGACCAGGCGACGATGGATTACGTGCGGACCGCCAGGAGCAAAGGGCTGCGAGAGAGCGCGATCATGTACCGGCACCTGCTGCGCAACGCCCTCATTCCGGTCGTCACCATCGTCGGCCTGCTGATCGCCGAAACGCTCGGAGGCAGCATCGTCGTAGAGAACGTGTTCGCGCTTCCGGGACTTGGCAACCTGCTGATTACGTCGATCGGAACGCGGGATTTGCCTTTGGTCCAATCGCTGGTTCTGTATATCGCCGTTCTGGTGGTCGGCATCAATTTCGCGGTCGATATTCTGTATAAAGTCATCGATCCCCGCATTCGATTGAAAAGGTGAGAGACGATGAATCTGAAACTGTGGTTGAAAAGCAAACCGTTGGTCATCGGCGGATTTCTCGTCGTTTCGCTGCTGCTCTTCGCGCTGGTCGGCTTGTTCTACACCCCTTACGAGCCGAATGAAATGAATACCGCAATGCGTCTGGCGCCTCCCCAGCCGGCCCATCTATGGGGAACGGACAATTTCGGCCGCGATATTTTCAGCCGGATCATGGAAGGAGCGCGGACGGCCTTTCTGATCGGCTTCAGCTCCGTCTCCATCGGCCTGGTCTTCGGTTTGCTGATCGGCGCCGCCGCCGGCTATTTGGGCGGCTGGGTCGATGAGGTCATCATGCGGATCGTCGACGCGATGCTCGCTTTTCCCGGCATTTTGCTGGCGATCATGTTCGTGTCCGTGTTCGGGCCGGGGCTTAACATCACGATCGCGGCGCTCGGCATGATGAGCATTCCCTCCTTTACGCGGATTGCCCGAAGCGGATTCATCCAGGTCAAGGAGTTCGATTTCGTCAAGGCTTCCGTCGCGAAAGGTGCGGGGCCGTGGCGGATCATCTTTCTGCATATTCTCCCCAACATGGCTTCCCCCCTCATCGTGGCGGCCACGCTGGGGTTCTCCGGCGCGGTATTGGCCGAAGCGGGGCTCAGCTATCTCGGCATCGGCGTGCAGCCTCCGGATCCGAGCTGGGGCCGCATGCTGAGCGAAGCCCAACCGTACCTGGCGAACGCGCCATGGTATGTTTTGATCACCGGCGGGGTCATCACGGCGATGGTGCTCGGGTTTAATCTGCTTGGCGACGGCATCCGGGATTTGTACGACAAGAAGAAGTAGGAGGTGCGCGCATGGCGCCGGCATTGTTGGAGCTGCAGAACTACCAGGTTGCTTTTTCCGCCGGACAGGAAAGCTACCCGGCGCTGCGGGAGATTTCGTTTGCCGTTCGGGATCGGGAAGCGCTCGGGATTGTCGGGGAATCCGGCTGCGGGAAAAGCTTGACCGCCTTGTCCGTCATGGGGTTATTGCCCAAGGGGGCGGCCGTGTCCGGCGGGGAGGCCCGGCTAAACGGCAAAAGCCTGAACGGCTTGACGCCGGAAGACTGGCGTTCCGTCCGCGGAAAGCAAGTCGCGATGATTTTTCAGGATCCGATGACGGCCCTGAATCCGCTTATTCCGGTCGGCCGGCAAATTGCCGAGGCGGCGTCGACCCATCTGCCCGTTTCGAAACGGGAAGCCAAAAATCTCGCCCTGGACATGATGAGGAAGGTCGGGCTGTCCCGAACGGAGCATTTGTACCGCGAATACCCGCACCAATTGTCGGGAGGGATGAGGCAGCGGATCATGATCGCGATGGCGATGATCTGCAAGCCGCAGCTTCTGATCGCCGACGAGCCGACGACTGCGCTGGACGTGACCATTCAGGCGCAAATTCTCGATTTGCTGCGGGAGATGAAAGAGAACGCGGGTGCGGCGATGATGTTCATCTCGCACGATCTGGGCGTCATTCGCGAAATCTGCGACCGGGTCATCGTCATGTATGCCGGCTATATCGTCGAGGAGGCCCCGTGAAGGAGCTGCTGGATCGTCCGCTGCATCCGTATACGATCGGCCTGCTGAAGTCCATTCCCGATATCGGCCAAAGAGGCGCGCCGTTGTACACCATACCCGGAAGGGTTCCTTCGCTGGCCGAGCGGAAAGGCGGCTGCCCGTTCGCCGGACGCTGCGCCCATGCGGAGCCGGAATGCGCGACCCGCTTGCCGGCGCTGGAGCGGAGGGCGGCCCACCATCGGGTGCGATGCCATCTGTACGCGGACAAGGAGGCGAGCCGATGAAGCCGGACCTCATTCGGGTGGAAGGGCTGTCCAAATATTATCCGATGCCGCGGCAGGGCTTAAGGGAGCGGCCGCGCTTCGTCAAAGCCGTGGACGGCGTGTCGTTCCAAATTCGCGAAGGGGAAACGTTCGGCCTGGTCGGGGAAAGCGGGTGCGGCAAGTCGACGACCGGCCAGATGCTCGTACGGCTGCTGGAACGTTCGGGAGGCGATATTTATTATCGGGACCGGAACGTTGCGAATTTGTCCGGACGGCAGATGAAGCCGTTTCGCCGCGAACTGCAAATCGTGTTTCAGGATCCGTACGCTTCCCTGAATCCGAAGAAGCCGATCGGCTGGATTCTCGAGGAGCCGTTGATCATTCACCGGATCGGGGACAAGCAGACGCGGAAAAAGATCGTCGACCAAACGCTGGAGCGCGTCGGTCTGGATTCGAGCTATCTGAAGCGGTACCCTCATGAGTTGAGCGGCGGTCAAAGACAGCGGGTCGGCATCGCCACCGCGCTCGTTCTGAATCCCGAATTCATCGTCGTCGACGAAGCGGTGTCCGCGCTGGACGTTTCCATCCAGTCGCAAATCCTGAATTTGCTCAAAGAGCTGCAGCGGTCGTTCGGTTTGACGTATCTGTTTATCTCGCATGACTTGAACGTCGTTCAATATATGAGCGACCGGATCGCGGTGATGTACCTGGGAAAAATCGTCGAGATTTTCGACGTCGCCGAAACGGGGGGCGAACCGCTTCATCCGTATACCCGGGCGCTGTTTTCGGCCGTTCCCCGCATCCGGGAGCGGGAGAGGGAACGAATCGTGCTGAAGGGAGATATGCCGAGTCCGGCCCATCCCCCGGAGGGATGCGCGTTTCACCCTCGCTGTCCGCAAGCGACCGACCGATGCAGGCAATCCGCTCCCGCGTTGCGAGCGCACGGAACGGGCCGGATGGTCAGCTGTCATTTGGTATAGGAGGAGATTTAAATGCGCATCGGAGTCATATCGGATCTTCATGTCGATCTGAACGAACAGGCGGGAGAGCCGTCCGTCGAACAGGCGCTGCTGGAAGTCGTCGACGAAAGCCGGCTGGACGCCTTGATCATTGCCGGGGATATTTCGAACGATGTCCGCCTCAGCCTGAAGGTGTTGAACGGCTTGCGGGACGCGAGCGGCATCCCGGTTTTGTTCGTTCCCGGCAACCACGATTATTGGAGCAAAGAGAACGGAATAACGGACACGTGGGAAATATACGGGCAGTTTCGGACGTACGACGGATGCTTGAGCGAGTCGCCCCGGGCGCTGAACGAAGATTGGGTCGTCATCGGAAACTCCGGCTGGTACGATTATACGCTGGGCGAGGACAAGTACGGGTTTGGCGATTTCGAGAAAATGCGGACCCCGGACCGTACCTGGCAGGACAGCCTGTACGTCGACTGGGGAAGAAGCAACCGCGACATCCACCGGTACTTCTATGAAGGGCTGGAGCGGGAGCTTTCCGAATACCGGGGAAAACAGGTCATCATGGTGACGCATATGCTGACGCATCCCTATTTCAAGGTTCCGATGCCTCATCCGCAGTGGGGATACTTCAACGCGTTTTTGGGGAGCGCGGAGTATGCGGCGCTGTATGAGAAGTACGGCGTGCGCTACGGGATCATGGGCCATGTCCATTACCGGAAGCGGCATGCCGAGCGGGGGACGGAAATGATTTGCGCTTGCCTGGGATACCGCAGAGAATGGAAGGAAGCGGACGCGCGCCGGGAAATCCGGAACTGCATGCAAATCATTGCCATTGAATGAGGATAACTTCCGGTTCCCTTCTTTCGTCCGCTATGATATAGTACGAAAGACAACTAAAGAAGAATTCCGGCCCCGGCTTCGATAACCCGAAGTCGCGCTTGCCGGGAGAGGTTCGCGAACTCCCTCTATAAAAAACTATCCCTTAGCGACGGCCCGTCAGGGTGACGTCGTTTTGGCGTTCGGCGCGAAGCTGGTTTTTAAAGCTTCGCGCCGATTCTTTAGTTTTGGGAGCAACCGGCGCAAGAATCTCTCTCTTCATCCAAAGGGAGATGGCACCATGCAACAAACCGAAACAACCTCGAAAGCGGTCGTCGTGTTCAGCGGCGGCCAGGACAGCACGACCTGTTTGTTTTGGGCGCTGGAACGCTTCGCGGAGGTGGAAACCGTCACCTTCAATTACGGCCAGCGCCACTCGCTCGAACTGGAATGCGCGCGTTCTATCGCGCGCGAGCTCGGCGTCAAGCACCATGTGCTGGATATGTCGCTGCTCCATCAGTTAGCGCCCAACGCGCTTACGCGCGGCGACATCGCGATCGAGCGCAAGGAAGGCGAACTGCCGTCCACGTTCGTCGACGGGCGGAACTTGCTGTTTCTCTCCTTCGCCGCCGTGCTGGCGAAGCAAATCGGGGCCCGGCATCTCGTCACGGGCGTTTGCGAGACGGATTTCAGCGGTTATCCGGACTGCCGGGACGTGTTTATCAAATCGCTGAACGTGACGTTAAACCTCGCGATGGACTATTCCTTCGTCATCGACACCCCGCTGATGTGGCTCGACAAGGAGCAAACGTGGGAGCTGGCCGACCGGCTCGGCGCCTTCGAATTCGTGCGCGACAAAACGCTGACCTGCTACAACGGCATTGTAGCCGACGGATGCGGCGAGTGTCCGGCATGCGAGCTGCGCCGCAAAGGGCTGGAGCGTTATTCGGCCCGCTCGGGAAGGGAGGCGGCGCCGCGATGATGCAGCAAATCTATCCTTCCGTCGAGCATCCTTACGAATACGAGCTGAACAAGGATATGCAGTTCGCGGCCGCGCATTACATCCCGTCGGAGCAAGCCGGGAAATGCCGGCGGCTGCACGGCCACACGTATTTTGCCAACATTACGGTAGCGGGAGACGAGCTGGACGAATCCGGATTTCTCGTCAACTTCGCGGATTTGAAGCGCCTGATTCACGACCGGTTCGACCATGCGGTGCTGAACGACGACGCCGAATGGTTCGGCGGGGACGTGCCGGAGCGGTTTCCGACGACGGAAATCGTCGCCCGGACGATTTGCGAAATCGTGCAGCGTTATTTGGACGACACGGTCAACCGGCCCCGCTGCGTGCAGGTTTTTTTGCGGGAAACGCCGACCAGCTACTGCGTGTATCGGCCGAAGCGGAAAGGGGGAAGCCATTATGGCTGAAAATCGGCTCCCCGTGATGGAAATTTTCGGCCCTACCGTTCAAGGAGAAGGCATGGTCATCGGGCGCAAAACGATGTTCGTGCGCCTGGCCGGCTGCGATTACCGCTGCGTCTGGTGCGATTCCGCCTTTACGTGGGACGGGAGCGCCAAGGAAGAAATCCGGATGATGTCGGCGCAAGAGGCGGTCGAGGCGCTTCGGGAAACGGGCGGCGAAACGTTTGCCCACGTGACGATATCGGGCGGCAATCCGGCTTTGTACCCGCAGGTGGGGGAACTGATCGAGCGTCTTCATGAGCGGGATATCCGGGTGGCGGTCGAGACGCAAGGCAGCCGTTGGCAGGATTGGTTTCCGGCCGTCGACGAGCTGACGCTGTCCCGAAGCCGCCCAGCTCGGGCATGGTCGCCGACTGGCGGGTGCTGGACGAAATCGTCGACAAGCTGAAACGGGGCGGGCGAACGGGTTCGTTCAGCCTGAAAATCGTCGTGTTCGACGAAACGGATTTGCGGTTTGCGGCCGGGGCGCACGAGCGTTACCCCGACGTTCCGTTTTATTTGCAGGCGGGCAACGGCGAGCGGACCGAAACGGATTCCCGGCGCCTGCTGCCCTACTTGATCGGCAAATACGAGTGGCTGATCGGGCGCGTCATGGAACATGACAAGTTAAAGAACGTTTGCGTGCTGCCGCAGCTCCATGCCTGGGTGTGGGGCAACAAGCGGGGCGTTTGAAAATAAAGCGACGAAAGGCGTGTGAGTCGGCATGGCGGGAAGAAGCGAGCAAGATTTGCAAGGCGTTACGCTGCTCGGCAATCAGGGGACGAAATACGTATTCGAGTATTCGCCGGACATTTTGGAGACGTTTGACAACAAGCATCCGGACCGCGATTACTTCGTCAAATTCAATTGCCCGGAATTTACGAGCCTGTGCCCGATGACGGGGCAGCCGGATTTCGCGACGATATACATTTCGTATATTCCGGACGTTCGGATGGTGGAGAGCAAGTCGCTGAAGCTGTATTTGTTCAGCTTCCGCAATCACGGAGATTTTCACGAAGATTGCGTGAACGTCATCATGAACGATCTGATCGCTCTGATGGAGCCTCGCTACATCGAAGTGTGGGGCAAGTTCACGCCGCGCGGCGGCATCTCGATCGACCCGTACTGCAACTGGGGGCGCCCGGGGACGAAGTACGAGCGGATGGCCGAGCATCGGCTGATGAACCACGACATGTATCCGAAAAGGTGGACAATCGGTAGGCTGGCTGTGCCCGGAAAAAGCACATAGCCGGTAAGTTAGCGCTTCATTAACCGGGGACGGGAGCGTGAATCGGGCGAGTTGAAAGCGAATAATGGCCGCCGGAGGCCATTATTTGAGCAAAATCGAGCCCGGAGCAGGAATAACGGTCGGATGAGGCCGTAATTTGCTCACGGGAGCGGAAAGGGATGGCGGATAGGCGTTAGGGAACAGGCGATCGGCGCGTTAATCGACACGGGGGACCGGTTTCGGACGAGCCGGTCCTCGCTAAAGGGCTCAACGGCCGTTGTCGGGGACAACGCCATCCGTCGTTAGCGATAAGGTGAGGCCGTTGCTGTTTGCTTGGGCGAAAATCGCCTTTATCGTCGCAGCCCGGCCGGTAAGCTCCCTATGCATCCGGAAATCTCGCTCTCAGCCTGGAAGGCTCCGACTATGAAAAAGCCTCATTTGGTTGGATGAAATCCAACGAAGCGCGGCCGCGCACGAACGGAACGTCAAGAATGCGACGGCACCTTCTGCTCCGGCCGAAGGCGTTCCCTTTTCCGCGGCACATTGTGCTATAATGGAAGCTGTTATTTTCCTATGGAAGGGAACTTTGAACCGATGAGCCAAACGACCCGCGAAGAACTGAAGCAAGAGGCGGCCAAGCGCCGTACCTTCGCGATTATATCCCACCCCGACGCGGGGAAAACGACGCTGACCGAGAAGCTGCTGCTGTTCGGGGGCGCGATTCATATCGCCGGTTCTGTCAAGGCCCGCAAAGCGGCCCGCCACGCGACGAGCGACTGGATGGAAATCGAGAAGCAGCGGGGAATTTCCGTTACTTCCTCGGTCATGCAATTCGAATACAACGGGCATAAAGTCAACATTCTGGACACGCCGGGCCACCAGGACTTCAGCGAAGACACGTACCGGACGCTTACCGCCGCGGACAGCGCGGTCATGCTGATCGACGTCGCCAAGGGCGTCGAAGCGCAGACGATCAAGCTGTTCCAGGTATGCGCGAAGCGCGGGATCCCGATTTTTACTTTCATTAATAAGCTGGACCGCGAAGGGCAGAATCCGTTCGACCTGCTCGAGGAGATCGAACGCGTGCTCGGCATCCGCTCGGTGCCGATGAACTGGCCGATCGGCATGGGGCGCGAGCTGTGCGGCATTTACGACCGGATGAAAAAGCAGGTCGAACTGTTCCAGGGCAACGATCACTCCAAAATCGAGGTCCGCAAGGCGGAGGATTATAACGATCCGATCATCCGCGAGATGGCGGGAGAATATCTTGCCGACCAGCTGGCCCAGGAGCTGGAGCTGCTGGACGTGGCCGGCGATCCGTTCGATTACGACAAAGTGATGAAAGGCCAACTGACGCCGGTGTTTTTCGGCAGCGCGGTCAACAATTTCGGCGTGCAGACGTTTTTGGAAAACTTCCTGCAGCTCGCTCCGGCGCCGACGCCCCGCCGCAGCACGGACGGACCAGTCGAGCCGGACAACGAAAAGTTTTCGGGCTACATTTTCAAAATTCAGGCGAACATGAACCCGGCTCACCGCGATCGGCTGGCTTTCCTTCGCATCTGCTCGGGCAAGTTCCAACGCGGAATGAGCGTGAAGCACGTTCGCGTCGGCAAGGACATCAAGCTGTCCCAGCCTCAGCAATTTTTGGCGCAGGACCGAGAAATCGTCGACACGGCTTATCCTGGCGATATTATCGGCTTGTTCGACCCGGGCATTTTCCGCATCGGAGACAGCTTGAGCGAAGGCAGCAGCATTACGTTCGACGAGCTGCCGACGTTTTCGCCGGAGATTTTCTCCAAAGTCAGCGTGAAGAATGCGCTCAAGCAAAAGCAATATTTAAAGGGGCTCGACCAGCTCACCGAAGAGGGCATGGTGCAGGTGTTCCGCTCGATCGGCCCGTTCGAGGATACGTATCTGGGCGTCGTCGGACAATTGCAATTCGACGTGTTCGAGTACCGGATGAAGAACGAATACGGGGTCGACATTCAACTGGCCCGGACGACGTTCCAGTTTGCCCGGTGGATCGTCGCCAATCAGGTGGACCCGAGCAAATTCCGCATCAATTCCACTTTGGTCAAGGACAAAAGCGACAACTACGTCGCCCTGTTCGAAAACGAGTACGCGATGCGGACGGCGATGGAACGGATGCCGGACGTGAAGTTTTTGGAGACGGCACCGTAAGCGCGGACAAGAGGGCAGAACGACATCCCGTTTGCGACGACGGCGGAACGAAACGCGGCCGCCTAGTCGAAGCGGGGTGTTTTCGTCTATCATTTCAGAAAAAGGCGGGGAACGAATGAGCAACCGGCTGTTTGTAAAAGGCGGACGGGTCGTGACGCCGGAAGGCGTCGAGGAAGCGGACGTTTTCGTGGAAAACGGCCGGATCGCGGCCATCGAACCCGGCGCGGCGGAACGCAACGCCCTGCCCGGAGACCGAATTGTCGAGGCCGAAGGCGAATGGGTGCTGCCCGGCCTCGTGGACATTCATTGCGACGCGATCGAAAAGGAAATCGAGCCGCGTCCGAACACGCTTTTTCCCGCGGATATGGCTTTTTTGCAGTTCGAGCGGAAGCTTGCGGGTCACGGCATTACGACGATGTTCCATTCGCTTTCGCTGGGCGTGGGCTTGAGCCTTCGGGGAGAGCATCTGGTGGCGGATTTGATCGGCCGCATCGCCGAATGGCGCAAGGAACGGGCGATGATTCGCCACCGCGTCCATTTGCGCTACGAAGTGTCCCATCTGACCGGCTTTCCGCTGGCGGAGCGGTGCATCGAGCAAGGGCTGATCGATTATTTGTCGTTCATGGATCATGCTCCGGGCATCGGACAATACAAGCGTCCCGGCTCGTTCGAGCGGTATGTGATGAAAAACCAGGGCGTGGGCCTGGCCGAAGTGCACGGGATCGTCGCGGAGCTGCAGGAGCGCCGAGCGCGCGTCGATTGGTCCAAGCTCGCGGCGCTCGCGGCAAAAGCGAAAAAAAACGGCATCGCCGTCGCCTCTCATGACGACGATTCTCCGGAGCAAGTCGACCGTTCCCGCCGGCTCGGGGCGGAAATCGCGGAATTTCCGTTGAATTTGGAAACGGCGGATTATGCCGCCCGGCAGGGGCTCGGCGTCTGCGTGGGCGCGCCGAATGTCGTGCGCGGCGGCTCGCACGATTTGAACCTGAAGGCGTTGGACGCGGTACGGGCGGGAGCGGCCGACATTTTATGCTCGGATTACCATCCGGCTTCGCTGCTGCAAGCGGTGTTCGTCCTGCACCGCGAGGGGATCCCGCTGGAACGCGCGGTTGCGATGGCTTCGCTCCATCCCGCGAGGGCGCTCGGCCGACAAAACGACATCGGTTCTCTGGAACCGGGCAAACGGGCCGATCTGATCGTGGTCAAAGAGGTTCGGGGATGTCCGCTCGCGAGCCGGACGGTCGTGGGCGGCACCCTCGTTATGGAGACGAGGGACTATGCGGATTACGACGAAGCCTCCTGTTGAACCTGATCGTACAGCACCTGGAGCATTCGCTCTTTATCCTCTTCGGCGCTGTGCTTCCAAATCAATTCGAAAAGGACGCCGAGACCGGGCAGCGTCACTTCCGCGTTTCCGATCGAATCCTGAATGACTTCCCTCAGCTCTTCGCGGGTGTCGTCTTTGACCCGATGAAGGATGGCCTGGCGCAAACTCATCGTCATATTCACAGGGAGTACCTCCTTTGGCGGATGGGAAGGATGATCCCCAATAGGGTACCCCGCGGGTTCGAGCTTATGCTTGTGACGCTGTGCTATAATAAGAAGCAATGGATGCAATCGGAAAAGGGAGCTGTCAGTCATGGCCAAAAAGCAATTCGCCATTATCGGTCTTGGCCGTTTCGGTTCAAGCGTCGCGAAATTTTTGTCGGAAATGGGATACGAAGTGCTGGCGATCGACGAAAACGAGGAGCTCGTTCAGGACGTTGCCCACATCGTGACGCATGCGGTATCGGCCGATTCGACGGACGAAGAAGCCGTTCGGGCGCTCGGCATCCGGAATTTCGATGTCGTCGTCGTCGCCATCGGACAAGACATTCAGGCGAGCATTTTGACGACGCTGATTTTGAAGGATCTGGGCGTCAAGCAAATTATCGTCAAGGCGCAAAACGAACTGCACGGCAAGGTGCTGAGCAAAATCGGCGCGGACAAAGTCATTTTTCCCGAACGGGACATGGGGCTGCGCGTCGCGCATCATCTCGTTTCGCCGAATATTTTGGAGCATATCGAGTTATCCAACGACTACAGCATCGTGGAAATGAAGGTGCCTTCGCAAATCGTCGGCAGAAACCTCAAGCAGCTCGATATTCGGGTCAAATACAACTGCAACGTCCTTGCGGTCAAGCGTGACGGCGAAATGAACATTACGCCGCATCCGGACGAGTCTTTGAATTCGGAGGACGTGCTCGTTATCGTCGGCCGCAACGACCAGCTCAACCGATTGGAGCAAGCGTATGCCGAACCTTGAGCCTGCGCTTGCTTCGCTTTCGAACCCGCGAGTCAAAGGCTGGGCCAAGCTGTCCGAACGGAAATACAGGCAGCGGGAAGGCCGCTTCAAGCTGGAAGGAATTCACCTGGTCGCGGAGGCGCTCGCGGCGGGGTGGCCGCTCGAATGCGTCGTTTTCGACGAGGGGCTCGGCATTCCGGAGGAGCTGATCGGGTATGCTGATCGGGCGGATGTTGTCGATGCCGGCGCCACGCTTCCGGCATGGATACCGGCGTCGCCCGACATTATCGCGAAGTGCAGCGAGACGGAGACGCCGCAGCCGGTATTTGCCGTGGCGCTGCGCAAGCAGGCGGAGCCGGAATGGCTTTTCCGCCAGGACGGCGGACCGGTCGTCCTGCTGGACGGCGTGCAGGATCCCGGCAACGTCGGCACGATCGTCCGCAGCGCGGCGGCGAGCGGAGCGGCGGCGGTCGTGCTCGGCCGCGGCACGGCGGACTTGTACAATGCTAAGACGCTGCGTTCGACGATGGGGGCTTTATTTTACATACCGGTGCTGGAGGCCGAGTTGCCGTCGCTGCTTTCCGAGGCGAAGGAGCGAGGCATCCCGCTGTTCGGGACCAGCCTGCGGGCGTCAGAATCCTGTTACGATTGCGATTTGTCCGGCAGTCCGTGGCTGCTGATGGGCAACGAGGGAAGCGGCCTGTCGCCCGATGTCATGGAGTACGTCGATCGTCCGATCGTCATCCCGATGACGGGGCGGACGGAATCGCTCAACGTCGCCATGGCGGCGACGGCCCTGCTGTTCGAGGCGCAGCGTCAGCGGCTTTCGCTAAGCAATTGAAAGACATGGTTTTTCGCGTTCCGCGCCGCCATCGTTGTCATCATGTTCCTGTATGGGGCGGCCGGTTCGTTCGCAAACTAAATTTGATTCAAGGCATGAGGCTCAATCCTTCAAAAGGCGGTGAACCCGAATGCAATGGATCTCTTCCATGTGGAGGAAAATGAACAACCGCGGAACGCTGATGTCGCTCCTGGCTTTGGGAGCCGGCACGACGGTCTTCGGCATCGCAAGACGGCGTAGGGCGATGCGCCGAATGAGAAGCCCGATTCAGAAATGGCTTCGGGTAAGGTAACGAAGAAGGCGGCAAAGCTGCGTTGGCGGCTGTGCCGCCTTCTCTCTTCCGCTTCGAAAGTGTCTGTCGGCCCTCCGCGCTCCAGTTGAGTCGTGACGACTCATCTCGACCCGTCGTCCGCAACGATCCGCACGCACTTGAGTAATCCCCTATGACGTTACCGTCACCGCCATAGATGAAAATGTGGTCGTACGCATCCTTTTATCCTTCTTACATTCTGGACAAACAGATAATGAACAGATCAAAAGACGGAAATTTATTGGTCCCCCGTTGAGTAATCCGTCTTATTGCAGTTTGCGAGAGCCGCCCATTGTCCCTAAAGACGCGTATAAACTCTCTCCTTTAGGACTGCATGGTCTGTTTAATCTGAAACAAGAGGGTGTTGGTATGGATGCTGTACGTCAAATTTGTGCTGGTCTGGATGTCCATCAGGAAACCGTAGTTGCATGCGTCTTGTCGGGTTCGTTGGAACACAAACCCAAGTCCGAAATCCGCACGTTCGGTACCACTACCCGCGAATTGCTGGAGTTGCAGGATTGGCTCGAGGAGCGCGAGTGCCGAGAGGTAGCGATGGAGAGCACCGGTGTGCTGTGGAAGCCAATATGGAACGTCCTGGAGTCCACCTGTGAATTGACTCTCGCCAATGCACGGCAGATTCAAAAGATGCCGGGACGTAAAACCGACGTTCAAGACGCACAGTGGATCGCCCAGTTGCACCGCTGCGGGTTGGTACAACCCAGCATGGTCGCCCCACAAGAAATCCGTGAGCTTCGGGACTTGACGCGGTATCGTCGCAAACTGGTGCAGCAAACGACCTCCGAGAAGAACCGTGTTCACAAAATCTTGCAGGATGCCAACATCAAGCTCACCACCTTTATGTCCGATTTGTTTGGCGTCTCCGGCCGGGCTTTATTAGACCGACTTGTCGACGGCGAGGTATTGGAGGAGGCGGAAGTTCGCCAGCTCGTCAAATCCCAGTTGAAGAAGAAAGTCAAACCACTCATGGACGCACTGAATGGTAAACTGCTGAAACATCATCGCGAAATGATCAAGTACCACCTGGAGCACCTGAAGTTTCTCGAGGATCAAATTGGGCGGTTAGAAGAGAAAGTTCAAGTGCTGATCCAACCATACGAAGAAGAGGTGAAATTGCTAGATACGATTCCCGGCATGGATCGCACAGCGGCAATCACGCTGCTGGCTGAAATTACGCCTAATGCGGCTAAGCATTTCTCGTCAGATGCCAAGCTGGCCTCTTGGGTCGGTGTAGCCCCTGGGAACAACGAAAGTGCAGGCGTGAAAAAAAAAGCTAAAGCCCGTAAAGGGAACAAATATGCAAAAGGGATCTTATGCCAAGCGGCATGGGCAAACGCTAGAAGCAGCAACCGAATTGGCGACTATTTCAGGAGGGTAAGAAAGCGCCGAGGTGACCAAAAAGCAGCTGTCGCCACAGCCCATCTGATTTTGCGAATCGCCTATGCGATGCTTCGAGACCGGGTAAATTACCAGGAAATTGAATCCATCGTATTTCAGGAGTCGACCTCCAAGATGGTGGAACGTTTAACGAAACAGTTGCACCAGCTTGGATATAATGTCGATTTGAAACCTACTGGAACAACCTAAATTTTAAAAAAATTAGGGTTGAGATTTCGGGGTAGTGGGTCTTTTTTTTGCCTTCTTACGGCACTTCATTTTCGTATAAAATATTACTCATCTTGCCGCCTCTCCACGCATGCTGTTGCTCCAGTTGAGTCGTGACGACTCATCTCGACCCGTCATCCGCAACGATTCGCACGCACTTGAGTAAATATTACTCATCTTGCCGCCTCTCCACGCACGCCGCCTCTTCAGTTGAGTCGTGACGACCAATTCGCTCCGCTAGCGCATGGCTTGTTCACGGCAGGAAAGGTATACTGATGATAACAATGCCGGGCTTAGGCAATGAGCATTGAACGGAAACGCAGCGATAGCTTATAAACAGCGGACTGAATGAAGGATTCATGTTGGGTTACGAACCCCAACGAGTCCGATTACATGAATTGGTTGCAAAATGACATAGAATCTCTTGTTTTAATGATGGAATGGGGGAATCTTGTAAAAAAGCCGAGGGCGGAAAAGAAAAAATACAGGTCGGCCCGATCGGTTATTTGAACGAGCTCGCCTTGTTCTTTTTCGCGGGCAGCGCAATCTTTTCCGTTGACATGCTGGTCAACTTGCCGATTCGCAACGCGTTTTCAAGAGAACGGATTTTGCGCGATGTTGCGCCGCATTTCGAAGAGGTCAAGCTGATTTATCGGGAGGACCGGCCGGAATCGGTCAATATGCGGATGCTCAGGCCGCAGGCGAAGAAATTGTTCGCTCAATGCCGTTCGCCGTTCAAGGCGCTTGTGCTCGATTTGTACCGGACCTCGGATCTAGGCAATTGGAGCGCGTCCGGCAAACGAAACCTTCGCCTGTATGCGGCAGACCTCAAGCGGATCGAACCTGTCGATTTTCCCGGGACGGAGGACTTGAAACGATTGCTCGCCGAAGAGTTTGTCGAGCGAGGCGAATGTCTTCCGCTTATTCCGACCGGCTGGAGGTTCGAGGACGACCGCAAGCATTCCTCGACAACAGCGAAAGAAAAAGCCGATTGGAGGTGCTTTCAACGCACGCCGATCGGCTTTTTCTGCGGTCCCGGGACGGGGCGGATCGTCAAAAGAAGAGGGGAAATCAAAAATAAAAATGGGCGAAATCCTAAATGATCATTTTCTATGCGTTAAGGAAAAGAGAGAAGAGAAATAGAAATCGATAAAGCGGGTGAAGAATTTGATAAACTCGCTTTTTTTGATTTTCTTGTTGAAGGAATTTACATCTTTTTTTAGCATTTTAATGGGTTAATATGGCAAATAATCAAACTTTTATGTTCGTTGACTTGGCCATTTCGCCATAATAAGATTTTTTCAACGTCAGACTAACTTACACAAGGAAAGGGGAACGCAAATGAAACTCAAGGGGTTAAAAAGATGGACGATTTCCACGTTTTGCGGTTTGTTCATCGCCGGTTCGATTCCTATCTCAGCATCCGCGCAGTCGGCTGCCGGCGAACCGATTGAAATTTATCGCAATTCGTTTGACGCTCCTTCCGCGATTCCGGGATGGAGCGCGACTTCCGGTTATGCGACTCTTGCGAACTCGTTGGACGAACAAAACGCCAATCCGAACGCTCACCTGTCGATTAAAGGATCCGGCCAACCTCTATCGGTCCAATCCGATCGATTTGACGCGCAGGAGTCGACGGAGTATCGGTTTGCGGGAAAAATCAAATGGGAGAACATGACGGGGGACGTTCGATTTTCGCTCCGGTTCTACGATCGCGACGGTCAATTGCTTGCGGCCGAGAACAGCGCATGGACGGCTCCGGCGACATCGGCCGGCGCTTGGCTGGATTTGGATTATACCGCGACGTCTCCGGCGGGCGCCGTTTCCGCGGAAGTGGCGATTGACTCGGAGGAAGCGACTTCCGGCACGTTTTTAGTGGATGATTTGACGGTTACCGATGCGGAAAGCAAGGTCGTGTTCAGCGAGAACTTTTCGCTGTTGATGAACGTTCCGGGCTGGACGTCCACAAGCGATAAAATGTCCGTATTGACGGATTCGGTCGACGGCAACCCTGCGCTGCTGCTGGACGATATTTATACGGTCAACGGCGAAAGCGCTTCAAGGCTTCAACTGCGGTCTGAAAAAATGCAGGTTACGGCGGGGAATTCCTATTCGTTTTCGCTTCGCGCTAACTCCGTCGCCCAGACGCACAGCTTAAACCTGAGATTGTATTTTTATAATGAAGCCGGCGTTTCCGTCGGCGAAATTTTAGTCGGCAAAACGGCCGCGGACCTTTTAGGAAAGGGCTGGCAGGAACTGAGCTCCGCTGTCGTAACGGCGCCGGAAGGAGCGGTTTCCGCGTTATTATCGTTCGAATCCGGACATGTAAGCCGGACGAAGGCGTATTTTGACGATGTCGTCGTTTACGAACATGCGCCTGCGGGCGATAACGGAGAAGACAACGGTTCGGGCAACGAGCCTCCGATCGGCACCGCCTTGATCAATCCCGGGTTCGAACTGGAGGCCGAAGCCGACGGAAGCGTTCCGGGCTGGACGGTGCAGCCGGCTTTGGCTTCCTATGGCGAAAGCGCCATCTCCCGTTCGATCGCGAAGTCGGGCAGCGCCAGCTTGTACTTTTACGACAAGGACAGCACTTCCGCCGGCGGGTATCGCATCTTCAGCAACCCGTTCGCCGTGAAGGAGGGCAGCAAAGTCAGCGTCGGCGCCCAAGTGTACCGCGTTCAGCAAACGCACAGCGTCGTTCTGGAAATTAATTTCTACGACGGCGAAGGGACCATCATCCAAACGATTAATAAATTGCATCCGGCAAGCGCGACGAAGGCGAACGAGTGGAATCCGATAACGAATGCGGACCAGGTTGCGCCGGCTGGCACAGTATCGGCAAGTGTATCGATTTATTCCGGTTACGTGTCGATTACGGAAATGTATATCGATGATGTGACAGTCGACGTCGTGGAGGCGACCGCTCCGGACGATTCGTATCCGTCGGATATTCAAAACGGCGGTTTTGAAGCGGCCCCGATCGAAGGCGGAATTGCGAACTGGACCGTCGATCCGGCGGCCGCCGGAGGAACGGCAGCCTTGAATAGCGCGATCGCAAAAGAAGGCGGCCAAAGCCTGTACTTCGAAGACGCGAGCACGGAAATCGGGTTCCGCGTCATGAGCGATCCGATCGCGGCCGTGCCGGGGGATTCGGTATTGGTGTCAAGCGACGTGTACGTTCTTTCCCAGACGCATAACATCGTGCTTGAGGTCAATTTCTTTCAGCAAGACGGCAGCTCGGCCGGCGCATCGGCAACGGAGCTGTTCTCGGGCAACACGTTGGGAACCGAAAAATGGTCGACGATGCGCAAAACGGTCGAAATTCCGGCAGGCGCGGCGTACATCACCGTCTCGTTCTACTCCGGCAATCCGAGCTTGACGAAGGCTTATTTCGACAACGTCACGATCTCGGTCATGCCGAAAGAAACGCCGCTTGCGCGCGAATATGGCGCTCCCGTCGATTTGGGAGCGATGGTCGACGTAAGCCTGGGTCAAGCGGGAGCCATTCAAACGCTTGAAAACGGCGACAACGAGGTATATTTCGTGACGAACGGCAAGCCGGGCACTTTCTTTGTGCTCGACGGAGATACCGGGGAACTGAAATTTTCCGAAGTGATTCCGAATACCATTGCCACGTGGGCGATGACGATCGGCGACGATCAAAACGTGTATTTCTCGGGCACGGAAGACGGCGAGCTGTATCGTTACGATTCGGTCAAACGGGAAGTCGAAGCGTTGGGCAACAATACGACGGATAACTGGACATGGGATCTGGCTGCGATTGACGGCAAAATATACGGCGGCACGTACAATTCGCTGACGCACGGAAAATTGTACGAGTACGACGTAGCCAATCGCGCGTTTCGCAATTACGGGGTCGTAGAACCGGGACAGCAGTACGTTCGGGGCATTGCGGTGGACGATCGGTATCTTTATGCCGCAATGGGAACGACGGTCCGATTGTACAAGGTCGATCGGATTACGGGCGAAAAAACCGAAATCCCGATTCCCGGATATTCGGGGACGACGGGAACGATGGGGGCGGTCTATGTCCTCAACGGCAAAATTTTCGCCGCGGTGAGCACACAAAAAATGGTCGTTATCGATGCGGCAACCGGCGCGGTCGATGCGGAGTTTTCCTACAACGACATGTTCTCCGAACCGGATCCGAAAAACGGGAATTTGGTCTACTACAAATACAACACTTCGCTGTATTCGTACGATATGGAGGCCAAGAAAACGGCGCCAATCGAGTTGGACGCTTCCTTGCCGGATACCCCGCGCGTGAAGGACATGACCTGGATTACGCCGCAGTCCGGTGAAAAAGCGGGCAAAACGATTTTGGCGATCATAACGCAATACGGCGAATATTTATACGCGGATTTAGAGGAAGGGACTTTGGATTACGTCCCGCTGGAAGTGGACCTCATGCCCGTCAATATTCAATCGCTGCAAACGGGGTTCGACGGCCGGCTTTATATGGGCGGCTACCAACGGGGGATGAGCGTTTACGATCCGTTTTCCGAAACGATCGTCGAAAACTTGCCTACGTTCGCCCAGCCCGAGGGCATCGGCTTCCTGAACGGGAAAGTCTATTACGGGACGTACGTGTCCGCCGTCATGTACGAGTACGATCCGACCCAAGAAACGGTCATGAACGAAAATCCCGTGATGGTTTTCGATATCGAGCATCAGGACAGACCGTTCGCAATTACTTCCGGCGACGACCGGCTGTTCGTCGGCACCGTGCCCGACTACGGCTATTTGGGCGGCTCCTTGGCCACGTATGACGATCGGACGAAGGAATGGAAACAGTTCGATCATGAAGACCTCGTGCCGAATCAAAGCATAATCGGATTGGCCTACGAAGACGGTTATCTATACGGAAGCACGACGGTTTGGGGCGGATTGGGCATTGACCCGTCCGAAACGGAAGCGGTCATCTTTATATGGGATGCGGTTCAAGAAAAAGTCGTGAAAAAAATCAAATTGTCCGACCTGGGATTGACGATCGACGAAGCTCCGCGCATGATCGGTTCGCTTGAATTCGGACCGGACGGATTGCTGTGGGGGATTGCGGACGGCACGATTTTCGCCCTTGACGTAAGCGATCTTAACGAGATCCGAATCGCGAAGCAAAAAATGATCAATCCGAGCTTGTACAACTCCAGCAAATGGATGCCCTATGAAATCCGGTTTGCGCCGGACGGCATGCTGTATACGACGCTATCGCGTAAATTGTATGCGATTGATCCGGAAACGCTGCAATATAAACTCGTTTACGACGGTTTCGTAAACAGCATGACGTTAGGTATCAACGGCACGATTTATTTCGCTCCCGAAGCGGGCACGAATTTGTCGAAGATCGAAATTCCCGAAACGGATGCCACGTTATCCGACATACGGATCGACGGCACGCCGGTAGAGGCCTTTACGCCGGGCGTAACCTCCTATGTGCTGGACAGCGCGGAAAAAGGCAAGGTAACGGCAACCGCCGCGCAAGCCGGAGCGATCGTGGAAATCGACGATTCGGCCGAACATCAAACGGTCATTAGCGTTACGGGGACGGACGGAATCTCGAAGCTGCGATACGTCGTCAAATTCGAAGACGGCGCCGGGACCGATCCGGAGCCGGGTGAGGGCACGGACCCGGGCGAAGGAACCGACCCGGGCGAAGGAACCGACCCAGGCGAAGGCACGGATCCGGGTGAGGGTACGGATCCTGGCGAAGGAACGGACCCGGGCGAAGGAACGGATCCTGGCGAAGGCACGAATCCGGGGGCGGGGGCGAATCCGGTGCCCATTCCGTCCGGTCCGATCGAAACGCCGACGGAAAGCGCGCCTGAAAAACAGACGGTTTCCGAAACGGAACTGCGCGGCGATGCCGTCATCGAACTGGGCGCGAACGTTACCGTCGTCGAACTTCCAGGCAACGCCAGCGAAATCGTAAGCGGATCTTCGGTCGTGTTGAAAAACGATCGCTTTTCCGTGGAAATTCCGGTCAACGTCCTGTCCCAAGCCGGAGAGGGTCAACCGGTTCTCGTAACGGTTCAACCGGCGGACGCTGACGAAGCCGCGAGCATTTTGAACGCGGCCGCAAACGAAGCGAATGCGAATGTAACCTTCCAATCGGACGTGTATACCGTTCGTTTAACGCAATCGGACGGAACGGCTATCCGACTAAGTAAAGAAGCGGGCTTGAACGTAAGCTTCCCGATCGAAGCGTCGGATCCGAATAAAACGAACGTCTTTAAGGTAAACGAGGACGGTTCGCTGCGGTTCGTGAAGAGCAAGGCGGAAAACGGCCGGATTGTTGCCTCCGTAACGGAGGAGGGCCGATATGTGGTTGCCGAAGTGGATAAAACGTTCGCGGATGTCGCGGCGGGACATTGGGCTTCCGATGCCATCTCCAATCTGACGGCCAAATTCATCGCCACGGGCGTATCCGAAACGGAATTCGCGCCGGATCGCGAAGTGACGCGCGCCGAATTTACGGCCCTGTTGGCCCGTGCCCTTCATTTGTCGGCGGGAACGGCCCCCGGAGATCGAGCCTTCTCCGACGTAGATGAAAATGCCTGGTACGCCTCATTCGTCGCTGCGGCATTCGAAAACGGGATCGTGCAGGGCAATGGCGCCGACCGGTTCAATCCGAACGAAACGATCCGCCGGCAAGAGTTGGCTGCGCTGCTCATTCGAGCCTATGAATTCTCCGACGGTCAAGGATCCGACGGAGCGGCCGAACTTCCATTTGCGGATGCGAACGAGATTGGCGAATGGGCGAAAGAAAGCTTCGCCGAAGCGCAACGGTTAGGCCTGTTAAGCGGACGGGGGAACGGCTTGTTCGCCCCCCAAAGCCGCCTGACGCGCGCGGAAGCGATGCAAAGCATCGATAACTTGCTGAAGCTGCTGTAGGTTCAAATGAAAACCCGGAGCCGGCAGACCGACCTAATCCCGGATTAGCGTCGAGTTCGCCGGCTCTTTCATTTGCATCGGCCGAAGATAGTTGTTAATGTATGTTACATTACCGGTGAATTGTATCCGCTTTTATTTTTTGCCGAAAAAAAGAGAAGGATCATTCGCCTTGCCAGGAGAAACAAGAAAAAAGTGCCATTTTTAATCGTGGGTTCATCTTCCTTTTACAATCGCGAGCACAGAAAGACAAGCGGATTTTGATCGGAAAAAACCCGCGAAAAATTATTAATTTCCTCCGTTTTATCATTTTCTACACCGGAAAAACCCTTGATTTTAAAGGGAAATCGGGTGTTGGGCGATTTTCGGGGTTAAAATTACGAGAGTCAAAGATAACCCTAAATTTACAATCAAATGGACCGTTCATAGAATAAATGTCATGCAGGTCGACGACCTGGCAACCAAAAATCAGGGGAGGTAAAAAGATGTCAAAGAAGTTGACAAGAAAATCGATGGTCATGCTGTTGGTGCTTGCGATGGCGATGACGTTATTGGCTGCGTGCAGCGGCAATAACGGCGGAAATTCGAATGCGGGCGGTACGAACGGAGGAGGCGGCAGCGCGGGCAGCGCGGCTCCGACGGAAAGCGCTTCAGCGGATTACGGCGACACCGGAGGCCTGACGCTGCCGCTTGTAGACGAGCCGACGGAAATCACGTGGATGCTGGTCGGCGAATACGAGGTTAACAACTCGTTGGTCGCCCAGGAAATCGAAAAGCGGACCGGCATTAAAGTCAATTTTCAAACCGTTTCGAGTTCCCAATACCTGGATAAGCTAAGCGTTACCCTGGGGTCGGGAGATTTGCCGGATATTTTCCACGGCTTGAAAATTCCCGAATTGAACGATATCGGCCAAGAAGGAGCGGTCGTTGCCATTAACGATTATGCCGACATGCTTCCCAACTTCAAAAAATTATATCTTGAAGAAAATCCTTGGGTTGTCGATTCGTACGGCGACCAAAACGGCAAGCTTTACTCCTGGCCGATCTACAAAATGAACCGCGACGTCAACCACGGTTTCATGTATCGCGCCGACGTTTTTGAGGCGAACGGAATCGAGCCTTGGACGGATACCGATTCGTTCTATCAAGCGCTGAAGAAATTGAAGGAAATCTATCCTTCCTCTTACCCGTACGCTTCGAAAACGGGGGTATCCATCTTCAAAGACTGGGCTTACGGCTGGGGAGTCGGGTCCACGGAATATCCGGTTTACTACGACGAAGCGGACGGACAATGGAAATTCGCTTCGATCCAGGCCGCTCACAAGGACGAGCTTGATTTCATGAAAAAGCTGTACTCCGAAGGCCTGATGGATCCCGAGTTTTTGACGTCGACTACGGATGCCTGGACGTCGAAAATGACGACGGATCAATCTTTCGTCACTTGGGACTGGATCGGCCGCCTGGATCTGTTCTACAACCAGGTAAAAGACGCCAACCCCGAATACGACTTGCGTTATGCCAATCCGATCGGACCTACCGGCAACATTCGTTCCCTTCCGGAAATCGACGCGAGCTGGGGCATCGCGGTCGCGAACAACAAAAATGCCGAAGCGGCCCTTAAGCTGCTCGATTATTTGACCAGCCCGTCCGGTTCCGAGCTGATGACGATCGGCGTCGAAGGCGTGAACTTCGAGTGGGACGAGAACGGCAAGCCGGTTTATCCGGAGCTCGCCGACGTGGAAACGATCGATATTACGGTGTTGAACGAGAAATACGGCATGTGGCTGGAGGGGCTTACGTTCGTCCCGACCACCGTTCCGTCTACTATAACTACACGGAAAGAGAACAGGAAGCTCAAGATATGATGAACGAGAAAGGTTCTTTCGAACCGCTGGATCCCGTTCTTAACTTCACGAACGACGAAACGTCGCGAATCGCCGATTTGAAGACGAAAATTCAAACGGCTTCGGAAGAATTCAACACGAAATACGTACTGGATGCCAAATACGGTCAGGAGCAATGGGACGCATGGGTTGCCCAAGCGGATTCGCTCGGCGTCACCGAATTGTTGGAAATTTACAACGCCGCCCAAGCGCGTTACGATTCCGCGCAATAACTCATTCCGACCTGACTGCAGAGTGGCACTAGATTCGTCTAGTGCCACTCTCTTACCAAGGAGGTTAAGATCGTGCAAGGTTCCGGCATCGCCAGGCTTGGCAAAAAGATCGTTCGCGACCGGCAATTGTTAATCATTTTTCTCCCTTGCGTCGTGTTTTACTTGTTGTTCCGTTACGGGCCGCTATACGGTTTGATCATTGCCTTCAAAGACTACAGCGTCTTTAGAGGAGTGATGGACAGCCCGTGGGTGGGCTTTGAGCATTTTCAAAACTTTTTCAATTCCCCGGACTTTTGGATGTTATTCCGCAATACGTTTTTGCTCGGTTTTCTGACGTTGGTCTTTTCGTTTCCGTTCCCGATTTTGCTCGCCATGCTGCTGAATGAAGTACGGGTGTCCTGGTTCAAAAAAGGGGTGCAAACGGCAAGCTATTTGCCGACGTTTTTATCGGTCGTCATTATTTCCAGCATGATTATCGACTTCCTGTCTCCGACGAACGGGATCGTGAATAAAATCATCGGATGGTTCGGATTCGAAAGCAAGTATTTCCTGATCGATCCGGATTGGTTCCGGCCGATCTACATCCTGTCGGAAATTTGGACGAACGCGGGCTATGAGTCCATCGTCTATTTGGCGGCGATTGCCGGGATCAGCCCGACGCTGTACGAGGCGGCTCGCGTGGACGGCGCAGGCCGTTTCCGGATGATGTTCAACGTGACTTTGCCTAGCATTTTACCAACGATTTTAGTTATGTTTATTTTAAAGACAGGCCAAATGATTACGATCGGCTACGAAAAAGTATTGATTTTGTATAATACGATGACCTATGAAGTGGCCGACGTCTTTTCGACATACGTTTACCGCAAAGGCTTGCTGGATAACGATTACAGCTACGGCGCCGCCGTCGGCTTATTCGAGGCGTTCGTAGCGATGGCCCTCTTGTTGATTTCGAACCGGATAAGCAAACGCATGGGGGGCAGCGGATTATGGTAAAAAGGAATCGTTTACATTGGTTTGATGTCGCAAATACCATCGTTCTTCTGCTTGTAGCCTGTTCTACGTTGTTTCCCATCGTCTATATTTTGGCCGTATCGTTGAGCGATACCGCAAGCGTAACGCAAGGCAAAGTCTTCTTGTGGCCGAAAGGGCTGAATTTCGAAGCTTACGCTCAAGTGTTGAACGATATCAAAATTCCCCGGGCCTATTTGAATACGATTATGTATACCGCGCTGGGGACGTTCATTAACGTGCTGTTGACGGCGATGGCCGCTTATCCGCTGGCCCAACGCGAATTTATCGGCCGCAAGCAGTGGACGTTTTTTATCGTCGTCACCATGTTTTTGAACCCCGGAATCATTCCGAACTACCTGATCGTCAAGGAATTGGGCATGATCGATACCGTATGGGCGCTGGTCATTCCGAATGCCATTTGGACCTTCCAGTTGATCATTATGAAAAGCTTCTTTGAAGGCATGTCTTCCCAGGTCCGCGAAGCGGCGAAAGTGGACGGCGCCTCGGAATATCGCATTTTGTTCAGCATGATGATTCCGCTGTCCAAGCCGGCTCTCGCTTCGATCGCGTTGTTCTACTTTATCGGCCACTGGAACAGCTATTTCTTGCCGATGATTTATTTGAATACGGACTCCTTGTATCCGCTGCAGGTCGTTCTGAGAGATATGCTGGTCTTCAGCGAAGACAGCGGCTCGGCGCTGGTCGAAGCCGCGGCGTTGGCGCCGCAGGCGAAGAAAAACGCGACGATCGTCCTGACGATGATCCCGGTTTTGATCGTTTATCCGTTCGCCCAGAAATATTTTGCCAAAGGGGTCATGCTGGGATCCGAGAAAGGCTGAATGAAGTTGCATAGCCGATTGACCTAACGTACGGTGAAGATGAATGAAATGCGACAAAGGAATGGTTGTACATGAAACGATTTATAACGAGCCTTGGCGTTACTCAAATCTTTTTGGCGTTGCTATTGGTTATTTTCATTATGGCGCTGTCAACCTATTCCGTCTATCGTTCATCGATCACCAGTATTTATGAAAAAGTCAAAGAAAACGGCCAATTGGCGACGCAATCCACCATTCAATATTTCGACAATACCTTTCAAACGATCAATAACCTGATCACTTCGATCGAGCAAATGCCGCCTTATGACTATCCCGTCAACGAATATGGCATGCTGGACCCGATTCAAGCGGGCAAACTCGTCGAAAATTTAAAGTATTTAAACATGACGACGGAGTATGTCGACGAAATTATCGTTTTTTATGACGAGGGCGACATTGCCATTACGACGGAAGGAACGACGAAGTTCGATCTCCTCTTTAGCGACAAATATATCAACCCGAACTATTCGCTCGCCTATTGGAAAAACTTCGTGAATTCCGAGCATTCGCTGACGGTATTTCCGGCAACGGAATATCAGGTCGTCAATACCGATTTTCGGACTTACCGCACGGAAGAAATCATGTTTATCGCCAGCTCGAATCGCTTTAACGCCGCAAACAAAAACATCATCATCGCGGTCGATGTGAAAAAGCTCATGGCGCAATACGGGCAATCGACGTTCATTCCCGGCTCCTCTCTAAAGGTGCTGGACCAGAATCACAACGCGATTTTCAGCACGGACCGCAATTTGGAAATCGTCGAACTGTTAAACGATTTGTATTTCGAGGGGAACGGAGCGGCGAATTCCGCGCCCGACGGCGAAGTCTCCGTGAAGAAGGAAAATTTCGAGTATACGATTTACACCTCGGCCTACAACGATTTCGTTTATATCAGCAAGGTGCCGTACGAATTTCAAAACTTGAAATCGGTAGCGCTGGGGAACCGGTCCATTCTGTTGATCGGCATTTTGAGCGCGGTATTGCTTGCCGTTTTATTAAGCATTTACTTGTTTAAACCGGTGAAGGGCATCATGAAAATGCTCGGAGGGGAAAATAGCAAAGGAAACGATTTTAGCAAAATCAAAAGCGCGATTTCCAGGTTGCAAACGGAAAACAAGGAGTATCAAGAGCAGTTGAACTATATGGGAGTGGAACTGAGAAGAAATACGTTTTTGCGCATTTTGGACGATTATTCGTTTTCCGCGGAATACGATCGCCAATTGCAAACGTATTACTCCCAATTTTTTCAAAGCAGCTATTTTATGATGGCGTTGCTGCAAGTGCGGGAGAAGGGGACGCCCAAGGGCTACTCGCTGCCGGCGGAGGCCATTTCGGAAAAATTGCAAAAAAGCTTGGCCAAGGCCCGGATCGACGCCGAGGTGTTTCATTATTCGAACGAGCAATTTATCGTCCTTATTTTTCTCCGGCAAGCCAATTCTCGCGAAACGTATCTGAAACGAATGAACCAGGTTTTGAACGAGGCCGAGAAAGAAGAATTGATCGGCTTGAAAATATGGGCATGCCTCAGCAAAACGTACAGAACGAATATGGAAAATTGTCGGACGGCTTATAAAGAAGTAGAAAATGCTAATAAATACCGCAACGTGCAAGAAACGTCCAAAGTGATGGATGCCGAAAAAATCGATTTTGTTTGGAATATCTATTTCCCTTACGAAAATATGGAAAAGTTATCGAACTATATTTTGAACGGGAAGGCAGACGAAGGCATCCAGATCGTCAGGGAAACGTTAAAAGAAAACTTGAACCGGAATATTCACGATCACCAAATCAAGTACGTGGCGAAATCGATCTTTTTTTATTTGTTCCGGAACATGGGCAGCTTCTCGCAATCGTTAAAAGAGCTTTACGAAATCGAAAACCGATTTTTGCAAACGATCGAGGACATCGACGATTACGGCGAGATCGAGCGCGCCCTCATCGAGGTCATCGAAAAGCTGGCGAAATTCGGAACGCCGAATGCCAAGGCGAAATTGAATCCCGCTTTCATTACGCAATACATCGAACTTCACTACATGGAAAACTTGTACTTGGATCATATCGCCGAAGTGCTGGAAACGACGCCTAAATATTTTTCGAATTACTTCAAGAAAACGTTCGGCATCAATTACATCGAGTATTTAAACAAGGTGCGGCTGATGCACGCGCGCGAATTTTTGAAAGATACCCATCTATCCATCGGCGAAATCGGCGAAAAAACCGGTTACCTGAATTCGTCCACGTTTACCACCACGTTCAAAAAATATTACGGAATTTCGCCAAGCGAATATCGAAAGCAAGTTTCCGTCAAAGGAGAAGAAGAATGAGAGCCATTGCAGCGAATCAAGGGGTCATTGCCGTTTTGGACAAAGCGGAGCCCGCCCTGCCTGCCGGTCACGTCAAAGTGAAAACGATGTATTCCGGCATAAGCGCAGGGACCGAGCTGGGCATTCTGGAAAAAAGCCGGACCCGGACGGAGCCGGCCTTCATCGGGTACAGCGCCATGGGGTCGTCGTCGAGGTTGGCGAACAAGCGGATCCGGCCTGGATCGGACAGCGCGTAGCCTGTTACGGAGCCCCTTATGTTCATCATGGCGAAATCCTGCACGTGCCGACCAATCTGATCGCCGGGGTCCCCGATCTCGTGAACGGCAAGGAGGCGGCCTATGCGGGACTGGGGCGATCGGCATTCATGCTTTGCGCGTCGCGAACGTACGGTTCGGCGAGACGGTCCTGGTCGTAGGATTAGGGATGCTGGGAAATCTGATTGCGCAAGTCTCGGAAGCGGCGGCTTACGAGACCTTGGCGATCGATATCAGCTCGCAGCGCGTAGAGCAAATGAAGCGATGCGGCGTCGAGCAGGCATACGCAAGCGACGAGGAGCTGGATGAGCAAATCTCGAAGCGGACCGGCGGCCAGGGGGTCGATGCCGTGCTATTATGCGCGAGCGGACCGGGGCGGGCGATGATCGATAAAGCGTTGGATCGGGTTCGCCTGGGCGGAAAGGTCGTCATCGTCGGCGATATCCAGCCGGAATTTACGCGCGAAAAAATGTTCGCGAAAGAAGCGCAAATCCTGATTTCCCGGGCCGGCGGTCCGGGCCGGTACGACGTTCATTACGAAAAAGGCAATATCGATTATCCGGTCGGTTTCGTTCGCTGGACGGAAGGCCGGAATACGGCGGAGTATATTCGACTGCTGGCCAAAGGACGGATTTCCGTCAAGCCGATTTTGACGCACGAATATCCGTTGGAACAGGCGCAAGCGGCTTACGAAAACTATATTCGCAAAACGGATGTTATCGGCACCGTTATCTCGTACGGATAAAGGGGGAGGACAAACGATGGTTACGTCTCGATCCTACGATGTGATCGTATTGGGCGGCGGTCCGGCAGGCATTATGGCGGCGATCGGCTCGGCGAGAAACGGCGCTTCGACCTTGCTGATCGAACGATACGGATTTCTTGGCGGCATGTCGACGGCGGCGTTGGTCTATCCGTGGATGACCTTTCATTCCTCCGCCGGCGAACAAGTCATCAAAGGCCTGGCGCAGGAGCTGGTCGACCGGTTGCGCGAAAGAGGAGCTTCGCCCGGTCATTTGCGGGATACGATCGGCTTTGCGTATTCCTTGACCCCCTATCATCCCGAAGTGTTCAAAGTTGTGGCGACGGAAATGCTGCAGGAGAGCGGAGCCGAGCTTTTGCTTCATACCTCGGCGATCGATGTCAAGCAGGAAAACGGCGTTATCGACAGCGTGACCGTTTATAATAAAAGCGGCATCGAGACGCTCCGTGCGAAGTTTTTCGTCGACGCGACGGGCGATGCGGATATTGCGTACCGGGCGGGAGCGCCATGGGAGCAAGGCAACGAGAATCATAAAGTTCAGCCGATGACGATGAAGTTCCGCATGAAGGGCGTCCGGACGGATCGGATCAAGCAATATATGAAGGAGCATCCCGATCAATTTTACGAAAAGTCCCTGATCGCGCAGCTTGACGACGTCCCGTTGACCGCGGTGTCGGGATTTTTCGATCTGTGGAACCGAGCGAATTTGTCCATTCCGCGGGAAGGCGTGCTGTTTTTTATCGGGCCGGGCGAAGACGAGGCCTTGATTAACGTATCCCGCGTATCCGGATTGGATCCGACCTCCGCGTCGGACTTGACGAAGGCGGAGCTGGAAGGAAGAAAGCAGGTGCTCGAGCTGGAACGGTTTTTCAGGGAGCGCATTCCCGGCTTCGAGCAAGCGTCCGTGTCCGCGGTAGGCACGCAAATCGGGGTTCGCGAAACGAGGCGCATCGTCGGCCAATACGTATTGACCGGCATCGACGTGCTGAACGCCCGACGGTTCCCGGACGTCATCGCAAGGAGCGGATATCCGATCGATATCCATAATCCCGAGGGCAAAGGCATTACGGCGAACTTTATTCGCGAGGGCGGAGCGTACGATATTCCGTATCGCTGCATCGTGCCGCGGCAGGTGACCAATCTGTTGCTGGCGGGC
Organism: Cohnella algarum; assembly: GCF_016937515.1. Classification (NCBI taxonomy): domain Bacteria; kingdom Bacillati; phylum Bacillota; class Bacilli; order Caryophanales; family Paenibacillaceae; genus Cohnella; species Cohnella algarum. Next base: position 3,617,948 of record NZ_JAFHKM010000002.1, read on the forward strand.
CGCTGCATATCGACGACGCACGAAGCCCAGGCGACGACGCGTCTTACGCCCAGCTGCATGGCGATCGGTCAAGCGGCCGGCACGGCCGCGGCGATTGCCGTTCGGCTCGGCTGCGCGAATACGGACGTTCCGGTCGACGTTTTGCAGCGGGCGCTTATCGCCCAGCGGGCCGAGCTCGGACTTTCCAAGGACGGTGCGGCGCATGGATAAGCCAATCGATATCCGGATTCTCGGAGATCATCGGGTGCTGGCATTCGCGAAAGCGGAGCTGGCGGCCCATCTGACAAACGCCAAGTCGAATGCGGTGCCGGAGCGCGTCGTTTTGGCGACCTGGCGGCAGCTTTCGCAATCCTCGAACGGGCAGGTTCCGGACGCCGCGGCGCGATTGAAAGCCGCCGTTTATTCGGATGAATTCGTCATTGCCGAGGAGGGAGAAACGACCTATCTGACGGGAAATTCCGAACGGGCCGTTCTGTTCGCGGTTTACCATTACTTAGAACGGGAGCTCGGCTTGCGGTGGATTTATCCGGGCCCGCATCCGGCCGCGATCGGGAACGGGGGGAAATCTTCTTCCAGACGGCATTTCGTTCCCGTCATGGAGCGGCGCGGATTCGTATTCGAAACGATCGACGATATTCCCTATATGCAAGCGATGGTCGACTGGCTGGCCAAAAATAAAATCAACGAAGTCTTTTTTACGTTTTCGTTATGGGATAAAATCGGGCATGCCTTGCAGGAGATGATCGCCGATCGAGGCTTGACGATTACGCTCGGCGGGCACAGCGCGAAGTTTTTTATAAACCCGGCCGAATCGGCGGCGGCTTCGCAGGCGGATCATCCTTACACCGCCAAAAAACAGCTGGACTATGCGGATTTGGGCTGGCAGGCCCCGTTTTTCGACCGCATTGCGGATTACTGCAAGCAGGTGGGGAACCTGGCGAGAATTTCGCTTTGGCCCGAAGATATCAAGCATCGGCAAGCGGGCGATTTCCTCGGGTCGTACATCGCGTTTACCGAACGCCTGCAGTCCGCTTTCGCCGGCGCCGGGCTGGACGTCGAGGTCGAACATATTGCCTACAATGCCGGTTTGGCTTGGGATATGCTGGAACGGGGCGGGCATCCCGGTTCTTCGTCCATCGAGACGTTATATGCCTATTGGGGCCGGGATTATCGCGATGACTACGCAACGGCGAGAAGCGAAAGCGATCGCCGCGCCTATGCCGCTTTGCGGGATTGGATCGCGCAAATCCGCCGGAACGGCCGCAAAGCGACGATCTTCGAATATTACAGCGACCATTTCATGCTGAGTCCGCTGTTTCCGATGCTGCCGTCCCGGATCGCGCAGGATATCGCGGACTACGCGAGGCTGGGGATTGACGGGATCGCGAATCTTGTCGTACCCTGTCCTCAATGCGAGGCGTATCCTTGGCAATGGAATCACGGCTATAACAGCTATGTGTTTGCCAGAGCGCTGTGGCATGAAACGATCGAGGACATTCAAGCCGACTATTATCATGCTTTCGAACCGTCGATGAGAGAAGACGCCAGGCGCCTGCTGGAACGATTGGAACAAACGGTTCCGGCCTTGACGTCCTGGAACGTTCCCCTGTTTCCGGCCCGGGCGGTCGATCCGTTGAAGGTCGGGGCGATTGCGGAAGAGCGGCGCTGCGAAATCGTATCGCAGCTTCAGGCCGTCATCGATGCCGCCGAACCCTTCCTGGAGGCGCAGCAGCAAGAGCATCCGGACCATCCGTTAGTTCTGAGCATGAAGCATTACGTCCGGTTTGCCCGCCTCGTGCGGGAACAGTGGCTGGAGCATGACGTCGTCTAGCTTTCGTTCCCGAGCGACACTTCAAAAGAAATGTGGTCGTTATGGTCATTAAAATCGGAATTATCGGAACGTTGGAGATCGTGGAGCAAATCAAGCAAGTGATCAAAACGTTTCCTACGTTTTTGCCCGCGTTTTACCTTGTCGAGCACGAACAGGATATTTTGCCGATCGCGGAACGCGCGAGCGCGGACGCGGAAGTGCTGCTGCTGTCCGGTCCGCTGACAAGCAAAAAGGTCAAAGACCGCCTCAAGCTGCCGATTCCGGTTCACTACGTTCCGATCACCGAAGCCGGCTTGTACAAAGCTTTATTTTACGGAGCGCATGCCGGCAAACTGTCGCGCGGCATTTCGGTGGATTCCCTGACCAAAGTGAACGTGAAGAGGGCGGCTCGGGAGCTTGGCATTTCGGATTTGGAATTTGCCGTCTATAACGGTCCCTCTTATGCTTCCGCGGAGAAGCTGGCGCAGTTCCACCAAGAGCAGCATGCCGCCGGGAAAAGTTCGCTCGCGCTGACGGGGGTGCAGGCCGTCGCCAGGCAATTGGCGCAGCTCGGGGTGCCGAATCATTGGATGGCGCCTTCGGACCAGGATATTATCGTCACGCTCGAGCGCGCGTTATTGTCGACGGAATCGCGGCGCAACAAGGAAGCGCAGATCGTCGTCGGGATCCTCAACGTCGACGAGTTTCACAAGCTCGTGATGAAGCGGCCGAGCGAGCATGAAGTGCAATTGATGAAGCTGGATATTCAGCGAATGGTGCTCAGCTACGTCGAATCGCTCGACGGCTACTTGACCTATCTGGGCGGAGACGAATATTTGTTTTTCACGACGCGGGGCGTGTTCGAGCGGGAAACGGGCGGCTACAAAACGATTCCGCTCGCGAAGGACGCCAAGCAAAGCTTCAATGTCAGCTTGAGCTTCGGCGTCGGCTTCGGCATGACGGCCAACGAAGCGGGAACGAACGCGCGCGAGGCGCTGCGCAAGGCGAAGGAAGCGGGCGGCAATGCGTGCTTTATCGTGCGCGAAGACAAAAGCATGATCGGCCCGTTGGAAATGGCCGACCCCGTCAAGGCGACCCTTGCCCCGCTCGATTACGCGCTCGTGAAAAAAGCGGAAGAAGCGGGGATGACCAGCAGCTACTTGAGCAAGCTGGTCGCCTATACGACGAAGCATGAAAAATACGAATTTCATGTGCATGAATTGGCGGCGATGCTCAACATTACGGTGCGAAGCGCGCATCGCTTGCTGCTGCTGTGGATCGATCACGGCCTGGTCGACATCTCCGGCATGGAGAAAGTGCCGAAGGGCCGTCCGCGCCAGCTGTACCGGTTCAGCTTTTTGGAAGGGAAATCATTTTAGAAGCGAAAGGCGGACTTCGGTCCGTCTTTTGTTGTTTTAAAGACAATTAATCGTCCTGTCTTTTAATCCTTGTTGCCGGTAGAATGAAAGTAATTCGACAAGGGAAGGGAGCTCGTTCGATGAATACAGTCGAGCAATTGCTTGCGGTTTTGACGCGGCCGACGGAGGAACTGATCCAGGATTTAGCCAAAATAGACGGCGACATTATGCTGCTGGGCGTCGGAGGGAAAATGGGTCCGACCCTCGCGGGGCTTGCGGTGAACGCGATTCGCGAAGGCGGCCTGAACAAAAAAGTGATCGGGGTGTCCCGGTTTTCCAATCCGGAGGCGAGACAGGAGCTTGCGGACGTCGGCGTAGAAACGATTTCCTGCGACCTGCTCGACGACGCCGCGCTTCAGGCTTTGCCGCACGCGGACAACATGATCTACATGGCGGGCAACAAATTCGGCACGACCGGCCGCGAGCATTTCACTTGGGCGATGAACGCCTACTTGCCGGGGCGGGTAGCCGAAAAATACAAGGACTCCCGCATCGTCGTGTTTTCCTCCGGCAATATTTATCCGTTCATGCCGGTGCGCAGCGGCGGCGCGGACGAATCCGTCGCTCCCGAGCCGATCGGCGAATATGCGCAATCGACGCTGGGCCGCGAACGGATTTTCGAATATCACTCCCATAAGAACAGCACCCCGATGACGATGTATCGCCTGAACTATGCGATCGATATGCGCTACGGCGTCTTGCTGGAAATCGCGAAAGCCGTGAACGAAGGCCGGGCGATCGACTTGACGACGGGCTACGCCAACGTCATCTGGCAAGGCGACGCCAACTCGATGGCGCTTCGCTGCCTGACGTTATGCAGCGCGCCGCCGACGATCATGAACATTACCGGGCCGGAAACGCTGTCGATTCGTTGGGCCGCCAACCAGTTTGCCGCCCGTTTCGGCAAAGAGGCCGTCTTCGAAGGCGCCGAAGCCGAAGTGGCGCTGCTGAACAACGCTTCGAAATCCCATCAAGCGTTCGGATACCCGAAAGTGAGCCTGCTGCAGATGATCGATTGGACGGCGGAATGGGTGCAAAGCGGCGGTTCGACCTGGAACAAGCCGACCCACTTCCAGGAACGAAAGGGGAAATTCTGATGAAGCTGGAACGAAGCAAACTCGAAGCTTTGCACGACGGAATTGTCATTCCCGCGCATCCTCTTGCGCTTAACGCGGACCGCCGATTGGACGAAAAGCACCAGCGCGCCTTGACGCGTTACTATATGGCATCCGGCGCCGGCGGCGTAGCCGTGGCCGTTCACTCCACGCAATTCGAAATCCGCGATCCGAAGCACAACCTGTTCGAGAAAGTGCTGCAGCTTGCCGCCGAAGAAGTCGATCGGGCGAAGCTCGATCGTCCATTCCTGAAGGTGGCGGGAATTTGCGGGCCGACGGAGCAGGCCTTGAAAGAAGTCGAGGTTGCTTTAAAATACGGCTACGATGCCGGATTGCTCAGCATGGGCGGCTTGAAGGATTACAGCGAAGCGGATTTGCTCGAGCGCACGAAAGCCGTTGCCGCCCGGATGCCGGTGATCGGTTTCTACCTGCAGCCGTCGGTCGGCGGACGAATCTTCACCTATGATTTCTGGAGCAAATTCGCCGAAATCGACAACGTCGTCGCGATAAAAATGGCGCCGTTCAACCGGTATCAGTCGCTCGACGTCGCCCGCGCCGTATGCGGTTCGAGCCGCCGCGACGAAATTGCCTTGTACACCGGCAACGACGACAATATCGTGAACGATCTCCTGACGACGTACCGGTTCGAAGTCGGCGGCGAAGTCGTGGAAAAGCCGGTCATCGGGGGCTTGCTGGGCCATTGGGCCGTATGGACGCAGAAAGCGGTCGAAATGCTCGAGGAGATCAAGGAAGCCCGCAAGTCCGAACGGATCGCAAAAGAATGGCTGACGCGCAACATTCAAGTTACCGATTGCAATGCCGCGTTTTTCGATCCGGCGCATCATTTCGAAGGGTGCATCCCGGGCATCCACGAAGTTCTTCGCCGTCAAGGCCTGCTTCAAGGGACGTGGTGCCTGAACCCGGACGAAACGTTGTCGGAAGGCCAGGCCGACGAGATTACCCGCGTGTACGAACAGTATCCTCATTTGAACGACGACGATTTCGTAAAAGCCCATCTGGCGGAATGGCTGGCGGACTAGCGCCGCTTAGGCAAGGGGACGATCGCGATGAGGTTTAAAGACGTTTTTTCCATTATCGGTCCGTCCATGATCGGCCCCTCCAGCTCCCATACGGCAGGGGCGGCGCGCATCGGAAGAGTCGCCCGCAAGCTCGCGGGGCTCTGCCCGATCGGGCGGACATCTATTTGTACGGCTCCTTCGCCGAGACGTACCGGGGACATGGCACGGACGTCGCTCTGGTTGCGGGCCTGCTCGATTTTGCCACCGACGATGAGCGAATTCGCGATGCGCTGTCCATCGCCGAGCGGGAAAGGTTGCAGGTTCGCTTTCATCCGATGACGCAAGCTTTGCCGAACGTCCATCCGAATACGGCGAAAATCGTCATGCAATCGGGGGAAAGCCGCCTGGAAGTGATCGGCTGTTCGATCGGCGGCGGAAATATCGAAATCGTGCGAATTAACGAATTCGAAATCAAGTTTTCGGCGGCCTACCCCACTCTCCTTATTTTTCACGAAGACCGCACCGGCATGATCGCGCTCATGACCCATATTTTGCAGCAATACCATATTAATATCGGATACATGAAGGTCGAGAGAAAAACGAGAAGCGGCGAAGTGTTGACGGCGATCGAAATCGACGACGCCGACGCCCGCGCGGTCGTTCCTCATTTGCGCCAATTGCCCTACGTCCAAGCCGTCCATTTCATTCATCTAGCGGAAGGTGAGCCTGCCGATGAGATTTAATTCCTTGCAAGGCATCATTGAAATTTGCGCGAAGGAACAGCTGACGATCGCGGAACTGATGATCAGGGAGCAGGCCCGGGAATCCGATCAGCCGCGGGAACGGATTGTCGGGCAGATGACGGATTACTACGGCATCATGAAGGAAGCCGTGCATAAAGGCATTTCCGAGGACATTCGTTCGCGCAGCGGGTTGACGGGCGGAGACGCGAAGCGGGTCTACCAATACATGAATGCGGGGACGTCCTCGTTGGATACGGAAGCCTGCCGCGCGTTGGCGTACGCTTTGTCCGTTTCCGAAGTGAACGCCTCCATGGGAAGAATCATCGCGACGCCGACGGCGGGCTCATGCGGCATTATTCCCGGCGTGTTCGTCAGCTCCCAGGAGCGCTTCGGCTGGAGCGACGAACATATGGTCAACGGCCTGTTTGCCGCCGGCGCCATCGGCTATGTCGTCGCGAACTCTTCCTTTGTTTCCGGAGCGGAAGGGGGCTGCCAGGCGGAGGTCGGCTCCGCGATCGGGATGGCCGCGGGAGCGTTGACGGAACTGAGAGGCGGAACGGCCGAGCAGGCGATGCACGCCGTCGGCCTGGCATTGAAAAACAGCCTCGGCCTCATCTGCGATCCGGTTGCCGGGCTGGTCGAAATTCCTTGCATCGTGCGCAACGGCTTCGGCGCCGTAACGGCGCTGGCGGCCGCGGACATGGCGTTGGCCGGCGTGCGCAGCGCGATTCCTTCGGATGAAGTGATCGGCGTCATGCTGCAGGTCGGCTTGTCGATGCCCGATCAATATCGCGAGACCGCGAAGGGCGGGCTGGCCCAAACCCCGACCGGCAAAAAAATGATGAAGCAATGGCTGTCGGAAGAAGGAGCGAACCCGTCATGAATCGTTTGCTTGAGCGGGCGCGGCGGCTGGAAGCCGAAATCGTCGCTTTTCGCCGCGATTTGCACGCCCATCCGGAATTAAGCTTCGAGGAAAAAGAAACCGCGCGAAAAGTCGCGAGCGAAATCGAACGTTTGAACGTTTCCTATCGAACGAACGTCGGCGGGCACGGGATCGTCGCCGATTTGAAAGGAGAGCGGGACGGACCGATCGTCGCCCTGCGGGCGGATATGGACGCGTTGCCGATCCAGGAAGAAGCGGACGTGCCGTTTGCTTCCGCAAAGCCCGGCGTCATGCACGCCTGCGGGCATGACGCGCATACGGCCATGCTGCTTGGCGCCATGAAGCTGCTGAAGGAGCAGCCGTTCCCGGGAACCGTCCGCTTTCTGTTTCAATCCGCCGAGGAAATCAACGCCGGGGCGAAGGCCATGATCGAGGACGGGGCGCTTGCGGGCGTGTCCGAAATTTACGGCCTGCACAATCTTCCGACGTTATCCGCCGGCAAGCTGGCGACTTGTCACGGGCCGATGATGGGATCGGTGGACCGCATCGAGCTTCATATTCAGGGCAGGGGCGCGCACGGCGCGATTCCGAACGAAGGAATCGACCCCGTCGTTTGCGCTTCCGCGATCGTCATGTCCTTGCAGTCGATCATCAGCCGGGAAGTGTCGCCTTTCGATCCGGTCGTCGTGACAATCGGAAGCCTTCATGCCGGCATGGCCAACAATGTCATTCCCGATACCGCCGTGTTGACGGGGACGGTGCGCACGTTCGGCAAAAAGGTCCAAGCGACGATGAAAGAACGGATCGAACGCATTGCCGGGCAAATCGCGGAAGGCTATCGCTGCAAGGCTTCGCTTCGCTATATCGAGCAAGTGCCGGTGCTGGAAAATCACGACGAGCCGATGGCGTTCGTCAACGAGACGATCGACCGGACGATCGGAAAAGCCGGGCGGATCGAAGCCGCGCCGACGCTGGCCGGCGAGGACTTCTCGGTATATTTGCGCCATGTCCCCGGATGCTTTTTTTGGCTCGGCTCGGGACCGAAGGAGCATGCCGAGCGGGCGTACGGCCTGCATCATCCGAAATACCGATTGAACGAGGACTGCTTGCCGATCGGTTCGGCGATTTTGGCCGCGATCGCGGCGGAGCGGCTGAAGCATTTGCAAACTTCGGAAAAAGACGGGAGATGATCGAAGATGGAGAAGCTGCGGATCGGCATCATCGGCACCGACTCTTCTCACGCCGTTGCGTTTACGAAGCTGTTGAACGATGCGGCCGACCCTTATTACGTGCCCGGCGGCAAAGTCACGAAGGCGTACAAATCCAGTTCGCCCGATTTCGAGCTCAGCTATTCCAGGGCGGAGCGGTTTTGCCGGGAGCTGCGGGAATACGGCGTGGAACTGACGGACGACATCCAGTCGGTCGTCAACGATTGCGACGCCCTTTTATTGGAATCGGCCGACGGGCGCGTTCGGTTGGAGCAATTCCGGCAAGCGGCCCCGGCGCGGAAGCCCGTCTTCATCGACAAATCGTTGGGGATCACGCTCCGGGATGCCCGACAAATCGTCGAGCTTGCCTGGGACTACGAAACGCCGGTCATGAGCGGCTCCGCCTTGCGCTATGCGGTCAAGCTTGAAGAGGGGCTGGCCCGAATCGACCGGTCGACGATCAAGAAAGCGACCGTCATGTGCCCGCTTCCTATCGAGCCTACCCAATCCCGTTATTTCTGGTACGGCATTCATGGCGCCGAAATGCTGTATCGCATTCTCGGCCAAGGCTGCAAAGAGGTGCAGGTGGACGCAGCCGAGGGGAGGACATTCTGACCGGATACTGGGAGAATGAGGTCATCGGAAAAGTCATCGCCAGGCACGATCCCGGGCAGCCGTTCGAAGCGGAGATCGTGACCGATTCGGAGACGATTGCGATTCGAATCGCGGACGGAAAGACACCCTTCTATGCGAGTTTGTTGCAACAGGCGATGGTTTTTTTCGAGAAAAAAACCGCCCCGATTCCGTACGGCGAAATGCTGGAAGTCGTTTCCTTCCTGCAGGCGGCGGAGACGAGCTACGGGCAGCGCCGGTCGGTTCCCTTGCAATCGTGAGTGTAAAGGGCCGTTATTCGCGAAAAATTCTGCTCATTGAACAAATAACGGCCCGAGGAGGCCGTTGTTTCGTTTGAGCGAGGCCGAAATGGGCCCAGGATGGTTCGACTAACGCCCCCGTCAAGAGCGCTTTTGCGCGGAACGGGAACCGGCCGCGCCTTTCGCTCCGTTTTGGTCGGACGCGAGCAAGTGCTTGAACATGAGCATGAGCTTCAGCTTCAGCAGGTCGCTCACCTTCTTGAAATCGAGGCCGAGCAGCTCGCCGATTTTGTCCAGCCGGTACTGTAGCGTATTCCGGTGCACGAACAGCTGCTTGGCCGCCTCGCCGATCTGTCCCTCGCTCGCGAAAAAAGCTTCCAGCGTCGCATAAAAATCGGCAATATATTCATCGTCCTTCTTCGTCAGGGGGCGCAGCAGATGCCGGCAATACTTTTTCATCGCTTCGTCCGGAATGTGGGAAAACAAATACGTAAATTCCAGGTCCGAAAATAAAACGACGGCGCCGCCGACGCCAAAATACCGACCGAGCCTCCTCGCCTCCCTGCATTCCTCGTAAGCGTCCGCAATCTCGGTTATTTCCCGCTTGACTTTGCTCACATAGCATCGCGCCTTTGCGTCCTCCGGCGAACCCAGCGCTTCGTTCAGGCATTCGGTCAACAGCCTGACGAACGATTCGTTTCCGTTTTCCGCCGGCTGCTCCAGCGCTTTGAAGAGAAACAGCACCCCGTCCCCGATTTCGACAATATGCGATTCCCACGCGCCCAAAATCGGATGATAGCCGATTTCCCGGCGGATGTCCCGAAGCGACTCCTGTACGGACGGCGGCGAATCTTGCGCCGGTTCGATGGCCGAGGCGGGGACGGCCAGCGCCGCGACGAACGGGCCCGACAGCAGCGGGGAGCCAAGCGTTTTCGCCTGTTCGACGAAGCTTTCTTTGGACAGCCGCCCCTGCAAATAACGCTCCGCAGCGAGACTCCATCGATAGCCGGCCATCGTATGCCGGCCGTCCCGGAACTTGTCCATATGATAGCAAAGCACTTCCGCGGCCTGATGGTACAGCCCTTCCTCATCCGGATGGATCGGCCCCGTTTCCGGAATGACGATCAGGAAGCCGTAGCACTCGCCTTCCTTCATCAGCGGAATCCGGCAAAACCAGCCGAACGCGGTCCGGCCTTTTTCGTATTTGGGCGCCCACGGCCACTGTCGGGTCCATTCGGCCTCGGGCCAATCGCTGCCGTTGAATAACATTTGCCCCCGGGCGTTGAACACGACGATAGCGTGCGCCAGGATGTCGGCGATCGTCCGGAAAGGGTTCGAGAAGTCTTCGGTTTGCAGCGTAAAGCGGACGAGCCGCATCTGTTTTTCCAGCGCATCGTGGAGCTTTTTCGTGCTTTTTTCGAATTCGGCCTGGAACAGGGCGTCCATCTGATCGGAAAATGCGAATTCAAAGGGAAGCTCCAACACGGGAAAATGAAGCCGGTTCGCCTCGTCGAGCACGACCTGGGGAATTTGCGACCAGTACCTCCCCAGCTTAAGGCCGATCCCCGCCGCCCCGCGCTCGTTCATTTTTTGCAATAATTGCAGCAGCTCGTCCGGCGAGTCCTTGATCGCGTAAGCGGTCGTCAACAGCAGCTCGCCGGCCCGGATCCAGTTGACGACGTCGGGCGCATCCATCGTATTGACGGCTTTGATTTTGCGCGATTTTCCCTTTTCCCCGGCGACCAGCCTGGCTTTCGAGAACGGAAAGACGGTTAAAGCCTCCTCGACCGTTAAGTTCATGTCAACCTCCTGGCGTTTGCGTTATATTCATGTGATGTAATAATGTTTTTTGATACAACGAAACGAGGTCAAATTCTTCATTTTTACAAAATAGTGTGATGTTAATTGACTCAAATCTATATTAATTCTAAATTTGTATTCAATCAATGTTAACTATAGTTCCATTAAAAGCGGGAGGGACGAAGGCATGTTCAGATATGAAGGCAAAGCTTGGGAGGAACGTTTTTTGCCCCGGCTGTCCTCCTTGCAGATCAAGGAGCTTCCGAAGGAAGACGCGCTCGTCGTCCTGCCGGTCGGCGCCGTCGAGCAGCACGGCTGGCATCTGCCGGTCATGACCGACTCGCTCATCGGCGAGGCGCTGCTCACGCAAACGATGGAGCGGCTGCCCGATCATTCGAACGTCTGGCTGCTGCCTCCGGTTTCTTACGGAAAGAGCAACGAACATCTGGATTACGCCGGCACGATCTCGCTGTCCTCGAACACGCTGCTCGGCGTTTTGTCCGACATCGGAGCCAGTTTGAAAAGAAGCGGCTTCCGCCGGCTGCTGCTGTTCAATACGCACGGCGGAAACGCGGACTTGCTGAACGTCGCCGCGCGGGAAATTCGCGTCGCGACCGGGCTGATGGTGTTTTACGTCAACCCGCACAGCCTGGACACAACGAGCGGCCTCGTGACGGAAGAGGAGCTGGAATACGGCATTCACGGGGGAGACATCGAGACGTCGATGGTGCTGGCGATCAAGCCGGACTGGGTTCGGGAAGAGCTTGGCGTGTCCGAAATGCCGGACGTGTCGCAGCTTGAATTTTTGACGATGGAAGGGAAAATCCGGTTCGCCTGGGCGATGAGCGACATTTCGCACAGCGGGGTCGCGGGAGACGCGACGAAAGCGACCGCGGAAAAAGGGAAAATCATGCTGGAGCGGGGCGCTGCCGAACTGGCCAAGGCGATGCTGGAGATCAGCCGATTCGAAATCGGCCGGGTTCTCCCGAAAACGCGGCATGAGCCGTCTTACGACAACAAGATCGACGGGCGGGAGGGATAGGATGCGAGCGCTGGGCAATCCCCGCAACAGCTGGCAAGTGAGCAAGGATCACGTGAATTTGCAAAGGCTGCCGCCGCCCGAGCGCATCGTCGCGTTCGACGCGGAGCCGCAGCGGGTGACGATGGATTTGGCCCAATCGGCGATCGTCGTCATCGATATGCAAAACGATTTTTGCGCGGCCGGGGGATGGCTGGATCATGTCGGAGCGGATATTTCCGGCGCCCGCCGTCCGGTCGAACGGTTAAATCGGCTGCTTCCCGAGCTCCGCAATGCGGATGTGCCCGTCATATGGCTGAATTGGGGAAATCGGCCCGACCGGCTCAATTTAAGCCCGTCCGTGCTGCACGTCTACAACCGGAGCGGGGAGGACATCGGCCTGGGCGGGAGGCTTCCGTCGAAAAGCGCGGCCGTGCTGGAAAAAAACAGCTGGGGAGCGGCCATCGTCCCGGAGCTGGACGCCCGGGAAACGGACATTTACGTGGACAAGTATCGGATGAGCGGTTTTTGGGACACTCCCCTCGACAGCATCCTGCGGAATTTGAACGTCCGGACGCTGTTTTTCGCGGGAGTGAACGTGGATCAGTGCGTGATGGCTACGCTCGAGGATGCGGTTTGCCTCGGCTATGACGCCGTCTTGCTGGAGGATTGCAGCGCGACGAGCTCGCCCGCGTTTTGCGAAGAGGCGACGATCTACAACGTGAAGCAGTGCTACGGCTTCGTCGCGCGATCGACGGCGGTGCTGGCGGGAATGAAATGAAGGAGCTTGCGTCATTCGTCAAAAGGAGGCGGCGAAGGTGTCGTACATTACGGTTTCGAACTTGAGCAAACGTTTCGTGCGCCGGGGGCAATGGACCGAAGCTTTGAGCCATGTGAATCTGGACATCGAGCAAGGCTCGTTCGTGAGCTTTATCGGTCCGAGCGGCTGCGGCAAATCGACGCTGCTGCGGATTATCGGGGGCTTGATGAATGCCGAGGAGGGCGGCATCACGGTCGGCGGCCGGACGCCCGTCGAGATGCAGGCGGACAAGCAATTCGGATTCGTTCCGCAGGCGCCGGCGCTGTTTCCGTGGCGGACGGTGCTGCAGAACATGAACGTCCCGTTCGAAGTCAACCGCAGGAGCAAGACGGACCTCGCGGAGGAAAAAGGGGATCCGATCGAGCTTTTGAACTCCGTCGGGCTCGGGGACTTCCTGCACGCCTATCCGAAGGAGTTGTCGGGAGGGATGAAGCAGCGGGTCGGGATCGCCCGGGCGTTCGCTTCCGGAGCTCCGATCCTGCTCATGGACGAACCGTTCTCCGCGCTGGACGAAATTACGAGGGAAGTGCTCATGCACCAGCTTGTACAAATTTGGGAGAAGCGCAAAAAGACGGTTATTTTCGTTACCCACAACATCCAGGAGGCGGTCTATCTCTCGGACAAGGTCGTCATCATGTCCAGCCGGCCGGGCCGCATCACGAGCGTCGTCGATATCGATTTGCCCCGGCCGCGGGGAGAGGCGGGCATCGAGTCGCCCGAGTTTTACCGGTATGTCGTGCGGTTGCGGGAAAGCTTGCGCGAAAGGTGGTAATGGAGCGATGAGTCAAACCGTATCGGAGGCGGAAAGCCGCCCGGTTCTCACGGCGGGCGCAAAGGGGGAAGACGCCATGGCAGAGAAGAAGCACGCCGCCGTTTCGCGGGATTCCAGACTGAAAGGAGCCGCGAACACCGTTTTTACGCCGATGGTTACGTTTATCGCGCTGTTCGCCTTATGGGAACTGGCGGTCCGCGTTTTTTCCGTCAAAATGATCATTTTGCCGGCGCCTTCCGGCATCTTCGCGGAATTGTTCGGCTCCTTCGGCTTTTACGTGCCGCATATTTGGCTGACGTTTTATGAAGCGATTCTTGGCTTTTTGATCGGGACGGGCGTCGCGCTTGCCGGCGGCGTCTTGATGTCGCAGTCCCGGTTTCTGGAACGGACGCTGCTGCCGGTCGCCGTCTTGGCGAACGTTACCCCGATCGTGGCCATCGCTCCGCTGTTCATTATCTGGTTCGGCTTCGGAGCGCTCCCCAAAATTTTGATTTCCGCCATCTGCACGTTTTTCCCGATGCTGATCAATTCGATCACGGGCTTCCGTTCGATCGACGACAACAACTACGAATATTTGCGCTCGCTGCACGCCGGCAAATTCGAGATTTTCCTGAAGCTGCGCCTCCCGAACAGCTTGCCGTACATTTTTTCCGCCGCCAGAACGTGCATGAGCATGAGCGTCATCGGGGCGGTCGTCGGCGAAATGAACGGCGCGAGCGAAGGGCTCGGCAACGTCATCACGGTGTCGGGCAACTACATGCAGATGGAGCGGATGTTCGCCGCCATTATGCTGCTCGCCGCGATGGGGATTGTATTGACCGGCCTCGTGAAGGCCGTCGAGCGCAGGTTTTTGCACTGGCACAGCTCGGAACAGTGAAGGGCTCGGAGCAACAAAACGATAAAGCAGGGGAGAGGATTGGGGTTATGAAAACGAACAAAAAGGTTTGGGCAGTCATTGCGCTCGGCGTCTTGATGGCGGTTCTGGCCGCTTGCGGAGGGAACGGAAACGCTTCGGATTCGGCGGGTTCGGCGTCTCCGTCCGCTTCGCCGTCCGGCAGCGCCGGCGCTTCGCCTTCCGCGGAAGCGTCCGCTTCCGCATCGGCGTCCGCCGGGAATGCCGGCATCGATTGGGAAGCGCGGATCGCGGCAAACAAAGAAGCGGGCGAAATCAACTTCATGACCAGCTTCAACTATTCGGCTTCCCTTGCGAACGTCAACGCATGGGTGGCGGACGAGCTCGGCTACTTCGAGGAGCTGGGGCTTGACGTGAAGGTGCAGCCGGGGCTGGATGCCGACGGGATGAAGCTGCTCGCCGCCGGGCAGCTGCAATTCGCCCACGCCGGCTCGGGCAGCGTCGTCGTTCAGGCGGTGGCGAACGGAGCCGACATCAAGGGGATTTCCGTGATGGCTCCGGTCGGGTTGGGCGCGCTGATGGTGCTGGAGGATTCGGGAATCGACGACGTCAAGGACCTGGAAGGCAAAACGGTCGGCTACAAAGGAGCGATGGGCGCCAACTTCCTCGCGATGTTCAAAAACGGCGGCGCGGACGCCTCCAAAATCAAGCAGGTGTCCGTCGGCTTCGACCCGACCATTTTGAATACGGCGGACGTGGACGCCATTACGGTATTCAAATCGAACGAGCCGGCGACGATGGAGCGCCAGGGCTTCAAAGTGAAGCTGCTGTATCCGGAGGATTACGGCATCAACACGTCGTTCGGGGTCATGGTCGCGAACGGCGATTTCGCCGCCGAGCATCCGACGGCCGCGGAAGATTTCCTGAGGGCGATCATGAAGGCGCACGAATGGATTTTGGCCAACCCGGAAGAAACGATTGCATTGCTGGAAACGAAGTCGGGCGGCAACTTCGACCTGGCCGTGGAAACGAACCGTCTGAAGGTGGAAACGGAGCTCGCCGCATCCAACAAGCACGAGGGACAAGGCCTTGGCTGGTTTACGCCCGAGCAATGGCAAGCGGAAATCGACATTTTGAACGATGCCGGCGTGCTGGCGCAAAGCGTGGCGGTCGATCAGGTGGCGGACAGCCGGTACGTTTCCGCGATTTACGACGGCGAACGATTGATTTGGCCCGAATAACGAAAGCCGATCCCCAAGCGGCTGCAAGAGGAGGAAAAAACCGTGCTGCAAACAAAGCAAATGGCGCTCAGGCACTTTTATTATCCGGTAATGCCGATCGAAGCTCTTCGAAACGGTCCTCAATCGTTCAAATTAGTGGGACAAAACATCGTGCTGTGGCTGGACGAGCAGAACAAGCCGGCCGCGGCGATCGACCGGTGCTGCCACCGCACGTCGAAGCTGTCCAAGGGCTGGCTCCGCGAGGGCTGCATCGTCTGCCCGTATCACGGCTGGACGTTCAATCGGGACGGGAAATGCACCTGGTTTCCGCAATCGGAGCTGGAGGATCCGCCGAAGGTGTACAAAATCCAAAGCTACCGGTGCGAGGAACGGTACGGCTACGTTTGGGTCGCGCTGGAGGAACCCCTGACGGACATCCCGACGTTCCGGTATTCGGACGATCCGGGCTTCCGCAAAGTGGACGAGTTTTACGAAGTGATCCACTGCGCCGCCCTGCGCCTGATGGAAAACTCGTTCGACGTGGCGCACGTCAACTTCGTTCATAAAAACACGTTCGGCGACATCGACAACCCGATCCCGCCCAAGGTGACGATTTCCCAAAAGGAGTGGGGCTTCGAAGCCTATATGGAAATTCCGGTTCACAACAAATTGAACCAGAAGGTCAAGGCGTTGAACATGGACGAGGAAAGAACGGTTCGCAAGCAGCTCAGCGAATGGTTCATGCCGTTCATCCGGCAGACGAACATTACGTACCCGACGGGCTTGATTCACTCGATCGTCACGTGCGCCACGCCGATCGACGACGGCACCTGTCAACTGGTGCAGTTCGTCTACCGGAACGATCGCGAGGAGGATGTTCCCGCCTCGAGCATTATCGCCTTCGACCGAAACGTCGTCGACGAAGACATGGACGTGCTGGAAACGACGGAAATCAACGTCTCGATCGACCTGGCGAAAAAGCTGGAAAACCACATGCTTTCGGACCAGCCGGGCATTTTGATGCGAAAAATGCTGCTGGCGCTGCTGGAACGGCGAGGCGAGGCGGAAGCGAACTAGAGGTGGAAAAGATGAAGAAGAAAATACACTTCGGCTGGTTCACGGAATACGGTCCGATCGGGTGGGACAACCCGGATGCGACGGAGGGAGACTGGCGGCAGCCGGAGCTCTATCAGAAGATGGGCCGGCTGAGCGAGAAGGGCAAGTTCGACTTCGCGCTGTTCGCGGACCATCTGGGCATCACGTCTTCCTTCGGGGACTCGATCGACCCTTACGTGAAATACGGCTTGAACGGCATCAATCACGATTCCACGCTGCTCGCCGCGATGGTCGCGGCCGCGACGAAGCATCTCGGCGTCGGCACGACCGTCTCGACGATGCTGACTCCGCCGTACGGGCTGGCGCGCCAGACCGCGTCGCTCGACCACCTGTCCAAAGGCCGCGTCGCCTGGAACGTCGTCACGACCGGAAACGTGGCCGGGTTTTTGAACTTCGGCATCGAGCAGCCGGAGCACGATGCACGGTACGACATTGCCGAAGAGTACATGGAGCTGTGCTTTAAATTATGGAGCAGCTGGGAGCCGGATTCGGTTTTGATGGACCGCAAAACGGGCATTTTCGCGGATCCGGCCAAAGTGCGCCCGATCCGCTTCGAAGGCCGATACTTCAAGAGCCGCGGGCCGCTGAACGTGCTGCCGTCGCCGCAGGGCAGGCCGACGATCATTCAGGCGGGCGCGTCGCAGCGCGGCAAGGACTTCGCCGCCAAATGGGCCGATGCCGTCATCGTCGGCATGCACTATTTGGATGACATGAAGGCTTATTACGACGACATGAAAGCGCGCGCGGCCAAATTCGGGCGCGATCCGGACCGGCTGAAGGTGTTTTTCATCGTCAAGCCGGTGATCGGACAAACCGAGGAGCTGGTCGCCCGGAAGCTGGAGGCGCTTCGGAACCCGCCCGAGTCGGCCATCCATGCCGCCTTGTCCGCGCTTTCGTCCCGAATGAATTTCGATTTGTCGCGATTCAACCTCGACGAACCGCTTCCTCCGATCGACGAAAAGGACATTATGGGCGGGCAAACGACGCTGTCCCGGTTTTACACGGCCGGGCGCCGGCCGACGCTGCGGCAGGTCGCGATCGAAGAAGCCGCGGGCAACAAAGGCTCGATCGCGGGCACGCCGGAGCAAGTGGCGGACCAGCTGCAGCGCATCATGGAAACGGTCGGCGGTGACGGCTTCGTCGTCCGGGTTAACGTGCATGAGCAAGAATATATGCGGGAGTTCGTCGACACCGTCATCCCCGTGCTGCAGCGGCGGGGGCTGGCCCGCGAACAATATACGGGCAAGACGCTGCGCGAAAACCTGATGGAGTTTTAATCGGGCGTCCCGGCGATGGAGACTTGGCGAGGATAGGCGATGCTGGGGTCGGCCTAGGTTGGATTCGGTCGATGATGGTTTCGGCCGATGATGGATTTGGACTATGTTGGAGTCAGCCTATGTTGGATTTTATCCAACCGCCGGGGCGAGAAATGAGAAATTTCCGGTCTACAGTGGATTTTATCCAACGAAGATCGCAAATTTCGGACGGAATCATCAAAAAGGCCTCTCTTGATTGGACAAAATCCAGCGAAAGACGATGTGGGAAGCGAATAGGTCTCTCCTGATTGGACGAAATCCAACGAAGACAACGGGGGAGCAGAAGGGCCGCTTCTTCATTGAATGAAATCCGGCGGCGCCAATCCGGCATCACATTCTTTGTTTGCTGCCCGGCATTTAAACGTTAAAAAACCACCCGATGCGGGTGGTTTTTTGACAGCTTGACGTCACTCCGTCTTGAATTTCCCCGCCGCTTCCGCCAGCTCCTTCGTCAAGGAATCGATCGTCTCGACCATGCTGGCCAGCTGCTGCACCATCGCGGACTGCTCTTCCATCGTCGCCGTCACTTCTTCCACCGAGGCGGAAACTTCTTCTCCGGTAGCGGACAAGCTCTGGACGGAACCGAGCACGTCGTCCTTGTCGCCCGACATCGATGCGACTTCTTCGGCCATCCCCTTGATTTGCTCCGTAATTTCGCCGACGTTTTGGAAAATGGCGCGGAACGCTTCCCTTGCCTCTTCCACATAACGATCCTGCAAGCTCGACAATTCGCGGATTTCGTTTACGATATTATGGTTTCGGGCGACAAAAGAGATGTTCTGCTGGATAATATCGTGAATTTCGTTCGACTGCCGGGAGCTTTGCTCCGCCAGCTTGCGGATTTCCGTCGCGACGACGGCGAAGCCGCGTCCGTGCTCGCCCGCTCTCGAAGCCTCGATCGAGGCGTTCAAGGCCAGCAAATTCGTCTGCCCCGCGATATCCGCGATCGCCTCGGTGATGGAGCCGATGCTGTGGGAGCTCTCCTGCAGGTTTTTCGTAATTTCGCTGATTTTCAGCACTTCTTGCTCGTTCCGGTCCTTCGCTTCCGCCAGTTCTTCCATCACCTTGTTGCCGGAGTGGAACACGTCCACGATTTGTTCGGCCCGCTCCTTAATAGCGTTTGCCTGCTCCGAGAGGAAGCCGAACCGGACGCCGAATCCGGAAAACTTATCGACGATTTTCTCGGTGTCCTTCGCCTGCGACTCCATCGCGTTCGCGATTTCCGTGCTTGTTTTCGCCGTCTCCATTGCGGAGGTCGACGTTTGCTTGGCCGTTTGATCCAATTCGTAGGTGCTGGTGTTCAAAACCCGAATCGAACGGTTCATGTTCGAAATGAGAGCTTTATTTTGCTCCGCCATTCGATTGAAGCTGTCGGCCAGGTCCTTGAATTCGCCGCCGTAGTTGCCCTCGGCCTTTACCGTCAAGTCTCCGCTTGCAAGCCGGCCGAACAAGCCGTTCAATCGAACGAGCGGTTTCGTCATGTAACGGGAGAGCAAAATGCCCGCCGCGATCGCCACGACGAGCGCAATGATCGTAATAGCGACGACCCCGGTAAGCATGCTCTCAAGCGGCCGATTGATATCTTCGTAAGTGTCGGATACGACGACGACCCAATCCGCATTCGGAATTTTCGTGAAACGTATGTAGGTATCTTCGGAATCGATATCCCCTGAATGATGTTCCCGGATGCCCGCTCGGCCAAAAATTCCGCGATGCCTTCCCCCTCGACCGGCTTTCCCTCCTGGCTCGGGTCCATCGAATGATAGAGCGTAATGCCGGACCGGCTCAGGATCGTCACATAGCCTTCTTCGTTAATTTTAACGTTTTTCAATTTATCGGTAAAAAAGTCGGTGCTGACGGTGGCGATAAACACGCCCATCACGCGATCGTTCGGATCTTTCACCGGTTGGGCGAACGTCACGACCAAATTGTTCGTGCCCCGGGAGATCAGGGCGTCGCTTATGACGCGGTTTCCTTCCATCGCCTGTTGAAAGTATTCGCGGTCGGACAGGTCAAGCTGGAGCGAACCGTCGTTCGAGCTTGCCACGATGGTGCCCCGGCCGTCAATCAGGCTGAACGATTCGATGCCGGAAGTGCCTTGCAGGCTGGTTTTCAGCGTGTCGATGGCTTGCTGGAGATAAGGATTTGCCGCGGAGAAAAACTGGGCGTCGCTTTTTCCGGAATTCCGGTAATTCAGCAATTCGTTGTACGTGTCATGGGCCGATGCCAAATAAATGGATTGCTCCTGCAGTTGAACGGCCGACCACAAGCCTTCTCCGATCCGATCCCCGTTCGAGGCCATCTCTTCTTTGGCCTCCTTCGTCAGGACCGCCGATCCGGAAAAATAGAGCGAAACGCTCGTTCCCAGCAGCACGATGACGATGAGAAGGGTGATAAACAAAGGAAGCTTTACTTTCAGAGATACGCTTTTCCAATGAAATTTCTCTTTTTTGGTGACGTTCATGATGTCTTCGCTCCTAGTATTAGTGTTAGCCCCTCTATATATCGGCATTGACGAAGGCAGTCTGAACAGGCTTTTTTGATACCGATAAAAGTCGAAGCTGTCGGAAAATTCCCGGATCATGCCGAACGGCAAATGCCGATTTCGTTTACACCCGGAACGATGTACGGTAAGCTGAAATCGAGGGGTACCGGGAGGCGGTTGTCGAGTGAAGTTTGCAAGAAGCATCATGAAGCATGTCCTTGAGCACAAGCTGTTGCTTTGCATTTTTTTGATTAGCGTCGTTCTCGAAGTGGCCTATGCGGTAGCCGCGCCCGTCAGCCTGCAGTACCTGGTGGACGAAGCGTTCGTGCCGAAAAATTTCGACGCGTTTTTGATCATCCTGGGCGTT
This sequence comes from Cohnella algarum, assembly GCF_016937515.1. NCBI lineage: Bacteria > Bacillati > Bacillota > Bacilli > Caryophanales > Paenibacillaceae > Cohnella > Cohnella algarum. Next base: position 3,638,783 of record NZ_JAFHKM010000002.1, read on the forward strand.
CTGCTCGGCGGGGGATTTCTCAGCGTTTGCGCCAACTTTGCCGGCGACTTTTCGCTCGGCAAGCTGAGCGGAGAAGCGATTCGAAAGCTGCGGGGCGAGCTGTTCGCCCATTTGCAAAAACAATCGTTCCCGTTTTATCAGCGCTACCGGATCGGCGACCTGGTCACCCGTTTTTCGGCCGACATGGGCTCGATCGAACGGGTCATCCGCGGTTCTTTTCCGTTGTTTTTGCGGGATTCGCTTTCCGCATTGCTGGGACTTGCGATGCTGTTCTCCATTGAGTGGAAGCTGACGCTCGCCGTCATGGCCGGCTCCGTGCTGATGTTCGCGGGCCCCAAGCTGGTGCAGCGCCGCGCGGAAACGGCCAACTCGAACTATAAGGAAGCGCAGGAGCGTTTTGCCAATACGATCGATGAAATGGTGAAGGGCCACGGGACGATCCGAAACCTGCACCAGCAGACCCGGTTCCGGGAGCTCGCCGCCCGGCAAATCCGGGAGCTGTTTTCGTTCGGCCTGAAAGTGCATGTTGCGAATTCCCTGATGGAAAGGCTGCCTCTGGTTGCATTGCTTGCGTTAAACGGGCTCATGATCGGTTTCGGCGGCTATCTGATTTTTAACGATCAAATGACGGTCGGCGGCTTTATGGCGTTTTTTACGTTGTTTATGAGCGTCGGACAGTCCGTCTCGAACTTGTCCTACTTGATTCCGAATCTGATCGAATCCGGGGTCAGCTTTCGCCGAATCGGAGACATATTCGAACAGAAGCCGTCCGTTCCGGAGGCGTCCGACCCGTTCGCGCTTCCCGGTTTCGCCGCGTCCATCCGGATGGATCGGGTAACCTTCGGCTACGACGGCCAAGCCGATCAATTGAAGGACGTCAGCCTCGACATCGCGGCCGGAAGCTACGTGGCGTTCGTCGGCCCGAGCGGTTCGGGCAAAAGCACCGCGCTGCAGCTGCTGGCCCGTTTTTACGATCCGCGGGAGGGGGCGGTTTTCGTTGACGGCTGCGATTTGCGGAACGTCGGCGAAGCCTCCCTGAGAAGGGCGGTCACGATGGTGACGCAGGACACCTTTTTGTTTCATGCGACGGTTCGGGACAATTTGGTTTTGGACAACGCGGAGCTCACGGAAGAGGACATGATCGAAGCCGCCAAACTGGCGCGCATCCACGACATCGTCGCGGGCTGGCCGGAGGGATACGACACCTGGATTCACCGGGAAGGCGGCTCCCTGTCGGGCGGCGAACGCCAGCGGCTCGCCATCGCCAGGGCGCTTCTTCGGAATCCCCAGATTCTGCTGCTGGACGAAGCGACGTCCGCGCTCGATCCGGCGGCCGAGGCCGACATTAACGGGCTGATCGATAACCGCCTCCGGGGCAAAACGATCGTCTCCGTTACCCATCGGCTTGCATCCGTCGTCAACGCCGATAACATCTACGTATTCAACGAAGGCCGGATCGTCGAATCCGGAACGCACGCCGAGCTGTTGCGGCTTGGCGGATTGTATGCCGATTTGTGGGACAAGCAGAACGGGTTTCGCCTGTCGAGGGACGGCCTGCGCGCCTCGGTCGACGCGGAGCGGCTGGCCCGGCTGCCGTTTTTCGCGGGAATCGACCTCGGGCTGCTCGGCAGCATCGCGGAGCTGTTCGAGAGCGAAACGTGCCGGGAAGGGACGGAGCTCGTGCGGGAAGGAGACGAGGGCCGCCAATTTTACATTATCGTTCGCGGGAAATTCGAAGTCGCGAAGACGATCGCCGGAGGAGGCGAGAAACGGGTGGCGGTGCTGCAGGACGGCGATCATTTCGGCGAAATCGCCCTGCTGAAAAAGATCCCCCGTACGGCAACCGTCAGGTCGCTCGTTCCGTCGATGCTGCTGACGGTGCGGAGGGAGTCGTTCCACCGATTGATCGAAGAGCATCCGCAGTTGCAGCAGACGCTGGAGCGGACGCTGCTCGAGCGCACAACCCCGAGGATTTCGCGATAAAGCCGGTTTTGATTGGACAAAGTCGGACAAAATCCACGGAAGCTCTGCCGCACCGCGCTCATCGATGAAGTGTCGGCTAACGGCCGGTCAGTCGGCCAACGCCGTAGTCGCCCAGCGCTCCTCCATCGCCTGCCAGAACATTCGCATCGCGGGGGTGACAAGCTTGTTTCGGTGGCGCACGGCATAAATATGCCGATTGGCGGACCAGCCGGGAATGTTCCGCGACCGCAGCTTGCCTTCGGCCACCTCCGTCCGAACGCAGGCGCCGGCGATCATGCCGAAGCCGATCCGGTGCAGGACGGCCGCCTTGAGCGCTTCGGAGCCGGATACCTCCATCGTCGTCTCGAGCGCCACGCCGTTTGCCGCCGCCCAGTCGTCGATCAGCTTGCGGCTAATCGATCCCTTCTCGTGGGAAACGAAGGGATGCGCGGTCAACGTTTCGGGCGAAACGTCCCCGGCTTCGGCCAGCGGATGCTCCGGATGAAAGACGAGCATCAGATCGTCCCGCGTCAGCGGTAGCGCGACAAGATCGGGATCCTCGATCAGCGTCTGCGAAATGATGCCCAAATCGAGCTCGTATTGCTTGATTTTCTCCAGAATAAACGACGCGGGCCGGACATCGAGCAGGATCGACAGCCGGGGATAATCGCGTTTGAGCCGTCCCAGCAGCGGCGGCAGCATGTACGTGGCCGGCGTGTGCGTGCTTCCGATCGACAGCTTCCCCATTTGAAACCCTCTGTACACTTCCATCGTCGACTCCGCTTCCGAGGACAAGGCGCTGATTTGCGATGCGTAATGGTAGAAGGCCTCCCCGGCTTCCGTCAGCCGGATGACGTGGTACGATTTCGTGTGAAACAGCGATACGCCCAGTTCCTCCTGCAGCTTGTTCAGATGGAACGTGACGGTAGGCTGGGTAATGTCCAGCTTTTGCGCCACCAAATAAAGCTTTTGAAGCTCGACGGCGAGAACGAACGCTTTCAACTGCTGCAGATTCATGGAAATTTCTCCTTTCGGACGGGTCCTCTCAATAAATTCTCTATACGCTTGCTTTCTTGATCATAGATAATATGAATCTTAACTTATATTTCATAGATTTGATTTAACTTCGTGTTAACGCGGGGTTAATTCATCGAAAATCCGCCGCTTGTACACTGAAGAGGAGATCGGGAAGGGAACCCGATAATCGCTTCAACAAACGGAGGGTGACATGAAAACGAAACAAGGAAACAAGGGTCATCTGCTGGCGGCGCTGATGGCGGCCGTTCTGCTGCTTTCGGCTTGCGGGGCCGGCAACGGAAATTCGAACGCGGGCGGTTCGGGAACGGGCGCGCAGAGCGCTTCCCCGAGCGCGTCGCCGAGCGCTTCCCAGGAGGCGCAAGGAGCCGCGGCAAGCGGCGAGGCTTCCGAAGATACCGGGGAGACGATTTACTTGTACGGCAACGATTTCGTCGACTTTATCGCGCCGAAGTTTGCCGAGGAGACCGGCTACAAGATCGAAGCCGTACATTACGGCGGCGGCGAAGCGCTGGCCAAAATCGAGGCCGAGCAAGGCAATCCGCAGTGGGACGTGCTTATGATGGACGGGCACGGGTCCGTCCGCAGCCTCGCCGACCGCGACTTTCTGCTGACGGGCTGGCAGCCGGACAATCTCGGCAGCCTGTCCGAAACCGGGGCTTCGCACGTGCCGGAGGATCTGGCCTACTTCCCGGTCGGCATTCACGCCTCGGGCGTCATCGCCTACAACACGAAGCTCGTAACCGACGACAAGGCGCCGAAAACGTGGGACGAGTTTTTCGCGTTCGAAGGCACGGTCGGCCACGCCGATCCGGCGGTGGCGGCTCCCGCGTACCCGCTCGTTTCCGCCCTGTTTGAAAAATGGGGAATCGAGGAGGCGGAGCGGAAGTACGAGCAGCGCTTCAAGGACGGAATGAACATTTATCCGAAAAACGGTCCGGTCGGCAACGCCCTGCTCAGCGGGGAAATTCAGGCAGCGGCCCTTCAGGAGCATAACGCATACGAACTGAAGCTGTCGGGAGAGCCGGTCGAGGTCATCTGGCCGGAGGAAGGCGCGCCGGGAAGCTTGCGGGTCGTCGCCATCAGCAAGCACACGAAAAACCCGGCCGCGGCCAAGGCGTTCGTCGAGTACATGCTGAAGCCGGAAACGCAGCGGATGATGACGGAAATCGAATCGACGGAAAGCTTTTTCACCCCGCTCGCCGAAGGCGTGGAAGGAAGAAGCGAGCGCGAGGCGGACGGCAAATTCCTGCTGCCGTCGGCCGAATGGGCGGCGGAGCACGAGGTGGAGATCAAAACGTGGTTCGCGGATCAAAACGTAAAGTAGGAGCCATGCGATGAAAGCCTCGGAAGCGCGCTGGGGAGGCGGGGTCACCCTCCTCCTGTTTCTATTTATTTTTTTGCCGCTGCTTGCCGTATTGATCAATGTCGTCTTTCCGGGCTTTTTCTTCGGGAAGTTCGAATACGGGGGCTTCGGGCTCGTCGGCGAAATTTTCCATCGCCCGTTGTGGCGGCAGTCGTTATGGAACTCGCTGCTGCTCGCCCTAGGCGCCGCCACGCTCGGCACCGTCATCGGCGGCGCGCTCGCCACCGTCCGCGCGCGTTGGAACTTCGCCGCGGGACGATTGCTGGATACGGCGGCATGGCTGCTGCTGATCGCGCCTTCGTTCATGATCGCCCAAGGCTGGGTGCTGTTCGCCAGCGCGGACGGCCTCGTTCACCAGTGGCTCGGCTGGACCTGGGCGACGTCGTTTATTTTTTCGCCGTCCGGGCTCGTGTTTGTCATGGCGCTCAGCAAATTTCCGCTGGCGTATCTCGCGATCGTAGCGGCGACGGAATGGAACGTCCGGCAGTTCGGCCAGGCGGCTCGGCTGAACGGCGCCAAGCCGTTTTCCGTCTGGAGGACGATTGAGCTTCCGCTCGCCCTGCCGTCCTTCCTTGCGGGCTGGACGCTCGTGTTCATGGATACGATCGGCGATTTCGGCCTTCCGGCCGCTTTGGCCACCGTCTACAAATTTCCGACGCTGACCTATTCCATTTACTCGGCGATATACCAGTCGCCCGTCCGCTTCGACATGGCGGGGGTGCTCGCCTTTTATCTCGTCGTGCTGCTCGCGCTCGCGATGACGCTGCTGCTGTTTGCCGTCCGGCGTTCGCGGTTCGATTTTCTGAACGCCAAAGCGGTCCGAACCGCGCAGGAAAAACCGCGGCACGCCTGGGCGTACAACGGGGCGGTCGGCGCCTTCCTGCTTGTCTGCCTCGGCGTTCCGATCGGATCGAGCGCCGCCGTGTCGCTCCTGAAGCGAACGGGAGAGGGATTCGCCGCGAACAACCTGACGCTGGAGCATTACCGAAGCCTGTTCGCGGGCGTCGCGGGCGACCACCGGCTGCTCGGCTATCTGGAAGGTCTGTACCATTCGCTTTCGATCGCCGCCGTCGCGGCCGTGTTCAGCATGCTGATCGGGTTCGTCACGGCCTATGTGCTGAGCTTTACCGAGTCCCGGTTCAAATCGGCGCTGCAGCTGTTTTCGGTCGTATCGCTGGCCGTTCCGGGCGTCGTGCTGGGCATCGGCTACATTTTTATCTGGAACCAGAAATGGCTGGAGCCGATTGGCCTCCATCTGTACGGCACCCCGGCGCTGCTCGTCGTCGCCGGAATTGCCGGCGCCATTCCTTACGCCGTCCGAGTGCAGATGGGCGCGTTCGGCACGCTGTCGGGCACGATGCTCAAGGCCGCGGCCATCCAGGGCGCCGGCGTGTTCGACCGGATGCGGCATATCGTGCTGCCGCTTGTGCGGCAGTCGCTGCTCATGGCGACGCTGGCGTCGTTCGGCACGAGCATTTTCGATCTGGCGCTGGCGTCGATGCTGAAGCCGGCCAATTATTCGCTGATGCCGCTTGTCATCGACAAAGCGTTCGAATTTTCCCAGTACGGCTATGCGACCGCCGCGACCGTCGTCAGCTGCGCGATCGTCGTGCTGTTGATCCTGGCGCTGCAGACGGCCGGACGCTGGCTGTTCCGCCGCCTGGACCGAAACCGTCTTTAGGAGGACAACCGATTGAGTGCGATTTTAAAACTGAAAGGCGTTTCGAAAGCGTACGGAACGCAGCAGGTGCTGAAGCCGATTTCGTTCGAGGTCGGGGAGGGGGAGCGCATCTGCATTCTCGGCCCTTCCGGCTGCGGCAAATCGACGCTGCTCCAGCTCGTGGCCGGGCTTGCCCGCATCGACGAGGGCGAAATCGAAATGAACGGCGTCGTCGTGGAACGGGGGAACCATTATGTGCCGCCCGAAAACCGTCCGATCAACATGGTGTTTCAGGATTACGCGCTATGGCCGCATATGTCGATCCGGCAAAATATCGAGTACGGCATGAAGCGGAGGAAGGTGCCGAAGGGCGACATGGAAAACCGGCTGCGCCGGCTCCAATCGCTGCTGAAGCTGGACGGGCTGCTGGAACGGCTGCCGGCTCAGCTGTCCGGCGGCCAGCAGCAGCGGGTCGGCATCGCCCGGGCGCTGGCGACGGAGCCGAGGCTGCTGCTGATGGACGAGCCGCTGTCCAACCTGGACGTCAAGCTTCGGACGGATATGCGAAGCGAGCTGGCCGGCCTGCTCGGCGACTTGTCCATCGCCACCCTGTACGTGACGCACGACCGGATGGAGGCGTTTACGATCGCCAACCGGATTCTCGTGCTGCGGGAAGGCGGCATCGATCAGATCGGCAGCCCGTCCGAGCTGTTCGAGCGCCCGGCGACCCCTTGGGTGGCTCAATTGATGGGCTATCACAACCGGTTGAAGGTCCGGTTCGGAGATGCCGCGGATTCGGTCGTCCTGGCGGCGGGCCGGCCGGTCGAGGGCGTGCGAATGACGCCCGGCGCCTACGCAGGCGCCGGCGTCATGATGCTGCATCCGGAATCGATTTTCGTATGCGAAGGTTCCGCGTCGGACGGCGGGAACCGGCTCGAAGCGAAGGCGATTCGGGCGATCTACGAGGGGACGAGGTGGCGCCTGATCGTCGAGACGGCCGACGGACAGCCGCTCCATCTGTTCCATGACGAAAGGGTGGAGCCGGACGCGCGGCTGACGCTTCGTTTGCCCGCGCAAAGCGTCATGCTGTACGCGGATCCGGCTCGTTCGGCGGATGGGTAGGCTGTTCGCGGCGTCCGACATCCACGGGCACGGGCACCTGCTGGAATGCCTGCTGGACCGGGCGGGGTACGTGCCGGGAACGGACCGGCTGATCCTGCTGGGCGATTACGTCAACAAAGGTCCGGATTCGGCGGGTACCTTGGATCTGGTGCACCGGCTGTGCGCCGAAGGGGCGGTCGCGCTGCAGGGCAACAATGAGCGCAAATGGCTTGCGGGCGTGCCGGTCGCGACCGTTCCGGATGGGCTGGCGGCGGCACGTTATCGCCGTTTTATCGCCGGCATGCCGCTGTGGACGGAGGACGACGGTTTTTTGTTCGTGCACGCCGGCTTGCGTCCGGGCATTCCCCCGGGGGATCAAACGCCGGAGGATTTGACGGAAATCCGGGAGCCGTTTTTCCGCTCCCCCGCTATTCCGGGCAAAATGGTCGTGTTCGGCCATACGTCGACTTACCGCTTCGGCCTCAGGCCGGACGAGCTTTGGCTCGGAGACGGCAAGCTCGGCATCGACACGGGGGCCGGTCACGGCCTTTTTTTGAGCCTGGTCGAATTGAGCGAGGGCTTGCAGTGGACGGTTTCCGTCTCGCCTCCGTATGCGGTCAGGCAGGTTCGACTGCGGCGGCCGCCGTTGAGCGCAAAAGGAACTTATTAGCGGCCGAAACGGTCCGTTATTCGGGGCATCGCCGAAAAAAGGTAACTAACGGCGTAAGTAGGCCGTTAATTCGTTTAAGCGAGGCCGAAATCGGCCCGGCAACGGGAATAACGGTCGCTAGAGGCCGTTATTTGCGAAAAATCCCGCACTGCGAGCAAATAACGGCACCTGAAGGCCGTTAATTCGTTTGAGCGAGACCGAAATCGGCCCGGCAATGGGAATAACGGTCGCTAGAGGCCGTTATTTGGGAAAAATTCCGCAGTGCGAGCAAATAACGGCGCCCGGAGGCCGCTAATTCGCTTGAGCGAATTTATATGAAATTTCGAACAAGCCGGCCGAAATTCGGAGTCCGAAGGGTGAGTTTGTATGAAATTTCGCACAAAACGGCCGGAATTCGAAGTCCGGAGGCGGATTTTGTATGAAATTTCGAACAAAACGGCCGGAATTCGGAGTCCGGAGGCGGATTTTGTATGAAATTTCGAACAAAACGGCCGGAATTCGGAGTCTGGAGGGGATTTTGTATGAAATTTCGAACAAATCGGCCGGAATTCGGAGTCCGGAGGGGGATTTTGTATGAAATTTCGAACAAAACGGCCGGAATTCGGAGTCTGGAGGGGGATTTTGTATGAAATTTCGAACAAAACGGCCGGAATTCGGAGTCTGGAGGGGGATTTTGTATGAAATTTCGAACAAAACGGCCGGAATTCGGAGTCTGGAGGGGGATTTTGTATGAAATTTCGAACAAAACGGCCGGAATTCGGAGTCTGGAGGGGGATTTTGTATGAAATTTCGAACAAAACGGCCGGAATTCGGAGTCCGGAGGGGGATTCTGTATGAAATTTCGAACAAAACGGCCGGAATTCGGAGTCTGGAGGGGGGGTTGTATGAAATTTCGAACAAATTGCCCGGGATTCGGAGTCCGAAGGGAGAGTTTGTATGAAATTCGAACATAGTGGGTTGCCAGCCGTCCCAAACTACGCGCGTGAATGTCGACACTCTCCGCTCAATCCTTAGCTGGAAGTCAAGACCTTCAACTGCTTCTCTTGGTAGGCTCCCGTACCCGTTAACGCATAAACTATGCAATCGCACGACCAATCCTCGCACGGTACGGGATGCGACCAAGAGCATGAGATCGACGCAAGCACTCTGCGTACAAAACGGCGCCTTCAGATGCTTTAGGCACAGCTCGGCGTATTACATCGACGCAGACGCTTTGCGCGCAAAACTGTATCTTGGGCTAAGTACCGTGCGGCGATACGCCGTTACAAATTACGAAGTAGCGAAACGGTCGAGCTGCTGCAGCAGCTCGCAGCCGTGCCCATCCCGTACCGTTCACCACCCCGCCGCAGCTTTAAAAGCCGCTTTCGTACCGACTACCCTGCCGCATGCTGCCTGTGCCCGTCGCAACCGTGCCGCAGCCCGTACTGTTTCCGCCATTCCCCAGCCAAACCGCCGACCAACAACCATGCCGCCTGTGCCCGTCGCAACCGTGCCGCAGCCCGTACTGTTTCCACCATTCCCCAGCCAAACCGCCGACCAACAACCATGCCGCCTGTGCCCGTCGCAACCGTGCCGCAGCCCGTACTGTTTCCACCATTCCCCAGCCAAACCGCCGACCAACAACCATGCCGCCGTGCTTTCGCTTTCGCTAGCCGCCGTACCCCGACTTTTCCGCTGGACTTCGGCCTTTCCGCCGTGCCCGGCCCTTCGCCGTACCGCCGCCCCTTCGCCGTTCCGCCATCCCGCGGCCGCCTCAGCCTACCGCTTCCTTCATTCGGCCGTAATAGCTGGAATGGTCGTTGTCGAAGCTTTTGTGCTCGTCCAGCATGCCTTTGGCCGTCGCGTCGTTCCATTCGTCGGGATCGAGCAGCCGCGTCTTCTCTTGCTTCAAATGCTCCTGCAGGCCGTGAAGACGGCTGAGCAGCGCATCCATTTCCTCCGGGCTGAGCAGATCCTCCATGACGGCAACAAGCTCCTCGTCGCGCAGCGCGAGAATTCGCTCGGCCAGCTCCTTGTCCACGAAGCGGCTTATGCCGGGGAATTCCTTCCTCCCTTTGGCGACGGTTTTAATTTTGCCGAACGCCATGTCGTTGTCGATGCCGGTAACCCCGAGCACGCGGCCGCTTTCGTCGAACTGGATGAAAAAGTTGCCGAAGTGCCGGTCGACCTGCATCGCGAGCGCATCGATCAGCTGCAGGCGGGACAGGCAGCGCTGCAGGTTCGAGTCATGCAGATCGATCGCCGGCAGCCCGCCTTCCTGCCCCGGTCCGCTTGCGCCCTCGGCGAGTTGCCCGCCCTTCATCAGCGAACCCGCCTGTTTCCCTTGCGCTTTCAGCATGAAGGTGCCCTTTTGAATTTCGGTTCCCGTGTTGCGCAGCGCGAATTCGGTCCGGGCGATGACCCCGGCGCCGAGCAGCTGATCGAGCCGCGACATGGCCACGTTGCGCTCGGCGAGGCGCGCGCTTTTCAAATCGATGCCCGCATGGTCCCTGGCGACCCAGGCCTCGTCTTCGGCCTTGTTGAATTCGGCCTCGGATGCCGTGGGAGGGAGCTCGTCGCCGGTCAGGATGACGTCTTTCGTTTCCTTGAACACGCCCTCATCCCCGATCCCGCTTTCAAAAAACGAAACGCTGTTTAGATTGCCGCGGTCGACGGCCCCCGTCGCCATCGCGTTATCCAGCTGAACGGTTTTGAACGGGGAGGCGCTCGTGATGAGCTTCCACTTCGGCTTTTTCATTTCCGGATGGCGCTTGTGCTCCTCGACCGTCGACTGGACGGCCAGCTTTTCCATCGGAATCGCGCGTTTCAGCCTTCGCATGTAGGCGGTTTTTTTGTCGGCTTTCTTGTCCGCGATGTATTGCTCCGCCGCGTTCTCGACCGTGGCGTAAAGGCTCATAACGTGCTCTAGCTGATCGTCCATCTCACCGGGAGCTTCCCCGAGAACGGTACCGTCGACATAGCGGTCGAAGGCTTCGATTTTGTCGAGGACGCCGCGGTAACGCGTGCTGTTTTCCTTCAAATTTTCCTTCATCTTGAAGAAGCGGCCGACGCGCGTGCCGGCTACCTTGTTTTTGACGTGCTCTTTCGGAGGGCCGAGCTCGCCGATCACGTCCTGCTTGCTCGGCAAGCGCTGGATCGGCTGCGCTCCCGCCCCTCCGGCCGTCCGAGCCGCGGCCTCGCTGCCCGCGACTCGCTGGATCGCGCCCGCAGCCGGGACGTCGGCGTCGGCGGCCTTGGCCCCCAACTCGTCCGCTTCGCGCTCCAAGGCCGGATCGTCGTTGAGCGGGACGCCGGACGCCGTCGCGCCGGTCGGGACGACGCGGCCCGCCTTTTGCTGCAGCACGTGCGCAAGCTCGTGGCCGAGCATCCGCTGGCCGTCCCGGCTGTGAGGGGCGTACTGCCCCGGAGCGAAATGGATGTCGGTCCCCTGGGCGTAGGCGAGCGCCCCGGCCTGCGTCGCGGATGCGGAATTCGGGTGAATCGCGACATCGGAAAAATCCGCCCCGAACGCGGCTTCCATTTTCGCGAGAACTTCGGCCGGCATGCCGCCGGGTCCGGTTTTTCGCTGCAGCGGAGCCGCTGCTGTCGCGGCTTCGTGCGCGCCGTCCCGCAGCCGCTGCAGGGAAGCCTGGTTCCCCTGAACGGAAAGCCGCTGCATCGCAAGCAGCCGATCGGGCGGGGAGGCGGCCCGCCGTTGAAGCGGCGAGGGACTTGCCTTGCCTAAGCCCGAATAAGGAGAGGAAACGGCCTTGTCGCCGTTTCGGAAAGTACGGGAACGTTCCAAGTTATGCACGCTCTTTTCCTGAATGAACGAATCTGCGGAATCGAATCTATCGACCCCGAATCGACTCTATTATAACTCAACTTGGGCGTATCTGCGGGGCTGCGCGCGCCGAAACGGGGGAGAATTGAATCGAATAAAAAAGGGTTGACAGCGATAAACGGCTGAATTATGATAGTGTAATTTAAAAATTTAGGCATACAAATTTCGATTTCGAAATGCCTTCGCCTTACGACGGACAAGCTTTTGCCCGCCGCGCCTGCAGCGCCGTTTCGAATTCCATTCAACAATTAAATTTACATAGATTTCTTTGACGAACCGAAATAAACACAAACAAGACCCGGGGAGACATGGAGCTATTTGTCGGATTGGATTTTCCGTTCGCCGTGAATCAAGAGCTGGAGCAAATTCAAAAAAGGCTGCGCCGTTTCGACCCGTCGGGCAAATACGAACCTCCGGAAAACTACCACCTGACGCTCCGCTACATCGGGGAGCTGCCGGAGGCGGAATCGGTAACGGCGAACCTCGAACCGATCGAATGCAAGAGGTTCCGGCTGCGGCTTCATGAACTCGGCATGTTCGAAAATCCCGAAAAAACCGTGATCTGGGTCAACGTGACGGGGGAGAACGAGGCGCTGCAAACTCTTCAGCGAAGGATCGACCGCACGCTGACCGACGCGGGCGTCCAGGTGGAGCGGTTCTCCTTCGTTCCCCACATCTCGCTCGCCTATGACTGCCGAACTTCTCTTTCCGATTATTTTTCGTCTTGCGAGGTTACGCCGTTATCCTTTGAGGTATCGGACTTTCATTTGTATGTCGTGCACCGTTCGCCGGAAGGCTCCCGTTTTCGAAAGATCAGAACGTTCAATTTGACGGAATGAGGGATCGGGCGATGAATGAGAAAACGATACCGATTATTTGCATTAACGACTTCCATGCCGAAATTTTCGAAACCGAACATGCTCTCGGAAGCGCCAAGCTCGGCGGGCTGGTGAAGAGCTTCAAGACGGAACACCCGCATGCGATCGTCGTTTTCGGCGGCGACAACTACAAAGGGGATCCCGTGTCGGAGCATCTGTCCGGCGAGCCCGTCACCTATTTGATCAAAAGCCTGGGAGCGAAAGCTTCCGCCGTCGGCAATCACGAATTCGATTTCGATTTGGAAACGATCCGGGGCTGGTCGCGGCAAGGCGATTTTACGTTCGTCGCCGCCAATGTGCTGGACAAGCGGACCGGACGCATCGCCGAAGGGTTCGAGCCCTACGCGATGATCGAGGCCGACGGCGCCAAAATCGCCTTCATCGGGCTTTCTACCGTCGAACAGCTGGACCGGCCCCCCTACCCGGAAGACATTCGCGCGCTGGAAATCGTGAACGGCGCCCGGGAGGCCCGGAAGTGGGTCGCGTTTTTGAACGGCGGGGGAGACCCCCGGGGCAAACCGGACGCGATCGTGGCCCTTACGCACTTCGGCTTGAAGCATACGGCCGACCGGACCGCGCTCATCGGGGAAGAAGCGATCGACCTTTGCCGGCAAGTGCCCGAGTTGGCGGGCGTGTTTACCGCTCACTGGCACCAGTTCATCAGCGCGGATATCGGCGGGATTCCCGTCGTTCAGGGAGGCGGAAACGGCAGGGGCTTTGCCGTATTGACGCTGCGCCTTTCGTCGGAAAATCGGCTCCGGAGCGTAACCCCCGGTTTCGTGGACGGCAGCGGCCGGATCGAAGAAATTCCGGCGGACGAGGACGTGCGGCTGCGAACGGACGAATTCAAGCGGCAAGCGATGAAAACGCTCGGCGCCGTCGTCGGACGGTTAGAGGAGGACATCGTTCATAAATCTCCGGTTACGGCGGAAGTGGATATGGAAGGCACCCCGCTCACCAAGCTGGCGATCGACGTCATGCGCGAACAGACCGGATGCCCCATCGCGATGCTGTATTCGGGCCGAATGGGGCTCGGTCTTCCCAAAGGCGAAGTGACGCTGTACCAGCTTCTCAAGCTGTTTTATTTCAACGACGAAATCGTGACGATGAAGCTCGCGGGCGCGGATCTGATCAAAAACATCGAAAACGGCATCTGCACGCTGCGCCGGGAGCGCGCGTCGCCCCTCGCTTTCGGAGGTCTCCGCGTCGTCGCGGATTACGACAGGCCTTACGGCCGCCGGATCGAATCCGTCGTGCTGGAAAACGGCCAACCGCTCGAGCCCGATCGCGAGTACGACATCGCCGTCGACGAATTTATCGCTTCGAACGAAATGGGCTACGATTTTTCGGCGGGGACGGAGCGGAAGCATACGGGCGTTTTTTTGCGCGACAGGATGATTCGGGCCATCGAGGAGCGGGGCGGGCTCGCGGCCGAGTACCCGGTATACCTGAAAGTGAAAAATAAACAATAGAGAGACATAAGGGAGACGGAGACCGTATGAAGGTGAGTTTGGAACGATTGACCAAGACGTTCGACGAAAAAGGAAAATCTTCCCGCGCCGCGGTAAACCGACTGAACGCCGAAATCAAATCGGGAACGCTGACGGGGCTGCTCGGCCCTTCGGGCTGCGGCAAGTCGACCCTGCTGTTCATGATCGCGGGGCTTCATTCGACGACGGAGGGGAAAATATGGTTCGGCGAACAAGAGGTCACGAATCTCCCGTCCGAAAAACGCGGAGTCGGGCTCGTCTTTCAAAATTATGCGCTGTATCCGCATTTGACGGCCCGGCAAAATATCGCGTTCCCGCTGCTCAATTCCAAAAATTTAAAAGCGAAAACGCAAAAAAAGCTGGACGAGCTTGTCAAGGAGCAAGGCATCAATGTAAAGTACAAAAGCTATGTCGATTCGCTTGTCGCCGAAACGGCGAAGCTGGTGGAGATTTCGGACTATTTGGACCGAAAGCCGTCCGAGCTGTCCGGCGGACAGCAGCAGCGGGTCGCCATCGCGAGAGCCCTGATCAAAAATCCGTCCATCCTGCTGCTTGACGAACCGCTGTCCAATCTGGACGCGCGGCTGCGGATTCAAACCCGCGAAGAAATCAGGAGAATCCAGCAGCGGTCGGGCATCACGACGATTTTCGTCACGCACGATCAGGAAGAAGCGCTCAGCATTTGCGACGAAGTCATCATTTTAAAAGAAGGCACCCTTCAGCAGCAAGGCACTCCGCAAGACGTGTACGATCATCCTTCCAATCAGTTCGTAGCCCAATTTTTAGGGAACACTCCGATAAATATCCTGAAAGGAAAAATCGAGAGCGGCAAGCTGTACGTCGGCGAAACCGAATGGCTCTCCCTCCCCAAACCGCTTCCGGATCAACGAGTGAACGTCGGCATCCGGGCCGAGCACGTATTGGCCGCATCGTACCCGCGTCAGCAGACGCTGCCGGTCAAGGTCGTGAAGTCTTTCCGAACGGGGGGCGCCTTTACGGCGGAAGGCCAGCTGCCGGACGGACAAACGCTAACCTTCCTCAACGACAGAAACGACCCGTACCGGGAAAACGATTTGTTGCGCGTGTACGTCCGCCCGCAGACGATGAGCATCTTCGACGACAAAGGAGATCGGATCCTGGAATGTTAAGGAAAAAGCGGAATCCAGCGAAAGCGCGCTACGACAATTCGGCCTACCTGTACCTGCTCCCGGCGTTTCTGCTCATGGGCATTTTCACGGTTTATCCCGTTATCAATACGTTTGTCACTTCGTTTAAGCACGACTTTCAGTTTTTGACGGGAAACTACGCGGGGCTGAGCGCGACGCATTATCTCGATGTCGTAAGCGACCCGGTGTTCCGAAGGGCGCTGCTGAACACGATGTTCATCGCTTTTGTGTGCGTGCCCGGCTCGATGCTCGTTTCGCTCGTCCTGGCGCTCGGCCTTCATTCGATCAAGCGGCTGCAAGGGTTCTATTTGACGATCTTTTACCTTCCCCAGGTAACCAACGTCATTGCGGCCGGACTGGTGTTCTCCTTTATTTTCAATACCCATTTCGGTTTGATGAACGCCGTTCTCGGCTGGTTCGGCATCGAACCCGTCGCATGGATCAGCGGCGAGGGAATCGTCGGGTCGCAGGAGCGGTATAACGAGGCCTATATGCGAAGCCTTTTCGTTCTTTTCGTGAACAACGTGTGGGACGGGCTGTCGCTTCATGTGCTCCTCTTTTTGGGCGGGCTTCAAAACATAAACAAGCAGTATTACGAAGCCGCGAGCGTGGACGGCGTAAGCAAATGGACGGTTACCCGCAAAATCACGCTGCCGCTGCTGTCCCCGACGACAATCTTTATTTTCGTCACTTCAGTCATTTTCGCATTTCGGGCCTATGCCAACGTCGTCGCCCTGTTCGGCGGCTCCTACGGGCCCCCGGGCGACAATTCCAAGATGATGATCACGCTCGTCGGATACATCATGGACGCCCTCGGCAATTATTTGACGCCGGGAGCGGTCAGCAGCGCCGGGGCGGCGGCGGTCGTTCTGGTGCTGATGGTGATGATCGTCGTCTTCCTTCAATTAAAACTAACGAAAAGATGGGTGTTCTACCGTTGACGACAACGATGAAGCTCGGCAAGGCGCTGCTGTATTTGTTCCTGAGCGTTTCGTCCCTGTTGGTGCTCGTTCCGTTTTATTGGATGCTGAACACGTCCTTGAAGTCTTCGGCAGAGGTCGCGAAAGTTCCGCCGTCGCTTATTCCCGCCGAGTTTCGATTGCAGAATTATGTCGATGCCGTCGTTCAGGCGCCGCTTCTCACCTATCTGATCAATACGCTGATCGTCGGCGTTTCCGTCGTCGCCGTCAGCACGGCCGTCTCGGTTTTGTCGGCTTACGCCTTCGCGCGGCTTCATTTCCGCGGAAAAAACGTTCTGTTTTTCATCGTGCTCGCGACCATGATGATCCCTCAGGAAATGCTGATCATCACGAACTTTCAGACGATCGCGGATTGGGGATGGATGAACACGTGGCAGGCGCTTGTCGTCCCGTACTGGATTAACCCGTTCAACATCTACTTGCTGCGCCAGACCTTCATGCAGGTTCCCGACGAGCTGTATTTGGCGGCGAAAGTGGACGGGCTCGGCAACTTCCGGTTTTTAAGAAAAGTGATGCTTCCGCTTTCCAAATCGACCGTCACGACAACGGTGATCCTATCCATGGTGTTGATCTGGCAGACGTACGCGTGGCCGACCCTGGTCACGACGAAAGACGATTTGAGGCTGGTCTCGAACGGGCTGCAGAACGCGTTTACGAGCAGCGTCGGCAATATGGAGTACGAGCTGCAAATGGCCGCGGCTACGCTGATTACCGTGCCTTTGGTCGCGATGTTCCTGTTTTTGCGCAAATCGATTTTCGCCGGCATGCTCCAGGGAGGCATCAAGGGCTGAACGTTCGCAAATCGGTTAAAAGCTCGGCGCGTTTGACAAAAACCGCCTTCATATAACTAACTCACAGGGGAGAAATCGAAATGAAAAAAAACGCATGGTCCGCACTGGTCGTCCTTTCCTTGCTCCTGCTCGCCGCGTGCAGCGGCAACACGAATTCCGGGAGCGCCGCGCCGCAAAGCCAGGCGCCTTCGTCCGCCCAGGCGTCGTCGTCCGCGCCGGCGACGGAGGAATCGAGTCCTTTGGACGAAGCCGTAAAAAGCGTGGTAGAAGGCGGGAAGGAAGTCTCCATTTCGTTCTGGACGGGGACCGGAGCCGCGAACTTCCCGGTTTTGGAGCAAATGGTCGCCGCCTTTCAGGAAAAATATCCGAACATCAAAGTGGATTTCTCCAATCAAGGGGCGATCGGCGAGCTGACGGACAAGCTGACCCAAAATATCGTCTCCAAATCCACGCCGACCTTGTCCAATCTGGACGCAAGCACGTTTCCCGAATATATCGCCAGCGGAGCCATCGTCGACTTGATGCCGTACTACGAGCGCGAGGACATCGGGCTCGCGGCCTCGGACAGCGGATTTTTCCCGTACTATTTGGATGAGGCAAAAAGCTTCGGACCCGACGGCACGATGTACGGCTTTCCGACGAACAAGAAGACGACGGACGTGCTGGTGTACAACAAAACGTACTTCGACGGCAAAGGCTGGGCCCCTCCGAAAACGTGGGACGAAGTCGTAAGCTACTCCAAAACGATCAAAGAAGAGACGGGCAGCCCCGGCTTCAGCTTCGATAATTCCTACGGCGACGCGCCCTTCAAGCTGCTTTCCGCGCAATGGGGCAGCCCCTACGTCCAGGACGACGGCACGATCGATATCGACAACGATGCCGGCCGGGAGGCGCTCAAGTTTTACAAGGAAAACATGGAGCTCGGCTATTTCACGATGCCGGCTTTAATGCCGAGCGCGGGAGGCAAATTCAGCAGCAACGGCTTTGTCATGGAAGAAACGTATATGTTCGTCGGAGCCGCGGCGGGCGTTCCGTACGCGGTGCCCAAACCGGAATCGGGCCACAAGGATTTTGAAGTGGGCGTGGCGCCCGTGCCGCAAAAAGACGCCAACAACCCCGTCAATTTCTCGAAGGGCGAAAATTACGCGATTTTCTCGAACGCGACCGAGGAAGAGCGCGTGGCGGCATGGCTGCTCATTTCCTTCCTGTCGGACGCCGGACAGAACGCGACTTGGCTGACGGAAACGGGGAACCTTCCGATCTCCCAGGCGATGCTGGACGAACCGGACTATCAGCGGTTTTTGGAAACGGAGCCGAGCGATTCCCCCGTCTATTACAGGGCGGCGGCGGTCAATGCCGTTCTGTCGTCCGGCGATTTGACCTTCATCAAGACGATCCCTCAATCGGGCGCGCTGGCCCAAGCCGTCGGCGAAATGTGGGAAGCCGTCATGATCGGCGGGGGCGATCCCGAACAGCTGTTGACGGAAGCCGCCGCCAAAGCGAAGTAACGCGAAGCCGCCGATCGAAGAGGCACCTGGCCGCAGGTGTCTCTTCGCCTTGGGGGCATCGGGTTCGTTCCCGCATTTTTTGACAAAATTTTCTTTACTTTTCGAGAAACCTGTAGTATTCTGTAGTAATTTCTATTTGTCCATTTTTATGCAAACCGATCGTCGATTTTCATAGAGAAGCAGGAGGAGCCCGGCATGCGGAAGAATCTCTTTTTCTTCGATTTTGACGATACGCTTTACAGCCACGCGCTCAAAAGCGTGCCCGAAAGCGCGCGCGAGGCCCTTCGCGAGCTTCAGGCCCGCGGCCACGAGACGGTCATCGCGACGGGCAGAGGGCCGGAATCGATGGAATTCATCCGGCGCGAGCTGGCTCTCCCCTGCGAAACGATCATCTTCCTTAACGGTCAGGTTATTTTCCGCAACGAAACGAAAATTTTCGAGCGTTTCATCTCCTTGCCTTCGTTAAATCGAATCATGGAAATGGCGAAGAAGCACCGTTTCGCCTATGGCGGATATTGCGCCTATGGCGAGATCGTCGATCATGTCAACGAACGGGTAGCGGCGGTATGGCGAGATTTCGCCTGTCCGCTGCCGGCCGTGCGGGAGCGGTTCGAGGAGAGCTACTCGCTGTATCAGGGACATCTGTACGTCACCAAAGAAGAAGCGGAAGGCATGAGGGAGCATCTGGCGGATTACTTGATGAACTGGTCTCATGAGTACCTGGCCAATCTCATTTCCCGAGAGGCGGGAAAATCCCGGGGCATCCGCTGGATCCTGGAGCAAACCGGCATTCCGAAAGAGCGTTCGTTCGCGTTTGGCGACGGGTTCAACGACGTGGACATGCTGCTGTCCGCAGGACACGGCATCGCGATGGGCAACGCGTCGGAGGAGCTGAAGCGGGCGGCGGAGTTCGTCACGTACGCCGCGCACGAGGACGGCATCCGGCATGCGTTGGCGCGCTACCGATTCATTTAAGAAAAATTACTTGAGACGTCCCGTTTTTTTTGAATTCCTTGTTTTCCTCCGCGCATGGCTCATGTAGTATGAAAGAGACAGGTAGAAAAATCGCGAAAAATGGCGAATCGAAACGGAGGGGCGTCATGGCCGGGCCGAACGATCGGGATCGGGACGATTCCCGCGGCGAATTCATCCTGGAATTGCGGAATTCGATGGATGAGTTGGAAGCTTTGCATCGTTTTTTTGAGCAATTGGGCGAACGTTCCGGATGGTCCGATCGTCTCTGCCTTCACTTGACGCTTGCTTGCGAGGAACTGCTCACCAACACGATATCCTACGGGTATCCCGAGGGGGCGAGCACTCGATCCGGCTGTCGGTATCCCCGGCCCGGGCGTTTGTCGAAATCGTCCTGGAGGACGACGCGATTCCGTTCAATCCGCTCGAAGCCGGCGCGCCCGATCTCGAACCTTCGCTTGAGGAGCGCGCCGTCGGCGGACTGGGCATTCATTTCGTCAAGAAGCTGATGGACGACGTTTCGTACGAGCGCACTTCGTCCGGCAATCGCCTGGTACTCGTCAAAAAGGTTTAAAACGGAGGGAAACAAGTATGAACATCGCCACGACGGATCGGGGCGGCGTGACCGTCTTTGCGGTACAGGGACGTCTGGACGGCAATCACGCCGCGGAGGCGGAAGCCGCCTTTCTCAAATTGGCCAGCCAGGAACGCTGCCGATTCGTTTTCGACTTTACGGAGATGCCCTACATAAGCAGCGCGGGGCTCAGGGTCGTCCTGGTCGCCGCCAAAAAAATCCGCGCCCTTCAGGGCCAGCTCATCTGCGCCGGGATGAGCGAGCAGGTGGCCGAGGTATTCGAAATGTCGGGCTTTCTGAGCATCCTCGAGACGGTCCCGACCGTCGAGGAAGCGGAAGCCCGGCTGCAAACGGAGTAATCCGTCCCGGGAGGCGAAGGGAGGTGAGTTCGTGAACGGCTGGTGGCTTGGGGTTTCCGCCGCTCTCGCCGCGGGCGCGGGCGTTTGGGGCGCTTCGGTTTATTATCGCGGGAAAATCCGCGGCGCTTTGTCTTTGTTCGATATCAGCATGCAGTTGAACTCGACGCTAAGCCGCAGGGAGCAGATGGCCCTCATCATGGAACGCGCCAAAAAAGTGCTCCCCGTCGAAGGGGCGTCCGTCCTTCTGCTCGACCGCGATACGAACGAGCTGTATTTCGAAATCGCTCTCGGGGACAAGGAGGACGAAATTCGGGAAATCCGGCTTGCCGCGGACGAAGGAATCGCCGGCCACGTCGCGACGACGGGCAAGAGCGAAATCGTGAACGATGCCGGCGGCGATCCGAGATGGTCGGACCGGGTCGCGGAGCGAACCGGAATCCGGACGCGCAACCTGCTGACGGTGCCGATCGTCAACCGCGGGGAAGTCGGCGGCGTGCTCCAGGTGATGAACAAGACGAAGGGCAAGCGCTTCACGCAGCGCGACCGTCTGCTTCTGGAGCGGGTGGCGAAGCCGATGGCCGTCGCCCTCGAAAATTCCAGACTGTACGAAAAGCTGGAAATTTCGATGAAGCAGCTGCAAACGACGAGCGCGATCAAGGAGCGTCTCGAGAGCGAGCTGCAGATCGCGGGCGGCATTCAAATGAGCTTCCTCCCGCGGACGATGCCTTCCGCCCAGGAGCCTTACGACGTGTGCGCCTTGCTGAAGTCCGCGAAGGAGGTTGGCGGGGATTTTTACAATTTTTTCAAAATTGACGACGACCACCTCTTTTTCACGCTCGGGGACGTATCGGACAAGGGCATTCCCGCCGCCTTGTTCATGGCCGTCACGCTGACGCTGCTCAAGGGGAAGATCGGACCCGGCATTACGCCGGGCGAACTTCTCGAGATGGTCAACGAGGAGCTGAACCGGGACAACCCGCTTCTGTTCGCCACGATCGTCTGCGGCATTTTCCACTGCGGCACGGGCGAAGTGGTCATGAGCGAGGGAGGGCACTGCACGCCTTACATCATCCGCAAGGACGGGGAAGTACTGCCCTACAAATTGAAGAAAAGCCTGCCGCTTGCCGCCATGCCCGACGTTCCGTATCACAATTCGACGTTCGCGCTTTCGCCGGGCGACCGGCTGCTGCTCTATACCGACGGCATTACGGAAGCGGAGAACGGCAGGCAGGAGCAGTACGGCGGAGAGCGTCTCCGGCAATTTCTCGAAGGGACGCCGGGCATGTCGAGCGCGGAAGTCATCGACGCGCTGCTCATGAACGTGTTCATGTTCGCGGACGGCGCCCCTCAGTCCGACGATATCGCCGTGCTCAGTCTGATGAGGCGCTGATGCCTGGGAGGCGGAGATGACCGAGGAAAACGTTCAATACGGGGACGCGGCCGAGCATCTGGCGGACGAGCTGTCCTGTCTGGATATCGGAATGAGGACGCTCCTGGCGCTGGCGGGCGGAGATCCGCTGGCCGACCCGCTGGCCGGCGCGAGAGGGCTTGTCGTAACGGAGGACGAACTGCTCGAGGACGGCCGCCCGCCGGACGATTCCCGGGAATGGAGGGCGTACGCGGCCTATCGCCGGGAAGAGGAAAGGAGGATCGGCCGGGCCGTTCGAAACGGGCTGAAAGCCGGCGCCGATTTGCCGCTCGCCCGGATGGCCGTCCTGCTCGGGCTGTCCGTCTGGGAGTGCCGCTGCCTCGTGCTGTGCCTTGCGGCCGAATGGGACCGAAAATACGAGAAATGGTTCGCTTATTTGAACGATGACGCCACGTGCCGCTACCCGACGCCGGATCTGGCATACCGCCTGCTGTGCGACGGCGAGGAGGAGCGGCGAATCGCCCGGCGAAGCCTGGGCGGCGAGGGCGTGCTGCGCCGGCTGCTGCTGGAGCCGACCGCTCCCGAGGCGGGGTATTCGCGCTCGCGGCTGAAGGAGCCGCTCCGGCTCGATGCCCGGACGCTCAGCTTTTTGCTCGGGAGCGAGCGAATCGATTCGCGCCTCGGCGAAGCGGTCCGCCCGTTCGACGGCGAGGAGCCGCCGCCGTTCCCGGAGGAGGGAGATCCGGCCTTCGGGCTGCTGCGGCCTTTGGCGGAAGCGCGCCGTCTGCCCGGGTTCCCGTTCGTTCACCTGTGGGGGCCGGAAGGCGGCGGCAAGCTGCTTCGCCTGCGCAAGCTTGCCGCCGCCCGCGGCCAGCGGCTGCTTCTCGTCCGGCTCGCGCTGCTTCCCGCCGAGCCGGACCGCCTCGCGGCCGAGCTGCTGCGAATCGTGCGCGAGGCCGCCTTTACCGACGCGATGCTCGTCGTCGAGGAAGAGAAGGGGCAGGCGGCCGAAAGCGTCGCCGCCCGGCACGAGTGGACCGCCGCGCTCGAGGATTACGCAGTATTCGCGTGGCGGCCGCTCGTCGGCTGGATCGGCCCCGAGCGCAGGCGGCGGGAGGGATTGCCGGTTCCGGCCGGCGCGTTTCTGCTCGAAGCCGAGGTCGGGGTGCCGGAAGCGGGCGATCGGGCGGCCGCGTGGAAGGCGGCTCGGGAGGCGCACAAGGCGGCTTGGTCCGATGCGGCGGAAGGCGGCGACGCGGAGCTGCGCGCGGCCGGGACGGACGAGGAGCGGGCGGACCGCGAATTCGAACGGCTGGCGGCGGAGCTCGGCGACAAGTACCGGTTCACGCCCGGCCAGATCGGCCAGGCGTGGCGGGAAGCCGCCGGGATCGCCGCGAGCCGGGGCGAGCGGGAGCCTTCGCGAGGGGAATTGGAGGCGGCCGCCCGCAAGCAGTTCCGCCACCGGCTCGGCCAGCTCGCGGACCGGATCGAGCCGCGAAGGTCCTGGGACGACCTCGTGCTTGCCGAGGAGCCCCTATCCTTGATCCGGGAAGCGTGCGACCGGTACGTGCACCGCGAGACGGTGCTGAACCGCTGGGGGTTCGGGCGCAAGCTCCCCTACGGAACCGGCGTGCACCTGCTGTTCTCGGGGCCGCCCGGAACCGGCAAAACGATGGCCGCGGAAATCGTCGCCGGCGAGCTGGGACTCGAGCTGTACCGGATCGATCTTTCCCGCATCGTCAGCAAGTACATCGGGGAAACCGAGCAGCGGCTCAAGGAGCTGTTCGACGAAGCCGAACAAAGCGGAGCCATCCTGTTTTTCGACGAAGGCGACGCCCTGTTCGGCAAGCGAACCGAGGTCAAGGACGCCCACGACCGGTACGCCAATATGGAGGGCGCTTATTTGCTCCAGCGGATCGAAGCGTACGGCGGGGTGACGATTCTCGCGACCAACCTGCTTCAGAACATGGACGAAGCGCTTCTCCGCCGCATGAGCGTCGTCGTCAAGTTTCCGTTTCCGGACGCGGCCGACCGCGAGCGGATATTCCGCGCCCATCTGCCCGCCGAGGCTCCCTTGTCCGACGATCTGGATCTGGCGTTTCTCGCCTCCCGGCTCGACGTTTCGGGCGGACACATCAAAAACATCGCGCTAGCGGCCGCTTTTCTCGCGGCGGGGGAAGGGGCGCCGATCGGCATGTCCCATTTCGTCCGCGCGGCCGGCCAGGAGCTTCGAAAGATGGGGAAAATTTTGGTCAAGGAAGCTTTTGCGCCCTATCATCAGGCCTAAGTCTCGCAATTGTAACTTAGGTTACAAATGCGGAATAAATTCGATAGTCAACGATATTTGTTGAAGCTATAATGAGAAAAAAGTGCAAAAAATGGCTGATTTTAGAGCTCTTTGTCGAAGGGAGGCGATTCGTATCGGAAGCTATACCGTCTTCGCGGACGTGGGCGCCAGCGTGCTGAAGCTGCTGCGGGAGCAGATGACGCCCGATCCGGTTCCGCGCCCCGATCTGATCGGAATCGCTTCCCCGGTGGATAAAGGCGATCTCGCGCTGACTCTGTTTCTGTGCTCCATCCGGGAAAACGGCGAAGCCAGGCGCAGCGACATGCAGCTGCAGGGGGGCGTCATGCGGTATCCGCCGCTTGCGGTCGACTTGCATTTTCTGCTGACGGCCCATTCGACCGCAGATCTGCAGACGCGGACGCTGGACGAGCACCGTCTTCTCGGAAGGGCGATGCAGGTGCTCTACGACAACTCGATTTTACGGCCGCCCTACCTGGAAGGGACGCTTGCGGACAACGAGGAGGAGCTCCGCATAACGGCGGTCACGCTGGATCCCGATCAGGCGATGCGCCATTGGCAATTCGGAGACACGCCCTACAAGCTTTCGCTGTTGTATCGCGTAGGTCCCGTCCTGCTGGAGTCGAACCGTTCGAAGCCCGTTTCGCGCGTCGTCGAGCGCAAGATCACCCTGCGGGACAAGGGGGAAATCTGAGATGGCGCCGGCCGAATCGACCTCCGTCACCCGGTGCTCGCTGGTCGTCCGCCCGATCGACGTTTGGACGGGAAAGGCGGCGGCAAGCCCGAGCGTGCGCGTAAGCCTGGCGGAAACGGACCGGAAGCCGATCCGCACCTCGGACGGGAGCTTTGCGTTCGTCGATGTCGAGCCGAGGCGGTGCACGATCGTCATTCGATCTTCTACATACTTGGAATTCAGCGAGACGGCCGATCTGTCGCTCCTGCCGCCCGCGGCCCCGATCGTCTTGGCCTGCTTGCTTCCGAACCGCCTGCATCCGGCTCCCCCCGCGGGAACCGGGCTCGTCTTCCGGATAACGGACAAGCTCGGAACGCCGCTGGCCGGCGTCTCGGTTTCCGCCTATGTCGACGAAGAGAGCGCGGTCAGAGGGAGAGTAGCGGAGGAAGAAGCGCCAAAGGGCGCAAGCGCCCTTCGGTACGTACCCGGGAACGGCCGCTTTGCGGAGGGCGACACGATCGTCCTGCGCGGGCGGGACGGGGAAGCCGCGGAATGGAGCAAGGTGCGGGACTGCGGCGGGAACGAATTCGCGCTCTCGCTCGTTTCGCCCCTGGAGCGATCCTGGGAGCGGGGTGCCCGGCTGCTGCCCGGCGTCATGACCCGCAGCGATCGGGACGGCACCGTCGTTCTGCCGTTTCGGGGGACGCTTCCCGCCGCCTGCCGGATTCGGGCCGAGCTCCGATACGGGGGCCGAACCGTCTCCGCGGTTTGGACGGCCGAAGGCGGCCGCGTGGCCCTGCTCGGGCCGTTCGTTTGGCCCTGAACCTTCGGCTTGCGCTTCACTAAACGTGCGTTACGTCGATTCCGGCCGCCCTCCTTGCGACGGCGCCGGGTCGACGATTTGATAAACCCAAACCTGGAGAGGAGGAACTGGTTTTCCCGGATTGGCGACGGCGGCAAGCCGGAGGCATGACGCGAATCAAAGGGGGAAAACCGGGGATCATGGCCGATTATTTGTCGCCTGGGGTATATGTGGAGGAGTTTGAAAGCGGAGCGAAGCCGCTGGAGGGAGTCAGCACGAGCACGGCCGGATTCATCGGCCTTGCCCAACGCGGACCGGTCGAAGGCCTGCCGCTGCTGATTACGAGCCCGGCCGATTTTCACCGCGCGTTCGGTTCCTATTTGTCGGAGAGCGCGTTCGGCAGCTATCGTTTTTTGGCGTACGCGGTCGACCAGTTTTTCACGAACGGAGGCTCCCGCTGCTATGTCATGCGGGTGGCGCCTTCCGACGCCAAGCCGGCGGCGGCCGAAGGACGCGTCGCCGAAGCGCTTTCGATCACGGCGAAAAACCCGGGAGCTTGGGGCAATCTGATCAACGTGACCGTAACGCCCGACAGCAAGGCAAAGACGCAAATCTACGAAGTGACGGACAAGCGCTACCGCGTCAAAAACGCTTCCGGCTTTTACGCCGGGGACGTCGTTTCGTTTTACGACGGCGCGGAGAAGCAGTGGAACCGGATCGTCAGCGTGCAGGACAACGTCATCGAGCTGGCGGAGCCGCTTGAGGGCGACGTCGTCGACTCCGCGCTGCTGCCGACGAAGCTGCTCGCCACGAGCGAGTTTACGCTTCAAATCGCATACGGCGACGAGCTGGAGACGTTCGAGAAGGTTTCGCTCAATCCCGAAGCTCCGAGCTATGTCGACAAGGTCGCCGGCCGCTCCAATCTCGTTGCGATTCAGGCAACCGCCGCGTCCGGCGAAGCGGTCGCCCCTTTCGAGACGGTAACCGGCGAAACGGAAGGCAAAATCGCGTTCGTTCTGACCGGGGGCAGCGACGGCTCCGTCGCGAGCGTCGCGGCATCCGACTTCATCGGCGAGGACCGCGGTCCGGGTCGCCGGACCGGCATCCAGTCGTTTATCGACAACGACGTCGTCAGCATTATCGCCGTGCCGGGGGTAACCGACGCGAACGTCCAGCTGTCGCTGGTCGCCCATTGCGAAAATCTGGGCAGCCGCTTCGCGATTTTGGACATCCCGCGCGACAAGACGAAGGTGGCGGACGTGCTGACGCACCGCGCGCTGTTCGATTCCAGCTACGCGGCGCTTTACAATCCGTGGGTTTCGGTTTTCGACCCGCTGGACAAGCGCAACATTTTCGTTCCGCCGTCGGGCACGATGGCCGGCATTTACTCGCGTTCCGACACCGTCCGCGGCGTGCAAAAAGCGCCGGCCAACGAAGTGCTTCGGGGCGTCGTCGGCCTTGACGTCCAGTACAACAAGGGAGAACAGGATATCCTCAATCCGGCCGGCGTCAATCTGATCCGTTCGTTTACGGGGCAAGGCATTCGCGTATGGGGCGCGCGGACGGTATCCTCCAACTCGCTCTGGAAATACATCAACGTTCGCCGCTTGTTCATTTTCCTGGAGGAATCGATCAAGAGCGGCACCAACTGGGTCGTGTTCGAGCCGAACAACGAGCAGCTGTGGGCTCGCGTCCAGCGGACGATCGACGCCTTCCTGACCCGCGTCTGGCGGTCGGGGGCGCTGATGGGCAACAGCCCGTCGGAGGCGTTCTACATCGACATCGGACGATCGACGATGACCCAGGACGATATCGACAACGGCCGCCTCATTTGCGTCATCGGTGTCGCTCCGGTGAAGCCGGCGGAGTTCGTCATCTTCCGCATCACGCAAAGAACCGGCACGGAATAACGAATGACCGCTCGAACAATCGGAAGGGACGGGCGCAAGTCCCGCCTTCCGAATCGCGAATAAATCCAAGGCGGCGCGCAAGACGCGCCGCCCGATGAACGGAAGGGGATACTCATGTCGGCAGAACGTACGGATCCGTATCGCAATTTTCGATTCAGGGTGGAGATCGAAGGGCTCCAGCAGGCCGGCTTCAGCGAAGTGAGCGGCTTTGACGCTTCGTTCGACGTCATCCAGTACCGCGAGGGCAACGAAGTGATCACTCCGCGCAAGCTTCCCGGCCTCGCGCGCTACGGCAACATCAGCCTCAAATGGGGCGCGACCGATTCCATCGAGCTTTACGAATGGATTCAGGATTGCGTAAACGGCACGATCGAACGCAAGACCGTTACGATTATCGCCATCGACGAGGAAGGCACGGACGTCGCCACCTGGCAAGTCATCGAAGCGTGGCCGGTTCGCTACACGGCGCCGAATTTCAACGGGCAGGGCTCGGAAGTGGCGATCGAGCTGCTCGAGCTTGCGCACGAGGGCATGACGCGCACCCAATAAAACATCGTCCCGCAAGGGGCGGCGAAGGGGCTGTCCTGAGGGGTTTTCCGCTTGAGGCACAGCCTTCTTTGCGTCAGACGGGCATTTTTTCCGTTCGCGTTTTTTCATCGGCGGGATATCGCGATGCGCGGAAGCGCCGCATTACACGAAAGATGGGGGAGGAACCGGCAACATGGCCTTTCAGACGGAATACGAGTTCGAGCTCCCGCGCGGCTACGTCGACGAGCACGGCACGCTGCATCGGAGGGGCGTCATGCGCCTCGCCACGGCGGCCGACGAAATTTTGCCGATGCGGGACCCGAGAGTCCAGCAGAACGCGGGCTATTTGACGATCATTTTGCTGGCCCGGGTCGTGACCCGGCTCGGGGACGTCAAGCATATCGACACGAAAATCATCGAGAAGCTGTTTACGGCGGATCTGGCCTATTTGCAAAATCTGTACCGTCACATCAACGACATCGAGCCGCCGAAGCTGCACGCCGCTTGTCCGAAATGCGATCACGAGTTCGAGGTGGAAGTCGATTTTTTATCCGTAACGGAGGGCCTCTCGTAGCGTATCCGATCGACCGGATCTACGAGGAAGTCGGCTTCATCGCCTATTATTTCCATTGGCCCCATGACGACATCATGAACATGGACCACCGGGAGCGCCGCAGATGGTGCGACGAAATTTCGAAAATGAACCGGAAGCTCAACGAGGACTCGGACAGGCGCGACAATCCGTTCGACGTGTTCGGAAAGAGGTGAAGGCGCACAGCCGACGCGAATGAACAATCAAGTGCTGCACGGGGGAGCGATCCGCTTCGGCATCGAGCTGGAAGGATTGGAGGTGGCGGGCTTTTCCGAAGTGCAGGGGCTGGAAGCGGAAACGGAAATCGAGGAATACCGCGAAGGCGGAATGAACGGCTTCGTTCACCGGCTCCCGAAAGGCATCCGCCATCCGCGCATCGTGTTGAGAAAAGGCCTGACCTCGTCTCCCGAGCTCTGGGAATGGTACAACGAATCGGCCCAGGGGGCGACGGTGCGCAGGCGAAAAAGCGGGTCGATCATTTTATACAAAAGCTCGTACAAAGAGGGAGACAGCCGCTGGAACGGCAAGGCCGACCAGTGGAGAGGGACCCTGAACGACAGCATCGAATTTTGCCGTTGGAATTTTTTCGACGCCTATCCGGTCAAATGGGTAGGTCCGAGCATGAACGCCTTGTCGAGCGACATGGCGATCGAGACGGTGGAGCTTGTCCATAACGGCATCAAGCTGATTAACCGGACGTAGATAGGGGTGCGAGGCTGTATAGCGATTCGAGGCCCCCGCCATGACGATGAGTTAGCGCCGACCAAGCCTGCCCGGCGGATAGCGTTCGCGAGAGGTGGCGTCGCCGCGGGTTCGCGTCCCAAGAAGTCCATCCAGCGGACTACATGGCGTGGCTGTAGCGGGTTCGCGGCCCAAGAAGTCTATCCAGCGGACTACAAATGTTCTCGTCCTTTTTTTGAACGATTCGGGAGGGAGGTCAGCCATGCAGCGGTTTGAACAGCGCGTGCGGAAGCATGTTCGGGGGATGACAAGGCATGAATATTTCGCGGCGTCTCTTCTCGGAAAATACGGTCCGCTCGCGCGCCGGTCCGTAGGCCCGGCGAATTTGACGTTCCGCATGGCCGCCCGGCCGAAACGAAAGAAAACGGAAGAACGCCCCGTCATCCGCGTTCGCATTCAGCCACTGGCGCAACCGGCAACACGGGAAAAAGCGGTCGAAGTGCGCGAACGGGTGGTGGAGAGGGATCGGGTCGTCGAGAGAACGATCGTCCGGGAAAAAGAGCGAATCGTGGAAAACGTCCGGATCGTCAACCGGAACGTTTTCGTCATTCGCGAAGCCGATCGCATGATTCGCGAGCAGCGGCTGCTGCGGGAGTTCGCGATGCGCTCGCCGGTCGGCGAGAAGGGCGATGTCGCCGAGGAGGCGGTTTACCTGGCAGATATGCGGGATGAACCGTTCCGTTCGGGCTTGGGCGTTGAGGCAGGGACGGTCACCCGGAAAAAGGCCGAAAAAGGCGGGGCCTCGCAAGGCAGCCGAGAACCTCGCGGAGGACCGGCGCCGCGAGGCAGACCGGCGTTAGGAAGGCCGACGCCGCAAGAAGGCCGTGCGCCGGGAGAAAGCCGGCCGTCTTCGGACGGCCGAGCGTTCGCGCCCAATGGGCAGCTATCGCCGACTGGCAGCCGGACGGCGAAGCACGATCCTTCTTCCGGTTCCGGCCCGAAATCGGAAGCCGAGCGGGCGATGCCCGCGGCGCGCGCTTTCGAAGCCGGGCGCGAGCGGAGGGGCGGCAAGGCGTTGTCCGAGTTTGCCGGGGCGCTTTTTCGCAAAGCCGCGTGGCCGCTGTTAGCGAGAAAAAAGCCCGGAGCCCTCGCACGCCGCGGCGAAGATTCGTTGCGGCCGGCGGACGGAATCGAGCCATCCGCTTCTGCCGAAGGGCCGGTCAAGCTTCGCAAGGCGCTGCTGAAGCGCGCGATTTTCGACGGACCGCTTGAAGTTCGGAGGACAACCGGAAGGATGCCGGCGGACGACCGTCCGGATTCGGCCGGCCGCCGGGGGCGGAGCGGATTTATTCGGATTCTTCGGCGGATTCCGCGAAGGAACCGGTACGGACCGGCGGACGTCGGGCGTTTGCGGCGGCGGACCCGTCGGCTACGGCTGCATCGTCAACATTTTCGGCGTCGTCATCGTCTTCGTCTGGGGTTTCGTCCGGGAACTCATCGTCGGCGATGTCGCCGGCGGCTGAAACGCCGGCCGCGCCGCCTCCGCAATCGCGGGAGCCGAGAGAGGAATCGAATGCTTCCGGGAGGCCGCGATCCGTTTCGCCGGAACGGCAGGGCCGCCCCGAGCGAAATGCCCGGCTCGAAAAGGCGTCCGGCAGAAGCGCGGCGAAAGAGGGAACAACGGACCGTGAGAAAGCCGGCGACAGATCCGGAAAAAGAGCGGGAACGCCGGGAGACGAAGGAAACCCGGCCGATGGCGGGAACGCGTCGAAAAGGATGGGGAATTCGCCGGATTCGGAAGGTCTTTTTCCAACATCCGCGGAAGACGGGAGCGAGGGCGAACGCAGTCGGCCGTCCGGCGACGCGCGTTCCGGCTTCTCCGAAGCGGAAACCGCCGAAAGACGGCTCTCCGCGGCGCGAGGCGACGAAGGGGTTGAAATTGAAGGCCGGCCGCGTTCGCGCGCCCGATCTTTCCTTTATTCGGGATCCGGGAAGCTGACGTTCGCAAGGCAGCCGGATCGGGTGGTCATCCGTCCGGGCACGAGCGTCAACCTGTCGTTTCCGAATAGGCGG
The DNA here is from genome assembly GCF_016937515.1 of Cohnella algarum. Taxonomy (NCBI): domain Bacteria; kingdom Bacillati; phylum Bacillota; class Bacilli; order Caryophanales; family Paenibacillaceae; genus Cohnella; species Cohnella algarum. The sequence continues at coordinate 3,670,051 of NZ_JAFHKM010000002.1, forward strand.
CAAGGCAATGAAGAAAGGGCAAACGCCCGATGGCTCCTTGCCGCGGCTCCCGGATCGGATCTTCCCTTCGTAAAGGCCGACGTCCCTGCTCCGGCAAGGATGATCTCCCGGATTTCGCAACTAAGCGGGCTCTCTTCCTTGAGCGCTCCCGGGCGGGACCGCGGCGCAGTTCGGAGGGAGTCCGCCGTCCGGCCGAACGGCTCGGGAGCCGGTTCGGGAACGGCAAGCGCGGGCGCCGCGGCGGACGCGTCGGCGACGGCCGGAAAGATGCCGTTGCCCGCGCGGAAAGGACGGCTCGTATTTTCCGCCGCCGGGCGGACACCGAATCCGGGGATGCCGCCGCCCCGAACGGCGCTCGGGCCGATGACGCGTTTCGCGCCGTCGGAACGGGCGAGCCGCTTCGCTTTGCGGCAATTGGGCGGAACCGGATTGAGGCTGCTAAGAGAAGCTGAGAGGCTGGGCGGAACCGGGTCGAGGGTGTCATCCGAGAGCGACCCCGGCCGTCCGGCCGGAATGCCGGGCGAAACCGGCTTGCCGGCTTTCCGGGGAAGCGGCCGTCCGCAAGCCGGCCGGCATCAAACGGTAAAACCGAACGATGTCGGAAGGCGGCAATCGGGCGGAAACGGCCGGCGGCTGGCCGAAGAACCGACGGAAAGCGGCCGACCGTCGGCTTCTCCGGCTGCCAGCGGCATGCCGCCGGCGGCCGGGAACCCCGCGAAAGCGGGCTGGCGGCGGGCGGTCGTCGGCGGCAAGCCGATGCAGCTGATCGGCCGTCTGGCACCGGCCGCCGAGCGCTTCGCGTTCGGGCGGCGCGCTTTCGGAGCGGGAACGCAACCGGACGCGCCGTTTCCGGATGGCGGCCGCGTCGCGGGAACCCGGACGAGCGGGACGGATTCGGCTGCGCAGACGGAAGGATCGCTTTCACCGCTTCGAGGCCCGAGCGCCGAAGCCGGTTCGAATGGGACCGAAGACCGAGCGGCGATGCAGGAAAACGGGATTGAAACCGGGGCGGAAACCGGACTTGCCGCGCGAACCGTCGCCCCTCGCCGTCAAGTTCATGAGGCGAAGGCGGCCGGCGGCAATTCGAAGGGGGAAGGCCCGAACGGATCCGAAGCCGGCACGGCGCCTTCGGAAGGGGAAGAGCGGCTCCGAACGCAGGCGCCGAGGCTGAGGCTCGAGCGCGGTTTGCCGGGCGGGGGCCGGCTCGCGTTTGCCCAGCGAATCGCGCAAAAAACGTCGGCGGGCCGGAAAGGCCGACCGGCACCCGGCTCGGCGCCGAACCCGCATGGGATCGCCGGCCGCGCGCCCAAATTTTACCCGAGCCGCTCCCTTTCGGGAAATACGGCATGGCGGGCATGGCGATCCGAAGCCGATTCCCGGGAACGACGGGGTCCGAGCATGACCGGGTCCCGGAAGCGAAGCGGATCGATGGTGGACGCCGGCTGGACGGGGGATGTCCGGAGCAGGACGATGTTCCGGCTGCCGGCCAACCGGAACTTCACCGGGCTTCGGAACGCGGGAAGCCGGGATACGGGCGGATTCCGGAACGCGGGAGTTCTGAACATGGCCGGCGTTCGAGAAATGAGAAGCCGGAACTTGGCCGGCCTGCGGGAAGCGGGAAGCCGGGATACGGGCGGATTCCGGAACATGGGAGTTCTGAATCCGGCCGTCGCCCGGGACATGAGAAGCCGGAGCGCGATCGGGCTCCGGGAAGCGGGAAACGGGCCTTCGGCCATATCCCGGGCAACGGGAATCCCGAGCATGAGCGGAGCCTCGGAAACGGAGGGCCGGAGCATGCTCGGATTCCGGAAGCGCGGCAGTTCGGCTGACGGCGGCCATCGGGAGCTTGGCGGCTCGCCGTTTCCCGGGCTCTCCGGGGTCCCGGTCGCCGCCGAACGCGGGAACGGCCCCGCCGCGACCGGGACCGATTCCGGCGCCGGAGCCGCCGGCGCATTCCCGGCCGCCGAACGCGGCCGGCGAGCCAGAGCGCGGCCGCCGCTGATCGGGCGGTCGCTCGCCCCGCCGCCGGTCCGCCCGGCCGCGGCGATCGCGGCCGCAGCCGCCCCGGGCGGCGGCTCCGCATTCGGCGGCGCCCCGGCAAGCGCGGCGCCGCCCCGCCGGCCGCGCTCGAAATGCGGCGGCCGGAGCCCGCTCCCGCCGCGCCGGCCGCGCCGCGGGAAGTCGTCGTCGAAGCGCCGCCGGCGATCGACGAGAAGCAGCTGCAGCAGGCGCTGAGCCAAATGCCGCAGCTGCATCCGGACAAGCTGGCGGACCAGGTGTACAAAGCGCTGATGAAGCGAATGAAGCTGGAGCAGCGGCTTCGCGGATATTGACAAGGAGTTAAGCGATATGGGACCGGTAAAAGCGGAAATCGAAGTGTACCGGAACGAAGAGCCGAAAAACATCAAAGTGCTTTTCAATCCGAACGAATACAGCCTGCAGACGGGCAACAGCTTCGCCTGGAAGACGATACCGGGCCTGCAGTCGCCGATCGCGCAGTTCATTAGCGGGGAAGCGGAATCGCTGACGATGGACCTGTTTTTCGACACGTTCGAGCGGTTGCCGGAGGAAGGGGACGACCCCGGCTACGAGACGCGCGACGTGCGGCGCTTCACGGATCAGATTACCGGCCTGCTCGCGGTGGACAGCGATCTGCATGCGCCGCCGACGTGCCGGTTCGTCTGGGGGACGCTGGATTTTACCGGAGTCGTGGAAAAGGTTTCGCAGCGCTTCACGATGTTTCTCGAGTCGGGGATTCCGGTACGCGCGACGCTGAACGTCACGTTTCGGGCGGTCAAGGGCATGACCGAGCAATATCAGGAAACGCCCCGGCAGTCGGCGGACCGGACGAAGCAAAGGACGCTCCGGCAAGGAGAGCACTTGTGGACGATCGCGGCCGAGGAGTACGAGGACCCCGGCATGTGGCGGGCGATCGCGGAAGCCAACGGCATCGACAATCCGCGCAAGCTGCCGGTCGGGCGCAAGCTCATCGTTCCGAGGCTGGAATAGGGGGCGCGGCAGCATGATCGACAACAAGACGTATACGTTCGCGGAGCTTGAGGAAACGTACCGCGGCTTTTTCGCGCCGGCCTTCGAAATTTCTATCGAGGGCCAGAAGCTGAACCTGCTGCAGGCCGCCGTTTCCGGCGTAAGGGTCGACACGACGACGGAGACACGGGCGGATCACTGCCAATTCCGGATCGAAAACGCCTATAACGCCGTCAGCCGCGAGTTCCGGTGGGTCGGCTCGCTGATCGAGGTCGGCAAATCCCTGCAAGTCAAAATGGGCTACACCGACAAGCTGGTTACGCTGTTCGACGGCATCATCACCGGCATCACCCTCGACTATCCGGAACAGAGCCAGCCTACGGTATCGGTGACGGGGATGGACCGGTCGATGCTGATGATGCGCAGCGTCCAGTCGAAGGAGTGGCACGATGTCAAAGTAAGCGACGTCGTCAAGGAGATCGGCGGCAAATACGGGCTGCAGCTGCAGGTCAAGGAAACGACGGAGACGCACAAGACGATCGAGCAATTCCGCAAAAGCGACTTTCATTTTCTGAAAAAGCTGGCGGAGGACGAATTTTTCGAATTTTTCGTGGTCGGCCAAACGCTCTATTTCCGGGAATCCGCGGCAAACTCGGATCCGGTGCTGACGCTCATGTACGGCAAAAATTTGAGCAGCTACACCGCCGAAGTGGACATTACGAAGCAGGTCAGCCAGGTCGTCGTTCACGGCGTAAACCGGAAAACGAACGCGAAATTTTCGGGCGCTTCCCGGCCGATGAGAATCATCGGCACGAACGGCCGCGCGGGGCCCGACGTGATGAACGCCTTGTCGAGGCATCTGATCGAAAACGTGTACCGCAACGTGGCGACTCCGATGGCCGCGCAAAAATTGGCCGACTCCCTGATGAGCGAGCGCGGCATGGACCTGGTTACCGGCCAAGGCCAGTGCATCGGCCTTCCCGAGCTGCGGGCGGGACGTTTCGTCAAGCTGGAAGGCCTCGGGCCGAAATTCAACCAGCCGATGCTGCTCGCAAGCGTTACGCATGCGATCGATTCCGGCGGTTATACCACGAGCTTTACCGTAAAGGGGAACGCCATATGATGTTCAACGTATCCGGCGAATGGGACAGGGACGCCTCGGAAGAAGGCACGGTAAACGGCGTCATGGTGGCGACCGTAACCAATATCGACGACCCGGACGGACTCGGGCGGGTCAAGCTGAAGTTCCCGATTCGCGAAAACGAGCACGAAACCGATTGGGCGCCGCTCGTTTCGCTGATGACCGGTTCCGACATGGGAACGCTGTTCATTCCCGAAGTGGGGGACGAAGTGCTGGTCGCTTTTCATCTCGGATATCTGGATCAGCCCTACGTGATCGGCGGCCTGTGGAACGAATCCCGCAAGCCGCCCGCCAAGCACCCAAAAAACGATATCCGCAAAATTCGCACGAGAGCGGGGCACGAAATCGTTTTTCAGGATACGGCCGAGGACGGGAAAATCACGCTTAAGACGAACAAGGGCTTAAAGCTCGAAATCGCGGATCAGGCCGAATCCGTCACGCTCGCGACGAAGAACGACCAGCAGTCCGTCACCCTGAAGGGCGCCACCGCCAATTCGATCGAAATCAAGGCGGGCACGACCAAAATTACGCTCAACAATCAAGGACAGATCACCATCGACACAAACAATTCGGTCAGCTTGAAAGCGACGCAGGTGAGTCTCGAGGCCTCGGCCCAAATGTCCATCAAGGCGGGGGCGACGCTCGATTTGAAGGCGGACGGGATCGTCAATATCAAAGGCTCGCTCGTGAAAATCAACTAGCGCCAGCCGTTTCGCGGACTCGCGCGAGCGGTTCGAGGACGGCGGCGAAAAGGGGGAAAACCGGATGTCAACGCCGTTTCTCGGCAAAGGCTGGCGGTTTCCGGTGCGGGCGGACGCCACGACGGGCCGGATGCTGCTGTCCGAAGGGGAAGACGATATCGCCGAGGCGATCCGGATCATTTTGATGACGTCCAAAGGAGAGCGCCTCATGCGCCCGGATTTCGGCTGCGGCCTGCGGGATTACGTCTTCGGCACAATGGACGCCACGACGCTCCGGCTGCTCGAAAGCGACGCCCAGCGGGCCATTACGGTGTGGGAGCCGCGCGTCAAAAACGTCGGCGTCAAGGCGAAGGTCGATCCGTCCGACCCCGGCCGTCTTCAGCTGCATGTACAGTATACGGTCAGATCGACCAACAATTTATTCAACCAAGTATACCCCTTCTATTTGGAGGAGGGGACGAAATAATCGGGAGAGACGAGCGCGATGAAATCTGAAGCCTGGCAAGGCGGAGCCCTTCGGCCTCCGACGATCGACGGAAGAGACATGGCCGCGTTCGTCGAGCAGATGAAGGCGATGGCGCCTCATTATACGCCGGAATGGCGGTTTTCCCCCGACGATCCGGATGCGGGGACCGCGCTGTTTTTTCTGGCGGCGGAGATGCTGCAGGAAAACCTGAAGCGGCTCAATCGCGTGCCGCTCGGCAACCTGATCTCGTTTTTGGATATGCTCGAGGTCCGGCTGCGGCCCGCCCGGCCGGCGAGAACGACGGTCGTTTTCTCGCTGAACGAAGGATTCCGGGAACCTGTGTACATTCCCCAGGGAACGCTGCTGACGGCGCCCAGCCCGGACGACGGGGAAGCGATCCCGTTCGAGACGGAGACGGCGCTGCTCGTGACGCCCGCCCGGCTGACCGATTGGGTGAACGTCCATCCCGGGCGCGATCGGATCGTCCGGATCGCGGACGGCGCCGAGGCGTTCCCGGAGGCGCCGGACCCGGACGGTTACCCGCTCTTTTCCGTCAATGGGGACGATCTGCAGGAGCATGCCCTTTACTTTCGTCATGACGAGCTGTTTTTGCTCGATCGTCCGGCTCAAGTGACGCTGGTCTGGCACAACGCCGAAAGAAGGTATGCCGAGCCGGAGCTGGCGGAAGCGATGGCCCGGTCCGATTGGCTGGAATGGTCCTGGTACCGGGAGGGACAATGGGTTCCGTTCGACCGGGTGACGTGGGAGCGGCAGGAGACGACGCTCTGGAAGACGACGGCGGGACCGCTCGAGCCCGCGACGGTTAACGGAACGGAAGGAAGGTGGATTCGCTGCCGCGTCCGGAAACGGCCGGAGGACGAAACCGCCTCCCCGGCCCTGACCGCGATGCCCGCCTTCGACCAAGTGGCGCTGCGGGCTTCCCACGACGTCAAGCGCGATCCCGGCGGCATTTTGCCGGCGGCGCTGTATTATAACGATCTGGAGCTGGAAAAATCGGGGTTTCACCCGTTCGGGGAGCATTTCGTCCCCTATTCGGTGTTTCATGTCGCGTGCCCGGAAGCCTTCAGCAAAAAGGGCAGCCGACTGCGGATGACGTTCCTGGCGCGAAACGTCGGGAACGTGCTGAGGAACGCTCCCGATCCGGAAATCCGCTGGCGGATGATCATGCGGACGTCGGAATTCGAGCCCAAGCCGCCGCAGCGCGTCGCCATCCGGCGGGTGCAGTGGGAGTATTGGAACGGCGAAGGCTGGGTCCGCGTCCCGGACAGCGGAGTTTACGAATCGATGTTCGCGGAGCTTCCCGAAGAGGAGGCCGCCCTTCGTTTCGTGGAGTTCGTTTGCCCGGAGGACTGGGCGCCGACGTACGTCAACGGAAACGAGGATTTGTGGCTGCGGGTTCGGGTGCTGTCGATGGATCCGATCACGGACCCGATGGTCGAATATATGTCTCCCTGGCTGGAAAAAACGTCGTTCTCCTATCGTTATTCGGCGGAAACGCGGCTGAAGCCGTGGGAGGCGCTGACGTTGAACAACGCGGAATGGGTTGACCGGACCGCGACGGTCCGGCAGGGCGGAGACGTCTTCAAGGCGTTCGCGCCGATCGATTGTCCGGCCCCCGCCGTCTATTGGGGCTTCGATCTTCCCCCGGCCAAGGGGCCGATTCGGCTTCACTTTTCGCTCGGACGCCGCAGCCCGGGGGACGGGGAGCCGCCCTTTGTCGAATGGGAGGCGCTCATTCGGGACGCCGGGGGCGCCCGGTCATGGACGCCGCTGCGGACGAGCGACGAGACGAACGGGTTTACCCAGTCCGGCGCCGTGCAATTCGCTGGTCCCGCGCAGATGGAGGCGTTCCCCCTGTTCGGCCGGGAACGGGTATGGCTCCGTTCGGTCAACCGGGACGGCCGGTACGGCGAACCGGATGCTTCGTGTCCGGCCGTCGCCAGACTGGACCGGAACGCCGTAACCGTCGTTCAGCGACGGACGATTCGCGACGAACTGCCCGAGGCGGCGAAGGACGGCTACGTTCTTTCGCGGGCTCCGGTCGTGAGCCAGGAAGTATGGGTCGACGAGACCGGATTTGTCGGCGAGCAGGCGCTGGCGGACATGGACGAGGACGGATACGAGGTCATCCGGGACAGCGACGGGCAAATCGGCCGGGTATGGGTCCGCTGGGAGGAAAGGGCCTCGCTCGTCGGCTCGCGTTCGTTCGATCGCCATTACGCGATCGAATCGGCGACCGGCCGCATCCGGTTCGGCGACGGAACGAAGGGCGCGGCCCCCCCGAACAAGGGGCCGGCAAAATCCGCGTCACCTACCAGGTGACCGAAGGGGCGAGAGGCAACGTCGGGAGCGGCCAGGTGACCGGCATGATGCAGCCGATCGCGTTCGTCAGCGGCATCGCCAATCCGTTTTCGGCGGTCGGCGGCGGGGACGCGGAGCGGCTGGAGCAGGCGGTTCGCAGAGGTCCGCAGCAGCTCAAGCACCAGAACCGCGCGGTCTCCGCGTCGGACGTGGAGTGGATCGTGCGCGAGGCCGAGCCGTCCGTCGCCAAAGTCCGCTGCTTGCCGAACCGGAATGCGCTGCTTCGGAAGGACTCGGGCCGGGTGGCCGTCGTCGTCCTGCCCGACGGCGGCAGGAACGGAATCGCCCATTTTCCCGAAATCAAACGGACGGTGGAACGGGCGCTCAAGGAGAAGCTTCCGAATCTGGTCGGGAGCGCCGGCCGGTTTTCGGTGCTGGCGCCGGCGCTTATCGAAATTTCCGTCTCCGCGACGGTCTACGTCTCCTCCGCCGACCTGATCGTCCCGGTCGAAATAGATTGCTCGGGCCGGCTGGACTCGTTTTTGGACACGATGACGGGCCAACTGGACGGACGAGGCTGGGAAATCGGGGAGACGGTGCACGCTTCCGCGTTTTACGGATTGCTCCATTCGGTGCGCGGAGTGCAGTCGGTCGACAAGCTGGTGTTGACCGCCCGCGTTGCCGAAAACGGCGAAACGAGGGAAATTCCGCCCGACGACCTGAAGCGTTTTCCCCACGGCATCGTCATGGGCGGCCGTCACCGGCTGAACGTAACGATGGCTTGAATCGCGAATTCTGTTAGATCCGCATGAAAGGAGGACGGCCGATGCTGCCCCGCATTCCGCTCGACGACCGGACGTACGAAGGCATTTTGCAGGAGGCGAGGCGATCCATCCCCCGGCGGCTGCCGGATTGGACCGACGAGAACGCGCACGACCCCGGCATGACGATGCTGGAATTGTTCGCCTGGCTGACCGAAATGCAGCAGTATTATTTGAGCCGGATTCCGGAACGCAACCGGAGAAAGTTTCTCGATCTGCTCGGCGAGGCGCCGAGGGAGGCGGCGTCCGCCGTTGTGGAGGCCTCGTTCGGCTCGATTCGGACGCCCGTGACGCTGCCGAAGGGAACGAAGCTGCGGGCGCGGGATGAAACGTTCGAAACGGCGGATCAGGTGCGGTTGCTGCCGCTTGCCATCGAGCGGGTCGTCACCCGCACGGAACGGGAAGCGAGCGATGTGACGGCCGCCAATACGCAAGGCGACATCGCGTACTTCGCCTTCGGAAGCGGGGCGGAGCGGGGGAGCCGACTGTATGTGGCGCTCGATGCCGAGCCGCTGCCGGGCCAGCTCGTGACGATGTCCGTCAAGCTGGCGGGTTCGCCTCCTTCCGGCGGCGACCGCGTCGTCCCGTCCGCGAGAGTGTCCTGGAAAGCCTACGGCCTGGACGAGCGCACGCGGCAGGCCGGCTGGCTGCCGCTCGAAACGTACGAGGACGCCACGGTGCATATGACCTACAGCGGCCGCATCACGTTTTTTTTCGAATCGCAGCTGCTGCCGGTCATCGTTCATCCGGCGAACGACCGCCCGCGCTACTGGATTTGCTGCACGCTGGAGGAGCCGGGCTACGAATCGCCGCCCCGCATCGACGGCCTTCTGCTCAACACGGCGGTCGCGGTTCACCGCGATACGAAAAGCGAAGCGCTCGACTTCAACTCGCCGGGGCTTCGCAATTGGGGCCTTGAGGCGGATACGTACCTCGGCCGCTGCGGCGATTTGCGCGTTCAGGTGCGCGAGGAGGACGGCGTCTGGCGCGAATGGCGCGAGGCGGCGAGCTTTGAAGGGGCCGGACCCGAGGAGTGCCGATTCGTCGTGGAGACGCGCGCGGACGGCTCGCGGGTCGTCCGGTTCGGCGACGGCGTCCGCGGAAAAATTCCGCCTGCGGGCAAAGGCAACGTGCGCCGGATCCATTCGGAAGCTTCGTTCGGCGGCCGGAGATGGATCGGCAGAAGCAACGGGCTTCCGAACCAGAAATTCGAACTGCACGAGCTCGTCCCTAGGCGCAAGGATGAATTCAGGCTGCAGGTCGGCATTCCCGGCGAAGGGCATGGAGAATGGCTGTGGGAGGACTGGACGCCGGTCGACGATTTCGACCGGTCCGGTCCGCTTGACCGCCACTTCGTGTACGATCGGGAAAAAGGCGAGATTCGCTTCGGCAACGACGAGAGCGGCGCGATTCCCGCCGTTTGCGGCGAGCCGAACCTGTGCCTGATCGTTTGCGTGCTCGGCGGAGGGGAGCGGGGCAATATTCAGCCGCACCTGCTGACCGGCTGGGAATCGCCGACCCAGCGGGCGGCGGGAATGACGGTGACGAATGCCGGGTACGGCTACGGGGGCGTCGAGGCGGAGACCTTGAACGAATGCGTCGAGCGGGTGCAGCTTGAGCGGCACTTGCCGTTTCGGGCCGTTACCGACGGCGATTACGCCGCGATTACCCGCGCGACTCCGGGGCTCAAAGTCGCCAGGGTGCACGTCATTCCCGGCTATGCGCCCGGCAGCTCGCTCCCCGCGCCGGGAGCGGTGACGGTCGTCGCCGTTCCGGACAACGAAGCGGCGACGCCGATGCCGAGCGCCGGCTATTTGCGGACGATCGCGGGTCATCTGGAGGAGCGGAGACTGTTGACGACGGAGGTCCGCGTCATCGCCCCCGAATACGTACAGGTGGCGGTGCATGCGATGGTCGTCGTCGAACCCCAGTTTGCCGGCGAGAGCAAGCGAATCGTCGAGACGCTGAACCGGCTGCTCCGGCCGGTCGGGATTCGCGATCCGGAGGAAGGCTGGCCGTTCGGAAAGACCGTGTACAGAGGCGATATTTACAGCGCCATCAGCCGGGTGCAAGGAGTCGCCTACGTACAGGATCTATGGTTGGAGGCGGCCGGCCGCCACGCGGTCAAGTCGGCGTCGGGCGACGTGCTGCTGCCGCCGAACGGACTGGTCTATTCCGGCGAGCATCGGATCGAGCTGATCAGCCGGACGCAAGTGTGAGCCATGCCGCCCGCCGGCCGGGAGCGAAGCGGAAAGGCGGCCTGAAGCGGGGCCGTCCTTCGGACCCGGCATCGGCGGCGGTTTCGATTACGCAGCAAAGGAGGGGAGAGCTTGGAGAGCGGCGCGACTTTTTTCTCGCTGAACCGGAAGGAGCACTGGCGGAAGAGAGGCTGGCTTGTCAATCTGGATGCCGGCGAAGACGGCGTGCGGCTGCAAAGCGGGCAAAAATACGGAATTATCGATACGCTGCACCTGGAAACGCTGGAGGGCGTAGGCGGCATCGCCGCGTTTGCCGTAGGTCCGCTGGGCAGGCTCGTGCTGCTGGACGAGAGCGGGGACTTGTGGGTGTACGACCGGCGCAGCCGCCACCACGAGCGGCTTTTCGTGCCGAGACACGGGCTGTTTTCCGCCGCATCGCAGCTTTCCGTTTCGGGGGACACGCTGCTGGTGGCCGATCCGGAAGGGGAGCCGTCCCTGACCGCTTACGACATGGCCAACGGCCAGGTCAAATGGAGCCGGAGCGGAAACTCGCTCGACGGGCGCTATTTCGAGCCGCTCGCGCTGGCGAGCGACGACCGGTTCGTGTACGCGCTCACTCCGTCGCTTGAACCTTCCGGTTCCGGTGAAACGCGGGAACGCCTGCCGCTGACGCTCATCCGCCTGACGCTGGCCGGAACGGTGGACGCGGCGTTCGCCGACAGCCGGTTTTCCGCCAAGATCAAGGAAGACGGAACGGGCGAGCCGGGCATCTCCTATTTGGCGGTTTCTCCGGGGGGCGACGCGTACGTGTTCGACAGCGCGGGCTGCGTGCTGTTCGCCTTCGGGCCCGAAGGCGCGCTGCATACCCGGATGCTGCTGCCGCCGTTCTCGTTTGCCGGCATCGGCGTCGACACGCGCCGGCAAATTTATGTCGGGGATTCCAGGGTGATCGGTCCGGAAGGCGAGGACGATCGCTTCATCCTCCATTTCGGCGAAAACGGAGAGCTCGTCGGCCGGGTGGCGGGCTTTCGGGGCAAAACCGACGGCCTGACGATCGACGCCTCCGACCGGATGTACATTTTGAACAGGGAAAACGGCACGATTACGATGCTGGATCTGCAGCCCCAAATGCTGAACCGGGAAGGCGCGGGCGCACCGGAGGGCGCATGGCTGTCCCGGGCGCTGGACAGCGCGGAAAGCGAAACCGTCTGGCACAAGTTCACGCTGGATGCGGCGATCCCGGACGGGACTCAGCTGCGGGTGCGCTATTTTGCCTCCGATTCCCCGAAGCTCGTCCTGCAGGGGACGCTGCGGAACGTGGACGACTGGCTCGGGCGGGAGGACTTATCGCTCGACGAAAAAAGGGCGGCGCTCGCGCCTTACTGGTCCGAGCCGATCGTCAACCCGTCCGACGCGTTGTTTCGGGAAGCGAAGGGGCGGTATTTGTGGCTGCAGATCGAGTGGCTCGGCAGCGAGCGGCTTACGCCCATCCTGCGGAAAATGCGGGTTTATTTTCCCCGGGACACGTTAATCTCTTATTTGCCCGCGGTTTACCAGGAAGAGGAGGAGAGCCGGGACTTCCTCGAGCGCTATTTGTCCCTGTTCGGCACGCTGTTCGACAGCGTCGAGGAGCAGATCGACGGGATGGCCGGCCATTTCGACAGGGAAAGGGCCGAAGGGGCGATGCTTCGCTGGCTCGCTTCCTGGCTGGGCATGGAGGTCGACGACAACTGGAACGACGAATGGGTCAGAAGATTGATCCGGTTCGCGCCGGAGCTGTACCGCTACCGGGGGACCAAGCGCGGCATCGAGAAGGCGGTCGAGATTTTCACGGGATTGACGCCTATCGTCGTGGAATCTTTTCAATATAAACAGCTGCGCGAGAAGGCCGAGTTCAGATGGCTGGTGGACCGGCTGTACGGCGACGATCCGTTTACGTTCACGGTGCTGCTTCATCCGAATCAGGCCCCGAGCGAAAAAGAGAAGACGCTTTTGCTCCAGCTTATCGAGGATTTCAAGCCGGCGCATACCGAAGCGCGGCTCGTCTGGCTCCAGCCGTGGATGTATCTGGACTTGTACACGTATCTCGGCATGAATACGGTGCTGACCGAGCCGTCCCTGTTTACGATGAACGCGGGCAAGGCGATGCCGAACGACACGCTGCTCGTCGATCTCGACTTGAACCGCAGGCTGGACGCCCACACGCGGCTGGAGATGGATTCGGAGTTGGAATGACCCGCCTTCGGGCGCAAATTTGATGCAGGTCAGGAGGGGTTCGAGTTGAAGAAGGCGAGGATGTTTCCGTTTGAACGAAACCGGTATTTTTACGGCAAGCTGCTGACGGTCCGGGACTTCGAATCGGAGCAAAAGTATTTGAACGACAAGCGCCGGCTGCTCAATCGTCTGCTGTTCGGAAGCGGCGTCGTCGCCGGCATGCAGGTCGTCGCGGTCGACGACAAGACGATTACGGTGGAAATGGGGCTCGCGATCGATTACATCGGGCGCGAAATCGTCATTCCGGCTCCCGTCACGCTGAAGCTGTCCATGGTCGACGGGTTCACCAACAACGAATACAAGAAAAACGTTTATTTGTACGTCGCCTACGACGAAAAAGGCCGCGAGCCCGTCCACTCCGTCGGCAATTCTTCGGTTCGCGGGGAGGAAGTGAGCGAGTACAACCGGCTGCTGGAATCGTACAGGCTGTTCGTCCGGGAGGAAGCGCCGGATCCGCGATCCTTCGAATTCGTGCGGCTGCTGGAGGATGTCGCGATTTTGTATCAGGACGCGAACGTGCGCGTGCTGCAGCGGATGCCGAAGTACGTCAACCCCGGCGATGTCGTGGACGTCGCCCTCGTCGTCGAAAAAACGCTTCAGACGCCGCGCGTCAGCCTGTCGTTCGCCTACGAGGCGGAGGGCTTCGACCCGCTCGGCTACGACGGCAACCGGGTTTCGTTCCTGGAGCCGGGGGAGGCCCAGGAGACGGAGTATACGATTACGTACAGCGTCAAGGTGCAGGACAAACCGGGAACGTTCGGAAAACTCGCGCTTTTGCCGGAAAACGTGGAGCTTTACATCGGCGACAATCGGATCGCCTTGGACGGGGGCGTGTCGCATTCGGTCGAAATTCTTTCGAATCCGGCGATGGAACGCGTGCTGAAGGATTGGTACGAGCGTTCGCTGGACCAGGCCGCCGAAGGCTCGTCGGAACGCGAAGTATGTCTGGCCAAAATCGGCCTGCTTCAGGTCGGGCCGACCTATCTGATCGAGCAGGTCGAACGGGTTCCGTTCGGGGAGTACGTTCCGAACGCCACGCTTTCGCAAAAGCTCGGCCGGATGGGGCGGACGGGTTCGCTCAACCGGTTTTACGCCGAAGCCGAGGCGTACGACGTCGATTTCGGGGCGAAGCCGGAGCTGGGCGTGTCGTTCCATCCGGAACGCAACGCGTTCGAATTCAAGCTCGGCATCCCGAAGCCTCAGGCGATCAACGACGAGATCGCCACGGGCGTGCTGGAGGTGCCGCTGGACGCCGCCGCGAAATCGGGGGGAAGGTTTTTCTCCCGGGGGCGGCGAAACTTCGTCACCGACGAAATCGCGCACGGTCTCGGGCAGGGACAAGTATCGATCGTCGTCGGCCTGGAAGAGCGCGGAGACCGGAAAACCCGCGTCTATTACGACTCTTTGGACGTCTTCAAGGGGACGGATTACGAGGCGGATGTGCCGAACGTCCGGTTCGGCACGATCGTGTACCCGGACAGCGGAAGCTTCCGTATCGGCATGAAGCTGGCCGAGGCGACCGAAGCGGAATCGCTCCGCGTCCGCTGGTGGGCGTTCAAGAAGCTGCAGGAAGGCGAAGCCGGTCCTGCGGCTGAAGCCGAAGTCGCGGAAGCGATGGCGGAGGCCGCGGCCGCGCGGGAGGAAGCGGAGTAGTTGTTGCGTATTGCGTAAGATAAAGCGTTGCCCCGGAGCGGACATGCCGCTTCGGGGTTCTTTTTTTGAAGTAAACGAACCTTGGGCGGCGATGAGATGGGCAGCGAGATCTAACATTCGAACTCTTGAAAAGGGAACATATGTTTGGTAAACTTGAATTAACATAATTAATTTGAACGGAATGATTTTGTAAGAAAACGCCCCCCAAAAATGAACCTGTGATAAAATGAACACAACTGATCAATGGAGGCCAAAACATGGACCAATCTGTCATCCAGGCGTTGCAGTTTGTTCTCCAAGAAGAGTTGCGCCCGCTCAAAGAGGACGTGCGACAAATAAAGGGTGATTTGTTGCCGCTCAAAGAGGACGTACAACAATTAAAGGATGAATTGTTGCCGCTCAAAGAGGACGTACAACAATTAAAGGATGAATTGTTGCCGCTCAAAGAGGGTGTAAGACAAATAAAGATGCAGCTTGATCGTATGGAATCCAATCAGAATGAAGACATCATAGCCGTTCTGAGCCATATGTCCGGAAAATTGACGGCCATTCAGGAAGATATGGAAGGCCTGAAGCATGACGTTGAGTATACGGTTAAAGAACAGGCGGCAATCAGACTTCAAATAGAACGGTCAAAGCGAACAATTACAACCGATCCTATTAAGCCTGTATAGGACTTTTATATTTCACTAGCTCTAGCCCCAGTCTTTCCTCTTTGGCTCTACTCATTTAAATATCCCGTTTTTAAGAAAATGCAAAAAGAAAGGACAACGCCGAAATAGCGTCGTCCATTGCCGTTCCCGGCAAAACACTTCTGCGTCACTGACTTTGCCGGACATTCGTACCGGCGGTTTTTGTTATTCCGTACTGACGGCGCGAACGGTGGCGCGGACGGGTTTGTCCTTGTTGTACAGAACAATGACCCACTGGTCGTTCCATTTGTGCCACATTTCGTACCGCCCATCGTCCGCGGACATGCGGGTACCTTTGTTGCCGGCGGCGGACAGTTGGCCTGCCAAATCCAGCAGTACCGTCCGGTTCCAAATCCGCACTTCGGCGACGAGAAACGATTCGGGATTGTCCGGATCCGCTTCGAGCTCGAAAGAATATTGGTAAGCGCCGTAGGTCAATTCTTGGTTTGACGGCAGCGTTCCGGCGTTCGGATCGGCTTCCGCGACGGAAGCGTCTTCGTCCGCGCCGCCCGACTCCGCGCCGGCATCCGGGGAAGCACCTTCCGCGTCCGTTCCCGAAGCTTGCGGTTCGGGCGCCGTTTGCGTTTTCCCGCCGGTTACGCCGGCCTGTTCCGCGGGATCTGCAGCGCCCGGGCCCGCGGAAGCTTCGCTTTCCGCCGGGGCGGAAGCCCCGCCGGCAGCGGCGGCACGGGCCGGGCCCGATGCCGCGGCTCCGATCGGCGGCGTCGAGCCGTCGATCCCGCCTTGGTTGTCCTCGCCCGCGCCGTCTTGCGTTCCCGCAGCCGACCCGGGTTGCGCGTCCACGTCCGAACCCCCCTCCGGGCCCGCGGAAGCGTCGCCTCTCTCGCCGCCTGACGTTTCTCCGTCCACCTGCGATCCGCCGCCGTTGGCTCCGCTGCCATCGCCGCCTTCCGCGCCTCCGGCAGCATTGCCGTTAGCGGCATTTCCGGCTGCGCTGCCGCCGGAATCGCCTCCGGCAGCATCGCCGCCGCCGGATTCGCCGGCACCTCCGTCGCCGGCATCCTCTCCGCCCGCCGCCGCGTCCGCTCCGGCCGGAGCATCCGGCTCGCCGAGCAGATCTTTCAGCTTGGCAAGCGTAAGCCCCATGAACCCCTGCGGGTACAGCGCGCCATCGCGGAAATAACCTTTGTACACGACGGCCCCGTCCCCGTCGAGCAGGCTGCCGGCTCCTTCGTAGCGGTCCGAGCGAAACGAGCCCTGGTACAACGGAACGCCGTCGTCGCCGAAGGCCTGGCCCTCGCCATCCTTCAAGCCGCCGGAAAAGTTGCCGGCATAGACGGCGATGCCCTTATCGTTCATTAGCGTGCCCGCCCCATGGTATTGTCCGAGCTGGAAGCTCCCTTTGTACTTCGCGACCCCCGACGGGTAGTACTCCGTACCTTCGCCGGACAGGACGCCGCCCGCGAACGCGCCTTCGTACCGCAGCGTTCCGTCCGCCGCGTAAAGCTTGCCCGCGCCTTCGTAGACGCCGCCCGCAAACGCGCCCTCGTAAACGATCCTGCCGGCATCGTCGTAAAGCTTGCCTTCTCCTTCGTACGCGCCCTTGACGAACGCGCCGGCATATTTGACGGCGTCTTTGGCGGCGTACAGCGTGCCGTTGCCGTCATACAGCCCGCCGGCAAACGTCCCCTCGTACAAAAGGCTGCCGTCCGGGTTGTACAAAAGTCCGTCTCCGTCGTACAAATCGTTGGCAAACCCTCCGCGGTAGAGCAGCTTTCCTTCCGCATCGTACAGGTCGCCCTGTCCGGACTTGAGCCCTTTGTCGAAGCTTCCGGCGTACAGAAGCTTGCCGGCCGCGTCGTAAAGCTTGCCTTCTCCGGAGTAGAGGCCGTCTTTGAGCCCTCCGGCATAAATGACGTTGCCTTCCGCGTCCTTCACCTTGGCCGTTCCGGAAAAAGCGGCCGCCGCGGCCTTCTCCGCCGCAAAGACGGGGGTGCGGCCGAACCATTTGTCGACGAATTTCGGAGGATTAATGAAGCCGAAATAGGCGATGACGAGCGCGATCAGCGCGATCAGGACGACGAGCTTTTTCGCGATGTAGTAGCTTCCGATTCTCCAGTAGTCCGCAAGGGAACGGAGGCCGGAGCCGAGAATTCTGCGAGCCCAGCCGACAAGCCAGCGGAGAAGGAGCTTCGGCAGTCTCCCGGCCAGCCGGATCGGCTTCATGACGGTGCGTTGGAACGGCTTGATAAGCGGCTTGATGATTTGTTCGATCATTTCAAGGCACCTGTATGGTCATTTGACCGGGCTGCACGATTTGGATGACGCCTCCGAAGCTGCACATGCACTTCGACTGGTTGTTCAACGCCGGCATGTTCGCAACCAGGACGGTCGGGGAACCGGGCGCCCAAGGCGCGGCCGTGACCGGCGTGCAAGGGACCGGAGTCAACGTTCCGAATTTGGCGGCGGTCGCCGCGGCGACTGCCGGGTTGGCCATGGAGGAACACATGCCGAAAGGAGAAATGTTGACCATCGGCTTGTTGTCCATAATGTTGGCGAGCGGCATCGAGGTCAGCGTCCGATTGGCGGGAAGCACGTTCAGGATGCCGGGAGCGGCGCCGAAGGAGCATTGGAGCGCGGCACCGCCGCAGACGAATTGGCCCATGCGCAAAACCCTCGTTTCACGGAAAATTGTCGAGAAAAATCGATTTCATTTTTTATCCTATATTATATACCTTAAATTGTAATTTAGATAGGAAAATGAGTGTGTTCTGTCGAAAAGTATAGTAGGATGAGAATAGCAGAATTTGCCTGGGCCTAACGGCTTACCGCCCTTTCCTGCGGATCCGGAAGCCGGTGCCGATTCGAAAACGCGGGAGTTGGAACGTAACGATGAAAAGGTTCGCCGTATTGCTGCTGATCGTCGCCCTCGCGACCGCGGGGCTGTCCGCTTGGGGACTCGCGCAAAATAACGCCTGGCAAACGCCGCCGTGGGAGGACCGCCAGCCTCTGTCCAATCTTTCGGCCGCGGCGGCTTCGCCGGACGGGGCGCTTATCGCCATCGGCGCCTCGAAGCAGGAGATTTCCCGCTTCGATACCGAAGGCTCGCTGGAATATCGGATCCGGAACGGGAGCGAAGTCCGCAACGACTTTACCGAAGCGATCGCCGACGGCTCGGGGGCATCGTCGCGCTCGTGACGGCGCTTGACGATTACGGGCTGTACGTGGCGGAAGAACGGATCGTCCGCTACGACGCTTCGGGACGTTTGGCCCATGCGCTGTACAGCAAGCCCGGAGACGGGACGAGCAAGCGCGTCGGCCAGCTTAAGGGGTTGCAGGTCCGGGACGGCTTCGTCTACTTTTTCGAAACGGGGATCGACAGCGCCGTTCTGAAACGCGCCCCTCTGGACGGGGGAGCGGTCTCGGACGTCTTTTCGTTCACGCTGCCGGACAATCGCTATCTCTCGGAAGCGACCGGAACGGCTCCCGGCCAAATCTATTATACGACCAAGCGCGGCTCGATCTACCGGGTTTCCGCCGAAGGAACGAGCGAGCTGCTGTATCCGTTGCAGACGATGGAACGCACGCGCAAAAATTTCCCCGAAAACTTGTCGCTCGACGCCTCCGGACGCCTGCTTTTTATCGATCGGCTGCTGAACGCGGTGACGGCGATGGAGCCCGGCAATCCCGCAAGCTTGCAGGTGCTGCTGGACGACGCGGCCGTCAGGCGGCTGGCGCCCGATTCGGAAGGCTTCGAGCTCATGGATGTGAAAGCTTCGCCGGACGGGGGCTATACGGTCGTGCTTAGCGACCGCTTGCTGCTGCTCGACGGACGGATGAACGCGGCCGGCGATTTGCGGAGCACCGTTCTGTCGGGCGCGGACGTTCGAAACCATTGGCTTCTGTGGATCGCGTTCGCGATGGGAACCGCGTTTCTCGCCGTTGCGGCGCGGCTTGCGTACGTGCATCTGTTCCGGAGACGCTTCCCGCTGTTTTTAAAACAGCTGCTCGTCATCGTCCCCGTCGTCCTTGTCTGCATGATCCTGCTTTCCAACTTTATCTACAACAGCTTCGCGGCCCGCATGGAGGATCAGATGCAGAACGAGCTGCTCCTGCTTGCCCGCAACGGGCAGCAGCTGATCGACGGAGACCGCCTCGAAAGGCTCCAATCTCCCGAAGACTACGGCAACGAGGATTACAACGCGATCCGCGACAGAATGAACTTCCTGTTCGACGGCCAGGAAGCGGAACAGCGCAAAGGCCTCTACAGCACGCTGTACAAGTTCGAAGGGGAAAAGGCCTACATCATCATGGACGACGACGACGGCGTCAACATGTTCCGGCCCGCCGAAGACAGCGAGGAGAACGAGGCGGTGCGGACGCAGGGCACCGTGCTTGGCGGAAGATGGAAGGATGCCGAAGGCCAGTGGATTTACGCGCAGGGCCCCGTTTATAACAGCGCCGGGAACATCGTGGGCATTTACGAAACGGGCCGCGACCTGAGCGTGCTTTACCAGGAAAACCAAAAAATCTACCAAAGCATCATCGAAAATATCGTCATTATGACCTCGGTGCTGCTTGCCGTCATTTTGCTGCTCAATTTCTTGCTTTTGTCGTCGATCCGCAAACTTCGCCGCAAGGTGCTGGAAATGGCGAACGGGAATTGGGACGTCGAAGTGAACATCAGGAGCCGGGACGAGGTCGGCGACCTCGGCGAGCAATTCAACCGGATGGGCCGGTACATCCGGCAATATATCGCCGACATTACCGCGTTCAGCGAGGCTTCCTACCGGTTCGTGCCGCAGCAGTTTTTCCGCGCCCTCGGCAAAAAGGGCATTCTCGACATCCGCCTCGGCGACCAGGTGCAGCAGAATATGTCCGTTCTCGTCGCCAACATCCGGGGCTTTCGCCAGCTGTCGAGCACGCTGACGCCGAAGGAAAACTTCAATTTCATGAATTCGTTCCTGCGGAGATTCGGACCGCTCGTCCGCAAGGAGGACGGCCTGGTCAGCAAATACTCCGGGGCGGGCTTCATGTCGTTGTTTCCCGGCCACGTCGAGGCGGCGATCCGCTCGGCGATCGCCATCCGGCAGGAGCTTTCCGCCTATAACGAACATCGGAAAAGCTCGGGCTACGCGCCGGTGGATATCGGCATCGCCATTCACCGGGGCCCGCTCATGATGGGCATCATCGGGGAGGAAATGCGCTGGGAAGGCAACGTCATTTCCGACGACGTGCAGCGGACGGCGCTGCTGGAGCAAATGTCCGACACGCTCGGGGCATCCGTTCTCGTCACGCGGGAGTTTTTCGGACAGCTGCGCGATCCCGAGCGTTACCGCCACCGGCGGCTCGGCCGAATCCGGCCGGAAGGCATGGAGGAAGCGATCGAGCTGATCGACGTTTACGAGGGAGATCCGGAAGAGATGCGCAAAGCGAAAGACCGGACGAAGGCGTTGTTCGAACGGGGACTTGCGCTTTGCCAGGAAGGGCGTTTTTACGACGCGCGCGAAACGTTCGTGGAGGTGCTCAAGCAAAACCGCCTCGATAAGGCGGCCAAGCTGTATTTCTATCTTTGCGACGAATATTACCAAAAAGGCACTTCGGCCGGCTGGAACGGAACATTGGCGGTATAGAGCGGAACTGCCGAACGAAGAGAGCGATGATGAATTTGCAGCGATTAGGGGAACGGATGGGGCTTCGGGCGGACGACTGGCGCAAGCTGGCGCTGATCGCGCCCATTTTTCTCTTATGCGAGATTGCCGAGGTTCTGAATTACAACGGGCTGATGACGCTGTTCAACCAGCGGTTGGGCGGTTCGTTTCTTCCATACGTGTATATGGCCGAAGCCGTGCTGCTGCCGATCGAAGCGTGGGGCATGGGCGCACTCGCCGGCCGCATGTCCAAGCCGGCGTTCATGCGCTTGCAGTACGCCGCCATTACGGCCATCGTGCTGGCGAACGCGGCGGCGCTGCTTTTTTTGCGGGGGACGGGGATCGACGTTCCCTTTTATTACGCGATCCTGTTCATTACGTCGAACTTTGCGGTGCGGCAGCAGACGATGATGCTGTGGGGGCTTGCGGTCGACATCTGTCCGACGCAGCAGGCGAAGCGGGTCATGCCCGTCATCGTTTCGGCGGCGACGCTCGGCGGCATTTTCGGCGGCATCGTCACGCAGCTCGTCAGTCCGCTGGGAGCCGACGTCGTTTATGCGGCCGGACCCTTGCTTCTTCTGGCCATTTCCTTTCATTACCGCAAGGCGATCGCGCAATTTATCGTGCCGCTCGCCCTGAGCGAAACGGCGGCCGCCGAGGCGGACAAGGACGGGGCGCGTTCCTCCTCCATGCGCTATTTTCGCGGCACGCTTCGATCGCCGTTTCTGCTCGGCGTGCTCGGCATCATGACGATCATGCCGGCGTTGTTTTTTCTGGCCGAATATATGTTTATCAACACGGCTCACGGACATTATCCGGACGAAGCGGAATACGGCAGGATGTTCGGGCTCGTCTCCACCTTGCTGTTCGTTCTGGCCTTTCTGCTTCAGCTGGTATCCGGAAAGCTGACGGCACGGTTCGGAGCGAGCGGCATGCTGATCGGCATTTCGGCATTGTTCGCCGTCTTTTTCGCCGCGGCTTTCGCCTTGTTCGACACGCCGTTCGAAATGGCGGCGGCCGCGGGCGTCTATATGCTGCTTAACGTGCTCGTCTATTACTCGGCGGAGCCGTCGTACCAGATTTTTTACAAGACGCTGCCGCTGCGCGAGCGGGACGGCTTCCGGTATGCCGCCCAGGGAATGGCGTCGTTCCTCGGCCTCGTTCTCGGGGTTGGGCTGCAGCTGCTGCATGGCGGCTTCGGGTGGAGCTTTGCCGCCATGGCGCTCGCGGGAGCGGGTCTGGCCGCGGCGCTGCTGGGACTGGCCTGGGGCGTCAGGCAGCTGTACGTCAAGGCGCTGGTACATAGCGTGCAAACGATCGGCTCGGAGGAGCGGGAGCTTGCCGAGTCGCTGCGCGAGCTGGCCGGCAACGCGAGGGCGATGGCCGCCGTCCGCGCCATGCTGGACGATCCGCGGGAGGAAGCCCGGGAAATCGCGCTCGATGTTCTCGGCGCCGTTTCCGATTCCCGATACGCAAGGGAAATCGCGGACAGGCTGGGCGACGAAAGCGTCAGGGTTCGGCTTGCGGCGCTTCGGGCGCTGGATTTGTCCCGGGCGAACCTGGAAACGATGGCCAAGGCGGCGCCGATATTCGAGGACGAAGACCCCGACGTGCGCGCGGAAGCCGTCCGGAAGCTGGCGCACATGCGGCATATGCCCGAGAGGGCGTTCCATTTCTTGCGTTCGAAGCTGTCGGACCCGTCGCCGGAGGTCGTCGCCGAAGCGGTCAAGGCGCTGTATTTGCTGAAAAGCGAGAAAAGCTACGCGGCCTGCTACGAAACCGTCGGGCGCATGCTGCGCGAGGGCGGGGAGCCGGCGGTCCCGATCTGCCGGGTCGTCGGGGAGCTTGGGCTCGACCGATTTGCGCCGCAAATGCTCGAACTGCTGCGCGACGAGCATCCGTCGGTTCGGGTGGCGGCGACGCGATGCCTCGGCGAGCTTCGGCGGGTCGAAGCGCTCCCGCTCATGCTGGATCGGCTGCCGACGGCCGATCAGGAGCTGTACCGGACGACGGTGAAGGCGCTCGCGGACATGGGCGAGCCGGCCGTCGAACCGCTGAAGAGGAGCTTGGCCGAGGCCCAGCCCAAGACATGGCAGGCGGCCGTATCCGCCCTCTCCGGACTTCTTCCGGACGAGGAGGTTCGGGGCTGGCTGGCCGAGCTTGCGTCGGAGAAGCTGACCGAGCAGGAATCCGCCGCTCGTTATCCGGCGGCGCTGGAAGCGTCCGGGCATCCGGATTTGGCCGAGCTGGCGGCGCTGCGGCAGGCGGAGCTGCACGGCTCCGTCATGGACGCCGTTTGGCGGGTGCTGGAGCGGCTGACGGACGAACGGGTAGCGGGCTCCGTCCGGCGGGCGGCGGAAAGCGACGACGAGGAAATGCAAAGCAGCGGGCTGGAGGTGTTGGCGGAAGGGCTCGGCGAGCGAAGGCTGTCGCAGCGGCTTGCCGCGGTGCTGCAGAGGGAACGCGGCTTTTCCGGAACGCTGGAGGACGGGCAGGCTCTCGAGCTGATCGCCGAGGCGGCCGGTTCGAAGGACGACTGGTGGCGGGAAATCGGTCGCGAGGCTTCTTTGCGGGAAGAGGGGAGAAACGGCATGACGGACGCGAATCAAATGTTGGGTCGGCTGGGCAAAGTCGTCTATTTGAAAAAGGTGCCTTTCTTTGCGAACCTTTCCTTGGAGGAGCTCGGGCTCATTGCGAAAGCGGCCGAGGAACGGACGTTCGCGGACGGGGAGCTGCTCCTCAAGAGAGGCGAGCGCAACGACGCGATGTACGTCATTGTCGCCGGCAACGTGGAGCTGAAAAGCGTGTCCGCGGCCGGCTGGGAAGCGACGCTGGGCGTGCTCGGCCCGGGCGAAGTGTGCGGCGCCGCGTCCGCGCTGGAGGAATCGCCGTCCACGGTGACGGCGCAGGCTTTTTTCGGCGAAGCGAGCGTGCTGTCGCTGCGGCGGCAGGAGGTGACGCGACTCGTCCGGCTGTATCCGGAAATCGGCATCGGCCTGCTGCGCGCGTCGCTGTCCCGCATCCGCATTCTGGAAGAGATGATGATGCGGATCGATTCCTGATAACGGATCGAACCGCCAGCGGGTTTAAAATTCGCTTTTTCCGCGCGGCTTGATTTTTGCTCCTTGCCCGGCGTCCGAGCGGCGGCTTATAGTGGCGTTGAAGGAAGCAGCCAAATTCGGAAGAATGCGGGGTAAAAATCATGAGCGTGGAAATGAAATCGCAGCTCGGCACGTGGCTGGACGAAACGTGGGAGAAGATGAAAGCCAAAATGTCCGCGGAAGTCGAGCGGGTCGGCGACCGCATCCCGTACATCCCGGTCGACGGCAAGTACGCGGAAGACAAGGGCGAAACCGACATTTACTGGTGGACGAACGGCTTCTGGCCGGGCATGCTGTGGCAGATGTACAACGCGACGAAGGAGGAGAAGTACAAGGCGGCGGCGGAAGGCGTCGAGCGCCGGCTCGATGCGGCGCTCGAAGGATTCGAAGGCCTGCATCACGACGTCGGCTTCATGTGGCTGCACTCCGCCGTCGCCAATTACCGCCTCACCGGCAGCGAAACGTCGAAGACGAGAGGGCTGCATGCGGCCAACGTGCTGGCGGGGCGCTACAATCCCCGCGGCAAGTTTATTCGGGCCTGGAACGAGGACCGCGCCGGCTGGATGATCGTCGACTGCATGATGAACATTCCGCTGCTGTATTGGGCCGCGAGAGAAACGAACGATCCGCGCTTCGTTTATATCGCCAAGGATCACGCGGACACGACGCTGGAGAAAATCGTGCGCCCGGACGGCTCGTGCAACCACATCGCGATCCTGAATCCCGAAAACGGCGAGCTGCTGGAGCTGCCGGGCGGACAAGGCTACGAGTCCGGCTCGTCCTGGTCGCGCGGGCAGGCGTGGGCGCTGTACGGTTTCGCCCTGAGCCACCGCCATACGGGCGACGATCGCTATTTGCAAGCCGCGAAAAAAATCGCCCACTACTTCATCGCGAACGTCGCGACGACCGGTTACGTTCCGCTGGTGGACTTCCGCGCTCCGGCCGAGCCGATCTGCTACGATACGACGGCGGGCGTTTGCGCCGCCTGCGGCATGCTGCAGCTCGCCGAAGCCGTATCCGAGCTCGAGAAGCCGCTGTACGTGAACGCGGCGGTGCAAATTTTGCAGGCGACGGACCGGCGGTTCTGCAACTGGAACGTCGACGAGGACGCCATCGTAGGGAACGGAACGGGGTCCTACCACGGCCGGGACGGGGACTACGGGGTGCCGATCATTTACGGCGACTATTTCTTCATCGAGGCGCTGCTCAGGCTGAAGGAGAAGCATTTTCTTATCTGGTAACGGGTGATAAACGGAACAAAATGTTTTATAATGGCGAATAAGGGGCCGATTTCCGGAAAAGACGCGAACGCGTCCCGGGGTCGGCCCGATTATGCGTTCGGTGAGGAGGGCTAGGATGAAAGGAATTTTTTTGGCGGCCAAATCCAGTCCTTCGTTCGATTCGTCCAAATTTTACAGCATCTTCAACGAATACACGATGGAAAAGCTGTCGGAAATCATCGACATCAGTCCGTCCATCGTCGACAAAAACCGGCTGGAGGAAAATGCGCCCCTGCTTGCCCAAACGGAGCTGATCTTTTCGACCTGGGGCTTCGGGACGCTCTCGGAGCGGGAAATTCGCGAGTATTTTCCCCGGCTGAAGGCCGTGTTTTACGCGGCCGGCTCCGTCAAATATTTCGCCCGTCCCTTCTTCGATTGCGGCGTCCGCGTCTTCAGCTCCCAGGCCGCCAACGCGGTGCCCGTCGCCGAATTCACGCTCGCCCATATTTTGCTGGCCAACAAAGGCGCTCTGCGCGCCCCCCAAAGGTACAAGAAGCTGGGCTACCACGCGGCGCGAAGCTATACGGACCGGTACGAAGGCAATTTCAACGCCCGCGTCGGATTGCTCGGCGCCGGAAGAATCGGCCGGAAGGTCATCGAGCTGCTGAAGCCGTTCGACATGGACGTGTTCGTGTTCGATCCGTTTCTGTCGGCGGAGGAAGCGAAGCGGCTGGGCGTGACGAAAGCGCCGCTGGACATCATTTTCAGCACGTGCCACGTCATTTCCAACCACCTGGCGGACAACGAACAGACGGCGGGCATCGTCAACTACGACTATCTGAGCCAGATGAACGACTATACGACGTTCATCAATACCGGCAACGGCCCCCAGATCGTTACGGACGATCTGGTCGCGGTCCTGAAGGAGAACGAGACGATTACCGCCGTGCTGGACGTAACCGACCCGGAGCCGCTTCCGGCCGATCATCCGCTGTTTTCGCTCGAGAACGCTTTTGTGACGGCCCGCATTTCCGGAAGCTTCGCCGGCGAAGTCGCCCGGATGGGCGAGTACATGTGCGAGGAATGCAGGGCGTTTCTGGCCGGCGAGCCGCTGAAATACGAGATTACGCGAGAGATGCTCAGCACGCTGGGCTGACGGAGAGGGGAGTGGATGTTCATGTTGTCCGACAGCGGCGATCCGGTATCCGCGGCAAACGGCGCGGCCCCCCTCTCCGGCTCACGGCCTCCCGGCGCCGTGGCCAAAGAAATCGAAGACACGGCTAAAAAGTATATCCTTTACAAGCTTCTGCATAACGATTTCTCGACCCCGGAACATTTTCCGGCCCTGTTCGAGCGGTTCGGGATCGGATTTTCGGACGGGCGCTTTGCGGTCGCGGTCATCCGCTTCGACGATTTCCGCGAGTTCGAACCGGACCGCAGGGCGCACCGGATTTCGATTTTCAAGTTCGCGATGGTCAATATCGCGCTCGAACTGCTGGGCAGGGATTTCGCCTGCGAAGCCCTGGAAAACGGACCGGACCACGTCACGGTCATTCTGAACGGGCCGTCGTTCGGGGAAAGCCGGATGCTCCTGCTTCGAGCCAAGCTGACCGAGACGCTTGCGCAAATCGAGGAGCTGTTCCGCTTCAGCGCGAGCGCCGGAATCGGCACGGTCGCGGCGAGCGCGAGCGCGATCCGGACAAGCTATTCGAACGCCTTGACGGCGAGCGAGTATCGGATGTTTTTCGGACCGCGGTCGGTCGTCGCCTACGACGATATCGAGGATCGCGAGCTCGCGCGAATCGCTTTTCCCTACGAGGAGGAGCAGGCGCTGCTGACGGGGATCCGGCAAAACCAGCCCGAGCACGCTGCCGCGGGCCTGGACGCGTTTTTCGAAGCGGTCCGGGCCGGCAGCGCGCAGGAGGTTCGCCTGTTTTTGGCGCAACTGGGCGGATCGTTGAGCCGGCTTTCGCATTCCTCGCCGCAGGCGGAGGCGTTCGCGGAATTCGATCTGCGCGCCTTTCACCGGGATTTGCAGGGGCTGGACACGCTGGAGCAGAAAAAACGGCTGTTCGCGGACCTGCTTGTCGATCAACTGACAGCAAGGGAACAGATCGATCAGCGGAAAAAGGAAGCGCAAATGAAAGCCGCCAAGGCATTTATCGCGCAAAACTACGGCAATAGCGATTTGACGGTCGACATCGTGGCGGAGCACGTGCAGTTTTCTCCGAGCTATTTGCGCAAATTGTTCAGGGACGTCTGCCGCTGCTCGCCGACGGATTACATTTTCCATTACCGGCTGGAAGCGGCCAAACGCCTGCTGCGCGAGACCGAATATACGGCCAAGGACATCGCCGAAAAGGTCGGCTACCTGAACACCAAATATTTTTACAGCATCTTCAAAAAAAGCGTCGGCATGACGACGTTCGAGTACCGCGAGAAGTTTCGAAACGCGTCTCCAAACCCGCAAACGGGCCCCCGAAACGATACGAACGGCGTTTTATAACGAAAAAAAGGCTGCTCTGCCGCGAATTCGTCCGCGCGGGTAAAGAGGTTGCGGAATCGGCGATGAAGTCCGCGGCAATGCAAACGGCCTGAAAGCCGAGGTCCCTCGGCGCCGGAGGAAGGAGCCGGGTTCGGGGGGCTTCGCGGTCCCGAGATCGATTTTTTAAATTTCCTATGTACAATTCGGAAGAAATTGGTTATGTTTAAGTTGTTCAAGAAACGAGGCACTCCCGGGTGATTTTGTCTTGATTCGTTATCTTGAATGCGCTTCCAATTCAAATACGCCTTTTTTTACAGGGAAAGGAGGGAGAAACGAAGAACTGAAGCGCAAACCGCCCTGCTTATCCAAAGTTTTGCGATCTGCCTCGATTCGCCTCTTCATCCGGTCTCAACCCGCATGCACCCGAGATATTCGCCTTGCCAAAGCTGAACAACTTAAAAAAGAATGCAATCGATCATCGCTTTTCTTTTGCTGTTTGCGCAAACGTTTGCACAAATAATTTAAAAGCAAAGGAGATCTTATCGTGAAGCTGCTAAAAAAATCGGCATTCCTGCTTCTGGCCTTTTCGCTGGCTCTTTCGGCTTTTTTGTCGCTTGAACCCGCCAAGCCGGCTATGGCGAATGCCGCGCCGGATCCGACTCCTCCGTTCTCCTGGGATAATGCGACCGTTTATTTTGCGATGACGGACCGTTTTATGGACGGCGATCCGAGCAACAACCATTCGTATGGACGCGAGCTGGACGCGAACGGCAATCCGTACCCGAATTATAAATCGAAGGTAGGCACTTTTCACGGCGGTGATTTGAAAGGGCTTACACAAAAGATAGAAGAAGGTTATTTCAACGAATTGGGCGTCAATGCCATCTGGATTACGGCGCCATACGAGCAAATCCACGGCTGGGTCGGCGGGGAGAATTTCCGCCATTACGCCTATCACGGTTATTACGCGCTCGATTATACGGAAATGGACCGAAATATGGGCACGAAGGAGGAGATGAGGGCGTTCGTCGATACCGCCCATGAGCATGGCATCCGGGTCGTCATGGATGTCGTCCTGAACCACGCCGGCTACGAGACGATGAAGGACATGGACGAGTTCGACTTCGGCGAGCTTGCCGGGGGCTGGCAAAACTATTACTATAATCAGCCGGAATCGGCGGCTCACTACGATACGTACGCCGATTACATCGCCAGCTCCGATGCGAACCGCTGGGCCCGTTGGTGGGGGCCGGACTGGATCCGCTCAAGCTACGCGGGGTATTCCGGCTGCGGCGGCTCCGATTTGACCTTGTGTCTTTCGGGCTTGCCGGATTTCAAAACCGAATCCTCCCAAACGGTCGGCATTCCTCCGTTTCTCGCCGAAAAGTGGGGCAGCGCCAAGCTTGCGGCCGAAAACGCGAAGCTGGACGCTTTCTTCGCCCGCACCGGCAAGCCTCGCACGGTCAGCAATCATCTGATCAGCTGGCTTACCGATTGGGTCCGGGAGTACGGGATCGACGGTTTCCGCGTCGATACCGCCAAGCATGTCGAAATGCACGTGTGGAAAGCGTTGAAGGAAGAAGCGGTCATCGCGCTTCGGGACTGGAAGGCGGCCCATCCGGACAAAAAACTCGACGATCTCGATTTCTGGATGACGGGCGAAGCGTGGGGACACGGACTTGGCCGAAGCGCCTACTTCGACAACGGCTTCGATTCGATGATCAACTTCTCGTTCCAGGGCTCGGCGGGCAATCTGGCGAATTTGGAGGGGATTTATTCGAATTACGCCGCCAGCATCAACTCGGACGATTCGTTTAATATGCTGAGCTATATTTCGTCGCACGACACTTCGCTTTTTAACCGCAGCAATCTGATCAACGCGGGGACCTCGCTGCTCATGCTGCCCGGAGGCGTGCAGATTTTCTACGGGGACGAGACGGCGAGACCGCCGGTAACCGCGCCATGGGATCAGCCGACGCGGTCGGACATGAACTGGAGCTCGATCGATGCGGGCGTCTTGTCCCACTGGCAGAAGCTCGGCCAGTTCCGCAGCAAGCATATCGCCGTCGGGGCGGGAAGCCACAGGCAGCTGCAATCGTCGCCGTACGCGTTCAGCCGGACGTACAATTCCGGCGGCGTCGAGGACAAGGTGGCGGTCGTCGTCGGCGCAAGCGGAACGACTACGGTCAACGTCGGTTCGGCATTCGAGGACGGGACGACGGTAACGGACTTTTATACGGGTCAATCGGCGGTCGTCACGGGAGGCCAGGTTACCTTCGCCGCCCACGCGAACGGCGTTATCCTCATCGAAGAACCGCCGACGCTCGAAGCCCGCGTGTCGGCCTCTCCCGCCGGCGGCAGCTTCAGCACCGAAACGAAGGAAGTTACCCTGAACGTGAGAAATGCCGAAACGGGCTTCTACACGCTGGACGGGAGCGATCCGAAAGACGGCGGCATTCCGTTTGAAAACGGGCAGACGATCGCGATCGGCGCCGGCATGGAGATCGGCGACTCGGTTGCGCTGCGGCTGTACGCGGTCAACGATTTGGCCGAACATGCGAGACAATACGTTTTCACGAAAACCGAACGGAGCATCCTGACGGTCCATTTCAAAAAACCTGCCAACTGGGGAACGCCGCATTTGTATTATTATGAAACGTCGCCGGAAGTCCCGGAACCGGTCTGGACAACGTCGCCGGCAATGGTCAGCGAAGGAAACGGGTGGTATGCATATTCGATCGAGGATGCGGAAAGCGCCCGCGTCATTTTCAAGGACAACAACGGCAACCAGATTCCGGGGCGGCAGCAGCCGGGCCTGGTCCTGACCGCGGAGGGCTGGTACGACAACGGCTGGATCGCCGATCCGACGGATTCGGTTGCGCCTTCGATTCCGTCGAACGTGTCGGCGTCGGCAGCGACCGGCAGCTCCATCACGCTGATCTGGGACGCTTCGACGGACAATATCGGCGTCGCCGGGTACGAAATTTACCGGGACGGAGCCAAGGTCGGCGATGCTGCCGGCACGACGTATACGGACAGCGGACTTTCGGCGTCAACCGAATATTCGTATACCGTGAAAGCATATGACGCGGCCGGCAACGTATCGGAAGCGAGCGCGGCGGTTGCGGCCGCGACTGCAGCCGCTCCTCCGACGAACCAGGCGACCGTTTATTACAAGCGGGGATATGCGACGCCGTATTTCCATTACATGCCGGCCGGCGGCGCATGGACGGCCGTTCCGGGCCTTGCGATGGAGCCTTCGCCGAATTACGCGGGCTACAGCGTCATTACGGTCGATATCGGAACGGCGACCAGCCTGAAGGCCGCGTTCAACAACGGAAGCGGCGTCTGGGACAACAATGGGGGCCAAAATTATACGTTCCAGCAAGGGGTCTGGACGTTCGACGGCGGCAGCATCGTGTCAGGAGCGCCTGATCCGAACAGTCAAAGCCTGACGATTTCGCTAAGCGTTCCGGCCAACACCAGCGTTTCCGATTCGGTGTACATCGCCGGATCGTTCAACGGCTGGAATCCCGCCGACGGCGATTACCGGATGACGCGCAACGGCGACGGGACGTATTTCATTACGTTCGAAGTGGCGGCCGGGACGACGATCCAGTACAAGTTTACGAGAGGAACGTGGGCATCGGTCGAAGCTAACGCCAACGGCTCGGATATCGCGAACCGGACCTATACGAAAGCGGCCGGAGCGCAAGGATTAAGCCTGTCCGTGCCGCGATGGAAGGATAAATAAGGGCCGGGTCGGCTGAGCCCAGCCAATGCAGAAGGAGCCGACCCGCGACGTCGGTCGCAGGTCGGCTCGCCTCTCGAATGGTTTTCCAGAGCGGAAGCCATCGGTCAAAACATGCTCCAGTCGAATTCCCGGGACAGCGTCTCCATCAGATGGACGCCCGCGATGCTGTTTCCTTTGCGGTTGAGCGCCGGACCGACGACGCCGATTCCGTAACGTCCGGGAACGAGCGTCAAAATGCCGCCCGAGACGCCGCTTTTGGCCGGAAGCCCGACCTGGATGGCGAATTCGCCGGAGGCGTTGTACATTCCGCAAGTGATCATGAACGTCTTCGCGATCTGCACGTAGCGGCGCGGGATCAAACTCTCGCCCGTGAGCGGGTCCGCGCCGTCGAAAGCAAGCACCAGCGCCATACGGGCGATGTCCGCGCAGGCGACCTTGATCGAGCAATGGCGGAAGTACACGTCGAGCACCTCGTCGACGCCGCCTTCCAGCACGCCGTTGTCTTTCAGGAGATAGGCCATCGAACGGTTGAGGTTGGCCGTAGCGGCTTCCGACCGGTAAACGTCTTCGTCCAGTTCGAGCGAAGGGTTGCCGGCCAGCTTGCGGAAGAAAGACAAAATCCGAGATGATTTTTCCTCCGAATCCGCGCCGGCAATCAGCGACGACACCGCGATCGCTCCCGCGTTGATCAGCGGGTTGAACGGGATGCCGGGCCGCACCAGCTCCAGCTTCAGCATCGAATTGAAGTTGTCGCCGGTCGGCTCCATGCCCACTTTGTCAAAAACGGCCGCTTCGCCATTATCCATGAGCGCGAGAATCAGCGTAAAAACTTTAGAAATGCTCTGCATCGTAAACGGGATGCCGCAGTCTCCCGCCGAAGCGGTTCGGCCGTTTGCATCCAGTACGGCAATGCCGAGAGCGGACTGGGGCATTTTGGACAGTTCCGGGATATACGATGCGACCTTGCCTTCGGCTGCGCGCTTCCTGCTCGTTTCCAACCATAAAGGCAGCTGCGTCAGAAGGCGATCGAATTCGGACGTTTCGGACACGGGATTTCCTCCTTGCAAAGCCATCCGAGCCGCAACGGGCCCGACGGCGGGTTATTCGTTGCGGCTCGGACCGGCGAGCGAATTCGCTCGTACCGATAACGAATTAGCTCAGCTTTTGCTGTTCCTTGATCGTATCCTTCAGTTCTTCGTCGCCTTTATGCGCGTTCGGAACCGCCGATTTGCCCGACAGGAACCAGCCGGTTACGGCGATCGCCACGAGCACGATATAGAACGTCGCTTTCCAGCCGGTGCTTTCCACGAACGAGTGCGGGAGCACGTGCAGCGCGTCGTGGGCGAGCGTATGAACGGCGAGCTTGACGCCGACCCAGCCGACGATGACGAACGCGGCCAGTTCAAGCGCGGGACGGGAGTGAAGCAGTTTGACGAAGAAATTGGCGGCAAACCGCATGATGACGAGTCCGATAATGCCGCCCGCCAAAACGACGATAAACTGGCCGCCGTCCATGCTCCCGATCGACTGGATGCCGCTTGGCGGAAGGGCGACCGCAAGCGCGACCGCAGCCAGGATGGAGTCGATCGCAAAGGCGATATCCGCAAGCTCGACTTTGAGGACGGTCATCCAGAAGCCGGCCTGCTTGCGGTTTTCTTTTTCCGCCGCTTCCGCTTCCTGCGCATTCTTTTTGCGAATGAACTTCACGATGTTATGAATCGAAATGAACAACAGGTACAACGCGCCGATGGCCTGGATTTGCCAAACATCGACGAGCAGGGAAATGATGAACAGCGATGCGAAACGGAAGACGAAAGCTCCAAACAAACCGTAGAACAAAGCCTTTTTCCGTTCCTTTTCGTCCAGATGCTTGACCATGATCGCCAGCACCAGGGCGTTGTCCGCCGCCAAAAGCCCCTCCAGCAGCACCAAAATAATCAAAACCCACCCATACTCAAGCAAAAGCCCGACATCCATTTCTCGTTTCCTCCCTCATCCAACTCATGATCATTAAAAAGACCTTTGCCTCCAATTGTTAAGATCGCCAAAAAAGGCGTCTCACAATCAGCGGCAAAGGTCTCGCTAACAATGGATTATTGCCAATAAAGCCGGAGATTTGATCTCGTAATGACGACTTTACTGAACAGCTACTCCCCTTCATCCGGGTATGAAGTTGTAGATCAAGCTATAAGCGAATCTTAAATGATTTTTCGTTCGTTGTCAATTTTCTTGATGGCACGATTTTGACGCGCTTGTTGGCGAGCGCCGCCGATAGTGTAAAATCTCTGTGGGTGTAGGAATTGGAAAAAGCGGATATAGAAAAAGAGCTTCTCCCTTGGTAAAGTGATGTTTGCGCACAACACACCAAGAAGGAGGAAGCTCCTGTGAGCCACTTTACCACAACAATGCCGACGATGAAAGAGATTGAGCAATGGATTTTCCGGAAAATGCAGGAGGAATTCGCTCGTGCGATGAAGCAGGTACTGGAGGCGCTGGATCAGCAGATCCTGGAGCAACGGGACCGAGAGCGTTATCGAGTAAAGGACGAGCGTGAAACAAGCGTCAACACAGTGTTCGGGAATGTGCGCTTTAAGCGGAGATTGTACTGTGACCGTAGAAGCGGCAAACACGTGTATCTGCTGGATCAGCTGTTGCAATTCGAAGGGCGCGGGAAAGTCAGTCCGCATTTGGAAGAGACAGCAATCGCATTCGCAAGCCAAGGACCGTCGTACCGGGACAGCGCAAAGAGGCTGGAGCAGCTTTTGGGCTACAATGTGCTGAGCCACCAAGCGATCAGGGAAAAACTGATGGAGCGTGCGCAACAGCCGATGCCAGCGGTGAAACGGCGCGCTGCCCGCGTGCTGTTCGTGGAAGTGGATGGGCTGTACACGAAGCTGCAGCGGAGCAAAAAGCGCGGGATGGAGAACGCAATTGCAGTCGTACACGAAGGCTGGGAGAAGAACGGCAAGCGGGTACAGCTGAAGAACAAACAGCATTACCTGCATACGAGCGGCGGCGACTTCTGGGAAGGGTTCGGGGACTTTCTGGTGGAGCGTTACGAAATCGACGAGAACACGTGGCTTGTGGTGAACGGAGACGGCGCGGCGTGGATCGGGGAATGTACATCCTACTTTCACCAATGTCTGTACATGCTGGACCGCTTTCATGTGGCGCGTGATTTGAAACGCTTTGTTGGTCATTTGCCGCAGGTGTGGGAGACCGTGAGACGGTCTTTGGCCAAACAGGATGCAGCCGCGCTTATGGCGGTCCTGGAAGGCGTGTCGGAGCAAGAGATAGCGGAAGAGAACCGGAAGGATTGGAAGCCGTATAAAAGATTTCTAAAGCGGCATGAGAAGCATTTGGACGACTACCGAAAAACACTCCAGGCGAAGGGGATCGACACAAGCGGTATGCGCCCGATGGGAAGCGCGGAATCGCAGATGCGTATATTCGCCAAGCGGACGAAGCGTGGCGGGTACAGTTGGAGTGAGCGAGGCGTCAGGGCGATGCTGAGGACGATGATGAGGATTCAAGAAGCGGGCACGGTGGTAAGAACGGTTGAAGGACAAGCGAGTAAGCAGGCAACGCCGCAGCAGTCGATAAACATGCGGCAATTGCTCAAGAACGTGACGCAACCGGTCAAGGGTTGTATCGCTGGAATGATTCGCATGCTGCAAGGACCGAAGCAAAGCAGCACAACGGGTATGGCACTCAAAGCACTTCGCGGATAACGGCAAAAAATTCTGACAAATCACTTGTGTTTGATGAAAGAACGAAGCAAAGCGCTTACAAGGAAGAGGTTCCTTCGGGGTTCGCGTTCCAGGCATCTTAAATGACTGCCCACGCTAGCTTGACACTGACAGCGCCGCCTG
The DNA here is from genome assembly GCF_016937515.1 of Cohnella algarum. NCBI lineage: Bacteria > Bacillati > Bacillota > Bacilli > Caryophanales > Paenibacillaceae > Cohnella > Cohnella algarum. The sequence goes on from NZ_JAFHKM010000002.1 coordinate 3,705,351, forward strand.
CGGCCTTGTTGGTCGGCCAAGCGAGCAGTATAATGAAATGACCGCACGCGGGATTCATACGTAGGAAAGGGGTGCGCCTGAAATGGAAATGGCCGTTTCGCCGTCCGCCTTGCAGTGCTTCGAGCAGGAATGGGGCTATAAACACGGCGACCGCATTCGCGTATTTGTTCGTTATGTCAGCGGGGGCACCGAGCCGTACGGTTTCGGCATCATGAAGGACGATCCGATGGATCCGGCAGCCGTGGTGACCGCAGGCGAGCTTACCTTCTATATGGAACAAAAGGACGTCTGGTTTCTCGAGCACAAAAAGCTCACCCTCGATTGCCTAAACGGCGATATCGTGTTCAAAGTCGAATCGTGACGATAAAAGACCGCACCGTTTGGCCGGCAACGGCCACAGGGAGCGGTCTTTTTGTTTCGGGGCCCAAAAGGAATCAAAAGCGCAAAAATCGCATTGACAAATTTGTGACGATAGTTTATATTCAAGTTAATGTTACTATATAAAAGTTAGTTAATGATGAGGAGGAAACGGAAGATGGCAAAGGCAAAATGGACGGTAGACGTATCCCACAGCGAAATCGGGTTTTCGGTAAAACACATGATGATCGCGAAAGTGAAAGGCACGTTCCACGGCTTCGAAGCCAGCATCGAAGCGGATCCGGCGGATTTGACGACGGCGGACATCGAATTCGCGATCGATTTGTCCAGCGTCGACACCCGCAACGCGGACCGCGACAACCACTTGAAATCGGCCGACTTTTTCGATATCGAGAAGAACCCGAAGCTGCTGTTCAAAGCGACGAAAATCGTTCGCACGGGCGACGACGAATACGATATTACGGGCGACGTCACGCTGCATGGCGTCACCCGCTCGGAAACGTTCTCGGCTACGTTCGAGGGCGTCGGCAAAGACCCGTGGGGCAACGAAAAGGCGGGCTTTAGCGCGACCGGCAGCCTGAAGCGGAGCGATTACGGCTTGACGTACAACGCGGCGCTCGAAACGGGCGGCGTGCTGATCGGCGACGAAGTGAAAATCGCCATCGAAATCGAAGCGGCCAAAGCTTGAGCCGAAGGATATACGGCTGACGGAAGGCGTCCGGACGGGCGCCTTCTTTTTTAATGCCCGAAAGCATAAGTATGAGGAGGACTGTCCCTCCTGCCGGGACAGAAGCGAACGGAAGGAGGAGGGCCATTTGCGAAAAAGGTGGGGGAAGCCGCTGCCGCTGCGGCTGAAGTGGAGTCCGCCCGTCCGCAGATGGGGAGGGAACCGGCCCCGAACGTGGAAAGGGCCGGCCGATCGTCTCGTGCCGCGAAGCCGGGGCTTTGTCGCCCGCCCTTCGAAGGGAGGCGGCGCTTCGTTCAAATCCCCGAACGGCCCGAAAGGCTGGGCGGTTCGTCCCCGCAGGCGGATGAAGCGGCGGCATTTTTGGCTCATCATGCTGTTGATCGCGGTGCTCGCATCCATCCAGTCCGTCGTTCTGCTCGACAAGCTGCTGCGGGAGCCGCTCATGTTTCTGGCCAAAGTCCGCACGACGCAGATGGCGACCGAAGCGATCAATCAGGCGATCAAGAACAATGTATCGGCGCAGGCGGACGGCAGCAGAATGATCAAATGGCAGTTGGACGAATCGGGGGAGACGAGAGGCTTCGCGATCGACTACAACGAGCAGATGCGCATCACGGCCCAAACGATCGGGATCGTCGAACAGGCGCTGCGAGAGCAAAGCCATCTGTACGCGCGGGTTCCGATCGGGCATGCGCTCAAGAGCCCCATCATATCGTCCATCGGCCCAAGCGTCGCCGTCAAGTTCGAGCCTGCGAGCGCGGTTCAGGCCGAGGTGAGAACGCGGCAGACGAATGCGGGCATCAACAACGTGCTCGTCGAGGTTTACATTCATATCAAAACGAACATTTACGTGCTCATTCCGTTCGACAAGGAATCGAACCCGATCGAAACGGAGATTCCGCTTTCCTACGCGATGGTCGTCGGCGACGTTCCGATGTACTATTACGACGGCTCGGGCAACCCGGTCGGCAGCGGCGCGGCCCAGGCTCCGGTCATTTCCCTGCCCCCCGCTCCGTCTTCGGCCGAAGGGTCGGCGAGCGCGGGAGCGGGCGCCGCGCATTGACGATTCGTTAACGGCGTGCGGATCGATCGAAAAAACGTTCCCAAATGTTCTAAAATGTGTGATATAATTCAAAACGAACGAAATCAAACAAGGAGGCGTTCGTTTTGGATATTCGCCATTCCACTCATCCGGAGGACATGAAGCGTTACGACACGGAGCAGCTCCGCAAGCACTATTTGATCGAGAAGCTTTTCGAGGCGGACCGTCTTCATATGACGTACTCGCATGAGGATCGACTCATTATCGGGGGGGCGCAGCCGGTCAACGAAACGATCGCGCTCGATGCCGGGGATCAATTGAAAACCGAGTACTTCCTGGAACGCCGCGAAATCGGCTTCGTCAACATCGGCCACGGCGACGCCGTCGTCACGGCGGACGGGGAACGATACGAGCTGGGCAAACTCGATACGCTGTACGTCGGCAAAGGCGTTCGCGACGTGAAGCTGTCAAGCAAGGATGCGGCGAATCCGGCGAAGCTGTACTTCTGCTCGGCTCCGGCGCATGCCGTCATTCCGGCCCGCAAAGTATCGATTCAAGAAGCGAACACGCTCTACCTGGGCTCGCAGGAAACGTCCAACGAACGCGAATTGAACCAGATCATTCACGGAGGCGGCATCCAAAGCTGTCAGCTGATGATGGGCATCACCGTGCTGAAGCCGGGAAGCGTCTGGAACACGATGCCTTCTCACGTCCATGACCGCCGGATGGAGGCTTATCTCTATTTCGATCTTGCCGAAGACGCCCGCGTGTTCCATATGATGGGGCAGCCGCAGGAGACGCGCCATCTGGTCGTCGCGAACGAGCAGGCGATCATTTCGCCGGCCTGGTCCATTCACTCCGGCGTGGGCACGAGCAATTATACGTTCATTTGGGCGATGGCCGGCGAAAATTATACGTTTACGGATATGGACGTCGTTCCTCCGAGCGAATTAAAATAGGAAAGCCGCGCTTTTGGAGCGCACCGCGAGTTCATCTCGCGGGAGTTTGGCAAGGGAGGACAAGAGCATCATGCTGGCCGCTGCACGTCAACAGTCGATACTGGAGCTGCTTCAGACTGCCGGAACCGTCCAGGTGTCCGATCTGAGCGAACGATTCGGCGTCACGAAAAAGACGATTCGCGAGGATTTGGAGAAGCTGGAGGAAAAAGGCCTTCTGAAAAGGACGCACGGAGGCGCGGTGGCCGCAGCGGAGGAGCCGGAGCCCCTGCTCCCTTTGCAAATTCCGAACACGAAGCATCCGGACGAGAAAATCAGCATCGCCGTCCACGCGTTGAAATACATCAAGCGGGACGATATCATCGCGCTCGACGCGGGCAGCACGACGCTGGAAATCGCGAAGCGTTTGCCCAACGAGCCGCTGACGGTCATCACGAACGATTTGCTCATTATTCACGAGCTGATCGGCAAGGATCGGATCCGGCTCGTCGTGCCTGGCGGCTACCGCCAGCGAAACGTCCTGATCGGAAACGACGTGCTGGACTGGCTGTCGCGGCTTAACGTGCAGAAGCTGTTTCTGTCCGCCACGGGCGTGCACGAAAAATACGGCCTGACCGTATTCACGAACGAGCTGATCGAATTGAAAAAAGCATACATGGCAAGCGCCAAAGAAATTTACTGCGTCGCTGATCACAGCAAATTCGACCGCGCCGCGCTGCTGACGTTCGCATCGCTGGCGGAGATCGACCTGCTGATCACGGACGCGGGATTGTCCGAAGAGGTCGAAAAGCGCTACAAGGGAGGTTCGGTCAACATTGAAAGAGCTGTTTGATTTGACGGGCCGCGCGGCGGTCGTCACCGGAGCGGGCCGCGGCTTGGGCGCCGCGATCGCCGTGGGTCTTGCCGCCGCCGGCGCCGATGTCGCGCTGGTGACGAACCGCACGCCGGCGGAAGAAACGAAAAGCAAGATCGAGGCGCTCGGCCGCAAGGCCGTCGCGCTGACGGCCGACGTGAGCGATCGGGCCGCGCTGCCGAACTTGATCGACGAGACGCTCGGCGCGTTCGGCCGAATCGACGTGCTCGTGAACAATGCCGGCATCATCCGGCGCACGCCGGCCGCCGAGCACAGCTACGAAGATTGGCAGGCGGTTCTCGACGTCAATCTGAACTCGGTTTTCGTCTTGTCCCAGCTGGCCGGACGGGCGATGATCGAGCAGGGCTCCGGCAAAATCGTCAACATCGCTTCGATGCTGTCGTTCCAGGGCGGCATCAACGTTCCGGGCTACACGGCGAGCAAGCACGCCGTGGCGGGGCTGACGAAAGCGCTCGCCAACGAGTGGGCGTCCAAAAACGTACAGGTCAACGCGATCGCTCCCGGGTACATGAGCACGGACAACACGGAAGCGCTCCGCAACGACCCGGTGCGAAGCCGCCAGATTTTGGAGCGGATTCCGGCGGGCCGCTGGGGGACGGACCAGGATCTGGTCGGTCCGGCCGTCATGCTCGCTTCCCGCGCGTCCGACTACATGAACGGACACGTCTTGTGCGTGGACGGCGGATGGATGGTTCGCTGAACCGCCGCCGCCGGCCGCCGCGCCGCCCGGACAACCGGCGGCGGCAAATGCCTCTCGCTTCGGCTTCGGCCGAAGCAAGAGGCATTTTTTAATGGAATCGCCCGATCGGACAACATCCAACGAGGGACAGCCGGCGACAAAACAGTTGCATTCCGGTGGCCGCTTGTCCATCATAGAAAACGATAACCTTAAGAAGAGGTGGCCTATGAACCGAGTGCTCGTAGTCGGAAGCATCAATATGGATTTGGTTAATCACGTTGACGAATTTCCGCTGCCCGGGGAAACGATACACGGTCGCGGAGTCGATTATTTGCCCGGAGGGAAGGGCGCCAACCAGGCGGTGGCCGCCGCCAGAGCCGGCGGGGACGTGCGCATGGTCGGCGCGGTGGGGGACGACACATTCGGTCCACAACTGCTCGCTTCCTTGCGGAATTCGGGGGTTGGAACCGAGTCGGTGGCCGTCAAGCAAGGCACATCCGGCCTGGCTTTCATAACCGTTTCGGGCAGCGGGGAAAATCAAATCATTTTATCCGCCGGAAGCAACGGCCGCCTGACGCCCGAAGACGTCCCCGCGGAACGGCTCGCGTCGGCCGATTGGGTGCTGCTGCAAAACGAAATCCCTTGGGCGGTCAACCGCCACGTGCTCGAACAATGCCGCGGCTTGGGCGTCAAGGTCATGTACAATCCGGCCCCGGCCCGGCCGATCGATGCGGACGCGTATCCGCTGATCGACGTCATCGTCGTGAACGAGACGGAAGCGGAAACGCTGACCGGCATCGAGGTCGGAAATCGCGACGATGCCGAAGCGGCGGCGCGTGAATTGCTTCGCCGCGGCGTCCGCTGCGTCATCGTAACGCTCGGCGCGAAAGGCTCGCTTTGCCTGGGGGGCGAGGGAGAAGCGTTTTTTACGCCGGCATTTTCCGTAACCCCCGTCGACACGACGGCCGCCGGGGACACGTTTATCGGCGCGTTTGCCGCCGCCTGCGCGAACGGGACGCCGTCTTCCGAGGCGCTGCGTTTCGCTTCCGCTGCGGCCGCGCTGGCCGTCGGCCGAAAAGGAGCCCAATCGTCGATTCCGGAACGCGGCGATATCGTCCGTCTGCTCGAAGCGGACGCGGCCGCGAATTAACGGGCGCAAATCAAGCTACTTGCGGCGATGCGCCTTCAGCGCGTTCCGTTCGGAACGCTCCCATTTGCGAAGCAGCGGATAGGGGTCGAACGCCCATTCCACGAGGCCTCGGTCGCGGTAGACGCCATAATGCAAATGCGGCGGAAATTTGCCCGAGGTTCCGGGGCGGCCGTACCCCGAGCTGCCGACCCATCCGATGACCTGGCCCGGTTTCACGACATCGCCGATCTTGATTTTTTTATCGAAGCCGGACAGATGAGCGTAATAATGATACAGATTGTCAAGGTCGCGGATGCCGATTCGCCAGCCGCCGTACGGGTTCCAGCCCTTCACTTCGACGATGCCGTAGCCGGTGCTGCGAACGGGGATCCCGTGGGCGGCGAAAATGTCCGTTCCTTCGTGTATCCGCGCCCCGCCCCAGCCGCGGCTGTTGCCCCAGGTGCTCCTGTAGGAGTATACCGAACCGATGGGCAGCGGGAAGGCGTGATCGGACAAGTCGAGTTTTCCGAACGTCTCGTACAGCTGGGAAAATTGCAATACGCGCTGCACCGCTCTCGTGTTGTGGTAGTATTCCCACAGTCCGATGGCAAAGTCGTCTCCGGATATGCCGCCCTGCGACCGGATGCGCGCGGCGACGGAATAGAGGAGGTCGGCGGCATCCCCGCGGTCCGCGATCCCGTCTCCGGAGCCGTCCCTGCCGATCCCGCGGAACAAGCGGATGGACAGCGGATTCTTGTCCTCGGCGTCCGGGTTCAAAGGGCCGGCCCATTGTTCGGCCGGAATATAAATGCCGGCAAGCGCTTTTTCGGGCAACGGCCGGCTTTTCGGATGAGCCCGGGACAGCGTCCGTTCGTACTGATCGATCGCGGCGATGGAATGCCAGGGCAAATCCGTCATGAGCCCGACGCGTTCGTAAAGCTGGCGAAGCGCTGCTTCTTTGGTTTCGGGAGGCGTTCCTTCGGCTTTCGGCGCGGCCGCGGTATCGTTCGCGTTGATCAATGCGCACAAGCCGATCGTTCCCGCGGCTGCGACTGCGGCAAGTTTTGCGAACATGCGGCGCCCGAACGGCGAATGAACGTTTTTCCGTTTCATGAAACCCCTCCTTTTGCGCATAAGGATATGGTTTGCAGAACGTTGGTTTTTATGTGAAACCTGTTATAATAAAGGGGACAGAAAGAGGGGAATGCCGATGACAACGGGCGCTAAGCCGCGCAAGCCGGATTGGCTGCGCATCAAGCTTACGACAGGCGATAATTATCGCGAAATCAAGGACATGATGAGGACGAAGACCCTCCATACCGTATGCGAGGAGGCGCGCTGTCCGAATATATACGAGTGTTGGGCGAACCGGACCGCGACGTTTATGATTTTGGGCGACATTTGCACGCGCGCCTGCCGCTTTTGCGCCGTCAAAACCGGCCTCCCGACGGAGCTGGATCTTCAGGAGCCGGAGCGGGTGGCGGAAGCCGCGGAGCAGATGAATTTGCGCCACTGCGTCGTGACGTCGGTCGCGCGCGACGATCTGAAGGACGGAGGCGCTTCGATTTTCGCGGCTACGATCCGTGCGATCCGCGCCAGACTGCCGTTTTGCAGCGTGGAAGTGCTGATCCCCGATTTTCAGGGCAATTGGGAAGCGCTCAAAATCGTCATGGATGCCAAGCCGGATATTTTGAATCATAATATCGAGACGGTAGCGAGAACGAGCGACCGGGTTCGGGCCAAAGCCAAATATCCCCGTTCGCTTGAGCTTTTGCGGCAGGCCAAGCTGATGGCGCCGAACATTCCGACCAAATCGAGCATCATGCTCGGCGTCGGCGAAACGAACGAGGAAGTGCTGCAGGCGATGGACGACCTGAGAGCGGTCGATTGCGATATTTTGACGCTCGGACAATATTTGCAGCCGACCCCGAACCATCTGGAGGTCGACCGATACGTTCATCCGGACGACTTCGCATGGCTGAAGAAAGAAGGCCTAACGCGAGGCTTTTCCCATGTGGAATCCGGTCCGTTCGTTCGCAGCTCGTATCATGCCCACGAGCAAGTGCAATCCGCCGCCGCCACGAAAGCTCAGGGCTGATATTACAGCGGAGTCGGATTGATGACGGGGTCAACTCGACGGACGTTCGGGAGGAGAAGCATTCGTGATCTACTTGACTGAAGGAAGCGCCTATACGATCGTCCACGATCATAAAAACGGGTGGAACCCCGAGGCGTTTCGCGCAAGGTACAGCGAAGTGCTGGACCGTTACGATTATGTCGTCGGGGACTGGGGTTACAATCAACTCCGACTGAAAGGTTTTTTTCGCGAACCGAACCCTAAAGGTCCGAAAGATTCGGTCATTTCCAATCTGGCGGATTATTTGAACGAATATTGCAATTTCGGGTGCGCTTTTTTCGTGCTCGAGAAAACCGATCCCAAATCGGTGCCCGAGTCGCTCGTGACCGATTTGACCGCCGCGGCGGAACAAGCCGCCGAATCGTCCGAGGGCGATGACGATTCGCAAGCGGCGGCTTCGGCGCAGGGCAACGGCCTGATTCTTCGGTGGCCGCTGAAGGACCGGCCGATCGGGCGCGTGCCGGGCACGAGCCCGTCGGCGGTAGCGAGGGCGGTTTCCGAAGGCGCGGAGCGCAGGGCGGCCGCCCAGGCGCAAGCGGCGGGCGGCAGTTCTCCGGCCGTCGGCGGACGGTCGGAAGCTTCGCGCAAGCCCGGGCAGGATGGCGGCGGACAAGCCGGTTCAGGAAGGACGTTTTCCCGTCCTTCCGACGCCTCCGGCGGCCGCAACGGCGACCGCCGGCCCCAGCAAGCCGGCGGCCCGCGCGGCGGCGGCTCCTCTTCGGCCGAACAGGGCAAAAGGTCCGGAGGCCCGCATCATAAGCCCCCGCAGCACCATAACGGCGGGGGGAGCAAGGAACCGCGCGAGCGGAGCGGCGCGAACGGCCACGACGGTTCCGTCCAGGCCGAGGCGGCGCACGGTTCGCAATCGCGTTCGGGCGGCCGCTGGTCCGGCAAAAACCGCCGCCGCGGCAGCGGCTTCAATAACGGCGGCAAGCCGAACCGGCCCCGCCATGACGGCGGCGCTCCGCGTCCCGAAGGGGGACGCCGGCCTCCGGAGCTTGGCAATCCGTCCGGCGGCGAACGCTGATCCGCAACGTTCAAAGGCTCTTCCGCGAAAGCTGCGGAAGAGCCTTTTTCAGCGCATCGGAAAGTTTAAGTTCTTCGACTTATTCAAGAGTCTGGTGGAAAATTAGGGGCAGGAGGAGGGTCCGCCCAAGCGGAGGGAAAACGAAGGGAGCCTAGGTTGGATTTTGTCCAATCAAGGGAGCGGAAAACGGGGAAACCGTTGTCTAGAGTGGATTTTATCCAACGAGGAGCTTGGAATTTGGGTGAAAACGAGGAAAAGGCCACGCCAGATTGGACAAAATCCAACGAAAATGACGCGTCTCGTGAAAAAAACGATTTTGATTGGACAAAATCCAACCAAGCTTCGCAAAACCCAGCGTAAACCCCGCTCAACCCCGCTCAACCCTGCGTACTCCCCGCTCATCCCACAGGAAATTTGTCGAGTACTAGCATGCTGCCTCCTCTGGCGCCATCACACTAAACTCCCGTTAAAGGTACAAGGAAAACCGTTCGCTGAGGTTCGACGGCGCGTGACGGCTGTCAACCTCATGCCCCCCGCTTTTCAAGGACGCCGTCAGGCGTTTTTCAGATCGGAGACGATACAAAATATCGCTTTTCAGTATCGCTTCCGATCCGAAATCGTTTTGACAAGACGGGCAGCCGGCTTTCGCCGATCGGAGCGCGAGCCGGCATTATCGCGGACGCTTCTGGGTCGGCGCCATGTCCTCCCGGTTGAGCCCGATGAACGCTTCGCGCACCCGATTCCAGAACGGCAACGGGCGGTAACGGGCGAAACGCACCTTTTCGTCGGCAACCGAGCAGACGATCGAGCGCACCTCGTGAAATTGCATGATCAGGTGGTCGATGCCGATCGCCAGCGGCTCTTCCGGATCGGTGGCGATGTCGCAGTGATGGTGCTTCGGCAAAATGAACGAAGAGCCGAGCGTCCGATACACCCGATTGTTGATCGAAGCGATTTCCGCGATCTGGAGCGCTTCGAGATGCGGATGGATGACGGCTCCCCCGACGCTTTTGTTATACGCGGTGCTGCCGGAGGGAGTGGAGACGACGATGCCGTCGCCGCGGAACATTTCGAAAGGTTCGTCGTTGATGTTGATCTGCGCGACGAGCGTTCCGTCCACGCTTTTCAGCGTGAATTCGTTGAGCGCCATATACACCGAGGTGCCCCCGTCGGTGACGATTTCCACCTTGATGAGGGGATAGCGGACGGTTTTCGGCTCCGTCGTCGCCATCAGCTCGACCAATTCGGTCAGTTCGTTTTTTTGCCAGTCGGCGTAAAACCCGAGGTGTCCGGTGTGGACGCCCACGAAAGCGACTTTGTTCACTTTGTCGCGAAACCGGTGAAAAGCTTGCAGCAGCGTTCCGTCGCCGCCGATCGACAACACGATATCTGGGGCTTGCTCGTCGCTTATGAGCCCGCGCTCCTGGGCAAGGGTATGAAACTGCTCCGCCAATTGGCGGGATAGCCGGTCGCCCCGGTCTAGCAGCGCATATTTCAAGGTTGCAGCTCCTTCCGCAGCAGGTTGTCTGAATGCGATCTTCAATACGATGATAAACAATCGAAGCCGCAAGCACAATGGCTAAGCCTCGCCGCGCCCGGGATTAACCGCCATGCGGGCCGAGGAGCGGCCAGAGCAAATAGATCAAGCCAACGGCGAAGGCGGCATGCAGCAATCTGGCGCGCAAAAAAGGCAAATACCGCCAGGACGTCCGGCTCATCAGCCCGGCCACTTGGGCGTGGACGGAAAGCCCGGCCCACGAGAGGACGAAAGCGCCGGCGGCGACCTGATCGATCAGCGGAGCCGTCTTCGCGGCTTCCGCCGCCGCCCGGGATCCGAGCGTCACTTCGAAGGACCCCTGCACGACCGCTTCGGCCAGGCCGGGAACGAGACCGATCGCGCCGAGGACGGCGCCGAGGCCGGATCGAAGCGCGGAAAGAATGCCGCTGTGAAGGAGCAGCTCGAGAGCGACCGAGAAAAAGACGACAAGCCCGCCGACGACGATCATCAGCCGGATCGACGATTCCAACGCGTCTTGCAGCATGACGCCGAACGGCCGTCCGTCGGCCAGGCGCGCGCGGTGCATCGCGGCCAGCGCTCGGCGCATCCTGCCCCCGCCCTCCGGGAGGACCGGGGACGAAGCTCCCGAAGCTTCCGGCTTCCCGGCCTCGGCGGTCCGCCCGCGCCCCCGAAGCGCCAGGCCGAGCAGCATGGCGCCGCCGTAATGGGCGGCGGCCATGACGGGCGCGATGTCCGCCCGCCCGAAAAACCCGATGCAAACCGCCCCGATCAAAAATATCGGATCCGAGGACGTCGTCATCGCAACGAGCCGTTCCCCTTCCTCGCGATTGACGAGCCGCTGCTCCATCAGCCGCGACGTCAGCCGCGCTCCGACCGGATAGCCGGAGGCGAACCCCATCGCCACGACAAATCCGCCGACGCCCGGAATGCGAAACAGCGGCCGCATGAGCGGATCCAGGAGCGTGCCGGTCAAATGGACGACGCCGAAGCCGAGCAGCAGCTCCGACAGCACGAAGAAAGGGAACAGCGCCGGGAACAGCACCTCCCACCAGACGGCCAGCCCGCGCAGCGACGCCTGGAGCGCTTCGCCCGGCATCGCGAGCGCCATGCCTCCGATCCACAGCGCGAGCAATCCCGTTCCGAGCAGCATCGTTTTTTTGACCAGCCGTACCGGATCGCTTGCGGTCATCCGTTTGCTCATCTTCTCCATCCTTCCGCTCGCGTTGTCTTGTCCTTAACTATATGTGTACAAACCGTCGAAATTGCATCGGTCTTTTTTGAAATCGCTTGCAATAATAACCTGTTAACCGCCGGGAGGATATGATAAAATAGAACTACGAATCCGTTCGGGATCGACAACGGCGCAACGAAGCGGAGGGATGAACGTGGCGGCAATCGTGGCAGGCATCATTGCGTGCGCTTTCGTGTACGTAATCCGGGAATCACTGCATTCGGCCGAAGAAGAAACGAAAACGGAAGCCGAATCCGAGCCATTTCGCTAGTCCCGCCCGAAAGGGCGTTTTTTGTTTTTTGGGAGATAAGTTCCGGGTCGTTTATGGTATAATGAAGTAGCCTGTGAAGGCAAATAGTCCCAGGCGCTTCCGCGAATGTCGTTCTACTCGAAATGGGGGTTGCTTCTTATGAACTACGATACGATATACGAGGCCGCGGGAGGCGCTCCGGCCATTCGGGAACTGGTGCAAAAGTTTTACCCGAAAGTGCAAGCCCATCCCTTGCTGTCGCCTTTGTTTCCGGAGAACATCGATCCGGTCATGGAAAAGCAATATCAGTTTTTGACCCAGTTTTTCGGCGGGCCGACGCTTTATTCCGACGAGCACGGCCATCCGATGATGCGGGCCCGTCATCTTCCGTTTCCGATCACGCGGGAGCGGGCGGACGCTTGGCTGGACTGCATGAGTCGCGCGCTGGCCGAAACGGCGATTCCCGCCGAGCTGCAGGAGCTCATGCTGACAAGGCTTTCGGGACCTGCTTATCACTTTATCAATACTTAATTAAAGCACGGCGCCGACTTGAAGAAAAACCTGCCGCCGCCCGAGGAGGAATTCCGATGGAACCGCTCTATCAGTCCAAAATCGTTTGCGCCTGCTGCGAAAATACGTTCGCAACCTCCCGCGTTCGCCCGAGCTTCAAGAGGCCGATTCGTACCGACAGCGATTTTTGCGCGTATTTCGAAGTCATCAATCCGGATTATTACGTTGTCAGGGTTTGCCCCTATTGCGGCTTCGCGTCGACGGAAAATTTCAGCGACCGCCTTTACGATAAACAGAAGCAAGCCTATTTGGAAAAGCTCGGCCATCAATGGAAGATGCGGGATTACAGCGGCGAAAGAACGCCGGAAGCCGCGTTGGAATGCTATAAGCTCGCCCTGCTGACGGCCCAGGCGGTAGGCGAAAAGGACCGGGTCATCTCCGGCCTGCTGCATCACATCGCCTGGCTTTATCGCAACGCGGGCCAGAAGGAACAGGAGATGCGGTTTCTCCGGTTCGCTTTGGATGCTTACGTACGGGTTTACGAAGCCGAGCGCGGATCGCTCAACAATGCGCGTTTGCTGTACGTCATCGGGGAGCTGCACCGCAGGCTCGGCGATCCGCGCGAAGCCGTGCGCTGGTTTTCGCGCGTCATTCACGACAAGTCCATTACGGACGGGGCGATGATCCGCGCCTCCCGGGAGCAGTGGACGCTCATTCGCGAGGAAATGCAGCAAAAAGGACAGGAGCTGCCGGAGGAAATGCAGAGCGGGGCTTGAGCATCGGCGCACCGTTGCAAGCACGGCGAAGAGGGAAGTCTCTCCGCCGCGCTTTTTTTATTTTCGGGGGATCGGCTTGTCCGCCATCAAATAATCGTCGTCGGAGTCGATCAGCTGGATTCGCGTGCGGCAGCACGGAAAGACGACCGCCCGCTTGCCGGGCCCGGCGCGCAGGTCGCGGACTTCCGCCGGTTTGATCGGAAGGCGCACGTGGGACTGGCCGCAGAACGGACATTCGGAAGCGTAAACTTCATTCATTTGAATATCGTATGGTAAACTGTTACCGAAAGGAATCAATTTCGGCACCTCCTGTGTACATACGTTAACGATACATCAGCGCAAGGCCGCGCGCAACGCGCATATTTCCGCGGGGGAACCGCGAGTAGGGGGAAGGAAGCGAATGACGCAAACGAACGAACGCGAAACGCAAAGATGGGACCTGGACGTTTTGTTTCCGGGCGGATCGGAATCGCCCGTTTTCGCCGCTTTTTTCGAAGAAACGGAGCGGCTTGTCGGCCAGCTGCTTGGCGAATTGAAAGCAAGCGACGGAGAAGCGGGGGACGATTCCTTCAAGGACCGCCTTGGGTTGTGGACCGACGGGCTGCAAAGGGCGCTGTCCCGGCTGCGGCAAGCCGATTCTTTCATCGGCTGCCTGACGTCGCAGCGGATGGACGACCGCAAGGCGGTCGCCTGGACCGAACGGGTGCAGACGCTCGCCGCGCGGTTTCGCCAGGCCTCCGATCTGTACGACGTCAAGCTGGCTTCGCTTTCGGAACGGAAGTGGGAGGAATGGTCCGCGTCGGGCGGCCGCGCGGAGGTGGCGTTTCTGCTTCGCGAGCGGCGCGACGCGGTTAAGGACAAATTGCCCCCGGCCCTCGAAGGTCTGGCCGGAGAGCTGGCCGTGGACGGCTATCACGGCTGGGCCGAGCATTATCAGACGATCGTCGCCCGAATTTCGATTCCGTGGGAAGAGAACGGGGAAACCGTCCGATTGTCCGCTGGACAGGCGGCCAACAAGCTGGACCATCCGGACGCGGCGGTCCGGGACGAAATGGGGCGCCGCTGGGAAGATGCCTGGTCCGGGCAGGCGGATTTGTGCGCCGACGCGCTCAACCGGATCGCCGGCTTCCGGTTGAAGCTGTACGGCGCCAGAGGCTGGAACGATCCGCTTCGGGAGCCGCTCAAGCTGAACCGGATGAGCCGCGACACGCTGGACGCCATGTGGACGGCTGCGGCGGGCGCTCTTGAGCCTCTGCAACGGTACATGTCGGCCAAAGCGCGGCTGATGGGCAAGGATCGGCTCGCATGGCACGACGTCGAAGCGCCCGTCGGGGAAAACGCGGCCGTCATTCCGTATGCCGAAGCGGCCGCCCTGATCGAATCCGCGTTCGGCGCCTTTTCGCCGGACATGGCCGCCCTCGCGAAAAGAGCGTTCGGCGAGCGCTGGATCGAGGCGGAAGACCGTCCGGGCAAGCGCCCGGGCGGATTTTGCACCGATTTTCCCGAAAGCGGGCAAACCCGTATTTTTATGACGTATTCCGGAACGCCGGGGAACGTCTCGACATTGGCGCACGAGCTCGGCCACGCCTATCACAGCTCGCTCGTGCACGGGCTGCCGCCGTTCGCGCAGGATTACGCGATGAACGTGGCCGAAACCGCGTCGACGTTCGCGGAAGGGCTGGTCAGCGACGCGCTGCTTCGCTTGGCGGACGGCGACGCCGCAAGGCTTGCGCTGCTGGACGAAAGGCTGCAGCGCGCGGCCGCGTTTTGCATGAACATCCGCGCGCGTTTTTTGTTCGAAACGAGGTTTTACGACGAACGTTCCAAAGGCATGCTCGAGGCGGAGCGGCTTGGCGAGCTGATGCTCGACGCGCAGCGCGAAGCGTTCGGCGGGGCGCTGTCCTCGTGGCATCCGCATTTTTGGGCTTCGAAGCTGCATTTTTATTTGACCGACGTGCCGTTTTACAATTTCCCATACACGTTCGGTTACTTGTTCAGCACGGGAATCGCGGCGGTGGCCGAAGCCGAGGGGCCGTCCTTCGCCAAGCGGTACGATCTGCTTCTGCGGGACACCGGGCGGATGACGGTCGAGCAGCTCGGCTCCCGGCATTTGGGCGTGCGGCTGGACGAGCCGGAATTTTGGAAAGCGGCGGTCGAACGCGCCGTTGCGGACGTGGACGAATTTTGCGCGCTCGGCTTGAAGGGGTAAGCGAAAAAAGCGAGAGAACGGCGGAGAGGATGAGGACCTGCCTCTCCGTCGCTTCGTTCGAAAGCCCCTTTTGCGAAAATCTTTTTACGACATTTCCAGACAAAATGATTGTAATTTTCTAAATATTTTCATATAATAGTCCTATCGACTCATGGGAATACATACCGCTTTTGAAATTTCGTGCATAAGGAGGAGAATGATGCATTCGGAACAGGTCCCATTGATCAGGCAAGTAGACATGGCCCTGCAACAGCTTGAAAATGAGCTGAAGGGCATGACGGCCGGAACGATCGTGCTGCAAATTCGCAACGATACGGTGGGGAAATTCGGCATCCGCCATTTGCCGATTGACATCGACCAGGCAAGAGCGGGCAAGGGGAGCTCTCCCGGATTGACCTCGGCCCAAGTAACGGCTCTGCGCCGCACGGCGGTCGAAGCGATCACCCGCAAAAACGGCTGGACTCACGGCGAGATTACATACGATTTCGCGCTTCGCCAGGACAAGGTTCAAGTAAGCGTACAGTTCGAGTCCAACTACAATATGGCCAACGTTTTGTTCCGGCTGCACCCGAAGAAGCACGACCGCCGGGGCATTTCCGGCGAATAGGAAGCGAGGACGTCAGCGCGAGAGCGGCTCCCGGCGAAGGGGGCCGCTCTTTTTTGGTTTGCGGCGTGCCCCCGTCACGGGCCGTCAAACCCATCCCCATTTTTCGAACAGCACGGAACCGGCCAGCACGAGCCAAACGGCGAGGAACGCGAACAGCAGGACGAATTTGCTTTTGAATACGGCGAGCATCATCAGCAGCGTTTTCATATCGAACATGGGACCGAAGACAAGAAACGACAACAGCGCTCCTTGCGGCACGTACGCCGCGAAGGAAGCGGCCACGAAGGCGTCCGCGGTGGAGCACAGCGACAATACGAAGGCGAGTCCCATCATGAACAAATGCGTAAAAAAATGGTGTCCGGCCGCGGCGGCAAGCTGTTCGGGCTGCAGAGCGGTTTGCAAAAAAGCCGCGAACATGCAGCCGACGATCAAATAGTTGCCCGTATCGCGCAAATCTTCCGCCGCGTGGGAGCCGATATGCGCGGCTTTGCTTTTCCAAGCCCGCATTCGCTCCGGCAGCGAACCTCCCTTACCGCGCGGACCGAACATCGTTTCGTGGTCATGGTCGTGAAACGAAGACGCCGCCGCCGTTCCGCCGCCGTTCGCTCGCAGCGGATCGCGGCCGCCCATCGCGAAAGCCGCGATCAGCCCGAGCGCGACCGCCACGGCGAACGCAAGCGCGAACCGCGCGTTGACAAGTCCGGAATGCGCTCCGAGGGCGGTCAGCGTCGAGGCGAAGACGATCGGATTCAGGACGGGCCCCGCAGCCAGGTAAGAGAAGCCGACGAAGGGCGGAAGGCCTTTGCGGATCAGTCTTCGGACGACGGGGATCATGCCGCATTCGCAAATGGGGAGAGCGAGGCCGAGCAAGCTTCCGAACAGGATGCCGCCGGCTTTCCCGCGGGGGGCGAGCCGCTGGACGAAGCGGTCGGGAACGACCGTCTCCAGCAAAGCGGACAGGACGGCCCCGGCAATGAGAAAAGGCAGCGCCTCGAACAAAAGCCCGGCAAACGCCCGGTAAAACGGAAACAGGCGTTCCAGCGGCAAGCGGGCGGCATAAGCCGCATATGCCAAAATGAACGTCGCGACCGCGGCCG
This sequence comes from Cohnella algarum, assembly GCF_016937515.1. Taxonomy (NCBI): domain Bacteria; kingdom Bacillati; phylum Bacillota; class Bacilli; order Caryophanales; family Paenibacillaceae; genus Cohnella; species Cohnella algarum. The sequence continues at coordinate 3,722,460 of NZ_JAFHKM010000002.1, forward strand.
CGGCGAGACTGAACCTGGAAACCGTCACGTTCATCACTTCCTTACGGCTTGATGGGGACAGGCGTTAGTTTAGCGTATGCTCGATCTCCCGTTGGCAAGAACCGGGGAGGTTGACTTCCCGGCGCGGGGGAGTATAATGAATTTCAATCGACTTTACGTCGGCATATCGGCCATTCGGCGATGACGAGAACAAGTACGCATACGGAGACAGCTGGCAGAGAGCCGGTGTTCGCTGCGAACCGGCGCTTCTCCCGTGCGGAATGGAACTCGGAGCCGAAGCGGAAAGACGCGCCGGGCATTCTTTTTCAGTCCGTCCCCGGGAGCGTCCGTTGCTTTCCGTCCGTTCCGCGTTACGGAACACAAAGGCTTCAAGCGGCCGTTTCGCCGCGTTTTTCGAAGCGAACAAGGGTGGCACCACGACCTCTTCGTCCCTTACGGACGAGGGGTCTTTTGTTTTTTTAGCAGGATTAATCGGAAGCGCCGGCAGATGGACCGGCCAACAGGAAGGGGATTGCATTTACATGAATTCAAACGCGAAACAGCGGGTACTGTCCGGCATTCAAGCAAGCGGCAAGCTGACGCTCGGCAATTACATCGGCGCCATGAAAAACTTCGTCAAGCTGCAGGAGGAGTACGACAGCTTCTACATGATCGTCGATCTGCACGCGATTACCGTGCCGCAAGAGCCGGCGGCGCTTCGGGAGCAAACGGAATCGGTCGCGGCTTTGTTTATCGCGGCGGGCATCGATCCGCAGCAGTCGGCCGTTTTCGTCCAATCGCACGTTCCGGCGCACGCGGAGCTGGGCTGGATCATGACGACGCTGTCGTATATGGGGGAGCTCGAGCGGATGACGCAATTCAAGGACAAATCGGCGGGCAAGGAAGCGGTAGGAGCCGGCTTGTTCGTCTACCCGCCGCTCATGGCGGCCGACATTTTGCTGTATGACACGCATCTCGTCCCGGTCGGCGACGACCAGAAGCAGCATCTGGAGCTGACGCGCGATCTGGCGGGCCGGTTCAATCACCGTTTCGGCGAAACGCTGCGGATTCCGGAGCCTTATATTCCGAAGGTGGGCGCGAGAATCATGTCGTTGGACGACGCAAGCAAAAAAATGAGCAAAAGCAATCCGAATCCGGGAAGCTACATTTCCCTGCTCGATTCCCCGGACGAAATCCGCAAAAAAATATCCCGGGCCAAAACGGACCTGGGACGGGAGGTCGAGTTCGACCCGCAAACTAAACCGGAAGTCAGCAATCTGATGAGCATCTACGCCCTTTGCGCTGGAATTTCGGTCGACGAGGTTCAGGCGCGGTACGAGGGACAGGGATACGGGGCGTTCAAAAAGGATTTGGCGGAGCAAGTCGTTGCCGTCCTTGAACCGATCCAGCGGAAATATACGGAAATTCGCGAATCCGGCGCCATTCACGATTTGCTGCGCGAAGGCGCGCGGAAGGCCAACGAGGCGGCGGAGCAAACGCTGGCCCGGGTAAAGGACGCGATGGGCTTCCTGCTCCCCCGCCGTTAGTCTCCGGACGTCCGAAGCCTACTGCGGGCTTCTGCGGCTGCGCGATTTGACGGTGAAGCCGATTCCGATCGTGCAGCCGCAGAGGACGAAAAACAGGGCGGACAACCAAACGTTATAGTCGAGCGAGATGGCGGTGGCGGTCATCCAGGCGACCGAAACGAAGGCCAAAACCCATGCCACAGATTTCTTCATCTTTTTCATCTCCTTGAAGCATATTTTTCTTTCGCCTTTGCATACTACAAAAGCAAGCTTGCAAATAACTTCAGCAAGGCGAAAGGAGCAATCAACATGGCCAGCAACAATTCTTCTCGCAACCGGGTACTTGTAAAAGAATCCAAAGGTGCCCTGGAAAACATGAAGATGGAAGCCGCACAATCCCTCGGCGTTCAAATTCCGTCCGACGGATACTACGGCAACGTCACTTCCCGTGATGCCGGATCGCTTGGCGGTTATATCACGAAAAACCTGGTCCGCATCGCCGAACAACAGCTTTCCGGTGGTCAACAGTTTACCGGCGGTCGTTAATCGGACTCGATAGTCCCGACCGAAAGCCCGAGGTTGCCCTCGGGCTTTTATTATTGTCTCCTTTTGAAGCGAAATCGTCAATAGCCGCGGCCGAGGCCCGGCCGCTTAGTACGTGTTCATCCGCAGTCTTTTTTCCAGGCGTTCGTCGCTCAGCCATCCGACGTAAGACTGAAGCGGCTGCAGGGAGGAATCGAGCAGCGCGACGGCGACGAAAGGGTATTGCCGGCGGTAACGGTACCGGATGTCGATCCAGCGCACCTCGAAGCCCCACGGCCGTTCATGGACCTGCCCGCAGGGGAACGGAGTCACGTTCAGAAACGCCTGAACGTCCGCGATATTCCTTGAAGCGTCGATGGCGGGGTGCTGATCGCAGCTGGTCCGGTCGACCCAGGTCAGCTTTCCGTTTTCCCAGTAGCCGATCGTGTACGAGCAGTCCTTCGACAGCCGGACGACGTTCCAGCGATGAAGGGAAACGGTGGGCAGCAGCGTATAGTCGTCGCCCGGCCGATGCCCGGAATCCGTTTTCGGAACCTTGGCCGCCGTCCGGCGTCGAACGGCCCATCGCCAGGCGTAATAAAGGACGATCAATCCGTACAGGACGGGGAAAATCGCTCTCGGATCCGCGGTTCCGGTCATCCAAAGCAGAAGGGCCACGAGATGCGATGAAAAAATAAACGGATCGAAAATGTGAATGATGTTCCAGGCGATCCACTTTTTCGAAAACGGCCGAAGCGCTTGCGTTCCGTAGGCGTTGAACAAGTCGCTTGCGACGTGTACGACGACGGCGAGCAGCACCCAGAGCGCCAAATGCCACCAGGGCAGGCCTCGAAACAAGGCGGCCAAAGGGAGGGAAATCGCCGCCGCCCATCCGACAACCGCCGGCAGCGAATGGGACAAGCCGCGGTGGTTTCTGATATAATCGGCATTGCTTTTGAAACGGAGCAGCCCGTCGAGATCGGGCGCCTGCGACCCGGCGACCGTGCCGATCAGCGCGGCGACAGCGCCGTAAGGATGCGAAGCGATGACGGGATCGACAAGGGCGAGTCCGCCCAGGCCGAGCCCGAACAGCAGATGCGTGCCGGAATCCATAACTGGAAGTCCCCTTTCGTCGTCATGACGTTTGTCGGGTTTAAGTATGGGCAAGGCCGCCCGAATTTATAAAATTGGAGGAGACGGAATGATTTTGTTCGTGGAATATGCCGTGGAACGGCAGCATCGCGCCGCTTATATGGAATGGGTGCGCGCGGAGCCGCGGCGGTGGAACGGAGTCGAACTGCTCGAAAACACCGCGCAGCCTGGCGTTATCGTCGAACTGAGAAGGGTGAAAAGCGAGGCCGAAGCCGCCGAAATAGAAAAAGAACGCCGCGAAGGACGTTCCGGATGGGAGGCGATGACGCCCTGGATCAAAGGAGGGCGCGAGGGCCTGAGAATTTGGACGTTCGTTCCGGTAACCGGCTGATTCGAATCAGCCTTGGGTGCCGAACGGCAAGGTGTAGTTGAGCGGTTCGTCGAAGGTGATATAGTCAAGGTTCAGGGTGAGCAGCAAAAACCGCCTGCCCGTAGCCGGATCGCTGATGATGATATGATCCCTTCCGGCCGCCTCCAGCACGCCCTTGAATATTTTCGCGTTCCATTCGCTGTTGTTTTCGTACGTCATGTACAGCGTGGCGACTTTGCCGAGGTTCATGCGCAGGATGTTTTCTACATACGATTCTTCGGTCGGCAGCGGCATCGTCGTCCCGGCGGGCGTGATCATGGATCCGCTCGGAGCGGCCATCGGGGGCATCATGACGCCGCCCGGAACGCCCATCGGCATCATGCCCGCGGTTCCGGGAAACGCGTTGTTGCCCGTCATCGCGGGGCTGACCATCGGCTGGGGCAAGGGCATGGGCATGGGCATAGGCGTGGGGGCAGCGGTATTCGGCCAGGGAGCTTTTTGAATCAAAGTAAATCCTCCTTTTAATGGCTTGACGCCTTAATAAACTCGGGGACAGTCCTCGTACGTGGGAGCGAAGAAGCAGTGGGCCTTGAAGCGCCCGGTATTGGTCTGATCGTACCAGGTGCCGGGGCAGCCTCCCGACGGGCGGAAAAACCATAGCGCGTTGGATGCCGGATGAGTGCGCTCTCCGTTGACGGCGCGTCTGGCGAGCGCGATATCCGCTTCGCGGGCTCTCTGGTAAAAATACGGCTTTTGGACCGCTTCGAACCCGCCCGGCGACTGGAACGCCATGTCGGATACGGAGCGGATGTTGCGAAAATCGAGACAGTTCCCGCGAATGCGGTTGACGCCGACGTTGCCGACCATCAGCATGCCGAGGTGGCCTTCGCCCTCCGCTTCCGCGCGCATAAGGCGGGCCAGCATTTTGATGCCTTCTTCGTTCGTTTTGATGACGGCCATTCGATTTGCACCCTTCCTCTTGCGGTTTCGCCTCCAGCTCCGCCGCCGGGCGGCACTGGGCGAATGTCACTCTACAATGTATTGAGAAGCGCCCAAAAGTGTGACATCTTCGGCGAAAAGGAATACAAGAGCTTCGCGGGCCGCCGGGCAATGGCAAATTCATGAACTTTGACGGCGGAATCGTTGTCAATGATTTGACTTATAAGGTATCATTAAAAATGGAAAAATGGCGGTCGCTTGCGGCTTTTCATTCTCGAAGGAGGAGCTCCGTGTTTAAAGATCTTGTGGCCCTGACCAAGCCGCGCATCATCCGTTTGAACTTATTTGCGGCTTTCGGCGGTTTTTGGGTCGCTTCCCGGTGGGAGATGGACTGGATGCTGCTTGTCTGGGTGCTTATCGGTTCGACGCTGACGATGGCGTCCGCTTGCGTGTTTAACAACTATCTCGACCGGGAAATGGACACGAAAATGGAGCGAACCCGGAACCGGGCGCTCCCGACCGGCAGGCTGCGGCCTTCATTCGTGCTCGGGTACGGCGTCGTGTTGGGAATCGCGGGGCTTGCCGTCCTGTTCGGGCTCGTCAATCCGCTGACCGGCTGGCTCGGGATTTTGGGGATATTCGTTTATGTCGTCATCTATACGATGTGGCTGAAACGAAGCTCGACGTGGAGCACCTCGGTCGGAGGGGTATCGGGGGCGATGCCTCCCGTCATTGGGTATTGCGCGGTGACCGGCCAGGTGGACGCGGGAGCCTGGATATTGTTCGCGCTTCTGTTTCTGTGGCAGCCTCCCCATTTTTGGTCGCTCGCGATCCGGCGGGTCGAAGAGTACCGTGCCGCGGGATTTCCCGTTCTTCCGGTCGTGAAAGGCATCGAGCGGACGAAGCTGCAAATGGTTCCGTATATCGCCCTGCTGCTGGTCGCTTCGGTCTTCCTTTATACGTACGGGTACGTAGGCGTTGTTTTTCTCGTTTTATCGGTCGTCATCGTCGGAGCTTGGCTCCTTCACGCGCTGTCCGGCTTTCGGGCCAAAGACACCGAGAAATGGGCGAAGGCCGACTTTCTGATTTCCGTCAACTATTTGCTGATTATGTTTTTGGCGATGATTCTCGACACGAATGGAGCTTAAGCGAAGATGAGCGAATTCAAGGGCGAACCGTCCGACAAACTGGAAAATGCAACTCCCGGAACCGCCGAAACGGCCGGAACCGGAGCGAATGGGCCTTCGGTGCCTGCCGTAGGAACGCAAAAATCGTTCGCCCGCCGGTACGCGTTTCCGATGGTGCTGCTGGCGCTGTGCCTGGCGCTCGGCGGCTATCTGCTGTGGGATTCCATGAAAGGCAGCGACCTTCCGGTTCAGGGCGAAGCGGCGGATTTCACGCTGCAAAGCATCGACGGCGAAGCGGTGACGATGAGCGAGCTCGACGGCAAGGTTCGCCTGGTGTATTTCTTCTTCTCCAACTGCCCGGACGTCTGTCCTCCGACGACGTTCATGCTTTCCCAAGTGCAGGAGAAGCTGAAGGCGGACGGAGATTTCGGGGACAAGGTCGAATTTTTGTCGATTACGATCGACCCGCTGCGCGATACGCCGGAAGCACTGCGCGCGTTCGGGGACAAATTCAACGCCGACTATGCCGGCTGGAAATTCCTCCGCGGCGACGAGGAGCAGCCGATCTGGGATTTGGCGCAAGAGTACGGCCTCATGGTCGTGAAGGATCAAAACGGGGACTTCGGCCATTCGAACCTCGTCGTGCTGGTCGACAAAAAAGGCCAGATCCGCAGCTATATTTCGCCGGACGCGAACGGAAATCCGGGCGATCTGGATGCGGACGCGCTGTACGAGCAAGTCAAAACGCTGCTGTAAATTCGGGGCGGCGAAGAAGAGGGGTTGTCCGAAGGCTTTTCGGCCTCGGGCAGCCCTTTTTGTTGCGGATCTGGTGAATTTGCTACGCGTAGTTCGGCGCGTGTCGGCGCTTAGTTGGGTAGATTTTACTCATCTTAGCCGGGTATAGGCGCGTGTCGGCGCTCAGTTGGGTAGATTTTACTCATCTTAGCCGGGTATAGGCGCGTGTTGGCGCTCAGTTGGGTAGATTTTACTCATCTCAGCCGGGTATAGGCGCGTGTTGGCGCTTAGTTGGGTAGATTTTACTCATCTTTGCCGGGTATAGGCGCGTGTCGGCGCTCAGTTGGGTAGATTTTACTCATCTTAGCCGGGTATAGGCGCGTGTCGGCGCTTAGTTGGGTAGATTTTACTCATCTCAGCCGGGTATAGGCGCGTGTTGGCGCTCAGTTGGGTAGATTTTACTCATCTCAGCCGGAGATAGGCGCGTGTCGGCGCTTAGTTGAGTAGATTTTACTCATCTCAACCCGCTAAACGCAAAAAGTCGTACGCAGTTAAAGCATTCGTTTCACTCCGGCCATTCGGCGGGAGGGGGGTAAACGATGTATTGTTCCAGGCCGGCTTTTTCGAGCTGCTGAATCAAATATTCTTCCGGGGTCCCTTCGACCCCGTTGTAGCCTCGACGCGTGTAAATATGCTCGGCGTCGGGAAATACGTCGCTGAGCATGCCCCGGATTCGCCGGCCGGAAGCGTCCGGGTCGGTAAAAAGGTACACCTGGCGATCCCGCACCGCCTTGCGAAGCGATTCGATCCGCTCGGTATTCAATGTGCCGAAGGTGCAGTAGATCGGAATTTCGGGAGACAGCACGCGGGCGAGGCGGCTTTTGTCGTTTTTTCCTTCGACGATGATGGCGACATCCATTTGCTGCGACCCCCTTCAGGCGGGAACGGGAGCGGCGCTTCCGTCCTCTTGTTCCTATTGTACCACAACGGGGAAAAGGCGAGCTTGTCCGGCGGCTCGGGATCGTCCCCTCGCAAATGGAGGGATGAACCGCTCCGGCGTTCGCGGCTCATCCCGAAACGAAACGTTTGGCCTTGCGCCGTTCGAACGAAATCAACAGGCTCTCAGCACGATGACGAGCAGAACGAACAGGACGAGCACGATGGCCGCCGAGGCGCCATGGCCGTGTCCATGTCCGTGGCCGCAATCCGCAATTTGAGACATCCGCGTTCACCCCGCTTTTAACGCTTATTGCCGCCCGCCTTCCCGCGAAGCCGAAAAGGCGCGCCGCCCTACAGCATATGCGTCTGTCCCTGGGGCGACGTGTGCGATCACCTATTTTCCCGCTTCTTCAATGTCCCGCCGCCGGGGGCTGGCGTCGGCTCCTCCGTTCCAGCCGAGAGAGTAATCCGGCCGGGGCGCAAGCGCGAGCAGCGCGATCATCAGCACGGCGAACGCGATAAAATACGGCGAAAGGTAGTCCCTGACGGCTCCGGCCGCGACCGGTCCGAGGAAAGCGCCGATCGAGGAGGCGATCGACATGAACGAGAGCGTTCTGCCGTATCGGGAAGAACCGCTCAACTGAAGCAAAAAGGAGGTCATGGCCGGGAAGACGACCCCTTTGGCCATGCCGAGCGAGAACAACAGCACGGCGATCGGCAACGGCCATCCCGCCGCCAGGCCGTAATAGGTGATCGCAAGCAGCAGCAGGCCGCAAACGCTTCGGGCGTAAGGCAAATATTTTTGCAGAAACAGCAGGGCCAGCGTGGCGAGCGAGCCGAGGCTGATAACGGAAAACAGCAGGCCGGTCGTCATCATCTCGTCGGCGGATTTCACGCTGAGCGGCAGTTCGAAAGAGAGAATCCCCTGAGAGCAGGACATCGCAAGCGGCAAAATGAGCACGATCCAAGGAAACCGCCTGTCGCCCATTGAAGGAAGCGGCGCCGGCTCCGCGTTCGACGGGGACAGGGATACGCTTGCTTTCGATCCCGACGGCGAGGACGCCGGGGCGGCATCTGCGAACGGCTGCTTGGCTTCGCGAACGAAAATCAAGGAAGCGATGCCGGTGACGAGCAGAATCCAGCCGAGAATGAGAAAGGACGTCTCAAACCCGATTTTGGCGGTCATCCAGGCTCCCGCCGCCGGCGATACGACGGCCGCGACCGTATGGACAAGGCCGTTGCCGGCCATCAGCTTGCCTTGATGAATGCGGTTCCGGGCGAGCCTCGCGAGCATCGCCAAACAAGCCGGGGAAAGGAAGGCGAGCACGAACCCGCTGACGGAACGGATGTACAGCAGCTGCCAAGGATCAGTGACCCGCGCTTGCAGCAGCAGCAGGATGCCCGCCCCGGTCAGACTGCCGGCGATGAACAAGCGGCTTCCGAACCGGTCGACGCTGTAGCCGGCGAGAATGTTGCCGGGCAGATGAGTGAGCGAGTACATGCCCATGACGAGTCCGATAAAAGAAGGAGCCGCCCCGAGAGATACGGCAAACGGGGTGAGCATCGGATATTGCGCGTGCAGGTCGAAAAAGGCCACGAACAAAAACAGATAAAGCCATATCGCGGTTTTCAATCGCTTCGCCTCCGCCGGCGATTTCGGCACGGTCGGGCCTTCGATCGCCAAAGCTTGTTTTATCCTACTTGTACGTTCGATCTCGTCCGTATATGCCGCCCGTTTTCGTGGGCCGATCGCGCAAGCCGGTTGCAAGTGTATGGCGTCGTGTGGTACACTTGGATCAAAAGTGTATGGTGTGTCATCATACACATTACACAATCATGAAACGGAGAGCCGGTGAAAATGTATGCCGCCATTTTGGATCTGGTCCCCGCAGGATTTTCAAATCGATCCTTCGCGCCCGCTATACGAACAATTCGTCGAGCAAATCCGGGCGAAAATCGCCATGGGGAAGCTGGAACCGGGAACGAGGCTTCCGTCGGTCCGGGACACGGCGGCAAGCCTCCGGGTCAATCCGACGACGGTGATGAAGGCTTATCAGGAACTGGAAAGACTGTCGCTCATCGTGACGTTCCGCGGCCAAGGCACGTTCGTTACGCGGGATACGGACGCGATTCGGTCTTCCCGAAAGCGGATCGCGAAGGAAGCGTTCCGGCAATTGGAAGAAACGGCCGCATCGATCGGTCTGACGGTGAAGGAATTGATCGAGTTGGCTCACGAACAGGAGGAATGACGATGAACATCCATCATGCGAACGATGCGGTTTTTTCCGCGGTTCCCGCGATCCGCTGCCGGGCCGTCGGCGCCAAATGGAAGAAAAAAACGCTGCTGGAAGCAGTCGGGTTCGACGTTCCGCAAGGGAGCATATGCGGGTTGCTCGGCCCTAACGGCGCGGGAAAATCGACGCTGCTGCGCATGCTGACCGGTCTTGTGCCTCCGGATTCGGGCGAGGTGCTGCTGTTCGGGCAAAAGGCCGGGGAACGCACGCTGGCCCAAGTATCGTACCTGCCCGACAGGGGGCAGCTGCCCGGCTGGCTGAGCGTCGCGGACTGGCTGGAGCTGGCGTCCGGCATTTATCCGGACTGGAACCGGGCGCGGCAGCGGGAGCTGGCGCAAAAGCTTGCCGTCGATCCGGCCGCCCGGATCGGCGCCTTGTCGCGGGGGAAGAAGCGAGATTGCAGCTGCTTACCTGTCTGTCCAGGCAGGCTCCGCTCATCGTGCTGGACGAACCGTTTACCGGCGTCGATCTCGTTTCCCGCGAACGCATCGCTTCCGCCGTCGTCGGGGACATGGCGGACGGGTTCCGCACGTTTCTGATCGCCACGCACGACATTCGGGAGATGGAGTCCATTTTCGACCGGATCGTGCTGCTCGGAGACGGCAAAGTCAAAGGCGCGTTCGAAGTGGAGGAGCTGCGGAGAGAGGGCCGTTCGGTCGAATCCTGCTATAGGGAAGTGTTCGCATGAAGCCGCATATGCCGCTTTTCAAACTGGAGTGGAGCGCCTATGTACAGCCCGGCATCGTAAAAACCGCCGCGTCGGCTTACGCGCTGCTGCTTGCTCTGGCTGTCGTTTTCCTGCAAAATTCTCTGGCGCCCGAGAAGCTCCTTTCCCTTGGCGCGCTTATCGTTTGCTGCCTTGGAACGGGGTTTTCCCTGCTCCCGTCCCTTACGATATGGGAAAATCCGTTCCGCGAATGGTGGCTCGCGATGCCGCATTCCCGCCTTGAGCTGCTGCGCGCGAAAATGTCGGCGGCTTACGCCGCGCAAGCGATCGCGTCGCTCGGCCTGTGGACGGTAAGCGTTCTGCAGATTCTTGGTTCGAGAACGTTATTCGGAACTCCGTTGACGCATGCTCGAGGCGACGAATTGCTCGGCATATCCCTTGCCTATCTGGCGCTGTTTTGGGCTTGCGGCTTTGTTTTTACTACGTTCGGGTTTCTGTTGATCGGCTTTTTCCGGGGGTGGCGGCAATGGCTGACCGTTCCGTACTTTTGCATCGTCATGCTTCCGTTCGGGATGTTTCCGCTCCTCGCGCTGTCGACAGACGTTGCGCCGCAATGGTTTGCCGCAGATAGGGTTGCCGTATACGCAGGGATAGGTTTGCTCTTCGGCTTGCTGCTGAAGCGGGCGACGATTCGTTTCGTTTCGCGCCGCGGAATGGCCGATTTGGCCCGTTACCGTTCCGGCATGAAATCGAGTTCCGAACGAGGCGATGAGAGCGTCAAGCCGCGCTTCCGGTCGGGCGCATCGGGCGGCTTTCGCGCCCTGTATGCGCTGGAGCGCTCGCGGTTCCGCCATTTCGCGAGGCTCAAGCCGGCGCGGGCCGTTCGGCACGCGCTGCTCGCCCTTGCCGCGGTCGCGGGCGTTTTCGCCTTCGGGGAAAGCGAAACGATGTTCGTGCTCCCGGTCATGATCCTTTATTTTGCGGGCATCGGGCCGTTGTTCATGCTTGCCGTCATGCTGCAGCACGATGCCGGACAGCGCCGGCTCGTCTGGTGGCTGGCCATGCCCTACGCGCGGCGGACGCTGTTGTTTTCCCGAATGCTCGCCGTTTGGGTAACGCTGCTGCGGGGAAGCGGGCTCGCGTTCGCGGCGTTTGCGCTCGGAGCCGCGGCGCGCTGGGCCGTCTCCGGCTGGCCGTCGGATTCGTGGAGCCGGGACGCGGCGACCTTCGCCTACTTGGCGTTCTGCTGCTGCGCCTTCAGCTTGCTGATGACGTTTGTTTTGGCGATCGGGCCGTTTTTGTACAAAAACGCTTGGACGTCCGCGCTCTTCCTTCCGCTGTACGGCGGCGCCGGCTTTCTGCCGACCGCGATCAACCGGTGGGTGCTGCCCGCGGTCGCAAAAGAGCAAGGGATCGGCAATAGCCAATGGGCGGCGACGATCCTCGCGATCGCCGTTTGCTTGCCCGCGGCTTGGGGGTGTTTCGCGCTGGGGGCGAAATGGCTTCATCTCCACCTGTTTCAAACGCAGGAAGCGGGCCGCAGGGCCTTTTGGTCCCGCGACGGCAAAACCCGTTCCGGCTGATTTTTCGGTCTATGCGCAATTCGTCTCTTGCTCGGGTTGAACTGCGGCACGGAACGCACGTATAATAGATGCTAGAGTATGCAGGCTAGGCATGGAGGAGATGGGATGGACCTCGATTTGGAGGCGTGGAAACAGTTCGCGATCGACCACTGGATATTGATCGTCATCGCCGTCGTGGCGCTGATCGTCGTGATCAACCTCGTCAAAACGGTGCTCAAATGGGTGTTAGTCGCCGCTATCGTCGTCGGACTGGCGGTTTACGGTGGATACAGCGTCAACGACCTGAAGGAAGTCGGAAGCAAAGTGACGCAGGCGCTTGAGGATCAAGCGGTCAAGGCGATGGCCGGCGAGGCGTCGCAGGCCGAATACAGGCTGAACGACGACGGGACGTTTACCGTCGCGACGCCGAATCTGGAATTGACGGGGACGCCCGGTTCCGGAGAAGTTTCCGTGAAGTTTCAAGGCGTCTCGCTCGGAACGTGGAATATGGAAGGGGCCGTCCGCGAGTTCATCGAACAGGCTCGGGACCATGCCGCTTCATGAATAGGATAGACGCCAATTGGATCACCGTCGCGCTGCTTGTCATCGTGGCGGTTTCTTTGCTTCAAGGACTGCTTCGGGGAGCGAAGGGATCGGCCAGGCAGCTGTTCGGATTCGTAGCCGGCGCGGCCTTTACGCTTCTTTCGGTAGGAGGAGCCGCCTGGGCGGCCGCAGCGGCTTCCCCTCACGTGCAGGCCTGGCTGATCGCCAGAGGCTGGCGGCAGCCGCTTCCGGACGCTTCTTCCTGGGTCCAGCTCGCCTTCACGCTGATCGCCGGAATCCGGGACCTGCCGCTGCTTCGCTTTTCTTTGCTGATGCTGTTTTTTTATATCGTGCTGCGCGTCGCGCTCGGACTGATCGGCTCGCTGCTCGCGCGAATAGGCGGTCTTCCGTTCACCCTTCTGCCTTCCGGAGGCGCCGTCAGCCGCGCGATCGGGGGGCTGATCGGCGCGGCGCTGGGCTGCGGCCGCGCGCTGCTGCTGACGGCCGTGCTGTTCGCGTATTGCTCGCTGTGGCCGCAAGGACCTTATGCGGACTACATTCAACAGTCCGGCTTATATAAACAGACGGCTTCGCAAATTATCCAGCCCGCCGCCGGCTCGCTGCTGACGAAGCAGCTTCCCGTCTTCGCCGCGACCATGCAGACGGAGCTCGATCAGCTGTGGCAGAAGCGCTACGACATCATCGATGCCGAGCTTCCTGCCGACATCGCGGAAGCGGCAGTCTCCGTCACCGCCGGCGCGGAAGGCGACGAGGCGAAAGCCCGGGCGCTATACGCTTGGGTGGGCAGCCGCATCGCCTACGACTACGATAAAGTGGAAGCTTACGAGGAACGCGGCGAATGGAGGGAGCAGACGCCGGAGGATACGTTCGACACCCGAAAGGGCGTTTGCATCGATTACGCGAGATTGTACGCGGCCATGGCCCGGGCCGTCGGCCTCGACGTCCGCGTCGTCACCGGACTCGGCTACGACGGACAGGGCGGATACGGGGCTCATGCCTGGAACGAAGTATGGCTGCAGGAGGAAAACCGGTGGGCGCCGCTCGACGCCACATGGGCGAGCTCGGGAGATTGGTTCGATCCGGAGGGCTTCCAGGATACGCATATTCGCCAGGGGCCGATCTCGTATGTATAAGGGATGCCGGAGTAGTTGACGCGAAACGATTCGAAAAAGGGGTTATCGGGACCGGGGGAAGCCGCCGCGCGCCGCGAGTGCCGTCACCGGCAGGGCGCACACGGCGAATCGGCGGCATTCCGGTTTTTCAATCGCAAATAGATATCGGAGCTACAGGAGGAAAGCGCAATGACGGACGATCGGACGGAAGAAGCCCAGAAGAGGGAAATTCGCAACCGTCGGAATTTCAGCTTTCGGCTGAACATTTTCTTTTTTGTTACTTTTTTCGCGTTTTCGCTGCTCATCGTCCGGCTCGCCTATCTTCAGTTCGTCGAGGGTCCGTCGCTCGCGGAAGCGGAGCAAAAAATCGCCACGAGAGACGTCTATATCCCGCCGATCCGCGGCAACATTTACGATTCGACCGGGACGGCGATCGCCTATTCCACCTCGACGCAATCGCTCTATTACACGTTCGAGCCCGGCACGAAGGAGGAAGACGGACGCAAGCTCGCGGAGAGTCTGGCGGCCGTGTTCGCGCAATACGGCGACCCGGCGGAGAAGCCGCTGACCGCCGACGAAATTTTCGGCTATATGGATTTCGGGGGCATCGTGCATTTGCCCTACCAGCAGCGGCGGATCAAATCGAATCTGACCGATAAGGAAATCGCCTATTTCAGCGAGCACCGCAACGAGTTCAAAGGCATCGACATCGTCGAGGAAAGCATCCGGCAGTACAGCGAGGATCAGGTCGCGGTCCAGCTGGTCGGCTACATGAAAAAATTCAACGGCGCGACCTCGCTCGACAAGTACAAAACGATCAACGACAACCAGGACGACCCGACCCTCAAATATTTGGACTCCGAAGAAGTCGGGTTCGACGGCATCGAATTGATGTACCAGGACGTGCTGCGCGGACGCAACGGGCTCAAAACGTATCCGGTCAACAACATGAGCCGGATCGTCGGCCCGATGGAGCTGACGAAGCCGGTCAAAGGCGACAACCTGTACCTGACGATCAACAAAGACGTGCAGCTCGCGACGCAAAACGCGATTACGACGCATCTCGAGAAAATCCGCAACTCGTCGAACAAGGCGGAACGGGCGGAAAATGCAATCACCGGCTATGCGGTCGCGATGGAGGTCAAGACCGGCAAAGTCGTGGCGATGGCGAGCATGCCGGATTACGATCCGAATTTGTGGCAGGGCGGCATCAGCAGCAAGGACTACGAAGAGGTTCAGTACTTTATCAGCAACGGCGCGATCCGCGAGGTGCAGGCGCCGTATGCGGAGTACGAGGAGCGGCTGAAGCACCCGTCCTCGCTCGTTTTCCTCGGTTCGACGCAAAAGCCGCTGACGATTTTGCTCGGGCTGAAGGAAGGCTTGATCACGCCTTCCACCTCTTATAACGACCGGGGCTATTTCGAGTTCGGCCGCAAAGGCTACGAGGTAAGAGTCCGCAACGCGGGCGGCGGCAAGGCAAACGGCCTGCTGTATCCGTGGTCCGCGATCGCGAAATCTTCGAACGCCTTCATGGCCGCGGAGATCGGCAACGCCTTGTATATGCGGGACGGAGACGAAGGGCTGGACATCTGGGATTCGTTCAACAAGCAGTTCGGGCTGGGGGTCAAGACGGAGAGCGGCCTGCCCGGCGAGTCGGCGGGAGACATCAACTATTACAAAGAAGCGGAACGAAGCGGTGGCGCCCAATCCCCGCTTATCTACGCTTCCTTCGGCCAGCAGGGCCGCTATACCGCCTTGCAGCTCGCCCAATACGCGACGACGCTCGCGAGCCACGGCCAGCGTCTCAAGCCGCAATTCGTCGACAGGATCGTCGACACGGACGGCAACGTCGTGCAGTCGTATCAGAAGGAAGTGCTGAATACGATTGAGCTGCCGGACACCTATTGGGATACGATCGAAAGAGGAATGTCGCAGGTAAACGTTCAAGGCTTCGACGGCTTCGACTATAACTTTTACCGCAAAACCGGCACTTCCGAGCAGGACGTCGGGGGAACGAGAAAAGAAAACGCCGTATTCATCGCCTACGCGCCGGCCGAGGATCCGGTGCTGGCGGTCGCCGTCGTCGTGCCGGAAGGCGGCTTCGGCGGCTGGGGCGCCGCGCCGATCGCGCGTCAAATTTTCGACGCGTACGATCAGGAGATCGGCCTGACGGGAACGCCGAAAAAACAGGCGGCCGCGACGACCGACGCGAACGCCGATCAGACCGGGCAGGCGAACTCGGAGGCGCAATAAGCCATTCGCGCGCAATGACGGGGCTCGTATGCTAAAATATGGCGAACGGGGATAGAGACAAACAAAAGGAGTGGACGTTTTTTTGGCACATTATCGGCTTTTGGCTCTCGACCTGGACGGCACGACGCTCAACGATCGCAGCGAGATCAGCGATACGACCGCGGAATGGATCGGCAAGGCGGCGGAAGCGGGGGTTACGGTTTGCGTGTCCACCGGACGCGGGAAGCAGGGGGCAATGCCCTACGTGGAGCAGCTGGGGCTTACGTCCCCGATGATTTTCGTCAACGGCGGCGAGATTTGGCGCAGTCCCGACGAACTGCATCGCCGCATTGCGCTTGACGCGGAGATCGTCGCACGACTGCACCGCCTGGCCGCCGGCTACCCGGACGTATGGTTTTGGGCGTATTCCACCGAAGGCATTTACAACAAGGAGAAATGGCTCGACGACTGCGCCGCTCTCGAATGGCTGAAATTCGGTTACTATACCGAAGACGCGAAGCAGCTCGCGGAAATATTGAGCGAGATTCGCACCTGGGACGGCTTGGAGCTGAGCAATTCCTCGCCCTTCAACATCGAGATCAATCCGCAAGGCGTCTCCAAGGCGACGGCCATCGCCGAAGTTTGCCGCATGCTGGGGTACAGCATGTCCGAAGCGGTCGCGGTCGGGGACAGCCTGAACGATCTGGAGGCGATCAAGGCCGTCGGGCTCGGCGTCGCCATGGGCAACGCGCAGGAAGAGGTCAAAGCCGCCGCGGATGCCGTTACCGGAACGAACCTGGAGGACGGCGTCGCGCAAGTCATTCAAAACTATGTGCTAAAGGCGTGATGGACGGATGGACATTTTGGGCTGGTTGATCATTGCGGCGCTGTTCGCGCTCGGCATGGCCGGAGCGGTTTTTCCGGTATTGCCGGGGGCGCTGGCGATATTCGCGGCGTTTTTCGTGTACGGGTTCTTCTTCTCTTTCGAGCCGTTCGGCTTCTGGTTTTGGACGATTCAGACGCTGATCGTCGTCGCGCTGATCGCGGCGGACTATATCGTCAACGCCTGGGGCGTCAAAAAGTTCGGAGGCTCCAAGGCGTCCGTCGTCGGCAGCACGATCGGCGTCATCGTCGGGCCGTTCGTTATTCCGGCGTTCGGGCTGCTGATCGGCCCCTTCGCGGGCGCCGTCATCGGCGAGCTGATCGCAGGCTCCTCCTTCGACCGTTCGTTGAAGGTCGGCTGGGGAGCCGTCATCGGGCTGTTCAGCGGCATGGTCGCCAAAATCGTTCTCCAGTTGATCATGATCGTGCTGTTCATCATCTGGCTCCTGTAGCCGCATAAGGAAGAGGCGACGTTATGATTCGCGTGACGGTATGGAACGAATTCAGGCACGAGCCTATTCACGACGAGGTTCGGAGCGTCTATCCGGACGGCATCCACCGCGCGATCGCGGCCGGACTCGAGCAGGAGGAGAACTTCTCCGTGCGTACGGCGACGCTTCCGGAGCCCGAGCACGGGCTGACGCGGGAGGCTCTCGACGAGACGGACGTGCTGATCTGGTGGGGGCATATGGCGCACGGCGAAGTAAGCGACGACATCGTCGAGCGCGTCCATGCCCGCGTGCTTGAGGGCATGGGGCTCGTCGTGCTGCATTCCGGCCACTTTTCGAAAATTTTCAAAAAGCTGATGGGGACGAGCTGCGACTTGAAATGGCGCGAAGCGAACGAGAAGGAGCGCATCTGGGTCGTCGATCCGGCCCATCCGATCGCGGCGGGGCTGCCCGAATATTTCGAGCTCAAGCCGGAAGAAATGTACGGCGAGCATTTCGACGTTCCCGCCCCGGACGAGCTCGTGTTCGTCAGCTGGTTCGAGGGCGGCGAAGTGTTCAGAAGCGGCTGCACCTGGAAGCGCGGCCAAGGCAAAATTTTTTATTTCCGTCCCGGCCACGAGACGTATCCGACCTATTATCATCCGCTCGTGCGCCGCGTCATCGCGAACGGCGTCCGCTGGGCGGCCCCGTCGGGCTCGGCGAGGCCGGTGCGCGGGAATCACAAACCATTGGAACCGTTAGGATGACGACGTTAAAATGCCTAAAAAAGACTCGCTAATCAAAGGTACTCTGATCCTGGCGCTCGCGGCGCTTGTCGCCCGGGCGCTCGGCTTGTTTCAAAAGGTTCCGCTCGATTACTTATGGGGCCGAGAGGGAGGCCTGGCGTTCGGATACGCGAACAACATTTATCTGCTCTTGCTTGTATTCGCTACCGCAGGCATCCCGAGCGCCATCAGCAAAATGGTGTCGGAGCGGGTGGAGCTCGGACGCGAAGCCGAAGTGAAGCTCATCTACCGCGCCGCCCTGAGATTCGGCATCGCGGCCGGGGTTGTCATGACCGCCGGTCTTCTTCTGTTTGCGCCTTGGTATGCGAGGCTGGCGGATGCTTCGTATGCGACGCTAGCCATTCGGGCGATTGCGCCGTCTTTGCTGCTGTTTCCCGTTATCGCGATCATGCGGGGATACTTTCAGGGCAGGCAGTATATGACCGCAGGCGGCATCTCGCAAATCGTGGAGCAGATCGCCCGCGTGCTGACGGCGATCGTTCTGGCCTTCGCTCTGTCGGGCTGGGGGTACGACGACAGCCATATCGCGGCCGGCGCCGCGTTCGGGAGCGTGTTGGGAAGCGTCGGAGCGTTTGCGGTCATGCTCTGGTACGCGTTCAAACTGCGAAAAGCCGAGCCCGACCGCGCGCATGCCCCCCAAGAGCCGCAAGTCGGCGGACCGCCGGTATTAACCCGGACGAAAGAAATTTATGCCGCTATTTTCCGGACTTCGATTCCGATTTTGCTGACCGCGATGACGGTACAGGTGATTTACTCTTTCGACCAGACGGTTTTAATTCCGTTATCCCAGTGGAAATACGATTTCGCGACTGCCGAAGCGTGGGGAGAATGGATGACCATGCGTGCGCAGGCGGTTGCCGGAATTCCTCCTATTTTGGCCATCGCGCTGAGCACGTCCTTGCTGCCGGTCATCGCGTCCGCGTTCGCTTCCCGGGACATCGAACGAGTCCGGCACCAATCGGCGCTGGCGATGCGCATCGCGGTGTTTAGCGGAATGCCGCTTGTTTTGGTGCTGACTACGGCAGCGTATGCCGTCACCGGCACGCTTTTTGATTCTCCGGACGGCTCCGCCATCGTCGCGGTCCTGACCGCCGGAACGATTTTTCAAATTTCGATGATGGTGTCCAACTCGATTTTGAACGGCCTGAGCCTTCAGCGCAAAGCCATGACCCATACGCTGGTCGGCATCGCCGTCAAAATCGCGCTCAGCTTCGCGCTGACTCCGTTTTTCGGCATTTACGGGCTGCTGGCGGCGACCAGCGTTTGCTTCATTTTCATTACGGCCTGGAATATGCATGCCGTTCGCAAGGTCGCCGACGTCAAGGTGCTGGGCAGTCGCTGGCCCGGATTTGCTGGCGTCGTGGCGGTCCTCGCCGCCGCCGGCTGGGCGCTCGCGCACTATGCCTTGGAATGGTTCGAGCCGCTCGGCTGGAAGTGGCCGTACTTGCTTGCCGCGGGGCTGACCGGCGCGGTCGTCTGCGGCGCCTATCCGCTGCTGCTCGCGGCGCTCGGCGTCGTCCGCTCCGAAGATCTCGACAGCTATCCGGCGAAGCTGCGCAAGCTGCTGAAGCCGTTCATGCGCCTGCGGAAAAAACAGGCGCGAAGCGGAGCGGACGCCTAAAGCTGCGGCTGCAGCTTCTCCGCCGCAAGGGCCGCCGTCTGAAGCTTGCGCTGGCCGAGCAGATGCTCCTCCGTCATGTCGACGAGGAGAGGGCAGCGCAAATGCCGGAAAGCGTGAAGGACGGACAGGCTCTGGAACCAATCGCCTTCGGTCACGGGACCGAGCGGGCGGTCCGCCCAAGCTTCCTCCAGCCGGGGACTCAGCCAAGGAGGCCCTTCCGCACGTTCGGCATCTTGCCCGCGCGTTTCGGGGCGGATGCCTTTTTTTTGCGCGGCGAACGCATGCGGCCAATAATCCGCGCGGGAGCCGGTATGGGGAACCGCCCGCGCGAAATCGATCGCGCCGTCGCGAATGCGCGGGCAAGCGAACAGCATGGCGTACAGACACTTTCCGAAGGCGATTCTTTCGTCCAGCGAATCGAACCGTTCCAGCACGCGTCCGGCCAGCCGTTCGCCCATTGGCCCGAGCGGAAACACGATCTGGTTCAGCTGCAGCAGCGGCTGGCTGCGGAACGGCAGCGATTCGACGACTTTATCCCGATACTTCGGATCCCGCACGATACGGTGTTCGATGACGTTCTGTTCGTTCACGACGAGCGCCACCGTCAAGGGAACCGGATCGCGGTCGATCCAGAAACGTTCCCAGAACGGCGCCATAAAGGCAGACACGCCGAAAGCGGGAAGCAGCGCGAACAGGCCGCGTCCCGCAAGACGGCTTTCCGCATAGAGCCGAAGCTGGGGATAGGCGTCCCGAAAAATCATCGCGTTGCACGATTCGAGCAGATGGAACGTCGATTCGACGGCGGCTTCGGGGAGCAGCCGCGGCAGCCATTCGCCCTTCAAGTCGGTCATATTCCAGCCGCCGTTGCGGGAGACGAGATGAGCGAGCAGCGCCCAGTGAAGCTCGGGAAATTGAAAAAATAAATCCGCATACGCCTTCGTCCGCGTCACGTTGTTGCGGTTCAGCGACTCCGTTTCGGCGGCGATCCGCCTGACCCGTTCCCCTTCTTCGCCGAACAGCACGGTCGACTCTCCTCTTTTTTTCCGAAACTGCTCCTGTTTGAGCGCTTCTACCGTCCACTCGACGGACTCCCTCCGAATCTTCAGCGGCTCCCGGGGTCTCGTCAGCTCCGCCGAGCGCCGCCACCCGGAAGCTTTGGCCGCCATGCCCTCCGCCAGATGCCGGATCGCTTCCAGCCACTCCTTTGCCATGAACCATCCTCCATTTGAAAACGCGCCTCTATTGGAAGGATTTCCAATTTGCGTGTCGAAATAACTGTTTACCCAAGGCATCTTTGATGGGAATTTACCGGGGAGCGTGACGCATGAAAAAATGGCGCATGAGACGGATGGGGAGCCTGCTCGCGGGACTCTTGCTGCTTGTCATGGCCGGCTGCCAGTCCGTCGGCGGACTTGACGTGAACAAGGCGATCGTCAACCAATTGGATGTGACATCATCCGAATCGAGCAGTACGTTCGAGCTTTCGTTGGACTGGGATCGGGACGCTCTCGCCGGGTGGGACGAAGCGTCTTTGCGGATGCTGGAATGGATTAGCGAAATCAAGCTTAGCTTGAACAGTCTGAAGCAGACGGACGACGGCAGGGTGTCGGCTAACGGTATCCTTTCCCTCGGAAAGGGGGACATTCCGTTCGCGGTTCAAAGCGACCAAAAGACGATGCTGATCGAAATCGGCGGGGCGAAACGGCCGATCGCGATCGATTTGCAAAGCTATGGAGGGTTGAGCCTCGGGGGAATGCAGCCGGATTTGATCGCCGGGCATATTCAACAGTTGGCGAAGAAAGCCGCATCCTACGCGATCGGCCATTTCCCGAATCCGTCGGATATCGAGGTGAAGCGGACGTCGGTTCCGATCAACGGCGTCGCGACGGACGTTTCCCATCTCCACGCCGAGCTCGACGGCCGGGAACTGGGCGAAATGATTCCGGCTTTCCTCGATTCGATTTTGGCGGACGAGGAAGGGCTTCGCGCGTTGCTGAAGGAGTTTTATGCCATGACTGCCGAAGCGGAAGCGTTGTGGTACGCGGAAATGGAGCGGCAATGGGCAGAGGAATTCGGAACGGAAGAAGAGTGGGCCGGCGAAGAAGGGTACGACGAGGAAGGGTACGACGAGGAAGGGTATGACGAGGTAGGAGCGGATGACGAATGGCTCGATGAAGAAGAATGGCTGGACGAGGAGTGGGAAGATTACGCGACCCCGGCTCCGTTGACCGACGCCGAGATCGACGCGGAAATCCGGGCTTTGATCGATTCGCTCAAGGAGGCCCGGCAAGAGCTCGAGCTGGCGAAAACGGACGAAGAATTCGGCTGGGACCGTTTGTTTAACAAAGGCACGAAAATTTCCGCCGACGTTTATGTCGATTCGTCTCTGCAAATCCGCAAGCTTTCGGGAGAGGCGCGCATCGATACGACCGCGCTTGCGGACGAAGCCGTTCCCCTCGTCGGGATCGCGCTCCGCTACGACGAAGAGAAATGGACGGTGAACGGGGACGTCTCGATTCCGGAAATCCGGGTTCCCCGCAACGCGCTGACGGAAGAGGAGTTGGAGACGATGCAGCCGATCCGGCTGCTGCGCACGTTCGATGCGGATTCGGTCGCGTACGATCTGCTGAAGAACGAGCTGGAAATCGACGACCAGGAAGTGTGGCTGAGCTCCTACTGGCCGGACGTCTACTTCTATGACGAAGCCGGAGTGCTGTACGTGCCGGTTCGGGAAACGCTGACGGGCTTCGGCGACGTCATGATTTACGACCATGCGGCCCGCTCGATCAACTTTTATGACGAGGCGACGTACCAGGATATTACGCTCGAGCTGGGATCGGCCGCCATTACCGTTAACGGGGAATCCGACGCCTGGCTCCATCCGGTCATCGCCCTGGACGGCGTCGCCTATGCCCCTGCCGACGAGCTGCTCGGACAGCTCGGGGCGACGTATTCGTTCGACGACAGCTACGACGAATACGACCGCTGGATGGTGATCGAAAGGGATTTGTAGAAAAACGTCCGAAGGCGTATAATGACCGTACGATAACCGGAGATTTTCGAAGGAGGTACGGAGGTTATGCGCAAAATCAGGGAAGAGGCCGAGTTTCGCGAGGCGGTCGGCGGCAGCGGGCTGACGGTTGCGGTATTCAAGACGACATGGTGCAAGGACTGCCATTTCATCGATCCCTTCATGCCGGACGTGGAAGCGGCGTACGCCGGCCGCATCGCGTTTATCGAAATCGATCGCGACGATTTGGCCGACCTTTGCTTCGAGCTGAACATTCTCGGAATCCCAAGCTTCATCGCGTTCCGGGAAGGCAAGGAGCTTGTTCGGTTCGTCAGCAAGCTTCGCAAGACGCGGGAAGAGATCGAGCTGTTTCTCGATCGAGCGATTGCCGTTTCGGACAGTCTGTCCGCGTCGGTATAAGGAGCAGGCAACGAAAGCGCCCGAGAGGGCGCTTTTTTGCGCAATATGAGATATAATGGCGAATAATGGCGATTTTGTGACCCGTATAAAGGCGATTTCATGACAACAAAAGCCATTTTTCCAAGGCAGCCGCCGTCCCGCTATAAAATCGTCATACTTTAAACATAGTATTGTGAAACGCGGTTCGGTATAATGAGGTTGGCTATTTTGAGCTAACTTTCACAATGAAACCGGGGATGGCCATGACCGCAAAAAGATTTCGAATATTGTCGCTGCTGTCCTGCATCGGGATGCTGCTGGTGCTGCTGGCCGGCGTCACCGTTACGAATACCGGCTCCGGCGAAGGCTGCGGAACGGATTGGCCGCTGTGCCACGGGAAGTTCATTCCGGCCTATACGCTGGAGTCGATGATCGAGTATTCGCACCGGTTCGTCACCGGCATCGAAGGACTGCTCGTTCTCGCTACGTTTGTTTTTGCGTTTATGATGCGTCCGCGAAGCCGCGAAGCGCTGTGGTACTCCGGCGGAGCGCTGGCGTTCACGGTCGTCCAGGCGATTCTGGGGATGATGGCCGTCATTTGGCCGACGTCCGACGCCGTGATGGCGATTCATTTCGGCATTTCGATGATCGCGTTTTCGTTCACCTGGCTGTTGTACGCGTGGGCGAAACGATACGAGAAAGCGCAAGCGGAAGGAGAGCCGAATCCGGCGGCCGTTCATCTCGGAACAGGCGCCGCCCGCGTTCCCGCCGCGCTCTATAAATGGGCTCTGGCCGTCATGGCGTACTGCTACGTCGTCGTCTATATCGGGGCGTACGTAAGGCATACGAGCACCGCCGGGGGATGCATCGGCTGGCCGCTCTGCAACGGCGAAATCGTGCCGGAACTGACCGGGGCGACGATTCCGGCCTTTATCCACCGCGTGGCCGCCGTCCTTTTGTTTTTCGCGATCGTCGCCATGTTCCTGTACGTCCGGAAAGCTTCGGGAAGCCGCGAACTGAACGGGATCGCCGCCTCGGCGCTCGGACTGGTCGTCGCGCAAATTTTAAGCGGCTGGCTGCTTACCGTCACGCTGCATAACGAAGACGTGTACGTGTTTACCGCTCTGCTCCATACGATCATCATTTGCATTCTGTTCAACGCTTTATGCTTGCTGGCGGTCCGGGCTTATCAACTGTCCCGCCGCTAACGCCGCTTGGAGGGTGAATTCATGAGTTTTTCGTCGCTTAGGCCGTTCTTGGACGTGCTGCGCAAGGAGAAAGATTTGGCGATCGTCGAGGCGCCTGTCGATCCTTACCTCGAAATCGCGGAAATCCATCGTCGGGTCATCCAGGAGGAGGGCCCGGCTTTGCTGTTCACGAACGTAAAAGGAAGCTCCTTCCCCGTCGTGACGAATATGTTCGGGACAAGCCGCAGGGTAGACCTCGCGTTCGGTCCCCGGCCGGAGCAATTGATGAACCGGCTCGTCGGCGCGCTGGACAAGCTGCTGCCGCCGACCCCGGCCGCGCTGTGGCAGGAGAAGGACATGCTGTTTGACCTGATGAAGATCGGCCTGCGCAAAACGAGCCGCGACGCCGCTCCGGTGCTGGGCGTCTCCCGAACCGAGCAGCCGCTCAAGGGGCTGCCCGCGCTGACGAGCTGGCAGGAGGACGGCGGGCCTTTCATTACGCTGCCGCTCGTGTACACCGAGCAGCCGGGACATCCGAAGAAGCACAATCTCGGCATGTACCGGATGCAAATTTTCGACGAAAAAACGACCGGCATGCACATTCAAATTCACCGCGGGGGCGGCTTCCATTACAGCGAGGCCGAGAAGCGCAACGAGCCGCTGCCGGTGACGGTGTTTCTCGGCGGGCCGCCGGCCCTTATCGCCTCCGCGATCGCGCCGGCCCCCGAAAACCTGCCCGAGCTGCTGCTGACGTCGCTCATCATGGGCAGCAAGCTGCCGATGGCCGAAGATCCGCTGGGCGGGCACCGGATTCCGGCGGAAGCGGAATTCGTCATTTCCGGCCGCCTGCTCCCGTTCGAGCGCCGTCCGGAAGGCCCGTTCGGGGACCATTACGGCTATTACTCGCTGCAGCACGATTTTCCGGTTTTGCACGTCGATCACGTCTGGCACCGCAAGGATGCGATTTACCCGGCGACGATCGTCGGCAAGCCGCGCCAGGAAGACTATTATTTGGGCGAATTTTTGCAGCGGCTGCTTTCTCCCGCGTTTCCGATGGTCATGCCGGGCGTCCGCAGCCTGTGGACATACGCGGATACGGGCTTCCATGCCCTGTCTTCGGCCGTCGTCAGGGAAAGCTATTCGCGCGAAGCGATGGGAACGGCGTTCAGCATTCTCGGCCAAGGGCAGCTGTCGCTTACGAAAGTGCTGATGCTGACCGACCGGGATGTCGACCTGGAGAATTTCCGTCTGCTGCTGTCCACCGTGCTGGAACGGTTCGATCCGCAGAAGGATTTGTATATTTTCGACAACACTTCGCACGATACGCTCGATTACACCGGCCCGCGGCTCAATCACGGCAGCAAGGCGGTAATGCTGGGCATCGGGGAGCCGATCCGGAAGCTTCCTTCCGAATATACGGGCGGTCTCATTCCGGGAATCGACCGGCTGAAGCCGTTCTGCCCGGGCTGCCTCGTCGTCCAGGGAGCAAGCTACGCGGGCGATCCGCAGCTGGCCGAGCGGTTGTCCGTTCAGCTTGCGGAGTCCGGCTGCGAATGGCCGCTCGTCGTGCTGGCGGACGATGCCGACATGGCGGAAGGCGAGTCCTCGTTCCTGTGGACCACGTTTACGCGCTTTAATCCGGCGCAGGATATTTACGCCGTGAGCGAGCAGGGCCGCCATCATATCCGGTACGGGCTGCCGCTCGTGATCGATGCCCGCATGAAGCCCGGCTATCCGGACGAGCTGTTTCCGAGAGAAGATATCGTGCAGCTCGTGGACAAGCGGTGGAAGGAATATTTTCCGGCCTGATCCATATCGGCGCCTCGCCGGCCCTCAGGGTTGAGCGCGGCGCTTTTTTTGCTTAAAATAAATAGAACGGCCAAATCGACTGGCGCTTAAGCGCCTACATCGGCAAGGGCGGAAAACGCTGGAGGAACTTTCATGCTGAGATCGATATTCGGGGAACCGCCCCGCAAGTGGGAGGGCGCCCCCGCGGAAGCCGTTCGGGAAATCGAGAGCTATATCCGCCGTCTGCGCGACAAAGCAAACGGCATTCACGAGGACAACGCCAGGTTCCGCAAATATGCGATCTGGTCGGAAGGCCTACTGCGCTCGCTGGATGAATTGGAGCAAAGCCGTTACGCCGCTTTCCGCTTCGGAAGCCGGGTAACCGCCACGATCGTGAAAGAGCTGGGGGACGCGGAACGGCTGGATTACGACCGGTACGTCTATTTCGATAAAAACGCCTACATTCGCATTTTCGCCTTGCTTGACAAGCTCGGCACGCTGCTGAACGACGCCCTGTCTCTCGAAACGGAAAAAGTCAAACCGCATTTTTCCTATTTCACGGTGCTTCGCCGAATGAGGCAGGACGGGCGCCATCGGGAGCTGGGGGAAAAACTCGGGCATTGGAAGGAAGCGTACAAGCCTCCGCTCGACCGGCTTCGCAAGAGGCGCAATACGGAAGTTCATCATATGAATGCCGAATTGCAGGACGATTTGCTGCAAAGCTTGGAGCCGGAACGCGATCTTTCCCGGCTTCGTCTGGAGGATCTGTCGGCGCAATTGAACGATTTGGAGGACGGCTGGGACATGGTCGTGAAAACGTTGGCCATCTCCTTTGCGTACTTGCGATCAAACGCGGAATAAAGGGTAAACCGCGCTGCGGGGAAGGGGCGGGAACGGTTGTCGAAGCTGTTGGGAAGGACGGCGCTTGTCACCGGAAGCGCAAAAGGCTTGGGCAGGCGCACGGCGCTTGAGCTGGCGGCGCTCGGCTGCGACGTCGTCGTCAATTACGTATCGAGCCGAACGGAGGCGGAGGGCGTATGCGCGGATATCGCCGCGCTCGGGCGCCAAGCGATCGCGGTGCAGGCCGACATCGCAAAACCCGATGATGCCGAGCGGCTGGTAGGGGAAGCCGAAAGCCGGTTCGGCCGGGTCGATATTTTGGTCAACAACGCCGGTCCGTTTATTCGGGAGCGCAAGCTGTTCGCCGACTATACGGCCGAGCAGATTCATTATTTGATGAACGGAAACCTCGTCGGCACGATGCTGCTCGATCATCGCGTGCTGCCCGGCATGCGCCGGCGGCAGTGGGGACGCATCGTGCATTTCGGATTCGGGCATGCTTCAGAGGCGCGGTCATGGCCGCACCGGGCGGTCTATGCGGCAGCCAAAGTCGGGCTCGTTTCGTTCACGAAAACGCTCGCCGCCGAGGAAGCCGGCAACGGCATTACGGTCAATATGATTTGTCCCGGGGATATTCGCGGCGCGAATAAGGAAAAGGGCATCGCGGACGTCGAGGGCGTGAAGGACGAGGAATCTCCGCGCGGGCGTCCGGGCACGGGCGAGGACGTGGCCCGCGTGATCGGTTTTTTGTGCTTGCCCGAATCGGACTTCATTACCGGGAACACGGTCGACGTCTCGGGAGGACTCGATCCGATCGTAAACAACATCAAGCTATTGTAAGCGGCCGCCGAAAAGGCAAAAGGCCCCGCCGCCGGCAATCGGCGAAGCGGGGCCCGCTTTCCGTCCGAAACGAATCGAACGGGAATGGGAATCAAAAAATTAGAACACTTGCACGACTTCCTCGATGCCTTCGACTTCTTCGAGAAGCGCGCGCTCGATGCCGGCTTTCAGCGTAATCGTGGAGCTCGGGCAGCTGCCGCAAGCGCCCATCAGGCGCAGCTTCACGATGCCGTCTTCCACGTCGACAAGTTCAACGTCGCCGCCGTCGCGTTGCAGGAACGGACGCAGCTTGTCGAGCACTTCGAGCACTTCGTCGTACATCGAGTCTGCGGTTTGCGTGTTTTCGCTCATCATTATCGACTCCTTTCTTAGGTTTATTATAGTACAAAACGCAAGGAAATAAAACGGATGTCCGCAAAACAAAGAGGGAGGTGGTTTCCGTGCATATCGTCGAATTTTGCGTAACCAACATGCATCACGGAACCGATCGCGTGCTGCGGAAACTGGAGCAGCTTCCCGATGTCGAAACGGTCGAGTACGGATGTCTCGGCAACTGCGGGGAATGTTATTTGTCCCCGTATGCGCTCGTGAACGGGACGGCCGTGTTCGCGGAAACCGCGGACGAGCTATACGATCGAATTTTAGCCGAGATGGGCGAGCAGGATGCCGAACGTTCGGCTCTCGACAAGCTGCTCGACGATCTGTAAAAATACGGGATTTTTAACCGAAATGGCGGCGGCTTTTCCAGAGGACGCCGCTTTTGAGCAAACGGGGAACCCGTCCCAGAATCGGCGTCGAGCCCATTAGGCCGAAGCCGGATTTTTTGCCGAGCGAGCCGAGCGTTCCTTTCAGTTGAATCCGGGGAGGCGAATGTCTTTGTTCGCCCAGCGGGCCGCGATGACCTGGGCAACCTGATGGCCCTGCGCCTGGGCCAGCTGTCCGCTGGGCGAAAACGGCTGGCTGGAACAGTCGCCGATGACGAACACGTCTCTTGCATCGGGGAGCTCATGCCATTCGTTAACGATCAGCCGGCCTTGCTTGTCCTTCGGGAAGGTCAATTTTTGCACGAGTTCGACCGGCTGGATGCCGGCCGTCCAAACCGTGACGTCGGACAAGATTTCCTCGTCGCCGTTATGAATGACGCCTTCCTCCAAACGGGTAATATGAACTTGGGAGCGAAGCTCGACATCGTGCTCCTTGAACCAGGAAGCGACGAATTTTTGCAATTTCCCGGGAAATGCGGACATCAGGCTGCTGCGGTCCAAAATGCGGATGTTCAGGTCGGGACGGCTTTCGCGTAATTCCGAAGCGACTTCGACGCCGGACAGTCCCCCTCCGACGATATGAATTTGGCCGTAAGGCTTCGTATCGTTAAGCATTTGATAAGTCCGGCGGGTCGCCGACAGCGATTGGACGCCGGTGGAATACTGAGGCGCGCCCTCGATTCCGTGAAAATTGTCCGTGCACCCGAGCGCGATGACAAGCGAATCGTAAGGAATCGGGTCCCGGCCCGCCAATTGAACGGTTCGGGTTTCGAAAGAAATCGATTCGACCTCGCCGTAGACGATGTCCAATTGCGGATGGGACGGAAACGAAACGCGGATATCCAGCTCGGACGACGTGCCGGCAGCCAAAGCGTAAAATTCGGTTTTGAGCGCGCCGAACGGATTCCGATCGATCAGGACGATGCGAACGTCCGCCGCGATATGCTGCAATAATTCCTGTACGACGGTCAGCCCGCCGTAGCCGCCGCCGAGAACGACAACGTTGCTCATGGTGGAAATCTCCTTTGATGTCTTCTTTTCTTAGTATGGCCCGAGGAAGGAAACGCACGGCAAAAAAAGCGGCTACGCCTGCCGCTTCGAGCGTCGGGTTATTCGTACACCTTTAATTCGTTATACAGCGTATCGCGTTCGACCGGGATCCGGCCGGCGCCTTTGATCAGCCATACGAGATCTTCCCGGGTAATGCCGGCCGGCGTCAGCGCGCCTGCCGCGTGGCTGATTTTTTCTTTGACGATCGTGCCGTGCGCGTCCGATGCGCCCATCGTAAGCGCCACCTGCGTCAATTGAGTCCCGATATTGATGAAATAGGCCTTTACGTGCTGGAAATTATCCAGCATCAGCCGTCCGATGGCGATCGCCTTCAAATCGTCGAACGCGGAATTGCGGCGGCGGATGCCGGCCTTCGGACTGGAAGGCTGCATGGACAGCGGAATGAACACCTGGAATCCGTTCGTCTCGTCCTGCAGCGCCCGCAGCTGCAGCATGTGTTCGACCCGCTCTTTGACGGATTCGACGGGGCCGTACAGCATCGTGGTCGGCGTTTTCATCCCGAGCCGATGCGCGATCCGGTGCACTTCCAAATATTGCTCGATGCCGGCTTTTTCTACCCGCATTTTTTGCCGGTATTGATCGGACAAAATTTCCGCGCCGCCGCCGGTAAGCGATTGAAGGCCGACCGCCATAAGCCGCTCCAACACCTCGCGGTAACTCAAGCCGGAAAGCCGCGAATAAAAATCGATTTCGGCGGCCGTATACGCTTTGATCGTGACGTGCGGGTACCGCTCCTTCAAGGCGCGAATCGATTCGACGTAATATTCGAACGGCACGTGGTTGTTGTGGCCGCCGACAATATGAAACTCCCGCGCGGTCGGCGTAATGTGCTGGTCGACGTACTCGAACATTTCCTGCGGGGTTAGCGTATAGGAGCCTTCTTCGCCGAGATCCTTGCGGAAGCTGCAGAACGCGCAGTGCGATTCGCAAACGTTGGTAAAGTAAAGGCTCATCGTTTCGGTAAAATAGACTTTTTTGCCGTTTTTGCGCAAATTGACTTCGTTCGCCAGCTGTCCGATCGTGAGCAAGTCCTCGGATTCGTATAAGAAAATGCCGTCCTCCAGGCCAAGTCTTTCGCCGTTGCGGACTTTGTCCGCGATTTCGGCCATTTTGCGATCCGGATTCGTTAAAATAAGGGACATTGAACGGCCTCCTTTTATCCAATTTCATGGCTGCAAAGGCGGTGCAGCGCAAAATGTTTGTGAAAAAAATAACTTTTTAGCCGATTATAACGAATGCCACGGCAACCGAAATGTCAGTTTACATTATAAACCTCCGATCTCCGCCCGGCAACAAAAATAAATGAGGTATAATTAATGTCAAATAGGGGAATCAACTTGAATATAAAGTAAAATATGGTTATGTTAAATGTAGCGAAAAATAACGTAGAAGGATGGTGTTCGCGTTGAAGCCCGACATTTTGCCCCTCGCGGAATTGGAGAAAATGGAAAAAAGTGAAAAGGTTGCAACCTTGCAAAAATACAGAGCCGCATATACGATCAAGGATTTGAGCCAGGCTTGGGGGCTGAACAACCCGATTCAATATTACATGTGGCTGAAAAAGCAGCATATATACGAGCAAATCGTACGCCGCGCGGACAAGTTCGAGCCCTCCAAGGAGTGGAAACGCATTCGCGAATCGGAAAGCCGGGACGAAGAGCGGATTCAGGTGAAAGGGCTGCCCGCCGACCAGTTCCGCTACGGGCTGGATACCGATTCGACGGGGCCGGAGCTTGCCCACGTGTTCCGACGTTTATCCGAATTTTTGATCAACGAAAACGGCCATTTCCGCTGCCGCATCGAACTTAAGGCCTTGCACCAGCAGCAAGCGGCTTCGCCCGCGGATTGGAAAGAGGAAGAGCCCGGCGCATGACGCGCCGGGTTTTTTAGCAAATGGGAAAGGTTAAGTCTTTCACCCTGTAAATCCCGCTAACCGGGTGCCCCCTTGAGGCTTTGTACCCCGAGGAGTATAATGGGAAGCAGCGGGAAAGCTGAATACGGGCTTTCTTTTACGGTTTGTCACTACATGCAAGGAGGGATCGTCCATGATTCAAATCAGCGAAACGGCCAGCCAAAAAATCCAGGAAATGCTCGCGGCGGAGGAATCTCCGAACTTGTTCCTGCGCGTCGGTGTGCAGGAAGGCGGCTGCAGCGGTTTTTCATACGGAATGGGATTCGACGACGAGCAGCACGAAGACGATCAGGTCCTCGATGTTCGCGGATTGAAGGTTGTCGTGGATGCCGACAGCGCGAAATACTTGAACGGTCTCGAGATCGACTTCAAGGAAAGCGGGCTTTCCGGAGGCTTTACCATTTTCAATCCCAATGCGACCGCGACGTGCGGCTGCGGCTCGTCGTTCCGTACGGCGACCGACGCCGGCAAACCGAACGCGGAACCGTGCTGACAGGTACGGGGCAGTGCCGCCAGGGCTCGAACGTCGAGCCCTGGCGGTTTTTTTTCGGGCGATTTTCGGGCGTCATTCATCCAAGAACCTGTCCTTTTGCCCCCGTAAGATAATAGCGTAGCAACAGGAAAGGAGACGCAGAGGATGGAAACTGCGAAATTCGCAACGATCTCGTCGGGACGGCAATTGGCCAGCAAGTGGCTGAAGACGAACGCGCTGCGGACCGATCCTTATGTGGCCCGCCACATTCCGCCTTCCAAATTGTTCAACGCTTCCGCTCTTCGCGAGATGCTTTCGAAGTACGGAATGGTCGTCATCAAGCCCGTTCGCGGCGGCGGAGGCATCGGGGTCATGAAAGTGTCCCGAGTCGGAGGGACCTATCAATGCACGTATATGGCCAGGACGCAATCGTTCCAAACGTTTCAAGGCCTGCTGTCCCACTTGAACCACAAGCGCGGGCGGCGCTCCTACTTGATTCAAAAAGGCATTCATCTGGCCCGCATCGCCGGAAGGCCGATCGATTACCGGGTCAAATACATCAAGGAAAACGGAAGCTGGACGATCCGGTCCATGGTCGGACGCATGGCGCGCAAAGGATTGTTCGTGACCAATCTTTGTCGAGGCGGCAGCCAGATGACGGCGGCCCAAGGCATTTCGCGATCGTTGTCGCCGCGCCTCGTCCGCGCGAAAAAAGGGGAAATGAGACAGCTGACGAGAACCGCGACAAGCCTGCTGGAAAGCCGCTTTCCGGGGGTCGGGTCGCTGGGCTACGATTACGGAATCGACCGGAACGGCCATATTTGGATATTGGAAGTCAATACTCGACCGCAATAAACGAGGGAAAATGACATTATTTTCAATACATTCGTTTAATCACCGCAAATTACGCAATCAAAGTTTTTTATGCAAACGTTCGAAAATGGGCTGTGAATAACTTCATCCACAATGTTCACAGTGTAGAATCGGGCTTTACCGACGCTTTTCAACATTATATCCACAAGTTGTCCACTTAGGAATGTGGACAGCGCGAACCCTTGTCCACCTTTTCCGCCGCATGCTATGATGCCCTCACAACCAATTGAGGAGGAAAGGGTGTGGATCATGTTGCCGCTTCTATCGGATGAATTGCTGTTGGAAGCCTATCGCCATGCGCTTCGTCTTCAGCTTGAGCACGAGTTCGTGTCGTTGCTGCAAGCGGAGATCCACCGGCGAGAATTGGCTTTGCCCGAAGAGCAGACGGTTTAGTTCCAAGACCGTACGGCAACAACATCGCATGCGGAAACATAAAAATTAGGGCATCCTTCATGACCGCGTCATCGCAAATCGCAGTGAACCGCCACGGGGATGCCCTAAAATCGTTGCAAACGTTACAGTTTCATGTTGCTGCTGTGCCCGGGAGAAAGCTTGGCGCCCGGATCGATATAAACCTTGGCATTGTTGATCGCGGTCGGCGCTTCGCCGAACCCTACGGCAATGAGCTTCAGCTTGCCGTTGTAGGTCGTAATGTCGCCGGCCGCGAAAATGCCGGGAACGCTCGTTTCCATCCGGGAGTCGACCACGATGGAACCGTCGCGTATGTCCAGTCCCCATTCGGAAATGGGGCCGAGGGAGCTGACGAAGCCGAAGTTGACGATCACCGCGTCGACGTCGGCTTCCTGCGTTTCCCCCGTCTTCGTATGGGTCAGCGTCACCTTGCGGATTTCGTCCTCGCCGTGAAGCGCCGTAATTTCGGTCGGCACGACGATGTTGACGTTCGACTGCTTCAGCAGTTCCACGCTGTGCTCATGCGCCCGGAACTTGTCCCGCCGATGGACGAGCGTCACCTGCTCCGCGATCGGCTCCAGCATGAGCGACCAGTCGACCGCCGAGTCGCCCCCTCCGCTGATTAGCACCTTCTTGCCGCGAAACCGCTCCAAATCGCTTATAAAATAATGAAGATTGGCCTTTTCGAATTTGGCCGCCTCGGGCAGTTCCAGCCTTCTCGGCTCAAACGCGCCGACGCCCGCCGTCACGATCACCGCGCGGGCACGGTGGACGCCTTTGTCCGTGACGATTTCGAACAGCCGCTCTTCCAGCTTGCTCACGCTCAGCACCTTTTCCTCCAGACGAACGTCCGGCTCGAACAGGCTCATTTGCCGTTTGAGGTTGTCCACCAGCTCTTGAGCCGTCACCTTCGGAAATCCCGCGACATCGTAAATATACTTTTCCGGATACAGCGCGGCCAACTGCCCGCCCAGCTGCGGCATGCTTTCGATCAACGTTACCGACATTTGCCTCATTCCGCCGTAAAAAGCCGCGAACATCCCGGCGGGGCCTCCGCCGATAATCGCTACGTCCCTGACTTCTCCAAGAGCTTGATCCATAGGTGACACCTCCGTTTAATATGAAAATTATAACCTTGAACGATGGCAAAAGAAACCGGCCCGCGCATAGGGAACGTAAGTTTGATGAAAACTATGCAATCGGCACTAAAAAAATCCCTCTTATTTTTGTGGAGATGTCCAAACAATTTCGTACATATGAAACTTGAAAATAGCAGTGAAAGCCTATATGATTCAGTTGTACGGTGAGGAAATGGGCATAATAGGAGAGAAACAAACACAGGATTGGATGGGATTTAACCATGAGCAGCATACCGAAAATCGTCATTCTGGGGGCGGGATACGGCGGCATTCTAACGTCTTTGCGACTCCAGAAGGAATTAAATTACAATGAAGCGGATGTTACGTTAGTAAATAAACACGATTATCATTATATTACGACTCATCTGCATATGCCGGCGGCCGGGACGGACCATCCCGACAACGCCCGCGTCAATATTTCGAAATTGATCGACGAATTCAAGATCGACTTCGTCAAATCGACCGTCGTGCAAATCCGTCCGCAAGACCGCAAGGTCATCCTCGAAGACGGCACGCTTTCTTACGATTACTTGGTTATCGCCCTCGGAGGAGAACCTGAAACGTTTGGCATTCCGGGCTTGGCCGAACACGCGTTTACGATCCGCAGCATCAATTCGGTCCGGCTGATCCGCGAGCATATCGAATATCAGTTCGCCCGCTATAAGCGGGAGCCGCACCGAACCGATTATTTGACGTTTATCGTCGGCGGAGCCGGATTTACGGGCATCGAATTTATCGGCGAACTGGCCGATCGCGTTCCCGATCTGTGCAAGCAGTTCGACGTGGACCGCAGCCTCGTGAAAATTTACAACATCGAAGCGGCGCCGACGGCGCTTCCGGGATTCGATCCGGAGCTCGTCGAATACGGCATGCAGGTGCTGCAGAAGAAGGGCGTCATTTTCAAAATCGGCACCGCCATCAGGGAATGCACGCCGGAGGGCGTCGTCGTCGGCGAAGGGGAGGAAATCAAATCCCAAACCGTCATCTGGACGGGGGGCGTGCGCGGCAATCGCCTGATCGAGGAAGCCGGCTTCGAGACGACGCGCGGACGCGTGAAAGTGGACGAATATTTGCGTTCCCCGGGGCATGAGAACATTTATGTGCTGGGCGACAATTCGCTGATGTTCAACGAGGAAGGGCGCCCGTACCCGCCGACGGCGCAAATCGCGATGCAGCAAGGCGTCAATTGCGCGCACAATCTGGTCGCCCAAATCCGCAACCAGACGCCGAAGCCGTTCGTGTTCAGCAACAAGGGAACGGTCGCCTCTCTAGGCAAAGGCGAAGCGATCGGCATCGCGTTCGGCAAGAAGTACAAAGGCCGAGTCGCCTCCTGGCTGAAGAAGGCGATCGATCTGCGCTACCTGTTCATCATCGGCGGCATTCCGCTCGTGCTGCGCAAAGGCAAATTCCTGTAATGAGACATTGCAGCGTGCAGGTTCGGGGATTGCTGACCCGCGACGAATTGAACCGCTACAACGCGCTGATGGAAGTGGGCGGGTTTTTGGAGGCGCAATCCCGGTACGACTTGTCGGCCATCGTGCAGGCGGAAATCGACCTGCTCATTCAGCCCGGCATCGAGCGGCTCAAGGAGAAGGGCCGCGAGCGCGACCGCAAAACGCAGGAATTTCTGGAGGAACAGCGGCGGGCCGAATGGGAAGCGCAGATGAAGGCGCTGGACGATGACGAATAAGAGGCATCGGATACAAGAAGACGAATAAACGAAAAGGCCGTACCCTTTCCGGAAGGGTGCGGCCTTTTAAGCTGCGGATAATGCCGGTTTGCCGACGAGGATCAGGCTTTCAGCAGATCCGCGAGCGATTCCCGGTCGAGCCGGTTGCCGACGTAAAACGCGCCGAACTCGCCGTAACGGGCGCTGACTTCGTCGAAGCGCATTTCGTAGACGAGCTTTTTGAATTGGAGGGCATCGTCCGCGAACAGCGTGACGCCCCATTCCCAATCGTCGAAGCCGACCGAGCCGCTGATGATCTGCTTGACCTTGCCCGCATAGCTGCGGCCGATCATCCCGTGGCTGCGCATCATCGCCTTGCGGTCTTCCATCGGCAGCATGTACCAGTTGTCGTCCAGCAGGCGGCGTTTGTTCATCGGGTAAAAGCAAATATGGTTCGTCTTCGGCAGCGTCGGCTTCAGCCGCGCGGCGATTTCCGGCACCTGCATCGGATCGACGCCGGGCTGGCCCATGTAGTTGCTGAGCTCGACCACGCTCACGTAGGAATAGGAGGGCTTGAGAAAACGGCCGGCCGAGGAGCGGTTGAGGGCGTTCTCGACCGCGTTCAGTTCTTCGAGCGTCTCCCGCAAATGCATAAAGACGATATCCGCTTTTTGTCCTACGATCGCGTATAAAGCCAGGCTTCCTTCTTTCCGCTGTTCGACCGCTTCCCATTGCTCCACCATGCCGGCAAGCTCGTTCTTCGCTTGCTCCCGCTCCGCGGACGAAGCGGCGTTCCAGGCCGTCCAGTCGATCGTTCTAAAATCGTGCAATACGTACCAGCCTTCCAGCGTTTGGGCTGCTTCGCTCATGAAACCATTCTCCCCTGTCGTGATTAGCTTGTCTGCTTCCTTCTATTTATTAATTGTAGCGGAACGAGGGAGGCGGGGCAAACGAAAGGTAAAGCAAATCGTTGACAAAGCGATGACAATGAAGTGAACGCGGGCCTGACGGGAAGATGAGCGTCCGAATAAAAGCGGTTTCGATTGACTGTCCCGAGACCGATCTTGTAAACTGAGTAGTGATACCATCTCGGGGGGATTTTTCGTCATGCGGGAGATTTTGCAGGAAATCGTCGGGACCGTGCTGTTTTTCGTGCTGTTTTTCGGGATCGGCTTTATTTTGAATATGCTGATTAAAACGACGTGGCTGCCGACCTGGCTGTATGTCATTATCGTGCTCCCGCTCGGCGTCTGGTATTTTTGGAAGCCCGACTTGAGCCTGCTGGCGTTTCTCGGCGTCTTCCTCTGGCCGTTCCTCGCCGGCATCGGAGGCGCGCTGACGAGCGGTTGGGCGATTCGCTCGCTCCGCAAAAACGGCTACAAGATGTTTTAGGCAGAACGGATCGGAGCGGTGCGGAATGGCAAATAAGGAATGGCTGCGGGTGGCGAAATACGGCCTTGTGGGCGTTGCGAACACGGGCGTGGATTTCGCCGTTTTTGCGGCTTTGGTATACGGATTCGGCGTCATGTCGGGAGTCGCGCAAATCGTTTCGTACGGCTGCGGCGTCGTCAACAGCTTCTGGCTGAACCGGCGCTGGACGTTTCGCGTTCAGGAGCGGGCGAATGCGGGGGAATGGGTTCGTTTCATGATCGTTAACGCGCTTTCGTTCGCCTGCGCCACCGGCGTGCTGCTCGGGCTGGAGCACGGGCTCGGCTTCGCGGCGTGGGCGGCCAAGCTGGTGTCGGTCGGGGCATCGCTCGCGGTCAATTACACCGGCACGAAGCTTTGGGTGTTTCGCGACGCGCAGCCGGCGCGGGACGTTCGGCGATAAGCCGTTCCGGCAGCTTCGCAAGCCGCTCCGGCCGATGCCGGCAAGCATGCAATCGGACTTCCGCAGGCGTCTTGCGGGGGTCTCTTTTTTGTCGGTCAGCGCCGCCTATGTTTATGCTACAATAGACTAACCTATAAATATTATGCGAAAAGAGTGGTCGGGCTCGCCATGCGCGTATCGAACCGGTTGGAATTTACGGAACATCATCGCTTTGTCGTCTATCGGGATTTCGCGCTGAGCGGGCTCGACCGAAAGATGCTGGTACAGCTGTATCAGCCGATGGTCGGCGCGTTTGCCGCAAGCTTTTATCAATTATTATATCAACATTTGGCCGGGGACCGGGTCGGCTACTCCGCGCTGGAAGCGCAGCGCAAGCTATTTCTCGGGTTGGACTTGGAGATGAGCCCGGACGGCAGGCAAACGCTGATCGAACAAGCCTCCAGGCTGGAGGCCGTCGGATTGATGCAAGTGTTTCGCCGGCACGATCCCGTCCAGGACGAAACGATTTACGAATACGCGCTGCAGCGGCCGCTCGGCGCGGCGGAGTTTTTCGCGACCGTTCACCTCGCTTTGCTGCTCCGCGACAAAATCGGGAAGATGGCGTTCGACGAGCTGCGCGAATCGCTGGCGCCGGCCAAGCCCTCCGGGCTGAGCCGATTTTTGAACCGGGAGGAGGCGACCGTCCCGTTTTACGAGATTTTTCGCCTGAGCGCCGGGTCGGCCGATTCCGGGTTCGAGGAAGCGGTCGCGGAGAGCGCCGCCGGAACCGAGCGAAATCGCGCCGTGCGGCCTCCGGAGCGGATCCGCCACGCCGACATGCTGCTCCGGTTTCCGCGCAGCTCGCCGAACCGCCGCTTCGTCGAACGGCTGTACAGAGCTCCGGAAACGATGGACCAATTGAACTATTTGGCTTACAAATACGATTTGGAAGTGCCGGAAATTTGCCGCTTGCTGAACGAGGACGGGGTTTTCTTCGAGGACGGCACGCTGCGCTGGGAGGAGCTTCAGGCGAAGGCGAATCTGATGTACCGGCAAGACCGGAAGCGGGAAGAGGAACGCGAACGCCTCCTGGCCCGGACGGGCACGGCCGAGGCGGAAACGCCGGGTTACGCGCCCGAAACCGGCGATTTCGACCGCGGGGCTTCCGGCGTTCCGCCGTTCGCGATCCCGGACCGCTTCGGCATGAAAACGTCCGTCGAAACGTACAATCGGATGCTGCGCAACGAGCCCTACACCCGGATGCTGCAGCGCTATTTTCCGGGGGCCGTGCCGGACGCGTTCGTGCGCATTTTCGAAAGGGTCGACCTGAATTACAAGCTGCCCGAACCGGTCATCAACGTTCTCATCCATTATGTGTTCGGCATGAACCATACGCAGCGATTGACGAAAAATTTCATCGACTCGATCGCCTCCAACATGCTCGCCAAAGGCATCGACACGTTCGAAAAAGCGGCGGTTTACGTGCGCGAGCAGGAAAAGCTGAACGAGACGCTGGAGCGGAGAAGACGGGGCGAAGACGATGCGTCCAAGGGCTCGGCCGCGGGCGGCGGCCGCGGGCGAACCGGCCCGCGCCGCAAGCCGGCGATGACGGTGGTGGAGGACCGCGGACCGAAGGAGGAGATTCCTCCCGAGGAAGTCGAGAAAATGCGCGAGCTAGTGCGCAAATTGAAGGATAAAGGCTGACGGAAGGGAGGAGAGAGCCATGGAGTCGCTGGGAGACGTCATCCGCGGTTGGAGAAAAGCGTCGGAGCTGCAAAACGTCGAGCAGTTGGCCGAACGCGTGCTGAGGGACCCGCTCGTGATGAAGCTTCGTTCCCGCTATCCCGGGCTGGACGAGCGGACGCTCAGAATCAATATGAACCGGCTGCATCAATGCGCGGCCGAATACCGCAATTGCAAGGAATGCCCGGGGCTTGAGCGTTGTCCGAACGATATGCAGGGGCACTATACCCGCATCACGTGCGACCAGGTGAACGGCCGCTGGCAGCTGTACGACCACAAAGCCGCCTGCCCGAAATGGACCGCGTACGAGCAGCAGGAGCAGCTTCGGCGCCGGATTACGAGCTTAAACGCCAACATCGATTTCGACGCCGATTACGACCTGGAGGAAATGTTCGACCTCGATCCCGAACGGATCAATGCCGTTCATCAGATGCTCGCCTACATCGACCGGACGCAGGAGCAAGGCTTGCAGAAAAAAGGGCTGTTCCTGATGGGAAGCTTCGGCACGGGCAAGACGTACATGGCCGCCTTTTTGCTTCATAAGCTGGCCAAAGCGGGGTACTCGGGCGTGATCGTCTACATGCCGGAGTTCGTGGAAGACGCCAAGGCTCTCATGATGGAGCCGCAAAAGCTGAAGGAAACGCTGACGCTGATGAAGGAAGCCGATCTGCTCGTCTTCGACGATATCGGCGCGGAAAATTTGAGCCCGTGGGTGCGCGATCATGTGCTCGGGGCCATCCTGAACGCGCGCATGAACCGCAAGCCGACCTTTTACACGTCGAACCACGACTTCGACTCGCTGGAACGGCATTTCAGCTTCACGCACAAGGAAGGCGAGGAAATGCATAAAGGCCAACGGCTGATGGACCGGATCCGTCCCTTCGTCGAAGTCGTTCACGTCCGCGGGCGGAACCATCGCGGGTAAGCGGGAAGCGTTCCGAACCGTCGGGGAAAATGGCAGCCAAACGACCGCAACTCCTCTTATCCCCCATCTCCTGGTTAACGGAGATGGGGGTTCGCTATTTCGCCCCATGGCCCCTTTTCAAAATGTAACGGAAATCAGAGCCCTTATTTCCTCGTTTCTCCCCGTTTTCGCGCCGAATTTCCGCAAATCGCATATTCCATTTCCGTTATATTCCCCAGATCAGAAGCAGGAAAACGAATCGATTCGCCGCGTGTCGAAGCCGGAAAAAACCCAGGTCCAGCCGGTCCACCGGAAGCCCGAGACCGACGTGCTGCCGACGAAAATCGGGTAAAACCAAAATCCGGGACCGCTGGTCGGCCAAATGTAGGTGTTGCGAAACAGGCAGCCGGTAATCGCGCCGGGATCGACGGCGAGCAGCGAGGCTTGCTGCTGGGGTCTCGGAGGCGCCGAAAGCGGCGGCGGCGCGGTCGGGGGCTGCTGGGTGCCTTGGGGTCCGAAAGGCGGCATGAAGGCCATAAGTCATCGCTCCTTAAGAATCAAAGTAGAATGGCGAAGCTTTGTGCAACTCGGGTTAAAGCAAAGAAATCGCCAGCAGATTGAACAGAACGAGCGGCAGGATGAAATTGCCGTACGGGCCCGGACCGCCGAAAGGGCCGGGAAAGAAGGCGCGGTCCGTTCTTTCCGCGGACAGCCTCAAGTACAGAACGCCTTTGTCGCAATGCACGATGTGGCCTTCGAAGACGTCGCCGTCCATCGTTTCCACCATGACCGGCCGGTTCAGGTGGGGGGCGCACACCCGGTGCACGTGATCCTGAACGGATTTCAAATGCCGCGTCAGCTCGGGATCGGGCTTATAAATATATTTCTGCTCTGCGGGGAAGGCGTTCGCCACGCTCATTTTCAAAACCTCCGTTAATCGTTGTGAACAGTCGGTTCATTCTATGCGAATGCCCAGTTCGGGGTGCGCGGTTGAAAATTTCGCCGGAGCGAGTCGGTTTTTGCCGCGAAATGGCTTTTTTTCATAAGCTAATTTGATAAATGATTTTAAATTTTGTTATTGACAGTTTTCCAACCCGAATGCTATTATTTCAAGCAAATACCAAAACATACTAAACGGGTAGGAATTAACGGAAAGGGAGAATGGTCAATGAAAAGAAGGAACGGCTTCAAATCGGCAAGCTTGCTCGTCGTTTTCGCGCTTTTGATTTCCGCGTTATCCGCATGCGGCGGCGGCAGCAACAACAACGGAGGCGGCGCGGCCAGCCCTTCGGCATCCCCGTCGGCCAGTCCGGCCGAAAGCGCGTCCCCGAGCGGATCGGCTTCGCCGTCGGGCAGCGAAAAACCGGCCCCGATCGACGCCGAGCTGCTTAACGTATCCTACGATCCGACCCGCGAGCTGTACGAAGAATTCAACAAGAGCTTCGCGGACTATTGGAAGCAGGAGAACGGCGGGACGGTTACGATCAAGCAGTCGCACGGGGGCTCCGGCAAGCAAGCCCGTTCGGTCATCGACGGCCTGGAAGCGGACGTCGTAACGCTCGCGCTCGCCTACGATATCGACGAGGTGGCGGCGGCAGGGCTGCTCGATGCTGAGTGGCAGCAGCAATTCGAGCAAAACAGCACGCCGTACACGTCGACGATCGTCTTCCTCGTGCGCAAAGGCAATCCGAAGGGCATCCAGGATTGGGGCGATCTCGTCAAGGAAGGGATTCAAGTCATCACCCCGAACCCGAAAACGTCGGGCGGCGCAAGATGGAACTATCTCGCGGCATGGGGCTACGCGACGCAGACGCTCGGCTACGACGAAGCGCAAACGAAGGATTTTCTGAAAGCCTTGTTCCAGAACGTGCCGGTCCTCGACACGGGCGCTCGCGGCTCGACGACGACGTTCGTTGAAAAAGGCATCGGCGACGTACTGCTCGCATGGGAGAACGAAGCGTATTTGGCGCTCAAGGAGTTCGGCGACGATTTCGAAATCGTCACGCCTTCGATAAGCATTTTGGCTGAACCCCCGGTCGCGATCGTCGATAAAACGGTAGACAAAAAAGGCACCCGCGAAGTCGCGGAAGCATATCTGAATTACCTGTACTCGGAGCAGGGCCAGGAAATCGCGGCGAAAAACTTTTACCGGCCGCGCCTTCAATCGGTCGCCGACAAATACAAGGATCAGTTCCCGGCTCTCAATCTGCTGACGATCGACGAAGATTTCGGCGGCTGGGCGGAAGCGCAAAAAACGCACTTCGCCGACGGCGGCACGTTCGATCAGATTTATACGGCCGGGTGACGGAAAGCGAAGCAAACGCGAGAGGGGTTAACGCGAAGACATGACCGCATCGATTCGCAAGCCAAAAAGAGTGCTGCCGGGCTTTCGGCTCACGACGGGGATTACGATCACGTATTTGAGCCTGATCGTCCTCATTCCGCTCGCAGCTTTGGTCGTGAAGTCGGCCGACCTGAGTCCGGCGCAGTGGTGGAGCACCATCACGCAGCCGCGGGTCGTCGCCTCCTATAAGCTTAGCTTGATGACCGCGTTTTTTGCCGGGATCGTCAATATGGTGTTCGGACTGCTGCTCGCCTGGGTGCTCGTCCGCTACAAGTTCCCCGGCAAGACTATCGTCGACGGCCTCATCGATTTGCCGTTTGCGCTGCCGACCGCGGTGGCCGGCATCGCGCTGACGACGATCTACGCGCCGAAGGGCTGGGTCGGATCGCTGCTCGAGCCGCTC
Source organism: Cohnella algarum (assembly GCF_016937515.1). NCBI lineage: Bacteria > Bacillati > Bacillota > Bacilli > Caryophanales > Paenibacillaceae > Cohnella > Cohnella algarum. Next base: position 3,765,436 of record NZ_JAFHKM010000002.1, read on the forward strand.
GGCGTCAAAGTCGCGTATACGCCGATCGGCATTACGATCGCGCTCATTTTTATCGGCATCCCGTTCGTCGTCCGCACCGTCCAGCCGGTGCTGCAGGATCTCGACAAGGATACGGAGGAAGCGGCCGCCCTGCTCGGGGCCCACCGTTTCCGGACGTTCCGCAAGGTCATCTTTCCGGAGCTGGTGCCGCCGCTGCTCACGGGCTTTGCGATGGCTTTCGCCCGCGGGATCGGGGAATACGGCTCGGTCGTCTTCATCTCGGGAAACATGCCGCTCAAGACGGAAATCGCGCCGCTGCTCATCGTCACGAAGCTGGAGCAGTTCGAATACGGCCAGGCGGCCGCCGTCGCCGTCGTCCTGCTGGTCATGTCGTTTCTTCTGCTGCTGTTGATCAACGTCCTGCAACGGTGGAGCAACCGCCGTTTGCGCTCGGCTTAGGGGGGATAACCGATGGCGGGTATCGTCACCAATCCTCTCGGCCGCAAAAAACGCGCGCCTTCGCCCAAGCATTTGACCGAGTCCGGCTTCGTCCGGTTCGCGCTGATCGGCATCGCGCTGCTCTTTCTCGGACTCATCGTCGTGCTGCCGATGATTTCGGTGCTGGCGGAAGCGTTCCGGAAAGGCTGGGGAGCCTATGTCGACGCCCTGGCCGACCCCGACGCGATGGCTGCCTTAAGGCTCACGCTCGTGACCGCGCTGATTGCCGTGCCTCTCAATACGATTTTCGGCGTCGCCGCCGCCTGGGCCGTCACCAAATTCAAGTTTCGCGGCAAAAACCTGCTCGTCACGCTGATCGATTTGCCGTTTGCAGTCTCTCCCGTCATCAGCGGCTTGATTTACATCCTGCTGTTCGGCGCCCAAGGGTTTCTCGGCCCGTGGCTGCAGGAGCACGATATCAAAATCGTGTTCGCCACGCCGGGAATCGTCCTCGCGACGATGTTCGTCACGTTTCCGTTCGTCGCCCGCGAGCTTATTCCGCTGATGGAGGCCCAAGGCGCGCAGGACGAAGAAGCGGCGGTCAGTCTCGGCGCTCGGGGCTGGAGAGTGTTCCGCAAGGTCACGCTCCCGAACATCAAATGGGGGCTGCTGTACGGGATGATACTTTGCAACGCCCGGGCGATGGGGGAATTCGGGGCCGTTTCCGTCGTCTCCGGACATATCCGGGGCGAGACGAACACGCTGCCGCTGCACATCGAGATTTTGTACAACGAGTATCAGTTTTCCGCTTCGTTTGCCGTCTCGTCTTTGCTGATGCTGCTTGCGATCGTGACGCTGATCGTCAAATCCGTGCTGGAAAACCGAATGAGCCGCGGTCACGAAGCTTAAGATTAAACGATCAAGGGGAGGAACTCGACATATGCCCAAACCATTGGAACTGTCGGAAAGCTGGGTAAACCGGATTACGGACGCGGTATCCGGCCTTCAGTACGGCACCGTCCAGATCATCGTGCATGACGGCCGCATCGTGCAAATCGAACGAACCGAACGGCGCAGGTTCGACGAAGTGGCGGAGCGGCGCTCGGCGCGGGACGGGGCGCAAGGAGAAGCGGCGGGAAAATAAACGGGATCATGTTCGACTTCCCTGGCAGCCTGGCTGTCAGGGAAGTTGTTTTATTTTGGGCTCAAGTACGGAAAAAGAAGCGGATGAAACGATCCTTTTCTCGACACGGTCCATCGTTGATCCTTCCGCACATATCCGATAAACTATCCATATATGTAAATTCTGCGCATTGGAGGACTCCGGATGGCTTTCGAATATCATTCGATCGACATGGAAGGGCGTTACGAAGTGTGGGACGGCGCGCAGGTCCTCCGGGAACCGAGTTCGCTCCCGCATGAATCGGTATTGGGACAGCTTCACCTGATTCTGCAGCAATTCGTTAATCGTCACCGGACAGGCCGGGTGTTCCTCTCGAATGCGGCCGTATACGCCCACGGCGAAACGGGCGATTACGTGATGCCCGATCTGACCTATGTTTCGAACGAGCGCAGACATCTGCTGCGGCCGAACGGCATTTTCGGAGCGCCCGATTTGATCATCGAGATCGTGTCTCCCGGCTTGCGGAACGCCACGCGGGACGCGGTCGACAAGTTCAGGCTTTACGAGCGGCACGGAGTTCGCGAATATTGGATGGTCGATTACATCGAGCGTCAAATCTATATGCACGGGCTTGCGGACGGAAAGTACGAGCCGATCGGGCGGTCGGACGTGCTGCCCGGCATCGAGCTTCCGACGGAAACGATCTTTCGGGATATCGACTTCTGACGGTCAGTCCGGCAATCGTTGCGACTCAAAAAGAAGAAGCCGCCCGGAAACCCTGTAAAGGTTCCGGACGGCTTTTCGGCGTTGGACCGTCTCAGTCGGTGATGATAAACTTGACGATGACCGCGATCGTGAACACGATGAACATAAAGCCGAACATGCCGCCGAACCCGTAAACGAGATCCTTCAAATCGTCGCGGGGCTCTTCGTTCACGTGCAGCCGTGGATCTTGTACGTTAGCGTTCTCCATGGGGAAGCCTCCTGAAAACATCATTAGCTTCAGTATACCCAACTTCGCATTTTGTTGTAAAGCGTTTGCGCGGACAAGTTGCGGAATTTTGCGCATGTCCGGGGTGTGATACAATAATAATCAAATCGGCATCATCGTCTGTTATTTTAGATGCAAGGAGGCGCTCCCAAGCGATGGATACGCCGCAGCAAATCCCGACGGTTCTGTTTTCGGACCCCGCAGAGGCGAAGGAAAACATCCGCCGCAAGCTGGCGCTGCTGCCCGATCAGCCGGGCTGTTATTTGATGAAAAACGGCGAGGGCACCATCATATACGTCGGCAAGGCCAAAGTGCTGAAAAATCGCGTCCGCTCGTATTTCAGCGGCAGCCATAACGCGAAAACCCAGCGGCTCGTCGCGGAAATCCGCGATTTCGAATATATCGTCACCGCGAGCAATACGGAGGCCCTCATTCTCGAGTGCAACCTGATCAAGGAGCATCATCCGCGCTACAACGTGCTGCTCAAGGACGACAAGACGTTCCCGTATTTGAAAATCACGAACGAGACGCATCCGAAGCTTGAGGTCACGCGGAAAATCGTCAAAGACAAAGGCAAATATTTCGGACCGTATCCGAACGCGTACGCGGCCCAAGAAACGAAAAAGCTGCTCGACAAGCTGTATCCGCTGCGGAAATGCCGCACCCTGCCGGACAAGGTTTGCCTTTACTACCACCTGGGCCAATGCCTGGCGCCGTGCGAATTTCCGGTCGAGCCGTCCGAATACGAACGGATGACGGGCGAAATCACGAAATTTTTGAACGGCGGACACCGGGAAATCAAAAAACAGCTCCAGCAAAAAATGGAGCAAGCCGCCGAGGAGCTGGCGTTCGAGCGCGCGAAGGAGTACCGCGACCAGATCGCGGCGATCGAGGCGACGATGGAGAAGCAGACGATTACGATGGCGGACGCCAAAGACCGCGACGTATTCGGCTACGCCGTCGACAAGGGCTGGATGTGCGTGCAAATTCTGTACATGCGCCAAGGGAAAATGATTCAGCGCCACGTCTCCGTTTTTCCGTATTACGGCGAGCCGTACGACGACTTTCTGACGTATTTGACGCAGTATTACAGCGACAATCCGGCGCTGCCGCGCGAGGTGCTGCTGCCCGCGCCGCCGGAGGAGGAGGCCGCGCGGAACGCGGAGCAAGCGGACGCGGCATCCGAAGCGGAAGACGCCGCCGCGGCGGCAACGGGCGAATCCGCGGAAGCGTTCGCGGACGGAGCCGTGCCCGGGGAAGGCGAAGGCGCGGTGCCGGAGGACGACGAGGACGAAGAGGATGAAGCGCACGGGGAAGGCGGCGACATCGTCGCCTCGCTGCGCAATTGGCTGCGCATCAAGGTGAGGGTGCCGAAACGGGGCTCGAAGCGCAAGCTCGTATCGATGGCCTGCGGCAACGCGCGGATGGCGCTGGAGGAGAAGTTCAGGCTCATCGAGCGGGACGAGGAACGCAGCGTCAAGGCGGCGCAAGGGCTCGCCGAGCGCATCGGCATTCCGTCCGCGAGCCGCATCGAAGCGTTCGACAACTCCAACATCCAGGGGACGTCGCCGGTTTCCGCGATGGTCGTCTTTACCAACGGCAAGCCGGACAAGAAAGAATACCGCAAATACAACGTGCGGACGGTCACCGGACCGGACGACTACGAGACGATGCGGGAAGTGATCCGCCGCCGCTACGAGCGCGTGCTGAAGGAAAACTTGCCGCTCCCGGACCTGATCGTCGTCGACGGCGGCAAAGGGCAAATCGCGTCCGCGCTGGACGTGCTCGTCAACGAGCTGGGGCTGGATGTGCCGGTATGCGGCCTCGCCAAGGACGAGAAGCACCGGACCGCCGAGCTGCTCGTCGGCGATCCCCCGGAAGCCGTGCCGCTGCCGCGCGACAGCCAGGAGTTTTATTTGCTTCAGCGGATTCAGGACGAGGTGCACCGGTTCGCGATTACGTTCCACCGCGAAAAACGGGCGAAATCGATGGTCGCCTCGGCGCTCGACGCGATTCCCGGCATCGGCGAAAAGCGGCGCAAGCAGCTGCTCAAGCATTTCGGCTCGCTTAAGGCGATCCGCGAAGCGTCGGTCGAGGATTTCCGCGCCGTCTCGATCGGGGAGGCGCTTGCGAAGCGGATTTTGGAGGCTTTGAACGAGGAGAGGCAAGAAGAGGGAAAGGCCTGATCATTCGATAAGGATCGGAAGCCCGGCGGCAAGCTGCAACGGCCTGCGCCGGGCTTTTGGTTTTCTAACGGCTCGGCGATGGCGGCCGGCTCCCGAATCGCCGGTGAAGCAGCCAGATCGCCCAGGCGACGAGCAGAGGCATCGCGAAGCTGAACAGTCCGCCCGCCAGATCGACGCGCAGGCCGTCGAACAGCATCTGCACGCCCATCAAAATCGAATTCACGGAAACGTGGGCGAAAATGACGGCGATCAGGCCGAACCGGAGCATGAACCAGCCGAACAGGCAGCCGATCAGGACAAGCTCGATCAATCGGGTGTGAACGGGATAGATCGCATAGCCGACATGCCCGAACGCCCATAGCAGCGAAGCCGGCAGCATCGCCGCGAACGTCAGCGCTTTCGCCGCCCGCGGAGACGGCTCCCGGCGCAGCAGCCGGCGAGCCCCGCCCGTCAGCCAGCGGCGGAACAGTCCGATGCCGAACAGCCGCGTCTGCAGCTCTTCCGAGATGCCCGCGCACCAGGCGAGCAGCGGCATCAGCCAAGGATACGTCATGTTGTAAGTCGATTGCGTGACGTCGGAGGAAGAGAACGACCCGAGCAAAAAGGTTAAAGCAAGCAGCGCGACGGATTGGACGCCGAGCACGATGAACGCCAGCAAGTAGCCCCGACCCATGCCGGCGAGCACCCGCCGGCCGTAGTCGGGCTGACGCCAGCTCGGCCACAAATCGCGGCCCGCCGATTTCCACAGGCCGTCGCCGGCGACCGCGGAGAAGTAAGTCAGGAGCGCCATCGCCGCGAGCATCATCAGATTGAAAACGATCGATCCGAACGCCGCCGCTTCCGGCTGCCCCATGCCGGATTCGATGGCCTGAGCCCGGAAGGCGGGCGCCATATTGAACGTAAAGGCCGCATACAAAACAAAAAACAAAGGGGCCAAAAAGGCCCCGCGCCGGTACGAGGTCCAACTGCTGTACGCCCCGAGTAGACGACCGCAAGAACGAGCAGGACGAGCTGCGGAAGCATGGAGCCGTAAATGGACAGGAGAGCGGCCTTTTCCTCCTGCGACTCCAAATACTGCATAAAGGATGCGGGCGGCAAAAGCCGGTACCGAAGCTCGCTCCCGGCGCGGTCGGGCAGGATGCCGTCTTCCGCTGCCGAGCTTTCCGCGCCGGTTCCGGAGGAAGCTTGCGAACGCTGCGCCGGCTTGACGAACACTTGCAGCTTCGCCTCTCCGAGCCCGGCTTTCCGGGACTGGAAGCCGACCGCGCCGTCCGCGGCGACTTCGCCCGTCGGTTCCCAGTCTTCCGCGGCGAAGCCCCATTCGGCCAACGTTTCGCGAGCCTGCCGGACAAGGAGGGCGGGATCTTCGTCCGCGCCGCCCGTCGATCGTCCTTCCGTCGCGTGGCGCCACGCGACGAGTTCCCCGGTTTTCATGTGAAGCGACAGTTCCAGCTTGCTTTCGGCTCCCAGCGGAATGTCCACGCGATAAACATCGGTGGGAAAGCGCTCGTCCCACGCGTCGTTATAAGCTTCGAGCAGCTTTTCTTTGGACAAGTAGCTCACGCCCTCGCTGTCGGACAGATGCGCTGCGCGCGCTTCCCCCAGGTCCGAAGCGGGAATGCCGAACCGAGCGGTTGCCGCTTCAAGCGCCGCCGACTTCGCTTCCTCGCGGGTCAGCATGCCGAAATCCCCGGAGTCCTGCAAGGAACCGAAATAAGGCGCCACTTGGATAAAAAAATACAAGACGAGACCGATGGCAGACCAAACGAGCCAACGCTTCGAAATCAAATTCGATCACTCCGCTCTTTCGAATCGTTCAGGTAAACGCATACACCGGACGCATAATTCTTTTTTTCTCGTTTTCCGCCCGATTGCTAGCTAAATTAACGAAAATAGAAGATAACCGCGAAGATTGATGCATCGCTCCCCGTTTCCGCCGCTTGCCGAAGCAATTAACGCTCCAAACTGCATTATTAGCCGGATTTGGCAGTTGTCCGCGTTAAGCGGAGAGACTATAATGCGATGGTATGTAATTTTGCATTCGATTATTATCGTTATTCCCTATCATACTAAACAGCCGAATTTCCGCAAGAAAACGGGGGAACCAAATGCCGCCGCCGCATTGGCGCCGCGGTCGGGGTGAATTCCTTGCGCGCGCAGGCGGCGCGCGGGATAGGGCTGCCTGTTCAGGCCCGAACCCGTCAGCTAACCTCGTAGGCTGCAGCCGAACAGGACTCAGTGTGCGAAGACACCGGAGTGCCGGTGTCTTTTTTTGCGATTTCGGAAAGATTAAGGGTGAACTTTTCGCCCTCACGGGTTTGGACGGAACGGATGACGCTTGACTTCGAACGAGGTGACCGACTTGTACAAAAAAGCCGTTCGCTGGCTTTATGCTTCGCCTTATCGCACCCTGGTATTCGGCTTCGCGTTCCTTATCGCGGTCGGGGCCGTGCTGCTCAAGCTGCCGGTTTCCGTCGTGAGCGGCCAAACGCTGAGCTGGATCGACGCCTGGTTCACTTCGGTTTCCGCCCTGTGCGTGACCGGTCTCGTCGTGGTGGATACCGGAACTCATTTTTCCGCGTTTGGCCACTGGGTTCTTCTGATCCTGATCCAGGTCGGAGGACTCGGCTTCATGACGATGGGAACGCTGTTCGCTCTCATGCTTCGGCGCAAGGTTTCGCTGCGGGACCGGCTTGCGCTGCAGGAATCCCTGAATCAGAACACTTTGGAGGGGCTGGTCCGGCTCGTGCGCAAAGTCGTGCTGTATGCGCTGACGATCGAAGCGGTCGGCTCGCTGCTTTACGCGATCCGGTTCATGGAGGAAATGAGCCTCGGACGCGCGCTGTACTACGGCATTTTTCACGGGGTATCGGTATTCAACAACGCCGGGTTCGATCTGTTCGGCGATTTTCGCAGCATGTCCGATTACGTTTCCGATCCTTACATGAACGTCATTTCCATCATTTTGATCCTTTGCGGAAGCCTGGGCTTCGTCGTCCTGGCGGATTTGGTCGAGTGGCCGCAGCGCAAACGGCTGTCGCTTCATTCCAAGGTCGTGCTGAGCGTCACCGTTCTGCTGTTCGTCGGGGGCGCGATCGTCATTTTCATTTTCGAATATACGAACGAGAAAACGTTCGGGCCGTTAAACTTCGGCAACCAGCTCCTTGCCGCGCTGCTGCATTCGGCAACGCCGCGGTCGGCCGGCGTCACCACGCTCAACATGTACGACATGCGCCAGGCGACGCAGTTTTTTATCGTCTGGCTGATGTTTATCGGCGCGTCGCCCGGCTCGACGGGCGGCGGAATCAAGACGACGTCGTTCGCGGTGCTGGTCGCCGCCGTTTACGCGGTCATCCGGGGGAAAACGGACGTCGTTCTGTTTCGCCACCGTCTCGGCCAAACCCAGGTGTACAAGGCGATCATGATCACCTTTTTCTCTCTTGCGATTCTCGTGGCGGCGACGATGATCCTGTCCGTAACGGAAAACGCGTCGTTCATGGGCGTCCTGTTCGAAGCCACCTCCGCGTTCGCTACCGTGGGGCTTTCGATGGGGTTGACGACGGAGCTGTCGACGGCGGGGAAAATCATCATTATGCTGCTGATGTTCGTCGGCCGGGTCGGTCCGTATACGCTCTCCTTCGCGCTCGCCGCCCGGGAAAATCGCTCGCTGTACCGGCATGCGGAAGGGAAGATCATCATTGGATAAAATGCGAGGTGAAGAGCCATGAAAGCGGCCTTCAAGTGGTTGACGGCATCGCCGCCGCGGCTGCTGGTGCTCGGATTCGCGTGCATCATCTTCATCGGCTCGCAGCTGCTGCGGCTGCCCGCCGCGTCCGCGACGGGGGAGGCGACGCCCTGGCTCGACGCGCTGTTCACGGCGACTTCGGCTACCTGCGTGACGGGGCTCGTCGTCGTCGATACGGGCACGCACTATTCCGTATTCGGCCAGCTGGTTATTCTGGTTCTCATTCAGGTCGGCGGGCTCGGCTTCATGACGATGGCTACGCTGTTCGCCATTTTTCTGAAGCGGCGCATCTCGCTCAAGGAGCGGCTCATCCTGCAGGAAGCGCTCAACCAGACGAGCATCGAAGGCATCGTGCGGCTCGTTCGCCGCGTCGTCGTCTACGCGTTGTCGATCGAGGCCGCCGGAGCGGTGCTGTTCACCGCGAGATTCATGTTCGACGTCAGCCCGGGCCGCGCGGCGTATCTCGGCGTTTTTCATGCGATTTCCTTCTTCAACAACGCCGGCTTCGATATTATGGGCGATTACCGGAGCCTGACGATGTACGCGGGGGATCCGCTCGTCAACATCGTTTCGATGCTGCTCATCGTCTCGGGCGGGCTCGGCTTCGTCGTGCTGTCGGATTTGGCGGATTTCAAAAAAACGAGGCGTCTGACGCTGCATTCCAAAGTCGTGCTCAGCATGTCCGGGTTTCTGATTTTGTTCGGCGCGTTCGTCATCTTCATTTTCGAATACTCCAATCCGGACACGATGGGCCCGCTGACGTTCGGCGAGAAAATATTGGCCGCGTTCCTGCAGTCGGTTTCGCCTCGCACGGCGGGCGTCAACTCGCTCGATATCGCTTCGCTCCGCCAGGCGACCCAATTTTTCATCATCCTGTATATGTTTATCGGGGCGTCGCCGGGCTCGACGGGCGGGGGGATCAAGACGACGACGTTCGCCGCGCTGCTCGGCGCCGTGTGGGCGATGATCCGGGGCAAGCAGGACGTGGCGATGTTCCGGTACCGCCTCGCCCAGGAGCGGGTATATAAAGCGCTCACCATTACGCTTATATCGCTCGCCATCGTCCTGATCGGAACGATGATTCTTTCGACGACGCAGGACCGCCATTTTTTGATGATTTTATTCGAGGCGACGTCCGCGTTCGGCACGGTCGGCCTGTCGATGGGCTTGACGCTCGAGCTGACGGACGCGGGGAAAATCATGATTGTTTTGCTGATGTTTATCGGCAGATTGGGCCCGTTGACGATGGGCTATGCGCTCGGACCGAGAAAGGGCCGCGAGCTGTACCGCCACGCCGAAGGCAAAATTATGATCGGGTAGAGGAAGAGAGCGAACATGAAGCTGAATCAATTTGTCATTATCGGACTGGGACGTTTCGGGTCGAGCTTGGGCCGCGAGCTGATCGAGCTCGGCTTCGAGGTGCTCGGCGTGGACCGCGACGAGGAAAAGGTGCAGGAGATGAGCGGCGTCCTGACGCATGCGGTCGTTGCGGACGCAACGGAGGAGGAAGTTCTCCGTTCCATCGGCGCCCGCAATTTCGATTGCGGAGTCGTCGCGATCGGGGACGACATCCAGGCGAGCATTCTCGCGACGATTTTGCTAAAGGAGCTCGGCGTCAAAAAAGTCGTCGCCAAGGCGGTGAACGAGCTTCACGGCCGGGTGTTGGAGCGGCTTGGCGTCGACCGGATCATCTACCCCGAACGGGATATGGGCATTCGCGTGGCGCACCAGCTCGTCTCGCCGAATCTGCTCGATTACATCGAGCTTTCGAAGACGTACACGATCGCGGAATTGAACGTGCCGGACTGCCTGACGGGCAAATCGCTCTCCGAGGTCAATCCCCGCGGGCGCTTCGGCTGCAGCGTCGTGGCCATCAACAAGCCGAAAGGCATCATTATCGCCCCGACGGCCGAAGATTTGCTGGAGAAAAAAGACGTCATGGTCGTCATCGGGACGAACGAGCAAATCGAGCAATTTCAGGAATCGATCGAGAAATAGCCGCAGATCGGGCCAGATGCTTATGCATGATAAAAAGTCGTTCCGCTAACCCTATGGGAGGCGCAGGTTTCTCAAGGGAGTGGGGTGGTAGCGATGCTTATATCGGGATGGGGACGGCGCGCGCTGTTGCTGGGCTGCGCCGTTCTTTTGCTGTTCGCCGAAGGAGAAGGGGCGGCTGCGGGAACGAACGCGGAAGCGGGGCGTCTCGTTGGATCGGGAACGAACGCGGAAACGGAGCGTCTCGTTCGCGCGAACGAAAGCCGGCCGAAGCTAAATTGGGCCGATATGCAGCGAAGGTACAGAGGCGCGTTTATTTTATCCGCTCCGGGCCGCCCCCGTCAGGTGGCGCTGACGTTCGACGACGTGCCGGATCCGAGGTTTACGCCGCAGGTGCTGGATATTTTAAAGGAAAAAAGGGTGCATGCGACGTTTTTCGTCGTGGGGATGAAAGCGGCCAAGCATCCGGGATTGGTCAAGCGAATTCACGCCGAAGGGCATGCGATCGGCAACCATTCGTTCAGCCATCCGGATTTCTCGCGATTGTCCACGCGGAAAATGGTTTCCGAAATCGAACGGACGGGTGCGATTATCCGCAAGCAAATCGGGTTCGTCCCGAAGCTGATCCGTCCGCCGTACGGAGAGATTACGGAGCCGCAGTTGAAGTGGGCGATCTCGCAGGGCTATACCGTCGTCAATTGGAACGTTGACTCTCTCGATTGGCGTCAGCTTCAAGCGCCCGAAATTATCCGGAATGTGACCGAGGCGGTGCGGCCGGGTTCGATTATTTTGCTGCACGCGGGCGGAGGCGTCGGACAGGATTTGTCCGGCACGGTCGAGGCGCTGCCCCCGCTGATCGATTGGCTTCGCGCCAAAGGATACGAGCCGGTCGCGCTCACGGAAATGCTGGCCGTGCCGGAAAGCGGACCGCGAATCAGAGCGGCTTCGTGGCAGCTTCCATTTGCCTACGGTGCGGGGTAATTCGCGAATAACGGCCTCCCCGGACCGTTATTTGCCCCGAAGCGCGAAATCGCAATTAACGACCATTTCTTGTACAAAACGTACCCGCGGAAAGGGAAGGCGAAAGGCCATTGAGAGGTTGCGAATAGTGGCGACAGCGGAACCGAAAACAAAAAACGGCGACGCAGGGATATGCTCCCTGACGTCGCCAATCTTTTTTATGCAGCAGCTCCTATGTGCGAAAATTGCGGCTCGAGCTTACTCGAGAATGTACAGTTTAACGTTTTGGAAGCCGAAGATTTTCGCTTTTTCGCGCGATTCGGGGATGAAAATATCGGTGGTTTTGGCAGATTAAGCTTGAATTTCCTGACTCGGAAGAGTCTATCCAGCTCCTAGTGAGGATAACATACTTTTTAACGGGCAATATACCGGAAACATTCGCCATCAAGGCGTCAAATGCTCGCTCGATTTGAAGCTGTTCCGGGAAAAATAGGCGATCGTCTCTTCGATGAGATACCGCGTGGACGGGACGAGCCAGCCCAAGTCTCCGTAGATGAGCGACGTCGTGCGCTTGGTCACCTCCAGCTCCTTGAGCCGGACGACGTACAAGTCGTTGTCTTCCAGAAGCTGCGGGCGCAGATAGGACGTCGGCAGCAGCGTGCCAGCGCGGCAAGCGGCGAGCAGGCGGACGATCGCTTCGAACGAATCGATTTCCATGCGGACGTCCGGTTTGATCCCATGGCGCCGGAACAACTCGTCGGTAAGCGTGCGGTACCAGGTTCCGGGGGCGAATAAAATCATCGGCAGGCCGTTCAAATCCTTCATTTCGAGCTGGGTTTTTTCCAATATAAAATGCGTGCGCGGCAGCACGAGCATGAGGCTGTCGTCGAACAGGGGGACGCTCGTGACGGCCGGGTCGTCGTCGACGGCCGAGGCGACGATGCCGAAGTCGACTTTCCGTTCTTTGACGAGCGTGGCGATTTCATGCGATTTTCCCGTGATCGCCTTGATTTCCAGGTTCGGATGCTTTTCGGTGATCGCCTTGACGATTTCCGGAAGCGTCGTTTGCAGCGACGTCAGGCTCGCGCCGATCGTCGTCACCGGCGCTTCCTCCGTTTTGAAAGCGTTCAAGCGCTGAAGGTATTCGCCGTGGAAGCGGCGCAGCTCCAGCGCGAATTCGTACGTGAGCTGGCCGGCCGGCGTCAGCTCGAGCCTTTTGCCGATCCGCCGGAACAGATCGACCTCCAGCTCCCGCTCCAGCCGGGCGATGCGGCGGGAAAGCGCGGGCTGCGTCAAATTGAGCCGTTCGGCGGCCCGGTTTAGGCTTGAATGCTCCACGACGGTGGCGAACAGCTTCATATCTTCCAGCATAACAGGTCATCCTTCCGCTTATGCGTATTCGGTATAAGTGTTAATAAAAAATAAGCAGTTCCATTATAAGCGAAAATGCAGTAACCTTAGAAGAGTGACAAAATCGTGACGAAAAAGCGCTTCCGCGACAGTAGCGGCCGTTTTTCGTCCAAAACGTACGGATTCGAAAGGAGCAGGCACAACGACATGAGTGGAAATTCGTATTACCCCCGCAAGCTTCATTCGCTGCTCGGAGTCATTCCGCTCGGGCTGTTTTTCATCGAACACGCCCTGACGAACTACTCCGCGTTTGAAGGCGGCCCGGAAGGCTTCAAGGATGCGGTAAATCTGCTGAACAGCCTTCCGCTCGTATTTTTCCTGGAGCTGTTCTTCATCTGGCTTCCGATCGCATTCCACGGCGTTTACGGGCTGTATCTGGCGTTCACCTCCGACCTGAACGTGAACCGTTACAGCTACGGCCGGAACTGGGCGTTCGCGCTGCAGCGGATTACAGGGGTGATCACCTTCATCTTCGTGATTTGGCACGTGTGGACGACTCGCGTTCAAATCGCGCTCGGCAACACGACTCATGAAGAGCTGGGCAACCATATGCACGGCATCGTCAGCAATCCGGTTTATTTTACGTTCTTTATTATCGGCGTTCTGGCCGCCTCGTTCCACTTCGCGAACGGCCTGTGGGCGTTTCTGGTCAGCTGGGGCATTACGGTCGGACCGCGCGCCCAACGCGTCTCCTCGAACATCTGCATGGGCATTTTCGTGATCGTAACCGCCTTGTTCCTGCTGTCGCTGTTCGCGTTCCGCGGAGAAGAGTTCGCGGCGGCCGCTTCGGCGCTCGGTTCGGTAACGATCAGTTAAGGGGAGGAAACATCAATGGCAAATCAAAAAGTGATCGTCGTCGGCGGCGGCCTGGCAGGTTTGATGGCTACCGTCAAAGCTGCGGAAGCGGGCATGCGGGTCGACCTGTTCTCGCTCGTGCCGGTCAAGCGGTCGCACTCGGTGTGCGCGCAAGGCGGCATCAACGGCGCGGTAAATACGAAGGGCGAAGGCGACTCCCCATGGGAGCACTTTGACGATACGGTGTACGGCGGAGACTTCCTCGCGAATCAGCCGCAAGTCAAGGCGATGTGCGAAGCGGCTCCGGGCATCATCCATCTGATGGACCGGATGGGCGTCATGTTCAGCCGGACGCCGGAAGGCCTGCTCGACTTCCGCCGGTTCGGCGGCACGCAATATCACCGTACCGCGTTCGCGGGCGCCACGACGGGACAGCAGCTGCTGTACGCGCTGGACGAGCAGGTTCGCCGCTGGGAGGCCGCGGGGCTCGTGCAGAAGTTCGAGCACTGTGAATTTACCGGCGCGGTCGTCGACGAGGAAGGCATTTGCCGCGGCATCGTGACGCAGGACCTGCGTTCGATGGAAGTGAAAACGTTCCGCGCGGACGCGGTCATTCTGGCGACGGGCGGCCCCGGCATCATTTTCGGCAAAACGACGAACTCCGTCATCAACACCGGCACGGCGGCAAGCGCCGTGTACCAGCAAGGCGTCTATTACGCGAACGGCGAATTCATCCAAATTCACCCGACCGCGATTCCGGGCGACGACAAAAACCGTCTCATGAGCGAATCGGCCCGCGGCGAAGGCGGACGCATCTGGACGTACAAGGACGGCAAGCCGTGGTACTTCCTCGAAGAGAAATATCCGGCTTACGGCAACCTCGTGCCCCGCGACATCGCGACTCGCGAAATTTTTGACGTCTGCGTCAACCAGAAGCTCGGCATCGACGGCGAGAACAAGGTTTATCTCGACCTTTCCCACAAGGATCCGAAGGAGCTGGACGTCAAGCTCGGCGGCATTATCGAGATCTACGAGAAGTTCACCGGCGACGACCCGCGGAAAATTCCGATGAAGATTTTCCCGGCGGTTCACTATTCGATGGGCGGCCTGTGGGTCGATTACAACCAGATGACGAACATTCCGGGGCTTTTCGCTTGCGGCGAATGCGATTATCAATACCACGGAGCCAACCGTCTGGGCGCAAACTCGCTCCTTTCGGCGATCTACGGCGGCATGGTGACCGGACCGAAGGCGATCGAATACATCAAAGGCCTGAAAAAATCGGCCGAGGACGTGTCCGAGAGCGTATTCGAACGCGAGCGCGCGAAAGCGGCCGCCCAATACGAATCGATCCTGAAATTGGACGGCAACGAGAACGCCTACGTCATGCACAAAGAGCTTGGCGAATGGATGACGAACAACATGACCGTCGTCCGTTTCAACAAGAAACTCGAAGAGACGGTCGGCAAAATCAAGGAATTGAAAGAGCGCTACAACAAAATCAACATTAACGATACGGCGCGGTGGAACAACGCGGGCGCTTCGTTTACCCGCCAGCTGTGGAACATGCTGGAGCTTGCCGAAGCCATGACGGTCGGCGCCCTTCTGCGGAACGAAAGCCGCGGCGCGCACTATAAGCCGGAATTCCCGGAACGCGACGACGAAAACTTCCTGAAGACGACGAAGGCGAAATGGACGCACGAAGGTCCGGAAATTTCGTACGAGGACGTGGATGTTTCGCTCATCAAGCCCCGGAAGCGCGACTATTCCACCAACAAGAAGAAGGAGGGATAAGCGATGGCCGAAACGGCAACCGCCAAACGCACAGTCAAATTCATTATCACCCGTCGGGACAATCCGGACTCGGCTCCTTACACGGAAGAGTTCGATATCCCGTACCGTTCGAACATGAACGTCATCAGCGCGCTGATGGAAATTCAGCGGAATCCGGTCAAGGCGGACGGCTCGAAAACGAAGCCGGTCTGCTGGGAGTCGAACTGTCTGGAAGAAGTGTGCGGCGCCTGCTCGATGGTGATCAACGGCAAGCCGCGCCAGGCTTGCTCCGCGCTGATCGATCAGCTCGAGCAGCCGATCCGCCTCGAACCGATGACGACGTTCCCGGTCGTCCGCGACCTGGTCATCAACCGTGAGCGCATGTTCAACGCTCTCAAGCGCGTCAAGGCGTGGATTCCGATCGACGGCACTTACGACCTCGGCCCGGGCCCGCGGATGGCGGAATCGAAGCGCCAATGGGCGTACGAACTGTCCAAATGCATGACGTGCGGCGTCTGCCTCGAGGCGTGCCCGAACGTCAACGATCGCTCCAGCTTTATCGGACCGGCCCCGATTTCGCAGGTCCGTCTGTTCAACGCTCACCCGACGGGCGAAATGAACGCCCACGAACGTCTGGAAGCGCTGATGGAGGACGGAGGCATCGAAGGCTGCGGCAACTCGCAAAACTGCGTGCGCTCCTGCCCGAAGGGCATTCCGCTGACGACTTCGATCGCGGCCATTAACCGCGACACGACGAAGCATATGTTCAAGCGCTGGCTGACCATTTAAGACATTTAGCTTTCGCTGCCGGGGGCTCGTCCTTCGGAGGCTGCTTGGGGCCGTCCCGAAAGGTCAAAATCGACCTGGGGGACGGCCCCTTCTGTCTATCGATAGGCATACAGAACCGGTCAAGCAAGCGAACTTCCTTCGGACGTCTGGAAGCGATGCTGGCAAAGCGCCGAAGCGAGGAGTAAAATGGAACGAAGGCACGGGGCGGTTTTGCGAACGAATTGTCCGGTCGTTTGTAAACAGCACGAATCAAGCCGCGGGTGCGGAAGACCGGAGGGAAGCGAATGGCGCAGCTGTACTTTAAATACGGAACGATGAACAGCGGCAAATCGATCGAAATCATTAAGGTCGCGCACAACTACGAGGAGCAAGGCAAGCCGGTATTGCTGTTCTCTCCTTCGATCGATACCCGGAGCGGGCACAACCGCATCGGTTCCCGCGCGGGTTTGACGCGCGAAGCGATCCCGGTCGAGGACGACACCGATTTATTCGAAAGCGTGAAGTCGTTCTTGCCCAGGGAAGGCCGAAAACGCATCTACTGCGTGCTCGTGGACGAAGCCCAATTTTTGAACAAAAAGCAGGTGCTGGACCTCGCGAGAATCGTGGACGAGCTCGACATTCCGGTCATGGCGTTCGGCCTGAAAAACGATTTTCAAAACAACCTGTTCGAAGGAAGCTATTATTTGCTTGCCTACGCGGACAAAATCGAAGAGATCAAAACGATCTGCTGGTACTGCGACCGCAAGGCGACGATGGTCATCCGGTATAAAGACGGACAGCCCGTCAACGAGGGGGACCAAATTCAAATCGGGGGAAACGAGGATTACAAGCCGGTTTGCAGGCGATGCTACAACGGGGCGTTCGAGGGTCCGAAGTGACGGTTGCACTGGCGACGTTGCATTGGCGGGTTCCCGGCTCTTGATAGTGTAAAATCTCTGTGGGTGTAGGAATTGGAAAAAGCGGATATAGAAAAAGAGCTTCTCCCTTGGTAAAGTGATGTTTGCGCACAACACACCAAGAAGGAGGAAGCTCCTGTGAGCCACTTTACCACAACAATGCCGACGATGAAAGAGATTGAGCAATGGATTTTCCGGAAAATGCAGGAGGAATTCGCTCGTGCGATGAAGCAGGTACTGGAGGCGCTGGATCAGCAGATCCTGGAGCAACGGGACCGAGAGCGTTATCGAGTAAAGGACGAGCGTGAAACAAGCGTCAACACAGTGTTCGGGAATGTGCGCTTTAAGCGGAGATTGTACTGTGACCGTAGAAGCGGCAAACACGTGTATCTGCTGGATCAGCTGTTGCAATTCGAAGGGCGCGGGAAAGTCAGTCCGCATTTGGAAGAGACAGCAATCGCATTCGCAAGCCAAGGACCGTCGTACCGGGACAGCGCAAAGAGGCTGGAGCAGCTTTTGGGCTACAATGTGCTGAGCCACCAAGCGATCAGGGAAAAACTGATGGAGCGTGCGCAACAGCCGATGCCAGCGGTGAAACGGCGCGCTGCCCGCGTGCTGTTCGTGGAAGTGGATGGGCTGTACACGAAGCTGCAGCGGAGCAAAAAGCGCGGGATGGAGAACGCAATTGCAGTCGTACACGAAGGCTGGGAGAAGAACGGCAAGCGGGTACAGCTGAAGAACAAACAGCATTACCTGCATACGAGCGGCGGCGACTTCTGGGAAGGGTTCGGGGACTTTCTGGTGGAGCGTTACGAAATCGACGAGAACACGTGGCTTGTGGTGAACGGAGACGGCGCGGCGTGGATCGGGGAATGTACATCCTACTTTCACCAATGTCTGTACATGCTGGACCGCTTTCATGTGGCGCGTGATTTGAAACGCTTTGTTGGTCATTTGCCGCAGGTGTGGGAGACCGTGAGACGGTCTTTGGCCAAACAGGATGCAGCCGCGCTTATGGCGGTCCTGGAAGGCGTGTCGGAGCAAGAGATAGCGGAAGAGAACCGGAAGGATTGGAAGCCGTATAAAAGATTTCTAAAGCGGCATGAGAAGCATTTGGACGACTACCGAAAAACACTCCAGGCGAAGGGGATCGACACAAGCGGTATGCGCCCGATGGGAAGCGCGGAATCGCAGATGCGTATATTCGCCAAGCGGACGAAGCGTGGCGGGTACAGTTGGAGTGAGCGAGGCGTCAGGGCGATGCTGAGGACGATGATGAGGATTCAAGAAGCGGGCACGGTGGTAAGAACGGTTGAAGGACAAGCGAGTAAGCAGGCAACGCCGCAGCAGTCGATAAACATGCGGCAATTGCTCAAGAACGTGACGCAACCGGTCAAGGGTTGTATCGCTGGAATGATTCGCATGCTGCAAGGACCGAAGCAAAGCAGCACAACGGGTATGGCACTCAAAGCACTTCGCGGATAACGGCAAAAAATTCTGACAAATCACTTGTGTTTGATGAAAGAACGAAGCAAAGCGCTTACAAGGAAGAGGTTCCTTCGGGGTTCGCGTTCCAGGCATCTTAAATGACTGCCCACGCTAGCTTGACACTGACCCGGCTCTTCGCGGCGTTGACACGAAGGACGAACCGATAGATAATAAAAGCAACGAAAGACGGGGAAGCACCTCACAAAGCCGATCACGATGCGTGCAGCTTTGATGAGGTGCTATTTGCATGATGGAGGGCGAATGTTCGGATGAACGGGGAAAAGCGGTCGAAAAGGACGGCAAATGCCGGCGAGCGCGCGGCGACGATCCGGGAACAGCCGGTAACGTACGACGATTACGCCAACATGCCTGATGACGGAAAGCGGTACGAGATCGCGGACGGCGTGCTGGAGTCGATGTCTCCGGGGCCCACGCCCAAGCATCAAGTCATCAGCTATTTCATGCAAAATGTTCTTACGAACGGATGTCAGAACGATTATATCGTCATTGCGTCTCCGGTCGATCTGATTTTGTCCCCGACGGAGGTCCGCCAGCCCGATATCGTCATGATTAACCGCAGCCGAATCGGGATTATCACCCGCAGGGGGATCGAGGGCATTCCCGATCTCGTCGTGGAAATCCTTTCGCCTCATTCGGTCAAGCGGGACAGGTTCGACAAGCTGGACGTTTATTCCGCTTACCGGATTCCCGAATACTGGATCGCCGACCCCGGCAACGAAGCGCTGGAGCAGTACGTTTTGTCTGACGGAAGCTACGAGCTGCTCAACGTCTATGAGAGGGACGAGGCGGTCCGGTCCGAACGGCTGCCCTGCGTCTCTTTTACGATGGGGCAGATTTTGGACGCCGCGGCAGATTTGCCGGGGTGAAGCGGGCGGCTTAAACGGATGTCCGACGACCGCTTGAGAAAATGAATGGCCCCGGGGGTCGTGCTCGGAGCCCCTTTTTTCCTTGCGCGGGCCCATCCATCTCATTTTGAGATGATATTGATAGGAATTGATTATTTTTAACATCGTCAAGGATATACTATAATTTCTAGGGTGACTTATTTACGTTTAAAAATTCATTTTATCGACAAATCAATGAACTCGAGGGGTAGGACCATGGCGACAGAAGAGTGTACCCAACGTGAATTCTGGGAAAAGTACTACGGCCACAATTTGGGCTACATCCAGGAGCAGTATGAATTGTATTTGAGCAATCCGGAGGCGGTAGAGCCGGAATATCGCGAACTGTTCGCGACAAAAGGAGCGCCGCCTCTTCGCTATGCCGGTTCGGCCGCGCAGGCGGCTCCTTCGGCGGCCGGAATCGACCCGCGGCAGCTGCGGAACGCCGTGCTTGCCGGCAAGCTTGTTTTCAATATTCGCGCTTACGGCCATTTGGCTGCGGACATCGATCCGCTGGGCATCGGTCCGAAAGCGGATACGAACATTATGGAGCCTTCCGCGTTCGGACTGAGCGAAGCGGACCTGGCGGCTTTGCCGGCCGAGCTCGTATGGGAAGGCGCTCCGGCGGGCCTCGCGAACGGCTGGGAAGCGATCAAGAAGCTGCGCGAAACCTACACCGGAACGATCGCCTTCGACTTCGGCCACGTTCATTCCGAAGAGGAAAGAAAGTGGCTGAACCATTGGGCGGAGCAGGAAATTCCGTCCAAGAAGCCGAACGCCGCGGAACAGCGGAAGCTGCTGACCCGCCTGATCGAGGCGGAGCAGTTCGAAGATTTTCTGCACCGCACCTTCGTCGGCCAAAAACGGTTCTCCGTAGAGGGCAACGACGTGCTGGTCGCGCTCGTGGACGAAATCGTGCACGAGCTGACGAACGACGGCGTCCGCAACATCACGATGGGCATGGCTCACCGCGGCCGCCTGAATATTCTGGCCCACGTGCTGAATAAGCCGTATTCGAAAATTTTTTCCGAGTTCCATCATTCGCCGAACAAAAATCTGATCCCGTCCGAAGGCTCGATCGGCATCAATTACGGCTGGACGGGGGATGTCAAATACCATCTCGGAGCGAACCGTTCGATCAAGACGGGCGAAGCCGTCGAAACGCGCATCACGCTGGCGAACAATCCGAGCCATCTCGAGTACGTCAATCCGGTCGTGCAAGGCTTCGCGCGTGCCGCCCAGGAGGATCGGAGCCAACCGGGCTATCCGAAGCAAAATTTCGATCTCGCGGCATCGATCGTCATGCACGGGGACGCGGCTTTCCCGGGCGAGGGCATCGTAACGGAAACGTTGAACCTCGGCCAGTTGCGGGGCTACGGAATCGGCGGCACGATCCATATTATCGTCAATAACAAAATCGGCTTTACGACCGAGAGCGTCGATTCGCGTTCGACCCATTATGCGAGCGACGCGGCCAAAGGATATGAAATTCCGATCGTTCACGTCAACGCGGACGATCCTGAAGCCTGCATCGCCGCGGCGCGAATGGCCGCCGAATATCGCAAACTGTTCAAGAAGGATTTCCTGATCGATCTGGTCGGCTACCGGAAATACGGCCACAACGAGGGCGACGATCCGGATGCGACCCAGCCGCTGATCTATAAGAAAGTGAAGGCTCACCCGTCGGTCAGCAAGATCTACTGGAACAAGCTTTCCGCAGCGGGCGCCCTGAGCGAGGGAACCTACGACGAAATCAAAAAATCCGTGCTCGACAAGCTGAAGGAAGCGTACGAGCAAGTGAAGCAGAACGAAGGGCAGGAAGCGGTGCACCAATCGCCGCCCGAGGCTGACGACAAGGAACCGGCGTTCCCGACGGCGGTGCCGCTCGAGAAGCTTCGCGAAATCAACGCCGAGCTGCTGCGGTGGCCGAACGGATTCAAGGTGTATCCGAAGCTGCAAAAGATTTTGGAACGCCGCGCGGACGCGCTGAACGAAGGGGAAAAGGTGGACTGGAGCCACGCGGAAACGCTGGCGTTCGCCACGATTTTGTCCGAGGGCCGTCCGATCCGGATTACCGGGCAGGATGCCGAGCGCGCCACGTTCGCGCACCGGAACCTCGTGCTTCACGACCCGGAGACGGGCGACGTGTTCTGTCCGCTGCACCGCTTGCCGCAAGCCCGGGCATCGTTTGCGATTCATAACAGCCCGTTGTCCGAATCGGCCGTTTTGGGCTTCGAATACGGCTATAACGTGTTTTCTCCCGAAACGATGGTCATCTGGGAAGCGCAGTTCGGCGATTTCGCGAACGTGGCGCAGGTGCTGTTCGACCAGTTCATCGCGGCCGGACGCTCCAAATGGTCCGAAAAATCGAGCCTGGTCATGCTGCTTCCGCACGGCTTCGAAGGCCAGGGGCCGGAGCACTCGAGCGCGCGGCTCGAACGGGTGCTGCAGCTCTCCGGCGAAGAAAACTGGATCGTGGCCAACGTTTCGAGCGCGGCACAGTATTTTCACCTGCTCCGCCGCCAAGCGTCCCTGCTGGGCACGGACAACGCGAGGCCGCTCGTGCTCATGAGCCCGAAAAGCCTGTTGCGGAACCCGCGCGTCGCTTCGGCGCCTGCGGAGTTCAGCGAAGGCTCGTTCCGCTCCGTGTTGGAGCATCCGGGCCTCGGAGGCAAGAAAGACCGCGTCGAACGGCTCGTGCTCTGCTCGGGCAAAGTGTCGATCGATTTGGCCGAAGCGCTTGAGAAGGAAGAGAACGGCAAGACGGATTGGCTGCATATCGCCCGCGTCGAGCAGCTTTATCCTTTCCCGGCGAACGAAATCGCCGAAATTGCCGGACGCTACCCGAAACTGAAAGAAATCGTATGGGTTCAGGAAGAACCGCGCAATATGGGTGCTTGGAATTTCGTCGAGTCCCGGCTTCGCGATCTTGCCCCCGCCGGCGTCTCCGTTCAATATATCGGCCGCCCGGACCGTTCGAGCCCGGCTACCGGCTTCCAGCAGGTCCACGCGCTGGAACAGCAGTATATCATCTCGCAAACGTTGAAGCCGAGTCGTTCCTTGACTCTTAACTTGGGGAGGTAACAACAGTGCAAGAAATCATCGTACCCGCTATGGGAGAATCGATCTCGGAAGGAACCATCGCCAGATGGGCCGTTAAAGTAGGCGATACGGTTCAGCAGGGCGACCTGCTGCTCGAACTGGAAACCGATAAAGTCAACCTGGAAATCAGCGCGGACCAAGGCGGCGTCATCGCCGAAATCATCCGCCAAGAAGGCGACACCGTGCAAATCGGCGAAGTCGTCGGACGGATCGGCGAAGGCGGCGCTGCCGCGGCCCCTGCGCCCGCGGCCCCGGCCGCTTTGGCTCCCGCAGCTCCTGCAGCCGCACCGGCAGCCGCGCCGGCCGCACCGGCAGCCGCTCCCGCGGCCGCGGATTCCGCCGCGAACGTTCCGGCATCCCCGGCCGCCCGCAAGCTGGCGCGCGAGCAGGGCATCGACTTGAGCCGCACGCCGACCCGCGATCCGCTCGGCCGCGTCTATCCCGAGGACGTGCGCGCAGCCGGTTCCGCTCCGGCCTCCGCTGCCGCTCCGGCAGCCAAGCCTGCGGCGGCCGCAGCTCCGGCCGCCGTCAATCCGGCCAAGCCGTCGGAACGCAAGCGCATGTCGCGCCGTCGGCTGACGATCGCGAATCGCCTCGTCGAAGCGCAGCACAACGCCGCGATGCTGACGACGTTTAACGAAGTCGACATGACCGCCATTCTCGACGTTCGCAAACGCCGCAAGCAATCGTTCCAAGAAAAATTCGAAGTCAACCTCGGCTTCATGTCGTTCTTCACGAAAGCCGTCGTAGGCGCGCTCAAGCGGTTCCCGCTGCTCAACGCGGAAATCGACGGCGAAGACATCATCGAAAAGCACTACTATGACATCGGCATCGCCGTGGCCGCCAAGGAAGGCCTTGTCGTTCCGGTCGTACGCGACGCGGACCGTCTCGGCTTCGCCGAAATCGAGCGCACGATCGCCGATCTCGCGAAGAAAGCCCGTTCCAATACGCTGAGCCTGTCCGATCTGAGCGGCGGCACGTTCACGATCACGAACGGCGGCGTGTTCGGCTCGCTGCTGTCGACGCCGATTCTGAACGCGCCGCAAGTCGGGATTCTCGGCATGCACAAAATCCAGTACCGTCCGGTCGCCATCAACAACGAGACGATGGAGATCCGCCCGATGATGTACCTTGCGCTCTCCTACGATCACCGGATCGTGGACGGCGCCGAAGCGGTCAGCTTCCTCGTCAAAGTCAAGGAACTGCTCGAAGATCCGGAATCGCTTCTGCTCGAAAGCTAAGATCGCGCGTCCGCTTCGGACGTTGCCCGGTGCTTGTCGCCTTTCAAACCGCCTCGCGGCCTCCTGGCCGGGGCGGTTTTTTTTGGAGACGGCGCGGCTTGCGGGACAGCGGGAGATCCGCTCAGCCGGCGGAGGATCCGTTCGGCGGGGAGATCCCCTCCTGCAGCGGGGAGCCTATGTTGGATTTTATCCATTCGAACAAGCCGGAAACGGGGAAATCTCAATCTAGAGTGGATTTTATCCAACGAGGAACTGCCAATTCGGACGAAATCTCCGAAAGGGCTTCTCCAGATTGGACAAAATCCAATGAAGCCAGCGAGAATCGCGAAAAAGCCGATTTTGGTTGGACAAAATCCAACGAAGCTCCGCCGAACCCCGCGCAATTCGGTTTATTTCGGGGCGCGCTCGGCTGCCGATTTTTTTTCGCCGGATCAAAACCGTTTGCCCCGTTCCGAAGTCTAATTAAAGAATGGAGGGAGACGGCTTGACGACGGAGGAGCTCGAAGAGCGGGTACGCGCCGCGCAGGGAGGGGACGACGACGCCCTGTACGAATTGATGCGAAGCGCCAAAACGAGGCTGTACGCGATCGCCTACGCTTACCTGCGGGATGAAACCGATGCGCTGGAAGCGATCCAGGAAACGACATGCCGCGCCTACATGAAGCTGAAAAAGTTGAAGGAGCCCCGATTTTTCCACACGTGGCTCATCCGCATTTTGATTCATTACTGTATGGACGAGCAGAAGCGCCGGCGCAAGACGCTGCCGCTTGCCCGGCTGCCGGAACCGCTGGCCGCCGAGCTGGCGATGGACGAACGCCTCACGCTGCGGGCGGCGATCGACAAGCTTGCGCCCAAATATCGGCACGTCATTATTTTGAAGTACGATCAGGATTTGACGGTGGGCGAAATCGCAAAGCTTCTGGAGAAACCGGAAGGCACGGTCAAGACATGGCTGCATAAGGCGCTGAAAGAGTTAAAGCGGATGTGCGGCCGGGAAGGAGGCGGCTATGCCGGACGATAAGCGATGGGATCGCGAGAATGGGGAAGGTTCGGCGGACAGCGCGGAAGAAAACGGGCGGCAGAATCCGGCCGATCCGACGGTTTACGTTAATGCGAGGTTAACGCCGGAGTGGACGGATAAGGCGAATTCCGCGCCCGACAGCGTCGACCGTGCCATTCTGCAAGGAATCGAGCGGGGGAAAAAGCTCAAGAGCCGGCGCGCCGGCAAGCGGAGAAAACGGATGGCGGCAAGCGCGGCTACCGTGCTGCTGGTCGCCGCCTGCCTGTTTACGATCCGCGTGTCGCCCGTTTTCGCCGCGATCGTGCGGGAAATTCCGGGGATGGAAGCGTTCGTCGATCTGATCGGAGGCTGGAACGACAAAGGGCTTGAGCTGGCGATGGACGCCGACTTGATGCAGCCGATCGGCTTGTCCGACGAGAAGAACGGCATCAAGCTGACCGTTCGGGGCATTATCGCCGACGATCAGCGGCTCGTCATTTTTTATGAAATCAGGGCCGAAGGAGAAGGGGAGCGGGTCGTTCGCCTGTTGGAGCCCAACCTGTCCCGAGCGAACGGAGAATCTCTTGAAGCGATGATCGCGTACGGTTCCCTCGACGAAAAGGAGCAGGAGGATTACGCGAAAGGAGTTCTCCGCGGCGTGATCGATGCCCAATTGCAGGAAGGTTCCGCCATGCCGGAAGAGGCGGTTTTCGCTCCGGAGGTCATCGTCGTTCCTTACGACGGTTTGCAGAAGCGTCTCGTTCGGGCCGGACTGGAGCCGACCGCGGAAGAGGATGCGGAAGGAACCCGGCTTAGCGTGAGGTTTCCGATCGATCGCGAAAAATTCGCCGGCTTGACCCGAAACTACGAACTGAACGAGACGATCGTCGCCGAAGGGCAGAAAATCACGTTCGCGAGCGCGACCGTTTCGCCATTGCGGGTTTACGTACAGCTTGATTACGAGGAATCGAACGCCAAGCGGATTACGGGACCGGGAGATATTCGGCTTCTCGACGAAAACGGCACGGAGTGGCAGTACAAGGGAGGCTTCGGGCAGGACCGGATCTATTTCGAAAGTCCCTACTACCGGCAGCCGAAGGAGCTTTACCTGGAAGGCTCCTGGTTTCGGGCGCTCGATAAGAACAAGTCGAAGCTCGTTATCGATACGGAACGGAAAAAGTTGATTCAGGCGCCGGACGAAAATGTGCAGCTTTCAGGCATATCGGAGACGGGGAACCGCTTGAATATCGGGTTGACGCTAAACAAGACATTGCCCGAGGACAACATGATTTACGGACTGCTTCTGAACGATACGTTTACGGACGCTTCCGGCGCCGAATACTCAAGCGTGAACCGCTCCGGCAGTTTCGCTTCGTTCACGTCCGGCGAGCCTTCGAAACAATCCGTCTCCTTCAACATCGAAAACGAGCTTTACGCGCAGCCGTTAACGTTCGACATTTACGATTATCCGAATTACATTTCGCAGCCTTACCGGATCCAGATCGCGGGCCCGAGCAAACCGTGATGCGTACCGCCGTGAGCCGAAGGCCTAAACGGCATTTCTCCCGCTTGACTTTGAGGCGGATCCGGTTGATCGCAAAAAAAAGCATCTCGACGGCGCGGGGCAACCGGTGGTAACATTATCCATAGTTTGTTCGATGAAAAGAGCCTGCAAGGGCTCTTTTTTGCACTGTCGACAGCCGGTCCTTATTTCAAGCGGGCCGACCGAAGGGGGAATCGCTATGCTCGCGCGGCTTCGACCGCCCGCTCCGCTGCGCTTTCGCAGCATTCAAACGAAGCTTACGTTCTGGTTCTCGCTCGTCATGCTCGTTACCATTACGTCAGTCGGCTTCGTCTATTACTGGACGATGATTCGCGAAATCAAAGCGCAGGCGCTGTTTTTGAGCGAAAATACGGTGGATCAAATGAACCGAAGCGTCGGCTTTTTTCTGGACAACGCGGAACGGCTGTCTCTGTCGATCTTCGGCGATCCGAGCGTCCAGCGCATTTTGCGCGCGAAAAGCGGCGACTCGGAAAGCGACCGGCAAAGCGACACGAACGAGATGAACTACCGCCTTCTCAGCTACGCCTCGCCCTGGAATCAGGTGCAGGGCATTTACGTTTTTTCCACGGACGGCCGCCTGTACTATGCATCCAAAGAAAAAAGCCCGCGCCTCCACTACAAGCTCGCAGAGGAGCCCTGGTACGGATTGATCGCCAACGGCGAATTGAAAGCGCTTGAAATCTGGCCGTCCGGACCGGAGACGACCGTCTTCGGCAAGTCGGAAACCGTGTTTTCGCTCATTCGCCCGATCAACGATTTTCCGGTTCCGAGCGTGCTCGGCTATCTCAAAATCGACATCAAGGCCCAAAGCCTCGACTATGCCCTCGGCCAGGAAGAATCCGGCTTGCGGTCGTTTTCGCATTTTTATATCGCGGACCGGAACGGCCACGTCATCTACGATGCTGAAGGCGCCGCGACCGGCCGCGCGATGCCGGAGCTTGCGGCGTATGCCGGCGCCGGGCTTCGTTCCGGGGAAACGGAGTGGGCCGGGGAGCGCTCGCTGTTTGTCACCCGCCCGGTGAACGGGGCCGATTGGCAGATGGTTGCGTTCGTTCCGTACGACAGCGTTGTCGGCAAAATCAAGCAAACGCGCAACGTTACGCTGCTGATCGCCGCGGCGGCGCTGCTGGCCGTCATCGTCGTCTCCTACATGATCTCGACCGGCATTACCCGGCCGCTGCGGCTGCTCATGCGGAACATGCAGAAGGTGGAGATGGGGAATTTCAAGGTGCGGTTAAGGCCCGAACGGAACGACGAGGTGGGGCACCTCGGCCAAATGTTCAATGAGATGGTCCAAAACCTGGACGTGCTGATCAAGGAGGCGTACGAATCGAAGCTCCGCGAAAAGGATACCCGGCTGCTGGCGCTACAGGCGCAAATCAACCCGCACTTTTTGTTCAACACGCTCAACATGATCAAGGCGATCGGCCGCAAGCGCGAAGCGCCGGAAATCGTCGGCGTCGTGCGCTGAGAAAGGCGGCCGAGTGCCCCCCGGACGTCGTCGTGACCGATATCCGGATGCCGGGGCTCGACGGGCTGGAAACGATCGAGCGGCTGCTGGCGTCGGACGAAGGCGTCGTTTGCCTCATCCTGAGCGGATATGACGAATTTCAATATGCCCGAACGGGCCTGCGGCTTGGCGTCAAGGATTTTTTGCTGAAGCCGGTTCCGACGGAAACGCTGCTCGCCAGCGCGGAGCAGGCGCTGCGCGAGCGGGAGGAACGATTGCGTTTCCGGAGACGGAGCGAAGACGCCGCCTGGGTGGACGCGATGACGGGGGCTTCTTCCCCCGCCGAGCGAAGCCGGCTGCTCCCGGAAGGCAGCTGGAGCACGCTGTGGCTGCTGCTGGAAAATTGGGACGGCCCGCGCGCATGGCCGGACCGCGACATCCGGGAGCTGGAAGCGGAGGCTGCCGCGCTCGCGGGCGGCTCGGCGCGCCTGCTTCGCGTGGAGCCGCGGCTGCTCGCGGCGGTTTGGCCGGCGGCGGAGAAGGGGAAAGCGCAGGCCGCGCGGACGGCGGCGGAGCTCCACCGGCGGGCCGGACGGACCGGGACGGCGCACGGGGCGTTCGTCGCGGAGCGGGGGAACGGCGATGTGCTGCGGCCCGCCTACTTGCGCGCCATGAAGATGCTGGAGGAGACGCTTGCGATCGGCCATCCGACGTTTGCGGGGGCCGGGGGCGAGGGAACGCAAGCCGCGAGCGACTGGAGCGGCTTCTGGGACGCGGCTCGGCTGATCGAAGCGTATGTGCGGAACGGAAGCCGGGCCGAAACGAGCAAGGGAATCGACAAGCTGCTGAAGGCGCTGCACGAGCGGAAGGCGACGGCGCGCGAGGCGAAGACCCAACTGGTGAATTTGTTTTATGCGCTTCAATACAACTTGGCTTCGACCGCTTCGAACGCGGGCGTTGCCCAGGCCATGGATACGGAATCGCTGAACGGCCCTTTGCGCCGCGCCGTCCGATATGCGGAGCTGAAGCCCTGGCTGGAGGGATGGATTTCGACGCTGATGGAGCGGGAGGGCGGGCGGCCGACGGCCGACACGCGCCATCTGGTGCAGCAATTGATCGGGCAAGTAAAGCTTCATTACGGAGAAGGCTTGTCGCTGCAGGAGTTCGCCTCCCGCCATCACATCAGCGTCGGGCACATGTCCCGCCTGTTCAAAAACGAGACGGGCGTCTCTTTTTCCGATTATTTGACGGATTTCCGGCTGGAGAAGGCGCGAAGCCTGCTGCTCGAGGATCGGCTTAGCCTGAGCGAGATCGGCGCCATGGTCGGCTACGAGGACCCGAAATATTTCAGCCAGCTGTTCAAGAAAAAATACGGCGCATCCCCGAACAAATGGCGCATGGAAAAATAATCCCCCCCAATACGCAAAATCGTCCGCATTCAAGGGGGAGCGGAAGCGCTTATAATGAGCAGCGGAAGCCAAATTCAAGGAGGTACGAACCGCTATGCAAATCAGAAAAAAAGGGGCCGGTCTCCTGGCGCTGGCGCTCGGGTTCGCGCTCGTTGCAAGCGCTTGCGGATCGAACGGAGAAGGCGGAGCTTCGCCGTCCGCGGCGGGCGGAAGCCCGTCTTCGTCCGCATCGGGAAAAACGGAAACGGTTACGCTGAAAGCGTATACGACCTCGGGCAGCGAAAAGGAAGCGCTCGACCAGTTGAACCAGAAGTTCAGCGAAGAGAATCCGAACATCAAAATCGAGCTGGAGGTCGCCCCGGAGGATCAATATTCGACGGTCATCAAAACGCGTCTCGCGGCCGGCGACGCGCCGGATTTGTTCACCGTCTGGCCGGGAAAAAAGAAGGATCCGTTCGCGAGCGCCGGCTACCTGCTGGACCTATCCGGGGAAAGCTGGGTATCGAGGCTGCCGGACTCGGCCAAATCGGTCGCTTCCTATGACGGCAAAGTTTACGGCATGCCGGCGGATCAGCACGTCATCGGCGTCATTTACAATAAGGCGCTGTTCAAGGAACTGAATCTGGAAATCCCCAAAACGTGGGAGCAATTTCTCGATACGGCGAAAAAGATCAAGGACGCGGGCAAAATTCTGCTTGCGGTCGGCTTCAAGGACCTGTGGATTACGCAGCTGATCGCGTATCCGATGATCGCGAATTCGATTTACGCGAATACGCCGGACTTCGACCGGCAAATGTACGACGGCAAGGCGACGTTCGCGGACTCCGCGTGGAAGCAAACGATGGAGGATTACGTGGCGCTCAAGGAATACTTCAACGACGGCCTGATGGGCACGACCTACGACCAGACGGCGCAGCTGATCGCTTCCGGGCAAGCGGCGATGGTCGTCAACGGTTCGTTCATGATTCCGAACCTGCGGGCGCTGAAGGAAGACCTGGACCTGGGCATGTTCCCGCTCCCGTATACGGACGGCAGCAAGGAAGCGTGGATTTCCGTCGGCCCGGGCGCGTTCTGGGCGGTCAACGCGAAGACGGCTTACCCCGAAGAGGCGAAAACCTATTTGGAATTCATGTCCCGGCCGGAAAACAACCGGATCTGGCTGAACGGCAAAAAAGCGTTCCCGGTGTTTACGGACGCCTCGGTCGAGCTCGACCCCGCCCTCAAGGATATGGAGCCGTACATGAGCGGCGGCACCTACCCGTTTTTGGACATCAACTGGCCGGCTGGCGTTCAGGATACGCTGTTCACGGAAATCCAGAGCGTGTTCTCCGGAGGGGAGAGCATCGACGGCATGCTGAAGAAGCTGGACGAAGCCTTCCAGCGAAACAAGGATAAGGTCTAAAGAGAGAACGGAATAGGCGAAGGACAGCGGCGCAGGAATCCGCCGGACGCGGCGCGGCGCTGTCCTTTTCGGGATGGAGGGCGACCGTATGGCAAGTCGAAAAAGAACGGGCAAGCTCGCGTTCAAAGCCTCGGACCTGCTGTTTCTGCTGCCGGGCTTGCTCGTTTACACGATTTTTCTCAGTTATCCTGCGCTTAGCAGCTTCTACTACAGCATGACCGACTGGAACGGGCTGTCGCCGGAATTGTCGTTTATCGGATTGGACAACTTCCGGCGCTTGTGGGCGGACGACGCCTTCTGGCGCACGCTGCGCAACACGCTCGCGTTCGCGCTCGGACTCGTCGTTTTTTTGAACCTTATCGCCTTTTTGGCCGCCCTGGCGCTGGACGGAAACGGACGGATCCGCAAGACGCTTCGCGTGCTCTTCCTGATCCCGACCCTGCTCAGCGGCTTGTCGATCGGCTATATGTGGAGCTATATGTACTCCCCGATTTTCGGGGTCATCAATTCGGCGCTCGACGCGGTCGGACTCGGCGCGCTCAAGCAGGACTGGCTCGGAGATCCGAAGCTGGCGTTGCCGAGCGTCATCTTCGCGCATATGTGGCAGTGGACCGGCTTTCATATGATTATTTTTCTCGGGGCGCTGCAAAGCGTGTCCAAGGAGCTTCTCGAAGCGGCGGAAATCGACGGCGCGGGTCCGTGGAAGCGGCTGCTGAACGTCACCGTTCCCCAGGTGCGGCCGGCGTTTACGGTCAGCGTCATTCTGGCGACGATCGGAGGGCTTAAAGTGTTCGACACGATCATGATCATGACGCAGGGCGGGCCGGGCGGCGCGACCGATTCGCTCAGCACGCTTCTGTACCGGATGGCGTTCAATTTCAACGACATGGGCTACGCTTCGGCCATCGGGCTCGTCATGCTGGCCTTCATCATGCTGATTTCATACGCGCAGCTTCGCGTGCTGCGGGCGGGAGGCGAATGACGATGACCGCAAAAGGCTGGATAGGCGGAGTCCGCCTCGTTTTTTTGGCAATTTGGTCGGTCGTCGTGCTGGTGCCGCTCTGGATGCTGCTGTCGATCGCCTTCAAGACGCCGTCGGAGTTTCTCGAAAATCCGTTCGGCTTGCCGGCCTCGATCCGGCTCGACAATTTCGTCTCCTCCTGGACGCAGGCCTCGCTCGGCCTTGCGCTCGGCAACAGCCTGCTCGTCACCGCGATCTCCCTCGCGGCGCTCGTGCTGTTCGGCTCCGCGGCGGCTTACGCGCTGGCGCGCGGCAGCTCCCGGATCCACCGGGCGCTGTATGCATACTTTTTGCTCGGCTTGATGGTGCCGTTCCAGATCGCCATGATCCCGCTGTACAAAGTTTTCCGGACGTTCGAACTGATCAACAAAATTCCGGGAGGCGCCCTCGCTTACGTGGCGGTGACGATTCCGTTCGTCGTCTTCCTGTTTTTCGAATTCGTCCGCGCGCTGCCGGCCGATCTGGAGGAGGCGGCGTCCATCGACGGCTGCGGGCGCGTCCGCGCGTTCGCGCTGATCGTGTTTCCGCTGCTGAAGCCGGTTACGGCGACGGTCGTCATCACGAACTGCATCAGCATCTGGAACGACTTCATGGTTCCTCTGCTGTTTTTGCAGAAGTCGTCGGTCCGCACGATCCCGATCGCCATCTATTCCTTTACCGGCGAGTACAACAACCAATGGCCGCTCATTTTCGCCGGCGTCGTCATCTCTTCCCTGCCGATGGTCATCGCCTTCCTGCTGCTGCAAAAGCAGTTCATCAAGGGGATGGTCAGCGGCGCGGTCAAAGGGTGAGCGGCGGGCCCCCGGATTTCCCGGACCCGTTATCCGTGCGAATTGAACTCCCTCGGGTTCTTTCCGAAGGGAGTTTTTTTCGTTTCATTCGCTATAGGCGCTTTGTCGGCGCCGTTCAGGGGAAATAAAAAGACGCCCCGGGACACGCGGCCAGACAAATGGCCGCGATGTCGGCGCGTCTTACAGCATTTCCGAGTCGATGATTCGCCAATGGTATTTCAGCAAGGCGTCGAGGGCGTCTTTATCCTTCGCGCGAAAATGTTCGAGAATTTGGTGGTGCTCGTTGTTCACTTCTTGAAGAACCCTGGCCATCCGTTCCTTGTCTTCGCTTAGGTAGGACTGGCGGATAAAGCTGTTCTTGAGCAGATGCAGCGTTTCGATCAGCGTAGGGTTATCGCATTTTTGGATATAGACTTCATGGAAGCGGTATTGATCGTTGTAATAATGAGAAAAGTCGCCGCGCCGGATGTCCTCGTCGATCTTGACGGCAATGGCGGTCATTTCGGCCATATCCGCATCGGCGAGATGCTCGATCGCCAACGAGGCGGCCAATGCTTCCAAAGAGCCGATGATTTGGGAGACGTCGAGTTTTTTCTTGGCATCGAGCGGTTTTACGATAAAACCTCTTCTGGGAATATACTCAAGCAGATTGTCCGAGGTCAGTTGAAACAGCGCTTCGCGGGTCGGCGTCCGGCTGATGTCCAGCTTTTTGCAGATTTCGGCTTCGTTTATTTTCTGGTTCGGCAGAAGGGCCCCGTCCTGGATTTTATTAACGATATAGTTATAGACATGGTCCTTCAAGGATTGATATCTAGGAGCCTGCAAACAGTTCCCCCCTTAAGCCGATATGCGGCATGTTGTCCAGCTTTCGGCCCGCTTTAAACGGCGGGAAACCGAAAGGGAACCGACAAGTCGCTTTCCGTTCGTCTTTTGCCCCAGCAAACAGGCAAAATCAATCATGATAAATTCTAACATCGGCATTGCATATTTTCAAGAAAGGAGTTTCGATCATGAATGTTATGTTTATTGACGTTAATTAGTAGGCAATTGCATGAATTGCATATTTCTGTTGTCGTAGCCGAGAATGGATGTTATAATATTTCACATACATAATAATTATATTGTGTATTGTATATTGTATACAAATTTGAGGATCGAAAGGATCATCTCAAAAAAACGGGATCGAATGGGAGAGATGGAAAAGATGAACAAGATGAAAAAGTTGCTCCTCACGGGCATCGTATCCGTAATGGCGATCGGCGGCCTCGCCGCCTGCGGCAACGGCAACAACAATTCGGGAGGCAGCTCGTCCGCGGCTCCGTCGGCCTCGGCGACTTCTCCGTCTACCGCGAGCGCCTCCCCCGCGGAGAGTTCGGCTCCCGCTTCCGAGGCCGCCTCCAAAATCGTGCTCGGAACGAGCGCGGACTACGCCCCGTTTGAATTCCACAAGCTGATCGACGGCAAGGACACGATCGTCGGCTTCGATATCGAGATCGCCAAGGAGATCGCCAATGATCTGGGCGCGGAGCTGGAAATCCAGGACTCCGATTTTGACGGATTGCTGCTGGCGCTGGATACGGGGAAAGTGGACTTTGTCATTTCCGGCATGAATCCGACCGAGGATCGCAAACAGCAGGTCGATTTTTCGGACATTTACTATAATGCATCGCAAGGCGTACTCGTCAAAAAAGAGGCCGCCGATCAGTTCAAGACGCCGGCGGATCTGGAAGGCAAGAAGATCGGCGTGCAAAAGGGTTCCATCCAGGAAGGATTGGCCCAGGAAATCGAAGGCGCAACGCTCACCTCGCTCGCTAAAATCCCGGAGCTCGTCATGGAGCTGACGACCGGACGGGTGGACGCGATTATTCTCGAGCGGCCGGTTGCGGACCAATATGCGAGAACGCAGGCGGACACCGTCGTGTCGGATGTCGTCATCGAACAGCCTCCGGAAGAAACGGGCTTTGCGATCGCCGTCAAAAAAGGCAACACGGAGCTGCTTGACAGCATTAACGCCACGCTGAAACGCCTGATCGAGAACGGAGACATCGAACGCTTC
The DNA here is from genome assembly GCF_016937515.1 of Cohnella algarum. Taxonomy (NCBI): domain Bacteria; kingdom Bacillati; phylum Bacillota; class Bacilli; order Caryophanales; family Paenibacillaceae; genus Cohnella; species Cohnella algarum. The sequence continues at coordinate 3,799,945 of NZ_JAFHKM010000002.1, forward strand.
GTCGTGGAAGCAAACGAACTGGCAGGAGAATAACGATCGGATGGAGCGGCGGTAATGGATTTTTCTTTCCTTCAGGACTATTGGCCCATGTTCGCGAAGGGGGCGTGGATGACGCTGAAGCTGTCGTTCTTCGGCGTTCTTCTCGGCACGCTGTTCGGCGTCCTCTTCGCGCTCATGCGCATTTCGCGGATCTGGATTCTTAAAGCGGTCGCCTCGATTTATATCGAGGTGATTCGGGGAACTCCTCTCTTGGTGCAAATTCTGGTCATCTATTACGGTCTTACCGAATTCGGCATCAACATGTCGGCTTTCATGGCCGGGGTAACGGCTCTTACGATCAACAGCGCCGCTTACATGGCGGAAGTGTTCCGGGCGGGAATTCAAGCGATCGACAAAGGACAGACGGAGGCGGCCCGCTCCCTCGGCATGCCCAAAGGCATGACGATGCGGTATATCGTGCTGCCCCAGGCTTTTCGCAATATGCTTCCCGCAATCGGCAACGAATTCATCATTATTCTAAAAGACTCCTCGCTCGTTTCTACGGTCGGAATCGCGGAATTGCTCTACAATGCACGCACTCTGCAAGGTTCGTTGTTTTTGCCCTTTGAACCGTTAATCGTCGTGTCCGTCTGTTATTTTGTCATGACTTTTACGCTATCGAAACTGCTCGGCGCGCTGGAGAGGAAGTTGAGTAACCGTGATTCAAGTTCAGGGATTAAAAAAATCTTTCGGAAAAAACGAGATTCTGAAAGGCATCGACTATGAGATCCGCGGCGGCGAGGTTGTCGTCATTATCGGACCGAGCGGCTCCGGAAAGAGTACCTTTCTGCGTTGCTTGAACCGTCTCGAGGAGCCGACCGCCGGCGTTATCCGGTTTCGCGGCCGCGAGGTAACGGGCAAGCAGTCGGATTTGAACGAAATTCGCCAGAAAATGGGCATGGTGTTTCAGCATTTCAACCTGTTTCCCCACATGAAAGTGATCGACAATCTTACGTTGGCCCCGCGAAAGCTGAAAAAGATGAAGCCGGCCGAAGCCGAGAGCGTCGCGCTCGATTTGCTGCGCGCGGTCGGGCTGGAGAACAAGAAAGATGTTTATCCCGACAGCCTGTCGGGCGGCCAGAAGCAGCGGATCGCCATTGCGCGAGCGCTCGCGATGCAGCCGGACGTGATTTTGTTCGACGAGCCCACGTCGGCCCTCGATCCCGAGATGGTCGGCGAAGTGCTGGACGTCATGAAAGGCTTGGCCGAGCGGGGCATGACGATGGTCATCGTTACGCACGAAATGGGATTCGCGCGCGAGGTCGGCGACCGGCTGCTGTTCATGGACGGCGGTCTCATCGTGGAAGAGGGCGAGCCGAAGGCCGTATTCGCCGATCCCGCCCACGCGAGGACAAAGGAGTTTTTGTCCAAGATTTTGTAGCTCGAAAAATGGGTTCGGAAAACGGCCGGGAACGCGCACCCCGGCAAAGGCGATCTCATACTCTACATTGTATATTGTATACAAATCAAGGCGCGCAAAAGGAAGTGTTCCCGCTTGATATCGCAAACGCAAATGATGGAGAAGTCGGAACGGTACGGCGCCCGCAATTATCATCCGCTGCCCGTCGTCGTCGCCAGGGCGGAAAGGGTTTGGGTGGAGGATCCCGAAGGGAACCGTTACATGGACATGCTTAGCGCTTATTCCGCCCTGAATCAAGGGCATCGTCATCCGAAAATCATAAGGGCGCTCAAGGAGCAAGCCGACCGGGTGACGCTGACTTCCCGCGCCTTCCACAACGAAGCTCTGGGCAGCTTTTGCGAGAAGCTCGCCGCATATGCCGGAAAACCGAAAATTTTGACGATGAACACGGGAGCGGAAGCGGTGGAGACGGCAATCAAGGCCGTTCGGCGTTGGGCTTACCGCATCAAGGGCGTCCCCGCCGGGAAGGCGGACGTTATCGTTTGCGCCGGCAATTTTCACGGAAGAACGATAACGGCGACGTCCTTTTCTTCGACGGAAGAATACAAACGGGATTTCGGACCGTTTACGCCGGGCTTCACCGTCGTGCCCTACGGCGATCTTGCGGCGTTGGAACAAGCGATGACGCCGAATACGGCGGCTTTTCTCGTCGAGCCGATCCAGGGCGAAGCGGGCATCGTGATTCCGCCGGACGGATATCTCGCGGCCGCCTACGAGCTCTGCTCAAGCCGCAACGTTCTGTTCGTCGCGGATGAAATCCAGACGGGCTTCGGACGAACCGGCCGCAAGTTCGCCTGCGACTGGGAGGGCGTCGTCCCCGATGTGCTCGTGATGGGCAAAGCGCTCGGCGGCGGCGTCATGCCGATTTCCGCCGTAGCGGCGAACGACGAAATCATGGGCGTTTTCGAGCCCGGGTCGCATGGCTCCACCTTCGGCGGCAACCCGCTTGCCTGCGCGGTCGCGACCGCCGCCCTGGAAGTGACGGAGGAGGAAGGGCTGGCTGAACGGTCGGAGCGGCTGGGGAATTTTTTTATCGAACGGTTAAGGGAGTTGCGCAGCGAGAACATCCGCGAAGTCCGGGGACGGGGGCTGTTTATCGGAGTGGAGCTGTACGGCGAGGCGCGTCCCTATTGCGAGAAGCTGATGGCTCGCGGCTTGCTGTGCAAGGAAACCCACGAAACGACCATTCGCTTTGCTCCCCCCTCGTCATCGAACAGCAAGAGATCGAATGGGCTTTGGAAAAAATCCGGGAGGTGCTGAGCGATGGCGATTGAAAAAACGGCGGCAAGCGATCCGTCCGCATGGGCCGGCACGGACGCCCGGGAGAAAAAAGTCCGTCTTATACGCGTGCCGTTTTGGCTGGGAGGAGGCCGTTCGGGCGTCGAGTTCGGACCGGAAAGCATCATGAAAGCCGGTTTGCTGGCGCAATTGAAAACGATCGGCATTCGGCTCGTCGGCGACAGCGAGGTCGAATGTCCGAGACATCCGCTGCAGGAAGCGGGAGAAGGCAAGGTGAAATATTTGCCCGAGGTGCGCGAAATGAGCCGGCAGGTCAGCGAACACGTGTCTAAAGCCGTCTCCGCGAATTTTTTCCCGCTTATTCTCGGCGGGGATCACAGCATCTCCATCGGCTCGCTTGCCGGGCTGACGCAGCATCGCCGCAATCTCGGCGTCATCTGGTTCGACGCTCATTGCGATATCAATACGGAGGAAACGACCCCCTCCGGCAACATGCACGGCATGCCTCTCGCCGTTGCCCTCGGCAAGTCCAGGTTCAAGCTGTCCGATATTCCGAACGCTTCGCTGATCGGCAAGGAGAAGCTTGTCATTGTCGGGGCGAGGGATATCGACGAAGGCGAAAAGGAACTGATCCGCTCGGAAGGCATCGCCTGTTTCACGATGCACGATATCGACCGTTTCGGCATGAGGGCCGTCGTCGAGAAAGCGATAGCCATCGCCTGCGAGGGAACGGACGGCGTTCATGTAAGCTTCGATATGGATTGCCTCGATCCGCTCGAAGCGCCCGGGGTGGGAACGCCGGTTCCGGGAGGAATCAATTACCGGGAGGCGCATTTTGCGATGGAAATGCTGGCCGAAACCGGTCGGGTGACGTCGATGGATCTGGTGGAGGTGAATGCCGTCCTGGATTACAATCGGCGAACGTCCCGATTGGGCGTGGAGCTGATCGCTTCCTTGCTCGGCAAACGAATTTTGTGACAAGCGCAGCCTCAAGCCCGCAGCAGCGGGGGAGCGGCGGCTGGATTTTTTATGGAACATTCATGATGGAAGCCGGCGAACAAAGGAGCATTTTGACGAAAGTTCTTAATAAATAAGATATGGATACGCAAGTTATTGTTGAAATGTAAAGTCGATGTTATACTACCTAACAAAATATAATATACAAAATATAGTATATGGTATTTTGTATATTATATACATAGACAAGCGCAGATGACGGGATTTGGAGGGATGAAGGATGACATAGATGGGTTTTGCAGCTGGAGAACGTCTTCTAATCTATCATTCGTCGTCATAATAAAAAAGGAGGAACACCATGTTCAAGAAGAAGGCGACCAACAAACTGGTTTCCCTGCTGATGGCGCTCCTGCTGCTGTTCTCCGCGGCAGCTCCGACGGTCTTCGCAGAGGAAACGAACGGAACGGAGGCAAGTTCCGTTGCCGAGTCCGTCTATGCGACGGAAACCGGCGAATCGGAAATTTCGCTTGCCGCCCAGGCGGAAACCTCGCTGCTGCCCGGTTCCCCGGGGTATTTGGCTTACGAGTTCCTGGAATATTTGTCTTCGACAATCGGCACGCGCGTCGCCGGCAGCGTCCAGGACGTCTACGCCCGGGATTATATCGCGGAGCAATTTGCCGCGATGGGGTTGGACGTTGCGAGACAGGATTTCAGCTACACCCGTTCGGGCACGACGGTGCAAACGCAGAATATTGTCGCAACGAAGCCCGGCGCTTCCCCTAAAGTCCTGATTGTCGGAGCGCATTTCGATTCCGTCAGCGCCGGAAAGGGAACGGACGACAACGCTTCGGGCGTAGCCGTCATGCTCGAGACGGCGAAAAACGTAGCGCAGCTGCCGACGCCGTACACGGTCAAGTTCGTCGCATTCGGGGCCGAGGAGCAAGGCTTGCGCGGGTCGAATTATTACGTTTCCCAGATGAGCGACGAGGACAAGAAAAACACGGTCGCCATGATCAATCTTGACAGCCTGGCCGTCGGCGATCACATGTATATTTACGGCGGGGCCGGCGAGCAAGGCTTCGTGCGCGATCAGGGGCTTGCCATTGCGGAGCGCCTCGGCTTGAACCTTCAAACGAACCCGGGGATCAATCCCGATTATCCGGCCGGAACGACGGGAGACTGGAGCGACCATGCCCCGTTCAAAAGAGCCGGCATCCCTTATGGCTACCTTGAAGCAACCAACTGGACGCTGGGGGATTTGGACGGGTACACGCAAACCGAGCAGGACGGGGAAATTTGGCATACGCCCAAGGATAATCTCGAGTACATTTCCGCCAACTATCCCGGACGAATCGAAGAGCGGTTAAGCACGTTTACGCAAGTTTTGACCCATCTCGTGCTGGAGCTCGAGGTTCCGGTTCAGGAACTGCAAGTAAGCACCGACAAGGCGTCCATGACCGAAAAACGGACCATCGACGTCGAATTCCAACTGCTCAACGCCTCGACCTTGAACGATTTGCAATGGACGTTCGGAGGCAAGCCGCTGTCGGAATGGAAAAGCTGGAGCACCTCTCCCTCTCCCGCCGGCTATAACGGAGCTCCATTCATTTATTTGGAGGAGCCGCCGACCGTTAACGGAACGACGGTAACCGCGAAGGTCACCTTCGACTTGGTCTACGGGACAAGCAATCTGTCCGGATCCTTCCGTTCCCGGTATCCGGCGCTCATCGGAACGTACGATCTGGCCGTGCTTGACGGCGCAGGGGAAACGATCGCCAAAGCCCCCGTCAAGCTGAACGTATACGACGATTACCATACGTACGACGAGATCAAGCCGGCGATCGACGCCATTGCCGAAAGCCCCGACCGGGTGGACGGACGGTATGCGGAGTACAAAGTCATCGGCAAGTCCGGCCAGGGCCGCGATATCCACTTCTCGATCGTGGCCAGGGACAAAGCATCGGTCGACCAGTATTTGAACGAAACGATGCCGATGATGCTCAATAACCCGGAAGCCCTTCAGGAGAAAGTAAAAAGCGGTTCGCTCGGCGACTATAAAGTGCCGATCTGGATCAACAATATCCATCCCGACGAAGCGCCGGGCGTGGACGCCATCATTACGATGTTCGATACGCTGCTTACCGATGAATACGTAACGTACGAAACGACGGACGCTTCCGGCACTCCGCAAACGGTTGTGCTGGACATCGACAAGGCGCTCGACAACGTCATTTTCCTGCTCGATTATACGGAAAACCCGGACGGACGCTATTTGAACACCCGCGCGAATGCGGCCGGATTCGACCTCAACCGGGATAACTCCTATCAGACGCAGCCGGAAACGCAACAGGTGATGGAAGAGCTCGCCAAGTGGACGCCGCTCAGCTTCCTGGATCTGCACGGTTTTGTCGGCGAATTCCTGATCGAGCCATGCACGCCGCCGCACGATCCCAATTTCGAATACGACCTGCTGATCGACAACATGCTGGAGCAGGCGAACGCGATGGGCCGGGCCGGGGTGGCCAACACGAAGTACGATTCCTATTTGATTCCGTACGAAGAGCATCAAAGGGGAACGGATTCCGGCTATGCAACCGGCTGGGACGACGCTTCCCCGGCTTATACCGCCGTATTCGCCATGCACCACGGCGCGCTGGGTCACACGATCGAAATTCCGGAGCTGAACCAGGATTCCGCGGATGCCCTATATTACACGCTTCTGGCCGCGACGAATTACGTCGTGGAAAATAAGGACAAGCTTTTCCTGAATCAGCTTGAAGTGTTCAAGCGGGGCATCGAAAACGAAGACAACCGTAACGTCGACCAATATCTGATCAACGCTTCCGACGAAGTAATCGGTCGCCCGAGAGGCGAGCACGAAAACTTCTTCCCGGAATATTACGTCCTCCCGGTTAACTCCGAGCTGCAGAAGAATCCCGTGGAGGTTTATAAAATGGTGCAGTACCTGCTTCGAAACGGAGTCAAGGTCGAACAAACGATCGAGCCCGTCGCGTTGGAGGGCGTTCCCTATCCGGCCGGTACCTATGTCGTCAACATGCATCAGGCGAAACGCGGGTTTGCGAACCTTGTGCTGTACGACGGGATCGACGTTTCCGATTTTTCGGCGATGTATTCGGACATCATTCAGGATTTTCCGGTAATGAGAGGCTTTGATCTCGTCGCGGTTCGTCAATCGGGCGTATTTTCGGGAAGGACGAGCCAGGTGAACGCCGTATCCGTTCCGGAAACGTCTTTCCCCGGCAACTCGACGCATTACATTATCCGCAACAACGGCAACGCGGCCATTCAAGCGGTCAACGAATTGATCGCGGCCGGCAAATCCGTTACGCTTCTGAGCGAGGGCGGGGAAGGATACGAAAAGGGCGACTTCCTCGTATCCTATGCGAACTTGAAGGGTCTGAAAGCGAAATATTTGCTGACTCTCGTTCCGTTTCCGGATGACGGAGGCAAAGAAGGCAAAGTGCTGAAGGCGCCCGTCGTGGGCACTTCCGACCGGGTAACCGATTTCGTGCTCAGACAGCTCGGATTCACCGTTTCCTCCGACGCGTCTGCAAGCGGCGTATTGGTCAATTCGGTCAACAAGAACGAAATTCTGGCCGGCAAGCCGTACGTCGGCTTCGGCAGAACGGGCATGAACGCCTTGAGGAACAACAGTCTGCTGACGGAGGAAGGATTCGCCTTCACCTCCCAAAGCTCGTACGAAGGGCTGTACAAAGCCGTTTTCGCCCAGGACAACGTCATCACGGCGCCATACGCGGAAACCGATTATTTGTACACGAACACCGGCTCATACATTACCTCTTTGCCGGAAGGCGCAATCGAACTGGCGCGGATCGGAGACGGCGAAGATTTCTTCAAGGCCGGCTGGTGGCCGACCCGCGACAATGCGAAAGGACAATATGCAGGCTTCCTGTATAAGCAAAACGGCCTTAACATTACCGTATTCGCTTCCGATTCCTTGAACAAGGATCATCCGCAAGCCCAGTTCCGCCTGCTGGCCAATGCCATCTACGCCGCGGCTCCGGAGCTTGGGGAAAACGAAACGATGGACGACGGCGTGACGGAACGCCCGTACAATTATAATCCGATTCCGACGAATCCGGGCACGCCGACGAGTCCGGAAACGCCTGCGGATCCGGAAGCGCCGGCCGAGCCGGAAACGCCGACCGACCCCGGAACGCCTGAGCCGCCCGAGTTCAACGATCTGGACTCCGTGCCTTGGGCCGCGGACGCCATCTTGGAACTTGCGGCCAAAGGCATCGTGAACGGAGTCGGCGACGGCACCTTCGCGCCTCAACGCGAAGTCACCCGCGCCGAATTCCTGGCGATGCTGATTCGGGCATTCGATCTGCTGGACGAAGAGGCAACCGTATCGTTCGGCGACGTGAGCTCGTCTTCGTGGAGCTATCCGTATATCGCCTCGGCGGTCAAGCTCGGCCTGGTTCAAGGGGTAGGCGGAGGCAAGTTCGATCCGGCCCGTCCGATTACCCGCGAGGAAATAACCGTAATGGCGGCCAACGTCCTGAAGTTTGTCGCCGGCGCGCAAACAGCCGACGGCGAAGCCGCGCTGAGCAAGTTCAAGGACGGCGGCAGCATCGCTTCCTTCGCCAAAGAAGCCGTCGCGCTTCTGACGGAGAACGGCGTCATTACCGGCGTCGGCGCGGACCTGTTCCTGCCGAAAGGCGTGGCAAGCAGAGCCCAGGCTGCCGTCGTGATCAGCCGACTGCTGAACCTGAAGCTGTAAAGTCCCGAAAGCGGCCCGCGGGCTCGATAGGCGGCCGGCAGCGAATAATAGGGAAAAATAAAGAAACGGCGGCGCTTGGGAGCTTTCCCGGCGCCGCCGTTTCATTTGAACAGATATTTTGAAGCTTTGCGGGCCGGAAATCCGGCCGTTCGGTCTGCTTCTCAGGACGCCGATACTTCGACCGCTCCCGAAAATTGCTCCATATATTGCTCCAGCGTAACGCCTTGCTCCATGACGTCCCGAGCGATTTCCTTGCCGACGTAACGGATATGCCAAGGCTCGTACGTGTAGCCCGTAATATCCTCCGTGCCTTTCAAATACCGGATAATAAAGCCGTAATCCGCGGCATGCTCCTTCAGCCACTGGCCTTCCTTCGTGTCGCCGAACGATGTTTCCAGCGCGTAGCCGGCGCTTTTGCTGGATACGTCCATCGCGAGCCCCGTTTGATGCTCGCTCTGGCCGGGCTTCGCGCTTGTCCGGTTCGCGACTTCCTCGCCTTTCTGCTCGGCGTTGCGCTCGAAGATCGATTTTTGCGTCGCGTACGAGCGATATCCGGATACGGCTTTAAGCTCGATGCCGTCCGCCTCCGCTCCCGCGAACAGCTCCTCCAGCGCTTCGGCCGCCGGCTTGCGAAGCTTCTTCTTCGGCGAATCGCCGGAGAACGAAAACGCGACGTCCGGAACGACGAGGTCGTCCGGCACGTAGTCCGACGGCAGGTTTCGCTTTTTGTTGACGAGCACGAGGAGGCTGGATTCGTTGGTTACGACCGCCAGGCCGTCGTTTCCGGTCGCGATCGTCGCGTCCGGCGCGTTCTCGCGGAGCATAGCTTCGACGGCCTCCGAGAGCGAGCCGCCTGCGGACGTTTGCGTATCGCCGTCCGAGCCGGCTTGTCCGCCGCCGGCTTGTTCTTCCCCGGCCGTAGCGCCGGATCCCGGGGAAGCCGCCGGCCCTTCCGTCGCCGCGCCGTCAGCCGTTCCCGACGGAGCCGCCGAACCTCCGGTTTGCGCCGGCTTGGAAGACGGCGCCGTTTCCGAAACGCTTCCCCATACGTTCCATTTGCCGTATTCGGACGCTCCCCAAATGCCGGCGGCCACGACCACCGCGAGAATGCCCCATTGTCTAAGTTTCATTAAATTCGCCTCCAAAGAAATGACGACCAAGCGACCGTACAAGTTGCATGCATGTGTCGAATGATAGCCGAAAAAAGCGAAAAAGAAAAGGGCCGAATAGCGCAATTCCTGCCAGTTTGGCCGAAACGGCGGAATTTGAAACAACAAAGCCCGAGAGCCGCTTCGTTTCGGCTTCGGGCTTATCCGCTTATATCCATTTCTCGGCCCAGATTTGGATCGAGTTGGTCACGTCTTCAAGGTCTTGACCCTTTTCGGTTAATTCATACTCGATTCGCACGGGCATTTCGGGATAAACGGTTCGTTTGACGATTCCGAGCGATTCCAGCTCCTTCATGCGGTCGGTCAGCATTTTGTCGCTCATATCGGGGATTTGTTCCTTGATATCCTTGAACCGTTTCGGACCTCCCATCAGTACGCGAATGATGAGCCCCGTCCACTTCTTGCCGAGCAATTCCGCGGCGGCTTCGTACTTGGGGCACATTTTGGAGTAGTCCATCCGAATCCCCCCTCTCTTTAGGCATTATAGCATATCCATCACCGAAAAGAAAGAAGATACAATACAACGAATATTAACTTAACAAAAGTTAGTAAATGCCGATCGGAATTAAATCCGAACGAGCGCGAGGCCTGCCATCAAAAGCAAAAAGGCGACGCGCTGGAGGGGACCGAGCTTTTCCTTGAAAATCAGCAACGAGCCCAGCGCGACGACGAGGCTGTTCGTGGCGAAAATCGGCGCGACGAGGTGGGAGGGGCCTGCCAGCAGAGCGGCCGAATACAATTGCAAGCCTCCGTACGAGCCTATTCCCGCCGCCAGCCCCCATGCAAGTCCCGTCCGAACGGAGGATGAGCCGAAAGACGCGGCGGCGCTTCGGCCTGCGGAGCTCCGTCTCGAACCTGCGGCCGTCGCGGCGGCAAACCAGAGAAACGACAGCAAGTACCCCGACCATAGCACGGACGCATTGTCGAGTCCCATTTCCGCCGTTACCTTGAGCCCTCCGTTGCGGAACGCGAACAAAAGCGTGGCCGCGATCACGAGCGCGAACCAGCGCTTGCCGGCTTCGGCGCTCGCTGCTCCGGGCTTTACGGACAGCAAGACGACGGCGGCAAGCAAGGAAACGACGCCGGCGATGCCGGCCAAGCTTACGGCTTCTTCGTAAAAGAAGGCGCCCATCGCGACGACAAGAACGATGTTGCTGTTGGTAAGAGGCGAAGTGAGACTGGCGGGGCCGCAATCCAGCGCCTTCATGAACAGCAGGTTTCCCCAGGCCGAACCCAGCCCGATGACGGCGCCGGCGATCCATATGCGGTAATCGAACGGGGTCCAACCGCCGGAACCGGCGGCTTGAAGCCAAAAGCCGCAAGTGCCGGAAGCGTACAAGCCAAGCAGCATGGCGGTCGTCGAGCCCCGCCGCATTTGACTGACCTTCATGAACAACCCGGCCAACCCGAACACGAGCGCGCTGCCTACGGCAAGCGTAAACCACCACACGACAAGATCACCTTTCCGGGTTGCGATTCACTTTCGATAGGAGCTTTGTCATACAAATGAAATGTGACTGTTACGATTTTGTCGTATTCCGGGGCTATAATGAACCTCAAGACCCCCTTTTTCATTTCTTGACGAGCCTGTCTGCCTGGACGGGTTCTTTTTTTTGGGAATAAGGTTACAGAGCGACGACGACTTTGCTTTTTTGACGATAATAGACCCAGCGGGAAAACCCGATTTCCTTGAGCCGCTTGCGGACTTCCTCCCATTCGTCCCCGACCCGCTTCGGCACGTGGGCGTCCGAACCGAACGTAACGTCGACCCCGAAATGCAGCGCCCGTTCCAAAATTTCGTCGGAAGGATACCAGCCGCCGCAATCCTTCGTCTTTCCGCTTGTGTTGATTTCGATGGCGATATCGTGCTCGGCGACGGCTTTCAGCGCCTCGTCGATTTCCTTTTTCGCGCCGGGAATTTCGGAAAATACCGGGTAGTAGCCTTTCATCGCGTCGATATGGCCGAGCGCCTGGAACAGGCCGCTTTTGGCCGAGTGGCGGATGAGTTCGTAGTAGTGGCGTTTTTCCTCCGTTTTTCGCGCTTCGTCCAGGTTCTTCCAGCGGTTTCGGTTAAAAATGCTGACGCCCCTCGTTTGGTGCACCGAGCCGATAATATAGTCGAACGGGTAGGGGGCGTAGCTCGAGCGATACAAGTCGATCTGATCGGGATAAAAGTCCGACTCCACGCCGAGCAGCACTTCGATTTTTCCTTCGTATCGTTTTTTGAGCTCCAGCACTTCCTTGACGTAGTTCGGGAATTCGCTTTTGGCCATGCAAATGCCGGGCTGGGGGTGATCTTCCTCTCTTGCGAAATAAGGCGAATGGTCGGAAATTCCGATGGCCGAAAGACCGGCTTCAATCGCCGCTTCGATGTAATCCTCGATAGTGCCCTCGGCGTGGCCGCAGCGGTAATGGTGGGTGTGCAGATCGAATTTTTCCATCCGAATTCCTCCTTGAAATGAGCGCTTGTTATTCGCTGCCGATAAATTGATCTTCCGGCATGCCCTTCAAATCGCTAATAAATTGCCGCATCGCGCTGTTCATGTAACGACCCGATTTCGTGATGACCCCGACCGGGTGGGTGGCGTCGAATTCCCGCACCGCGATCATCTTCAGGCTTCCCCGCTTCAATTCGGCGGCGATGGAAAGCTTGGAGACGACGGCGGCGCCGAGGTTGAGCTCGGCCATCCGCTTCACTTCCTCGCTGCTGCCGAGCTCCATCACGACGTTCGGCTGAATATGGTATGCGCCGAAAACCCGGTCGACAAACCTGCGGCCTTGCGTGTCCGGGGAGAGCAGAATCATCGGCACGTCCTTCAGCATGCCCACGTTGATGACGTCGAAGGATGCGAGCGGATGATCCGGAGAGACGACGAGCTCGAACGTATCGTAGTAGAGCGTCGACGTTTCCACTTGCGCGCTTCGCTCCGACAAGTAGCCGATTCCGACGTCGATCGTCCCGTTTTCCACGCTCGCAAGCACTTGAGACGAGGGCATGGACATAATCGTCGTCTTGATCAGCGGAAACTGGTTTTGAAAATAAGAAAGGACGCGGGGCAAAATTTGGATGGCGATCGAGGCGGTCGTGCCGAGCACGATATGCCCTTGGGGAATATGGTCGAGATCGGCGAGCTTCTGCTTCAGCTCCTCGACGATGGCCAGTATTCGCTCCGCATGCTCCAGAAAAACTTTGCCCCGGTCCGTCAGCGCGACCGGATGGTTGCGGTCAACCAGCACGACCTTGAATTCGTCTTCCAGGCTTTTGATTTGCGCGGAAACGGCGGGCTGCGTCAGATTGAGCCATTCACCGGCTTTCCGAAAGCTTAGCGTTTTGGAAATCGTAAGCATCGTTTCCAGCTGGCTGATGTTCAATGGAAGCGCCTCCCTAAATTTAAATTATTTATCAGGTTAATAAAGAGGCATAAAATCCTTTTGTCAACAAACCTATTATAGGCCATTTGTGCCTGACCTGCAAAACCGTTCCAACTGTACAATCGAAGGGTTAGGGTTCGAAGCGCGAATAGGGATAAACGACTATTTTTGCATATTCATCCATTTGTCTTCGACAATATTCATGCGGGTTCGAGCCGATTTTCGTCCATGCGGACTATTTTTTCCCGAATAAGAGTATACTTGTCCAATTGATTACAGTATAATAAAGGAAATCGTATCGGACCTAAGCAGGATGTCGGGCAAACGAGATGAGGGGCGGCGTTCAAACTTATGAAGGCAGAATTCATCAACCCATTTTTGGAATCCGCGAGCAATGTCATCGAACAGATGGTACAAATTCGGCCTAGCACCGGCCAGCTTACGTTGAAGGACATTCAGTTGATCGACCACCACGTATGGATTCATATCGGGATGACGGGCCAGGTTAACGGCAATATTGTATTCGGATTAAGCGAAGCGGTCGCGTTGCGGATGATTTCGGCGATGATGGGCGGATTCGTCATAACGGAAATCGACGAAATGGGGAAAAGCGCCATCTCCGAACTCGGCAACATGATCAGCGGGAACGCGAGCACGCTTCTGTTCAACCAGGGCGTGCGGGTGGACATCACGCCGCCTCGCGTTCTGCAGTCCGACGCCGTGCGGGATTTTTCGCCGGGCCGGGCGTTGACGGTGCCGCTTATTATGGACGGGATCGGCGAATTGGAAATTCAGGTTTTGATCGCTTGACGGCATTTTCGGAGAGATGGCTTCAAGGCGATTGTCGCGCCCTTCGGGGCTATTTTTTTTTGCTTTCGGGAAGCGCGATTACCGGATGGCGGCCCGATTGGTGTATGATGGAAAGAAGAACGTTCCGGGAGTGATCCGAATGGTGAGACAATCGCTTGAAGGGCGCGTCGTATGGATTACCGGCGCGTCGAGCGGCATCGGCGCGCTGACCGCCCGCAAGCTTGCGGAAAAAGGCGCGATCCCCGTGCTGACCGCGAGGTCCGCGGACAAGCTGTCCGACGTTTCCGCTTCGATCCGAAGCGAGCATGCGGCGTTCCCGCTGGACGTGACCGACCCGGAGGCGGTTAGCGCCGCGGCCGAGCGGGTTTGGGAGCGGTTCGGACGCATGGACATTTTGCTCAACAATGCCGGCTACGGCGAATTCGTGCCGTTTGACGAAGCGACGCTGTCCCATTTCCAGAATATGATGGACGTCAATTATATGGGGGCCGTCCGGTGCGTCAAAGCGGCCCTTCCTTATATGCGAAAAGCCGGCGGAGGGCATATTGTAAACGTCGCCTCGATCGCCGGGAAGCTCGGAACGGCCAAGTCGACCGCTTACACCGCCTCGAAGCATGCGCTGCTCGGATTTACGTCCGCGCTTCGGCAAGAGCTGAGCGGGGAAGGCATCGCCGTGTCGGCCGTCAATCCGGGGCCGATCGACACGCCGTTTTTTCAGCGCGCCGATCCCGGCGGCACCTATGTCAGCAATGTCCGGTGGTTTATGATGAAGCCGGAAAAAGTGGCCAACGCGATCATAAGCGTAATGGAAAGCAGGAGGGCGGAGAAGGATTTGCCGCTGCTCGGATCGGCCGGGGCCCGGATCGTCCAGCTGTTTCCGGGATGGACGAGCGGCATCGTCGCTCGCCTGACGAATAAGAAATGACCGCCGCCGCCCGGCTCCATGACCGGGCGGAAGCGGTTCAACGCGATGAAGGAGCAAACGAAATGAACGAAAAGGAAATGCCTTTTAACGAACCTCGGGCCGGCGAAGCGGAAAAGCGGGAAGCCCGTTCGGCGTCTTCGCTGGGCATCGATTCGAGACTGGCCGATAAACTGGCCGAGGCGGGCATCGCGGAGCCGACGGAAGTCCAGGCGGAAGCATGGCCGCCGCTGCTTGCCGGGCGGGACGCCGTGCTGCGCTCGCCGACGGGTTCCGGCAAGACGCTTGCATACTTGCTGCCGCTGCTGCAGCGGCTCGACCCGGACAGACGCGAGACGCAAGCGATCGTGCTGGCGCCGACCCAGGAATTGGCGATGCAAATCGTGCGCGTCGCCGAACATTACGGAGAGCCGCTCGGCATCAAGACGGTCGCCCTGATCGGCGGCGCCGCGCTGTCGCGTCAACTGGAACGGATGAAAAACCGTCCCGCGCTCGTCGTCGGAACGCCGGGCCGGGTACGGGAAATCGTCCTGCGCAAAAAGCTCCCGCTGCCGGCGGTGCGCATGGTCGTCGTCGACGAGACGGATCGCGTTTTTTCGCTCGGAGGCAAAAAAGACGTGGAGGCGATCCTGCACGGAACGTCGAGGGAACGACAAACGGTATTCGTTTCCGCCACCCGGACGGAAGCGATGCGGGAAGCGGAAAGCCGATGGCTGAAGGAGCCGTTCGTCGCGGAGGCGGCGAACAACGGTACGGCTGC
Source organism: Cohnella algarum (assembly GCF_016937515.1). Classification (NCBI taxonomy): domain Bacteria; kingdom Bacillati; phylum Bacillota; class Bacilli; order Caryophanales; family Paenibacillaceae; genus Cohnella; species Cohnella algarum. The sequence continues at coordinate 3,815,398 of NZ_JAFHKM010000002.1, forward strand.
GGGACTTCCGGACACGATCGGACATTGGGTTTTCGTCTGCGATCGCCGGGACAAGATCGATACGGTGCGCCGGATCGCAAGATCCGTCAAGCCGTCCTCCGCCATGATCTTCGTCAACGATACGGAGAAAATCGCCGAGCTGGTCGCCAAGCTGAAATACGAAGGCTTTACGGTGGAAGCCCTATACGGCGACACGGGCGGAAACGACCGCAGCGAAGCGCTGCGCAAGTTCCGGGAGGGCCGCACGAAGCTGCTCGTCGCGACCGATGTGGCCGCGAGGGGGCTCGACATTCCGTCGTTGCCGCTCGTCATTCAATTCGAGCCGGCTCTCGATGCCGACCATTATGTCCACCGCGCGGGACGGACCGGCCGGATGGGACGGTCGGGCGTTTCGGTTACGCTCGTTTCGCCGCAGGAAAGATTCATTATCGGCAAGCTTGCGAAGAAGCTCGGCGTCGATTTCGAGGAAAAGGCGCTGCGCGAGGGGCAAGTGATCGGGGCGGGCGAAGCCGAACGCAAACGCGCGCCGGCGAAACAAGCGGATCGTCCGCGCAACAACGAAGCGAACGTCCGGCCGCGCAACGAAGCCGCCTTCTCCGGCAAAGGCGAGAAGGCGGCCCCGGCTCGTGAAGCGAGCAGGGGGAGCGGCTTTTCGGGCGGCAGGGCGAACGGGAAAGCGGATGGCACGATGAAAGGCAAAGCGGCTAGCATGATGAACGGCAAGGCAACGGACGGCAGCATGCACGGCAAGCCGGACAGCGCTCCGCCGAAGCCGAAGCCGGCCCGCGCGCCGTCCGGCCCGGCGAAAGCCAAGACCGATCGGGCAAAGAAGAATAAAGACAAAGGCGCGCCGCGCTGGCTGAAGGAAAAGCGGGAGCAGTCCCGGCCTCCGGCGGAATAAATCCCGGTTTTTCGCAGGCCCGATTCGGGTTCGGAAGGCATCGGGATACGACAATAGTACCGCCGTCAACCAAGACGGCGGTATTTTTTAAGGCTTGAGCCTTATTTTTAATCGCGTACCCAACCAATCTTCCCGAAGTCCCCGAACGGTATAAATAGCGGCGAACGGCCGAGCGGCCGGCAAGCGCCGAAAATTCGGAAATAAGGGGATGGATGGACATGAACATGCCTTTCGAAGAAACGAAAAAACGGAAATTCCGCTCCGTCCTGCGGAAAACGACCGTTGCGACGCTCGCGGTGGGGCTGGCGGCCGGAAGCTTGTCCGGCGTCTATGCGGATGCCAAAGGCAAGGATAACGGCAACGGCAACGGCAAACGGCAATCGGCCAAAGGGGAAATCAACCTTCGCTACAGCGATTTGAGCGAAAAGGAATGGAAATGGGCGTACAAGCACATTATCCGGCTCGCCTCCAGGCAAGTGTTCAACGGCTACGAAGACGGAAGCTTCAAACCGGCCAGCAGCATTACGCGCATCGAAGCGATCGTGGCGTCCGTCCGGCTGCTCGGCTTGAAGGACGAAGCGGAAAAAGCCGAAAACATGAATGCGGCGTTGAACTTTAAAGATTTCGACAAAGTGAAGAAAAAATTTCCGTGGGCGATCGGCTACCTGAAGGTGGCGCTGGAAAACGATCTCCTTGCGGAAACCGAAACGTCGGTGCAGGCGGAAAAAGCCGCCGATCGGCTGTGGGCGTCGATTTTGCTGGTGAAAGCGCTCAAGCTGGAAGACGAAGCGCTTGCCAAGATGAATACGCAGTTGACGTTCAAGGATGCGAAGGAAATTCCGGCGGGAGCGGTCGGATACGTTGCGGTGGCGCTGGAAAAAGGGCTGATCACCGGTTACGGGGACAACACGTTCAAGCCGAACAAGCCGGTGACGCGGGCGGAGCTCGCCACGCTGCTGGACCGCGCGGGCGAGCAGCTTCCGGAAGAAGAAGCGCAGGCGGTTGTCGGCTCGGTTCAGTCCGTAACTTACGGAACGCTGACGTTGACCAAGCCGGACGGCAGCTCCGTCGCGCTCGCGCTCGGCACGGACGTCTTCGTGTTCCGCGAAGACAAGAAAGTCGACGTATCGGCCGTGCAGGTCGGCGATACCGTGCTCGCCCGCACGTACGGGGGCAAAGTCGTGTTCATCGAAGTGACGAAAACGGCGCAGCAGACGATCGAAACGACCGACTACGGCACGGTCGGATCGTTCACCTTGAACGCGCAAGGCAAAATAGCGACGCTGTCGCTCTCGAAAACGGTGAACGGCTCCGCGGCGATTACCGTTTACAATGTGGCGGATAACGTCGTCATTTCGGGCGGGAACGGAGCGCTTTCGCCCAACCAATCCGTCATCGTCACGATTGCAGCCAACGCCGTCACCAAAATCGCGATTCAATCGTAACGGTCGCGCCCGTCGCCAAGCCGCCGCAGGATCGCGGCCCAACCGTTCTGGACATGGCAAAATGGAAAACCGGCCCCGCTGGAGTTAGCGGGGGCCGGTTTTTTAGATTTTCCCTTTTTGTGCCTGCGTTTTCGCTCGAGTATAATTTGATATAAAGAAGGGGGAAGGGACATGACGCCAGTGTTGAAAATAGAACGGCTGACGGGAGGCTACAGCCGGCGCAAGCCGGTGCTTCACGAGGTGTCGTTCGACGTCGGAGCGGGCGAAATGCTCGGCCTTATCGGCTTGAACGGAGCCGGCAAGAGCACGACGATCAAGCATATTCTCGGCCTGATGATGCCCCACGAAGGCGAAGTGCGCATTTCGGGCGTGCGACTCGAGGAAGACCGCGACAAATACCGTTCCTCCTGCGCTTACGTGCCGGAACAGCCTTCCCTGTTTCCGAATCTAACGGTGGGCGAGCACTTAAGGTGGACGGCGATGGCTTACGGCCTCGATCCCGGGGAAGCGGACCGGAGAACCGCCAGGCTGTCGGCCACGTTTCGGATGGACAAGGCGATGAACGCTTTGCCGGACACCCTTTCCAAAGGGATGAAACAAAAGGTTATGCTGATGAACGCGCTGCTTGTGGCTCCTCCATTGCTTATTATCGACGAGCCTTTTCTCGGCTTGGACCCGCTGGCGACGCGGGCGCTGATCGACGCGCTCGACGACGTTCGCGAGCAAGGCACGGCCATTTTGCTCAGCTCGCACATTTTGCCCGCGCTGGAACGGCGCGCCGACCGGATCGTCGTGCTGCATCAGGGCCGCGTCCTCGCGGCGGGGACGCCGGATGCGGTGAAGGCCGCGGCGGACGGCGCCGATTCGTTGGACGACGCATTCGAAACGCTTGTTTTGTCGGCCGAAGAAAGGGGCAAGCCCGGTGAATAAGGAGCGGCGTTCCCGCGAGGAGCTGCCCGCCCTTCGCGCCAGGCGGGCAGACGAGTTCCGCAAAGAAGTCGTGCCCTATTTCCGCTATGTTCTTCAGAGCGGCGGGCTTGTTTTTTCGGCTATCGCCATTTTTCTCATATCGGGTTACGTCGGCTTGCTGACCGATATGCCGGCCGGTTGGCCGGCCGCCGCCGTCGGGGTGGCAGGGCTTGCGATCGTCGCCGTTTATACGCCGTTGCGCACTTATTTGCAGCCGTCGGATACGATCTTTTTGCTGCCGCTGGAGACGGATTTGGCGGATACGGTCATCCGGCCGCGGCTTCGGCGGGCGATCGTCGCCGCCGCAGCTCGTTTGCTTGTCGCGTTTGCGGCGTTTGCGCCGCTTTACGTCCGCGCGCCGGAAACCGCCTCCGCTGCCGAAGCGCGGCCGTTATGGGCGGTTGGGCTCGCGTTCGTCCTGCTGGGCGGCTGCAGCTCCTGGCTTGCGTGGCAGGAACGCCGGATCGTCGCCGCCGCCTTGCGGCGCTTTCTCCGCCTTCTTCGCTGGCTCGCCGTTGCCGTCATGACGGCTGCGCTGCTGCTCAAGCCGTTCTGGCCGGCGGCGGCGTTCGCCGCGCTCTGCTGCCTTCTGCTGGCGCTGGTCGTTCGCTTGCCGGCGCGCTACGAGGTCCCGTGGGAAGCGCTGATAGCCGAGGAAGGCGCGACCCGCCGGAGATGGATGCGGTTTTTGGGCTGGTTTGTCGACGTGAAGACGGAGCAGGCGAAACCGGCCAAGCGGGATTGGATCGCGTGGACGGCGGATTTGCTTCCGCGGCGCAGCCGATCGGCGTGGACGTACTTGTATGCGAAAACGTTGGTGCGGGGAGAGGCGTTCGGGGCTTTTTGGCGGTGGAACGCGCTCATGGCCGCGCTTGCCCTGTTCGTGCAACAGCCGACGATCGACCTGATCATTTATGCGGTCGGCGTGGCGGCCGGCGGCCTTCAGCTCACCGAGCTGGGCCGGGTACGTTTCGCGGAGAGCGCGGCTGCGGTGCCGCTTTCGGCGGACAAGCGCCGGCCGGCGGCTGCGGCCGTTTCCCGCGCTGCCGGCACGGCCGCTGCGCTGCTGTTGTGGCTCGCCGCCGCGCTTCCCGTCCGGCCGTTTTCGGCCGGCGCATGGCTGATCGCGCTCGCCGCGGGCCTGCTATGGTCGGGCTGGCTGCTGCCGCGCCGGACGGCCCGACCGGACGAGGACGACGACGAGGACTGACGGGATCTAGACGGTCTTCGAGCCCATTTCCATTAAACGACGTCGCTTGATCGGATGAAATCGAACGAAAACGGGTAAACGGTGATTTTGCGAAAGCCCGGTTCTTTGTCGGACAAAATCCAACGAAGGCGGAATATGAAAAAGGGGTTGCCCGCGCCGCGGCGGAATGCTTCCGCCGGACGGGACAACCCCTTTTTCATGCCGGATCAGGCGCCGTTTTTCACGTCGAGCACGGCTTGATGAATGCGGTCGAACAAATCTTCGAGATAGGGCTCCTCGATGCAGGAGAAGGCGACGCGCAAATCGGTGGAGCCGAGCGCGATCGTCCCGACCTGATACTTCTCGAGCAGGCGTTGGCGAACCGCTTCGGCATCCGCCGATTGCAGCTTCAGGCACATGAAGTACCCCGAATTAAACGGATAATACGTCCAATCGTCGCCGTATTTGCCGCTGTCGAGCAGCTGCTTCACCTTGTTGGCGCGGCCCTTCATGATCGCGAACTTCTCGGCTTTCTGGACTTCGAAATCCGGCGATTTCAGCGCGTCCAGCACGAACGTTTGCGAAGGATGCGGACCGCTGGAAATCGTCGCGCGGATAATGCCGAGCGTCTTTTGCTCGAGGGCGGCCAGCACCGCCTCCGACGCTCCGCCGTACGTAATGAAACCGACGCGGAAACCCCACACGTACTCTTCCTTCGTCGCTCCGTCGACTTTGACCGGAAGCACCCGTTCGTGCAGCCCGCACAGCCGTCCGAACAGCGATTCGTGCACGGAATCTTCGAAGAACAAGCCGAAATAAGCGTCGTCCGTTACGGCGACCACGTTGATCCCGGCTTCGGCGGCCTCCCGGATGGCGGACACGATCGCCTTGCCTTCTTCCGGCCCAGGCGTGTAGCCCGTCGGATTGTTCGGGAAGTTCAGCAGGACGATGGCTTTGCCCTTGCCCTTCTGCGACAGGAGGGCATCGCGCAAGCCCGCCGCGTTGAACCGGTTGTCGTTGTCGTACAACGGATATTCGACCATGACGGCTCCCCGGCGAATGCCGAACGTCAATTCGTAATTTTCCCAGTTTTTGTCGGGTAAAATAACGGCGTCCCCCGCGTCCGCGAACAGATCGGCTACGATGCTCAGGCCGTGCGTCAGCGCGTTCGTCGCGATCGGAAGGCTGATCGTCTTGCCCGCGATCGACGGATTTTCCTTCAGCATTTTCTCGCGCCATACGGCGCGAAGCTCCGGTTTGCCCGCGGGAGGGGCGTATTCGTAAATGTCCTTCGGATCGTAGGCGGACAGTTTATCCTGGATGACCTTAAGGTGCATCGGCTTGCCGTTCTCCGTCGCGATGCCGATGGTAGCGTTGTACGTTTTCGCCTTTTGCTTCGCTTCCGCGGACTGGCTTAAAATGCCTTCTTTCGGAAAATAAATCGCTTTGCCCAGCCCCGAGAGCATTTCGGCAACACGCGGATGCTCCCGCTCGATCGTTTCGTTCAACTGCTGTGCGAGGGGGTTCATAATGTCCTTCCTTCCAATGGTCGTGTGTCGGCGCCCGATATAAGCGGATATCTTCCGTCCTTGGGGACGACGCCCGCATTTTCTTGGCCGTTTTTCATTCGCAGTTATTATACACCATTGCGAAGGGGGAGTCATCGAATCGAAGTCACATTTCGGGAAAATGACGGCGACTCCGTTACATTTTTCAAGTTTGCCGCTTTACCCGATCGTCCTTTTGAGGAATCCGCGCGCGGATTTCCGCGGCGGCGCGTTCGTCTCCGGGCCGATCGCGCTGCTCGAGCCCTTCCAGCACGCGGTCGCGCTTCGGTTCCGACAGGTTCTGCCCGAATTTGAACTTGCCGGTCGTTTCCTTCGCCACAAGCCGCATCAGCGCGACGCCCCGCAGCGAGGCCGCGTATCGGGGGTCGCCCGCGTCGATCGGGGCGTGCCCGCCTTCCGGCTGCATGCTGCGCATGAGAGCGCCAAGCGCGGCCGCCTTCTCCGCGGCGTCTTCAACCTGCTCGATCTCGCCCCGAATCCGGACCGACCGGAAAAACACGGTCGCGGGGCAGGCGAGATAAGGGTCGGAAAAGTAGGAAGGAATGAAGGCATGCGCTTCATACACGACGAACTCGGCGCGGGGGTCGGCCGCAAGCCCGTTCATTTTTTCCCCTTTTTTACTGCCGTGAAAATAGACCGACCCGTTATGCCAAACGTAATTGAGGGGAACCGCTTTGGGCCAGCCGTCCTCCCCCGCGAACGCAAGCACGCCGTCGTTTCGCTCCGCAAGAAAAGCCTCGCACTCGGCGATATTCGCTTCGAATTCCGATCTGCGCATCGTCATGCACCTTCTTTATCCACGAGATTTGCCGCCCGTTCGATTCGAGCGGCGCAGGGAATGCCGCTTCATTTTACGTCGTTTATTGACAATAAAAAAGATCCAATTTACATTAAAAATATTAGTCCAATGTTGAGGTGTTCGCATGACGTTCCAGGTGCCTTACGAGCTGCGGCTGCGAGAGTGCGGGTCCAAGCATCTTGCGATGTACAGGGCCATCCGGGACAGCGTCGCTTCCGGCGCCCTTTCTCCGGGGGAACGATTGCCGTCCTCGCGAACGCTAGCGGCGATGTACGGCCTGTCGCGGGGCAGCGTCAGCCTCGCTTACGATATGCTCGCGGCGGAAGGCTACGTGCGGACCGGAATCGGACAAGGCACGTTCGTCTGCGGCGAGCCGAAGGATGCCGGCTTCCGGCCGCAAGGCGCGGCCGCCCGGCCGGAATTGCCGGAACTGTCCGCTTGGGGCAGACGCATGATGGCGAAGGAAGAAGCTTTCGGCGACGAGTCCGAGCCTGCCGATCCGGGTTCGTTCGTGCCGAGGGGAATGGGCAGACGTTCCTTTCCCTGGGCGGAGTGGCGGGCAGCCGTCGCGGCGCAGCTGCGCCGCATCGGCGAGCGGGCGGAGGACGGAGGGACGGAAGGCAGCCTCGCGCTTCGTCAAGCCGTCGCCGCCCGGCTGCGCAGGGAACGCGGCATCGTTTGCGGACCCGAACAAATCGTCATGACCGGCGGCTCGATGCAGGCCATCGCCTTGCTCGCCCAACTGCTGCTGGAGGAAGGCCAGTCCGCCGTCGTGGAGGATCCGTGCTACCCGGGCACCCGCCTTGCCGCTCAAGCCGCCGGCGCCCGCGTCATTCCCGCGGCCGTCGACCGGCAGGGAATCGTTCCCGCCGCCTGGGACGCCCGGCTGCTGTTCGTCACGCCGACGCGTCATTTTCCGACGGGAGCCGTGCTCAAATTGGAGCGCAGGCTCGAACTGCTCGCATGGGCGTCGAAAAACGAGGCGTGGATCGTCGAGGACGACTTCGACAGCGATTTTCGCTGGGGAGGGCGTCCGATCGAGCCGCTCAAATCCCTCGACCGGGAAGACCGGGTCATTTACGTAGGCACGTTTTCCCGCACGATGCATCGGGAAGTCCGGATCGGCTACGCGGTGCTGCCGGAAACGCTTCGCGAGCCGTTCAAGCGGGCCAAGCGGCTGTACGATCCGTATCCCGCCGGGTTCGCGGAGCAGCTGGCGCTCGCCGGCTGGATCTCCGAGGGCGGATACGACCGGCATTTAAGGCGGATGCGGCGCGGTTTCCACAAGCTCCAGCTCTGTTTGGCGGAAGGCCTGCGGAGCGAATTGGGCGAGCTGTTCGAGGCGCTGCCTTCCGATTCGGGCCTGCTGCAGTTCGCGTATTGGAAAAAAAGCCGGGAAGAATACGCCTTGTTGTACGACAGCTGCAAACGGCAGGGGGTCGTCTGGGGCGATGGCGCGCGCTGCGCGGCCGCGGGCCCGGCGGCTCCGCCTTCGGCTTTGTTCGGTTTTGCCCATTTGGAGGAGGAGAGCATTCGGAGCGGCCTGATCCGCATTCGGACGGCCGCCGAGACTTTGGGGCTGATCGCTCCCGGGAAAGGAGGAAACGACCATGCTTAACGCTCAGCCGGACTCGTTCAAACTGCTGCCCTCTTTTGCCAAAATCGTATGCGAGCCGGGGTGGAAATGGCAGAAACGCGAAATTCCGCTCGTCAATTACGATTTGTTTTACGTCTGGAGCGGCGAAGGAGAGGTCGTGCTGAACGGGAAAACGTACGCCGTAGGCAAAGGAAGCTGCTTTCTGTTCCGGCCGGGCGAGCATCCGACGGCGACGCACAATCCGCAGAAGCCGCTCGTGCTCACCTACATTCATTTCGACGTGGACGAGCCGGTAACGCTCATACCCGAATCGTATCGGGTGCTGGAGGAAACGCTGGAATTTGAAAATTTGCTGTCCCGTTACGTCCGGCTTTGTCTCGTTCCTTCGTTCGGCTCGGAGGAGGAAGCCCGGCTTATTCTGAAGCAGCTGCTGATCCGGATGCTCCGCCAGGACCGCGAAGAACCGGTGGAACGCAAAGCGTCCAACCAGCTGACGGAAAGCATTCGGGAAGTGGCGAACTTTATCCGCCAGCATCCGGGGCTTCCGCACCGGGTCGACGACCTGGCGGCCAGGGCGGGACTGTCGTCGCGATATTTTTCCATCAAATTCAAGGAATTGATCGGGGTTTCCGTTCAGTCGTACATGATCCGGATGCGGATCGAGCGGGCTCAGCATCTGCTGACGCACGCCGGCATGAACGTGACGGAAGTGGCGGAGACGCTCGGCTACCGGGACATCTTTTTTTTCAGCCGGCAGTTCAAGCAATATACGGGCAAAAGCCCGTCCGAGCTGCGCTGACGAAAACGCCGGCAAAAACGGCGACAGGCCGCTTTCCTTCGCGGGAAGGAACGACGGCCTGTCGTTTTCATTTTTCGTCCGAAAGCTCCCTGGCCTTCCGGTTGCCGTCAAGCACGCCCAGAAGCTCGCCCATTTTGACTCTGTCGCCGGCTTTGAGGCCGCTTCTCGCCCGGCAAGTCTGATTTTCCGCCAGCAGGACGACGGTCGAGCCGAATTCGAAATACGCCAGCTCCTGGCCGCGATCGACGTTTGTGGGCCGCGGGGTTACGTACCGGATGCTGCTGACGTTAAGGGCTCCGACCTTGACGACTGCCACTTCGCCGAATTCATGGCGGATGTAGGTGACGAGCCTTTCGTTGCGCGACAGGACGCGCCGCATCGACGTCAAGCCGAAGTCGTTCACCGGATATACCCGGCCGGGAATATGCTCGCTTTCCGCAATCGTTCCTTCGCAGGGAGAATGAATTCGATGATAATCTTTGGGACTCAAGTACAGAACCCAATACAGCCCGTTCTCATACAATGTAGTTCGAGGCGAACGGTTGAGCAGCTCTTCCAGCGAGTAATCCTGGCCTTTGATTTTCAACAGCATTCCGTTTTCGATTGAGCCGCATGCCGTGACGAGCGCATCGACCGGACTGACGAGCGCTTGGGCGGTTTCGTCCACGAGACGGCAACCCGGCTTCAGCCTCCGGGTAAAAAATTCATTCAACGAGCCGTATTCCTCCAGCTTCTTCTCCGCCTCTTCCGCCGGAATGCCGTACAGGGCGACGAAACGCGGAATGTAGCGGCGGCTGAAGGCGGATTTGGCGAGCCGTCCCGTCAGCCGGGAAACGAATTTGCGCGAGGACAATTCCGTCATGGCGCGCAGCAGCCAACGATTCATTCGCATGGCCACTCCTTTTGCCTCAATTTGATTTCGCTTGAACGATGGCTTGGCAGGCAAAGCCGTGCCGATTTCAGTGTGACATATCGCCGTCCAAAGTTCAACTTTTTCGCGGGGCCGGCTTGGCGAACGATGCGGCTTAAGGGGGGATCGACATCGTAAAAGTGGCGTTTGTCACGCCGGGGGCCTACGCCGTGCCTTCTCCGAGGGGAGGGTCGGTCGAACGGGTCGTCGAAAAAGTCGTTCCGCTGCTCGCGCCTGCCATCGAAGCCCGAATCTACGGCAGGGTCCGCCGGGGCTTGCCGGCCCGGGAACGGTGGCGGGGCGCGGAATGCGTGCGATATCCCGCATCCGACAAGGCGGCTTACGCCGCGCGGGTATTTCGAAGCCTGGCTTCGTACCGGCCGGATCTGATCCAGGTGGAAAACAGGCCTCTGTTCGTGCGGGAGCTCCGCAAACGGTTTCCGGATAAGCCGATCTGGCTCAGCTTGCAATCGACGACGTTTATTTCGCGTCCGTATCTCGGACCGAAAACGACGCGGGCGTGTTTGCGGCTTGCCGACCGGATCTTGGTCAACAGCCGTTATTTGGCGTCGCAGGTAAGGGCACGGGCGCCCGAAACGGCCGATAAAATCAGCGTCGTGCATCTGGGCGTCGAACCGGAAAGGTTCGGCTTGTGGAATCCGGAGGAGGAACGAGCGCGCCGAGGCTGGGCGGACAGGCGGATCGTGCTGTACGTCGGGCGGCTTATTCCGCTCAAGGGCGTGCATCACCTCCTCGCGGCAATGCCGGAGCTGGTCCGGGCCGTTCCGAACGTTCTGGTCGTGATCGTCGGAGGCGCTTTTTACGGTTCGTCCCGGCGCACCGCTTACGTCGAACGCCTGCACAAATTGGCGAAGCCCTGGAAGCGGCACGTTCATTTCCAATCGTACGTTTCGCATACCGACATTCCCCGCTGGTTCGGCCTGGCTCACGCGGTCGCCGTTCCTTCCGGGGAAAGGGAAGCTTTCGGACTCGTGAACGTAGAGGCGATGGCGAGCGGGCTTCCCGTCGTCGCGGCCCGATCGGGCGGCATTTCCGAAATCGTGGAAGACGGCGTTACCGGCTTCCTCGTGGACCGGCAATGCCTGCGAAGCGGACTCGCCTCCCGGCTGTCCCTGCTTCTGCAGAACGAGAGTTTGCGAGAGGAGATGGGGCGCAGGGGGCGGGAAAGAGCGCTGTCCTTGTTCACTTGGGAGCATACCGCCGGCAGATGGCTGGACGAAGCGAAGCGGGCGGGCATTCTGAACGGCGACTAAATATTTGCGTATGTCGGATTGCGCGGCTTTTCCGCCCATGAGCGGGATGGCCGCCTTTTTGTGTCGTCTCCTTTCCCAAGCCTGTTGCGATATCCGCTCCATGGCGCTCCGACCCGGAAGCCTGCGCAATTGCAGTTTTTGTCGCTGCCGGAAGTAAAGAGAAAGTCTAAGGGTACCGCTTATTTTTTTAAATTACAGTTTATAGTTATTTAACCGACCTAGCTCCCAAACAATCGGGTGACGTGCCTATGGGTGAATGCATATGATACGTTAGATTATCCGTTGGGAAGGAGAGGAACATGAAAAAAGGCAAAACGAAAAAAGCGCCCAAAACGCGCCGGCCGCTTTATTTTGTCGACAATCCGAACACTTCCGAACTTCATTGGCTGGATGATATAAAAAAGCAAAATGCCAAACCGGTCAGCGTGCACGGGGCTTCCGCCGTCGCGGACCCTCCCCGCGAGGCGCAGGAAACGGCAACGGTCGAAACGCCGGCGGAAGCGGGAAGTGCGCCTTACGATGCGTTCTCCGGCTTGACTTCCGATTTTGCATCAGCCCAGGAAACCTTTGAAACCGCCGATCTGTTTGCGGCGTATGGCGATGCGGATTCGGACGCCCCGAAGATTTCCGAACAGGCGGAAGAGATCGCCACCGTCGTTTCGTATGCCGAACGCAACCGATACGAAGCGGCGGAAGCGCTCGCGGACCTGCTGTATAATCCCGATGTCCCGAATCCGGCCGCAGAGGAATCCGCGTCGGAGGAAGAGGCGGAGCCGGCCGAACGGGAGCCAAGAAGCAAGCGTCATGAAAAGCTGGCCGAAAAACGGATGCCGGTGCCGGAGCCGATCGTGTACACGGACGATTTGGCGAACGAATCCGTCACCGGCGACAAACTGGCCCCGTTCTCGGTCGGTTCCCGGCATCTGCAGGCGGAAGCGGTGACGACGGAAGCGCTCGCCGACTTTTCGGTCACGGCGATCAAGCTGGCGGACGGTTCGGTCACGTCCTCCAAGTACGCTCCCGAATCCATAACGGGCGAGCATCTGACGAAAAACGCGATTTCCGGACAAAAAATCCGGGACCGCTCGATTACGAGCGAAAAGCTGAAGGATGGCAGCGTGACGTCGGAGAAGCTGGCGGACCGGACGATCAGCGCGGACAAGATCGCGGAAGGCTCGATTCAGCCTAAACATTTGAGCCAATCGATCATTACGACGGAGCTGCTGAAGGACCAGGCGGTTACGGCGGAGAAAATCCGCAGCGGGGCTATTCGCAGAGAAAATCTGAGCAATGAAATTATCGACACCTCCAAGCTGGCGGACGGTTCGGTGACGGTTTCCAAGCTGCGGGACGAATCCGTCGGCCCGGATAAAGTGGCCCGCGAAGCGATCGAGACCCGCCACCTGAAGCCGGGACTCATTCTCGCGGATCACGTCGCTCCCGGAGTCATCTCGGGAAAGCATATCGCTCTGCAGGCCATCACCTCGGGCCATCTGAACAAAGGCGCCGTGGGCGCGGACGAATTGGCCGATCAATCGGTAATCGGAAGCAAGCTGGCCCGCGGGGCGATTCAAACCGAGCACCTGCAAAACGCGGCCGTCCGCGGCGCCCAACTCGCTTCGGAAGCCGTTGAGAATCAGCATATCGCGGAGGGGGCCGTTACGGCTCCGAAGCTTGCGGAGCAGTCGGTTACGACAGTCAAACTCGTCGATCACGCGGTCACGTCCATGAAAATCGCGGATCAAAGCGTAACGTCGGGCAAAATCGCAAGCGAATCGGTGCTTTCCCGCCATTTGGGGAAAGGGGCGGTCGAGGCGGAACATTTGGCGGACTATTCGATCGAACGCCGGCATTTGACCGACGGGGCGGTGGACGGCCGGCATCTGGCTTACGAATCGGTCCGGAGGGAGCATTTGCAGGAGCAAAGCATCGGTTCGACCCAGCTCGCGTCAGAAGCGGTCATTCGCCGGCATATCGCGGGCGGGGCGATCGGCGAAGAGCAGCTGGCAAGCGGCGCGGTTCAATCCGGGCATATTGCCGACGGAGCCATTGGCCAGCAGCATCTGGCTCCGGCCGCCGTTCGAAGCGAGCATCTGACGGAAGGCAGCATAACGGCAAGCAAGCTGGCTGCGGGACAACTCAAGACGTTCCACTTTGCCGAAGAATCGGTGACGGGAGAAGCCATCGCCGACCGGACGCTCGAGGGGCGGCATTTGCGCGAACGCTCGATCGAGTCCGGCCATCTGGCCGATCAATCGGTCGGGACCGCGGCGCTTAAACCCGAGTCCGTGACTTCCGACATTATCGCTCCCGGCGCCGTCGGCGAGCGGCAGCTCGGCATCCGTTCGGTATTTTCGCATCATTTGTCGGATCATTTGATCACATCGCTAAAGTTGTCGCCGGAAAGCGTTTCGACCGACAAGCTGGCGGATATGTCGGTGACGACCGCCAAGCTGGCCGAAAAAAGCGTGGGCGGGCGCCAACTGCAGGCGTCGAGCGTCGATAATTCTCACTTGACGGAGCGTTCCGTCGGTCCGAATCAGCTGCAGATGGGGGCCGTCGGGACGGAGCATCTGAAGCCGAACACGGTCAAAGCGGCTCATCTGACCGCTAACAGCGTCGGGGAAGCGGCGCTCGCCGAAAATGCCGTCACGGAAAAAAAACTGGCGGACGGAAGCGTAACTTTGTCGAAGATGGCTCCGGGAAGCGTCGGCGGCGAGCAGCTGCTAAGCGACAGCGTCGGCGGAAAACACGTGAGACCGGACTCGATTCAAGGCTATCACCTCCATAAGGGCGCCGTATCCGTGCCGCATCTCGCTCCGGATATGCTTCATTTCGTGAAGCTTGCCGAACGGCGAATCGATTCCGAGCGGCTCGAACCGGGATCGGTCGCCCAGGTTCACCTGCGGGATCTCGCGGTCACGGAAGCGAAGCTGGCGGCGGCCAGCGTATCGGAGGATAAAATCGCCAACGAAGCCGTTTCGGCCGACAAGCTGGCGGCGGGCAGCGTGGTCACGAGCAAGATCGGCAACGGCGCGGTGACGAAGGAAAAGCTGGCGGACGGCGCGGTGACCGAGTGGAAGCTGGCGGACGGGGTCGTTACGGAAGGAAAGCTTTCCGTCGGAGCCGTCTCGGAACTGAAGCTCGCCGACGGCAGCGTGACCGCCCGCAAGCTGTCGGGCCAATTGCTCGATTACATGTCGGCGATCGGGAAGCCGATCTCGACGGATAGGCTGGTCGACGGCAGCGTGACTTCATCCAAATTGGCCGCTTTTAGCGTAGGTTCGAACCAGCTTGCGGACGGTTCGGTCGCGTCGAATAAACTCGCCGCGCAAAGCGTTGGAACGGATCAGCTCGCGGCGGGCGCGGTAAGCGGAGAAAAGCTTTCGGCCCGGAGCGTCGGTCCTTCGCACGTGATGGTCCGGTCGATTTTGACGGAGCACTTGGCGGACGGAACGGTCACCGAATCGAAACTTGCGGCGGGCGCGGTTGGAACGGAGCAGCTGGCCGCAGGTTCTGTCACGACGGATAAATTGGCCGATAACAGCGTAGGAACCGCGCAGCTTGCGAACGGGGCGGTCGGAACCGCGCAATTGGCGACGGGAGCGGTCGGCCGGAGACAGTTGGCGTTGGACGCGGTAGGTACGGAACAATTGTTGGAAGGCAGCGTGACGTACAGCCGGCTGTCGCAGGAATTGCAAGTGGCCGTCGATAAGGCGGTTGCGCCGGTAGATCCGGCGAGCCTTCCGGATGAAAGCATTCCGTCCGCGAAGCTGGCGACGGGATCGATCGGCACGGACCGGCTCGCGAACAGAGCCGTCACCTCCGACAAACTGGCCGGAGGCAGCGTAGGGACCGCACAGCTTGCGAACGGGGCGGTCGGGACCGCGCAATTGGCGACGGGAGCGGTCGGTGCCAAACAGATCGCCTCCGGCGCGGTCGGTACGGAGCAGCTGTCCGAAGGGAGCGTGACGTACAGCCGCTTGTCCCCGGATCTGCAAGGGGCCGTCGACAAGGCACTTGCGCCGATCGACGCGGCGGAAATTCCGGACGAAAGCATTTCGGCGGCGAAGCTGGCGGCGGGATCGATCGGCACGGACCGGCTGTCGAACGGAGCCGTTACCGCCGAGAAGCTGGCCGAAGGAAGCGTAGGCGCGGCCCAACTCCAGGTAGGAGCTGTCCAGTCGGAAAAGCTCGGACTGCACAGCGTCACTTCGCTGCATATCGTGCCGGGCTCGATCGTCACCGGCCATATAGCGGAAAAAGCCGTGCTTGGCGTCAATCTCGCCGACGGCAGCGTGACGGCCGAAAAGCTGTCCGGAGATATCGTCGAGATGCTGGACGAATTGCGAACCTCCGCCCGCGACAGCCGCGTCTTCGAGCCGGCGGACGGCAGCGTAGACGGCTCGAAGCTGGCACACGGAAGCGTGACCGGAGAGAAGCTGGCCGACGGAAGCGTAGATGGGGCAAAGCTGGCTTTTCTCCCCGTAGCGGCATCGCTTCCAAACGTAACCCTTCTGTTCGGAAACGAGCCTTATCAATTTCCGGGACCGGTGGAAAGCATCAGCATTACGTTAAAGTTCAGTCAACCTTTCGCCGATGCCTCTTACGTCGTCGTCGCGCTTTCCGACCACCCGTCCTGCATTTGCATTGTCAAAAGCAAGCAGCCGGAAGAAGCCGTCCTGGAAATGATTCGGACTCGACTCGGTCCCGATCCGCAAGGCGCGATTCAATGGATCGCCGTAGGGGCCAAAGCGTAAAAAGCCTAAACGGTTCGACAGTGCGCTTTGCTGTCGAACCGTTTTTTTTCTAGTACGGATCGAAAGGCGATCATGATCGTCAATCTTATCGGGAATCCGGACTATGGAAGGAGATAAGCGAGCTGCTTATTCAACTCATGAAATAAAATTACAAAAAAATATTTACATAATGAAATAATATTATATAATGAGTGTGTAAGTAAATCTGTCATCGCGTAAGAATGCCGAACCGAAAGAAGGGGATGGGGAATGCTTAAAGGCGGCCTGGTCAGTTTGAAAGCTGCGATTTCAAGCCTGAAGCCGACCGAGCGAAAGGCGGCCCAGTTCATTGCGGAACATCCGGAGGAGGTCGTCAATTCTTCCGTGCAAAGGGTGGCGATGCTGGCTGAAGTGAGCGAAGCGACGATTATCCGATTGTGCCGCTCGCTTAATTTCAAAGGTTTTCAGGAATTGAAGCTCCGCATAGCGGCTGATTTATCGGAAAATTCTGATCAAACCGACTCGTATCACGAAATTCAGATCGACGGTCCCATTTCCGACCTGGTCACATCGATCTCGCACAACAATATGAGATCGATCCAGGATACGTTGACCGTTTTGTCTGAAGAAGAACTGGAAAAGGCGATCGATGCAATGAGCGGGGCCAAAAAAATCGCCATATTCGGCGTGGGAGCTTCGGCGGTCATCGCCATGGACTTGAAGCAGAAGCTGACCCGGATCAATTATTGGTGCGAAACCGGCCTTGGCCTCGATGAACAGACAACGCTCGCGGCCAATATGGACGAGCGGGACGTCGCCTTCGGAATCTCCTATTCCGGGCAAACGTTGGATGTCATCGATTCCCTCTCGCTCGCGAAGGAAAACGGAGCGAAGACGATTTCGTTGACGCGGTTCGGAAGCAATCCGGTCGCTGGCGTTGCCGAAATCAATTTGTTTACGAGCTCGTTGGAAAACAGCATACGCAGCGGAGCGATGGCGTCCCGGATCGCCCAACTCAACGTGATCGATATCTTGTATGTCGGCATTGCCAGAAAAGATCACGAGCGCCACGTCCGCGCCCTCGAAAAAACCCGCAAAGCGGTCCGAAACAAAAAATGACTTGCTTCTTTCGGCTTCAACCTATTGGTTTTCTATACAAATCATCTTGGGAGGACATTCGAATGAAGAAATGGATGTTTGGGGCAAGTTTGCTGCTGCTGTCGAGCGTATTGATATCCGCCTGCGGGGGAAGCGGAGGCGGCAATTCCTCTCCGCCCAGCCAAGGCGCCTCAGGCGGTCCCGCCTCAGTCGAAGAGGCCGGCGATCCGGTAACGCTGACGATGTACAGCTGGCGGCCGGAAGACGCGGAAGGCTACAGGGTTCTGATCGAGGAGTTCAACAAGACCAACCCCAATATCAACATCGAATTCAAGCCGTTCAAGTCGACGGAATACAACACGATCCTCAACAATACCCTCCATTCGGGAACGGGAGTCGACATCCTGCAACTTCGTCCTTATGACGCGGCCATTGCCCTTGCGGACGCGGGCTTTTTGACGCCGCTGGACGGCCTTGCCGGGCTGGACCAGATTCCGGATGTCTACCAGGAAGCGGCGAAGGGAAGCGACGGCAACGTGTACGGCGTTCCGTTCATGCTGAATAACGCGGTCATTTTTTATAACAAGGAAATGTTCGATGAGCTCGGTCTGGAAGTGCCGGAAACGTACGAAGAGTTTTTGGCCGTATGCGAGCAATTGCTGAACAACGGCATCACCCCGATTGCCCAGTCGGGCAAGGCCGGGTATTTGCTGTCCATGACGCATGCGGTCATCGGCGAAAGCGCGTACGGCGGAAACGAATTCGCGCAAGCCGTCGTCGCAGGGGAAACCGACTTCAACGATCCGCGGTTCGTCGAATCGATTGCCCGGATGAAGCAATTGGAAGCGTTCTTCCCGAAAGACTTTATCGCCATTGAAGACAAGGACGCCCAGGCGATGTTTTATAACCGCGATGCGGCTATGTACATTAATGGAAGCCACCGCCTGGAAACGTTCAGCGAGAACGATCTCGACTTTACGGTAGACTTCTTCACCGGTTTTGCGGAGAACAAGGGAGAATCGGCCGACATCGTAACCTGGGTCGACGGCTCGTACGCGGTAGCAAAAAGCTCGGAACATCAGGAACAGGCGCTAAAATTCCTTGAATTCGTCGCGTCCGAATCGTTCGGCCAAACGTTCAGCGAAAAGCTGACCCGGGTAAGTCCGATTTCCGGCGTTGAGCCCGCCAATCCTCTGCTGCAAAGAATGGCTCAAGCGAACAGCGAGCGTTCGACGCCATATTTGATTCTGACCAACTTTAATCAGGGCGCTCCGACCTCAAAATCCATCTTCGAGGATTCGCTTCAAGGGATGTATTTGAACAAGCTGACCCCGGAAGAAGTCGCAAGCACGTTCCAGGCTTCGGTGAACAAGTGGTTTAAACCGAAGCCGTAAACGTAAAACGCGCAAACGGGGAGCTGTTGGCATGTACTCGTTCGATGCTCTGATTGCAGGCTGGGTACGGGAAAAGGTCATTCCCGGAGCGGTGCTGGACGTTCGAATCGGCGATCGCTTCCGGTTTGCACAAGCCTACGGAGCCTACTCGGACAACGAGAGGGCGCGGGAGGTTCGACTCGATACGCCGTTCGATCTGGCATCGCTGACGAAAGTCGTCGCAACGCTTCCGACCGCGTTGGCCCTGGTCAAAGACGGGCGCATGGCTTTGGACGATCCCGTTAGTCTTTACGTTGATGAATTCCGGCACCGCCAGGTGACGATTCGTCACTTGTTGCAGCACGCTTCGGGATTGCCGCCGGATCTTGCGGGCGTTTCCAGAGGAAGCGACGGAGCCGAAGTGTTGAGGACGATATGGGAGACCGGCCTGGATTCCGCGCCGGGAAGCAAGGTCGCATACAGCGATCTGGGCATGATCGTTCTGGGCGAGCTGATTCGGCGCGTTGCCGGAGAGTCGCTTGACCAAACGGCAAAAAAACGCGTATTCGACCCGCTTGGCATGAAATCGACCGGCTTTGGTCCTACGCTCTCCGGGCTGCCGCTGCGGGCGGCAGCTACCGAAAGCGTAAACGGAACATATATTGTGGGCGAAGTGCACGATGAAAAAAGCGCTGCCCTCGGAGGCGTTTCCGGCAGCGCCGGCTTGTTCGGCACCGCCGCGGATCTTGCGCGGTACGCCGGATACTGGCTTTATCCCGATCGGTCCGGACCGCTTTCTCCCGAGCTGGTTTCCGAATGTTTGCTTCACCCGATCCAGGGCAGGGGACTCGGATGGGAAGTGGTCCACGACCGAAACCATATGCCGCTCGGCTGCGGATCGACCTGGACCGATGGCAGCTTCGGGCACACGGGCTTTACGGGAACGAGCCTCTGGATCGATCCGCAAGCCGAGTTGATCGTCGTTTGGCTGACCAATGCCGTTCATTTCGGACGTCATACGCCGATACGGGCTCTTCGCCGCAGGCTGCACGACCGGATCCGAACGGATCTGGTCTGAACGATTAGGACTCTAGGAGGCGGAACCGGTGAAAGGCCATTTTTCAAAGCATTCGATCCATCTGTTTTTGCTTCCGGCGCTTGCTTTTTATGTCGGATTCATGATCTATCCGATCCTCTCGGCGCTGCTCAACAGTTTTTTTTCCTGGAACGGGCTGCTTCGCGGGGACTTTATCGGGTTGCGCAATTTTATTCGGCTGTTTACCGAAACGCCTTATAAGGAAACATTCAACACCGCCCTTAGGCATAATGTCGTATTCTTCCTCGTGCTGGTACCGGCCAAGCTGATGGTGGCGTATGCGCTGGCCCTCGTCATTAACAGCAAGCTGAAAGGCAAGGAATTTTTCAAGACGGTATTTTTCCTTCCTAAGCTGCTGTCCGTCATCGTCGTAGGGTATTTATTCAGCCTAATCTTGAATCCGACCTACGGTGCCTTGAACACGGCGCTGAAGGCCGTCGGTCTGGCCGATTGGGCAAGACCGTGGCTGGGCGATCCGGATACGGCGCTGTTATCGATCATTCTGATCGACAGCTGGTACGAGTTCGGTTTTGCCGTTCTCATTTTTCTCGTCGGACTGCAATCGATTTCCAGCGAAATTTACGACGCGGCCAAGATCGACCGGGCCGAAGGTCTGACTTTATTGTTCCGGGTAACGGTTCCGCTTTCGATGCCGTCCATTATGATCATGACGATTCTGACGTTTATTTCCGCGTTCGAATCGTTCGAATTGATCTATGCGATGCAGGGCACGTCCGGCGGTCCGTATTACTCGACCGACGTGCTGGCGCTCTTTTTTTACCGGCTGATGTTCGGCACCGCGGGCGGAGGAGACTCCATCGGACTCGGGTCCGCGCTTGCCGTCGTGCTGTTGCTTCTCATTTCCGGGGCCACCGCGATTTCGATGTTCCTGTTCAAGCGCAAAGAGGTGGACTACTGATGAAGCAATTTTTCAAATATGTCTTTGTGAGCATGTTCGCGTTCCTGTCGCTGTATCCGATTTTTCTGATGTTCATGTCGTCTTTCAAGACGAAAAAAGAAATTACGTCCTCGCCGCTCGCGTTGCCCAGCCGATTTTCGCTGGACAACTTCATCGAGGTGTGGCAGAAGGTCAATTATGCGGAATATCTCGTAAACAGCGTGTTCGTAAGCGCCATTTCGGTCATCGTCATCTTGCTCATCTCCTCGATGGCGGCCTTCTATTTGGCGAGGTTCAAATTTCGCTGGAACGGCGCGATTCTGTTCTTTTTCATGCTAGGCCTGATGCTGCCGATGAAGCTTGCGATTTCGCCGCTTTACATGCAGCTTCTCAAGCTGAACTTGCTGGATACGCTGACGGGACTTATCGTTGTGTTCGTCGCGGGCCATATTTCCTTCGCGGTGTTTTTGTTCTACGGCTTTTTCGGGACGCTGCCGAAGGATCTGGATCAGAGCGCGCGGATCGACGGCTGCAGCAATTTCCAGGTGTACTATAAAATCGTGCTGCCGCTTATGCGCCCGGCCATGGCGACGGTGGCGATTACGGATTTGATCAAAGTGTGGAACGATTTTTTCTACCCGCTTATTTTTATCAAATCGACGCATAAGGGAACGATTCCTCTCGGCATGCTGAGCCTGTTCGGCGAATACGATACGCAGTGGAACTTGCTGTTCAGCGGCTTGACGCTGTCGTCCTTGCCAATGATTATCGCCTTTCTGTTCGCGTCGCGGCAATTTATCGAAGGCTTGACAGCCGGGGCGGTGAAATCATGAAGCGCTGGATTACGTTCGATCTGGACGGCACGCTGATGCAAAATCCGTTCAGCGGTTCGATATTTCCCGAACTCGAAGAGCTCGTGTCCGCCGATTTGAACGAGCCTTGCGGATTGAAGCGCAAATTGCTGGAAGAGCACGAGCGGCTGTTGGCGAGCGGGCAAATCGTGTCGGCATACGACTGGGACGAAATCGTCGGACGTTTGCTGCGGGAATTGGGCGTTCGCCGAAAGGTCGATATTTTGGAAATGGTTCGCCGGCACTCCGTGCCTCCCAACATTTTTTTGCTGGACGAGACGATCCTTCCCTCTCTAAAACGGTTGAAACGAAGCGGTTTTTCGCTCGCCGCGGTCACCAACGGGTTTTACAAATATCAATATCCGGTGATGAAAGCGCTTGGGTTAACGGATCAGCTCGATGAAATCGTCACCCCCGACCGCGTCGGCTGCGCGAAGCCGGACGCTCGGATGGCAGACGGATTGCGGCTTGAAGGAGCAGTTGCCGTCCATGTCGGGGACCGTCTGGATCACGACATGGTGTTCGCGCATGCCATTGGCGTTCCGGCCGTGCTCATTCACCGCCGGCTGCCGGACGCGCTTCTGCCGCTTTCGCCGGGAGAACGGGCGGAAAGCGAAAACCTTCTTCCCGTGCTGCGACGTCTGGCTTCGCAAGAGAACCTTCTGCCGGAGGACGCGGCATCGTTGCCGGATCGCTTTATGCCGTCTTACGTCATCCGGGACTTGCGGGAGTTGTTCGCCTGTCTGGAAGCGGAGAAGAACCGCGAAAGAGGCGGAGAACGGGGAGGAAGCGGGACATGATGCCAAAGAGAAGCAGGCGGTTTCTTGCCGTCGACGGGGGAGGAACGAAGACAGTTTTGCTTGTCGGGGATGACAAGGGCCGGGTGCTGTCCGTTTCCGGCGGAGCGTCGACCAACCTGAAATCCAGGCGATGGGAAGAGGTGAGAACGGAACTGTCCGCTCTTATCCGCGACGGACTGGAGCGTTCGGCTTCTTCCCCGGAACAAGTGGCAGGAATCGCGCTAGGCCTTGCCGGAAGCGATCGGCCGGAGGATAAAAGACGCGTTAAAGAGCATCTGGCGGCGGAGTTGCCGTCCCATGCCGAGATAGCCGTTTACAACGACGCCGTGACAGCGTTAGCGGCCGGAACCTTCGGCGAGAAGGGCATGGTGCTGATCTCGGGCACCGGCTCGATTTGCTGCGGCTTCGATCCCGCCACGGGAAAATACGTGCGGGCAGGCGGATGGGGATATTTGTTCGGCGACGAGGGAAGCGGCTTCGACCTCGGAAAAAAAGCCCTGCAAGCCGTCATGAAAGCTTTCGACGGTCGGGCCGAAGCGACGCTGCTTACGAATAAAATCTTGGCCAGGTTTGGGCTGGAGCGTCCAGACCAGTTGATTACCGCCATCTACGAAGAGGAGAATGCGCGGTCGACGATCGCTTCGCTCGCCCCGGTACTTTTCGAGGCCGTGCGGGAAGGCGACGAGCAGGCCCGGCGCATCGCGGAAGAGGCCGCGCGGGATTTGGCTTCTCTGGCCGCATCGGTCTTTGCCGAACTCGCCTCCGATGCGGCGGGCTTGCCGCTGATCGTCAGCGGCGGCGTGTTCCGGGAGCCTTATTTCCTTCGGCTGTTCGAAGAGCAGCAGCAGATTCGCGCGCCGGGACTCGCGGTCCGCCCTTTGGACGTGGCTCCCGTAGCGGGAAGCTATTACATGGCTGTAAAGCAGGCGGGCATCGTCGTGTCGCCCGACATGATCGAACGAGTACGACAACATTGCGGAATAGAAGGGGAATGCAGCGATGAAACGACCACAACCCGTTAACGATACGCCGATAACCGAACAGGCCAATGAGCGCTCCCGTCATTTGGACCGTTTGACCGTCCGGGAAATCGTTGAATTGATGAACGAAGAGGACCGGACCGTGGCTGCGTCCGTAAGCCGGGCGCTTCCCGAAATCGCCGCGGCGATCGAGGAGATTGTCGGGGTCATTGAAAACGGGGGACGATTATTTTATATCGGGGCGGGAACGAGCGGACGTCTGGGCATATTGGACGCTTCCGAATGTCCGCCGACGTTCGGGGTTTCTCCGGAGCTGGTCGTCGGCGTGATCGCCGGAGGCGAGGGGGCCATTACGCGATCGATCGAAAATGCGGAGGACGATGCCGACGCGGGACGCGGCGAGGCGGCTCGGCGGGTCACGCCGCGAGACGCGGTCGTCGGAATCGCCGCGAGCGGTCGCACCCCGTTCGTCATCGGAGCTCTGCAAGAAGCTTCGCGCATCGGAGCGCTGACGGTAAGCCTGAGCTGCAACAAAGGCGCGCCGATGAGCAGGGAAGCGCGGTATCCGATCGAAATTCCGGTCGGTCCGGAAATCGTAACCGGCTCGACGCGGTTGAAGGCCGGTACCGCGACCAAAATGGTGCTGAACATGATCACGACGACTCTGATGATTCGTCTCGGCAAAGTTTACGGCAATTTAATGGTTAACGTTCAGGCGACGAATTCGAAGCTGAGGGAGCGCGTTGTCCGCATCGTGCAGAAGGGAACGGACCGCGACGAAGAAACGGCAAGGGCGTATGCCGAATTCGCCGGAGGAGACGCCCGGGTGGCGATTTTGATGCTGAAATACAACGTCGGAGCCGGGGAAGCGGCCCGGGCGCTGGAGGAATCGGGCGGCCATTTCGGAAAGGCGATCGAGCGGCTGGGCCGGTAGAGAGAAAGGGGGGAATTCGGGCATGACGGCCGGCACGGGAAGCGTTTGGGAACTTTCGCAGGCGGATTTGGCGATTCGCATGATACTTGCCGCCGCGTTGGGGGGCTTGATCGGAATCGAACGGGAGTGGAGCAACCATGCGGCCGGCTTCCGCACCCATATATTGGTTTGCCTCGGCTCGGCGACGATCATGCTGATGTCGCTCTACGGGTTTTCGCAATTCGTGAACGAACCGAACGTTCAGGTCGATCCGGCCCGGCTGGCCGCCCAAGTGATCAGCGGAATCGGATTTCTCGGGGCCGGGGCCATTCTCCGCAACGGGGACGTCATCAAAGGGCTGACGACGGCCGCGTCGATCTGGACGGTAGCCGCCATCGGACTTTGCGTGGGGGCCGGATTTTTTACCGGCGCGCTAATTTGCACGTTCCTGGTCCTGGTCAGTTTGTACATGCTCAACAAATGGGAGAAGCGCCTCCTGAGGCATCGCAGATTTTGCTCGGTAGAGATCACGTTCTCGAACGATCACGGATCGCTGGGAGCGATTGCATCCGTATTCATGGAGCGACGCATGCAAATTTCCGCCCTGAAAATCAATCCGGTCTCCGGAGGGACCGGCAACGAGCGGGAATTAAGGTTGGAAATCAAGCTGAAAAGCGTCCGGCAGGATGCGCTAGTGGAAGCCGTCGAGGAAATCGGCATGCTGGACTTCGTCAAAAAGATCGAAACGGCCGGCCTGAACGCGGCCGAAGCCAAGCGCGCCGGATAGGGCGGGCTCGGGCCGGGCCGGGACGCTCAAGCAAGAACGTAACGGGGCGCTGCCGGAACGGCCGTCCCGGACTGCCGGAAAAACGGGGCTAAACCGAAAATCCAAAAGCCGATCACATGCTGAAAACGCCTTCGAGGCGTTTTTTTTATGGAAAACCGCCTCGGCTCGGAATCCGATTCGCCGGCCGCGGCTTAGTACAGATGCCGTTGCGCATGGACACGTTACACATACAATGTCATGTGCATACCGTTGCCCGAGTCGGGGGTGAGAGGGTTGGCTGGAAAAAGGGGCAACATCCGTCCGAAACGAAGGCCGGTCAGGAAAACCGGAGGCTACGCTTCTCGCGGGAAGCGGCCCGCAAGCGAAGAGAGGGCGGCGGGGAAGCCCGCCGTTTCGGTCATCATTCCCGTCATGAACGAAAAGCGGAGGCTGGCTCGCGTCATTCGGGAAGCGTTTCGCATCCGTCCCCGAACCGAAGTGATCGCGGTCGTCAACGGTTCGACCGACGGTTCGCTGGACATCGCCCGCAACAGCGGGGCGAGGGTCATCGTTTTCGACCGGCCGTTAGGCCACGATGTCGGGCGGTCGGTAGGAGCGATGGAGGCGCAGGGCCGGGTTCTTCTTTTTATCGACGCCGACATGGTGATTCCCGCCGCGCAGCTCCGGACGTTCGTCGAGGCGGTGGAACGGGGAGTGGATGTGGCGTTGAACGACTATTCGGGCCCGACGGACCGAGCGACCGTGCACAGCGTCGTTTTGGCGAAGCACGCGCTCAACGGGCTGCTCGGGCGCAAGGATTTGCGCGGCGCCTCGATGACGGCCGTGCCTCACGCGATCAGCCGCAAGGCGCTGGAAACGGTCGGCGCCGCCGCGCTCGCGGTGCCGCCGCTCGCCCATGCGATGGCCGTTCACGGGAAGCTTTCGGTCGAGCGCGTCAAACACGTCAACGTGGGCCGGCTGAACCCGCTGCGCATTCGAAGGGAACGCACGAACTCCTTGGAGCCGCTCATCGTCGGCGATCATCTCGAAGCGATCGATTGGCTTATGCGGAACACCGACGGCCGGGGAGGGTGCGGGGAAGACGACCGCAAGCGATGGATGGTGAGATAACGTGAAGGCAAGAGTCCGCAAGTCATTGGCAGCATCGTCCGGAAAACCGAAAACCGGCCGCGCGGCCGGCAAACCCTTCGCGAAGACGTCGTCCCGCTCCGGGCTTGCCGGAAAAAGGGGCGCCCGGGGAGCCCGCAAACGGCCCGGCGGCCTTCGCGCGGTGAAGCCCCGGGACGGCAGCCGGCGAACGCATGCGGCCGGAAGCGTCCGGCGGCGAAAGCCGCCGAAGCGGTCGGCGCTTCTCGCCGGGCTTTGGAAGGAAGGCCGGGGCGACGGAGCGGATTGGCGAGCCGGGCATCCCGAGGCCGCCGACGTTGCCATGAACGAAGCCGTTCGAAAAACGTGGATGCAAAAGCTGCAAGAACATTCGAACCTGCCGAAACTGGACGGCAAGGAGGTATGGGAAAGAGCGAAGGCGTATGCCGAAGGCTTTGCGGCCGGAGCGGGAATGGCCCCCTCGCGGGTTCCGCTGCCGTTGTCGCGGGGCGCGGGCGCGGTCGTTTACGCGAACGCGAACCCGGATGCATTACGTTCGGTGCTCACGGAGCTGGCCCGGCTGCCGCTGGCCGAAATCGTCGTCGTGCTCGGGAGTCCTTCGGAACGACTGCTCGAGGCGGCCCGAAGCGGCGGTACCGCCACGATCGCCTGCTTGCCGGAAGACGTTCATCCCGACATTGGACGGGCACTGGGCGCCAAACTAACCGATGCGGATCTGCTTCTGATCGCCGACGGCGAACAGAAGGCCGAAGCGTCGGAGCTGGCCCGGTTGCTGTGGGCGGTCGACGGGCGGTTGGACGTCGCGTTGAACGACCGTTCCGCTTTTTTGGGCCTGTTTCATAAACGAAGCGACGTGGAACGGTTTCACGAATTTTTGAATGTCACGTTAAACAGACCGGATCTTCAAATGAACACGATGGCCGCGCTGCCGCTCGCCATGACCCGAAAAGCGTTGGAAACGCTTGGAGCCGCGGAGCTGTCCGTGCCCGTCAAAGCGCATGCCAAAGCGCTGCAGCGGGGCCTTGCCGTCGGCACGGCCGCCGCGGTCGATTGGCGTCCGCCGGCCATGCCAAACCGGGATCGCATAGCCCGAGGGGACCACCTCGAGGCTTGGAAGATGGCGTTTGCGGAAGCGGGTTTTCGGCTTCGTTTTCCCGACAAGGCGCGCAATCGAAAGGCTGCGAAAGGAGCGGTCGGCTAATGCGCGCATCGATTATTATCCCGACATTCGACAGGCTCGATTTGCTGCAGGCTTGCGTCGCTTCCATTCGGGAGCATACGGAAAGCGAGTACGAGATCGTCGTCGTCGACAACGGATCCCGCGACGGGACGATCGACTGGTGCGCCGCCGAGAAGCTGGCGTTCGTCTCACTGCCCGCAAACGCCGGTTTTCCGACCGCATGCAACAAAGGGCTGCGTCTTGCGACGGGAGATACGCTCGTTCTGCTTAACAACGATACGATCGTGACGGCCCGCTGGCTGGACAATTTGCTGGCCGCGCTCTACAGCTCGCCGAGTGTCGGAATGGTCGGCCCGGTCGCCAATTATTGCAGCGGGAAACAGCAGGTCAAGTATTCTTACGATAGCTTTGAGGAATTTCAGCGAATCGCGGCGGAAGTCAACCGCTCGAATCCGGAAAAATGGACAAAAACCGACCGGCTCGTCGGTTTTTGCCTGGCGTTTCGCCGAGAGGTAATGGAGCGGATCGGACTGCTCGACGAACGGTTCGCTCCGGGGCATTTCGAAGACGACGATTATTGTTTGCGGGCCAGGCTGGAGAACTTCGAGCTGCTTATCTGCCGCGACTGCCTCATCCATCACGAAGGAAGCGCCAGCTTTAAAATGGACGCCGCGGCCCAGCGACGGCTGATCGAACGAAATTATCGGCTCTTTCTGGAAAAATGGAAGATCGATCCGCATGTCTTCATTTAAATCGTCAGCTATGACGCGAGGAGGGCATTTCGTTGAAAGCAGTCATTCTGGCTGGCGGCACGGGTACAAGGTTAAAGCCGCTGACCTATTGGAACAACAAACACCTGCTTCCCGTAGGGACGTATCCGATGATCTGCCATGGAGTGGCTAAACTCCGCCAAGCCGGAATCCGGGACATCGTGCTCGTAACCGGCAGGGATGCGCTCGGCAATTTTGCGGATGTGCTCGGAAGCGGGAGAGATTGGGGAGTCTCGCTCATATACCGGGTTCAGGAGGAAGCGGGCGGGATCGCGCAGGCGCTCGAACTGGCGGAGCCCGTCATGAAGCCTGACGAGAAGTTCGCCGTTCTGCTCGGCGACAACCTTTTCGAGGAATCGCTGGCGCCTTACGCGGAGGCGTTCGAGAAACAGAGGGACGGGGCGATGGTGCTTCTCAAAAAAGTCGAAGACCCCAGGCGGTACGGCGTTCCGCTGCTGGATCGCGCTTCGAGCCGGATCGTGCATATCGACGAAAAGCCGGCCGTTCCGCAATCGTCCTATTGCGTCACCGGTCTGTATTTTTATTCGAGCGAAGTGTTCGAAATCATACGCCGCGTTCATCCGTCGCATCGGGGCGAACTGGAAATTACCGACGTGAACAACGTATTTGCCGGGGAACGAAAATTGCATTACCGCATTTTGGACGGCTGGTGGACGGATGCGGGAACGTTCGAGTCGTTGGAGGAAGCCGGGCGGAGATTGAAAGGAACGCTCCCTTGAGCGCCCGTTTGGCGGTCCGGGCGGGAGCGGGCAGGCTTGCGTCCCGCGCCTCCGGACCGAGAAAAGGAAAAAGATCGAGACGCGCCCGCAAAATAAGGCCGATCCGGACCGGCCGCCGCAAGCTGCACGGAACCGCGACGCCGCGTCCGGGACGGCCGGAGCGGAACGGAAGCAATCGGGTCGACGTTTTGCCGGATGCTTACGACGAAGGCGTCTACGACGGCGGCGAGGCGCTGCTGGAAGCGAGGCTGCCTGCGGATCGCGTTTACCCGGATTTGACGCTGGACGACGTGCTGGCCGCCGGGATCGCGGCGCTTAAGCCGAGCGGCATTCCGTTGCTCGGTCCGGCGGCGGTCTACGACGAGCTGGAAAGGGCGCTTGACGAAGGCATTCCTTATTCGCTGGTCCGTCTGGGGACGGGGAATTGCTGACGATGGCGCAAGGCACGGTGCTTTCGGCGACCGAAGTTTCCCGGCAAGGCCCGTTTCTGGCCTATGCGGGAGTAAACGTGCCGGATATAAAGGCCAGGGACGTACTTACCGCCGCCGTCCAAGCGGCTTCCGTCATCGGAATCCCCCTTTCGCGAAAACCGACGTTCCAGCCGCTTTTATTCAAGGTATGGAGGGCGCTCGGCATCGATTGGGAACGCATCCGGCTGACGACCTCGACGATCAATTACGCACTGGAAGAAGGAGACTATTGGCCGAAGCTGATGGCCGGCCGCCGCGTCCTGGTCGTCGGCAACGCGGCGGCGCCGCTGGCGCGGGTGCTCGGCAATCGAGGAGTCCGCATCGCCGCCGCGGTCGGCCCTGTTAGAGGGATAAGCGACTGGGAACGGGTCGCCGAAGAGGCGTCGGGACATCCGTTCGATCTGGCGCTCGTGTCGGCCGGAATCGCGGCCGTTCCGATTTGCGTGCGACTGGTCGAACGAACCGGCAAAGCGGCCGTCGATTTCGGCCATTTGGCCGATCGGATGGCCGGGTTGGAATATCAGCCGAAAATCCGGCGGTAAAGCGAAAGGCTCGCCATCAATTTCAGAAAGAGGTGCGTCGGCATGGGCTTGGCAAAAAGGCCGGCTCGCAGCCGGCGTTCGCGTCGCCCGCCCCGTTCCGACCCCGCCCGGAGAAAAAGCGGGGGAAAAGCGCCGAGCAGACGAACGCCGGCGAGGCCGGGAGAATGGTACGATCGCGGTTATCAAGAAGGGTACCGGGAGGGCGTCCAAGTCGGACTGCAAAGATTCCATGAGGGGTTCGAAGGAACCAGCATCATTATTCCGACTTACAACCAGCTGGCCCTGCTAAAGGAATGCATTCGCAGCATTATGGACAATACGAATGTACCTTACGAGATTATCGTCGTGGACAATGCCTCTGCCGACGGAACGGCCGCCTATCTTCGGAGTCTGGGCGGCCAGGTCCGCTTCCGGGCGCTGGACGCGAACCGCGGCTTCGCCGGCGCGATCAACGTCGGCCTGATGATGGCCAAAGGCAGCACCCTTTTGCTGCTGAACAACGATACGCTCGTCACCGAGCGGTGGCTGGACAACATGCTGGCCTGCCTGAACAGCGACGAACGCATCGGCATGGTGGGACCGGTTTCCAATTGCGTGAGCGGCGACCAGCAAATAACGGTTCCGTACGATCACATCGGCGACATGCCTCGGTTCGCCGCCGCCTTCAACCGTTCCGACGCTTCTCGCTGGCGCCGCACCGACCGGCTTGTCGGCTTCTGCCTTTTGTTCCGCCGCGAGCTGTTCGAGCAGATCGGGTACTTCGACGAGGGCTTCGAATTGGGAAATTTCGAGGACGACGATTACGGCATTCGGGTTCGGCTGCTTGGCCGCAATCTCGTCGTAGCGGAGGATACGTTCATCCACCATTTCGGCAGCGTCAGCCTTCGCGCGATCGGCGAGCAATTCGCCCGCATCAACGATCGGAATCACCTCTATTTTAATGAAAAATGGCAGCACCCTTACGAGTGGATCCATCGGGTTTTGAAGCTGTCTCCGTCCGTGTCCGAGCCGCTTGCGGATATGTCGCTGCTGTATCCCGAACGGATTGCCGTTCAAGGCATCGGCGCCGCCGTATATTGGGTGGAGGACGGAATGCGGCACTCCGTGGAGGGGGAGCTGTCGCTTCCCGTGACCCGGATTTCGCAAATCGATTTGAAGCGCTGGCCTATCGGCGGCAAAATAAGCGGAGAGGAAGCGTCCGCGCGCTGGTTCGGAGAAGCGACAGGCGTAGTCATGCTGCCGGACGGGACGCTTTTTTACCGGGAAGCCGATCGCTTGCGGCGAATCGTCAGTTTGGCCGCCATGCAGGCGTGGCACCTTCATCTGAAAAAAATCGACGTCATGCAGCCGGAGGAGGCGGCCCGCTGGGCGGAGGGATTGCCGATCGTCGCGCCTCCCGTTTTGCGGCAGCGGCTTTGAAACGCGCGAAGATACCTCCGGCGCATCATAGCCGCGGCTGCCGGCCATATGCGGGCGCCCTGCCGTCGGCTTGAGCGCCGGGCCGCCGTTCGGCCGAAAACCGATGCGTTTTCGCCGCCGGCGGCTTTTGTGTCGGGAACGGCTGCGGGCACCGGAGGGCGTTGCTCGGGTAGTGGAACCCGGTTGGATCGTTTCTTGACGGCGTGAGAGTGGACAAGCCATATGCTCGGGCGAACGATTTTCGGACGGGCGAAGCCGCGTCTTCTTCGGCGCAACATGTGGCAAGGAAAGCGAAAAGGCATATGCTGTAAAGACTCGGCAGTTTGCCAGCAAAGGACGGTGGCTAAGGCCGCATGCAGGACTTAATGACGGAAATCGTCGTCCATTTATCCCAGTCCCACCAGCAAATGGCGAGGATGCTCGACGCCAAGCGGCACGTGACGGTTCGAATGGCGCATCTGGTGCAGGCGCTGCCGGATGAAATGCCGCAATTCGAAGGCCTGGACGGTCTGGCGGACAGTTCGTCCAAGGTCACCAAAAGCGTCATTTCTTACGTGAATTCCATTGCGGACTTGCAGGAGGCGGTGGCGGACAGCCTGACTCAAATCGTAAAAGCGACCAGTTCCCCGGATGAGGAATAAAACGTCCGCCGCATAGCGGACTTTTGCGCGGAGAGCGGCGACAGAAGGGAGGGGCGAAAAAATGACTCGCGAAGACGCGTATAGAGTAACTCTCGACGCGCTGGCCAAGCTGCATTGGAACATGGCGATGATGTTGGAAGCGAAGGCGTCCGAGGCGGAGAAGGTGCGCAACTGGGTGCTTAACCACATGACTCCCGATAAATATGAAGAACAGACGGAACAGTTGTCCACGTCCCTTCAATTCCACAAGCAAAATGTCGAATTGATCGACGGATTGACCAAGCTTTGCAACGGCCTGAACCGCAATATGAAAGCCATCCTCGAACCGGAGGAGGACGACGACGGGGCGGAGGGCTGATGGGCGGCGGAGGGTTAATGGGCGGATTCGACTTCGGAGACGGGGAAGGATGAACCGGGAACAGGCATGGGAGGTAAAGCTGTCTTTGCTCGCATCCATCGCCCGCAGCCAGGAGGCGCTCGCCCGGATATTGGAAAGCGTGGCCGACGTCACGGAAGGCAGCTCCGGTTCCGCCGCGGTACTGAGAGAGCATGTCCGGGTCATTTCCAATATGCAAAGAGCGTTGCTCGGGACGGCGGCCGGCGGCACCTGGGCGCCTCCCGTGCGGGGCGAAGCCGCCGCTCCTTGGCTGAACGAGAGGCTGGTCCCGCATAACCTCCGCAGGCGAAATACGGGAGGGATGCCGCAATGAAGCCGCGCTTCAGGCGGGGGTCCCGTCCCGCGGGCAAAACGAGGACGGGCGCCCGGGGAAAAAAGCGGACGAACAGCCCGTCCCCGGCAAAGAAGAGGGGGCGGCCGGAAGTCGGACGCGCAGGCGCAGGGGGCGAACGGCCGGAAACGTCAGACCGCCGCTTCTTCACGGGAGCGGTTCGGCCTACCGCGAGGGCTACCACGCCGGCTTTGCCCAAGGCTTCGAAGACGGGCATCAATTGGCCTACGAGCAGCAACTATGAATGGGGGGAGCCGACTGAAACGCAAAGGACATTCGCGGACGGCGGCCAAGCGAAGACGCGCCGGACTCGGAAGAAAGGGCGCCGCGAGGCGGAGCGGACGGAAGGCGGGCAACCCCGGCCGGAAACGAAGAAAAACAGGACCCGCTCGCCGGCGCGGCCGGGTTTTGCGCAAACGATCTGCCGCCCCGAGGAAGGCTGCCGCGGGAGGACAGACGTATCGGCAAGGATTTGACGAAGCGTACGAACAAGGGTTTCAAGCCGGGTTTGCACAGGGGCTTGAGGAAGGCGGCAAGCTCGAATTTTAAACCGCATACGGGTTTTCGGCAGTCGTCTTCCCGAGTAGGGAGGGCGGCTTTTTCTTTTTTCGATTTACGCACTTGCGGACGGGTAACTATCCATGTCCGACTCAGAGAGGGCGCATATATTGATGTTGGGTGATCGTGGACGACTAGGCGGTAGAACGCGAAGGAGGAATGGATTTGGCAGTCATCCGCAATCGCGCGAAGATCGGCG
Source organism: Cohnella algarum (assembly GCF_016937515.1). NCBI lineage: Bacteria > Bacillati > Bacillota > Bacilli > Caryophanales > Paenibacillaceae > Cohnella > Cohnella algarum. Next base: position 3,848,738 of record NZ_JAFHKM010000002.1, read on the forward strand.
GGAAAGTCCGGACCGGGCAAAAATCGGGAACGGCATCCGCGTATGCCGCCGGACAAAGGTCGGGTCTGGCGCTCGGGTTCGCCCATGGTCGCTGGCAGGGACTGTGCGAGGCCGTCATCCAAAAATCGGCCGGCGCGCTTCCGCGCCGGGCGGCGACCGTACTGTTCGTAACGTCGGGCAAAGGCTTCCCGTACAGCCCTCTGGACGAAGCCGTGCAGCTTTCGCTTCTTGGGTTGGCGGAGCGGGTCATCGTAGCTTCCCCCAAGGACGATGTCGCCGGACTCGCCGCGGCGGAACGCCCTGATTTGGTGCTGGTGCTGGAAGGCATGGAATTTCCGCCGGAGCAGGTAGCCTCCATACGCTTGAACGGCATCCGGACCGCGATCTGGTTCACCGACGATCCTTATTACACGGACATTACGAGCGGACTCGCTCCTTGCTACGACTACGTATTCACGCTGGAAAACAATTGCGTGCCTTATTACCAGCAGTTGGGCTGTCCCCGGGTTCATTACCTTCCGCTCGGAGTGTTTCCCGAGTATTTCCGACCGCGCAATCCGCAGCTGTCGCTTCGCGGCGACGTCTGCTTTATCGGCAGCGCGTACTGGAATCGGGTCGACTTTTTTTCAAGGCTGCTTCCTTATATCGAGCATCGGTCTTTTCATTTGTCGGGAATCTGGTGGGACCGCCTTCCCGAATACAAGCGGTGGAAGGATCGGATTCAATTGGACCGCTGGATGACCCCGCTGGAAACGGCGGAGCACTACAACGCCTTCAGCATCGTGATCAACGTGCACAGATCGCATGACGACGAAACGTTCAATCGCAACGGCGCCAAAATCGTGGCCCAGTCGCCGAACCCCCGCGTATTCGAAATTTCCGCCTGCGGCACGCTGCAAATCGTCGATCAACGAAGCGATTTGCCCTTGTATTACAAGCCGGGAGAAGAAATCGTCACTTACGATACGCCCGAGGATCTGGCGGCCAAAGTCGAGTATTACCTGAATCACGAGGAAGAACGGCAACTGTTAGCCTTGAGGGCTTTGCGCCGCACGATGAGGGACCACACGTACGCGAACCGGCTGCATCAATTGCTGGAAATCGCTTTGGCTCCGTAACGCAGAAACCGTAATCGGATAAAAGCGGAACAGCCGCATGGAGAAGGAGGAGGGCGGCATGCAAGCAGTCACCGTTCGGCCGAAGCTGGTCATTTTTTCCCATTTGTGCAACGACGTTCACGCCACGGGCGCGGAAAAGCTTTTGCTCGCCTTTTTGAAGGAAATGCGGCATTTTTTCGAATGCTTGCTTGTCGTTCCGCAAGAAGGGGCCATCGCCAGAGCCGCGTTGCGCGAAGGGATCGAGTCGGCAACGCTCCCTATTCCGCTATGTCCGGCAGTGCAAGACGGTTCGCCGCAGCTCGACCGGGAATTGGAGTCGCTTCGGACCGATCCGGTTTGGGAGCGGATTATCGATCTTTTGCAGCGGGAGCAGCCTTCTTATGTATGGGTGAACACGTGCGCGCATCCCCTGCCCGCAATCGCGGCGAAGGCGCTCGGAATTCCCGTTGTGTGGGCGCTGATGGAAACGATCGCCGAAGACGGTCCGCGCAGGGCTCAGGCCGCGGCGCTGATCAACACTTACAGCGATCTGATCGTCGGCATTTCGGAGACGGTGCTGGCTCCGTTCAGCCGCAAGACGCTGCTCTCGAAGACGGTCGTGCTGCCGCCTTTCGTAAGCTTGAGGGAGGCGGAGCCGGAAAGCTGGTTCTCCCATCGATTTAACGTGCGCAGGAGCAACGGGTGGGGGGAATACCATCGGGTCGCGGGCTTCGTGGCGGCCGGCCTGCACCCGTCCAAAGGGCTGAAAGAGTTCGTCGAAGCGATGATCCCGCTGGCGCTGAGAGATCCGATGATCCGAATGCTGATCGTCGGCAACGGCGCCGACGAGGAATTCGTCCACTCCTGCATCGAGCTCGCGCGCGGGGCGGGGCTCGGCAACCGGATCGGGTGGGTGCGGTACGCGGAAAAAATCGAGACGATCTATCCGGCGATGGACGTGTTGGTCGTGCCCAGTCTCGTCAAGGAAGGCTTCGGCATGACCGCGGCCGAAGGCATGCTGTTCGGCAAGCCGGTCGTCGCGTTCGCTTCCGGAGGCCTGACCGAGCTGATGCAGGCTACCGGCAACGGCGAATTTTTGGTCGCCCCGGGAGACGTTCCCGGGCTCGCCGCCGCGGCAGGCGGTTTGCTGGCCAGCGACGAGTGGCGCTTTACGGTCGGCGGGCGGAATATGCAGGCGGTGCAGCAAGCGTATGGACTTGAAGCGTTCCAAGCGAAGCTGGCCAAGCTCATCCAGAAGCTTCCCGATCCGGTCGAACAGCTCGCCGGTCTCGTTCGGGGCATGGGCCCGACCGTTTATTGGCTCGAAAACGGCCGAAAACGGCCGTTTCCTTCGCCGGAGTCGCTATTGGCCGCGGGGTTTCGGTTCGAGGACGTGCGTTATATTTTGGAAGAGAAGCTCGTCTTGATTCCGCCCGGCTTGCCGATGGAGGAACCGGAGACGGACGAAGCTCCCCCTCGAAGAAGACGCCGGCGCAAACGCCGAAGACGGATGCGGGCCAAACGAAGCGCGGTCAAAACGAGGAAACGCCGCGGCCGCAACCGTTCGCGCGGGTAAGTTCCGTTTCGCACGAAGCAGCAGTCTACTTTCGGCTCGGGGGGATACGATGTTCGCGGGGCAGCGTATTTTGATCACCGGAGGAACCGGTTCCTGGGGACGGGAACTCGCGCGGCAGTTGCTCGATCGGTCTCCGGAGGAAATCATCGTTTATTCGCGCAACGAGTCCGGCCAGGTGGCGATGGATCGGGAGCTCCGCGACTCGCGGGTTTCGTACCGCATCGGCGACGTGCGCGATCGCAAGGCGCTTACCCAAGCGTGCAAAGGGGTCGATCTGATTTTTCACCTGGCCGCCCTGAAGCATGTGCCGGTATGCGAGAATCATCCGTACGAAGCGCTCAAAACGAATGTGCTCGGCACGCAAAACGTCATCGAGGCCGCGTTGGAGAACGGCGTGAAAAAGGTCGTGAACGTTTCGTCGGACAAAGCGGCCAGCCCGTCCGGTTTTTACGGCATGACGAAAGCGATCGGCGAAAAACTGATCGTCTATGCCAACCTGCTCGATGGCAACACCAAATTTATCTCCGTGCGCGGGGGCAATGTGCTCGGAACGGCCGGAAGCGTCTTGAGCTTGTTCATGAACCAAATCGCGAAAGGGGAGCCGATCGGCATTACGCATCCGGCCATGACCCGGTTTTTTCTGACGCTTGCGGATACGGTCCGGTTTTTGATCGGGGCGGCGTCCGAAGGCGAAGGCGGGGAAATATACGTCATGAAGGCGCCCGCATGCCGCATCGCCGATTTGGCGGAAGTGTTGATGGAAGAGGCCGGAAAGCGGGTTGATGTCGTGGAAACGGGGGTCCGGCCGGGCGAGAAGCTCCACGAAACGCTATTGACGGAGCAAGAATCCGCGACTGCGATCGCGTACGACGATCGTTATTTGATTCTTTTGCCGACGATCGACATCCCCGGCCTCAAACCGCGTTATTCGGGCTTTGCCGGCATCGGGAGCGGAGGCATCCGTTCCGACCGGCCGACGATCGGCAAGGCGGACATTCGCCGCTTGCTGGAACGCGGCGGGCTTCTTTCGCGGCCCGGCTAGCATCTGTCCGACTCGCGCCGGCCAGATGCTGTGCGGCCTGCCGGACCGAGCTTCACTCCAGCGTCCAGTCCAGCACCAACCCCGCTTGCGCAAGGCCGGATCCGAATCCGTAAAGGGCGATGCGCTCCCCTTTCTTCAACTTGCCTTCCTTAACGGCAAGATCGAGAGCGAGAGGAATGGATGCCGCCGAGGTGTTGCCGTAAGGACCGACGCTGTGCAGCGAGCGTTCGAAGGGGAAGCCGAGCCGCTCGCAAATCGCTTCGATCATGCGCAAGTTGGCGCTGTGGGGAACGAACCAGTCCAGATCGGCGATCGACAGGTTCGCCTTTTCCAGCATGTTCTTCATACCGTCCGGGATGGTCGAAACCGCCCATTTATACACTTCCCTGCCGTTTTGCCCGATTTTTCCCCCTTCTTCCGCAGGCTGCCCGTCGAGCTCCGACGCCAGTCCTCCGGCCATTACATAAGAACCGCCTTTCCCGTCCGTGACCGCGTAGGATCCCAGCATCGCTCCTTTCTCCGCCCGCTCAAGAAGAACGGCTCCCGCTCCGTCGCCGAATAATATGCAGGTGGACCGGTCGGCGTAATTCGTGATCTTGGATAACGTTTCCGTCCCGACGACGACGATTTTGCGATAAGCGCCGGAAAGAATAAGGCCGTTGGCCGCTTGCATCGCGGAAACGAAGCCGGCGCAGGCGGCGTTCAAATCGAAGGCGAGCGCGCGTCGGATGCCAAACGCCTGCTGCACTCTCGAGGCGACGGAAGGAAAAAGAAAATCGGGCGTGGTCGTGGCGCCGATAACCGCGTCGATATCCGTCGAATCCGTCGGATAACGTTCGAGCAAATCGCGCACGGCTTCGATGGCCAGATGGCTGGAAAATTCGCGCGGTCCGGCGATTCTGCGTTCGCGGATTCCCGTCCGGCGAACGATCCATTCGTCGTTCGTGTCGACGATTTGCGACAAATCGTCGTTCGTCAGCCGTTTTTCCGGTACGTAGCTGCCGATGCCTGTCATTTCCGCTTGCGAATAAAAGGAGCCCGGATTCGGCCGATCGTTCATTTTCTTCGCCCTCCATTTGGCTTGATTATAGAACTTGATTCTAATACCTGGTACTAATTTTAATTCTTGTTTCCATACTAGGTCGAAAATGTTCCGCTGTCAAGGCGAATGCAGAAGCATATTCAGCGTGCCCGGAGGCCAACCTAACGATGCGGCGGGAACAGCCGAAAACCGATTAAAGGAGGAGTTCGATGCGCAAGGGATTAGCCGCCTCGACGCTTGTTTTATCGGCGGCTTTGGCGTTGTCCGGCTGTGCTGCCAATCAGGGGGATTTGGGCAATAAAAACATCCGCCCCAACAATGCGGGCAATATGAGAGGCCTGAACAACCGGTTCGCGAACGATCAGGCGAACGAAATGAACCGCATTCACGGCACGCAGCAAATGAACAACAACGTGGTCGGCCTTCACGGCAATACGAATATGGAACTGAGCGACGATATCGCGAACAAGCTCGCCGCGCTGCCGGAAATCAAATCGGCGTACGTGATGCTGACCGATCGCAACGCTTACGTTGCGATCACGGAGGAGACGAACGGCCGACAACGCGTCAAAGGCACTTATCGTTCTAATAACGGAACCGGCCGAACGAAAGGCATGGGAGCCGGCATGGCCGAACGCGGCGTCGGCATGAGCAATCCGAACAGCGTAACGCCCCGTTCGGCCGCTCCTTACCGCTCGGATTATTACAGCGTGGGAGACAACACGGGAACGACGGCGGGCGGAGGCACTTACGGCGGTTTTGGCCGCGGCGGAGCGAATAGCCGCGCCGGAACGAACGGCCGCGCCGGAACGAACGGCCGCGTCGGCGCGATGAGCGGCGATGCTTCCGACACGCTCAAAAACAAGGTCGGAGATTTGGTTAAAGGGATGTCGCCGACGACGGAAAACGTCTATGTATCGACGAATCCGGACTTTTTCGGCCGGATGGAGCGGATGGCGAACGACTTCCGCAACGGCAATCCGATTCAAGGCATGATTACCGAATTCAATACGCTCGTCGAGCGCATCTTCCCCGAACAATCCGGCATGAACGGAACGTCCCGGGCTCAGACGGCGCCGAACTATATGCACCGCTAAGCGGGGCTTGGGCGGAAATCGAAAGTTGGCCGCGGCAGGGACGAGGGTCCCGCCGCTTTTTATCGTATAAAGGGGGGCAAACTTATGTTGGATTTTATCCAACGGGCGGCGTGAAAAACGAGAAAACTTCGAGATAGAGTGGATTTTATCCAATGAGGAACGGCCATTACGGCCGAAAGGCATGAAACGGTCTCGCCCCGTTGGACAAAATCCAACCAAGCCCGAGGATGTCGTAAAAAAGCCGGTTTAGATTGGACAAAATCCAACGAGGGACGAGGCAAAGCAGAGGAAAGGATGTCGGGGCAGAGCTGCGCCAGGCACGTGAATTTGTTCAGCATCAAAGTAAAAACCTTCTTTCCGCGCCGCCCTCACGGAGGACAACGAAAAAGAAGGCTTGCTGATCAGGAAAGCGGCGAAGGAAGGTCAAATTTTCAGTTCCCCGAGCTTAATCAGCTCGACAACCGCTTGCGAACGCCCTTTTACATTTAATTTCTGCATGACATTCGAAATATGATTCCGCACCGTTTTCTCACTGATAAACAATTGCTGGGCAATGTCGCGAGTCGTTTTGTCCTGCACTAACAGTTCAAAAACTTCGCGTTCCCGATTGGTGAGAAGGAATTTGCTTTTGTGATCGCTGCCTTTCAACGTGTGTCACCCCTCCTTGCCCGGGAATGGAAGTGATTACAAGGTCCAGGGATACAGTCAACTTTATCATATGAAAGCATGCGAACTCTGGTGCGGTAACCCGGTAATTTTGGGCGTACAGCCTCCGGAAAAGCGCCTTAGGCTTTCGTATTATGCAACGTCGCCCTTTATCGAGATACAGCACAATATATGTAGACGACGGAGGGCGCGCAACGTACAAACACCCATTTTTTCGACTTATGTATACCTTGTCCGACAAGAGAATCCGACAGCTTTTTCGGCCAGGCCCGGCTATAATCGACTCATATCGGCGGTTTAATTCACATTGATCACGCGGGGAGGAAGAAACGTGCTGCTTCAAACGCTGGAGAAGGCGCTGCGCGACAAATCCGAGATGTACGGGTTAACGGCGCGGGAGAAGGAAATTTTGAATTATTGGGTTCAGGATCTCGACTACAAGGAAATCGCGCTCAAGCTCGGCATCAGCAAAAATACCGTCAAAGTCCACATTTCCCGGATTAACCTCAAGCTTCAGGTCAATTCCAAAGCGTCCCTTATTTTGAAGCTGATCGGGGCCTGACGGACGGCCGATCGCGCAGAAGCCCCAGGCGATTGGCGGGCTGCTCCGGTCACAGGCTAAACGGGCCGAGCGGAACAGCCCGCCCGACCGTTGTGCCCGGCACGGTCAAGGCGTCACTCTTTTTTCCACGGGGGATCCCCGTACTTGTGCCACCATCCGTTAATCTTATAGATGCACCAAGGAACGAAAACCGACAGCAAGGCATAAAACAGCTCGTTCAACGAGGGTATGCGGTCTCTCCAAAACTCCGACATGTACGGGCGCCTCCTTCGCTATTCCGCTTTCTGGATCGAACCGACGACATGCAGTCTTACTTTGGCCTCGACGCGAATCGTGCATCCGGAAAAAAGGTTTTCCCCCGAGTCCCAGTCGTCTTTGATTTGCTGCCAAACGCCGTAGTGCTCCCTGTAGAGATGCTTGCCGAACTCGAAAATGTCGGACCGGTACTCCTTCTGGGCTTTTTCGGCCACGATCCGGGTCAGGGATTCGATCTTTTCCTCGATCTTCTTCTCCGCTTCGGCGAGGACGGCCTTGTTCAGCAGCGACGCATTCAGGTGCGATTCGCCGATATTGCCGTCCGCCATGACGGAGACATGAAAGACGGGACGTCTCGGATCCGAGACGTCGGCCTCCAAGGTGCGCGCCACATGCTTCATTTCGAAAACGACGAACGCATCGTTCAGCTTGATTTCAAGAGCTCCTGCATTCAAGCTGCCGAGGATGAAATTCCGTCCCGTCGTTTCCGCCTCGTTCAGAAATCCGCGCAGCCGATGGTCGTGACCGTTAAACACCGCGGCTCCGCTGGTCGCGACGGCGTTCTCGGCGGCCAGGGCAATTTTCGGCACGGCAAAGCTCGTATCCTGCAGCAAAAAGGCGTGCACGTTCCCGATGTTGGTGGGCGGCGAGATCGACTCGCTTTTGTCCGGATTTTCCGACGTTTTCTCGATATAGCGAACGGGCAGCGCCTCGACCGGAGTCGTCGCCTCCAGCAATTGTCGAGCTTCTCCCTCAGCGATCATCACCTTGGCGGCTCTCCGCGTCTCCGAATCCCGAAAGAAGACATCCAGCACGTCGCCCAAATCGCCCCGCCTCGCCAGGCTTTCCGAGATGAGGATGATCCGGTTGTGCTCCAAATATGGCGATCGGCTAAAAACGTTGGACATCTGCCTTGCCGCCTTGAACACGGTATTGGCGGTTACGGAGAGATTGCTGTACGTTTTTCCGCCGGGCTTCGAAGCGCTGTCCGTGCTGTGCAAGGCGCTCGGGTTTGCGAACTGGAACGTAAGCATCACTTTGCCGTCGTCTCCCGCGTCCAACGCGGAGCCGACAACGAATCCGCGTTCCTCGATCTCGGTCCGGTCCCAGCATCCCGCCGCCAGCACGACGAGAACGGCCATTCCGCATGTCCGCAGCCATTTACGCATCCGGTTTCACCCGCCGCGCTTTGGCCGCGATCAGAAGGAAAGCGGGGAAAACCCAAGCGACGATGATGCCCAAATAGCTGATCCACTCGGAAAAAAGGCGGATTTCTTGCAGATTCGTCGGCTGCATCGCCACGAGAAACACAAATGGAGTCAGCAGAAAAATCAGGCTCATTCGGCTCGCCTTCGGGAACACCGACTGCAGCGCGATCAGCGTCACGTCGAAAGCCATGACCGCGGTGCAGTACAGGGACATGACCCAAACCGCGAAAAAAACCGATTCGAACCGCTCGAAAAAGCCGCCGGGCACTTCGACCTGCTTGGCCAGCTCCGCGAGCGGAAAAAGGGTGTTGGCGACGACCTCGGTGCTGAAGACGCCGACGACAAACAGAAAGACGAGCAAATAGACGAGAGTCGGCATCAGCATCCCGATGAATACGGCTTTTCCGAGTTTTTTCGGGCGGTTGACGAATAGGTTGTAGAACAGCAGGATCTCGAACCCGAGGAAAGAAAAGGCCGTTTCCTTGGCCGCAATCAGAAGCTTCGGGAAAGGCGTGACGAAAAACGGCTTCAGGCGTTCGTAATCGAAATCGCCGGCGCTCAACGCCAGGACGGCCGTCAAAATGAGCAGGATGATCGGAAAAAACAGCAGATTGAGCCGCAGCAGCGAAATGCTCGGGCCGGACACGCCGTAAACGAGCACCAGCAAAAACACGAAGCAAATCGCTTCCACCGGCGTGCGGTCGAACAAATACAGCTTCGATATGCTCGACACTCCGCGAACTTCGTAGCTTACGTACAAAAAGGTGTAAAAAGCGAATGACAGCGTCAGCACGTTGGCCGTCGGGCGATTGGTCAAGGACGCGGCGATATCGCGATAGCTTTGCTTCGGAAAGCGGACGGCCAATCGGGTCAGCATCCAGGCGAAGCCGATCGCGATCAGCCCGCCGAGCAAAATCGACACCCATCCGTCCGAGGAGTTCGTGGCCACGACGATCGAAGCGGGCAGCGTCAAAATGCCGAGGCCGATGACGACGTTGCTGACCGCATAAGACACTTCCTTGCTTCCGATTTCACGGTCGGCATACTCGAAGCTTTTCGTCATGGTTCTCCCTCCTTGTCCGCCCGCACCGGATTTTTTGTCTGCATGAACCGGGGCCGGCCGGTCAGAAGCGTGATCGGAGGCGGACGATCAGGTCCCGCCAATCGCTCTTGAGCGTCGGCGCATAGGGAGCCGAATACGGAACGCCGAAGCTGTACAAGCGCAAAAGATGGATGCAAATCGTAATCATCGCAAGCACGATGCCGTAAAGCCCGAAGATGCTGGCGGCCAATATAACGGCGAACCGGAGAATGCGGAACGCGATTCCGACGCTGTAAGCCGGAATGGCAAAGGAGGAGATCGCCGTGATCGACACGATGATGACCATGACCGGACTGACGATGCCCGCCTGGACCGCGGCTTCGCCGATGACGAGGCCGCCGACGATCCCGATCGTCTGGCCGATCGGCTTGGGCAGCCGGATGCCGGCCTCGCGCAGCAGCTCGAACGTTCCTTCCATCAACAGCGCTTCGACGACGGCCGGAAACGGAACGCCCTCCCTTGTCGCCGCGATCGAAAAGGCGAGTTTGAAAGGGATCATTCCCTGGTGAAAAGAGATGAGCGCGACATAAAGAGCGGGCAGCAGCAGCGTAACGAGAACCGCGGCATACCGGAGCGTGCGGATCAGGGAACCGATGATCCACCTTTCGTAATAATCTTCGGGGGATTGGATCAGGGAAACGAGCGTCGTCGGCAGCAGGAGGACGAACGGCGTGCCTTCGAGCAGCAGGGCGACTTTGCCCTGCAGCAGCGCGGACGCGACTTTGTCCGGTCTTTCCGTATGTAAAATTTGCGGAAACGGAGACAGAAAGCTGTCTTCGATCCATTGCTCGATCGTGCCCGATTCCGGAGCGGCGTCCACGTCGAGCGATTCCAGCCTGCGTTTGACTTCCTTGACGATTTCGGGGTGCGCGATGCCGTCGATATACGCGACCGCGAGCGTTTGCCGGGAACGCCGGCCGACGAGAACGGTGTCGAACGTCAGGTTGGGATCGCGAATTTGCTTGCGCACGAGCGTCATATTGGCGGATATGTTTTCGGTGAAGCCTTCCCTCGGGCCCCGGACCAGCGCTTCGGTTTGCGGTTCTTCGATCGCGCGTCCGGGCGGGTTGCGGCTTTTGATCAGGAGCGCCCGGTCTTCTCCGTCCAGCAGCAAGGCCGCGTCCCCCGCAAGGACGGCCGCAACGATTTCGTCCCATTCGTTCGTCCGTTTCAGGACGGGCAGGGAGATGAAGCGGGTCTCGATTTCGTCGAGCCATCCGCCGCTCCGATCCTGCAAAGCCGATTCCCTTCCGCCGAGCTGCAGCGGCTGGACCAAATGCTTCTGAATCGCGTAAATATCGTTCAATCCGTCAAGCGTGATAATCGACGCGACCCGATGGCCGAATTGGACGTTTTGGATCGTTAAATCGCCCGATTCGCTGAGTTTTTGCCGGATAAATCGGAGATTTTGGCCTAGCGTCGTCGACAATAAGGGAGATTGTCCGCTGGTGTTCACGGCATCGGTGTCTCCTTCTCTGGCGGATTCGTCCCTTGTATGTATCTCCAAATGATCGAATAATAAACCTTTTAGCAAAATAAAAGAGGGTTGCGCGTTTATGCCTTAGCCGATCCGGATGTCGCCGCTTTCGGCCGCCGAACCGCCGCGATGCGGAAGACGGATGCGAAACGACGTCCCTTCCGCCGCAGTCGATTGCGCCTCGATCGTTCCGCGGTAATGCTTGACCCGTTCGAGCACGATCGACAGCCCGAGTCCGGAGTGGCCTCCGTTTTTCGTTGTATATCCGGGCGCAAACATCCGCTGCAGCTCGGATTCCGCGAGAATCCGTCCGGAGTTGCGCACCGCCAGCTCGATATGGTCGTCATGGCAGCGGATTTCAACATGGACGAGGCGTTCCGCCGGCGGCAGCGATTCGACTTCTTCGAACGCGTTATTGACGAGATTGCCGACGATTTTGACGACGTCGATCGTCCGGATCGCCGACCGGTCGTTCCACGTATCCGACAGTTCGAACGTAAAGCGGATATCGAGGCTGACGGCGACGGCGATTTTGGCTTTCAAAAAAGCGGCCAGCGGCGGAGAAGGATGGTGCACGATTTCGCTGACGTCGCGGATGTCGTGAACCAGATCGCCCATATAGTCTTTCAGGGCGGCGGTTTTGCCCAACTGAAGCATCGTATGCATGACCTGGACATGATTTAAAAAATCGTGCCGCTGGCCGCGAATCGACGTGAACATTCGGCCGATGTCCTCCACAAACACTTCCTGCGCCGCGCGGGCTTCTTCCCTGGCGCCGGAGAGCAGCCTCGCCACATAGACGAGGGAGACCAGGCTCATCAAGATCGCGGCGCAGACGAGAACCGAAACGATCAAGTCGCTTCCTTGCTGGTTGACGTGAAAAAAACGGGTGGTGCCGAGCAGGACGAATTGGAGCGCCGCGAGAACGACAAGCTTGCCGAGTCCGGTCCGCCAGCCGTCCACGATCTTCGCGAACATGCGTCTCGCCGTCTTCAAGCCCCGTTTGCGAAGGTAAGCGGCAAGAAGCCACAGCGCGATCAGCACGGGATACAGTCCCGCCGCCAGCAGCCACGGAGGGCCTTTTAAAATTTGTTCCCGGTCCGCCAGCCCGGAGATCGCCATGGCGATCTGGGCGAACAGCAAATCGGTCAAAATCGCCATCAGATGAACGCACGCATAAACGCCCAGTTTCTGCTTGAGCGGCACTTCGCGGAACAGAACGCCAAGCATGACGGCGTTGATGAGCATCGAATTAAGCAGATGCAGCTGAAACGGCAAAAAAAACAATAGCGAATCCGTGTAAACGGAGGTTGCGATCGTAAGCAGAATCAATTTGCGCAAGAGGCGTTCCGGCCTGTTTTCCAGCAGCGTGAAGCTGAAGAGCCAGACCATGAAGGTCTGCGGCCACGAGTACAAAAGATCGAGCTTGACGATATCCCAAAAAGTAGTCATTTGAAAAAGCGCTCCTGCCGTTGTTTCTTCCAGCTTCTACTTTACCTTTTTTCGCGGGCAATATCATAGTCTTTTTTTCCTATGGACGCGTTATGGTAAACTGGATAAAAACCGGATGCAAGGAGGAACCGCGATGACGGCTGGCGACGCGCCGGGCGGAGAACAGACGAAGCACGAGCAGCTGCTGCAGTATATACGCGACTTGCCGGTCGGAACCCGGATCTCGGTTCGCCGGATGGCAAAGGATCGCGACGTATCCGAAGGCACGGCGTACCGGGCGCTCAAGGAAGCGGAGCAGCTCGGCTACGTAAATACGAAGGAAAGAATCGGCACCGTGCGGGTCGACAAAAAGCGCCGCAACAGCCCGGATCAGCTTACGTTCGAGGAAGTGCTGGAGATCGTTCAGGGAAGCTTGCTCGGCGGGGAAGCGGGGCTCGGCAAATCGCTCCACAAATTCGTGATCGGGGCGATGGAGCTGGACGAGATGATGGGCTATATCGACGCGGGCAGCCTGCTGATCGTAGGCAACCGCCAAAACGCCCACCGCCTCGCGCTCGAGCACGGAGCGGGGGTGCTCGTGACCGGCGGCTTCGGCACGAGCGACGACGTCAAGGCGCTGGCGGACGAACGGCAGCTGCCGATTTTGACGAGCCGGCACGATACGTTTACGGTCGCGTCGATGATCAACCGGGCGATGTTCGACCGGCTCATCAAACGAAAAATCATGATGATCGGCGATATCGTGGAGCCGTCGGCAAGGACGCGTTCGCTGAAGCAATCGGCTTCGGTGGCGGATTTCGCGAAGCTGAGCGCCGAAACCGGGTTTACGAGATTTCCGGTGACGGACGAATGGAACCGCGCGGTCGGGATGATCACGGCCAAAGACGTGGCCGGCTCGCCCCCGGATCAGCCGCTCGACAAGCTCATGACGCGCAGGCCGATGACGGTGACGCTGACGACGCCGATCGCGGCCGCCGCCCACCAGATGGTATCGGAGGGACTGGAGCTGCTCCCGGTCGTCGACCGGCAGCGCAAGCTGATCGGCGTCATCAGCCGTACGGAGGTGCTCCGGTCGATGCAGTTCGGGGACAGCAGGCGCAGCAGGGCGAAACGTTCGACGCCCTGATGTGGAGCGGATTTACGGAACGGAGGGACGAGGAGAACCGTCCGGTCTTCACGGGGATGGTCTCGCCGCAAATGTCCGGTCCGCTCGGCACGGTGTCCGAAGGCGTGCTCGCGGCGCTGATGCAGCAGGCCGCGGTCAAGGCGGCGAGCGATTTGCGCAAGCGGGAGCACGTGCTGGAAAGCATGACGACGTATTTTCTCCGTACCGTGCCCATCGATTCGACGATCGCCATCGTGCCGAGTATTATCGAATCCAGCCGCCGTCACATCATAATGGAGGTGCAGGTGCTGCACGAAGGGGACACGATGGCCAAAGCGATGCTTATCGCGCAGACGATCGGAGTTTCGTGAAAACCGAATGGTTGCGGATGCCCGCAAACAGGTTGAACAGCCCCATCAGCAGGAAAACGGCGCCGACGATGACGCGGACGGTCGAGCCGGTAAACAGAACCATCTGAACGAGCGCGAGAACGGAGAGCGTCAGCCCGATAAAGATGTTCGTCCGGGCCCCGTAAAGGCCGCGCAGCACCGGATCGGCATTCCGGCGGGAACGGTAGCTGTTGTAGACGGCAAGCACCGACAACACGACGACGGACAGGGAAAACGTCCATTGAAGCACGGATATTAACAACTCGAGCAACCCCTTAAACGTTTGTCCCCCACATTCTATCATAAAAAGACGGAGGCCGCTTCGGGCTATTTAAGCGTAGGGCGGGCTTCGATCCATACGGTCAGGACGCCGTCGGCGACCAGCATCGTCCTTATGCTGACGGCGTAATTTTTTCCTCCGATGTCCGTGTACCGCTTGCCCTCCAGAAGCGCCCGGGCCATTTGGGCTTCGGAGCCGATATCGTAGATTTTGCGACCGAGAAAAACGTTCAAATCCCCGTTTTTGCCGGAGAGCCTTTTCTTGAGCTCCGCTTCGGCCGCCCGGTCGAGCGGAGGGTCGTCCGGCCGTTCCTCGATATAGACGACGATGCTGCGGATGGACGTTTCCTTGCGCGTCGCCTGCAACTGCTGCTCGGTCAGGTGAAGCTGCTCTTTCAGCTCGTAATTGTCCGCGACGATCCGGTGCGTCTGGTCGAGCACCATGCCTTGATGGACGGCGGCCCCCAGGATCATGCCGCACAGCAGAAAAGCCGCGGCCTGCATCCCTTTGCGGTAACGACTGAAATCCGGCACTCTCATCGGCCGCTCACCCCGCGTCCCGGCACATCCACTGGATGAGCTCCGTCGCCAGATGCGCGCCGAGGAAGGCGCATAAAATATAGCCGATCTGCTCGACGGCCGGAGACAGATAGCCTTTCATGACGTGCGACTCGATGACGCGGATCGGATCGATCGAGCCGCCGATGGCGACGACGACCGCCCATATTTTGATTCGGCCCGCGATGTCCAGCATCGTTTCGACGGGCGACCGCCACAGAAAAAAAGAAGCCATTCCCGCGAGCACGGCCGCGCCGAGCACGACGCCGAACGCGATGAAAAAATCCAGCGTCGCTTGCGCATAGATCCGGTTCATGTCCATTCCTCCCACTATCATCTATATGGGACGGGTCCGGCCGCTTATGATACAATGAAAAAAGGGAGTTTACGCGGAAAAGAAGGGATCGATATGTGCGAATTCGTTCATTTGCACGTTCACAGCGAATACAGCCTGCTCGACGGCGCCTCCCGCATCCGGGAGATGGCCGACCGGGCGGCGGAGCTCGGCATGAAGGCGCTGGCGCTTACGGACCACGGGGTTCTGTACGGCGCCATTCCATTCTACAAGGCGTGCCGGGAGCGCGGCATCAAGCCGATTATCGGCATGGAGGCGTATATAACGGCCGGTTCGCGCCACGAGAAAACGTCGCGCAAGGAACAGCCGATCTACCATTTGACGCTGCTCGCCAAAAACGGGACGGGCTACCGCAATCTGATGAAGCTGAGCACGATCGGCCATCTGGAAGGCTTTTATTACAAGCCCCGCATCGATTTCGAAGCGTTGTCGCGCCATGCGGAGGGACTGGTCTGTCTGAGCGGCTGCCTGAACGGCGAGCTGTCGCAGCACCTGCTGCACGACCGCTACGACGAGGCCAAAGCGCTGGCGCTGAAGTACCGGGAGCTGTTCGGGGACGATTATTTTCTCGAGCTTCAGGATCACGGCGTGCTCGAGCAGAAAAAGACGGCCGCGGGCCTTTTGCGGCTCGCGGAGGAAACGGGCATCCCGCTGGCGGCGACGAACGACTCGCACTATCTTTGCGAGGACGACGCCGAGCTGCAGGACGTGCTCATCTGCATCGGCACCGGCAAAACGCTCGACGATCCCGACCGGCTGAAATTGGATACGAGCCAGCTGTTTCTGAAAAGCGCGGACGAAATGGCGGCGCTGTTCCGCCACGCGCCGGAGGCGATCGCCAATACCGCGCGCATCGCGGAGCGCTGCGAGCTGGAGCTCGACTTCGATCGGCACGTGCTGCCGAAGTTTCATCCGCTGCCGGAAGGGACGACCTCCGGCGAGTATTTGGCCCGGCTCAGCCGGGAAGGGCTGGCCCGGCGATACGGCTGGGCGGACGGGAGCCGCGCGGCGCAGCCGGCGAACGATGCCGGCGGCGCGGCGGGGGAGCCGGCCGAAAAGGCGGGACGCGGGAGCATGGCTGCGGCTTCGGAAGGCGAGGGCGAGGGCGCTCCCGGCACCGGGAAATTCCGGCGCGAGGCCGAGGAGCGGCTCGCTTACGAGCTCGGGGTCATCGGAAGAATGGGATTCGACGATTATTTTTTGATCGTGTGGGATTTTATCCGGTTCGCCCGCGAGAACGGCATCGTCACCGGCCCCGGCCGGGGGTCGGCCGCCGGAAGCCTCGTCGCCTATTCGCTGTTCATTACCGACGTCGACCCGCTCAAGCATCACCTGCTGTTCGAACGGTTCCTCAACCCGGAGCGGGTGACGATGCCCGACATCGACATCGACTTCAGCGACGAGCGCCGGGACGAGGTGATTCGCTACGTTGCCGGCAAATACGGCAGCGACCGCGTCGCGCAAATCATCACGTTCGGAACGCTCGCCGCGCGCGCCGCCGTCCGCGACGTCGGCCGCGCGATGAACGTCCCGTACGGCGAGGTCGACAAGGCGGCGAAGCTCATTCCGCCCGCCCCGGGCATGTCGATCGAGCGGGCGATGGAGATCAGCCCCGAGTTTCGCGCGCTAAGCGAGGCCGGAGGGCGATCGGCGGAGCTGGTCGCCATGGCCCGCCGCGTGGAAGGGATGCCGCGGCACGCTTCGACGCACGCCGCCGGCGTCGTCATCTCGACCGAACCGCTGACCGACTACGTTCCGCTGCAGGAAGGGACGGACGGCGTGCCGCTCACGCAATATTCGATGGAAAACCTGGAGTCGGTCGGCTTGCTGAAGATGGACTTCCTCGGCCTCCGCACGCTGTCCATCATCGAGCGGACGCTCGGCTGGATCGAGGAGGAGACCGGCAGCAAGCTGGACTGGTCCGGCATTTCCGCGGACGACAGGGAAACGTACGAGCTGCTCGGACGAGGCGATACGACCGGCATCTTCCAGCTCGAGTCGGCCGGCATGCGGCGCGTGCTCCGGGAAATGAAGCCGTCCTCGTTCGAGGACATCGTCTCGGTCATCGCGCTGTACCGGCCGGGACCGATGGAATTCATTCCGCAGTTCATCGCCTCGAAGCACGGGAAGGCGGCGGTCCATTATCCGCACCCGTCGCTGGAGCCGATTTTAAAAGATACGTACGGCATCATCGTGTACCAGGAACAGATCATGCAAATCGCGTCGCAAATGGCCGGCTTCACGCTCGGCGAAGCGGATCTGCTCCGGCGCGCCGTCGGCAAAAAGAAGCGCGAAATCCTGGACGAGCAGCGGCAATTTTTCGTTCGGGGGAGCCTGAGGCAGGGCTTCGGGGAAGAGGAGGCCAACCACGTTTACGATATGATCGTCCGGTTCGCCGATTACGGCTTTTGCCGGGCGCACGCCGCCGCGTATGCGGTGCTCGCTTTTCAGACGGCCTACTTGAAGACGCATTATCCGGTGCCTTTCATGGCGTCGATGCTGACATCGGTGATCGGCAACCAGCGAAAAACGGCGGAGTACGTCGACGAATGCAGGAGGATGGGGATTTCCGTGCTGCCGCCGGACGTCAACGAGAGCGGCGTGCTGTTTGCGCCGGCTAACTCCTCCGCCGGCCGTGCGATCCGCTTCGGTCTCGCCGCGGTCAAAAACGTCGGCACGCAGGCGATCGAGAGCGTGCTGGCGGTGCGGCGCGAGGCCCCGTTTGCCGATTTGCTCGATTTTTGCCGAAGGGTCGATCCCCGCACGTGCAACAAGCGGGTCATCGAATCGCTGCTGCTCGCCGGAGCGCTGGACACGTTCCCCGGCCATCGGGCGCAGAAGTACGCGGCGCTGGACGAAATGGTCGAAGCGGCCGTGCAGTGGCGGAAGGAACGGGATGAAATGCAGCTCCAGCTCGTGCTCGACGATCTCGGCGACTCCCCGAACTGGGCCGTCGAGTTGCCGGGGGTGTCGCCGTTCACGCAGGCGCAGACGCTGGAGTTCGAGCGCGAGCTGATGGGCTTGTACCTGACGGGCCACCCGCTCGACGAATACGCCGGGTTATGGGATACGCTCCGGCTGGACCGGCTTGTCGATCTCGCGGAAGCGCCGGACGGCGCGCCGGTGCTTACGGCCGGCATGATCGTTTCCGTCAAGCCGATCGTGACGAAAAACGGCCAGGCGATGGCGTTCCTCGAGCTGGAGGACCGGATCATGGGCGTCGAGCTGGTCGCGTTCCCGAGCGTTTGGAAGACGGCGTCCTCCTTTGCGGGGAAGGGGGCGCTCGTGCTCGTGAAGGCGAAGCTCCAGCACGGCGACGAAGACTTCAAGCTGCTCGCCGACGGCATCGTGCCGCTGGCGGCGCCGGATTTGGCCGCGCAGGCGGAGCGTCTGCGCCGCGCGGGCCCCGGCTTCGGCCGCGAGGCGCCGGCGGGGCGCCAAGCGGCCGCAAAGGCGGCGCCGTCCACCGGAGGCGCCGGGAGGATCGCGGCCCGGCCGGAAGCGGGCGGCGGGCGCGCGGCTTCCGCCGAGGCGGGGCAAAGGCGCGCTAGCGGACGCCGGGCGGAGGGCCAGCGCGTGTACGTCCGCATCGGCGAGCGTTGCGAGCGGCCGGAAGTGCTGGCCCGGCTGCAGGAGATGCTGTCCGCGCACCCCGGGCCGCTGCAGACGGTGCTGTTTTACGAGCGCGGGCACCGGACGCTGGCGCTCAACGACGCATATCGCGTCAAGCCGTCGCCCGAGCTGCTCCGCGAGATCGAGTCGCTGCTGGGAGAAGGCAGCGCGCGGGTCAAATAGCCATCAGCCGCTCGGACCTTCGGTTGCTAGTCTCACGACATGTGTGCTATCATTTCTTTATCGTGATAGGCGGCGTCGGCGGCCAAGCTTCCAAACTTGTGTTCGAGCGTCTAATCTTGCGCCCAAGCGTCTAAATTTGCGTCCAAGCGTCTAAAGTAATTATTTGGGGTACCGCTTCATGTGGACGGTCATCTACATCGCGCCGACCGCTAAAATCGCGGAACGGATTCAGAAGCGCCTCACGGAGGAAGGCTTTCTCGTGCAGGTGCGCCCCATCAACCTGACCAAGCCTCAATATGAGATATTGGTGCCGTCCGGCGAAGTGCAGGAAGTGCAGGAAGTGCTCGGAAGCATTTTGCATATGTAACCGATTGGAATCGACTGTTTTCCGGTCTCATTTTTCATAGTTTAGTTGAATGCGCGGCAGACGCCCCGGAAGCCGTCATGCGGCTTGCGGCATGACAGGCGCGAACGGAAACTCATGCGGCTGCACGCCCGCACTTCGGCGGACCGAAATGCGAACGTCTCGCCTGCTCGACGCGGGACATAGGCCGATCGTACGGCCGGAGAAGCCCGTCATCTTTGCCATGTGAGGTGTCGCTGTGTTCAAGGATTTATTTCAGAAGAGAAAATACGCCGTCGTCCCGTCGGCTGCAGGGACAAGTCCCGACCAGGAGGAAGAACGCCCGAAGCGGGAAATTCCCGAAGGGCTGATGAACCGCTGTCCTCAATGCGGCACGATTCAGTTTACGAAAGAACTGGAAAAGAACTTTAAAGTATGCTCCACCTGCGGACACCATTTTCGATTGAGCGCCTCGGAACGCGTCGCGATGACGCTTGACGAAGGGCGTCTTTTTGAGATTGACGCCGATCTGATCGCCGAGGATCCGCTCGAGTTCCCGGGCTATAAGGAGAAGCTGGAGCTGCAAAAGCAGAAATCCGGCCTGAACGACGCGATCGTGACGGGCGAAGGCACGATCGGGGGCTTCCCCGTCGTCATCGGCGTCATGAGCTTCGACTTTTTTACCGGCAGCATGGGCTCCGTCGTCGGCGAAAAGACGACGCGAGCGATCGAGCTCGCCATGGAAAAGAAGCTCCCGCTGCTGCTGTTCTCCACCTCCGGGGGGCGCGGATGCAGGAAGGGATTTTAAGCTTGATGCAAATGGCCAAAACGAGCGCCGCGCTGGCGAAGTTCCAGCAAGACGGCGGCTTGTTCATTTCCGTCTTCACCGATCCGACGCTGGGCGGCGTTTCCGCCAGCTTCGCAAGCCTTGGCGATTACATTATCGCCGAGCCGGGAGCGATCGTCGGCTTTGCGGGCCGCATCGTCATCGAGCAGACGATCCGCCAGAAGCTGCCGGACAATTTCCAGACGGCCGAATTCAACCTGAAGCACGGCCAATTGGACAAAGTGGTGCACCGCAAGGACATGAAGGCGTTCTTGACCAAACTGCTTGACATGCATTCGGGGAAAGGAGAACGCGCCGATGTCAACTGAGCTGCCGTTCGAACAGCCGCTGGACGAGCTTCGCAAGAAAATCGAGCATCTGCGGCGTGTCGGCCTCGATCAAAATATCGATTTTTCGGAAGAGCTGAACCGGCTGGAGGAGCGCTACAAGAAGCTGGAGGAAGAAATCTACAGCCAATTGACCGGCGCGCAAATCATGCATCTGGCCCGGCTGCATCAGCGCCCGACTTCCCTTGATTATATCAATCTGATTTTTACCGACTTTATCGAGCTTCACGGCGACCGCCTGTTCGCGGACGATTTGGCGATCGTCGGCGGACTTGCCAAGCTGAACGGCGTTCCGGTCACGGTCGTCGGCCATCAGCGGGGGAAGGACACGAAGGACAACATTCAGCGGTTTTTCGGCAGTCCGCACCCGGAAGGGTTCCGCAAGGCGCTCCGGTTCATGCAGCAAGCGAACAAATTCGGACGCCCGATCATTACGTTCATCGATACGAAGGGCGCTTATCCCGGCGACACCGCCGAGATGCGCGGCCAATCCGAAGCCATCGCCCGCAACCTGAAGGAAATGGCGCTTTTCGGCGTGCCGATTATTTGCGTCGTCATCGGCGAAGGCGGAAGCGGCGGGGCGCTCGCTCTCGGCGTCGGCAACCGCGTCCTCATGCTCGAGAACGCGATTTATTCCGTCATTTCGCCCAACGGCGCGGCTTCGATTTTGTGGAAGGACGCGTCCAAGGCGGAGCAAGCCGCGGAAGCGATGAAGATCACGGCCAAGGATCTGAAGCAGTTCGGCATCATCGACGAGATCGTGCCCGAGCCGAAAGGCGGAGCGCACCGCGACCCCGCGGCCTCGGCCGAAGCGGTCAAGACGGCGCTGTGGGCGCAGCTTGAGGAGCTTTCGCGGATGACGGCCGAGCAGCTGATCGAGGATCGCTACGCCAAGTTTCGCAGCATCGGCCGATTCGCCTCCCTGGAGCCTGTTTGACCGCAGGCGCAGAGAAGCGGGGCCGTTTGACTTTGATGTTTAAACGACGGAGGAAGAGAAAACCATGCGCAAAACAAAAATCGTCTGTACGATCGGTCCGGCAAGCGAATCGCTGGAAAACACAAAAAAGCTTATCCAAGCCGGCATGAACGTAGCCCGTCTCAACTTTTCGCACGGGGATTACGAAGAACACGGCAAGCGGATTTTGAACATCCGGCAAGCTTGCAAGGAGCTCGGCAAGACGGTCGCGATTTTGCTCGACACGAAAGGTCCCGAAATTCGCCTCGGCAAGCTGAAGGAAGAGCCGATCGAGCTCGTTCAGGGCGAGACGATCACGCTGACGACGGAAGAAATTTTGGGCGATAAAGAGCGTATCCCGGTTACGTACAAGGACTTGCCGCAAGACGTCAGCGTCGGTTCGACGATCCTGATCGACGACGGCCTGATCGGGCTCAGCGTCCTGGACGTGCAGGGGACGGAAATCAAGTGCGAGATCGTGAACAGCGGACAAATCAAGAGCAAAAAGGGCGTCAACGTGCCCGGCGTCGCCATCTCGATGCCCGGCATCACCGAAAAGGACGCGAACGACATCCGTTTCGGCATCGAGCAGGGCGTCGATTTCATCGCGGCTTCGTTCGTTCGCCGGGCGAGCGACGTGCTGGAAATCCGCGAAATTTTGGAGCGCCACGATGCGCGCCACATCCAGATCATTTCGAAAATCGAGAATCAGCAGGGCGTGGACAACCTCGACGAAATTTTAGAGGTTTCGGACGGGCTCATGGTCGCCCGCGGCGACCTCGGCGTCGAAATTCCGGCCGAAGAAGTTCCCCTCGTGCAAAAATTGATGATCGAAAAGTGCAACCAGGCCGGCAAGCCGGTCATTACCGCTACCCAAATGCTCGATTCCATGCAGCGCAACCCGCGCCCGACGCGGGCAGAAGCGTCCGACGTCGCGAACGCGATTCTGGACGGAACCGATGCGATCATGCTGTCCGGCGAAACGGCCGCGGGCAAATATCCGTTCGAATCCGTCGCGACGATGTCCCGCATCGCCGAGCGCACGGAAGCGGCTTTGCATTACCGCGAAATTTTCCAAAAGCAGGCGAAAGCGCAGCAGACGACCGTTACCGAGGCGATCAGCCAGGCGGTAGCGAACTCCGCGCTCGATCTCGACGCGAAAGCGATCGTTACGTCGACGGAGAGCGGCTATACGGCCCGCATGGTATCCAAATACCGCCCGAAATCGCCGATCATCGCCGTTACGCCGCAGGAGCAGGTGCTTCGCCGCCTGCAGCTCGTATGGGGCGTCGTGCCGGTGCAGGGAACGATGGCCGACACGACCGACGGCATGTTTGAAATCGCCGTGGAAGGCGCCCTGCAATCGGGCATCGTCCGCGTCGGGGATACGATTATCATTACCGCGGGCGTTCCGGTCGGCCGTTCCGGCACGACGAACCTGATCAAAATTCACCACATCGGCGAATTGATCACGCAAGGGCAAGGAATCGGCTCCCAAAGCGCGACCGGCAAAGTCGTGACCGCGCGCACGCCGGACGAAGCCGTGGCGAAAATGACCGAAGGCGCCGTTCTGGTCGCTCCGTCGACGGACAAGGAATATATGCCGGCATTCCAGAAGGCCGCCGCCGTCGTTACGGAGAGCGGAGGCATTACGTGCCATGCGGCCGTCGTCGGCCTCAACCTCGGCATCCCGGTCATCGTCGGCGTCGCCGACGCCCTGGAAAAGCTGTCCGACGGCATGGAAATTACGCTGTACGCCGAAAAAGGCGTCATCTATTCCGGCCAGGCGAAAGTGCTGTAACTTTACAAATACGGGCAAAGACCGGGAGCGACGGCCATTACAGCCGTCGCTTCCGGCATATCGAAAGGTGGTTTCGCAAGCTTTGGGCGATTGGTTTCTTCACGCGCTTCGCGTCCGGTACCAAGAGACCGACCGGATGAAGGTGGTTTATCATACGAATTACGTCACCTGGTTTGAAATCGGAAGGACGGAATGGATTCGCCAGGCGGGAATCGCATACCGCGATATCGAGGAAAAAGGGCTGCTTCTGCCGGTCGTGCGCCTGGAAGCGAACTTTCATCAACCCGCAAGCTACGACGATCGGGTCACCGTCTGCACGAGGGTGACGGAGATGACCAAAGTTCGCCTGCGTTTCGAATATCGCATCATGCTTGGCGATTTGACGCAAAACGGGCAAATCCGCCATGCGGACCCTGCGCCCGAAGGCAAGCTTCTGGCAAGCGGAGGCACGCTGCACGGCTGGGTGAACGGGGACTGGAAGCCGGCCCGGCTGGACAGGGAGGCGCCGGAGGTATATGCGACCCTCGTCGAACTTGCAAAAAAAACCGGCGCGAACGGCGAAACGGATTCGGCCTCTTCTACGTAGCTCATAGAAGGCTTCGGCACGTTTCCAAGGGGAGGGATGATCATGAGAAAAAAATACGGCTTATGGCTTGTCTTGGCCGTCGCGGCGGAAATTGCGGGCATCGTCGTTGTCGCCGATTGGATCGGAGCGGGCTCGACATTCGGTTTGCTGCTGCTCGGCGTCGTTGCCGGCGCGCTGCTCGCGCAGACGGAAGGCCGCAAAGCCTGGATGGAAGCGCAGCGGCAATTCCAATCCGGCGGTGCGCCCGGACATGCGATGCTGAACGGCCTTTGCATACTGGCGGGCGGCTTGCTGCTGATCATCCCCGGTTTTTTGTCCGATATCGTCGGGCTGACGCTGCTGCTTCCGTTTACCCGCCCGCTTTACAAAGGCTGGCTATACCATTGGCTCGAGCGCAAATTCCGCTCGGGCTCGTTTCGCATCTACGGCGGCCCGATGCGGTAATGCCGCCTTTCGGATCATTTGCCGTTCGCAATGAACCGGCCGGAAATCGCGAAAGTCGCCGGCCCAACGGCAGGTCGCCGCAAGGATCGTTTCCCGAAGTCATTTTACGCAGCGTTAACAATCCCATAACGTTATGTTTACATTTTTCCGACATAATGATAGAAGAAAGTGGGTTCGCATGCCTAAGCGCAGCATAGGGGGACTTGTGGTGACCGCTTCAAAGAAATATATAAACCGGGATTTGAGCTGGATCGAATTCAACCGCAGAGTATTGGAAGAGGCGGAAGACGCGACGACGCCGCTGCTTGAGCGTTTTCAGTTTTTATCGATCGTAACGAGCAATCTGGACGAATTCATGAGCGTTCGCGTGGCCGGGTTGAAGGATCAACTGCGGGCGGGGTTCAACAAGCCCGATTTTACCGGCTATACTCCGCAAGGATTGACCAAACGGCTGGCCAAGCGGATCAACCGGATGGTGAAGGATCAATACAAGGCGTACCGGGAGCTGATGCGGGCGATCGCCAAGGAAGGCGTCGTCTTCGTCAAATGGCCGGATTTGACCGAAGAGCAAAAAGAAGAATTGGCCTCGTACTTTCAGCAGATCGTCTATCCGGTGCTGACGCCGATGGCGGTCGATTCGAGCCGGCCGTTTCCGCTCGTGCACAGCAAGGAGCTGTACATGGCCGTCGTCTTGCGGCCCGATACCGAAGGGGACAAGCAGGAAGAGCGAACCTATTGCGCGATCGTCCAAGTGCCTTCGATCCTGCCTCGAACGGTTCCGGTTCCGGGACGCAGAGGAACGCGCAGGCACTATTTCATCATGCTCGAAGACTTGATCAAGGAGCAGATCGGTCGGCTGTTCAGCGGCTACGCGACCGAAGCGGTACACGCTTTCCGCGTGACGCGGAATTCGGATCTTACGCTTAATGAAGAAGGCGCGGAGGATTTGCTGGCGGAAATCGAGAAGGAGCTTCGCCGCCGCCGCCGGGGGTTTCCCGTCCGGCTGGAAATCGAGAAAGGCATGCACGAGGACGCTCGCGAATTGCTAGCCGACGAACTGGAGCTGGCCGACGACGAAATCGAGGAGATCGACGGACCGTTGGACTTGTCGTTTTTGTCCCGGTTCGCGGGCTCGCTGCCGAACGCCGAACATCTCCGCTATCCCCGAGTAGAGCCGGTCTATCCGGCGGAATTCGAGGAAACGGACGACATGCTGTCGGCGGTGCGGGAGCGGGACGTGCTCGTCTACCATCCTTACGAATCGTTCGAAGCGGTCAACGATTTCATCAGCGAGGCGGCGGAAGATCCGGAAGTGCTCGCGATCAAAATGACGCTCTACCGGGTCAACGCGAATTCGATTCTCGTGCAGGCGCTCGCCGCGGCGGCCGAATCGGGCAAGCAGGTAACCGTTGTCGTGGAGCTTAAGGCGCGGTTCGACGAGGAGCGGAACATCGCCTGGGCGAGACAGCTGGAGAAAGCGGGATGCCATGTCGTCTACGGGCTGGTCGGCCTGAAAACCCACGCGAAAATTACGCTCGTCGTCCGGCGGGAAAACGGGCTGCTCCGCAGGTACGTCCATGTCGGAACGGGGAACTACAACGAAAACACGGCCCGTTTGTATACGGACGCCGGCCTGTTTACTTGCGATCCCGAGATCGGGGAGGATGCTTCCGCCCTGTTCAACGAAATGACCGGATACTCGACGCCCCACGACTGGCGTTCGATCGCCGTCGCCCCTTCCGGCCTGCGGCCGAAGCTGTTCGAGCTGATCGACCGGGAAATCGCCTTCGCCCGGGAAGGAAAACCGGCCCGCATTCTGGCGAAGATGAACTCGCTGTCGAACCAGTCGATAATCGACAAGCTTTACGAGGCTTCGGCGGCCGGCGTCAAAATCGATCTGATCGTCCGCGGCGTCTGCTGCCTCCGGCCGGGCGTTCCCGGCCTGAGCGAAAACGTGCGCGTCATCAGCATCGTGGACCGGTACCTGGAGCATTCCCGCATTTTGGCGGTCGGCGGCGGAGGCAAGGAAGAAGTGTTTATTTCGAGCGCCGACTGGATGACGCGGAATTTGATTCGCCGCGTGGAATTGCTCTGTCCGGTTTATGACCCCGGGCTGAAAAAGATGCTCGTCAACTTGCTGGAGTTGAATTTGCATGACAATGTAAAGGCGCGGGAGCTTCAGGCGGACGGCGGCTACAAGCGCGTCGCTCCGAAGGCCGGCGAGGCGCCGCTGCGCAGCCAGTTTGCGGCCGCCGATATTTTGCTGTGGAAAAAAGTGGCCGCAGCCGCGGCGGAGGAAGAGCAGGCGGGCGCGCAAAACGCCGGGGATTTTTGAGAGATTGCAGCCAAGGCGGATGCCGGTGCCGGTTTCGGAAGTCGAAATCGGCCCGGCATCCGCTTTCGTATCGTTTCGCCCGCTTGGCGCGTTTAGCGGGCTTTGAGCTTGGGGCTCAGCCCCCAGCATTTTTTGAAGTCTTTGGCGATGGACTCGACTTCCATTTTCTCCATCGGAAGCGGATGGCGCGCTCTGGCCGTCAGCACCAGGCTTTTGCCTTTTTCGACGGCGACGTCCAGATCGACGATTCCTTGCGATTCGCTGCGGTCGAGCGCGGCCGCAAGCTGCAGCAGGACGCCAAGCCGGGCCGAGGCCTCCACGTCTCCGTCCTTCAGAATGGAACGATACGGCGCCAGCTTGCGGCGGAGCTGGCTCGGTCCCCGGTAGGAGGCGATCGACGCGGTAATCAGCGTCTCCCGGTGCGACAGCCCGTACCAATGCGCGTTCAGCAGCAAGTAGAACGTATGGTTCGCGCATTCGTTGTAATCGATGACCGCGCCGATGCGAAAGAGGCGCGAAGCCGCGTCGAGCCATTTGCGCGAAGGCTCGTCCAGGCCGGCGGCCGGCGCGAGGCGGTCGAACAAGTCCAAGGCCAGCCGGTTGACCTGGGCCAAATGCTCCCGCGGCGCGGCCGGATACAGCGTCGTCAGGTTGCGTACGCTTTCGTTCAGCACGTCTTGCGGAGAGGGCGTTTTTTCCCGGGGGAGGCACGTTTCGAAAAACAGCCCGTCCCGGATGCCGGCGCCGCACACGACGATGCGCGAGGCCGCGGCCGATTTCAAAACGGCGCGAAGAATGGCCAGCCCGGGGACGATGACGTCGGTCCTGTCCTTGGACAAACCGGGCACCTTGCGCCTTTTCTCGACGTCCAAGGCGGCCAGCATCCCGACGCTCTCGTCCAGAAGCCGGGGCTCGATCTCGAAGCCGTGCAAGTTGGACAGCGGATAGTTGTCGCTGCGCTGCCGGAATTTGGCCAATGCCCGAACCGTGCCCCCCAGTCCGATCAGCGGGAGACCGGGATAGGACGAAATCCAGGGCTCGCCTTCGAACAGCTTCCGCGCCTCGGCTTCGATTTTTTCCAGGAGGGCGGGCGGCACCGGGTTGCCGTTCAACGACCAGCGGGCGGCGGTGTTGACGCAGCCGATCGGAAACGAAACGGAGGCCGCGACCTTGCGGCCGAGGATCAGGCTGATTTCGGTGCTGCCGCCCCCGATATCGACGAGAAAAGCGTCGGAAAAATCCATCGTGCGCAGCATGGCGACGCTCCCGTAACGGGCTTCGTCCTTGCCGGACAGCAGCTCGACCGACAAGCCGGTTTCGCGCTTCAAACGCTGCAGCGCCACATCGCGATTGGCCGCCTGGCGGATCGCGGCGGTCGCGACGGCCCGGATTTGCTTCGCGCCGTGCATGTTGCAAATGCTGCCGTAATGCCGCAGCACCTCGGCAAGCTCGGCGAGCGTCGCGTCCGGCAGCGTTCCGTCTTCGGCCAGCTTTTGGCTGAGCCTGGCGGACCACCGGCCCTGGTCGATGACGCGGTACGCGCCTTCGCTTGATACTTGATAGACGGCAAGACGCACGGTGTTCGAACCGATATCGATCATGCCGGTTACGGTGGCGGATGCATTCAAAAGGTCGGGAGCCTCCTTCGATGACGAACGGCCGGCAGGTTTCGGCAATTTCCCCGTCGGAGGACGAATCGCCGAACGCCGGACTTCTGATGTGCGTTTAGCAATCATTTTACCACCCGGGGCGCCGGGGCAAAAGAGAGAAAGCGGACGAGATCGCGGTCTCGGGACGGATCTTGGCATTTTTTCCGAAACGCCGAAAACGTGGCTCGAATAATTTGTCACAATTTGCTAATCCTTATGGGTGGCCGCATGACAAGAAATCATTATCCAATCGATAAGACATTTTTATTCGGGCCTCGGTTCCATTCGCCGTTGAAATCGTTTATCATAAAAAAAGGTCAGAAAAGCTGAAACTTTTTCCGTTTTACGCGTCCTAACGCGCGGAATGTCTTCGTTGCTCGCTTTTTTGGCGGCCTGCAGCAGAATCCGCGCACGAAATCATGCGCTCGCATTCGCCCCGGCGAATTCGAAATTTTGGGAACGAAGGAGAGAAAACGATGACGGCAACAAAAGGTCTGGAAGGAATCGTCGCCGCGACTTCATCCGTCAGCTCCATCATCGATGGCGTTTTGACGTACCGCGGCATCGATATCGACGAGCTCGCGGAAAAGGCGACTTTCGAAGAAGTCGCCTATTTACTGTGGAAAGGCAAGCTTCCGACGCAACGGGAACTGGACGAACTGCTCGCCCAGCTCGGGGAATACGCGGCCGTGTCCGACGAAGTGATCGCGGGTCTGCGCCTCTATCCAAAGAGCGCCAACTCGATGGCCGCGCTCCGCACGGTCGTATCGAGCCTCGCTTTGTACGACGGGGAAGCTCAGGACATGAGCGCCGAAGCCAATTACCGCAAGGCGGTCAAGCTGCAAGCCCAATTGCCGACGGTCGTCGCCGCTTTCGCGCGCATCCGCCAAGGACTGGAGCCGGTCGCCCCGAAGAAAGGCGTCGGCATCGCGCATAACTTCCTTTACATGCTGACGGGCGAAGAACCCGCGGCGGTGGCGATCGAAGCGCTGGACAAGGCGCTCGTGCTGCACGCCGACCATGAGCTGAACGCGTCGACGTTTGCCGGCCGCGTTACGGTCGCGACGCTGTCGGATATTTACTCCGGCGTCACGTCGGCGATCGGCGCGCTCAAAGGTCCGCTGCACGGCGGCGCCAACGAGGCCGTCATGGTCATGCTGGACGATATCGGTTCCCTGGCCAACGTCGAGCCGTACATTCAAAACAAGCTGAACAACAAGGAAAAAATCATGGGCTTCGGCCACCGCGTGTACAAGAACGGCGACCCGCGCGCGAAGCACCTTCAGGAAATGTCCCGCCAGCTCGGCGAGCTGAAGGGCGACTCGACCCTGTACGAGATGTCCGTCAAGATCGAGGATCTCGTCACCGGCCAGAAGGGCCTGAAGCCGAACGTGGATTTCTACTCGGCTTCTTGCTACACGATGCTGGGCATCCCGCGCGACCTGTTCACGCCGATTTTCGCGATCAGCCGCGTGTCCGGCTGGACCGCCCACATTTTGGAGCAGCTTGCCGACAACCGTCTCATCCGCCCGCGCGCCGAATACGTCGGTCCCGTCGGCCAGCACTACGTGCCGATCGAACAGCGCGGCTAAGCTTCCGGTTTTTTGCGAACAAATAACCTTGCAGGAGGATAAATGAACATGCAATTGGAAAAATTCGCTCCCCCGACTTCCGGCCAACCGATTACCGTAACGAACGGCGTACTGAACGTGCCGAACAATCCGATCATTCCGTTTATCGAAGGCGACGGCACCGGCCGCGACATTTGGCGCGCTTCCAAACGCGTCCTCGACGCCGCCGTCAAGAAAGCCTATAACGGAGAGAAAGAAATCGCCTGGTACGAAGTGTTCGCCGGCGAAAAAGCGTTCAATACTTACGGCGAATGGCTGCCGGCAGACACGCTGACCGCCATCCGCGAATACATCATCGCCATCAAGGGTCCGCTGACGACGCCGATCGGCGGCGGCATCCGTTCCTTGAACGTCGCGCTGCGCCAGGAGCTCGACCTGTACGTTTGCTTGCGTCCCGTGCGCTATTTCGACGGCGTGCCTTCCCCGGTCAAACGCCCGGACCTCGTGGACATGGTCATTTTCCGCGAAAACACCGAGGACATCTATGCCGGCATCGAGTACCAAGCCGAAACGGCCGACGTGAAAAAAGTGATCGAATTCCTGCAAAAGGAAATGGGCGTCAAAAAAATCCGCTTCCCGGAAACGTCCGGCATCGGCATCAAGCCGGTATCGTCCGAAGGCTCCAAGCGTCTCGTTCGCGCCGCGATCGAATACGCGATCAAGCATAAACGCAAATCGGTTACGCTCGTGCACAAAGGCAACATCATGAAATTCACGGAAGGCGCGTTCAAAAACTGGGGCTACGAAGTGGCCGAAACCGAGTACGCGGATCAAACCTTCACCTGGGGCCAATACGACAAAATCAAAGCCGAGCAAGGCGAGGAAGCGGCCAACGCCGCGCAAAAAGCGGCTCTCGCCGAGGGCAAAATCCTCGTCAAGGACGCGATCGCCGATATCGCGCTGCAGCAAGTGCTGACCCGTCCGACCGACTTTGACGTCATCGCGACGCTGAACCTGAACGGCGACTACCTGTCCGACGCGCTGGCGGCCCAAGTCGGCGGCATCGGCATCGCTCCGGGAGCCAACATCAACTATGCGACCGGCCACGCCATCTTCGAAGCGACGCACGGCACCGCTCCGAAGTATGCCGACAAGGACGTCGTCAACCCGGGCTCCGTCATTCTGTCCGGCGTTATGCTGTTCGAGCATCTCGGCTGGCTGGAAGCCGCGGACCTGGTGTACAAAGGCCTGGAAAAATCGATCAACAGCAAAATCGTGACCTACGACTTCGCCCGCCTGATGGAAGGCGCGACCGAAGTCAAATGCTCCGAATTCGCCGACGAAATCATCAAAAACATGTAACCGGGAGGCGCTGCGGGATATGGCTATAAAGCGCGCTAAAATTACGGTGGTCGGCGCCGGCTTCACCGGCGCAACGACCGCGCTGATGCTCGCTCAAAAGGAACTGGGAGACGTCGTGCTGCTCGACATCCCGCAGATGGAAAACCCGACGAAAGGCAAAGCCCTCGACATGCTCGAATCGACGCCGGTGCAAGGCGTCGACGCGAACATCGTCGGCACGTCGAGCTATGAGGATTCCGCCGGCTCCGACGTCGTCATCATTACCGCCGGCATCGCCCGCAAACCGGGCATGAGCCGCGACGACCTCGTGAACACGAACGCGGGCATCGTCAAATCCGTCTGCGAAAGTGTCAAGGCGACGAGCCCGGACGCTTACGTCATTATCCTGTCAAACCCGGTCGACGCGATGACCTACGTCGCGAACAAGGCGCTCGGCTTCCCGAAAAACCGCGTCATCGGCCAGTCCGGCGTGCTCGATACGGCCCGCTACAACACGTTCCTCGCGCAAGCGCTGAACGTGTCCGTCGAAGACGTTCGCGGCGTCGTTCTCGGCGGCCACGGCGACGACATGGTTCCGCTCGTCCGCTATACGACGATCGGCGGCATCCCGGTCGAACAGCTGCTGCCCGCCGATCGGATCGAAGCGATCGTAAAGCGCACCCGCGTCGGCGGCGGCGAAATCGTCAACCTGCTCGGCAACGGCAGCGCCTACTACGCTCCGGCAGCTTCTCTCGTGCAAATGACCGAGGCGATCCTGAAAGACAAAAAGCGCATCCTCCCGGTCATCGCCCTGCTGGAAGGCGAGTACGGCTACGACAACCTGTTCATGGGCGTGCTCGCCGTTCTCGGCGGCGACGGCATCGAAAAGGTGATCGAGCTGGATTTGACGGCCGAAGAGAAAGCCGCGCTGGACAAGTCGGCCGATTCCGTTCGCAACGTCATTCAAGTCGTGGAAAAAGGGTAACCCGGCGCCATCGACGCTAATCAAGCGCACCTTCGCTGCGGCCTAGCCGCTTCGGAGCGTGCGCTTTTTATTCGATTCGGATGAAAAATCGGCAAATTCAAACTTTCCGTTAATTCGAAGCGGCTCGTTTTCGTTTTGGGCGTTTTTTGTGTATACTGGACATGAACTGTTGTAAATATTGGCTGGGAGGATTTCTACAAATGTCGACGTTTATGTTGTTTTTGCATGTCGTGGGCGCCGTCGGAATGGGCATATATGCCGTGCTTCCGTTCGTCGCGGCAAGGTTTCGGCAATTGTCCACGCCTGCGCAGGAAGGACTTGCGAACGGATTGGTGACGGCCGGCAGAGTCGGGCAGTTCGCGCTCGTCATTCAGCTGCTTACCGGCGGCTATCTGATTTCGCAAGCCGACTATACCGTCCCCTGGATGATCGTCGTGGTCGTGCTGTTTGTCGTCATGGGCGCTTTCACCGGCATTATGCAAGGACCGCTGAAGCGGATTCAGGCCGCGGCCGCAAGCAACACGGACGCCAGCGGAGCGATCTCGCGAGTGCAGACGCTGAGCGTGCTGACGCTGATCGTTTTCCTCGTCGTTTTGTGGCTGATGCAGGATCCGTGGTACGCCTAAAACGAGAAGACGTTTGCCTTGCTTCGTTCGGGGGATCTTCCCCAAGCGGAGCAAGTTTTTTTATATTCATTGACCGTTGACCGTCCCGCGACAGCCGAATGTACCCGCCATTTTCGCCCTCTTGACCGCCGATCGTCCGCAGCGGTGCCGGAGCCGTATTCCGAAGTCTCCAGGCCGTAGCGTTTTTCGACAAAGAATAGGCACAAAGGTCAAGGCCACCTTGCCATCCGGCAAACCGGGACTTATAATCAGAAAAGTTGCAAATATGTTCGATCGTCCATACAAACTGGGAGGCACTACGCAATGAAAAAAGGATTTTTGCTACTGACGGCTATCATACTGGCGCTGAGCCTTGCGGCTTGCGGAGCCTCGGAAAATGAAAGCGGCAACGCCGGCACGGAGAACGCGGGTCAGAAGATTGTCTCGATTATGACTCCTTTCCTATCCTCGGTCACGACCGGCCAAATGGTGGAAGAGCTGAAGAAAGACGCGGAGGCGAAAGGCTGGAAGACGAACGTCGTCGATACGAAGGGCGATGTCGGCCAGTTGGCAAGCCGGATGGAAGACGTCATTTCGTCGAAAACGGACGCGATCGTGCTCGTCAGCACGGACCCGAATCAAGTAAAAAGCCAAATCCAGTCGGCGGCGGAGCATAACATTCCCGTCTTCGGCTGCGATTCCGGATATATCGAAGGCATGGCGATGAACGCCACGAGCGATAATGCGGCCATGTCGGAGATGATCACGAACCACTTGTTCGAAACGATCGGCGGCAAAGGCAATCTGGTCGTGCTGACGTACCGGGCCCATCCCGGCGTGCTGAAGCGGACCGAGAAGCTGGATGAGCTGCTGGCCGCCGCTCCGGACGTGAAGACGGTAACGGAGCAGCAGGTCGAAGTGCCCGGGCCGATCGAAAGCGCCCGCAAGCAAATGGAAAGCCTGCTTCTCGCCAATCAGCAGGAAGGCGCCGTCACGGCCGTCTGGGCGGGCTGGGACGAGCCGGCGATCGGCGCGGCGCAGGCGATCGAAGCGGCCGGACGGGACGACATCGTCGTCATCGGAATCGACGGCAACAGCCAGGCGGTCGATATGATCAAAAAGGGTTCGCCGCTGATCGCCACCGTCGAGCAAAACTTCGAAGGAATGGCGGATATCGTCGTCGCCCAGATCGATCGCACCTTCCAGGGACAGGAAGTGGAAGGAACCGAGCTTTACGCACCGGCCAGCCTGATTACGAAGGACAGCGCCGAATAACGCCGATACGTTGGGACGATGAAGGGATTAGAATCGAAGTTTGGCAAGAGGCCGAACGGAAGGGGCGGGGGTTGTGGCCTTGTTGAAGGCAAGCCGACTCGATAAGAGGTTCGGTCAAAACTACGCGCTATCCGGGGTCGACATCGAAATCGAACCGGGGGAAGTGCACGCTCTCGTAGGCGAAAACGGCGCGGGCAAGTCCACGTTGATCAAAATCGTGACGGGAGTGTACGTCCCGGACGGCGGAGAGCTGCTGTGGGAGGGACGGCCGGTCGATGTCGGCAGTCCCGTTCAGGCGCGCCGGCTCGGGATCAACGCGGTGCACCAGGAAAGGCATCTCGTTCCGTCCTTTACCGGGTATGAAAATCTTTTTCTCGGACTGGACTATCCGAAAAGAGCGTTCGGAGCGGCGGTCGACTGGCGAAAAATGCGCCGGGAGGCCGATCGGCTGAAAGACGAGCTCGGCCTTTCCCTCGAGCTGAATCTGGCCGCGTCGCGAATGTCTCCTCCTCAGAAGACGATGCTGGAAATAATGCGGGCGATGATGACGGGGTGCAGGCTGCTCATTTTGGACGAGCCGACGGCTTCGCTTACCGATCAGGAATCGGAGCGGCTGTTCGAATTGATCGGCAGGCTGACGAGCCAGGGCACGGCCATCTTGTACGTGTCCCACCGGATGGACGAAATTTTCCGGCTGTCGGACCGGATTTCCGTGTTCCGCAACGGACGGTCGGTCGGAACGTTCCTTGCCGAAGACACGAGCAAAGAGCGCGTGATTCGGCTGATGAGCGACGACAAGACGGACGGAGCGTCCGCGAAGCGCGATCGGCTCCGCCCCGGCGAATCGCTGCTCGAGGTGAGCGGGCTTTCGACGGCAGACGGAAAGGTGCGCGAGGCGAGTCTTACGGTACGCCGCCATGAAATCGTCGGCCTGTTCGGGCTGGCGGGCGCGGGGCGGACGGAGCTGCTGGAAGCGATTTACGGGCTCCGGCGGGTTTCGTCCGGCGAGGCGCGGCTGAAAGGCGGCCCGATCGCCCTGAGTCCGCGCCATTCGCTCGGGCGGGGAGCCGTTCTTATTCCGGAGGAGCGCAAACGGGACGGGCTCGTGGCCGGCATGTCGATTCGGGAAAATATGACGCTGCCCGTTCTTGGCGTTTTTTCCGGCGGGTTTCGGATGAAGGGCCGGAAGGAACGCGGCGAAGTCGAACGCCGGATGGCGGAGATGAACGTCAAGGCGACGGGAACCGAACAGGCCGTCGGCGAGCTTAGCGGCGGCAACCAGCAGAAGGTCGTTTTCGCGAAGGCGCTGCTTTCCGACCCCGACCTGCTGCTCTGCGACGAACCGACGCAGGCGGTCGACGTCATGACGCGGGCCGAGATTCATCGCCTGCTGAAAGAACAGGCGCGGCAAGGCCGCGGGGTTTTGTTCGTCTCTTCGGATTTGCAGGAAGTGCTTGACGTCGCGGACCGCTTGTACGTCATGCGGGAGGGCCGCATCGCGGCCGAGCTGGACGAAGACGGCCTGACCGCCGGTCAGGTGCTGCAAATCTGCTACGGGCAGGGATAAGAAAGCGAGGCGCTTTATGGGGAAGACGTTAGCATCCGCGGCCGGCGCCAATTACGTGCGGCTGCTGCGGGCGTACGGTACGGTTATGGCCGCCGTTCTGATCATTGTCGTTTTTTCGGTTTTAAGTCCGTCTTCGTTCGCGACGGTAGACAACGCGATCAACATTTCGCGCCAAATTTCGTTTCTCGTGCTGATCGCGATCGGCGCGACCCTGGTGATGGCGGTCGGCGAATTCGACCTGTCGGTCGGCTCGATGGCGAGCTTCGGCGGCGTGGCGGCGGCATTGCTTGCGGTAAAAGGATATCCGCTTGCGGTCGTTTTTCTAGTTACGCTTGGCGCGGCGCTGGCGATCGGATTCGTGAACGGCTGGATCGTCACCCGCTTTAAAGTGCTGTCGTTCATTACGACGCTGGCGATGGGGACGATTTTGGGAGGGCTGAACTTCCGGCTGACCGGAGGGGCGACCGTGTTCGAAAACATTCCCGATTCGTTCCGATATTTGGGACAAACGTCCGTGGCGGGCATTCCGCTGCTGTCGATCATCATGCTGCTCGCGACCGTGCTGTTCTGGTACGTCATGGCCCATACGCCGTTCGGGCGCAAGCTTTACGCGATCGGCGGCAACGAATCGGCTTCTCGGGTCGCGGGCGTTCGCGTCGCGATCAACAAGAACGCCGCTTTCGCGCTTTGCGCGGCGATGGCGGCGCTGACCGGCATTTTAATGGCGTCGAGGCTCGGTTCCGCTCATCCGAACGGCGGGGAAGGCTTGTTTTTGCAGGCGTACGCGGCGGCGTTTATCGGCATGACCTCCTTCAAGGAAGGCGTCCCGAACATTTGGGGCACGTTCGTCGGGGCGGCGATCATCGGCATATTGGCCAACGGGCTGACGATTTTGCAGGTGCCGACCTATATGCAGGACATCATTACCGGGTGCATCATCGTCGCGGCGGTTCTGCTGCAGAAGATGGGGCGCCCGCAGGCATGACGGGGCCGGCGCAAGTCGGGCGTCCGGAAAGGAGTTTTTCGCTTTGAAGTACATCGCCGCATTCGATATCGGGACGACCAACGTAAAAGGAATTCTCGTCTCGCAGGACATGGGGGTCCGGGCGGAACGGGACGTCCCGCTTCGCATCCTGCAATCCGGACAGCGGATGGAGCAGCATCCGGACGATTGGTATGCGGCGGTAGCCGACATCTCCCGCCATTGGTTTTCCGCGGGCATCGCGCCCGAAGCGATCGTTTCCGTCACGTTCAGCGGCCAAATGCAGGACTGCATTCCGGTGGACGGGCGGCTGCGCCCGATTCGTCCGGCTATCTTATATTCCGACGGACGGGCATCGGCCGAATCGGACCGGCTTCGGGCCGATATCGGGGACGAGGAAATTTTTCGGGTCACCGGCAATCATATGGACGGGACGCTTACGTTTCCGAAGCTGCTGTGGCTGCGGGAGCACGAGCCGGACGCGTACGAGCGGACCGCCGGCTTTCTGATCAGCGCGAAGGACTATGTCGTCGCGCGGCTTACGGGAGAGTTGGCCACCGATCCGACGGCGGCTTCCACGTCCGGGTGCATGGCCATCGCGACGCGGGATTGGGCGGGAGCCTGGTTCGAGCGCTACGGGCTCGATCCGGGCAAAATGCCGCCCGTCCGGCCTTCCGACGAGCAGGTCGGCGTCGTCGTCCCCGAGGCGGCGGCGTTTACCGGCTTCGCTCCGGGCACGCCCGTTCTGTGCGGCATCGGGGATGCGGGAGCGGCTACGCTCGGAGCCGGCATCTACCGGGAAGGCGATTTGTACGCCTACATCGGGACGACCGGCTGGGTCGCCGCGGCTGCGTCCGCTTTCGTCGACGTTTCCTCGGGAGCCTTCAACTTAAGCTACGTGAAGCCGAAGTCGTATATTGCGATCGCGCCGGTGCTGAACGCGGGCAACGTCATGGAGTGGGCGCTTGCGGCTTTCGGGCCCGCGGCTGTGCCGGGCGGCGCCGGGGCGGAAGCCGGCGGGCCGGAGCCGGGCGGAACGGAAACGGCGGAAACGGCATACGAAGCGTTCGAGCGGCTGCTTCGGACTTCGGACCGCTCGGCCAACGAGCTGCTGTTCCTGCCTTACTTGAACGGCGAACGGTGCCCGGTGCAAAAAGGCCGGGCGTCCGGCTCGATGATCGGCCTGCGGCCGACGTCGACGAAGGCCGATATGGGCGTCGCCGTACTGGAAGGCGTCGCGTTCGCCCTGCGGCAGATGATGGAGGTCGTCGCGCCCGCCGCGCCTGCGCCGTCCGGCCGCCGGATGACGATGATCGGCGGCGGCACGAAAAGCCGGCTGTGGTGCCAAATCATGGCCGATATATTCGGCTTCGAGATCGCGGTGCCGGGGGAGGCGCAATATTTGCCCTCGGCCGGAGCGGCGGCGCTCGCCTTCGCGGCGGTCGGCTGGACCGGGGATTACCGGGAAGCGGTCGACCGTCTCGGCCGGGACAGGCAGGAGGAGATTTTCGTTCCGGATCCGGAGCTGATCGCGCATTACGAGCGGAAGTACGAGCGGTACAAGCTGCTGTACCCGGCGCTGGAAGCATTGTTTTAAGCAGGTCGGGGATCGGATGGAACGGCGGTTGGCGGCTGCCGGACGCGGCTTCCGGGACGAAGGCCGGGGAAGCGCCGTTTGTCGAGCGACAGAATCGGTGGAAAGCTCTCCGGACCGTTGCGGCATCCGAACGAAAGCTCTCCGATCCGCTCCGGAAGCGGATTGGAAGCATTCCGGTTCGCTCCGGCAGCGGCATACAGCCGTCCGAAGTTGAGTCGTGGCGACTCATCTCAACCCGCCAGACGCATAAGGCCGCCCGCAGTTGAGTAAAAATGACTCATTTCACCGTCCCCGCACGCCGCTGCCGATCCAGCTGAGTCGTGGCGACTCAGCTCAACCCGCCATTCGCATAAAGTCGCCCGCAGTTGAGTAAAAATGACTCATTTCACCGTCCCCGCACGCCGCTGCCGATCCAGCTGAGTCGTGGCGACTCAGCTCAACCCGCCATTCGCATACAGCCGCCCGCAATTGAGTAACAATGACTCATTTCACCGTCCCCGCACGCCGCTGCCGATCCAGATGAGTCGTGGCGACTCATCTCAATCCACCAGCCGCATACAGTCGCCCGCAGTTGAGTAACAATGACTCATTTCACCGTCCCCGCACGCCGCTGCCGATCCAGCTGAGTCGTGGCGACTCAGCTCAACCCGCCATTCGCATACAGCCGCCCGCAATTGAGTAACAATGACTCATTTCACCGTCCCCGCACGCCGCTGCCGATCCAGATGAGTCGTGGC
The DNA here is from genome assembly GCF_016937515.1 of Cohnella algarum. NCBI lineage: Bacteria > Bacillati > Bacillota > Bacilli > Caryophanales > Paenibacillaceae > Cohnella > Cohnella algarum. Next base: position 3,887,741 of record NZ_JAFHKM010000002.1, read on the forward strand.
GACTCATCTCAATCCACCAGCCGCATACAGCCGCCCGCAGTTGAGTAAAAATGACTCATTTCACCGTCCCCGCACGCCGCTGCCGAGCCAGACGACGAAGTCGTTTCGGCCGCAGGGCGCCGATGGAAGCCGCCGTTGAGCCGGCGGCACGACAGCGCGCTATTCGTCCTCCGACAATTCGTCCACCGTCTTCTCGAAGCTGGGCGCTAACCGGTCGAGAAACCATTCCACCTCGGGCAGATCGAGGCCGCGCAGGCGCTCTTCCATTTGCCTTCGGGCGGTGGCGAATTCCCGGTTGCCGGCCGACATTTCGCTTACGCATTTCAGATAGGCGTCCAGCACGTCCGCGGCTTTGACCAGCTTCGCGAGCGCCGGGGAGACGGCCTTCCTTCCGAGCAGCGGCCGGTACACGTCGCGCAGCGGCTCCGGAACCGTGGACAAAAGCCGGTCCGCGGCCAGCGTCTCGATTTGGCGAAAGTTCGACAAAATGTCCGGGTTATGGTGCTTGACCGGCGTCGGAATATCTCCGGTGATCACTTCGGTCGCGTCGTGGAACAACGCGTAGGTCGCCGCTTCCTCGGGGCTCACGTCGTTGCCGAAAACATAGCGGGAAATGCTGGCGAGCAGGTGCGCGAGCAGCGCGGTATGAAACGAGTGTTCGGCTACGTTTTCCTCGGTCGTTTTGCGCATCAGACTCCATCGCTCGATATACTGCAGCCGGTACAAATAAGCGAGAAAATGATGAGGCATGCTTTTCTTCCTTTCCTTCCGTTCCTAAAGACGGCTTCACAGGGTTTTATTATATCACGACTCGCGCGAAACCGACGGGGGCCGAACGCGCTTCCGACGGTTTTCTGACGTTTTATCATTCGTAGGAGCGCCGCGAATGTGCTATTATTATAGATATTGTGAACTAGCGATCAGAGAGGAGAATTGACACGAAAATGTCACAATTCGAAGACAGCATTTATAAGTTAATCGTCGAAACGTCCACCAACCTGCCCGCCGACGTGCGCAGGACGATCGCCAAAGCCCGGCAAGCCGAAGACAGCGCCACGCGCGCCGGCCTGTCGCTCAGCACGATCGCGCAAAATATCGAAATGGCGGAGTGCAACGTTTCTCCGATTTGCCAGGATACGGGCATGCCGACGTTTATCGTTCATACGCCGGTCGGAGCCAATCAAATCGTCATGAAACGGGAAATCCGCCAAGCGGTCGCCCGCGCGACGAAGGACGGCAAGCTGCGGACGAACTCGGTCGATTCGCTGACGGGCGCCAACACGGGGGACAACCTAGGCCCGGGCACGCCGGTCATTCATTTTGAGCAATGGGAAAAGGACGAGGTCGACGTCCGTCTCATTCTGAAAGGCGGCGGCTGCGAAAACAAAAACATCCAGTACAGCCTGCCGTGCGAGCTGGAAGGTCTCGGCAAGGCCGGACGCGATCTGGACGGCATTCGCAAATGCATTCTGCACGCCGTTTACCAGGCGCAAGGACAGGGCTGCAGCGCGGGCTTCATCGGCGTCGGCATCGGCGGCGACCGGACGACGGGCTACGAGTTGGCCAAGCATCAGCTGTTCCGTCCGGTCGAGGACACGAACCCGATTCCGGAGCTGGCGAAGCTGGAAGAGTACATCATGGAAAACGCGAACAAGCTCGGCATCGGCACGATGGGCTTTGGCGGCAACGTCACGCTGCTCGGATGCAAAGTCGGCGTCATGAACCGCCTTCCGGCGAGCTTTTTCGTCTCCGTCGCTTATAATTGCTGGGCGTATCGCCGCCAGGGCGTGCTGCTCGACGGCAACACGCACGAAATCAAGGAATGGATTTACGAGAGCGGCTCGAACGAGCCGATGAACGCTTCGGCCGAGAAGGAGAGCGCGGCCGCCTCGGCATCTAGCGGGGAGCGCCGCGAGGTCGTCCTGACCGCGCCGCTGACGGAAGAACAGGTGCGTTCGCTCAAAGTGGGCGACGTCGTCATTTTGAACGGCGAAATGCATACCGGGCGCGACGCGCTGCACAAGTATTTGATGGACCACGACTCGCCCGTCGACCTTAACGGCGGCGTGATCTACCACTGCGGTCCGGTCATGCTGAAGGACGAAGCGGGCTGGCACGTGAAGGCGGCGGGCCCGACGACGAGCGCTCGCGAGGAGCCGTACCAGGGCGACATCATCAAAAAGTTCGGCATCCGCGCGGTCATCGGCAAGGGCGGCATGGGCGCGAAGACGCTGGCCGCGCTGAAGGAGCACGGAGCCGTCTATTTGAACGCGGTGGGCGGCGCGGCCCAATATTACGCGGAATGCATCAAGAACGTCAACGGCGTCGACTTCATGGAGTTCGGCATTCCGGAAGCGATGTGGCACCTTCAGGTCGAAGGCTTCGCCGCGATCGTGACGATGGACGCGCACGGCAACAGCCTGCACGCCGATGTCGAGCAAGATTCGAAGCAAAAGCTCGCGCAGTTCAAAGATCCGGTGTTCGCGTAATTGCAGGCGCCTTTCCGGAGCGAATGACGGCCGATAGCGGCCGTTATTCGACCGGAACCGAATAAGAATTCAAATAACGGCCAAAATGACCCCGAATCTCTTGTCAACATCGATTTCAAACGATGATGCGGCAGGCACGGTCTTTTGACCGTTCATTTTTGTAAAGAAACGCTCCCGCTTCTTGAAAAGCCGCTTTTTTGAATCGTTAAATCCCGCGCGCGTGAGGAGTTTTCATGAAAAAATTTCGCTTCAAGCTGACCGCGTTGTTCGTCCTGATGATCGGGCTTTCCGTTCTGGCAGCCGGCCTGTTGATGGGGAAGAGCTATAAGGACAACCATACGCTCGCGCTGCAGGAGCATATGGAAAAGGAGATGCGCGTGCTCATCGCCGCGGCGCCATGGCCCGTCGGCCTGACGGAAGACGGCCAGACGGAGTATTTGCAAAGCCAGGCCGTCCGATTCAAGGAATTGGCGGACATGCGGGTCACCTACGTTCGCGCCGACGGCGTCGTGCTGGGCGATTCCGATCATGAGCCGGAAACGATGGCCAACCATCTGGACCGCGAGGAAGTGCGGGAAGCGCTGGAACACGGCATCGGCAGCAGCGAACGGCATAGCAGCACGCTGGACGAAAACATGCTGTATATGGCGATGGCGGTCAAGGACGGCGATCGGGTGCAGGGCGTAATCCGGCTGGCCGTCGGCATGACCGACATCGAAAGAAGCCTGAGCAAAATGTGGGTGGCGCTCGTTTTGGGCTTGCTCCTGCTGTTCGTGTTGGCGGCCGGGGTCAGCTACCGGGTGGCGCTCGGCGTCACGCGTCCGCTGGAGCGGATGACCGGCGCCGCGAAACGCATGGCGGATATGGACTATGAAATCCGCGTCCCGGACGACGGAAAGGATGAAGTGAGCGAGCTGGCGCGCGCCTTGAACGCGCTGGCCGAGAGCCTGCAGGGGCAGATGGCCGTCATCCGGCGAAACGGCATGCGGCTGCAGTCGGTGCTCGACAACATGCCGAGCGGCGTCGTCATGATCGATCCTGCGGGCAACGTAACGCTTTACAACAGCAGCGCCGAATGGCTGCTCGGCAGCTCCGCGAAGGAGCGGGTCGGGCGCAGCTTTACCGAGTTCAAGCAGCATTACGAGCTGAGCCAGTTGATTCGCCAGGCGCTGGACAGCCGCGAGCCGCTTCACGAAGAGCTGACCGTTTATTTTCCCGAAGAACGGCTGCTGGAGCTGAACCTCGTGCCGATGCGCATGAGCGGGGAAGAGGAGACGGGCCTGCTCATCGTGCTGCAGGACGTGACCGCCATTCGCCGCCTGGAGCGGATGCGGAGCGAATTCGTCGCCAACGTGTCGCACGAGCTGAAGACGCCCGTCGCCGCGGTCAAAGGTTTTGCCGAAACGCTGATGGCCGGTGCGGTGAACGATCCGGAAACGGCCCAATCGTTTTTGAAAATCATCCACGACGAAAGCGAGCGGTTGAACCGGCTGATCGGGGACATTCTGGAGCTGTCGAAAATCGAGTCCCGCCGTTCCACGCAGCAATTTTCGCCGGTCGATCTGAACGCTTTCCTCGAGCGGACGATGGAATTCATGAAAACGGAAGCCGCGAAAAAAAACATCGAGCTCCAGTGGGAAGCCGATCCGGAGCTGTTTTTGGAGGCGGACGAGGACCGGCTGGGACAAATTTTGCTGAATTTGCTCCAGAACGGAATCAATTACACGCCGGATGGCGGCAAGGTGAAGGTTCGGGCCGAATACGTGGCCGGCGAGGGCGCGGACGATGTCGACGGAAAAATAAGAATTACGGTTTCGGACACCGGCATCGGCATCCCGAAAAAAGATTTGCCCCGCATTTTCGAGCGTTTTTACCGGGTGGACAAAGCCCGCTCCCGCAGCTCCGGAGGCACCGGACTGGGACTGTCCATCGTCAAGCATCTCGTCGATATGCATCATGGCACGATTCGCGTCGAAAGCACGGTCGGCGTCGGGTCCCATTTTATCATCGAGCTGCCGTTGCTTCAGCCTTGATTAACGCGGTCGCATTTTAACGCTGCGTTAACAAAAGGATAATGCGGTTTTTACATTGGCATGATAAATTGACAGCAGGCGTATTAAACGGCGGAACGATAGCCGGACCGGAGGTACCCATGTCGGACAAGGCGCTAATCATAGAAGACGAGCCTACCATCGCACGCTTGTTGACGTACAACTTATCCCAGGAGGGCTACTCGACGGAAGTCGTCGCGAACGGCTCCGAAGGGCTGCAAGCGGCGCTGCGAGGCAATTATGCCATCATTTTTCTCGATCTTATGCTCCCGGGCATGAACGGTTTCGAAGTGCTTCAGAAGCTGCGGCAAAGCGGGCTGAAAACGCCGGTCATCATTCTGACCGCCCGCAACGCGGAAGAAGAGGTGGTTCAAGGACTGAAGCTCGGAGCGGACGATTATATTACGAAGCCGTTCGGCGTAGCCGAGCTGCTCGCCCGCACGTCGGCCGTTCTGCGGCGAACGCGCAATGAGGACACGCAAGCGGCAGAGCAGGATAGCGACGAGAAAGTCATCACGCACGGCGATTTGCAAATTTTTCCGGATAAGTACGAAGTATCGCTGAACGGCGAATGGATTACGCTGCGGCCGAAGGAATTCGAGGTGCTGCTGTACCTCGCGGAGCGGCCGGGCATCGTCATTACGCGCGACGACCTGATGAACGTCGTGTGGGGCTTCGATTACATCGGAGGGCAGCGGACGGTGGACGTGCACGTCAGCTCGCTCCGCAAAAAGCTGGAGATGAACCAGCAATCCGTGCAAATCGAGTCGATTCGCGGCGTCGGCTACAAGCTGACGGTCAACCGCAAGGCGGGCGCTTCGAGCAAGTAAGTCGCTTCTTGGCGGGGGGCGGGCCGGGGGCGGTTGCGACTTGCGCGACTCGGGAGCCGGGCGGACGACGTTGAATGGAATTAGAATGCATAAGTGCCCGGCAGCGCCGGGGCTGTATCGGGGAGCCGTCTCGCAGAGGGAGGGCTTCTTTTTATTGCGCCCCTGGAGAGCTGAGCGGCCGCGCGTGCCGGAGGCGGAGACGTAAACGGCGAGACCTAAGGGAAGGGGCGGTAAACGCGAGCGGTAATACCTGCGGGAGGGGGCGAGAAATACGAGCGGTGCGACCTGCGGGAGGGAGTGGCGATCCATGCCCCGCCTGCGCTAACCGATCCGGCAGTGGCGCAGTTGGGAAATAGGGCGGAAGCGCCAGTCAAGGGTTTGTACGATATGGCTTAAATTCGGTGTGCAATCAGCGGCGCTTGACGCTTCAATTGTTGGTGGCGGCAGCCTAGGTTGGATTTTATCCACTCTACGGAACGGAAAACGAGGACGCCTTTGGACTAGAGTGGATTTTATCCAACGAAAAGCGGGGATTTCGGACAAAGTCTCCAAAAAGGTCCCGCCTGATTGGATAAAATCCAACGAAGGCAGCGAGTTTCGCCAAAACGCCGCTTTTGATTGGACAAATTCCAACGAAGCTTCGTCGATCCTGAAGCGCGAGTCAATTGTAAGCCGGAACGAGCATAAAAGAGGAACTGCAGAGGGCCGGGCGGAAACCGGAGCAAGGTGAAAAGGAGAAGCGAAGCGGAGCGCGCGGAGTGACCGTTCGCCACAGCCAAGTTGCATTCGGGATTCAGGGTTAAAATTTCAAAACGGTTTTTCCGATATTTAGGGTAAATGGATTTCAGGAGGAAGAACATGCAAGTCAATTACGAGACGTTTATGCGGTCGTTTGCGTCCGTTCGGCGGCTGGATGCCGATTCCGCTTTCGCAACCGGACGGTTTTCCGATCGTCCGATCCATCTGGGCGGCATCGATCGATCGCGGATGCCGGCCGCGCCGCCGCCGGATAAGCAAGCGGGCGACTCGGCGAGTCCGGCGGAAGAGACGGCAACGGTCCGAGCCGAAAAACGCGAAAGCCGAGGATCGGCCGCCGGAATGCTGTCCAATACGTACGGAGCGCTCCGCGATAGCTTGCAGGCTTCGCTGGATCCGCTGGCCGAACAGTTGGAGGCCGCGGAACGGCTTTACGCGGAAGCGGCCGCCGCGCCCGATGCGGACGAAGAATATCTGGCCGCGCTTCAGGGGAACGTCGGGATGGCGAAAGCCCGCATCCGGCAGGCGGCGGACACGATAACGGGGTTCTACGGCGGGTTTATGCAAGCCGTATCGCGGCTGCCGAGTGCCGGAGGACTCGGGAGCTGGTCCGAAGCGGTCCGGAATGCGGCCGCTCAAGGGCGGGCGTTCGGAGCGGACGGGCTCGATCTTTCCGCCGAAGGCCTCGGCCTCGACCGGCTGGATGGCGGCGCGGAGGAGATCCGCAACCGGCTGCAGCAAGCGTACGGGCTGCTGGATTCGCTGAGAGAGCTGATGGACCGGGCGCAAAAAGGTTCCAACGAAGTTTACGGCCAGGCCCGGAGGCAAGCGGAGACGTCAGCGAAGTTTGTCGATGCCGTCATATAACCGGAAGCGAAAAAAGGGAGACTGCGAGAGTCTCCCTTCTTCCTTTTACGGCCGGCCCCATGCCAGCATTTTGCGCTGAAACTCCTTGGGCGAGCATTGGTTGAAGCGCCGGAACATTTTGTAGAAATGAGCCATGTTCGGCATGCCGGTCATATCGCCCACCTCGCTTACGCTCAAATCGCGGGTCAGCAGCAGCTGCTCCGCGTATTTGATTTTGCGGAAGTTGACGTATTCGGTAAACGACAGCCCCATCGTCCGCTTGAAAAATTTCACGAAGTAATAATAGCTCATGTTGGCAAGGCGGCAGGCTTCCTCGACGGTGATCCGCTCGGCGATGTTGCGGTCGACGTAATCGAGCACGGGCTTGAGCCGGATGCGTTCGACGCGGTCCTGGTCGGCTAGCAGGCCTTTCGTGTCGTTGCGGATGAGAATGAGCAGAATCTTCTTGATGAGCAAATTGACCGCCAATTCGTAACCGCTTTCTTTTCGCTGCGCTTCCTCGTCGATTTGCCGGACGCATTCGGCAAGCTCTTCGCGGGCTTTCGGATTGTCGCGGAAAATATAGTTCATCGCGCTCAGCGGTACTTTCGTCTCGTTGAAGTATTGCAAATAGGGAATCGTGCTTTTGTCGAAAAAGGTTTGCAAATCGAACTGCAGCACGATGTAATCGAGCTTGTCCGCGTAGCTCCTGTCGCGGTGAAGCTGCGAGCTGCCCAGCACGATCACGTCGTCGCTGCCGAGCGAGAACAGCTCGTTCTCCACTTCGACATCGAGCCGGCCGTTCAGCACGAGCATGATTTCGCATTCGGGGTGCTGGTGCCAGTTGACCGTGTTGGCCCGGTCGCGGCGGGCGTGCCAAACCTTTATCGAAAGCAGCGGGTTTTCGTATTGGATTTTCTCCTGACGGATATCTTCGTGGCCGGAATTCATTTCGAAGCAGGGCCCCCTATTGCCAAAATCGCATAATGACCACTCACCATTGGAGAATGGGAAAAAGAGCTCACCGTGTTATACTTTGAATTGTAGTTGGAATCCTGATCACTGGCAAGGAGGACGCCGAAAATAATGAGCAACGTTCACATTGGAATGATCGGCTGCGGCGGGATCGCATACGGAAAACATTTTCCCGCATTGGCCAAAATCCCGGAAGCCCGCATCGTCGCGTTTTTCGACGTGTCGGCCGAGCGCGCCCACGATGCCAAAAACCAGTTCGGAACTCAAGATGCTAGGGTTTACGGCAGCGTCGAAGAGCTGCTGAACGATCCGGACGTGCATGCCGTCCATGTGTGCACGCCGAACGACACGCACGCGGAAATCTCGATCAAGGCGATGGAAGCGGGCAAGCACGTTTTGTGCGAAAAGCCGATGGCGAAAACATCGGAAGATGCCAGAAAAATGCTCGAAACGTCCGAACGGACGGGGCGCAAGCTCAGCATCGCTTATCAGAACCGGTTCCGCGCCGACAGCCGCTGGCTGCATGAAGCGTGCCGGCAAGGCCAGCTTGGCGAGGTCTATCTCGCGAAAGCGCATGCGGTTCGCCGCCGCGCCGTGCCGACGTGGGGCGTTTTCCTCGATCTGGAGAAGCAGGGCGGAGGCCCGCTCATCGACATCGGCACCCATGCGCTCGACCTGGCGTTGTGGATGATGGACAACTACGAGCCGCGCACCGTTCTCGGCACGACGTTCCGCAAGCTCGCGGAGCAAGGCAGCGAAGCGAATGCCTGGGGCCCTTGGGATCCCGCGAAGTTTACGGTCGAGGATTCGGCTTTCGCGATGATTACGATGAAAAACGGCGCTACCGTCTGGCTGGAATCGAGCTGGGCGCTCAATACGCTCGACGTCGACGAGGCGAAGGTGACGCTGTGCGGCTCCAAGGCGGGCGCCGATATGAAGAACGGCCTGCGCGTCAACGGGGAAGAGCACGGCAAGCTGTACACGAAGGAAATCACGCTTGGCGACCAATGGAAAAGCGAACCGCCGAACGATTCGGCCGAGCGCGAGGCGCGCGCCTGGATCGACGCGATCTTGCACGACCGGGAACCGGTCGTAACGGCGAAACAAGCGTATGTCGTGCAGCAAATTCTCGAGGCGGTCTACGAATCGGCAAACAAGGGACAAGCCGTCTCCTTCGTATAGCCCGGGAGCCGGTTGTCCGCATTTTTAAGGAAATAAGTGGACGCAAACGGATGACAGCGCTTTTACGATCGGTTAAACTAAGTATGGCGGATAAACAAAGATTCGCCATGCTCGACCTCGCACCGCGCTGCCCGGAAGGGCAGGCCGGAAATCCTTTAATTAGAGAAAGGTAAGGTGAGCTTTGTGAAACTCGGTGTTTTTCTCGTGTTATTCGGTCAACAATCGTTGGAGGATGCGCTCGACACGGCCAAATCGGCCGGCATTCAGGCCGTCGAATTGGGAACGGGGGCGTATCCGGGCACCGCGCATGTGAACGCCGCGGCCATTCTGAACGACGAAGCCGCCATTTCCCGCATCAAGACGGCGGTGGAATCGCGCGATCTGACGATCAGCGCGCTGAGCTGCCACGGCAATCCGCTGCATCCGAACAAGGAAATCGCGAAACAGCATCATGACGATTTCGTCGCCACGGTGCAGCTCGCGGAGAAGCTCGGCGTCGATACGGTCATCACGTTCTCCGGCTGTCCGGGAGAATCGCCGTCTTCGCAATATCCGTCCTGGGTCACCTGCCCCTGGCCGCCGGATTTCCTGACCGTGCTCGAATGGCAATGGAACGAAATCGCCATTCCTTACTGGAAAGAGCAATCCGCGTTCTGCCGCAAGCACGGCGTCAAGGTGGCCATCGAGTCGCATCCGGGCTTCCTCGTTTACAATACGGAAACGGCCCTGCGTCTGCGCCGCGAAGCCGGCGACAACATCGGCGTCAATTTCGACCCTTCCCACTTGTTCTGGCAGGGGATGGATCCGATCGAGTGCGTCAAGGCGCTCGGAGATTCGATTTTCCACGTTCATGCCAAAGATACGAAAATCGACGCGCGCAACACGGCGATCAACGGCGTGCTGGATAACAAGCCTTACGCGGACGAGCTGAACCGCTCGTGGATTTTCCGCACGGTCGGCTACGGGCACGACGATGATTTCTGGAAGCACTTCGTGAGCACGCTCCGGCTTGTCGGCTACGACGGCGCGATCAGCATCGAGCACGAAGACAGCCTCATGTCGGTAGGCGAAGGCTTCCGCAAGGCGGCGAGCTTCCTGAACGGACTTATTCTTAAAGAGAAAGCGGGCGAGATGTGGTGGGCGTAAACAAGACGCTTAACGTCGGCATGGTGGGCTACAAATTCATGGGCAAAGCCCACAGCCACGCTTATAAGGACGTCGGCATGTTTTTCGATATGGAAGCGGGCGTCGGAATGAAGGCGATCTGCGGCCGGGATGCGGCGGGCGTGAAGGAAGCCGCCGAGCGGTTCGGCTGGGAAAGCTTCGAAACCGATTGGCGCAAGCTGGTCGAGCGCGACGATATCGACGTGATCGACATCAACGCGCCGAGCGACGCGCACAAGGAAATCGCGCTGGCGGCGATCGCAAGCGGCAAGCACGTCTTCTGCGAAAAGCCGCTGGCGCTTAACCTTGCGGATGCGCGCGAAATGCTGGAAGCGGCGGAGAAGGCCGGCGTCAAGCACGGCATTTGCTTCAATTACCGCTTCCTGCCGGCCGTTCAGCTGGCGAAGTCCATTATCGACAGCGGCAAGCTGGGCGAAATCCATCATTATCGGGCGACTTATTTGCAGGACTGGCTCGTCGATCCGGAAGCTCCGCTTGCCTGGAGACTCAAGAAGGAAGTGGCAGGCTCCGGGGCGCACGGAGATATCAACGCCCACAGCATCGACCTCGCCCGTTTCCTGATCGGAGAGTTCGACCGGGTCATCGGCCATAACCGGACGTTCGTCAAGGAGCGTCCGATCCCGGTGTCGACGTCCGGCCTCGGCGGCGTCGGCTCGGCCGAGAAAGGCGAAGTTACCGTGGACGACGCGACGGCGTTTCTCGCCGATTTCAAAAACGGCGCGATGGGCATCTTCGTCGCCAGCCGCTTCGCGACCGGACGCAAAAACGGCAACACGTTCGAAATTCACGGCAGCCGGGGCTCGATCCGCTGGGATCTGGAGCGCCTGAACGAGCTGGAAGTGTATTTCCGCGACGACGAGCCGGAGCTGGCGGGCTTCCGCCGGATCATGGTGACCGAGCCGCAGCACAAGTACGCGGGGAACTGGTGGCCGACCGGACACATTATCGGCTACGAGCACGGCTTCGTGCATATCGTGTACGAATTCATGCAGCATATTTCGACCGGCTCGCCGTTCGCGCCGACGTTCCTGGACGGCGTGCGCTGCCAGGAAGTGCTGGAAGCGGTCGATCTGTCGATCGAGCGGGGCGCTTGGGTAAGCGTGGACGAAATTTAATCCATCAAGCAAAAGAGGAGCACGTCCCTTCGGGGGCCTGCTCCTCTTTTCGATTTTTGAAAGCCGGTCATTCCACGACGATCGAACCGACCATGTCATTGTGGCCGGAACCGCATTGGATGGAGCAATGATATTCGTAGGTCCCGGCCTTGTCGACGGTAAACGTGGCCGTTTCGCCGCCTTTGACGTTGACGTTAAGCTCGGGAATTTCGATGCCGTGATTGCCGGCTTCGTTGTTTAGCGTCAAGTTGATCGTATCCCCGGCTCTCACCCGAATTTCCGTCGGTTCGAACGCCCAGTTGGTCGCATTTACGGTAATGTCCTGGGTTCCGCCGCCGCCTGCCGCGTTGCCGGCTCCTTGCGTCGCGGTACCGGTAGCCGTCGGCGTCGGCGTCGCATTGTTGTTGCCCGCGTTGCCGTTGCCCGCATTGCCGTTGCCCGCGTTGCCGCCGCAAGCGCCAAGCGTAAAAATAACGGCGGCCGTCAGGCATGCGGCTGCGATCTGTCTTGGTTTATTCATTTTAACGTCCTCCCGGAATTCAAATCGTCATTCGCTTTGCAGGATGCTCTTATTATTCCCCCGTCTTCTCCAAACGAATACCTCTTCGGGCTGATGCTATAGACCTAAATTTTAATACTGAGCAAACACGAACCGAATGTCGAATTTACATCCAATTGTTAACATCGGGCATGGGAAGGAAATTGCAGGATATCTCGCAGGATGACGAGGGGGACATGCTGTGGTTTTGGCCGTAGAGGAAAGACCGGGACGAGAAAAAGAGAAAACCGCCGTCAAAACGCCTGAAACTGCCGAACTAGCGCAACGTGCCGCAAACGCGGAGTCAAGTCCGAAGCTGCAGAACCAAACCGGAGACAAGATCGACAAGGACCGCAACGGCCCCCGGAACGTCGAGACCGCGGAGCAATTTCGTTTGCAGGAAAAGATCCGACGCTGTCCGACCGTTTCCCCGGACGAGCTTTGCGGCGACGTGATCGCTTTGTTTCGGCGCAGCGCCGATTCGGAATGCATTGTCGTATGCGACGAAAACGACAAGCCGCTCGGACTTGTCATGAAGCACCGCTTTTTCCGGATGCTGGGGACGCTTTACGGAATGTCGCTTTACGGGGAGAAGCCGATTTCGAAGCTCATGGACAGCGAGCCGTACATAGCGGATTGCGGACTGCCTGCCCAGGAACTGATCGACAGGGCGATGTCCAGGCCCGAGGAGCATGTGTACGATACCGTAATCATGTCTCAAAACGACGTTTTTGCGGGGATTTTAACGGTCAACGATTTGCTCGGCATTTCGCGGCTGCTTCAACGGGAGGCGTCGGGAAGGCAAATTCGTACCGTGCGCGACGTAGACGGCATGATCGGCGACATTCACGGCGCCGTGGAAAAGGTAGCCGAAACGGCCGAGTTGTCCCGCCGCAGCAGCGAGCGGATCGCGGAAGCGACGGAAAACGGGAAGGCGGAGCTGAGTCAAATCTTATCGCTTCTCCATGTATGGACGTCCTCCGCGGACCGTCAGGACAAATCCGTGACGGAATTGCTTCAGCGCACGAACGAGGCATTCGGCATTACGAGAATGATCGCCGAGCTCGCGGATCAATGCAACCTGCTGGCGATCAATGCGCAAATCGAAGCGGCGAGAGCCGGGGAACACGGGCGCGGATTCGCCGTCGTCGCGCAGGAAGTCAAGGCGCTCGCCGACCAGACGAAGGACTCGACCGAGAGGATCAAACGGCAGCTGAGCGATATGGCGCAAGCCGCGGAAGCCGCAGCTCGGGCCGTGAGGGACGGCAAGCTTGGCGCGGAGGAAGGGATTCGGCATGTCCATCTGGCCGAAGCGAAGTTCAACGAATTGTGGGACATCAGCGGCTCCAATCTCGAAGCGGCTTCGAAGCTGAATGCCGCGTCCGCCGAGGCGAAAGCGATATCCGGCCAAATTCGCGGCCAAATTCGCAAGCTGACGCAGCAATTGAACGGAACGGAAACGGACATTTAAGAGTAGTCCGGGCATTCGGTAAAACGAAACGAAAAAACTTTTTGTTATGATCGCGCAATTTTTACATTCCGTTAACAAAACGAAAACATGGCTAAAACGAATGGTAGATAGAATCGAAGATGTGCAAGGGACATGACGAAGCGAAATGCGGAGAGGCCATGTCTAAAAAAACGAAAAGCACAACATGGAAAGGGGAACCTATTTCAATGAAGAAATCTATGACTTTGTTAATGACGGTCGTACTCGGTTTGACGCTGGCCGCCTGCGGCAGCAACAACGGCAACAACGCGAACGGCGCTGCGAGCCCGAGCGAAAGCGCATCGGCATCGCCGTCGGCATCCGCGCCTGCATCGGAATCGCCAAGCCCGAGCGCGGAAAAGCTGACCGGCTCGATTCTCGCAACCGGCTCCTCGGCGCTGCAACCGCTCGTCGAGCAAGTCGCTCAAAAGTTCATGGCCGAAGAAGAGTATAGCGGCATCACGGTTCAAGTACAAGGCGGCGGCAGCGGCACGGGCCTGACGCAAGTATCCGACGGCCAAGCGGATATCGGCAACTCCGACATTTTCGCGGAAGAGAAGTTCAAGGACGCGGACGCTCCGAAAGCGGCCGAACTGGTCGATCATCAAGTGGCGGTTGTCGGCATGGCCGCGGTCGCTCATCCCGAAGTCGGCGTCGACAACCTGACGAAGCAGCAACTGGTCGACATTTTCACCGGCAAAATCACGAACTGGAAAGACGTGGGCGGCGCCGATCAAGAGATCGTCATCATCAACCGTCCGAGCAGCTCCGGCACGCGCAAAACGTTTGAAACGTACGCGCTCGGCACGACGACGGAAGACCTTCCGGGTTCGATCCAACAGGATTCCTCCGGTACGGTTCACAAGCTGGTAGCCGAAACGCCGGGAGCGATTTCCTACCTGGCCCTGTCTTACCTGGACGATAAGATTCAAGTTCTGAAATACGACGGCGTCGAGCCGACGGTCGAAAACATCACGACGGGCAAATTCCCGGTATGGGCATACGAGCACATGTACACGAAAGGCGAGCCGAATCCGGTCGTCAAAGCCTTCCTCGATTACATGATGAGCGAAGAAGTTCAAAACACCGACGTAACGGAGCTTAACTTCATTCCGGTCACGAGCATGCAAATCGTTCGCGATATCGACGGCAACATCACGCAAAAGTAAGGCTATGATGGAACGCGATTGCGAATAACTTCCGAAATATTTCTTAGCGGCGAGAGGCGACAATAGTGTGCCTCTCCTTGCCGTTGGAGGAGAGGCGTGCATGAACATTCCCTACGAAGAAGTTAAAAAGGATCCGGCCTCGGCCGCACCAAATTCGAAAAAGTTTCCGAAGCACCGCATGGAAGAGCTGCGGGGTAAGGCTTACGTATATGCTTGCATTCTCGTGCTGATCGTCACCATCTTCTCGATCGTCTACTTTATCGCGGTTCGGGGCCTGTCTCCGTTTTTGTCCGACGGTGTAGGCATCGGAGAAATGCTGTTTGGAAAAACTTGGGCGCCGGATGCGGACGTTCCGCTGTACGGGGCGCTTCCCTTCCTGTTCGGCTCGTTTTCGACGTCGCTCCTGGCGGCGCTCATCGCCGCGCCGCTCGGCTTCTGCGCGTCGATCTTCATGACCGAAATCATGCCGAAGCTCGGAAAAACGGTGCTGCAGCCGGCCATCGAGCTGCTTGCGGGGATTCCTTCGGTCGTCTACGGCTTCGTCGGCCTTTCGGTCATCGTGCCGTTTTTGCGCGACACGTTCCCCGGCCAGGGCATCGGCATTTTGGCGGGGGGAATCGTGCTGTCGATCATGATATTGCCGACGGTCACGACGATTTCCACCGACGCGCTGCGCAGTCTGCCGTCCGGGTTGAAGGAAGGCTCCTACGCGCTCGGGGCGACGCGCTGGCAAACGATATCCCGCATCGTGCTGCCGACGATGCTGCCTTCGCTGCTTACCGGCATCGTGCTCGGCATCGCGCGCGCGTTCGGGGAAGCGCTCGCCGTTCAGATGGTCATCGGGAACGCGCCGCACATTCCGGGCTCGCTGTTCGAGTCGGCCTCGACGCTGACCAGCATCATTACGCTGTCGATGGGCAATACGACGCTCGGTTCCCCTCATAACAACGCGTTGTGGAGCCTTGCCTTGTTCCTGCTCATTATGACCTTCGTCTTCGTCTTTATCGTTCGTCTGCTGGAAAGGAGAGCGGTGCGATGAGAGCCAAAACGGTTGACCGGATCGCGACGGGCGTAATCGTCGTCATCGCCGCGCTCATTCTGGCGGTGCTGGCGGGACTGCTTGCCTTCCTGCTGATCCGCGGACTCGGACATATCAGCTTCGACTTTCTCACTTCCCCGCCGCAAACGATCAAGGCGGGCGGCGGCATCGGCCCGCAGCTGTTCAACTCGCTGTTTCTGCTGGTGCTGACGATGATCATTACGATCCCGCTCGGTCTCGGCGCGGGCATTTATATGAGCGAATACGCGAAGGAGAACCGGTTTACTTCGTTCATCCGGCTGGTCGTGGAAGTGTTGTCGTCCTTCCCGTCGATCGTCATCGGCTTGTTCGGCCTTCTCGTCATCGTCAATACGTTCAACCTCGGCTTCTCGCTGCTGTCCGGCGCCCTCGCGCTGACGGTGTTCAATTTGCCGATGATGGTGCGGATTACCGAGCAGTCGCTGCGCAGCGTGCCGAAGGAGCAGAAGGAAGCGGGCCTTGCGCTCGGCATTTCCCGCTGGAAGACGATCACGTCGATCATGCTTCCGGTTGCTCTTCCCGCGATCGTGACCGGCACGATTTTGACGGCGGGCCGGGTGTTCGGCGAAGCGGCGGCGCTCCTGTTTACGGCAGGGATGAGCTCGCCTCGCCTGGACTTTACGGACTGGAACCCGTTCAGCCCGACGTCGCCGCTCAATCCGATGCGGCCGGCGGAAACGCTCGCGGTTCATATCTGGAAAATCAACAGCGAAGGCCTTGCGCCGGACGCGTCGGAAATCGCGGCCGGAGCGTCCGCCGTGCTCGTCATCACGGTGCTGCTGTTCAATCTCGGAGCTCGCTGGTTCGGACGTTTTCTGTACCGCAAGCTGACCGCTAGCAAGTAGGAGGAGCGCCATGAGCAGGAATGCGTTGGTTACGAAAAACCTGTCGGTCTATTACGGGGAAAAGCATGCGGTCAAACGCATCGACATGGATTTCCCGGAGCGGGAAGTCGTCGCGCTCATCGGTCCGTCCGGCTGCGGCAAGTCGACGTTTCTCCGGTCGCTCAACCGGATGAACGACCTCATTCCCGGCGCCCGCATCGAGGGCGACATCTGGATCGGAAACGACAACATTTGCGATCCGAAAACGGACGTCGTGCAGCTTCGCCAGAAGATCGGCATGGTGTGGCAGCGTCCGAACCCTTTTCACAAATCGATCTATGAAAATATCGCCTTCGGGCCTAGATATCACGGCGTGCGCAAAAAGTCGGAGCTGGACGAAATCGTCGAATCGACGCTGCGGAAAACCGCGCTCTGGGACGAAGTCAAGGACCGGCTGCGCCAATCGGCGCTGTCGCTGTCCGGCGGCCAGCAGCAGCGGCTTTGCATCGCCCGCTCCCTTGCGGTAAGGCCCAGCATTTTGCTGATGGACGAACCGGCTTCGGCGCTCGACCCGATCTCGACGTCCAAAATCGAAGAGCTGATCGCCGAGCTGAAAAAGGAATATACAATCATCATCGTGACGCACAACATGCATCAGGCCGCGCGCATTTCCGATAAAACGGGATTTTTTCTGCTGGGCGACCTGGTCGAATACGACGATACGCAGAAGATGTTTACGAACCCTTCGAAAAAATCGACGGACGACTATATCTCGGGACGCTTCGGCTGACGACAAGGAGGCAAGGAAACATGATCGAAATCGATAAGCTTCAACTGTACTACGGATCGTTCCACGCCTTGAAGGATATCGCCCTGTCGATTCCCGAGAAGCAGGTTACGGCGTTCATCGGCCCGTCCGGCTGCGGCAAGTCGACGCTGCTCCGCACGCTGAACCGGATGAACGATTCGATCGAAGGCGTCCGGATCGAGGGCAAGGTCGAAATTCAAGGCCAGGACATTTACGGTTCGGATATGGACGTCGAATCGCTGAGAAAGCGGGTCGGCATGGTGTTTCAGCAGCCGAATCCTTTTCCGAAATCGATTTACGACAACGTGGCTTACGGGCCGAGGCTGCACGGCAAGCGGAACAAGGCGGAACTCGACGAAATCGTGGAAAAAAGCCTGCGCGCGGCTTCGCTCTGGGAGGAAGTCCGCGACGTGCTCAAAAAGTCGGCCTGGAGCCTTTCCGGCGGCCAGCAGCAGCGGCTGTGCATCGCGCGGGCGCTGGCGGTCGAGCCGGATATTTTGTTGATGGACGAATCGACGTCCGCGCTCGATCCGATTTCGACGAACAAAATCGAGGAACTGACCCGCGAGCTGTGCCGCAACTACACGATCGTCATGGTGACCCACAACATGCATCAAGCCGCCCGGATTTCGGATCGCACCGTCTTTTTCCTGAACGGCAACGTGGTCGAGGCTTCCGAGACGGAGTCTCTGTTTTCCAATCCCGTCGATCAACGGACGGAAGATTATATTTCGGGCAGATTCGGTTAGGAGGACAAAGGGACGATGGTCATTCGCAAAGACTTTGATATCGGACTGGAGCAACTGGAAAGATTGTTGGTCGAAATGGGAGACCGGGTGGAAAAAGCGTTGGAAGAGGCGATGAGCGCGCTGGAAAAGCTGGACGTGGAAGCTGCGCGCAAAATCGTCAAGGACGATCCGCAAATCAACCAAATCGAGGAGCGGATATCGGATTTGGGCGCCAAGCTGATCGCCACTCAGCAGCCGGTAGCCAAAGATTTGCGAAGGATTTTGGTCGCGCTGAAAATATCGTCCGACCTTGAGCGCATGGGCGACCTGTCGGTCGATATCGCGAAGGTCGTCCTTCGGATGGAAGGCCAAACCCTGATGAAGCCGCTGCTCGATTTGCCGCAAATGGCGAGCATCGTGCGGACGATGATTACCGAATCGATCCAATCCTACATCGACGAAAACGTCGATCTGGCCTACAAAATGGCCAAGGACGACGATCAGGTCGACGCGCTCTATTCGCAAATTTTACGCGAAATGTTCACGCTCATGGCGGAAAATCCGAAGACGGTCGGGCAGGCGATGTATTTGAGCTTCGTCGGGCGCTACATCGAGCGGATCGCGGACCATGCGACGAACATCGGCGAAAGCGTCGTTTTCCTCGTCGTCGGCAAGCGTCCCGATTTGAACCAATAATCGCAGCGGAAATCACGAAGGCCAGCAAGGGAACGGCAATCGCGAAGGCTTGCGCCAATTTCTTTTTTTCAGCCCGGGCGGCTTGCCCGGGTTTTTTCGCGTTGGCCTGGATCTGTTACGATAGTTGCGGGTCGATGGACCTATTTTTACATAGCGTTAACCAATTGCGAAAATTGTCGATACATCGGACTGGTACGATGAGGCTGCGGATGCGATGGCGCTCCTGCCGTCGAAAGAAGCCAAAAGAGCGGGGTGAACCTGCGTGAAAAAGTTTGCTTCGGAACCCAATGGCGAAGATGGCGCCTTCTTGCGCATCGAGGTGCAGTATTTGCCGGTCGCCTCGCTGCTGGACGGTTCGGTTTACGGATATGAGGCCGTTCCCTGCCGAAAAGACGGCCGCGAACGCCTGACGGCGGAAAAGCTGTTCGCCGAAGCGGAAGCGTTAGGCTGCCTTCCGAAATGTTATCGCTTATTTCAAGAGCGGGCTGTCGCCGGATGGTCCGAGCAAAAAATGGAGAAAAAACTGTTTTTGCCGGTGCCGGCTTCTTTGATCGGCGACGAATTGCGCAAGGAATCGACGCCGAAGCCTTCCTCGGCGCCGGAATCGGCGGCGGTTCCCGCCGTCGCCGGATCGCTGCCGGAACAGATCGTCCTGAAGCTGATCGGTTCGGAAGGCAAGGAGGAATCGGCCGTCCTGGCCGCGCTCCGGCATTACCGCAAACAGGGTTATCGAATCGCGCTGTCCGATATTTCGGTCGACCGCGCATCGCTGATCCGTTTGCTGTCGCTGCATCCCGATTACGCTTTTCTCGCTTCGTCGCGGACCGATTCCGAGCCCCGGCGGTCCGATAAGCTTGACGGCGAACGGGGCGATAGCGCAGCGGGAGCGGAGCCTATCCGCTCTCCCCGGCGAACGATACCCGGCTCCTTGACGAAAAGCATCGAGCGGACGGTGGACGAGACCCTGCTTCAAGCGCTGACGGGACTTGCGCGCAAGGAGCAGGTCGTGCTGATCGCGCAAGGCATCGACCGGCAATCGCAGCTTGCGCTTCTGTCGGCTTGCGGCATCGGCTACGGCCAGGGAGACTGGATCGGACGGGAAGAGAGGCAGGCCCCTCGCTTCGGCCGTCCGTCCGGGAGATCATTCGCCGCGAGGCGGAGCGGCGTTTTCGCACGGCAAGCGGCTCCTTGTCGGAGCTTGCGATGCCGGCGGAAGTGTTCGACAGCCAAACTCCGGTGTCGGAGATTGCCACGTATTTCGAACGGCATCGGGATACGCACGGCTTCGTGATCGCCGACGAGGGACGTCCCGTCGGACTGCTCATGAAGGAGAAGCTCCAGCAGCTGTTGTCGGGCAAGTTCGGGCTGGCGCTCTACTGGAACCGTTCCGTCGGCAAAATCATGGACAAGCAGCCGCTGGTGCTGGAGGAAGCGACGCCGCTGGAGCAAGTCGCCCAGCTGGCGATGGCGCGCGAGCAGGACAAGCTGTATGACGCGATCATCGTCACGCGCCAAGGCCGCGTGTACGGAATCGCATCCGCCCGCGCCGTTCTGGAATGGGTGACCCAGGCGCATATGGCCAACGCGCAGTACGCCAATCCGCTGACGGGACTTCCCGGCAACGTTCCGATCCGGCAGGAAATGACGCGTCGGCTCGGCGGCGACAGTCCGTTTTCCGTTTTATACGCCGATATCGATCATTTCAAATGGTTTAACGACCGGTTCGGCTTTCAACTGGGCGACGAAGTCATCCGGTTTACGGGAGAAATGCTGCTCGAAGCGGTAAGGTCCTGCTGTCCGGACGAAAGCTTCGTCGGCCATATCGGCGGAGACGATTTTATCGCCATTTTGCCCTGCGGAGATCCGGTCGAAGTATCCAACCTCTTTATGGAGCTTTTCGAGCGGGGGATCGGCGCCTATTGCGAAGAAGCGGGGCCGGTGACGGACCGGAACGGAAACGCGACGGAAGCTTCGGGCCTTTCGCTGTCGCTCGCGCTTCTCCTCTGCGATCGGGCGGGCGGATGGACGCCCGAGCAATTGGCCGAGCATGCGGCTAAATTAAAGAAGCGGGCTAAACGGCAAACCGGAAACTCGCTCGCGTGGGAAAGCATTTCATCGGATTCGGGCAGCGAGGCAAAGCCATCAATCATGGTTGGAGTGGATTCGGAATGATTCATGCAGGCTCGGACAGCAGCGGCTTGGAACGCGTAAAACGGCGGATAGCGGAAAGACAGGAATCAAGCTGCGATCTTCAAGGCACCCTCGGAATGATCTGCGTGGATTTGAACGATGCGGGCAACGGCGAATGGACATTTCGGCAGGAGTGGGACGATTGGCTCGGCCGAGCCTTCCCGATGAGGGACGTCTGGTTGGGGGACGAGCTCGGCGGGCATTTGTGGGTGTACGCGGAGCTCCCCCATGCGATGCCGTTTCGGGCGGAAGCCGCGTTGGAGGACATCGCCAGGCAAATCCGGCAGGCGGTGGCGGATGAAACGGGAATTTCGGCAGCCGGGACCGCGCCGGGTTTTTCGGCTCGGGGATATGGGGTGTCGCTGCTCGAGGTTTCCGCCGGCATGCCGCTTAAGCAAACCTTGTACAAAAGCGCGCTCGAAGCGATTCGGAACATGGGCAAAACGGATCCTTCCGCTTCCGGCTCGGAGCTGCATTCGGAAATGGAGCGCCTGCTCAGGGAACGCAGCATCCGCAGCGTCTACCAGCCGATCAAGAGCCTGGGATCCGGCGAAATATTCGGCTACGAGGCGCTTACCCGGTGCCCGCAGCCTTGCCGCTTCGACGGTCCGCTGGCGCTGTTCGGCTTCGCGGAGAAAGAAGGCTATGCGTTCGCGCTCGACCGTCTAGCCAGGGAAAAAGCGATTCACGGCAGCCCGGCGCTGAGCGAGACCCAGAAAATTTTTATCAACGTCACGAACGGCATCATGAACGATCCGCAATTCGTTTCCGGCCAAACCGTTCGCTGGCTTCGGGAGCGCGGGATGAATCCGAACCAGGTCGTGCTGGAATTGACCGAAAGAAGCTCGATCGACGATTTCGGCGCGGCCAAAAAAATTTTAAACCACTATCGCAGCCAAGGCTATCAAATCGCGATCGACGACGCGGGAGCGGGCTATTCGTCGCTTCAGGCGATCGTGGAGCTGAGCCCGGATTACATCAAAGTGGACAAATCCCTCGTCCGCCACGCGGACGGCGACGAAATGAAAAAGCAGATGCTGCTGACGTTCGTCGGCTTTGCCAAACGGATGAACATCCGCACCGTGGCGGAAGGGATCGAGCGCGAAGAGGAGCTTCGGCTCGTCCGCGAAATCGGCGTCGATTACGGGCAAGGCTATTTGCTCGGCAGACCCGGGGATTATGGCAGCCCCTTTTGTCCTCCGGGACTCGCGCTTTGAACCCGTCCGCTTTCGTTCGCATCGCCTGCGTTCGTCCGATATGGTATGATGACTCTGTATGAAGTAAACGAGCGGGGTGACCTCGGATGGGCAACGACAGGCAAAAGGTGCTGCTGATCGACGGGAACAGCATCGTGAATCGGGCGTTTTACGCGATGCCGCCGCTGACGAACAGCAGCGGTTTACATACGAACGCGGTATTCGGGTTTACGACGATGCTGCTTAAAGTAATCGAGGAAGAGAAGCCGACGCATATGCTGGTCGCGTTCGACGCGGGCAAGGAAACGTTCCGGCACGAGGGCTACGCGGAATACAAGGGCGGCCGCCAGAAGACGCCGCCGGAGCTGTCGGAGCAGTTTCCTTTGCTGAAGGAGCTGCTCAAGGCGTTCTCGATTCCGCAATTCGAGCTTCCGGGCTACGAGGCCGACGACATTATCGGCACCTTGACCCGGATGGCAGAGGAGCAGAAGCAGACGGCCATCGTGGTGTCGGGCGACAAGGACATGCTGCAGCTGGCGTCGGACAAGGTGACGGTGCTGCTTACCCGCAAAGGCGTCAGCGAGACGGAACGGTTTACGCCGGAGGAAATTCGGGAGAAGTACGGCCTGACGCCTCCGCAAATCATCGATTTAAAGGGGCTTATGGGCGACGCCTCCGACAACATCCCCGGCATCCCGGGCGTCGGAGAAAAAACCGCGCTCAAGCTGCTGGCCGAGTACGAAACGGTGGAGCAGGTGCTAGAGCATGCGGACGGCATTAAAGGCAAGCTGGGCGAGAACGTCCGCAATCACAAGGAAGATGCGCGCATGAGCAAGGAGCTGGCGACGATTTTCCGGGAGGTTCCGCTTGAGCGCACGTGGGACGAGCTGAGCTGGAGCGGCTACGACGCGGGGGAATTGGCCGCGGCGTTTCGCAAGCTGGAATTCAAGTCGCTGATCGAGCGCCTGAACTTGCCGGAGTCGGACGGCGGGGGCCCGGAGACGGACGGCGGCGGGGAGGTCCGCTATGAAGTCGTGCATGTCGACAGCGAGGAAGCATGGGAGGCGCTGAACGCGGCGCTTCCCGCGGCGGAAGCGCTGATCGTCGAATCGTACGGCGAAAACCCGCATCAGGGGGAAGGCATCGGGCTTGCCGTCGCCGCGGGAGAGAAGCGGTTCGTCGTGCTTTACGAGCGGCTGCGCGAGGAGCAGGCTTCCGCGTTAAGGCGCTGGCTGGCGGACGGGAAGGCGGTGAAGCGCGGCTACGATCTGCACCGCGCCGAGCTGGTGCTCGCGCGAAGCGGCATCGAGCTGCGCGGGCAAACGTTCGACGTGCAGCTGGCCGGCTATTTGCTCGATCCGACCGAGGCGGATCCGTCGTTGGCCGGCTTGCTGCAGCGGCACGGGCTCGCCGCGATCGCTTCCGACGAGGCCGTGTACGGGAAGGGCGCCAAATTTCGCGTTCCCGAGACGGAAGCGCTGGCCGGGCATCTGGCCGCCAAAGCCGACGCCGTGGCGCGTTTGGCCGGTCCTTTGGCGGAGGAGCTCGACAAGGCGGGCATGCGCAGGCTGTACTACGAGCTGGAGCAGCCGCTCTCGGTTATTCTGGCCGGGATGGAAAAGACGGGAATCGTGGCCAGGGAGGAAGCGCTCCGGCAGCTTGGAGAGGAGTTCCAGCGGGGCATCGATCAGACGATGAAGGAAATTCATCGGATCGCCGGCTTCGAGTTCAACATCGGATCGACGAAGCAGCTGGGCGAGGTGCTGTTCGACAAGCTTGGCCTGCCCGTCGTCAAAAAGACGAAAACCGGCTACTCCACCGACGCGGAAGTGCTGGAAAAGCTGGAACCGTACCATGAAATCGTCCGTCTCATTCTTCACTACCGGACGCTGACGAAGCTGCAGTCGACCTACATCGAAGGCTTGCTGAAGGAAATTCGGGAAGACGGCAAAATCCACACCTATTACCGACAGACAATCGCGGCGACCGGCCGGCTCAGCAGCCAGTTTCCGAACCTGCAGAACATTCCGATCCGGCTTGAGGAAGGCCGTCAAATCCGCAAGGCGTTCCTGCCTTCGGAGGAAGGCTGGTCGATTTTGGCCGCGGACTATTCGCAGATCGAGCTGCGGGTATTGGCGCATATTTCGGGGGACGAGCGGCTGAAGGAAGCGTTCGTCCGGGAAATGGACATCCATACGAAAACCGCGATGGACGTGTTCGGGGTGTCCGCCGACAGAGTCGACGGCAACATGCGCCGCCAGGCGAAAGCGGTCAACTTCGGCATCGTGTACGGAATCAGCGATTACGGCCTCTCGCAAAACCTGAACATCACGCGGAAAGAGGCGGCCGCGTTTATCGAGCAATATTTTCACGTGTTCAAAGGCGTTCGCAGCTGGATGGACGCCATCGTCGCGCAGGCGAAAAAGGACGGCTACGTCACGACGCTGCTCGAGCGGCGCCGCTATTTGCCCGACATTAACGCTTCGAATTTCAATCTTCGCTCGTTCGCGGAACGGACGGCGATGAATACGCCGATTCAAGGAACGGCGGCGGACATCATCAAGCTGGCCATGCTGAACATGGACAAGGCGATTCGCGAGCGCGGGCTGAAAAGCCGCATGCTGCTCCAGGTGCACGACGAATTGGTGTTCGAGGTGCCGCCGGACGAACTGGAGCTGATGCGGAAGCTCGTTCCGTCCGTCATGGCGGACGCATTCCCGCTCGATGTGCCGCTCAAAGCGGACGTCAGCGTTGGCGTAAATTGGTACGAAGCCAAATAAGCGAAAAAGGCCCGGGGCGGGGTGGCTCAGGCCTTTTTCTTCGTTTATAATGGAAAGGATAAGCTAGGCAAGTTGGAGGGAGCGCTTTATGCCGGAATTGCCGGAAGTGGAAACGGTGCGCCGCACCTTGAACAAACTGATCCCCGGCAAAACGATCCGCAGCGTGTCGGTGACCCTGCCGCGCATCATTCAGCGGCCGGACGATCCGGACGTCTTTTCCGCCATGCTGGAAGGACGCACGTTTCAAAGCGTGGAACGGCGGGGAAAATTTTTGCGTCTGCTGACGGACGGGCTCGTCCTCGTGTCCCATTTGCGAATGGAGGGCCGGTACGGCCTTTATGACGAGAATGAACCGGTCGAACGTCATACGCACGTCATTTTTCATTTTACGGACGGGACTTCGTTAAGATATAAGGATGTCAGGCAATTCGGGACGATGCATTTATTTACTCCCGGGGAAGATTTGAAGTCGAAGCCGCTGCTCAAGCTGGGGCTCGAGCCGTTGGACGAAGCATTCACGCCGGAGGCGTTTGCCGGTGCGATCGGCCGTCGGTCGACGAAGATCAAACCGCTGCTGCTCAACCAGGAAATCGTCGTCGGGTTGGGCAACATTTATGTGGACGAAGCGTTGTTCGCGGCCGGCATTCACCCGGAACGCGAGGCCGACAGCTTGAGCCGGGGAGAACGGGAGAAGCTGCATGCGGCGATCGTCGCCACGCTGACCTCGGCCGTCGAGGCCGGGGTTCTTCGATCAAGTCGTACGTAAACGGACAGGGCGAGATGGGGATGTTTCAGCATCGGCTCAAAGCATACGGCCGTACAGGCGAACCGTGCGAGCATTGCGGGCATGCGATCGTAAAGTTCACGCTCGGAGGCAGAGGGACGCATATTTGCGAGCGCTGCCAAAGGCTGCCCCGGAGCGAGCGTTCGGCCGCCCGCGCAAAAGAAAGAACCGCTGCAGTCGGAAAGCCGGGAACGAACGCGGTCAAGAGGCGACTGGACGGAACGGCAGGGTCAGCCCCCTCCGTCTGACGGATCGGGGCATCCGCCCGGCAAGCTGCATACGATGGGTGAAGAGTCAGCTTCAAGGGCAGATCGCCCGGGAAACGACGATTTCCGTATGCAGGAGGTACGCCATGCTCGTACACGGAGCTTCGCTGCTGCTCTTGTCGTTCGCGGTCAGCTTGGACGGATTCGGCGTCGGGATGACCTACGGATTAAGGAAAATACGGATTCCGCTGCCGTCGATTCTGATCATTTCCGTTTGTTCCGGCGTTATCCTTCTTCTTTCGATGATGGCGGGGGTCGCGCTGGCCGGCGTTTTGTCGCCGCACGGGGCTTCGGCGGTCGGGGCGGTTATTTTGATCGGAATCGGCGTTTGGGCGCTTGTCCAATTTTCTCGCAACCGGGATCGGGACGATGCGGATGCGCCGAAAGAGGCGGACAGGACGGTACCGCCGCCGGCAAAGTCGACTTTGGTCACGCTGGAAATTCGAAGGCTGGGCATTATCATTCAAATTTTGCGAACGCCGTCGGCGGCGGATGTCGACCGATCGGGCATTATAACGGCGGGGGAAGCCTTTCTGCTCGGAGCCGCTTTGTCGCTGGACGCGTTCGGCGCGGGAATCGGAGCCGCCCTCGTAGGATTTCCGCCGGTCGCGACGGCTATCCTGATCGCTTGCTCGAGCGGACTTTTTCTATGGCTCGGGATGCGTTTCGGTTTCGCGGCGGCCGGTTGGCGATGGATACGCAAGCTTAGCGTGCTGCCGGGTATTATTTTAATCGTGATGGGAATCGTTAAATTGTTCTAAACGGAAATGAGGTGCCGCATGAATGTCGGTTTAACCGGTGGAATCGCCACCGGGAAAAGCACGGTTGCCCGCTTGCTTGTCGAAAGCGGTGCGGCGCTGGTCGACGCCGATCGCATTGCCCGGGAAATTGTCGAGCCCGGGCAGCCTTCGCTGGCGCAAATTGCGGAGCGGTTCGGACAAGACGTGATCCGGGAAGACGGGACGTTGAATCGAAAAAAGCTGGGCGAAATCGTGTTTTCGAACGAGAAGGAGCGCAAAGCGCTCGAAGCGATCACGCACCCCGCGATACGGGCCTTGATGCGCGAGCGAATGGACAAGCTCGAACGGGAAGCGCCGGACCGGCTGGTCGTCGTCGATGTTCCTCTATTGTACGAATCCGGGCTGCAGTTTCTTTTTGAACGAGTCATGGTCGTGTACGTTCCCCGGGACGTCCAGCTTCAGCGGCTGATGAAGCGGGACGGGCTGCCCGAAGCCGAAGCGAAGCGGAGATTGGCCGCCCAAATGGATATCGAGGAGAAAAAACGGATGGCCGACATCGTGATCGACAACAGCGGCAGCATGGAAGACACGATTCGCCAGGTGCATTCCTTTTGCGGAGGCAAAGGCTTCGCATGAGCGCCGCCGTCAGAAAGCGGAGAAGGCGGTTGTTGATCCCGCTCGTTCTCGTTGTCGCCGTTATCGCAATCGTCCAAACGGACTGGCTCGGCAGAACGATGTATCCGATCTACTATAAGGATGAAATTCGTTCCACCGCTTCGCGCTTCCAGCTGGATCCGCTGCTCGTCGCCGCGATCATCCGGGTCGAATCGAATTACAGGGCCGAAGCGGTTTCCCCCAAAGGGGCGCTTGGCATTATGCAGGTCATGCCGGACACCGCGAACTGGATTTTGGAAAAGGAAGCGGAATTCGGCGCGTTGACCGTACAGGAAATCGGCCGGAATCCGGAAGCCGGCATGCAGGTCGGCGGCTGGTATATCCGGGAAATGCTGCGGCAGTTCGACGGAAACCTCGCGGCGTCGCTTGCGGCGTACAACGCGGGTCCGGGCAAGGTCAGGCAATGGCTGAACGAAGGCGTTTGGGACGGCAGCCAGCAGAGCATTAACGATATTCCGTATGGGGAAACGAGGCATTACGTTCAGCGCATATTTTATTATTATAATAAGTATCAGCAATTATATGATGAATTATAAAGAGGAAGCCTTGAGCGCGCGAGGCTTCAAGACTTCCCATTAGTTCGAAATGGCGTTGATGAAACGATTACTTGAATTGGCCGGCAAGTTGTTGTTCCGCGATCGTCACCAGGCGTTTCGTGATGTTACCACCGATCGAACCCGTATCGCGGGTCACCATGTTCCCGTAGTAGCCGTCCTGCGGGATGGCAATGCCAAGCTCTTGCGCAACCTCGAATTTCAGTTGGTCCAGCGCTTGGTTCGCTTGAGGGACAAGCAGTTGATTGCTGCGGGATCCTTCACCCATTGTTGTTCACCTCCTCGCGGTTGGTAATCGTATTATGTGCATTCGTTTTGGGTTCATGTAAGGTAAGCGTTGGAAAAGATATTGGCATGAAAGGAGACAATTTTGCTTATGAAATGCCCGTATTGCGATTACAGCGGCACGAAAGTGCTCGATTCGCGTCCGGCCAACGACAATAAATCGATCCGCCGCCGCCGCGAGTGCGAGCAATGCAGCCGCAGATTCACGACGTTCGAGATGGTGGAAGAAACGCCGCTCGTCGTCGTCAAAAAAGACGGCAGCCGCGAAGAGTTCAGCCGCGACAAAGTGCTGCGCGGGCTGCTGCGCTCCTGCGAAAAACGGCCCGTATCGGTCGATCAGCTGGAAGTGATCGTCTCGAACGTGGAGCGCGAGCTTCGGACGACGGCCCAAACGGAAGTTGAAAGCCGCGTCATCGGCGAGCTTTTGATGGAGCAGCTGTACTCGGTCGATGAAGTCGCCTACGTCCGTTTCGCTTCGGTATATCGGCAGTTTAAGGACATCAACATGTTCCTGAAAGAACTGAATAGTCTGATTTCAAAACATGGCATCTAAAAGCGTTGACACGCCGCATTTCCTGTGATAAACTCATTTTTGTCGTCACGGAACGACGTGTCGCACGGGGCCATAGCTCAGCTGGGAGAGCGCATCGCTGGCAGAGTTGGGGTCACAACAGAATACGGGGCATTAGCTCAGTTGGGAGAGCGTTGCACTGGCAGAGCAGAAGTCAACTGAATAAGGATTGTATAATGTGGGGGCATAGCTCAGCTGGGAGAGTGCTTGCATGGCATGCAAGAGGTCAGGGGTTCGATCCCCCTTGTCTCCACCACTACCGAATTTACACCCTCATATGAGGGTTTTTATTTTGTCTTCTTAAGGAGTTTGACCGTTGTATAAAATATTTGGATGATTGTATAAAAATACAAATCTTCGATATCGCGGTAACAATCCGGTAACATGCGGTAAAATTAAATGTCTGAGTACATAAAATAACGAGAAATAACGATGTGGGAGCAGTGTAAGCAAGCATGGTTTTTTAGTAACTGGGTAGTCTAAACATGGAACCCATAGGAGGATTATTTCGTTTGTGTTATACTGGATACATAAGAAATGATCAGCTTGTGAGGTGGATTGCATGACAACAGCCGAAATGAAAAAATACATCGATGGTATGGATGAATACATTAAAAAAATTAGTGTGGAGCCACGTGGGAAGTCCCTAGAGTTCTTGCAGAAGGCAGGTATTGTGGATAAGGACGGTAAGCTTACGCCGCAATATCAAGAAAAATGATGTATTCGAATTTACCGAATTTTGTACTTGGCTTTCATGGCTGCGATAAAGCTGTCGCTGAAAGAATACTGCTTCATGAGGATAAAATGCGTTCCAGCGACAACGATTATGACTGGCTTGGTCCTGGAATTTACTTCTGGGAAAACAACCCTCAGCGTGCTATTGACTATGCTCAAATGCTAAGGGATTATCCTAATCGATCTAGGAAGCCAATCATAGAGCCTGCCTCTCTCGGTGCCATTATTGATTTGGGTCATTGCTTGAATTTGTTGGAGCAAAGCTCATTGGATGTTTTAAGAAGAGGCTACGAAATACTCAAAATTAAACTGAATAATTTGAATACGCCTATGCCTCAAAATAAGTACGGCTTCGGTAATGAGAGTAAAGACCTGCTAAGACGCTATCTGGATTGTGCTGTGATCCAAGCTGTACATGAGTACAACAAGGAGACTGGACAAAAGCCGTACGATTCGGTAAGAGGTGTATTCTTTGAAGGCAGAGATCTCTACCCAGGTGCGGGCTTTAAGGAGAAGAATCATATTCAAATTTGCGTCATAAACCCCAATTGTATAAAGGGATATTTTAAGCCGACGGAGCCTATAGAAGGATTCGATATTCCATAACGTAAGAAAAGCCACTTCTACTGAAATGGCTTTTTTGCTTATTCCTTATTTATGCGATAATTGTTCATGATCTTGTTTTATTAATTTCGTCCCTGAATTTTGCTAATCCTTCCCTTTGCATTCCTGGTATGACATGTGAGTACATATCTAACGTGACTCGAATCGAGCTGTGTCCGAGCTTAGTGGAAAGCGCTTTGATATTAGCTCCAGATTTGACCGAAATTGTTACTGCCAACGCATAATGCCCGCCAGTTGACGGTGTAAGTTGTCCTGCTGGTGATGGTCAATCTGTCCCCTGATGTTTAAGGAAAAGGGAGAATCACGATAATTCTCCCTGGATGACACGCTTGACCATATGATCGTCAATGATCCGATGTTTGTTCTGTGAGCCGTAGATGAGTGCATGTGTACATACTTTGTTGATCAGCCTTGCGGCGCCGCTCGAGAATCGGTAGATGTCGTCGATCGCGCTGTCGGTAAAGATGTCATGCTCCGCGCCAGCGAACGTCATGTGACGCCTAATGTAATCGCCGGTCTGGGCACGATCATAGTGCGGCAGCTTGCACTGCAGGTCGATCCGCTGGCGGATCGCCGCATACGCTTGCATATTCAGGCGATCCCACAGCTCGCTTTGACCGACCAGGATGAGCGCCATAGGGCTCTGTGCATCCATCTTGAAATTGAGCAGGAAACGCACTTCCTCCAGCATTTCGCGATCCAGCAGATGGGCCTCGTCGACGACGACAACCGGCTGCAATCGATGAATACCGCGCATAAGCTCAATCTCGCGGTGCAGCTGGCGCTTGGCATCGCCGCGGTAGAACTTCGATTCGCAGCCGAGTTGTTCGAGCAACCCCTTGTAAAAATGCCGCGGCGTCAGCTTAGAGTCCGATAGGTAGAGCACCTTGTACTTTGCCGGATCCAGCACTTCGGTGAACCGCCGAATCGTCGTCGTCTTCCCCGTGCCGCAATCGCCGGTAACAACCGCAAACCACTGCCGCTGGGCAGCGTACTCCAGACGCCCGAGCGTTTCCTCGAGCGTGACCGATTCGTACAACTCGCTGGTCGAGATGTCCCGGGAGAATGGTGAGCGGGTAAGGCCGTAGAAGGACTCAAACATGACCGTCCTCCTTGGTCATCCGGCGATAAGCCACGGCCGGCGCCTGCTCCGCTTTGCGACTCCTGCTGCGATCCTCCGCTGCCGCGAGCAGCCTTGACGCATCTGCCGGCAGCGGACCGATATGCTCCGGAAGCTGCGGCCGCTTGCCTGCGCGTTCGCCGATGATGAGTTCCCGCACGCGCCAAGGTATATGGCCTTCGTACTCGATCGTAAGCTCGGTGATGTCCGCAGGGTCGAACACCACATCCACCGTGCAGCCGATGAACGGCAGGCCGACCTCGTACTTCCGGTCCATGAAGCTGATGCAGCCGGATTTGTCGACCTTGCGTGTCTCGCAGTGCAGGAATGCATTCGCGAGCTCGTCCGGATCCACGAACCGAAGCGCTTGCTTGTCGCTACGGTACGCCGTTTCCGGACTACGCTTGTTCTCCAGCGCCGAATGCGGCTTGTTCTGATAGCACTCCGACAGCCATACGGCAAACAGTTCGTTGAGCCGCTCGAGCGTTTTCGGTTTCTCAAGCGCGGACTCGCTCAGGAACGCATCCACCACGCGATTAAACCGTTCGACCTTGCCGGTCGCCTCCGGCGAGTAGGGCCTCGCGAATAGCAGCCGGATCCCGAGCTTGGAGCATGCCCTCGTCATCCATTTGGTCCGGTACTGCTTGCCGTTGTCGAAATAGACCGCCTCGGGAGCGCCGAACTTCTGAATGGCTTGGCGGAAGCAGTGCTCCACGATGGTCTTGTCCATGACCGGGTAGAATTCGCCATGAAGCACAAACCGCGTCGCGTCGTCGATAAACGTCACCAGAAATACCTGCTTCATGGTACCTCCGGGGCCGATGGGCAAGTACGGGCCATACTTGATATCCGAGTGCCACAAGCGATTACGATGGCGCTTTTGGAACCGCCGTGCGGCGACGCCCGATTCGGCGTACATGCGCATATGGCGCGTGCTGTAACCGCGCTCTGCTAATCTTTCCTGCAGCGTGCTGCGCTTGATCTGCCCGGGTTTTATACGGCCTTCCCATTCCAGGATCTGAATGAGCTGGGCAACGCTTCGGCCGGGCACCTCCCGGCGCAGCAAAATGGCCTGCTCCACAATTTCTGGTGGAATGATCTCCTCTGACGGCTGGCGTCCCTTGCCTCGTGGCTTCAGGCCGCCGAAGCCGTCTTGGCGATACTTGGCCAGATACCGGCGCAGCGTCCGCTCGGAGAGTCCAGTTTGCTCACATATCTGTCGCTTGATCTGGCTGGCTTTGGCGGTGTCCAGCCCTTCCGCCAGCAGCGGCGACAGGAGCTGCATGCGTTCCGACGCGACGGCCTCTGCTTTCTTCTGATCTTTCATCTGTTCTGCACCTCGCTTGGTAGACTTCCAGATGAGTCTACCGCAGCATCTTGCCGGACAAGAATGCAGAACGGGTATGTAACCACAAATTTGAATTTGCGACCGGGCGGACAATTCGCGCCAGCCAGCCGGGGGCGTCCCCGACGTAGTGTCCGAAAGGGTGATGTGCAGTCTGCGTAGAGACGGACGGCTTCTTCGCAGGGTCCTGATGAAAGCGAATGGCGATAGATCTTAGAGCTCCGAGCAGGTATGTGGTCTGTTCGCGAAACCAGTTCTTCCAGCGAAGCAAAGTCGCGTCATCTGCCGCTACCGTAGATGGAGCCGCATGTTCCGATACGACTTGTTCCACGCATGCCGATTCGTACCGTTTGTACGGCACCACACAATCCGGGAGCTCATGGTGGATCTTCCGGCATTGTGTACAACGCAGCCGGCGAATGACGAGCAAGCGGCGATCTCCGTCCTCGCTGGTGAGCTTCCGCTTCCGACTGCCAATGACACTAAGCGCTTCTCCACAGCAGGGAGAGGGAACCAATTCTGCACATCGAACAAAAAACGCCGGGTGACTTCTCATCCAGCTCATACTTTGATACAATGACCATGTTGTTTGGGGGATGCATCCCGTGAGCCTGTTCCCGCAGGCCCACATACATGGGAGGCATCCTTTTCCTTTTCTGTGATACGGTCATTATATTCAGCAACTCTCGGACAGGCAATCCCGCCAGCAATTGGACGTTATCTTTCGGCGGCAACACGAAATGCTGGCATGACTATGGCGTAGCTCGTGGAACTTAACTCTGGTTACTCCAGCCTTATGAATAATCCGATACAAGCTTCGTCTTAAATTACTTGGATTCCAAGGTGTTCCAATACTTGTAGGACATACTAGGTTGTTGTCCTGATAAAGCTCACCTGCAATGTCCTTGTATTTCTCAACCAATCGTTTTTGTGCAAGCAATACTTCTACAATTTCGTCGTCAATTTCTATTGAACGTGTACCGGCAGATGTCTTCGTTCCATCGGTAATTGCCTGATGATCATCCTCGTGATCTAGGGTTCGAACTACCTGTATGATGTTATTATCGAAATCTACATCATCCCATCTCAATCCCAGAACTTCCGCTTCTCGCATTGCACAAATTAAGCCGAGATAAATCGGACAGTATGCCGGATCACCTTTAGCCGCTGTCAAAAGCAAATTCACTTCTTCTGCCTTTAAAATCTTATGATTAGTCTTGAGAAGCTTTGGTGACTCGATTTGTGCTGCGATATCTTTGGGGATCTTTTCATCCTTATAGGCTTGGATCAGAGCCATTTTGAGAACCTTATGCGTATCGTGGATGGATCTGCTTGATAGCTTTTTGTCGGTAACAACCTTCTTTTTCCCGTTAAATATTTCCTTATTCTTTTGCTTGAGTTCTTTGTAAAAGTCGTGGATGTGATCTTTCGTTAGCTCACTAAGCCGAACATGACCAATACTTTCAATTATGTGCTTTGCTCGATTAGTATATGAATTCAGCGTAACCTTCTTTAAGCTGAGTTCCTTGTCACTTAACCATTTCTCTAACCATTCCTTTAGGGTCATCTTTGTTGGCTCTATATATTTTCCTTTCAAAAGCTTATCTTTAGAATCAATTAGATCCTTGTACGCATCAGCAGGATTGGAGTAGCTCTGAGATTTTTTTTGTGACCGTTTTCTAGTCCTGGGGTCAGTTGTAGAGATCATAAAATAGTAAGATTTCGTCTTCGTATCGTTTCGTTCATAAACTCCAGGATATTTTTTCGTTCGTGCCATGATATTACGCTCCTAATTTATTTGAATAGTTGTGGTTAAAAAGGTCTTCTCCACGCCGGATTTTACATGCTTGGATGAATACCTCGAATATCTCGCATCCCCAATTTCCTAGCGCCAGATACAAGGAGAAATCGTCGTAATTGTTGTACAGGTTTAAGCCTGCTTGAACCAGTTGCCGATAGCCATTTGAAAGTCCTGCTTTATTGCATTGATCGTCAAAGAACCAGTCGAAGGGTCCGTTGTCATCCGAGACGGGATTCCCACTGCAAAAATCAAAGATGACAGGATGAGCAACAATATAGAAGCCAGTTCGATACTCTTTATCCTTGATTGCGATAGGGTACTTTTCAAGAAAGTAATTAAAGTTTCGTTCATGTTCATCGTTAACATAGAACATTTTAATTCCTCCATATTGTTCGCCGCCTGACTTTATGGCGGGAAAAAGGCATGAATTCGCCATTCGGTGTGGCGGAGCCAAACCGAATAAACAGCCGACAATAGCCTAATCCCTTCTGTACAATGACGGTGGATTAGGCTATTGTCGATTAAAAAGGAAAATGCTCCCGAACCTTTGGCGAGGATCCCCGGGAGCATTCACTTCATCATGTCAAAAATACTTTA
Source organism: Cohnella algarum (assembly GCF_016937515.1). NCBI lineage: Bacteria > Bacillati > Bacillota > Bacilli > Caryophanales > Paenibacillaceae > Cohnella > Cohnella algarum. The sequence goes on from NZ_JAFHKM010000002.1 coordinate 3,922,763, forward strand.
TTTCGGCCTTTCTTGCAAGGCTTATTTACGCACATTCGGAAATCAATCTCCTGACGTCCAGCTCTGCTGTGAAAACTGCGGTCGGCTTCTCCATAAACACGGTCGTTATTGGCGAGGAATTGTGACGAAGCATGAGGTCATCCAGATCCCGATCTACCGTCGATATTGTCCTACCTGTAGAATAACAATCTCCCTCCTGCCGGAGTTCCTGATTCCATGGGCCCGGTATGCGACTTGGGTGCGAGAAGCGGCATTAAAGCGCAAGCACAAGGGATTCTCTTGGCGGCAGACGACAGAAAGCACAACAACTCCTGCCGTGCGTTATAGCCGCCGTACGTTGAAACGCTGGTGGGCAAGACATCTGCGCCGCGCAGCGGATGCAGCACTATGGGTTGCTGGGAAACTCGTAGCCCAGGGGGACGACACGGATATGCTCCACCTTTACCCCACCATGATGAACCCAACGCCAATGGATACATTGGATTGGCTGGACAAACTGTTACCCCGATTCATCCCCGCTGGCGCATCCAGACGGGGCTATTGGACGTTTCTAAATGCGAGGTTACCTGTAGCATCACGCTTATAAATCCCTTCAGCATCCACCGCCAAGGAGCAAGGCAAACGAAAATCGCCTCCAAAATTGCTTTAAAAATCGCCTGGACGGCAAGTTGCCCTCCTGATCCCACAAAATATGCGCCCTCCCTGGCTTCTAGCGTCTATGCGATACTCTCATAGACCACAGGGAGAGGAGATTTAGCATGGATGAGCAAGCAAGGCAGCAAGAAGCCAACTTCCGTTATGGCTTAATTGCATCACTGGTTAGCCGCAAATTGGATCCCGGAGAACAGATGGCGTTGATGCGCGAAATTGTAAGCCATGAGTATGAAACGTCGTCGGGACAGCGAAGGAGAATTAGTCTACGAACGCTTGAGCGATATTTAAAAGCGTATCGCGAAGGCGGATGGGAGGCGCTGTTGCCCTCCGTCCGAGCAGACAAACTCACGACCAGGGAAATCCCCGAGGATGTGCTTGCCAAAGCGATTGCCTTAAAGCAGGAGCAACCCGGCCGAAGCGTCAGGCAGATTATTGCGATTCTGGAACTGGCGGCATTCGTGGCCCCCGGCACCCTGAAAGAAAGCACGCTTAGCAAGCAGCTTCGCCGCCGCGGCGCCACGCGCAAAGCGTTACTGAATACGGGGTGGAGCCACTTTCGCCGGTTTGAAGCCACGCACCGAAATAGCATGTGGCAAGGCGATGTGCAGCATACCCTTTACCTTCCGCATCCGGACAAGCCCGGCAAGAAGGTCATGGCCTATCTGGTTATTTTCATTGACGATTACTCTCGCTTCGTTGTGCATGGCCAGTTCTATTTCGAGGAACGTGTGGCCCGGCTGGAGGATTGCCTGAAGAAGGCGATTTTAAAGAACGGAGTGCCGGAAATGATCTATGTCGATAACGGCGCCATCTATTCTTCACACCATTTTGAGCGGATTTGCGGGCGACTGGGGGCAGAGCTTAAGCATACTCGCCCCGGACGTCCTATGGGACGCGGGAAGCAAGAAAAGTTCTTCCGATTTGTCGACCAGAGCTTTGTGCCGGAGGCATACGACCTGATTGAACAAGGGAAGATCCAGACGCTTAACGATTTGAATCGATTCTTCTCGGCGTGGCTTGAGATTGCTTACCACCAGAAAGTCCACAACAGCTTTAAGCAGCGCCCAGTCGACCGATACCAAAAAGACGACCACCCGATTCGCATGTTGCCGCCGCATGAACTCATAGAAGTATTCTTGCTGGAGGAATCCCGCAAAGTGGACAAAACGGGATGCATCTCGCTGCTGGGCACGATATTCGAGGTCCAGACAGAGCTTGCCGGCTCGAAGATTCAGGTGCGATTCGATCCGCACGACCTGTCCGTCATCCAGGTGTGGAAGGACGGCCAGCGCTATGAAGACGCGAAGCCAATGAAGCTCCGCGATCCGAAAAACCGGCCGAAGCAGGATGAACCGAAGGCCGTCATGCAACCGCCGAAGACGGGCCTCAACTATGTGGAATTATTGGTGGAAGAACAGAAACGGCAGACCCGCGAAGCGCAAGGCGCTGCGCTTTCGCGAGCGATGAAAGAGGTGAAACGCTCATGATTCGTGGTTTCTTCGGGTGGGAGCGCGTTCCGTTCACCCGGGAGATTGAAACACGGCATCTGCACCGCTCCAAGCGATTCGAAGAATGTGTAGCACGGATGCAGTATATGGTGATGACTCGCTCGATTGGCTGCGTCACCGGTGAAATTGGCTGCGGCAAGTCGACAGCCGTTCGCTACTTGAAAGACCAACTGGATCCGAACAAGTACCGGTTTATCTATCTGTCGGATGCGAATCTGAAACCAAGGGACTTTTACCGTGAACTCCTCCACCACTTCGGCTTGCCGCCCAAGTTTCTGCGCAGCGAAGCCAAACGGCAATTCCAGCACCTCGTATGGGATTTGTACGAGAACCAGCAGAAGGTCGCCGTTATTGTCGTGGATGAAGCGCACCTGCTTTCAGGAGACATGCTGCAAGAAATACGCTTTTTGACGAATTTTCGTATGGACTCGATTTCGCCGCTTGCCCTGCTGCTCATTGGACAGCCGGAACTACAGGCCACGTTGCAACTGAGAATCTTCAAGCCGATTACACAGCGGATGAACGTGCGTTTTCATTTGGAAGGCTTGTCGCTCGAGGAGTGCCGCGATTACATCTCCCACCAATTGGAGGTTGCCGGAAGTACAGGGCCGGTGTTTACGACAGAAGCGATGGACGCCATATACGCGCATGCTCGGGGGATATGCCGAGAGATAAATAACGTCTGCACCGCTGCGCTTCTGGATGCAGTGCTGCGAAAAGACAAAATGATTGATACCGTCCATGTGACGAGGATCCTAGCTGAATTTAAGGAACAGTGAGGGATGACAAATATGAATGAGATACGATTTCATGGAGATACCGAGCGTTGGAACGTGTACGATGGAGAAGAGTTGCTTTGCTCGCTACGTTGTGGTGATGCCGTGATGATTCAAGTAGGAAAGCACTTCTTGCCATCCAACCTTGAGCTCGATACGGACTGGTACGTGAAGTTTGGAAATTCGAAGTTCTGGCTCCACCGACATGCCAAGTACCGCGTCCGACCGCTGTTCTAACTGCTCTTCGGAGCAGTTTTTTTACGCCGACAAACAAAGGCGAAATATAATTGTCTCCGAAACGGCGGTGAGGAAAGCAAAAAGCCACCGTCATTGGCGGTTCCGAATCTACCGTCAATTAAAGTGGCTGATGACACCATATCGTCTTAGTTTTATTACCTAACCTGCTAGAAGTTAGGGAGCACTCTAAACGTTTCAAACGAGTAGAGCTTGTACCGCTGTGAAACAGCGGACAATTGAAGCGGTTTTGCATATGATATCTGGGAACGGAGACTTGTCAACAAGATTTCCCTTCCCAATATGGAACATTTATTATGAAGCCTCATTGCCTTCGAACCAGTTAAGAAAAACCTTCTTACTGATACGAATACTTCTTCCAATTTTGACACTACGAAATTCTCCAGCTTTGATTAGCTCGTACGCTTGCACTCTCCCGATATCTAGTTTAATGAAATCTTGTTTTCGTCCAAGGCCACCTATTTCAATGACAATCAACAGGAGGAGAAGAGCCTATGTCAGTGAAGAAAATAACTTCTTTATTCATCACAGCAATATTATTGTTCAGTATGTTCGGAACGGCATCGGCGGCACTGCCTGGGTACGGTGAAGAATTGCAGAATGCACCATCCGGTACATCGACCGTTACCTTTACAGACGTACCGACTACGCATTGGGCGAGCAAATACATATCGGAAATGGCATCCCGGAAAGTCCTCGAAGGTTACCCGGATGGCAAGTTCAGACCGGAAAATCAAGTATCCCGAGCCGAATTCGCTACGATCATTGTCAAAGCGTCGGGTCTTCAAGCGAAGAAAGTAAACTATTCATCGTTCAGCGATGTTAAACCGACAGATTGGTACTCGCCTTTCATCGAGGCTGTTAAAGATTATATGACGGGTTATCGTACCGCCGACGGGAGCTACATTTTCAACCCGACAGCCCCGGCATTACGTGAAGATATCACGGTCGCACTTGTAAAACTCAAGGGATACGACGTTTCCCGCCTTGCGAACCGGAGTATTATTGAGGCCATGTTCAAGGACTATGCAGGTATTTCCGAAGCCGCCAAGGATTACGTTGCAGTCGCTGTTGAAAATGGGCTCGTATCCGGTTATCAGGATGAAACATTCCGTCCGCAGGCTTCGATAACCCGTGCTGAGGCCGCTACATTGCTCTGGAGAGCTTATCAATACGGTAATGATAACAAAAGTGTTGGCGGCGGAAATCAAACGACCACAACAACGCCTACGCCGCCGGTAACGCAACCGACTTCACCGACAACGCAACAACCACCCCTGCCAGTGAAGTTTAGCGTGGATACCTTGGTGGGCGGACTCGGGAAAGGCCAAATCGATGGGCCAGTCAGACAAGCAAAAATTTCCGAAGTTCAAAGTATGGTTATCGATAAGGATAACAACATTTTCTTTCTTGATGGGGACGACAGGAACTTTTTGAAAATACGCAAATTCAACAATGCCAATGGTACAGTGGAAACAAAGACCATTGACCGGTGTCACCGCCGGGATATAATTGACCCACCAGCGCCGGAATGAAAATGACCCACCCCTGTAGAATATATCTCCTCTGTAGTATCGGCCAAGATATTTCAAGAGGAGGCAATATGCTAAGGAGTGGGACAGTGATTAGATTACATGAACTTCAAGCTAGCGGCAAGAGTATCCGTGAGATCATGCGGGAGACGGGTCATTCGAGAAATACGATTCGTAAATATCTAAGAGCCGATGGTATCCCTGAACCCAATTCCCGCAAGAAAAGAGCATCAAAACTCGATCCATTCAAGTCCCTGTTGGATCAGTACTTGGCCAGAGGCATATTCAATTGTGAGGTGCTTTTACGCCTGTTAAAAGATCAAGGCTACAGCGGCGGGATCACGATCATCAAGGACTATGTGAAACCGAATCGTCCTCCAAAACAGGCGCCGGCAGTACAACGCTACGAAACGAAGCCCGGACAGCAAGCGCAGGTGGACTGGAAGATTTGCGAGTACGTTGATCTAAACGGCGATGTCCGGAAGATCCCTGTCTTCGCTATGGTTTTGGGATATTCCCGCCTGACATACATGGAGTTTTCGAAGCGCTGCGACATTCACAGCTTCCTACGCTGTATGATGAACGCCCTTGAGTATTTTGGAGGCGTTCCGAAAACGATGCTTACCGACCAGATGAAAACCGTCATACTCGGTATGGGCGATGATCGTAAGCCGCGCTGGCATCCGTTGTTCGAGGACTTCGCTGCAACCATAGGTATGGTCCCTAAGGTGTGCCGCGTGCGACGTCCGCAAACCAAGGGCAAGGTTGAACGTAGCGTTCAGTTCATCGAGCAGAACTTCATGCCGGGAAGACAATTCACGGATCTCGGAGATCTGAACCGCCAGCTTCGGCAATGGTGTGACGAACAGAATCGCCGTATTCACGGCACAACCGGCGAAAGACCGATCGACCGTCTGGCCCATGAAGCGTTGGGGCCGTTACCAACTCCGGAGCGCTGGGCGAAGTACCGATTCGAGCCTCGGAAGGTCAGCCGGGACGGATTCGTGAGCTACGACGGCGTACGTTACGGTGTTCCTTGGAGATACAACTGTCGTGAAGTGAAAGTGCGGGAAGTGAACGGCCATGTTGAAATTTATTTCGAGAAGCAGCTCATCGCACGGCATGAGAAGAGGTACCGATCACGAACGCTTGTGATGTGCGAGAACCAGTACACTAACCTGAGCACTACTCAAGGCTATGCCTACCCAAGGCCTCAAGGAATACAAGTGCCCGAGCAGGACGTAGAGGTGCGACCACTTGATGTCTACGATCGCCTCATGGAGGTGGGCGCATGATTGAACTCGAACAAGCTCGCCTCCGTCTGGAGGAACTCGGCTTAGACCAAGCTGCCGAGGCTCTCGACGCAAAGCTGGAGGCCGCTAGCCGAAACCAAAGCACATACCTTTCATTCCTGAATGAACTGCTAGAAGCTGAAATTCTGGAGCGCCAGCGCCGAAACGTCGAAGTACGGATGAAGCTTTCGCATCTGCCGTACCGACGAACGCTAACCGAATTCGATTTCTCGTTTCAACCTGGGCTTGATGAGCGACTGATTCGGGAACTCGCCGCGCTAACGTTCGTCGGGAGGCAAGAGAACGTACTCTTTCTCGGCCCTCCTGGCGTCGGGAAAACCCATTTGGCCGTTGCAATTGCGATGGAGGCGATAGGACAAGGTTTACCGGTGTATTTTGTATCGCTGGCCCAGTTGGTTGGCGATTTACGGAAGGCGTACGAGGAAAACCGACTGGACAAGCGAATGAGGGTTTATCTTCGCCCTCGGATCCTCATTGTCGATGAGGTGGGCTACCTCCCCCTCGATCCGCTGGCTGCGAACCTGTTCTTCCAATTGGTCTGTGCTCGTTACGAAAAAAGCAGCATGATTCTTACCAGTAACAAAAGCTTTGGCGAATGGGGTGAGCTCATGGGGGACACAGTTCTGGCGACGGCCGTGCTCGATCGCCTCCTCCACCATTCCCATGTTGTGAATATCCGTGGGAACAGCTACAGGCTTAAGGAAAAACTAAAAACCGGAATCTATTCGGCACCAAGCGCGCAGGTGGGTCAAAAATATCCCGGCGCTAGTGGGTCAAATTAATTCCGGCGTTGACAACCGGACATTCGATTGGGATTATATCGCCGATGATAAAACAGTAACGCATCTGGATTACAGCAAGTTCAAACCGCAAAAGCTGGCATACAACGGAGCCAGCAATAAAGTTTATGTGGGTGGTACTAACCATATCGACATCATCTATGAACTGTCTCTCGTTGTTCAAGTAGCCACATAAAGCAGTGATAGCAATGGCAAGTTTGACTTTATCGGGTTTGATAATCATCAATCGTTGACGTTCGGCGTGAGCTATTATGGCAATGGCAGCACAAAGATATTTCAGGGAGAGAAGGGTGGACAAGCTTCCTCTTTAGCCAATAGCAAAGAATCGACAGGCGTTGATCTCTTGCCTCGTTCCATAGATGACCTGTATCGAACCATGTCAGATGCGATCATTGCAGAACAGGCAATCTATACATTGAACACCTATAACAAATCCCTCTCAAAGGTTCAGCTTTATCCTCGTAAAGTCGAAACCATTGCGACTTTCAACAATATCGAGTTTGACTGTCTGGTCGCACATGAAGGCAAATTCTATGTAGCCAGCGGAACTACTATTTATGAAATCGGACTGGACGGCAGCCGCTCGATCTACCTAGACGGAAAAGACCTGACCTACAATGACGGCAACCCGATCAATAAAATCAGCCAGTTGAGTTTCGACAGCAATGGCAACGTTATTGTCTACGACGACGACAACAAAGCAATCCGTCGAATCAATCTTGTATGACAGCAGGGAGCCGCGTGCTCCCTTCCCCTTTTCATACGATGCAAGAGGAGGGAACTACTTGGGTAACAGCTATTATTGCAAGAAGTGCCGAGCTGACCACGAAATAATGAGCCAAGTTGGCGTCCGGCATCTTCATCATACCCTTTCCGAAAAAGATGTCGCCAACTTCGTTAATTTAGCTACAACCGTACCGACTTACGAGGTAATCAGTAATGGTATTCCGGGGGTATTTGAAGGGACTGATGCATTCGTTCGAGAAGTTGCCATCGCACAGACGCTTCAGCAGAAATTTCCGAATGTCGATGCTTTCAAGACGGATGAAGGCTTGAAGGAATGGTTGACGGAGCAGTTGCAGGGAAGCAACAACGCCGCCGCCAATGCACTGAGCCGCATTCAGGGTGACGCGGCGGGAGAAGTGGATTTCATCCGCGAAATGCAGGGCAATCTCCGCAATCTCTTCACGAAAATCGATTTCCCGCGTAATGCGGACGGCAGGATTGTCAGCAATAATCCCGGCATTGATGCTATTGAGATTAACCGTTTCACCGGAGATATTGTAAGGGAATATCAAGTCAAGACGCTCCGTTCCGCAGACAGCATCAACGAGACGCTAAAGGATTTTCTGAACAACGATCACTACAAGCCTACAACCGTGCTTGTCGGGCCGCAGGAATTGATAGATCGTGCCCGTGAAATGGGTATCCCGAATCCGACAAAGGCAATGGGTACGCTTCAAGACAATATGGATTCCGCACATGAATTAAGCAACAAGATCCTGCATGGGCAACTTGCAATTGGCATGACACCAGTTTCTGTGGCAGGGGAAATGTTGAACGGAGCGGCCATCGGAGCAGTCGTCTCAGTCACCGTATCGGGTCTCATCACTTATCTGCAATACAAGTCCGGAAAGATCACCTTTGACCAGATGAAAATGAAAATCGCAAAAGACGGTTTGAAAGGAGCAATCACCGGAGGGGCACTGGCTGGCTTATCATTGTTCATTCCGGGCGGCATCATCGGCGTTGGCGTCGGTTTCGTGGTCGGCACAACGCTTCGCCGGTTGCTGAATGAAGCATATGGCGACGGCATGTTTGGCGGCGTTCTGGAGACGACCAAGGCCGTGCATGCTAACGTGAAGCTGTTAAACAGCGGTACGGTTTACATAGCACAACTTACGGAGATAAACGGGCAGACTTTGGCGAGGGCCGTTTCAACGGTGGATGACATGATTGCCGACCGCGTACAGGCCGACAATATCTACACCAAACTGGAGCGGGATACCAAAAACGGTATGCGGATTGATTACGGTAGAAACGCAGACAGTATTTTATCCCGACTGGATATGTTGCGAGATCGAATGCGGGGGGAATAACGTATGACACAAAAAGACGTAAATACACCAAATCTTCCGAGTAAACGGCAAGTAGACGAAGCGATTAGAGAAAATCCCCGGCTTGTCGATCAAAATCAGGTAAAGGCTATTGTACAACAATCCCTTTCTCAGCTTTCATCCATTGAGCACCGACTGGATCAGCTCGAAAATCAGGGAGTGATCGGGCGTGTCATTGGCTCTATAACCGGTTCCACGAATAAGGAAATGATCGCTCTCATGAGAGACTTGACGCAGGCCCAGCAGACGACGATCAAGCTTGTCCTGACGTTGGCCATCTACCACGCCCAAAACGTTACCGTCATGGATGAAATCTTGGGCGAGTTGGACAAGGCTAAAGGCTTACATACCCGGACAGCATCGCACATCGAATTCCTCTATGATCAAGTGCAGATGATTCGAGACACGCACCGACCAAAGAATAAGCAGTTGGCCGGAAGGCTGGCTATGTTGGCGGCAGGATTTCTCGTAGCGGTGTCCGTAATGACATATCTGTTTTGGAATCAATTCCTTTAAGTTGTCCCGTTTGATTAAACAGCCGAGGAGATGAAAACGTGTTTTGCACGAATTGCGGACACAAGTATCATGAAGATGAAAAATTCTGTGCTCAATGCGGAAAACCTGTAAACCGGGGTAATATATCCGGGAATGATCAACCGCAGAGCATGCGTCAACGTCAAGAAGTACCAAGGAAAAGGGTCCGATTCATTATTTCGGTTGCAGTATGCAGTCTGCTGATTACGGTCGGACTGACAGCAGGCATGTTTTACATTGCGGATAAAATTGAGCCATCCAAGCCGCCTTTACGGCCAATTGTAAAGAGCGGCGAGACTTCAACCAAACCATGGGAAAACTTGGTGCCGGCAGAAGTATCGTATAAGGATAAATTCGACAGTGCAGATGAATTGACCCAAGTGGCATTCCAAAACAATAGCAATGATGTCGCTAATTTATTGGCCGACGGAGCCGACCCTACTCAATCCAATGCCATATTAGTGGCTGCCGGAAACAAAAATATGAAAACCATGGAGCTTCTATTGAAACACGGAGCCAATCCCAACTACATGAGAGCAGGAAAAACGGCTTTGAATTACGCTGTAGAAAATGATGATATTGAAATGGCCAAGTTTCTTCTGGATTCGGGTGCCGATCCAAATGTAAGTACTGAATCGGCGATATGGAAAGCAGTGGAAAAAGGTTCAACCAAAATGGTCAAAATATTGCTGGACTATGGTGCCGATCCGAATCGAACTATCGTCAACAATAAATATTTGCTGCAATTCGCCAAGGAATCTGGACTGACAGAGATAGCTGACTTGTTAAAAAATGCTGGAGCAAAAGAGAGCAAACGAGGTTAGATATACGATAAATATGGCTGGGTTTTACATTACGGGCTGAACTTGATGGTTCGGCTTTTTCTGTGTTACGTTACAATTCATCAAGATTAACGATATATAGAATATTGATTAGCCGACAGTAACCATTCATCGATTGACTTTGTGGACTTTTGGCTTGTTTCATTGGGATTCTTTCCCTGGGTAAGGCGGTGCTGAGGTCGAAACATCCATTTTTTCAAGTTTACCACCCAATTCACGTTACAAAAGTCATCATCGAACAATATATTTCCTCAAATAGGAAATCAGAACTACTTCAAACAAGGAATTTCAGTGGGGGATGTCGAATAGGAAAAGTTGCGTGGTTTCGGGCGGAACAAGAGGTGAACTATGGAAATCATCAATAATATCGACAATCTTCTCGGCGAAAATTTGAAACTTGAAGTTCGCAAAGGCAGCAAAGTATCGATTGCTGCATCATGCTTCTCCATTTATGCATATGAAGCCTTAATGAAAGAACTGAATCAGGTGGAAGAAGTCCGGTTCATCTTTACCTCTCCCACCTTTATTGCGGATAGCATAAAAAAGGAGAAGCGGGAATTTTACATCCCGAAACGGAACCGGGAAAAAAGCTTGTACGGCACCGAATTTGAAATCCGGCTCAAAAACGAATTGACACTCAAAGCGATTGCAAAAGAGTGCAGTGACTGGATTCGTAAAAAAGTCACGTTCAAATCGAACCGTACTTCAGGTTCAATGCAAGGCATGCTGAATGTGCAGACTGCAAACAATGCTGTCACCTATATGCCGATCGATGGCTTTACGACCGTTGATCTTGGTTATGAAAAGGGCAATGCTCTCTCCAAGATGGTGAACAAGTTCACAGAAGCTCCGTTTACCAAAATGTATTTCGATCTGTTCGATCAGGTATGGAATGACAAAAGCAAGCTTGAAGATGTCACGAACCAGGTTGTGGAGCATATTTCATCGGTGTATAAAGAGAACTCTCCGGAGTTCATTTACTATGTCATTTTGTACAATATTTTCAACGAGTTCCTATCGGATATCACAGAAGACATATTGCCCAACGAAGCAACTGGATTCAAAGAGACGGAAATCTGGAAACGTCTCTATCACTTCCAGAAAGATGCGGTTCTTGGTGCGATTAATAAACTGGAAAAATACAATGGATGCATCCTGGCAGACAGCGTCGGTCTGGGAAAAACATTCACGGCTCTTGGCATCATTAAATACTATGAACTTCGCAACAAGTCCGTATTGTTGTTATGTCCCAAGAAACTCGGCGACAACTGGCTTACCTATAAACAGAATGTAACCAACAATATTTTGTATGCTGACCGATTCCGCTATGATGTACTCTACCATACGGACATATCGCGGGAAAGAGGCAAATCAAACGATATCCCGCTTGACCGGTTGAATTGGGGCAATTACGATCTGCTCGTCATTGATGAGTCGCATAATTTCCGTAACAACGAAGCCAAGAAAGATAAAGAGACGCGGTATCAGAAGCTGATGCGGAAAGTGTTAAAAAGCGGCGTGAAAACGAAAGTGCTCATGCTCTCCGCTACTCCGGTGAACAACAAATTCATGGATCTTCGCAACCAGCTTGCCTTGGCTTATGAAGGAAATCCAGAGGAAATCAACAGCAAGTTGGGGACGGAGCGGGGGATTAACGACATCTTCAAACGAGCTCAGTCCGCGTTTAACCAATGGTCTAAGATGGATGTTGCTGAACGTACAACGGAGACGCTTCTTGGTATGCTCGACTTCGACTTTTTTGAGCTGCTGGACAGCTTGACGATCGCTCGGTCACGCAAGCATATCCAGAAGTATTACAAAGCGGAGGAAATCGGCGAGTTCCCAAGGCGGCTGCCGCCTCTCTCCAAGTTTTGCGATTTGACCGACAGAACCGATGTGATCGGGTATAATGAAATTTTTATAGAGTTGTCCAGAATCAATCTCGGCATTTATGCACCATTCAAATACATTCAGCCGAGCCGATTGCGTTTCTATGAAGAGTTGTACGACACCAGCGTAAGGGGCGGGAGCGGGAACTTCAGGCAGATGGATCGCGAAGGCAGCTTGCAACTCTTGATGCGGATCAACCTGCTGAAACGCCTGGAAAGTTCAGTGGAATCTTTCCGATTGACCCTTTCCAAGATTGTCTCCAAAATTGATCAGACGCTACAGCAAATCGAAGCGTTCGAGCGAAGCGGGAAATCCGACGCTGTAGGTTATACCGATATTGAGGATGCCAATCTTGACGATGACGACTGGTTGGACGATGATTTCAGCATCGGGGATACAATCAAGATCAATTTGTCCGATATGGATGTTCTTCGCTGGAAAGAAGATTTGATGAATGATCACAACATTCTTTCCGCCTTGCTGACCGAAATGCAGAAAGTAACGCCTGAACATGATGCGAAGCTAAACACATTAAAGCAGGTTATTGATCACAAAATCAATCATCCGATCAATCCCGGCAACCGCAAAGTCATCGTTTTCAGTGCGTTCACGGATACCGCGGCGTACTTGTACACGCATTTATCTGCGTACATGAAGGCGAAGTACAATATCGACACGGCCAAAATCGTCGGAAGCGATGAGAACAAAAACACCGCTGGTTTGCGGAATGATATCAGCACATTGTTGACTTGCTTCTCGCCTCGATCCAAGGAGAAGAAGCTGACCATGCCGGATGTCAAAGGCGAGATTGATCTGCTCATTGCTTCCGATTGTATTTCTGAGGGGCAAAACTTGCAAGATTGCGACTATCTGATCAACTATGACATTCACTGGAATCCAGTGCGGATTATTCAACGATTTGGCCGAATAGACCGGATCGGTTCGCAGAACAAGGAAATTCAATTGGTGAACTTCTGGCCCAACATGACGCTGGATGAATACATTCAGTTAAAAGAACGGGTCGAAAATCGCATGGTCATCATGGATATGACGGCAACCGGCGATGATAACGTTCTGTTCAATCAATCCAGCGATCTGGAATATCGGAAGCAGCAACTTCATCGTTTGCAAAAGGAAGTCGTCGATCTGGACGATATGAACACAGGCGTCTCCATCACCGATTTGGGCCTGAACGATTTCCGCATGGACTTGGTGAACTATGTCAAGGAAAACGGAGAACTTGATTCCGTTCCGAGCGGACTGCATGCGGTTGTGGCTGCTGACGAAGAGAAGGGAGCAAAGCCCGGAGTCATCTTTGTTCTTCGCAATGTCAATGAGGAACTGAATCCCGACAAGCAGAACCGACTGCATCCCTTCTACCTCGTCTATATGAGCGAAGATGGTGAAGTCATCACCAATCATATGGATGTCAAAAAGACGCTGGATATCCTGCGAGCCCTATGCAGAGGGCAATCGGAACCGATGATGGAGGCCTGCCGCAGCTTCAATCAAGCGACGAAAGACGGCAAAAAGATGGACATGTATTCCATGCTGTTGGAAGAAACAATCCGCTCGATTGTACAGGTGAAAGAAGAAAACGATCTGGATAGCTTGTTTAGTTCGGGAGGTACGACAGCATTGATCGACTCGATTAAAGGGATTGAGGACTTTGAACTCATCACCTTTGTCGTCATCAGGCAGGTGAATGCGTGATGTTTCAATTGCCGTCAAGTACACTCGTAAACCGCAAAATTCCGAAGAACAAATTTTATGAGAAGCTGCATGCAAACCAACATCTGAAGGAATTGTTTACTGAACAAGTCGAATCGATCATCTGGAAACACAAGTTATCCAAGGAGACGATTCGTCTCGATCCGAAAGACGACATTGAAGAAATTCAGATATTCGAGATTCATTTGAAGGAGCAAACCTACTCCCTTGACTTGCTGCGGAATATTGACAAGGCGATCCCTTATCCCATTTTGCATGTCTTAATGTATGATGGTCAGGCCAAGCTCGCTATCGCCTACAAAGAGCGAAATCAAACCGACGACAATCGGTCTGTAGTTCGTTCCTACCACGAGACGGACTGGCAACCGGCGGAGAGTATCGAGCTGGATATCCTCCAAGGACTCAATCTAAAGGTTGTTTATGAGAACATCATCCGTCAACTGGTTCCCATTAAGATGAAGCCAGAAATTGAGCTTTCAGAAGTTTTGGAACGGCAAGCCCAAATTGACAAGCTGACGCAAGAATGCCACCGGCTAGAGTCCAAGATTCGGGCTGAAAAACAGTTCAACCGCAAAGTCGAACTGAACATGGAACTGCAACGAAAGAAGAAAGAGCTAAATAGACTTCTTGAAAGCTGAACAGGAGGTTCAAAGATGAAACAATTGACGATGAAATCGGTTGATTTAACCCAAAAGAACATTGAGAAGATTGCAGAATTATTCCCGAACGTGATAACAGAGGCAAGAGATGAACATGGCAAAGTGACACGAACCATTGACTTTGACCTGCTCAAACAAGAATTGTCCGATGTGCTAGTAGAAGGGGAGAAAGAACGGTATCAGCTTACGTGGCCCGGAAAGAAACAGGCGATCCTTAACGCGAACACACCGATTGATAAAACGTTGCGTCCGGTCAAGGAAGACAGCGTGGATTGGGACAACACGCAAAATCTTTATATTGAAGGCGATAATCTTGAAGTGTTGAAACTGCTTCAGGAGTCGTATTTGAATAAGGTGAAAATGATCTATATTGATCCACCGTATAATACGGGAAAGGACTTTATTTATAAAGACGATTTTAGAGGGCCATCAGATGAATATCTTGAAGATTCCGGACAAGTTGATGAAGATGGGAATAGACTAGTTCAGAACACTGAATCAAATGGACGGTTTCATAGTGACTGGTTGACTATGTTGTATTCAAGACTGAAAGTGGCAAGAAATCTATTAAGGGAAGACGGCGTAATTTTTATTAGTATCGATGATAACGAGATGCATAATTTAAGAAAATTATGTGATGAAATTTTTGGGTCTGGTAATTTTATTGCTACAGTTGTATGGGAAAAAATTCATACTCGTAAAAACTCGGCAAAATATTTCTCTGAGTCACATGATTATATTCTTTGTTATGCAAAAAACAAGGTTAGCGATTCCACAGATGTAGGTTGGATAAGAAAATTGCTTAAAAGAGAAGATTCAAGTATGTACACTAATCCGGATAATGACCCTAAAGGCCCTTGGAAACCGGACCCGATCTATGCAAATAATCCATATGATGCAGATTATGAAATTGTTAAACCCAATGGCGTTATTTTGAAAAGACCGGAGGGAAAGTACTGGAGATACAGCAAGGAAACAATAGACAAGGCAATTACCGAGAATAGGATATTATGGGGTAAAGATGATTCTTATCCAACAATAAAGAGGTATTTAAGCGAAGTTCAGGATGGAATAGTGCCAATAACAATATTTTCACGGGAATTTGCAGGAGACAATGCTTATGGAAATAATGAGTTAAAGGCATTAATGGGTGTTGATAAAATTTTCAGTTATCCTAAACCTACAAAGCTTATCAAGAGACTTTTAGAACTAACCGTAGATATTGATGACATTGTTCTTGATTTTTATTCCGGATCAGCAAGTTCAGCACATGCAATCTTGGAATATAATTCTGAAAACAATTTTAATGTTAGGTTTATTATGGTTCAACTTCCAGAACAAACAGCCGAAAATTCAGATGCCTACAAAGCCGGTTACAAAACCATCTGCGATATCGGCAAGGAACGAATCCGCCGTGCCGCGAAGAAGATTAAAGAAGAAACAGGAGCAGACATCGATTACGGCTTCCGGGTATTCCGTGTGGATTCATCGAACATGAAAGATGTTTACTATACACCGGACAAGCTGAAACAGGGCGATATGTTCGATCTCGCCTCAAATATCAAAGAAGATCGGAGCGGGGAAGATTTGCTCATCCAGGTCATGCTGGAACTCGGCCTTGAGCTTTCGTTGCCAATGGAAACGAAGCAGCTTGAAGGGAAGACCGTCCACTATGTCGCCGGAAACTCTTTAATTGCATGTTTTGATGATAACGTGCCGGAATCCGTTATGAAACAAATTGCAGCAGAACATCCGCTTCGGGTTGTATTCCGCGACAGTTCCTTTGAAGATGATTCTGCTCGCATCAATGTAGAAGAATTGTTCAAGATGCTCTCTCCGAGCACAGAAATTCAAGTGCTTTAAGGCGGTGAGCTCAAATTGAAGATCAAATTCAAACATCAGCAGTTTCAGTTGGACGCCGTAAAAAGTATCGTGGATTGCTTTGAGGGGCAACCGAATGAGTTGTCCCGATTTACTCTTGACCGAGGCAGAAGACAAAAGCCGGAACAAATGGTCATGGATGATCTCGCGAATGCCGAACAAGCGAATATTGGATTCAAGAACAACGCCATTCAATTGATTGATCAGGAAATCTTGAAAAACATTCAAACGGTGCAACGGAAGAACGGTCTGAAAATATCCGAGAAGCTTGAGGGCAAATATAATCTGACGATCGAAATGGAAACCGGGACAGGCAAAACCTATACGTACATCCGTACCATGTTCGAACTGTATCAAAAGTACGGATGGAGCAAGTTTATTGTCGTTGTTCCTTCAATCGCCATTCGTGAAGGTGTGCTCAAGACGTTCCAGATCACGGAAGATCACTTCATGTCCGAGTACGGCACGAAGGCACGATACTTTGTGTATAATTCGAAGCAATTGCATCATATTGAGAAATTTGCCAGCGACGCCGGGATCAATGTCATGATTATCAATTCGCAGGCCTTTAATGCGAGAGGGAAAGATGCAAGACGGATTTATATGGAACTGGATGACTTCAACAGCCGCAAACCGATTGACGTACTGGCGAGCACGAATCCGATCCTGATCATTGACGAGCCGCAATCCGTTGAAGGCAAGCAGACGAAAGAATCCCTGAAGGCATTCAATCCGTTGTTCACCTTGCGATATTCGGCGACACATCGTGAAGATTACAACAAAGTGTACCGGCTCGATGCTTTGGATGCGTACAACAAAAAGCTGGTGAAAAAGATCAGCGTGAAGGGGATTACGGCCAAAGGAACAAGCGGCACGGACAGCTATCTGTATCTGGAAGGAATCGATGTGAGCACGAAGCATGCTCCGGTGGCCCGGCTGGAATTCGAAGTGAAGACAAAAACGGGTCTTGCCAGGAAGACGCATAAAATCAGACAAAATGATGATATATACCAATTATCCGGTGAGCTTGAGCAGTACAAGGGATACAAAGTTTCCGAAATTAATGGGCAAAAAAACAGCATAAGCTTTATAAACGGTGTAACGTTATACGCTGGTGACGTACAGGGGGATGTAGGAGAACTGCATTTCCGCCGTATTCAGATTCGGGAAACGATCAAGTCCCATTTTGAAAAAGAACGTGCGTTGTTTCATCAAGGGATTAAAGTGCTTTCGCTCTTTTTCATCGACGAAGTAGCGAAGTATCGGCAGTATGACAAAGATGGTTCGGAGCTTAATGGTGTTTATGCGGAGATGTTTGAGGAAGAATACACGGCCTTGCTCAATGAGCAATTGTCGCTGTTTGCCGATGATCCATACATTCAGTATTTGAATCGGATACAGGTGAAAGAAACGCATAAGGGTTATTTCTCGATCGATAAGAAAAGTAACCGCTATGTCGATCCGAAGGTATCGGCAAGAGAGACGGACTCCGATGATGCGGACGCTTATGACCTGATTATGCGGGA
Organism: Cohnella algarum; assembly: GCF_016937515.1. Taxonomy (NCBI): domain Bacteria; kingdom Bacillati; phylum Bacillota; class Bacilli; order Caryophanales; family Paenibacillaceae; genus Cohnella; species Cohnella algarum. Next base: position 3,940,781 of record NZ_JAFHKM010000002.1, read on the forward strand.
TAAAGAACGATTGCTAAGTTTCGCGGAACCAACCCGGTTTATCTTCTCCCACTCTGCTCTTAAGGAAGGTTGGGATAATCCAAATGTGTTCCAAATTTGCACGCTGAAAAATAGCGATTCCACCATCAAAAAACGTCAGGAAGTCGGGCGGGGACTGCGGCTTTGTGTCAATCAGAATGGTGAACGGATGGATTCGAGTGTACCAGGTATCGACGTTCATGAAATCAATGTGTTGACCGTCATTGCCAGTGAGTCGTACGAGCAATTTGCGAAACAGCTGCAAAATGAAATCGCCGAAACGCTGTCCGATCGTCCACGCAAAGCAGATCGCGACTTCTTCCTGGATAAGGTGTTGAAGAATGCACGCGGCGAGCAATTGAAATTAGAAGATACCTTAGCAAGCAAGTTACTGTACACGTTTATTAAAAATGATTATGTGGATGATCAGTACAATTTGACGGATGTTTATTTTAATGCTGTAGAAAACCAGAGTCTCACACTTCCTGAGGAATTGACGGACTTTCAGGAACCGTTGGTCGAATTGGTTAAGTCGATTTATGTAGAGGGCAAATCGAATCTGGCAGATAATGAACGGAGTCGCAATATTGCTTCCGTTACGGTCAATAACAATTTTTATAAAAAGGAATTTCAAGAGCTTTGGAACCAAATTAATCGGAAGTCCGTTTATACTGTCAAATTTGACTCCGAAGAACTTGTGGAAAAGTGTGTGTGGGCGTTGGACAACCATTTACAAGTGCCTGCGATCCGATATGCAATCAGGCATGGCGAAATGAACCGAATTGAATCTGAGCAACAGTTAAAATCGGGGGAAGCCTTTCAGACGCGAGAAACCAAAACAGAGCTTGTGGAAGTGAAACCGGATTTTCGGGTGAAATACGATTTGGTCGGAAAGCTAATGGACGAAACGCGGCTGACGAGAAAGACGATCGTGGCAATTTTAACGGGAATCAAAGAAGTTACATTCCTGCAATTCCGCAAAAACCCGGAAGAATTCATGCTTCGTGCCGCCAAGCTGATCAACGAGCAGAAGGCGACGACGATCATTGAATCCATCACATATGATGTTCTCAATGATACGTTCGAAGCGGACGTATTTACGAAAAATACATTATCAGGGCAATTAGGGCAGAATGCGATCCCGGTTGAAAAACACATTTACGACTATGTTGTGACGGATTCCAAGATCGAGCGTGCTTTTGCTAGAGAGCTTGATGTCAGCAATGAAGTTCGTGTGTACGCGAAACTGCCGCGGGGATTTTTCATCCCGACGCCAATGGGCAATTACAATCCGGACTGGGCGATTGTCTTCAAAGAAGGCGAAGTGAAGCACATTTACTTCATTGCAGAAACGAAAGGCTCCATGGAATCCTTGGAGCTCCGGGAAGTGGAAAAAGCGAAGATCGAATGTGCTCGCAAGCATTTTGCGAAGCTGAATACAGGCCAGTTGAAGTACGATGTTGTGAACAGTTATGAGAAGTTGTTGGAGATTGTGAAATCCTAATTTATGCGAGGATGGGGATGTTCCCCATCTTCTTTATCTTTTTTGCCACGTTTTTTTGGTTCTGGTCGTTGACACTGTTGTGGACTAAGTTATAATTGAGGCATAGAATAAAACGGAAATGGGAAAAATGGGGATAACAGGTTATGATACAACAATTCATGCCAAATGGCAATCTCACACCTGGGATTCACACCTATACAATGCACGAGTTTGAACAGCAATTCATTAATGAATTTACAACTTCAATTAGACGCTCACTCATTTACACAAATTTTAAGCATTGGCTTAGTCAATTACTGCAAGTCCTACCTCCACGATATGTTTGGCTGGATGGCAGTTTCCTTACTCAGAAAGTTGATCCTAATGATATTGACCTAGTGGTGTTTTATTATCCTGAAGATATTCAGAACCAGACTCAAGCTACGGAACTTCAACAATTAATAAATCGGGTTTCTAGAAATTATAATTGCGATGCATACTTTTCTTTGTCATTTGAACATTGGACTTCTCAACAACTGGCTGTTTTTCCTCAACAAAATCATAAAATAATGCAAACCTACTGGATGGGTCAATTTGGGTTTGACAGAGCCAGACAACCAAAGGGTATGGTACAGATAAATCAGCAAGAACTGATATTAAGTGTGACAGGAGGTGTAAAATCATGAACGCCTTCAATGAACTAACAAATCGGATTAAAGAAACAGAAGAGATTATCGATGTATGTAAAGCGAATCACAAAGCAATCGGATTACCTGATTTTATATCAGAATTGGAGATAAGCTCTTTAGAGCAACGATTAATCGATTTGCAACAGCTTCAAATTAATGAGGAGAAACAGTCTGAAGAGTTGGAAGTTAAGGTAAAGACAACAGGTCTTCCTTCTGGTCAAATACCGGTGAGAACACTAACGACTGTCCTTGGAGGATTACAGTCACTAACTGACAGTGTTGCCAATACATTGTTCAATCAACCAAGTAACCGTGGCCCGATTCCTCAAGAGATTATTGAGAGGAACTCATGGATTCTAAAAGCAGTTAAAGCGGGGTCATTTATTGCAGTCATTGACTTGAACCATGAAAGCCAAATGTCAATTGATGAAGCACCTCAACGTCAAATAATCTCAGAGCTTTACAGTTTATTCAATGCTTCTGATGATGAAGAACCTTTATTAGAAGCAATCTCATCATTAGGAACTCGTACCCTCAAATATTATATGGATTGGACTAAGAGCATACGCGATCTAAATGTTCCCGTGGAAATTAACTGGGTCTCTACACAAGCTCAAAATGAGGGGATAAAAGCATCTTTTGATCCAGATAAGGCGGGTAAGATATTTACCATTCTTAATGAACGATTGACTTCTAGGGAGGAAGAGGTTTTCTTACAAGGAAGATTAACCGGGATTAATGTTAGGACAAATTCATTTGAACTTTGCACAGCAGATGGCAACAAAATTGTAGGGAGAATAGTGAAAGACAAGGTTTCGAAGTCTGTAGGGTATGTGGATAAAAGATGTCGTGCCGAGTTAATAAAAGTAATTACTCAAAGTTCTGCTGGTAAAGAAAAAATATCATGGACATTAAATGATGTTCAAGATGCAGAATAACAAATTAATAAAGAATAAGGAGAGGCGGAGTTTTTGCCCCTCCTTTGTTGTTTAGTTTACCATATCAAGTGATACGGTGATCTGTATCTGTGGTCACAACAATGGTCACAAAACCCCCGAAAACAGCCGGAAACCTAGGGATACATAAAAACAGAGTGATGCCCGAAAACCCTTATAGGAGTAGGCTTCCGGGCATTTTGAGATACGCGAGGACAGTACATCTCCACACTGGCAGCGATGAGGTCAGGGGTTGAACCCCGGAATGGGGGCGTTCCGCGCGCAGGTTTCTACGGGGCCCCCGGAAAGTAATCGGAATAAGCTACTATGCTTCACTTCACTTTGCGGGGTGTTACGACGAGCACGGCATCGATATCAACCTAAGCGCTCTCCATCGGCGAATCAGCTTCGTCAGCAAAGTTAATCAGGATATCGTTATCCCCCTTGGCACCAAACGGGCATTTCCCTCGCAAACAAGAGGGGAGAAATAAAAAAGAGCGCTACTTCAGCGCCCCGCACTCATAAGCGATGTCCATGGCACGTTGTCCGTTTTCCGGGCGGACGATGGCGGTTAAAATAATGTCCGTCCCCGAAACCATATTCCCGGGTCCCCCGGCGCTGAGTCCGCTTGCGCTGGCGCTCGCCGCGGCCAAGATGCCGGGGTCCCGGCTGAAGTCCCCGCCCAGCGTCAGCGATCCGAGGCTCGGAATATCGCCCGTAATCGGATTGCCCGGGTCGGCTCCGTCGCCGGGAACCCCGTCGAACCGGTCGATTCGGGCTTCAATGACTTCGAACTCGCTTTTCATTTTCTCCAAAGCTTCTTGAGCCTGTTCCGGGGTATTGAAGTATACGATAACCGCCTTTTCGTTTTCGGGCAGCATGTCTGGGCTCCTTTGCCGAAATTTTGCGTCGGGTTCATTGTGCCCTATTTCGGCAAATCTAACCAAGTCCGGAGAACGTCTGGAAAAGAACCGCCGATGAGCTCCCCCGAATCGCTGCTTCGATTCGGCCCTCCATCCCTTCCGGCGGAAGCCATGCGGCGAGCTCCTTCACTTTGGGGTTCCATCATCAGCATACCGTTTTTTTGAGCGCGGCATTTCTTGCGAATTGCGGGGTCGCGTCATCGAGCGGCCGTCCCCCGACGGACTTACGCTTCCCGTCTTACGAAAGGTCCTGGGGAAAATAAAGCGTGACCGCCGTTCCCCGTCCCGAACGGCCGATCATGCGCAGCTTCGAATGGGGGCCGTATTTCAGCCCGAGCCGGCGATAGGTGTTCGCCAGCCCGACATGGGCGGAGGGGCCGTCGTCGGACGACAGCATCCCCTCGATCTCGGCCAGCCTTTCCGGGCCGATGCCGGGCCCGTTATCGATCACGGTGATTTTCAGCGTGCGCTCTTCCATCCGAAACCGGATCTTGACGGCAAGCCGTTCCGCATCGCCCTGCTCCAGGCCGTATTGAATGCTGTTTTCAATGAGCGGCTGCAGGCTCAGCTTCAGTACCCGGCAAGTTTCCAGCCCTTCGAACGATTCCCATACGACCGTCAGCCTGTCCGGGTGGCGCATCTGCTGGATATGGACGTAATTGCGGCAGTACAGCGCTTCTTCCTCGAGCGAGACGAGGTCTTCGGCCGTGCGAACCGCATAGTCGAGCATGTCGGACAGCTGTTCGATCATGCGGCTGACGGCGTTCGGCGATCGGGTCAGCTCGACGCTTTTCCAATACACCGAGTGCAGCGTGTTGGACAAAAAGTGAGGATTCATCTGCGATTGAAGCGCGCGCAGCTCGAGCACCTCCTCGCGGTATTTGCGCTCCGATAGCTGGATTTTCAAATAACGCTGCTGCAAAAACGCTTCCAAAATTCGCTGGACGATCAGCTCGTACAGATCGCGTATCCGTCCGCCTTCCTGCGGCAGCGTCTGCTGATCGGCGGAATTGAGCGTGCGGATAATGCCGTCCACTTGCCGGTAATGCTTGCGCGTCATCCCGAAGGCGAACAGGCAGCTGATGAGCACGGAAAACAGCGACAAAAGGACGGTAAACTCGGTCAACGTCCGCACGGGACCGTAAAGCGACCGGCTGGGCACTGACGTCGCCAGAAACCAGTCGAGCCGGGGAATCGGCATGACGGTGACATGCCGGCCGGCTTCCGCGAAGGAAACCGGCGAACCGCCGGCTGCCTCGGCGGAACCTTCGGCGGCTTGCTTCAGCCGGGCGGCCGCGGCGCCGGACAGCTCGGGGCCCGAAAGTAGAAACGGCCGGAAAGCTCCGTCCGTGACCAGCAGAGTCTGATCGGGGAATTGGCGTTGTTCTTCGAACGAACGCGCGAAATAGGAGGGATCGACGTTGATCGCGATCACCCCTTTGCCGGAGGCGATCGGTTTGGAAACCGTCACGATGTCGCGCGTCGCGCTCGCGAGGGCGAACTCCTGAATTTGCCTGGCATCGGTCCGCATTTCTCCCCGGAACGGGCGGCCGACCGTTTCGAGCCAGCCGCCGTCGAAGAACGAATCCGGGTGGGTCAATCCCTCGCGCGACGACAGGAACCGGCCGGCCGGGTTGTCGTAATAGACGTAGATCGAATGGATATAAGGCTTGGAATTGGCCGGCACTTCGATGACGTTCCGCAGGTAAAACAGCGCTTCCCGCTCATCGTAGCTGAACGATGGCTTCGTCAGTACCCGTTTGAGCATCATTAAAATTTTCGGGTCCTGGTCGAACGACAAGCTAAGCGAGTCCATCTCGCCGGCGACGATTTGCAGAAAATCGCCGTATTGCCGAAGCGTCTGCTCGTTGTCCGCTTCGATGCCTTCGCCGATGTACCGCTGCGTAATGAAAATCGACAGCGAGCCGAGAATCAGAACGGGAATAAGGCAGAACAGCAAAAAACGAAAAAATTGGATAAGAAAAAAACGGCGGCGCAGGGAAGGGCGGATGAACCGCCGGACGCTGCTACGCTCGTCGATACTGGCCAGGGGTTTTTCCGAAGTAGTCTTTGAAAGAGCGAATGAAGTTTTTGACATTGGCATACCCCACCATTTCGCTGACCTCGAACATTTTCCAATGCGGCTCCTGCAGCAATTCGGCCGCCTTTTCCATTTTGTAAGCGAGTACATATTCGGAGAAATTCATGCCGGTCGCCTTTTTGAAGTACGTACTGAGGTACGTCGGGTTCATATGAACGACGCCGGCCGCGTGCTCCAGCTTGACGGAGCGGTAATGGAGCGCCACGTAGTCCGTGATTTTGCGGATGATCGGGTCGTCCGCGTTGTTCAGCATGGCGTTCGCGTGACTTTCCCCGGGAGCGGCATCGGGTTGATCTTGCGAATGGCGTTCCCGATCCAGCGTCTCCTTCAGCTCGCGGAACACGTCCATCAATTCCCGGTACTTGGCCGGCTTGACCAAATATTGCCGCACGCCGTACGCCATCGCCTGGCGGGCGTATTCGAAATCGCGGAACGCGCTGAGCAGCACGATTTTCACCGGCAGGTTTCGCTGATGAATTTCCTTCGACAGCTCCAGCCCGGACATCCGCGGCATCCGAATGTCGCACAGCACCGCGTCGACCGGGTGCGTAAGCAGATAGCGCAGCGCATCCTGGCCGTTGTCCGCCTGTTCCGCGATTTCGAACGAGACTTGATCCCACGGAAACGAACTGCAGAGCGTCTTGCGGGTATCCGTGTTGTCGTCGACCACGAGCAGCTTGTACACCGTCATGCCCCCTTTTTTCTACTTCATCATAATATAAAAGCGCACGGCTGTTAATCGCTTCAAAACGAGGACCCAAAGACGTCAGTGTTTTCCAAAGAAAAGAAACCGCTTTATTGGAAGCGCTTAATGTTCGGCCCCATTTCCAAACTTCCACCCCTTAGCAGAAAGAAAGCGCTATGATACGATGACGTTGGCGCCAAAAATCGACACGAATCAGGGGGAAGGATGCGAAAATGAAACGAAAACCTTGGGCTGCGCTCGCCGCGCTACTGGCCTTGATGCTCATGCTAGCCGCATGCGGGGGGCAATCGGGAGGCGGCGCGAACGGAGGCGACACGGTGCCGGCGGGCGAAGGCGGCGCGTCGGCGGAGGGCGGCAAAGCCGATCCGGTCACGATCCGCTTCTCTTGGTGGGGCAGCGGTCCCCGGCATGAGGCGACGCTCGCGGCGATCGAGAAATATATGGAGCTGAACCCGTATGTGAAGGTCGAAGCGGAGTACATGGGATTCGACGGCTATTCGAAAAAGCTGGCCACGCAGTTCGCGGGCGACTCCGCGCCGGACTTGTTTCAGTACGTGAACTCGTTCAACGACCAGCTCGGCGACTACTTGATGGATTTGAAGCAGGCGGAGATCGACACGTCGACGTTTCCCGAATCGGCGCTGCGCGATTTCGCCACGTACGAGGACAAGCTGATTTTCATCCCGACCGGCCAGGACACGTTCGGCGCGATTTACAACGAAGCTTTCTTCGAAAAGCACGGCATTCCGCAAGACAAGTCGTGGACGTGGGACAGCCTGATCGAAATCGGCAAAAAGGTTCACGAGACCGACCCGGACGACTACTTGCTGACGGCGGACATCGACGTGATCGAAAGGGAGATCATCATCCCGTACGTCACCCAGCGGACGGGGAAAATCTGGATCAACGACGACTTTACGCCGAACTTTACGGAGCAGGATCTGGAGGGCGCCTACAGCTACTTGCTGCAGCTCTATGAAAACGGCGTCATGGAGCCTTTTGGAAACAGCACCGCGTTCGTCGGCAAAATGGAGCAAAACCCGAAATGGGTCAACGGCGAAATCGGCATGCTGTTCGACTATGCGGGCGCGTTCGGCAAATACGAACAGTCGGTGAGCGGCGCCAGCATTTCGATCGGGCCGTTCCCGGAGCATCCGGACGCGAAGCAAAGCGCGAATCCGATCACGGCGGGGACCGGCTTCGCCATCAACGACTCGTCGAAGGTGAAGGAAGAGACGGCCAAGCTGCTCGACTGGCTCGTCAACGATCCGGAAGCGGCCGTGATCCTCAATACTCAGCGCGGCATCCCGGCTTCCGGCAAAGCGCTCGAAGCGCTCGGCGCCTCCGGGCAGCTCAAGCCGGAGATCAAGGCCGCCGTCGAATACGCGGGCACCCGGACCGCTCTGCCGATCACGGTGCTGAGCGACAACGCGAGCATCCGCGTGGCCCATGAAGACGCGATCCAAAAGGTCATCTACAAAAAGCTGACGCCGCAGCAAGGCGCGGCGGAAGCGATGGCCAACATCAAGGAAAAGCTGGAGGAGCTGAAGGCCGAAGCCCGTTAACGGGCGGCCGATCCCGGCTTCCGCGGCGGCGGCCCCGCGCTTCGGGCGCAGGAGCCGCCGGTTTTCTTCGCCGCGCGCAAGGACCAGCCGAAAGGAAGTGACCCGTCTCTTGAAAAACAGAACGATGCGGCATGCCCTGTGGGGGCTGCTGTTTATTTCGCCGTGGCTGCTCGGCTTTCTGGGCTTTCAGTTTTACCCGCTGGCGATGTCGTTTTACTATTCGCTGACCGATTCCAGTCTCGTGAAGACCGGCGATTTTATCGGGCTGGACAACTACGTCAAGCTGTTCTCGCAGGACAAGGATTTTTTCCCTTCCATGCGGGTCACGCTTCTGTACACGTTCGTCGCGGTGCCGATCAAGCTGGCGTTCGCCTTGCTCGTCGCCGTTCTCCTGAATCGGAACAGCAAGGTCATGCACGTTTACCGGACGGTTTATTACTTGCCGTCCATCCTGGGCGCAAGCGTGGCCATTTCGCTGCTTTGGCGGTTCCTGTTCATGAACGAAGGCGTCGTCAACAGCCTGCTCGGCAAGCTGGGGCTGCCCGGCGTCGACTGGCTCGGCGATCCGGACGTCGCGCTCTTTACGATTTCCCTGCTCGTCGTATGGCAGTTCGGCACCTCGATGGTGCTGTTTCTCGCCGGGCTGAAGGGTATTCCTTCGGAACTGTACGATGCCGCGAAGGTCGACGGCGCGGGCCGTTTCCGCACGTTCGGCGCGATTACGCTTCCGCTGCTGACGCCGATTCTGTTCTTCAATCTCGTCATGCAGCTGATCGGCGCGCTGCAGGAGTTTACGGCCGCTTTCGTCGTCACGAACGGCGGTCCGATGAAGGCGACCTACCTGATCGGCCTTAAAATCTATGACGAAGCGTTCCTGGAGATGCGCATGGGGTACGCTTCCGCCGTCTCCTGGGTGCTGTTTTTGTTCATCCTCCTGGTGACGCTGATCCTTTTCCGCAGCTCGAACCGGTGGGTGCATTACGAGGATGGGGGGCGAAAATGATGCCTACGGCTTCGCGCCGACTCGCCAAAGCAAGCCTTCGCCATCTGGGGCTGGCGCTGATCGGGCTCGTGATGGTGTACCCGTTGATCTGGCTTTTTTTCGCATCGTTCAAAACCAATACCGACCTGTTCGGATCGCTCGGACTTTGGCCGGAACGGTTCGTGTGGGATTCGTACGCCAAAGGGTGGCAGGGCACGGGCCAGTACACGTATACGACGTTTTTCCTCAATACGTTTCTGCTCGTCGTTCCGACGGTGCTGTTTACGGTCGCCTCCAGCCTGATCGTCGGCTACGGCTTCGCCCGGTTTTCGTTTCCGCTGCGCAACGTCCTGTTTGCCGTCATGGTCGCGACGCTGATGCTGCCGCAAACGGTCATTCTGATTCCGAGGTACCTGATCTTCCGCAACCTGGGCTGGCTCGACAGCTACTGGACGTTCATCGTGCCGGCAATGCTCGGCTGCTTTCCGTTTTTTATTTTCATGATGGTGCAGTTCATCCGCGGCCTGCCGCGCGAGCTGGACGAGTCGGCGGTTATGGACGGCTGCGGGCCGGCCGGCATTTTGTTCCGGATTCTGCTTCCGCTGACCGTGCCGGCGATCGTGTCGGGAACCATTTTTCAATTTATTTGGACTTGGAACGACTTCTTCAACCAGCTCGTTTTTATCAGCAGCGTCAAAAAGTATACGATTTCCCTCGCGCTTCGCATGACGATCGATTCGACGGGGGGAGCGACGGACTGGAATCAGGTGATCGCGATGGGGATTCTGTCGATCGTTCCGACCGTCCTGGTCTTTTTCCTGGCGCAGCGGTACTTTGTCGAAGGCATCGCCACGACGGGCATCAAAGGATAGAGAAAAATCGGACAAAAGACGGGGAGTTGAAAACGAATGGAACGAGAGGAAAGCGAATCCGGCGTTTCGCCCTGGATGCCGGATCCGGGGGACGGCACCTATCGCAATCCCGTCCTGCATGCCGATTATTCCGATCCGGACGTGATCGGCGTAAACGGCGACTTTTACATGACCTCGTCGAGCTTTCACCATATTCCGGGCTTGCCGATTTTGCATTCGCGCGACCTCGTCAATTGGCGGCTGATCGGTCACGCGCTGCGGAGGATGCCGCTTCCGGGGTACGGCCGGCCGCAGCACGGCAGGGGCGTATGGGCGCCGAGCATCCGGCATCACGCGGGGAAGTTCTGGATTTTTTACGGCGATCCGGACGTCGGCATCTTCATGACGACGGCGGAAGATCCGGCCGGCGAGTGGTCGCCCTTGCATCTCGTTCAGGCGGGAAAAGGGCTGATCGATCCTTGTCCGCTTTGGGACGAGGACGGGCGGGCTTACCTGGTGCATGCGTTCGCCGAAAGCCGCAGCGGCATTCGGGACAAGCTGCGCGTCTGCCCGATGGATCCCGACGGCCGCCGTATCGGCGAAGGACGGATCGTATTCGACGATCCGGTTAACCATCCGACGATCGAAGGCCCGAAGTTTTACAAGCGGAACGGTTATTATTACATTTTCGCCCCCGCGGGCGGGGTCCCTCAAGGCTGGCAAACCGTGCTTAGAGCCTCGAACCCGTACGGCCCTTACGAAGACAGGATCGTCCTGCGCCAGGGCGGCTCGCCGGTGAACGGCCCGCATCAGGGGGCTGGGTGGAGCTGGAAAACGGCGAATCGTGGTTCCTTCATTTTCAGGACAAGGACGCGTACGGCCGCATCGTCCATCTGCAGCCGGTCGCGTGGGAGAACGATTGGCCGCGGATCGGCGAACCCGGGGCGGACGGCGTCGGAACCCCGGTTCTTCGGTTTCGCAAGCCGGCGGCCGGCGTTGGTTCGCCGGTTGCGGCGCCCGCCGCGACCGACGAATTCGCGGCGGGAAGGCCGGGCCTGCAATGGCAGTGGCAGGCGAACCCGTTGCCGGAGTGGACGCCGCCCGGACCGGCCGGCGGCCTGCGGCTGCGCGCGATGCCGCTTCCGGAAGGCGCCGCGACGCTTTACGACGCGCCGCATCTGCTGCTGCAAAAGTTTCCGGCCCCCGCGTTCGAGGCAACGGTCGAGATGGATGTCGCCGCTTTGAAGCCGGGGGACGAAGCGGGGCTCGTCGTGTTCGGCTTCCGCCACGCCCGGCTTGCGGCGGGGCGGGCCCGCAGCGGGGACCGGTTCCTTGCCTATACGGAGGGCGATCCGGCGGACGAGCGCGTCCTTTGGCGCATGCCGCTTACGGACGAGCGAATCGGGCTGCGGCTATCCGTGGCCGAAGGCGCCGTCTGCCGATTCGCCTATCGCTCGGCCGGCGAGCCGTTTCGCCCGGTTGACGCCGGGCCGTTCGAAGCCGCTCCCGGCCGGTGGGTGGGGGCGAAGGTCGGGCTGTTCGCGGCCGGCGCGGACGGCGATGCCGGTTATGCGGCGTTCGGGCCGTTCCGGGTGACGCCGTGATCCTTCGCCCTGCGGAGGAGAGCTTCTCGCTAGCGCCGAAAACTTTGCGATACCCGAACGAAGGGGCTTCCCGAATGGTCGAAAATCGACCTGAGGGAGGCCCTTTCTATTTCATTTTAGGAGGGATGCTCCGGTCGAAACGATTTTGACAACCTTCGCGTCCTTCATGGATAATGGACCCATGAGAGCGGCCCGCGCGGCGGCTTCTAGATCGCAAGGAGAATGGAGCGTTGTCATGAAATCACTTGTACTGGCCGAGAAGCCGAGCGTCGCGAAGGAAATCGCCCGGGTGCTCGGCTGCGGGCAAAAGCATAAAAGCCATATGGAAGGTCCGAATTATGTCGTCACCTGGGCGCTCGGCCATCTCGTCACGCTGGCCGAACCGGAGGATTACGATACGAAATACAGGACATGGAATCTGGAGGAGCTGCCGATCCTCCCGGAGCGAATGAAGCTGAAAGTGCTCAAGGAGACGTCGGGCCAGTTTCGCGCGGTCGCCCAGCTGTGCAAACGGTCCGACCTTGGCGAGCTCATTATCGCGACGGATGCCGGCCGGGAAGGCGAGCTGGTCGCGCGCTGGATCATGGAGCTTGTCGGTTGGCGCAAGCCGTTCAAGCGGCTGTGGATTTCTTCGCAAACCGACCAGGCGATCCGGGACGGCTTCCGCGATTTGAAGCCGGGCCGGCAGTACGACGCGCTCTACCGGTCGGCGGTATGCCGCGCGGAAGCGGACTGGCTCATCGGCCTGAACGTGACGCGCGCGCTGACGACAAAGTACGATGCGCAGCTGGCGGCCGGCCGCGTGCAGACGCCGACGCTGTCCGTTCTGATCGAGCGCGAGCGGGAGATCCGCGAATTCCAGCCGAAGCCGTACTGGACGGTGGCGGCCGATTTCGGCACGTTCCAGGCCGTATGGCGCGAGAAGGACGGCCACGACGGCCGGATATGGGACGAGGCGCAGGCTCGGGCGATCGCGGAGCGCGTCGGCGGCCGAACCGCCAAGGTAACGAAGCTGCGCACGACGGAGAAAAGCGAGCCGTTTCCGCAGGCGTACGATTTGACCGAGCTGCAGCGGGACGCGAACAAGCGGCTCGGCTTCTCGGCGAAAATGACGTCGAACGTGCTCCAGCGGCTGTACGAGCAGCATAAGCTGGTCACGTATCCGCGCACCGATTCCCGCTATATATCCAGCGATATTGTGCCGACGCTGAAGGGGCGGCTGGACAGCATCGCCATAGGGCCTTATGCGGCGCTGGCCCGCAAGGCTTTGCGGGGAACGCTTTCGGTGTCCAAGCGCTTGGTCGACGACAGCAAAGTAAGCGACCACCACGCGATCATTCCGACGGAGCAATACGTCAACCTGTCCGCGCTGTCCGGCGACGAGCGCCGCCTGTACGACTTGATCGTGCGCCGCTTTATCGCGTTGTTCTACCCGCCGTACCGATACGACGAAACGTCGGTCGTCCTCTCGGTCGATGGCGATCATTTTCACGCCAAAGGCCGGATCGAGAAGGATGCCGGCTGGAAAGAGGCGTACGCCGCCGGTGCGGGGTTCTCGGCCGTCGACGACGGGGACGACGAGGACGAAGGCGCGGAGCGCGGCGACGCCCAGCCGGCGCAGCGTTTGCCGGAACTGGCTTCCGGGCAGACGTTTCCGGTGAAAGCTTGCCGCCCGAAGGAGCTGCGAACGCAGCCGCCGGCCCGGTACACCGAAGCGGCGCTGCTCGCCCGGATGGAAAAGCACGGGCTGGGGACGCCGGCCACCCGCGCCGACATTATCGAGAAGCTGCTGTCCACCGACACGATCGAAAGAACGCAGAACCGGCTTGCTCCGACCGGCAAAGGAAGCCAGCTCTACGAGCTTGTCGTGAACGAGCTGCGCAGCCCCGAGATGACGGCGGAGTGGGAGCGGGAGCTGGAACGGATCGCCAAGGGAAGCGGCAACCCGCAAGCGTTCATGGCGGGCATCCGGGAGCGGGCGCGGTTGTGGGTCGAGGAAATCAAACGGGAGGCCAAGGAATACAAGCCGCACAACCTGACGGCGTATCGATGTCCGTCCTGCGGCAAGCCGCTCAAGGAAGTGAAGGGCAAGCGCGGCAAATCGTACGTCTGCTCCGACCGCGAATGCGACTACCGCCGGGCGGCCGAACCCGCGCTGACGAATCGGCGCTGCCCGACTTGCCGCAAGAAGATGGAGCTTCGCGACGGCAAAGCCGGGAAGTTTTTCCACTGCCGGCCGTGCAACGTGATCGAGAAGCTCGGCGACAAGCAGGGCGGAGGCCGGGCAGCCAAGCACGAGCAGCGCAAGCTGATCGAAAAATACAGCGACAACGCCGCGGCGACAAACAGCTTGGGCGATGCCCTGCGGGCCGCCTTGGGGCAGAAAGAGGATTAATGTTTTTTCTCGCCTGAGATTTGCGATGGCTCTGATCTTAACCAATTACAGTTAATTTTGCTTTTGACACCAGAACACCTGTTTGGTATAATTTGTCTATATAGGCCGAGCCTCCTTGCCCATGGAGGATATCACCTGACGTATAGCTGTTATTGGTGGGATTTATTTTGCGTGAGCGGGAGGCACGGACGATGAGCGAACGGTTATTGGAATCGATATTGGACGAGCTTAGAGGCGTGAATCGGCGATTTGACGGGATCGATCAGAGGCTTGACGGCATCGATCAGAGGCTTGACGGGATCGATCAGAGGCTTGATGGTATGGATCAGAGGTTTGACGGGATCGATCAGAGGCTTGATGGTATGGATCAACGTTTCGATGGTATCGATCGGCGGCTCGATCGAATGGAGGGAACGCTGAACGAAGTGAAGGTTGCGGTGCTGGAAACGCACAAATGGGTGGAAAATATCGCCGAAGTGCAGCAACAGCACGCGTCTGCGATCGAATCGTTAAAGACGGAGCAGCAACGGCATGGCAAGATCATCGAGGCTCTGGCCGTGAAGTCGTTTGAGCATGACTCGGATATTCGCGAGCTGAAGAGAGCGAGATAAGGTTTATGGAAGTTGCCATTGCGAAATTTAAGCAGCCCTCCGACAGGGGGCTGCTTTTACTATAGGCGGGTTGCGGGCGATAATCCGGCATTACGGGGCCGGACATTCGACTTCCGGGGCGAAGCTTTTCTACCGCGCAAAAAGACCCCTCAAACAGGCAGAACGCGCACCCGTTGATTTGGGTTGCCCGGATATGAACGAGATCCCGAAGCTTCTCTTCGATCGCACTGTTTTTTTCGGCGTTGCTGAATTCCATCATTTTTTTGAAAAATTCGGGAGACTCCTGCATGTAATTTACGCGCTGCGCCATCATGTTTTCCCTCACTTTGTTTTTTTATTGAATTCCGCAGACTCGATCTCTTCCTTGTCGTTCCGTCGCCTCCTCCCGAGATCGCGTTTCGTATGTACGACGATTCGGTGCATTATGTTGTGACCGAACGGAAGCCCGGGAGTGCGTTCAAATGAAAAATCGCAAAAAAAGCCCGGCCACAGGCCGAGCAGAGGAAGTTTAGGCCAATTTTTCGATCACGATCGATGCGCTGACTACAGGCGTTCCGCCTCCGATACTTGCCTGCAGCGTCTGTGCTCCGGTGTTGTCGATCCGATTCAGCGTCAGGACGCCGCCGGCTGTCAACTCAGCGATCACTTGGCCTTGGTAAGGATTGTTGCCCGCGCCCGAGCCGTAATTGCTGCACAAAACAAGAGACGCGGGAGTCGGACCGGCGGCGTCCGGATCAAAGAACATGCCGAACGCGCTGTTTCCGGCCGTCGGGAATACCTCCCAGCTAATATGATAGAATCCGGTTTCGTTCACGTTAACCGTGGAAGGGCTGGTAAACGTGAACGCAGTTCCGTTGATGAGGGAGTTATTGAACGTCACCGCGCCCCCCTGGCCTCCGGGACGGGTGCGGGCGCGACGGTCTGGTTGACAGTGCTGCATAGAAACGAAAACGAAGAAATTCCGCCTGCCGGTCCCGCCGGGCCTTGAGGACCTGGAGCACCTTGAGGACCTGGAGCACCTTGAGGACCTGTAGCACCTTGAGGACCTGTAGCACCTTGAGGACCTGTAGCACCTTGAGGACCTGGCTCGCCTTGAGGACCTGGCTCGCCTTGAGGACCTGGTTCGCCTTGAGGACCTGGCTCGCCTTGAGGACCTGGTTCGCCTTGAGGACCTGACTCGCCTTGAGGACCTGGCTCGCCTTGAGGACCTGGTTCGCCTTGAGGACCTGACTCGCCTTGAGGACCTGGAGCGCCTTGAGGACCTTGAGGACCTTGAGGACCTTGAGGACCTTGAGGACCTTGAGGACCTTGGGGACCGACTACTGTCGGCTTCGTAACGTTAACTTCGGGAGGGGGACAGTTTACTTTGACGATTTTTTTAAACACTTGCGGTTTTCTTTTTTTATCGACATGCGGTTTATTTTTTTTGATCTCATGCGGCTTTTTGCTTTTAACCGTCGAACCGACCACTACCGTCTTTTTTTTGCAGTGTTTACGATCTGGACAACTCAAGACATACACCTCCTGTAAATTTGTCTACAGCGTATGTCCTTGGCGACGGGCTTGAATGGACGAACAACCAGAATATAGTAGACTATGGTCAAATTTGAGAAAAATAGGCAAAAACACAAGGTAGGCTAAAAGACATGAAAGCTTCTATGAATTGGGCGGTTTATACCGTTTCGAATAGTTGACAGGCAGGGGCGGCATCCGATGGCTCTAGGCCGCTTGTTTTTTCGGGCAACGGATCACGAACAAGGTTTCCTTGCCGGGAACGCTCGATACTTGCACGGTCCCTCCATGCGACTCGACGATCTGTTTGACGATCGATAGCCCCAGACCGAGCCCTTCCCCCTTTCTTCCGCCGTTTGCGCGATAGAAGCGTTCGAAGATTCGGTTGCCCTCCTCTTCCGGGATTCCTTTTCCTTTATCCTTGATTGCAATGAAAATATCATTCTCGTCTTCCAGAAGCCGGATCCCCAAATAGCCCCCTTCGTCTCCATAGCGGATGGCATTGTCGATCAAGTTGCGGATTGCCCGTTCGAAAAGCGCGGAATCGATGCTCGCCTCGACGTCCCGGTCGGGAATATCCACGTCGATCGTCATCTGTTGGCCGTCGAGGAACAGCATGTACTCGGCCACGATCTTTCTGAGCAGTTCGGACAGATTATGAGGAGCGAGATGAAACTCAAGCGTGTCCGAATCTTGCCGAGCGATGTCCAGCAGTTGGTCCAGCAAGCTATCCATGTAGCGGGAACGCTGCAGGATGATTTTTGCGCTGGCCTGCAGTTCGTCCTCGTTTTTGTATAGACCGTTGCGAATCGTCTCGGCGTAACCGAGCAGCATCGTCAGCGGTGTTCTCAAATCATGCGAGAGGTTGGGTAGCAGCAGTTTGCGGCGATTTTCGAATTGCTGGATTTCGCTCGCCTGACTGCGAATCCGCTGAGCCATCGAATTGTAATGTCTCGTCAGTTGTCCGATCTCGTCCTTCGACGCATCCTCCAGACGGATCGCGTCGCTGCGAAGGTTGACTTTGTTCATTGCATCGTTTAATTTGCGAATGCGTCCGTTCATCGACGAAAAAAACCAGATGGACAGCAAATAGGGCACCAGTAAGGAGATCAGCAAGGGCAAAGCATAGGTAAACAGGACTTCGAACGTGCGCACGTAGAAGTAAAATTGCCCCGACTTCATCGCTTCGCTCGGCAGGCTAATGAATAAATAATAGGACGCATTTCCCCGATCGACAGGATAAGCGAATGAAATTGTTTCGCCGTCCGTCCACAAGTTTCTCGGCATATTGAGAAAGCGATCCGTTATCTGTTTAAAGTCATAGGATCTGCTCGTTCCGGACGTATCGTAAAGCACGGAGCCGTTTGAATCCACCCATTCGAACCGAAGGGACGGCTGCTCGAGATGAATCCGATCCAGTATCGGCTTAACGTCGGCCCCGCCGGGCTCGGGTTCCAGTCGTTCAATCGCATCGAGAGTTTGTTGCGAGATGGCGTTCAGCTTATTCAAATCGTAGCCTTTGTTCCAGACGGAGCTCGAGATGAAAGACAGAACGATAAAAAGCGTCAGGCTTCCGACGGCGCTGATCGACATGATCAGCCATAGCTTCGTCTGATTTCTCATCTTCCGTCTCCCGAGAATCGATAGCCGACGCCCCGAACGGTATGAAGGTGATGCCTGGACCCGTCGGCGCTTTCCAGCATGGCTCGCAGCCGACTGATAAAAACGCTCAAATTGTTGTCGTCGTAATTTTCGTGCTGCCAAATTTGCCGGTAAATCTCCCGCTTGGTCAGCACGCGGTCGGAATTGCGCATGAACAGCTGCAGCAGCTCGCATTCGACAGGGGTGAGGTCGTGCCGGATTCCGTCATTGTGCAAAACGAAATTGTCCACGTCGAGAACGAGCTTGTTCAAACGGATAACTCCGGACGGAAGCGGCGACTGGGGGCGGTGTCTCCGCAATTGGGCTTGAACCCGGGCGAGCAGTTCCATCGGGCTGAACGGTTTCGTAACGTAATCGTCCGCGCCCAAGCCAAGCGCTGCAATCTTGTCCTCGACCTCCCTTCTTGCGCTGAGTGCGATAACAAGAGTCTCGGGATGATTTTCGCGCAATTGTTGAAGCACCTCGAAGCCGTTGCCGTCATCCATCATGATGTCCAGGATCATGATTTCGAAGCGTTCCTCCCGCATTCGCTCCATCGCCTGCCGTCCGGATTCGGCTTCGACGGTTTGGAAGCCTTCCCGTTCCATATGTATCCGGATCAGTCCGCGGATCTCGGGTTCATCATCGACGATAAGCATTCGGTACATGGCCGTTTGTTCCTCCAAAGGTAGCAGCGATTAAGATCATCATACATGAAGTGACGAAGAGCTTGCTATCCCGATCATTAAGATTCCGTTAAGAAAAGTGAAGCCGTCGGTCGCTAAAATGGGTTATAGGTCAGGGCTTGCTCGAAACCTTATGACGGATTCCCCGAATCAAGTCCATGCATCGAACCCATGGGACGAAACGACGAAGTTGCGGGAGTGGCGGCGATGAGCGTTACGATTATTCTCTACGCGGAACAAGCAACGCGGCTTGATTTTTGTATCGAGAGCATTCAAAGGCATACCGGGCCTCCGTACGAGTTGATTGTCATCGACGAGTTGGATGATCCCGCCGAGGCCGAGCGTTATGCGGAAAACCCCGGAGTTCGTCTAATGGGTTGGCCAGGGAAGCTTAGCGCTGCGGAGGGGTTCGGGATTGCGGCTTCCGTTGCCGAATTCGATACGCTAGTGTTCATGCATGATCATATTGCGGTAACCGGCGGGTGGCTTTCGGATCTGATCGAATGCTTGAACGCTGACAGAACGCTGGCATTAATCGCCCCCGTGATGAATGACGGAAAAGGAGAACAACTGCTGGATTGCGAGTATTCGGGAATCGATTCGCTGTTTGCCCTCGCAAGGGGGAGGCGCGCCGTTCGGTCGCGAGGAATTCGAAAAGTCGGCGAGCTGGCGGGGGCGCTTTTTATGACGCGAAGAGAAGTTCTGGAGGAGATAGGCGGATTCGATTTTGAACGCGGCGGGATCGAAATCTCGCGTTTGTGCGAAAGGGCGCGCGATGCGGGGTACGGAATAGCGGTTGCGAAGGATTGCGTCGTCGTTAATCTGCTGCCTTTCGAAAGCGGGAAGGGGCCGGTTCCGGAAGCTTCTTCGGAAAAGCCTGACCGTTTGCCGACCGTGACTTTATGCATGATCGTCAAAAACGAAGAGCGGACGCTCGCGCGCTGTCTTTCCAGCGTCAGCGATGTCGTCGACGAGATCGTCATCGTCGATACCGGTTCGACGGACCGGACCAAGGACATTGCCCGCGAGTTCACGGACCGGATTTACGATTTCGAGTGGACGAACGATTTCGCCGCAGCCCGCAACCATGCGTTCAGTTTGGCGACTACGGACTACATCATGTGGTTGGATGCCGACGACGTGCTGCTCGCCGAAGATGCCGCCCGATTGAAAGCAACATTAAACGACCTGTCGGCGGGCATCGACGCGATATCCATGCCTTATCATCTGGCTTTCGACGAGGATGGGCGCTTGCTGAGCAGCCTGCGGCGGAATCGGATCGTCAAAAGGGAACGCGGGTTTCGTTGGATCGGCCAAGTTCACGAGTACTTGGAGGTTCGCGGCGAAATTCTCGAAGCGGAGGCTGCCGTCACCCATAGGCGCGTGCACACCGATACGAATCGCAATCTCTTGATCTATGAAGAGCGAGAACGGGCGGGCGAACGATTTTCGTCGCGAGATCTTTTCTATTACGGAAACGAGCTTAGCGATCACAAGCTTTGGGACCGGGCGATCGAGCAATACGAACGTTTTCTGACTCGGGACGACGGCTGGCGGGAAGACCAAATTGCCGCATGCGGCCGGTCCGCGGATGCGTATCATGCGTTGGGGAAACTCAAGGATGCGAGAAGGAAAGCGCTCCAGGCTTTCCAATATGATTCTCCCAAACCCGAGATCAGCTGCAGGTTGGGCTTTTATCATATGGAAGAAGGCGATTACGCGGGAGCGATCCCCTGGTATGAACAAGCGCTCCGCATCCCGTCCTTCGTGAAGACGAACGCGATGGTGCAGCATGGCTCTCGAACCTGGGTGCCGCATTTGCAGCTTTGCGTTTGTTATGACCGCCTGCAAATGTACGATTTGGCTCGCAAGCATAACGAGGAAGCTGCCAAATATGTTCCGAACCACCCGAGCGTTTTGCAGAATAGAGCTTATTTCAATCGTTTAGTCGAGGGAAGATTACAGGAAGCGAGGATTTGACCCATGAATGATCGGTACTTGAAAAAAGAACTCAGAAAATCTCGCAAGTCGGCCCGCCGGGATCATCGATCTTCCCGCGTATCCAAGCATTTCATGACGATCGGGGCCATCAGCTCCGTGGCCGGGCTGGTCCCGCCATGGGCGTTTTCCAACGCGCAAGCGGCGGCGGCCGGCCCTGTCGGATTCAAGGATGTTCCGCAGAGCTTCTGGGCCTATCCGGACGTGATGAAGCTGGCTGCCATGGGAGTCGTCGGCGGCAATCAAGCAGGCGCGTTCAATCCGAACGGAACGACGACGCGTCAGGAAGCCATCGTCATGATTCTTCGGCTTCTTGGCGTGGAATCCCCGGAGAATAATCTTACGCAGACCGCGCTTTCTTCGGATCCGTGGGCTCGGGGCTGGATCGCCTTGGCTATCGAGCGCGGCCTAATTTTAACTGGCGAAGAGAATACCTCCTCGCCGAACTGGGGGAAGACGGAGGCTACCCGCGAGTGGATGATAAAAGCGATTATTCGGGCACTCGGCCAAGAGGACGAGGCAGGCCGATTAGCGGATCGCGCTTCTTCGTTTGCGGACGATTCGAAAATATCGGCTTCGGCTCGAGGCTACGTGAACGCAGCCATTAAACTGGGCCTGATTTCCGGTTTTGAAAGCAAAACCTTTCGTCCCGAATCCGTCCTCACGCGTTCGGAGGCGGCTGCCTTCGTATCGCGGGCCGAGCTGTATTTGGAGGGGACGGATCGGGTCGTCCGCGGGATGCTGGTTCGTTTATCGGCGAATGACGTGACGATCTTGTCCGACAGCGGCGAATCTCTGCGGTTCGATATAGGGGCCGGAGCCGTCGTTCATGGGAGGAATCTTCAGCCGGGCCAAATGATTGCTGTCGTACATCAAGAAGATACGGCGTTCTACATCGAACCCAGCGCGAGCTTGTCGTTTATCGCGCAGCAAAATAAAAATGCTCAGGAGAATTGGCTAAAGTCTATTTTCGAGGGAATCGTTGCATTTGACGCCGCTCAATCCGAGTCCTATGCCCAGTATCAAATGGTTACGTACGATGGAAGCACGTACATCGTGCTGAATGCATCGCCCAAAGGCCTGCCGAACGACTCGGCCGATTACCTGCTTATTGCCGCTGCCGGAGCGGATGGATCGCCGGGCTCTTCGGGAGCGGCCGGAGCTGCCGGCGCAACCGGAGCGGCCGGCGCAACCGGAGCGACGGGCGCTATCGGGGCGACGGGAGCAACGGGAGCAACCGGGGCGACGGGCGCTATCGGGGCGACGGGAGCAACGGGAGCAACCGGGGCGACGGGCGCAGCCGGAGCGGACGGGGCAACGGGAGCAACGGGAGCAACCGGGGCGACAGGTCCTGAAGGTCCAATGGGACCTCCGGGGCCTCCTGGAGCAATCATTCCTTAAGGCAGGTCAGTCAACTGAATGCAAAGGCGGCGGTCGGTGTTGCCGGCCATGCCGCCTTTTTTTTCGATGTTTAGTTGTCGTAAGGATCGATCGTTTGAATGGTGCCGTCTTCGTTGTAGTTGAGCTCCGTATATTTCACGCAGCGTTTGTTGTCGGCGCCGCCGGACAGCGAACTGTCGTGATAAAACAAATACCATTTATCCTTGAACCGGACGATGGAGTGATGGGTGGTCCATCCGACGACGGGCGTCAAAATCGTTCCCTGGAAAACGAATGGCCCCGTCGGATTTTCGCCGACGGCGTAAACGATTTTATGGGTCGTGCCGGTCGAATAGGACAGGTAATAGAGTCCTTTATGCTTATGCACCCACGGCCCTTCGAAATACCGGCGGTCTTCGTCGCCGGCCGCAATCGGATGGCCTTCCCGATCGACGATGGATATTTCCCGGGGAGATTCCTTGAATGTCAGCATATCCTCGTTCAATTCGGCTACCCGGGGGCCGAGCGCGGGCTCCGATCCGGAAGGTTCCTTCCCTTCCGGATCGAACCGGCCGGTTTGCCATTTCTCCAGCTGTCCGCCCCACAGTCCTCCGAAATAGACATAGGCCTTTTCGTCGTCGTCGACGAGAACGGCGGGATCGATGCTGAAGCTTCCCGGAATATAGTTCGGTTCGGGCTTGAACGGGCCGGACGGAGAAGAGCTCGTCGCGACGCCGATCCGGAAAATATCGTCTTTATCCCGCGCGGGGAAAAACAAGTAGTAAGTACCGTTTTTGTAAGCGGCGTCCGGCGCCCACAGCTGCTGCTTGGCCCAAGGGATATCTCGCAAATGAAGCGCTTCCCCGTGATCGATGCAAGGGGAGCCTTCGTCCTCCATCGATAAAACGTGATAATCCTCCATGTCGTACTGGTCGCCGTTGTCGTTCGAAACTTTTTCGTGATCGAGGTCGTGGGATGGATAAATGTAAAGCTTTCCTTCGAATACGTGAGCGGAAGGGTCCGCCGTATAAATATGGGTGACCAGCGGTTCGTTGCGTTTGGTCGAATCGGCCATCTCAAATCCTCCCCGGTTAACTCCTTTATTCAGATCCTCTACCTATTTTAACAAAGAACAGACGAGTGAAAACCGTTGCTTCTTTCAAATTTCACCGAATTTATTCACAGGATTCTTTTTTTTCGCGTCCGATTTTTTCAATGCAAAAAAGAAAGAGTATGCGATGATATAAAGCGGGTATCAATTTACGGATATGGGAGTGACTCTTATGGCGAAGCTTCTCGAGCCGTCGCGTTTCGAGGCGGCCCGGCAGTTCATGAAGCGGCGGGCAAGGCCGCTTGAACGGGCCGTTTATGAGCATGAATTCGAATCGGGCTCCGAAAGCGAGGTGCTCAAGGAACTCGCCGAATTTCAAAACCCGGACGGCGGGTTCGGCTGCGGGCTGGAGCCGGATCTGCGGTGCAAGGAATCGTCCGCCCTGGCCACGACGCGCGCGCTGGACATCCTCGAAGGGATGCCTCCTTCGGACGAAAAGCTTGCGACGGCCCGCAAGGCGCTCGCTACTCAGTCGTTTCGGACTCCGATCTCCCGGCGGGTCCGCTCGTCCTCGGGTTCCGGTTCGTCAAGACGGGAGAGCGCGAAGGCGTCGGCAGTCTTTACGCGGGAGGCCGAAAAATCGGCGAGGGCGTGATCGGGCATACGGGCCTGCTGGGCTACACGCAGGACTCCTTCTTCGTCGGGGAGAACGGGCCGACGCCGGTCAGCGAGAGCTACGCGGCCCCGTTCCGCTTCGGCGGCACGCTCAAGTCGGTTACCTACACGCTTGGGGGCTTCGCGCCGGACATCGAGTCCCGGCTGGCTCTGGAGCTGGCGACGGAATAAACGAAATCGTACGTCTGCTTTTAGATGTAGAAGCCGGTAGGCAGGTTCTCCTTGGTCGGAGCCATGGCGTTGCCCGCTGCGAGCACGTTCGGATGGATGCATCCGCGAAGCTGCTCGGCGAACTTCTCTGCAGAATTTTGCCCCCGGACGGAACGGAAACAGGCAGTCCTTCGACGATGAAGGAACTGCCTGTTCGTTTATCCTGCGATCAGCTGCAAGCGCAGTTGAGGACCGGCTTGCGGGCGGCGGTCGTCTCGTCGAGACGGCGCACGACGGTGTCGTAAGGAGCGTTCAGGACAATCTCCGGATTTGTGCGGGCCTCTTCGGCGATCCGGATCATCGTGTCGATGAAGCCGTCGAGCGTCTCCTTGCTCTCCGTCTCGGTCGGCTCGATCATGATGCACTCCTCGACGTTAAGCGGGAAGTAGATGGTCGGCGGATGGTAGCCGAAGTCCAGCAGCCGTTTGGCGACGTCGAGCGTGCGGACGCCGTATGGCTTGAGACCTCGTCCCGACATGACGAACTCGTGCTTGCACACGCCCGGATACGGGATCTCGTAGTAAGGGGCGAGGCGTGCCATCATGTAGTTGGCGTTCAGCACCGCGCACTCGGAGACGCGGCGCAGCCCTTCCGGCCCGTAGGTCCGGATGTACGTGTACGCGCGGACGAGGATGCCGAAGTTGCCGTAGTACGCCTTCACGCGGCCGATCGATTGCGGACGGTCGTAGTGGAAGTAGTACGTGCCGTCCTCGCGGCGGGCGACGATCGGCTTCGGCAGGAACGGGATCAGCTTGGCTTTGACGCCGACCGGACCGGCGCCGGGGCCGCCGCCGCCGTGAGGCGTGCTCATCGTCTTGTGCAGGTTAAGGTGCACGACGTCGAAGCCCATGTCGCCCGGGCGGGTAATGCCCATGATGGCGTTGGAATTCGCTCCGTCGTAGTACAGCAGGCCGCCCGCTTCGTGGATGATCTTCGCGATCTCGACGATTTGCACCTCGAACAGGCCGAGAGTGCTCGGATTCGTGAGCATGAGCGCCGCGGTGTCGCTGCCGACGGCCGCGCGCAGAGCGTCCAGGTCGACCATGCCGCGTTCGTCGGACTTGATCGTAATCGTCTCGAAGCCGGCGACGGTCGCGCTGGCCGGGTTCGTTCCGTGCGAGGAGTCCGGCACGATCACCTTCGTGCGGGTTTCGCCGCGGCTCTCGTGGTACGCGCGGATCATCATGAGGCCGGTCCATTCGCCGTGAGCGCCGGCGGCCGGCTGAAGCGTCACTTGATCCATGCCGGTCAGGGCGGCGAGGTCGTTCTGCAGCGTGTACATCAGCTCAAGAGCGCCTTGGATGCTCTCTTCCGGCTGATACGGGTGAATCTTCGCGAAGCCGGCGAAGCGGGCCGTTTCTTCGTTGATCTTCGGGTTGTACTTCATCGTACAGGAGCCGAGCGGGTAGAAGCCGTTGTCGACGCCGAAGTTGCGGCGGGACAGCTCGGTGTAGTGGCGGATGACGTCCACTTCGTACACTTCCGGAAGCTGGGCCGGAGTCTCGCGCAGCATGGAAGCCGGAATCAGCTCGGATGCCGGAACTTCAGGGACGTCGCACGGCGGCAGCGAATAGGCGACGCGGCCCGGCTTGCTCAGCTCGAAGATCAGCGATTTTTCCGGTTTCGAAGAGACGTTCTGGAATCCGCCCGTCGCCGTCTGGGCGGCAGCCGTCGTACTCTCGTTTATCGACGTGTTCATGCTACCGCTTCCCCCAATCTGCTAGCGAAGCTGTCGATTTCGGTGCGCGTGCGTTTCTCGGTAACGGCGATCAGCATGTGGCCTTGAAGCTCCGGATAAGCGATTCCCAGGTCGTAGCCGCCGAGGAAGCCGGCTTCGAGAAGCTTCAGGTTCGTTTCCTTGACGGAGGCTCCCTCCGGAAGCTTCACGACGAATTCGTTGAAGAACGGGGCGCCGAAAGGCAGCTCGAAGCCGCGCTTCTTCAGTTCGCTTGCCGCGTAATGAGCTTTCTGCAGGTTCAGGTTGGCGGCGTCGATCAGCCCTTGCTTGCCCATCGTGGACAGATAGATCGATGCGCACAGGGCGAGCAGCGCTTGGTTGGAGCAGATGTTGGACGTCGCTTTCTCGCGGCGGATGTGCTGCTCGCGGGCTTGCAGCGTCAGCACGAAGCCGCGCTTACCGCCTTGGTCGGTCGTCTGGCCGACGATCCGGCCCGGCATCCGGCGCATGAGCGGCTCGGCGACGGCGAAGAAGCCGCAGGTCGGGCCGCCGAGCGATTGCGAGATGCCGAGCGGCTGCGCATCGCCGACGCAGATGTCGGCGCCGAGCTTGCCCGGCGTCTCGAGCAGGCCGAGCGCCATCGGGTTGGCGCTGACGACGAACAGGCCCTTCGCGCCGTGGACGATCGGCTCGATAGCAGCGAGGTCCTCGACCGCGCCGAAGAAGTTCGGCGACTGCACGAGCACGGCGGCCGTGTCGGTCGTAACCGCGGCGCGAAGAGCGTCCAGGTCGGTCACGCCGTTCGCGCAGCCGATTTCCGCGATCTCAAGGTTAAGTCCATGAGCCATCGTTTTAAGAGCTTGGCGCGCCTCCGGATGGACGGAGCGGGAGACGACGAGCCGCTTGCGCTTCGTCGCGCCGGCGGCGAGGGCTCCGGCTTCGGACAGCGCCGTTACTCCGTCGTACATGCTCGCGTTGGCGACCTTCATGCCGGTCAGCTCGCAGATATAGGATTGGAATTCGAAGATGGCCTGCAGCTCGCCTTGGCTGATCTCCGGCTGATACGGGGTATAGGCGGTATAAAATTCCGAACGGGAAATCATATGGTTGATGACGACCGGAAGGTGATGGTCGTAGATGCCGGCGCCGAGGAAGCTCTTGTAGCGGTCGGTGTCGGCGTTGCGTCCGGCCAGCTCCTTCATGTGCTCGAGCAGGGAAAATTCGTCGAGCGCGGAGGACATCGGCATCGTGCCCTTGTAGCGGATCGCTTCCGGGATGTCGCGGAACAGGTCCTCCGCCGAGGAGACGCCGATCGTCGCGAGCATCTCGTCTTGATCCTGCTCGGTCATCGGAATGTAGCGGTGCAGATTAGCCATTTCGGCGGATCACTCCTTGGAAAGTTTCTTGTAGAATGGGGTTTTGACGATTTCGGCTTTCCGTTTCTTGCCGCGAATCTCGACTTCCACCACGGTGCCGAGCGCGGAATATTCGGCGTCGATCAGAGCGAGTCCAAGGTTGCGCTTAAGCGTAGGGGATTGGGTTCCGGTCGTCACTTCGCCAATCCGAATGTCTCCGGCGTAGACCGGATAATGGGAGCGAGGAATTCCGCGGTCAATCATCTCGAGGCCGACCAGCTTCCGCGGCAAGCCTTCTTCCTTCTGCCTGACGAGCGCATCCTTGCCGATGAAGTCTTCTTTGTTCAGTTTGACGAAGAAGCCGACTCCCGCCTCGAGCGGAGTGATCGTGCTCGACAGCTCTTGGCCATATAGCGGCAGGCGGGCTTCAAAGCGGAGCGTGTCGCGCGCGCCGAGTCCGGCGGGCACCACGCCCAGCGGCTCTCCGGCGGCCAGAATCGCGTTCCACACCGTGCCGGCTTGCTCGGAAGGAACATAAATCTCGAAACCGTCTTCGCCCGTATACCCTGTCCGGGAGACGATCGTGCGGGCGCCCGCCAGAACGATGTCCTTCTTGAAATGGAACGAAGGCAACTCCAGCACATTCGACTCCGCTCCGGCCGCCTGAAGAATCTCAACCGCCAGTGGGCCTTGAAGCGCGAGCAAGGCGTATTTGTCGGAGACATTTTCAAGCAATACGTCCCCGATCAGGTGCTCCCTCAGCCAGTCGAAATCCTTGTCGATGTTGGACGCGTTCACGACGACCAAGTACTGATCCGCCGAGATCCGGTAGACGAGCAGATCGTCCACGACGCCTCCGTCCGGATAACACATCAGCGTGTATTGCGCCTGCCCGTCGGCCAGCTTCGAGACGTCGTTCGTCGTCATGCGGTTCAGGAAGCTCTCCGCGAACCGGCCCGTCACCATGAACTCGCCCATATGCGAAACGTCGAACAGGCCGGCCTGCTGCCGCACCGCGTCGTGTTCCCTCTGAATTCCGGTGAAGTGGACGGGAAGCTCCCAGCCGCCGAAGTCGATGCAGCGGACGCCGGGGAGCTCGGAGTAGAGCGGGTACAGCGGGGTTCTTTTCAGTTCGGTCATCCTTGTGATCCGCCTCCTCGGTTCTTCTCAACGCACGCCAAAAAGGACAGTCGCAAAAAGAAGCGCGTCCACGGCCGAAGCCGTCTGCGTCTTCACTTTGCTCTGTCCTTTGTACCTGAGAGTTACCTTAGATCCGGGTGGATTTAAGTTTCCCCGTGGGTGATTCCGCCGCCGTCCCGAGCAATGGCGGAATGCTCTCCAGAGTCGCGTCCGGCAAAGGTCCTTTTGCCTGAGAGATTCTCCTCGAACCCGAGGGTTACTCCTTCGGCGCCGCCTCCGTGGTGCGTGCGGGCGGTCTCTCCCGTTGCCATCATCCGCTCGTTTTCATTTGTCATAGTCTATTCATACACGAGAAGGGGAGGGAGTGTCAATGACCAAACCGCGCGATTTTTTATTTTTTGTCAGGTATCTTGACACTGCCCTTGTTTCTGAATTAATCTAAGCGTGTCACACCAGCACAGAAATCGAATAAAGCGGATGACGATGGTAGGGAGAGACCGCCGGAGCGACAAGGCACCGGGCGGCACCGAAGGAGCAAGTCTGCGGCCAGCCAGCCGACGATTAATCTCTCAGGTAAAAGTACCGCCATCCGACGCGACTCTGGAGAGAGCGAATAGCCACCAAAGGGGTAACAACGGTCTTAAGCGACTGTTTTAAACTCTCAGGTACCCGGGACAGAGAACTTGGCGTTAGCCGGTTCGCTGTCCCTTTTTACTTGTCTACCAAACCCTTCGGAGGTGCCTTTCCTTGAGTCTGCTTACTTACGATCCCGACATTCACGCCGCAATCGAACGAGAACGCGACAGGCAACTGAAGACGCTGGAGCTGATCGCTTCCGAGAACATCGTCAGTCCGGAAGTGATGGAGGCGATGGAAGCGATGGGAACCGTCCTGACGAACAAATATGCCGAAGGCTACCCTGGCAAAAGATATTACGGAGGCTGCGGGCACGTAGACGAAGCGGAAATCCTTGCGATCGAGAGAGCGAAGTCGCTGTTCGGAGCCGCCTATGCCAACGTACAGCCGCATTCCGGCGCCCAGGCCAACACGGCCGTGCTGTTCCACCTTCTCAAACCGGGCGATAAGCTGATGGGAATGAACCTGTCGAGGGCGGGCATCTCACCCATGGCAGTCCGGTCAGCCTATCGGGCAAATGGTTCGACGTCGTCTCCTACGGGGTAGAAGAACAGACTCATCGGATCGACTACGATCAGGTAGAGGCGCTCGCCAGGAAAGAGAAGCCGGCCCTGATCATTGCCGGAGCCAGCGCGTATCCGCGCTTGATCGACTTCGCGAAGTTCAGGGAGATCGCGGACCTCGTCGGTGCCAGGCTCATGGTCGATATGGCGCACATTGCGGGACTCGTCGCGGCCGGGCTTCATCCGTCTCCGGTGCCATACGCCGACGTTACGACGAGCACGACGCACAAAACGCTGCGCGGACCGCGAGGCGGTCTCTTGCTCGCGAACGACGAAGAGACGGCCAAGGGACTGAACAAATCGATTTTCCCCGGTATCCAGGGCGGTCCGTATGCGAAGCGGGTCGTCGGCAACGCCGAGACGCTTCGCATACGCTGAAGGAAGAATACGCGACGCTCGTTTCCGGGGGCACGGATAATCATCTGATACTGATCGACGTTCGTCCGTGGGGACTGACCGGCAAGGAAATGGAAAGATTAGGACACTGCATCGCCGACGCGCTGAAGAATCGCGACGATCCGGCAGCAATCGCCAGGGTCAGGGAGCAGACCGCGGAACTCGCGGGAGGTTTTCCTCTGTTTTCGCGCGGGTAAGGATCTCAGGGCGACAGGAATAAATCAAATTCGAGAGGAAGCTGACAAATGAGCGAAGTTAAAGCGGGACTCGGTTATACGGAAGAGCATGAGTGGGCGAAGGCGCAAGGCGCCAACGTCGTGCGCATCGGCATTACGGATTTCGCGCAAAGCCAGCTTGGCGACATCGTGTTCGTGGAGCTGCCGGAAGTGGGCGCGACGCTTGAAGCGAACGAGACGATGGGCACGATCGAATCGGTCAAGACCGTCTCCGACCTGTTCAGCCCGGTCAGCGGCACGGTGACGAAGGTCAATGAAGAGCTGCTGGACGCTCCGCAAAAGGTGAATGAGGATCCGTACGGAGAAGGTTGGATCGTCGAGGTGGAAGTGAGCGGCGACGCGGCGGAAGCGGTAGCGGCTCTGCTCTGCGCCGACAAGTACGCGGAATTCATCGCGAACACCTAAACGCCGAGCTCGGGAGAGGGGCGCAAAATGCGGACGCCGGGGAACAGGTAGTCATCATTTCCGGGTTTATCCGTACCCGCGCCCGCCTCTTCCGCGCGATCGCTCCGCGATGACCGGCTGAAAAGGAAGCGGCATCGGCATACATAGTCCTGGGAGGGAATTCGGGCATGCGATTCAAGCACGTTTTCTCCATTATCGGACCGGTGATGGTCGGCCCGTCAAGCTCGCACACCGCGGGTGCGGTGCGGATCGGACGAGTGGCCCGGCAGCTGCTTGGGCGCCAGCCGGAAGAAGCCGAGATTACGCTGTACGGATCTTTCGCGGAGACGTACTCCGGACACGGCACGGATCTTGCCCTTGTCGGCGGGCTGCTCGACTTCGATGCCGACGACGAGAGAATTCCGGAGGCGTTCGCCGAGGCGGAACGGCTTGGCCTGCGCTTTATCCTAAAGCCGGGATCCGCCGGCACGATGCCGCATCCGAATTTCGCGAAGATTACGGCGAGAGCCGGGGGGCTTGAAGTGTCCGTCCAAGGCGCGTCCATCGGAGGCGGCAACATCGAGATTTATTCCTTGAATGGATTTGACACCGGATGTTCGGGCTACTACCCGACCATCGCGATCTCCCATGAGGATCGGGTCGGCGTGCTGGCCTCCATTACGGGAACGGTGAGCCGCTCGGGGCTGAATATCGGCTTCATGAAATTGTCTCGCAAAGAGAGAAGCGGAGCGGCGATGACGGTCGTCGAGAGCGATCGGAGGCCGGACGAGGAGCTGCTTGAGGCGCTTCGGCAGCTGCCTCACGTCGAAAAGGTATCGGTTATAGACGTTACGTAACCTCGGAGATGATGCCCGAAATCAGAAAATTGGCATAACTGCTTTCCGCATTTCGCATAAGGAGAGGGTATCGATGCGATTTCGAACGCTGAACGACATTGCGGAGATTTGCAGGGAAGAATCGCTGACGATCTCCGAGCTTATGATCTTGGAGCAGGAGAAGGAGACCGGCCAGCCCAAAGAAGAGATCGTAGCCCGGATGGCCGGTTATTACCGGGTCATGAAGGAAGCGGTTCGCAAGGGGCTGGAGACGGAGACGAAGTCCCGCAGCGGACTCGTTGGCGGCGACGGCCGCAAGGTGAACGAATATGCGTCGGTGCGCGAGCCGTCCGTCGGGGATTGGGCAGGCAAAGCGATGGCGTACGCGCTCTCCGTCTCCGAGGTCAACGCCTCGATGGGGCGGATTGTGGCGACGCCGACCGCCGGCTCCTGCGGCATCGTTCCCGGCGTATTCGTCAGCTCGCAGGAGCGGTTCGGCTGGGTCGACGGGAAGCTGGTGCAAGGGTTGTTCAGCGCGGGCGCGATCGGCTACGTCATCGCGAACAATTCGTTCATCTCCGGAGCGGAGGGGGGCTGCCAGGCGGAGGTCGGCTCCGCGATCGGCATGGCGGCCGGAGCCCTGGTCGAGCTTCGCGGAGGAACGCCCGAGCAGGCGGTGCATGCGGTCGGGCTAGCGCTTAAAAATACGCTCGGCCTCATTTGCGACCCGGTCGCCGGACTGGTCGAGGTTCCGTGCATCGTCCGCAACGGGCTTGGAGCGGTGAACGCGCTGGCGGCGGCCGATATGGCCATGGCGGGAGTAAGGAGCGTCATTCCGTCCGACGAAGTCATCGGCGTCATGCTGGAAATCGGCGCGAAGATGCCGAGCGAGCATCGCGAGACGGCGCTCGGGGGCCTGGCGCAGTCGCCGACGGGACGCAAGCTGACGGAGCGGATCAAGGCGGCCAAGTCATCCGAGCGCACTTCTGGCTAATAATGAGACGTAAGGGAGATGATCCATCCGCATCCTGCGCTGTCCGAGATCAAGAGCTTGCCTGATATTATGAAATTTCGACTATATGGATGAAAATGGCGCTATCGATTGAAACAATCGGCAATCGACGGAAAAGAACAATGGCGACGAAGGGATAGCCTTACTGTCGTCATTGTTCATTTAATCCATTTTTTCTTGAATTAGAACCGGACGACGAAAACCTCGCGATCCGCGGGCACGGAACGGGTTGCCAACAGCGTATTGTCCGCGTTTCTGACCCGCAACGTATAGGATACGGTAGTCAGGGTGGCAATCGTAGTGAATACCGCAACGCCGAATTCATCGAAGTTGGCCGTGATATCGGCAGTTCCCGGTCTCGACAGCGTCGCCGTCCACCCGGTCGTTTGTCTGGGGATATTGTTCAGGTCCGTTGCGATTACCGTGAAGTTGGGCAGCACCTGTTTAATTTTTCTTCTTTGATTTTTCGGGGCTGCGGCTCTGACGCGTTGCACTATAATCGCTTTTTTGATCATCATCAGTTTTTTTCGGTTCGCCAATCGACTCGCCTCCAATCTGTTGAGATAGAATAGTTAATGTCGATTCGGCTTGGCTTGTACCTTACGTTAACCTAGCTTTCGCGAAAAAGGGTAGAATCCTAGATTTATAGGTAACTTTTACGGCGGCAATAGTTTATAGAGAGCAGGCGGAACGTGCGGTTTGGGATAACCGCTTGCTTGCGTATCGCGCTCCTGCCGTTCCAAATACCTCCGAAGAAGCATCGGCCCCGCCACGCTGCCGGCGAAGGGGATCAAGCTTGGCGCATGGAGCTTCGTCAATCCCTGGTAGAAAAGCCAACTGAAAAAAACGTCGTAGACGACGAACCGGACCACATGCTCGCGGGTGATGACGACGACGACGATTTCGCCGCGCTTCCTTTTCGCCATAAGCTTCCCCTCCTCTGGTCAAGGGACAACTAAGCTTATGCGGACCGGGCTGTCCATCATGAACAAAAAGACTCGTTCGCCCGAACGGGTCTATTCCCGTTTTGGAAATTGCGAATTTTGTCGTATTTTGAAAGAAATAATGGAATTAAATTACTTGAAATTCCACTTTTATATAGTAATAAAGGATTATTTATAGGTTCTGATATAACAAGCATAGTTCCGAAGTTCGATATTAGGGGATCATAGGCTATTACAACAATGAGGGATTCTATGGCAGACTACCCGATCAACGATCAAATGGTCGAAATGTTCATCTATGAAACATCGCAAAATATCGAACAATTGGAGCAGTCTGTCGTCATGAGCGAAGCGGAAGGCTTTACTCCCGTCGCCGTGAACGAAATCATGCGGAACATGCACACGATCAAAGGCTCCGCCGCCATGATGATGTATACGGCCGTATCAACGCTTGCCCATGCGATGGAGGACCTCTTTTTCTATTTGCGAGAGCGGAGGCCGGAAAGGGTGGATTACTCCGTTCTGTCCGATCTTGTGCTGGACGGCATCGACTTTATCAAGGTTGAGCTGCACAAGATCAAGGCCGGCGAGGAAGCGGACGGAGACGCTTCCTTGCTGATCGCAACGATTCACGAGTTTCTTGCTTACGTGAAGCAGACAAACGAAACGAACGAGACAAACGAAGCGTCGGCTGCGGAGGCTCCGACGGCCAAGCCGGAGATGTCCCGATTCGACGGCTCCGACGGCCCGGCCGAGCCCGTATACGAGGCCGTCGCGTTTTTCCAGGACGGATGCGAGATGGAGAACGTTCGGGCGTTCGGGATCGTTCACGGGTTAAGCGAGCTGGCGACCGTCCTCTCCCACGAGCCGAAGGATCTCGTCGGCGACGAGACAAGCGCCGAAGCCATTCGGAAAGGCGGATTTCGTTTAAGGTTCGCATCGGCTAAACCGGTCGAAGAGCTTCGGGCGTTTTTGGACGGAACGTTGTTTCTGCAAAGCCTTGAGCTCTTTCGAGCGGACGGCGAAGCTCCTCCCGCCCCGGAGGCGACCCTCGGGATGCCGCAACCCGCCGACCGGCAGGCGGCGAAGGCGCTGCCTAAGGATTCGGCGGAATACGGCCAGCCCGCCCAGAGCATGATCAGCGTCAACGTCGACAAGCTGGACCGGTTAATGGATCTGGTCGGCGAGATGGTGATCGCGGAAGCGATGGTCACGCAGAACCCCGATTTAAAGGGGCTTCAATTGGACCGGTTCAACAAGGCGGCGCAGCTTCTGCATAAAATTACAAGCGAGCTGCAGGACGCCGTCATGTCGATCCGGATGGTGCCGCTGACCGCGACCTTCCAGAAGATGCACCGGATCGTCCGGGACATGAGCCGGAATCTCGGCAAGGAAGTCCGGCTGCGGCTCGTCGGCGAGGAGACGGAGGTGGACAAGAACGTGATCCAGCACATTTCGGATCCGCTCATGCACTTGATCCGGAACGCGATCGATCACGGAATCGAGCCGCCCGCCGACCGGCAGAAAGCGGGGAAGCCGGCATTCGGTACGGTCACGCTGGAAGCGAAAAACGCCGGGGGCGACGTGTACGTGCTGATCAAGGACGAAGGGAGGGGACTGTCGAAGGCCAAGCTGCTGGCGAAGGCGCGGGAGAACGGACTGCTCGCGAAGCCGGAGAGCGAAATGAGCGACAAGGAGATTTTCGGCCTGATCTTCCTCCCGGGTTTTTCCACCAAGGACAGCATTTCCGAGTACAGCGGCCGCGGAGTCGGCATGGATGTCGTATCCTCCAATCTTTCGCAGATCGGCGGTGTCATATCCGTCGACAGCGAGGAAGGAAGCGGGACGACGATCATGCTGAAAATCCCGCTCACGCTGGCCATTATCGACGGGATGACGATCCGGGTCGGCTCTTCGCGATACACGGTTCCGACCGCCTCGATCGTTCAATCGTTCCGCCCGGCGGAAACGGACATCATCCGCGATCCGGACGGCAACGAGATGATTCTCGTCCGCGGCAGGTGCTATTCGATCGTTCGTCTTCACGAATTGTACGGCGTTCGGTCGGATACGTCTTCCTTCACGGAAGGGATCCTTGTCATGGTCGAGCATGACGGCGCGGCATACTGCCTGTTTGCGGACGAGCTGCTTGGCCAGCAGCAGGTGGTCGTGAAGGCGTTGCCCGAATACATCAAGAGGATGGGCAACATTCGGGGGCTTGCCGGATGCACGCTGCTCGGCGACGGCAGCATCAGCCTGATTTTGGACACCGGGGCCCTGAACGGAGCGATCCGGTAAATCGGCATTGCGGAAAAGGAGGCGGATTCGAGCATGAGTCAACTGGAAGAGCGGTTGTCCGAACCTTACGAAGAGGACACGCTGCAAGGGAAATACCTGATTTTCAAGCTCGGCGACGAGTCGTACGGCATCGAAATCAGGTTCGTTATCGAAATTATCGGGCTGCAGCCGATTACGGTCGTGCCGGAGCTTCCCGAATACATTCAGGGAATCATCAATCTGAGAGGCAAAATCATTCCGGTGATGGACGTAAGGCTTCGGTTCAAGAAGCCGTTTCGGGAATATAACGACCGCACCTGCGTCATCGTGACCGATATCGAGGAAATGACCATCGGCCTGATCGTCGACAGCGTGTCGGAGGTGCTCGCGATTTCCGAGGCGGAAATCGTCTCCCCGACCGAAATGAACAAACTGTACAGCAGCCGGTACATTAAAGGAATCGGCAGCGTCGGCGAAGACGTAAAGCTTCTTCTGGATTGCGACAAGCTGCTGCAGGATAAGGACCTGGCTTTGCTCGAATCGCTTTGACCGCAACATGACGGATGCAACCGAACCGACTGGGAGGCAACAACATGATGAACAAAATGACCATTAAAAGCAGGCTGTTTACGATTTTCGGATTTCTGATCGCCGTCATCGTCGGTCTTGGCGTTTTCGCGGTCGTATCGCTTGGCAACGTGAATCGCCAATCCACGGTCATCAGCGACAAATGGCTGCCGGATACGAATAGCGCAAACGTGCTGAATACGATGACCTCCGACTACCGAATTTTGGAGTATCGCCACATTCTCGCCTCCTCGGCCGAGGAAATGGAGCAGCTGTCCGGAGAAATGGCGGAAGCCGAGCGGCAAATCGAGGCCGAATTGAACGCCTATCGGACAAGAACGAACGACGCCGAAAGCGGCCGCATGCTGGATGACGTTCTCTCCGGCTGGAACAGCTACAAAGCGATTCGCGAGCAAGTCGAGGCGTTCAGCATCGGACTGGAAACCGATGCCGCGATGAATTTGATGCGGGGAGATTCGCAAGCGCTGTTCGACGAATTTTCCGCGAATCTGGTCGAACTGGTCGACTATAATCAAAATCATGCCAAGATCGCGAGCGACGAAGGAGATGCCGTTTACGCCAGCACGAGAAACCTGATGATCATCGTCATCGCTGTCGTCGCGCTGATCAGCGTCATCGTCGCCGTGCTGCTGATCAACAGCATCGTTCGTCCCCTTCGCCTGCTGACCGACACGGCGGACAAGCTGGCCGTCGGCGACGTGAGCGTTCAGGTTTCGTCGAACTCCAAGGACGAAATCGGAACGCTGATGGAAGCCTTCGGCCGGATGATTGAAGGAATTCGCGGGCAGGCGCAGGCCGCCGAGAGGATCGCGGAGGGAGATTTGACGGTCGAAATCGAAGTCCGGTCGGACCGGGATCTGCTGGGCCGCAAGCTGAAGCAGATGGTCGAGAGCAACAATGAAGTGCTGACGAACATCAACGCGGCCGCGGAACAGGTCGCCTCCGGCGCCAGCCAGGTGTCGGCCTCCAGCATTTCCTTGTCCCAAGGTGCCACCGAGCAAGCCAGCGTCGTCGAGCAGCTCTCCGCCTCGCTCGAGGAAATATCGGCGCAAACGAACCAGAACGCGGTCAACGCGGGACAGGCGAACGAGCTGGCCGAGTCGGTCAAGGCCAACGCCATGCTCGGCAACCGGCAGATGAAAGAGATGCTGGAAGCGATGGAGGAAATCAACGAAGCTTCCGCGAACATTTCGAAAATCATCAAGGTGATCGACGAGATCGCCTTCCAAACGAACATTCTGGCGCTGAACGCGGCGGTGGAAGCCGCTCGCGCCGGACAGCACGGCAAGGGCTTCGCCGTCGTCGCGGAGGAAGTGCGCAATTTGGCCGCCCGCTCGGCCGGAGCCGCCAAGGAAACGACGGACATGATCGAAGGCTCGATCAAAAAGGCGGAAGCCGGAACGAAAATCGCCAACGATACGGCCCAGGCGCTGCGGGATATGGTCAGCGGCATCGAGAAGGTCGCGGAGCTGGTCGGCGAAATCGCGATCGCCTCGAACGAGCAGGCTTCGGGCGTCGCCCAAATCAACCAGGGCATCATGCAAGTGTCGCAGGTCGTGCAGACGAACTCTTCGACGAGCGAGGAGAGCGCGGCCGCCAGCGAAGAACTGTCCAGCCAGGCGACGATGCTGAAGCAGCTCGTCGCGCGCTTCAACCTGAAGCCGGCGGGATCGGCTTATGCGAAATACGACGAGTTCAGTCCGGCCGTGCTCCGCATGATCGAATCGATGGCGGCCGACAAGCGCCTTGCCCGCGCTCCGTCCGACGAGCCCGCTCCGGAGTCCGGATATCCGGCCAAAATCGCCCTCAGCGACAACGAATTCGGCAAATATTGACGGGTGGCGGCCGTGTTGGGAATTACGGACAACGAATTCAGGCGCCTGGCCGAATACGTGAAGGCGCATTACGGCATACATCTGAGGGAGGAGAAGCGTCCGCTTGTCGTCGGCAGGCTCCAGCACGTCGTTGCGGACCGGGGAATGAGCTCCTTTACCGAATACATGGACGAAGTCGAAGCGGACAAAACGGGGATGGCGTCGCGTCAGCTCGTTGACCGGATTACGACGAACCATACGTTTTTCATGCGGGAGACCGAGCATTTCCGTTTTTTCAAGGAGCAGGCTCTTCCCTTTCTTTACGGCTCGATCAAGGACAAGGATTTGCGGATTTGGAGCGCGGGCTGCTCCAGCGGCGAGGAGCCGTATACGCTGGCCATGCTGGTCGACGAGTTTTTCGGTCCCCGGAAGGCGGGATGGGATACGAAAATATTGGCGACGGACATTTCCGCCCGGGTGCTGGAGACGGCCAAACGGGGCCTTTACGCCGACGAGGCGATCGCGCCTCTTCCCGCAGCATGGCGATCGCGCTATTTCCGGAAGGCGGGGGAGGGCCGGTCGGCCATCGATCCGAAGCTGGCGGAAGAGGTCATTTTCCGCAAATTCAATTTGATGGATCCGGTGTTCCCGTTCAAGCGCAAATTTCACGTCATCTTTTGCCGCAACGTTATGATTTACTTCGACAACGCGACGAAGGAAAAGCTGGTCGACAAGTTTTACGGCATGCTGGAGCCCGGAGGCTATTTGTTTATCGGCCAGTCCGAATCGATCAGCCGCGATTCGACGCGCTTCCGGTACGTCATGCCGTCGGTTTATCGGAAATAAGGAACGCGAATGCAAACGGAAAAGGGGGGGCCGCTTGGGGTGAACCGAGCGATTAAAGTGCTTATCGTCGACGATTCGCTCATGTTCCGGGAGGTGATCGCCAAAGCGATCTCCACGGATCCTAGGATCGAAGTCGTCGGCACGGCGGCCGACCCGTTCGAGGCGAGGGACAAAATCGTCGCCCTGCGCCCGGATGTCATGACCTGCGACGTCGAAATGCCCAAAATGAACGGCATCGAGTTCATTCGCAGGCTGCTACCGCAGTATCCGATTCCCGTCGTCGTCGTAAGCGGCGCCGCCGGAGCGGGTGTCGACGCCATGGTGGCGGGCGCCGTCGACGTGGTGAAAAAGCCGGACACGCAATCGCCCGGCAGCGTGGAAGCGTTCATTCGGACGCTGATCGCGACGATCAAAGTCGCGTCCGCCGCCAAAGTGGGGGCCGCTCTCCAAAAGCCGCCGGAGCCTGCCGCTCCGGCCGCCGAAGGGCAGCGAAACGGAAACAGCCGGTTCAAGGTGATCGCGGTCGGGGCGTCCACCGGCGGAACGGAAGCGGTGCTGCAACTGCTGAAGCGGCTTCCGAACACCGTTCCCGGACTCGTCGTCGTGCAGCATATCCCGGTCGGGTTCTCCCGCATGTTCGCGGACCGGCTGAACCAGTCGACGGCTTTTCGCGTCAAGGAAGCGCAGTCCGGGGACGAGGTCGTGCCCGGCAGCGTGCTGATCGCGCCGGGCGACCGGCATATGAAGCTCAAGAAGAGTGGCGACGGCTTCAAGGTCGAATGCTTCGAGGGAGATAAGGTGAACGGACATTGTCCTTCGGTCGACGTGCTGTTCGATTCGGCGGCGAAGGAATGCGGCGGCGTGGCGATCGGCGTCCTGTTGACGGGCATGGGGTATGACGGCGCAAGAGGGCTGCTCGCGATGCGGCGAAAAGGGGCGAGGACGTTCGGTCAGGACGAAAAAACGTCGGTCGTCTACGGGATGCCGAGAGTGGCCTATGAACTGGGGGCCGTCGAGAAGCAGCTCCCGATCGAGCGGATCCCGCAGGCCGTCGTGGCGCAGTTATAGGTATAGATCGTATTCCATCATTCATTTGGGGCGTCCCAGATGGCTGCATGCTGCCGCCAGGGACGCCTTTTCGCATGCGCCGGGTTACATCGCCTTGGTGGAGCCGGCAGCCCGTTTCCGGTATTCGCCCGGCGTCACGCCGGAGCTGCGCTTGAACATGCGGATGAAGGAGTTGACGTTTTGATACCCGACCGCGGCCGCCACGTCCTGAATGCGCAGCTCCGGATTCAGGAGCAGCTCCTTCGCCCGGCCGATCCGCAGCTCGTTCAGATAATCGCTGAAGTTCGTGCCCGTTTTCTCTTTGAAGTAGCTGGAAAGGTACCCCGGCGTAATATGCAGCTTGTCGGCCACGATGTCCAGATTGATGTCCTCGGAATATTAAAACGCGTAAGCGCCATCGGTTTTTCCAGCAACAGGTGGCACCCCGCCTCCGCGGCGAAGCAGGCCGCCTCCAGATGAAGAAAATGGGGAAGGGCGACGATAACGACGTCCGGCGCCGCCTCGCGGATCATCTTCTTGTAATCGGCATAAACGCTCAGCCTTCCGCCGTACCGTTCGGCTGCCGCCTGCGCGCGGGAAGGATTCGTATCGGCGACGGCAACGGCGCATGCGCGGCCGCCGGACTGCTCCCATTGCTTAAGCGCCGCCAGGTGCCGGTCGGAAATTCCGCCGCACCCGGCGATGGCAACCCGGTAAGTCATTCTGCATCCTCCGTTCGTTGGATTCGCGTTGATCGGGAAACCTTTCCCTGGCTTGCGGCGATCGGACGCGAACCGCCCAGCCCGGGATCGTCCAAATTCAGCTTACCATGACGAGGACGCGGAGCCTATCGGCTTGTTTTCCGTTTTATATGCAGTTTTTACGATCCGATGGCTTGCGAGATCCCGAAGCGATGCCGCCGAGCGCAAAGCGAGCCGCCAGCTTTGGCGCGGGCGGCTCCTCTCGCTTGCGATATTCGATTATCCTTTTACCGCGCCGGCTGTCAGGCCTCCGATAATATACTTTTGCGCGAACAAATACAGGATGAAGACCGGCAAGGAGGTCAGCACGAGCACGGCGAAAATCAGGTTCCAGTCCCGGCTGTACAGGCCGTAGAAGTTGTATACCGCGAGCGGCATCGTCCAGTCGGTGCTGTCGGTCAAAAAGTAAATCGGAATCGTGATGTCGTTCCATACCGACATGAACACCATAATGAGGACGGTGGCATTGACCGGGACGATGAGCGGAATGATAATCCGGAAAAAGACGTTGAACATGCCGGCCCCTTCGAGGAACGCGACCTCGTCGAGAACTCTCGGAATCGACTTGATGAAGCCGTTGTACAGAAAGACGCTGAATGCCGTATTAAGCGCCGCGTAAATGAGAATGACGCTCGTGACGCTGCCGTAGAAGCCGAACCATTGCACGACCCGAATCGTCGTAATGGTGGACATCGGGGCGATCAGACCCATGAAGAAAAACAGATAAAGGAAGTTCGACATGCGCGATTCTCTCCGCACGAGGACGAAGGAAGCCGCGGATGTGGTCACGATATTGATAATCGAAGAGATGCCGGTAATCAGGATCCCGTTCAGAAACGACCGCAGCAGGTTTCCTTGCTCATAGACGAGCTTGTAGTTGCTGAATAGCCATTCCTGCGGAAGCTTGAGCGAGAAGTCGAGCACTTCCACGTTGTTTTTGAACGATCCGAACACCATGACCAGCAGCGGAAGCAAAATGATCAGACAGCTCAGCAGCATGATCGCTTCCACGATATAATTGCGCAAGGCGTGACGCAAACGCATGCTCATTATTCGCTAACCTCCTTGCGCCGCATGAAGTACAACAATGGAATGGAAATGGCGGTGACGACGACGAACAGCAGCGTGTTCATGGCCGTGCCCAGTCCCCAGTTTCCTTCGCCGAACGAGCGCATAATGATCGTGCCGACGACCTGGGACGCATTGCCGGGGCCGCCTCCCGTAAGCACGAACACTTCGGAAAATACTTTCAGCCCGCCGATCAGCGTGAGCATGAGATTGATGTTGATGGCCGGCAGCAGCAGCGGAAGCGTAATATGGACGAAGCTTTTCCACGAGCCTGCGCCGTCGATCGTCGCGGCTTCGTAGTATTCCTTGGAAATCGACTGCAGGCCGGCGAGATAAATCGCCATTTGAAAGCCGGCGGACTGCCAGATCGAGATGGCGCACACCGTAAAAATAACGATGGCCGGATCGGTCAACCAGGCTTGGGACAGCGACCCGAGTCCCACGGACTCGAACAGCTTGTTGATGACGCCGTCGGATCGCAGCATCGGAGTAAATACGATACTGATGACCAGAATGCTCAGAATGGAAGGGGAGTAGAAAATCGCCCGCAGCAGGTTTCTGGTCTTCAGTTTCATATTTAATGCGACGGCAAGCACGATCCCGATGACGTTTTTGCCGATGACGGTGACGACCGCGAAGATGACCGTGTTTTTAAGCGCCAGGATCAGCGTTTCGTCCGTGAAAATCGTCTTGAAGTTCGTCCATCCGTTGAAGCTGATCGTCTCCCGATCCAGGCGCCAGTCGGTGAAGGAATAGTAGAATCCGATGATGGCGGGAAGGACGAAAAAGAGGACGTAGATGAGCAGCGCGGGCATAACCATGTAGTACGAGTACAGTTTTTTGGCTATTTTCATGGTTCACTCTCCGTAACGGACGGGGCAGGGCGAAGCCCGTCAAGCTCGAGCCTGCCCCTTTTCCGCCTTTATATTTAGAAGCCTTCGACGCCCTTGTCTTTCATCAGCTGGTTAAACTTCGTATCCCACGCTTCCAGCACTTCCTTCGCCGTCTTGCCGCCCGCGAACACGTCCTGCAAGTTCCGGTACAGTTCGCTCAGGTCGATGGACATGTAGGCTTCCATCGTCGTGACCGTTTTTTGCGGGGTAATGTACAAGTCGACGATTTCCTGCTTGTATTCCGGAAGCTCCGGGGTCGTGACATCGTTAAAGTTGGATACGTATTCCTGTTCGTTGACGATCTCCTGCGCGACTTCCGGAGAAGCGAGGAACTCCAGGAACTTTTTCGCTTCTTCGATGTGCTTCGCCTGTTTCGGAATGAAC
The DNA here is from genome assembly GCF_016937515.1 of Cohnella algarum. Taxonomy (NCBI): domain Bacteria; kingdom Bacillati; phylum Bacillota; class Bacilli; order Caryophanales; family Paenibacillaceae; genus Cohnella; species Cohnella algarum. The sequence goes on from NZ_JAFHKM010000002.1 coordinate 3,983,655, forward strand.
AGCTGTCCGCCGAGCGGGCTGGCGCCGACGAGCGCGTCTTGCGCGTACGGGATCGGGAACAGGCCGAGGCGCATGTTCGGATCTTTGTTTTCGACGTCTTGGATGAGCCAGTCGCCCATGAACATCATGGCCACTTCCTTGTTCAGGAATTTGCCTACCGCCATATCGTAGCTGTCGCTCAGCACGTCGGTGTTCGTGAGGCCTTTCTCATACAGATCGTATTGCTGCTGAATGATCGTTTCGAAAGCCGGAATGTCGGTCCATTTTTTCTTGTTGGCGTTCAAATCTTCCCACAGCGTCGGCTCGTTTTTGGCGGCATAGTCGGCGAAAGCGGCCGACGTCCAAATGTTCGTTGCCCAGTGGTCCTTGAACGGCATGAAGATCGGGGTGATGCCGGCCGCTTTGATCTTTTCGGCCGCCGCGATGAATTCGTCGTAGTTGGCCGGAATGGATAGGCCAAGCTCTTCGAAAATTTCCTTGTTGTACACGACGCCCTGCATCCCGGTGTCCTGGCTGACGTGGAAGCTGTAAATATGGCCGCCCGACGAAAGCACTTCCTTGTTCAGCAGGCGGCTCGCCCAGGACTCGTTGTCGAGAATTTCGAAATTGCGCTCCAGATTCAAATCGGACACGGCGCTTGCCAGGTTGTATTGAATGATGTCCGGCGTTTCGCCGACGGCAAGCTTCGTTTGCAGCACGGTCGTCACTTGTTCGGAAGGAAGCTGCTGGATATTGACTTTGATGTTCGTTTGTTCCTCGAACTTCTTGAGCAGTTCCGCGTCGACGAAGGCGGAATCCTGCGAGGCTTTGGAGATGGCCAGCTCGATTGTCACTTTTTGGCCCGAGCCCGCGGATCCGCCGGACGCTTCCGACGAACCGGACGAACCCGAGTTGGAACCGCAGGCGGCCAAGGCGACGGTCAAGGCCGACAGGAGCAAAAGCTTCGACGTTCGTTTCATTTTTTTGGACATGCGAATTTCCCCCAATGTTCGGTATTGGTTGTAACTTGTACTGAATCCGATTACAATTACGATTATAAATTTCGGGATCGGCGGGGTACATGTTTGTCGTTTCCTGTTGATGTGTAATATTCTGAACCGGAGAGGATGAAAGGATGATCCGGCTGCGCCTAAAAAACAACCCCTTCCAAAACCGGACCAGCTTGCAAACGAGGCTCTTCCTGACGTTTTTTCCGCTGCTGATCGTCATTCTCGGCTGTTTCTTGATTTACGTGAATTCGTACGTCATCCCGCCGCTCCGGGAAAAAACGATCAACGAAAGGCTGATGACGGCAACGCAGGTTTCCGACCAGTTGGAAGAATACATCGATGTGCAGAATCAGCTGTCGCAGCGCATATTATCCAACAAAAATCTGTTCGAATCGCTCAATTTCGGCCCGAATTCCCCCATTCAGGGGCTGCAGCGGGTCCGGCTTCTGAAGGATATGATGTTTCAGGCTTTGGGGCCGAGTCTGGACATACAGGACATGGGCATCTACAGTCTCGAGGGCACGCTGGTTTCGTCCTACTTCGGAACCTCGGTTCCCTCGAGCCTCAAGCCCGTCGTCGAAGACGAACGGTACGAAACCGAATTGAACGAAAGCAGCTTCATCCTGCATGCGGACGAGCCCGGTACCCTCGATTTCATTCGGCCGATCATGGATGTGGACGGAAAAGTATTCGGCTATTTGAACATCCGGCTCGATTACGCGTATTTGCAAAAAGTGGTCGACGCGGTCGTCGGCTCGCGCGTGTACGTCGTCGATTCCGAAAACCGGACCATCGTCAAATCCGCGGGGGCGGCCGGCGAAGCGAACGAGGAGTACAAGCGGCCGCTGCCGTCGGACAGGGGCATCTACACGGACAGTTCGCGCAATTATATCGCCTACCAGCAATCGGAACCGAGCGGCTGGACGACCGTGATCGTCACGTCCAAGGAATCGGTGCTCGGTTCCGTCAATTCGGTCCGGAACGTTTCGATCCTGTTGATCGTTTCGCTCACTTTGTTTTCGTTCGTCTACGTTTACGTTTTCGCCCGGAATTTCGTCGTGCCGATTCGGAAATTGCGCGGCCAGATCATGCGCATGAATTACAGCAACCTGATCCTGCGAACGGACGGCAAGCTGCACAACAACGACCTGCAGCTGCTCAACGAGGCGTTCGGCGAGCTGCTCGAACGGCTGCAGACGTCGATCGAGAGAGAAAAGCTGGCCGTTCACGAGGAAGCCATGGCGAGAAACACCGCGCTCCAAGCGCAAATCGCGCCCCATTTTATCCATAACGCGTTGTATTTGATCAGCATTGCGGCCCAGGAGGGCAAAAACGAGGCCGTATCCGATATGTGCAAGCAGCTGTCGGAAAGCTTGAGATACATTGTATCATCGCCGTACAAGCATGCGAGTATACGGGAGGAAATCGAGCATACGAAAAGATACTTGTCGCTGGTAGAACGCAATTACGAGGATGACCTCGATTGGGAAATCGAAATGGATCCTTCGGCGGACGACATTCAGCTGCCGCGCCTCGTCATCCAGCCGTTCGTCGAAAATTGCATCGAGCACGCCTTCGAAAATACGGCACCGCCATGGAAAATCCATATCAACATCAAACTGTTCAACGGTCTCTGGGCCATAGAAATCAGCGATAACGGCAAAGGGATCGACCGGGCGAAAATCAAGGAAATCGTGAACAAAATCCAGGAATCCGACCACGGCATCCAGGAGCTCAAAAACAGCTCGCTCGGCATCGGCAACATGGGCATCATCAATACGGTGAACCGGCTGAAGCTGATGTACAAAAACCGCCTGTTTTTCAACGTGTTCAACAACGCCGACAGCGGAACGACCATCCAGATCATCGCTTCCCTCAAACGGGATTTCTACTAAGGAAGGGAGCACGCATCCATGTATAACGTTCTCATCGCGGAAGACAGCAAGCCGATCTTGCGAAACATCAAGGGGCTGGTCGAATCGTCGGGACTGCCGGTGCGTGTCGTGGCGACGGCGGCGAACGGCGAGGAGGCGCTCGCCGCCTTCGGCCTCCATGCGATCGATATTATGCTGACGGATATCCGAATGCCGAAAATGGACGGTCTTGCGCTTATCGATCAGGCCAAAAAGCTTCATCCGCAGCTGAAAGCCGTCTTGATCAGCGGCTACAACGACTTCGAGTACACGCGAAAAGCGATCAATTTGCAGGTCAACGACTACTTGCTGAAGCCGGTCGAGAAAAGCCAGCTGACGGAAGTGATGAAAAATCTGCTGGCGCAGCTTGCGGAGGAGCAGGATCATTCGCTATCCGGCTTTCACGAAATTTTGGATCGGGACGCTGTCCGGGAATGGAGGCCCGGGCCTGAATTTTACCGGGAACCGAAAATTTTTTTCGTGATTCGGAAACAGCCCTTCGCCGCGGCGATGCCGGTATCGGGAACTCCGTTCGAGGCTGCCGTTCCGGATGCCGCCATCCCTTCGTGGGCCCTGCCGACGATCGAGCGGGACCAGCTGCTGCTGATCGCCGACGCTTCCTGGCTTAAGCGCAGCGAATCGTCCGCGGACCTGATCGAAGACGTGCGCTCGCGCCTTCTGGACGACGGCGCCCAGGCTTCGCTCGTGGGCTGCCTGACGCCGACGGAATGGACGCAAATTCCGGAAAAATACCGGGAAGCCGCGCGCCTTCTGGACGACCGGCAGCTTGTCTTCAAGCCGGTCGCGCTCGATTTCGCGTTGTACCGGGACGATCCCGAGCCGTCGTTCGAGGAAGTCGACCGGCTCGGCGGCGCTTTCGCCGCGATGATCGAGCAGATGAACAAAGACCGGTTCATGCTGATGCTGTCCGAGCAGGTGGCGAAATGGAAGCGGGGCAACGTCCGGTTCGCCGAATTGAAGCGCTTTGTCCGGTCGATCGAGAGCGCTTTCGAATCGCTTCTGGAGGAGGGCGACGGGGCGGATGCCGCCGGGATGCACAAGCGGCGGGAGGACCTGTTCGGCCGGCCGAGCTACGAGGAATTCGGCTCGGGGCTGCTCGAATGGGCGGAGGAATGCTTTTCCCGGGTAAAATCGTCGAACCGGAAAAGCGGAGACGAACTGTTCGAGCAAATGGACGGCTACTTGCGGACCAACCTCTATTCCAGCGTGTCCATCCCCGATCTCGTCCGCCTGTTCCATGTCAGCTCGTCCTATATCAGCCGAATCATCAAACGCTTCTCGGGGAAAACGTTCGTTCACTACTACACGGAGATGAAAATAAACGAAGCCTGCAAGCTTATGGAGACGAAGCCGGAAATGAAAATCAGGGAAATCGCGGAAGCGCTCTGCTTCGCCGACCAGCATTATTTTTCCAAGGTTTTCAAGGAACGCGTCGGCGTAAGCCCGCTGGAATACAAGATGAGCCGGACCGGCCGCTCCGACACGGAATGAGGGACGAATTCGCGGCGTCTCTTGATTTTGGAAAGCCGACGCGCTATGGTGGGAAAGCAATGATCCGTTTGTCGAGGTGAATGGAAAATGACGACGAAGCAAGGATTCACGGTATTGTTTCAAGGCGATTCGATTACGGACGGAGGCCGGGGGAGAAGCGAGGACCTGAACCATATTTTGGGCCACAGCTATCCGTACCTCATTGCCGCCAGGCTCGGGGAGCGGCTTGCCGCGAGCCGGCCGCATTTTATCAACCGCGGCATCAGCGGGAATCGCGTGTCGGACCTGTACGCGAGATGGAACGAGGACGCGATCGCCTTGAAGCCGGATTTGATCAGCATTTTGATCGGCGTCAACGATTTGTGGCGGATCATGTCGAACGAACCGAGCGGGGCGACGGACCGGTTCGAGCGGGCCTACCGCCATTTGCTCGAGGAGACGAGGGAAGTGCTTCCGGATGCCGTCCTCGTGCTGCTTGAACCTTTTATCCTCAAGACCGGCGCGACGCTGGAAAAATGGGACGAATGGAACCGCCGGATGGCCGTCTACCGGCAAACGGTCAAATCGCTGGCCGAGCAGTACGGCGCCCTGTTCGTTCCGCTGCAGGAGCCGTTCGACCGCGCCGCGGAAAAAGCCGACCCCGCCTACTGGATTTGGGACGGCGTCCATCCGACGGCGGCCGGCCATCACCTGATCGCCGAGCAGTGGCTGAGCGTCGTGCAAAAGGGCTGCGCCGCTTTGGCGGAGTAGATGAAGGCTGAAACAAGAGGCGATCTCGCGGGCCCGTTCGGACCCGCGAGACCGCCTCTTTTGTCTTTTATTGCTGCGCGTGCCACTCCGAAAATTGCTTCTGATACTCCGCCACGTACTTGTCAATACCCGCTTCCTTCAGTTTCTCCAGCGCTTTCGGGAAGTTCGCCTCGTAATCGACGAAACCGTTGCCGATCGGCGCCATCTATTCGGAAAACACGCCGTTGATTTTCGCTTTCGAAACCGGCAGGAGGACAAGTAATGTTAAAAATGAAGCAAAAAAAGCATCAAAAATACAACAAATCGTCCTTGGCATGAACTATACTGAAGGCGTTTCCTTGGTGACGTCCGCGTTCGAATAGGTTCCCGGCGTTCCGATTTTCCACGCCGCGATTTGGTGAACTGGCGGCAGCTCCGTCAGTCGCGGGCGCTCCGCTTGCGATATTGAAGCGGCGTGATTCCGGCGATGCGCTTGAACGTCCGGTTGAAGTGGGACATATGCTCGAACCCCATTTTCCCGGCGACTTCCTGCACTTGCAACTGCGTTTCCGCAAGCAGCCTTTGCGCTTCGCGAATGCGGACGACGGTCACGTATTCCCGAAAATGAAAGCCGGTAAACCGATAAAAGATGCGGCTTAAATAAGACGCGCTAATATAGAAGCGGTTTGCCGTCGCTTCGAGCGTCAACGGCTCTCGCGCATGCTCGCGCAAGTAGGTCGCGATTTCGGAAATTTTCGCGAAAAGGGGATGCCGGTCGGCCGGTTCCGCGCGCTGCGGTTCGATCCGATGGAGCAGAATCAGGAGCTCGGCGAGCAGCGACCGGACGCAGAGCTCGTAATGAAGGCGGCCCAGCCGGCATTCATCCTGCATTTGCGCGAGAAGACGCCGGACTTCATCCTGCTCCTTGAAGGAAAGGCGAATAAGCCGAAAGCGTCCCGAGGGGGCGAGCAGCGGCTCGACCGACAGCGACGGATCGAGAAATTCGGGCTCGACATGAAGCAGGAAGCGCTCGAATTCGGCGACCTGGGAGCTGGCCGTCGCATGAAGCTCTCCCGGGGCGATCACGATCAGATCGCCTTCCCGAACGGTCACGACCTGATCTTCGATAAAATAAATGCGTTCCCCGGAAATGAGGTAATAAAGTTCGATCGACCGGTGGCTGTGCGGCCGCGGCATCGCCGTGACGCCTTTTCGCTTCATGAGCTGGATGCTGAAGCTGCCGCCGCCGATCGCGTATTTCGGACTTTCCGCTTCCTGCACGCCGTCCCCCCCTTGATCGGGTCCTGTACGGTTACCATTATAGAACGATGAAGAACCGAACGAAAGGTGCTGAAATAAATGAATGAAAACGAGGAGACCGCGTTGCGGCAATATTTTCGCCGGCTTGCGGGAGAACTCGAAGGCTCGGGCGCGTTCAGCCCGGGCATGAATTGGGCGGAGTGGAGAAGCGGCCTGCTGGCCGGATTTCGGCGTCGGCTCGGCCCGTTTCCCTCGCGGGCGGCTGAGCTCGATCCCGTCTTGCTGGAACGGACGCCGTGCGACGGATACGTGCGCGAACGGGTCGAGATCACGACGTTCGACGGATTGCGGATGCCGCTGTACGTGCTGCTCCCGGAAGGAGCGGGAAACCGGCGCGGCCCCGCCGTACTCGCCATTCACGGCCACGGCTACGGAAGCCGGGAAATTTGCGGCCTGGAGCCCGACGGCTCGCCGCGCCGGGGGATCCGGGCCTGCACAAGGATTTCGCGGTTACGCTTGCGAGGCAGGGCTTCGTCGTCGCGGCGCCGGAGCTGCTCGGCTTCGGGGACCGGCGGTTTTCCCGGGACGCCGCGGAAGGGCCGGCCAAAAGCTCCTGCTACGCGATGTCGGTTCATCTCTTGATGACGGGGCACACGCTCGCCGGGTACCGCGTCTACGAGACGATGCGCGCGCTCGACTACCTGTGCGGCAGAAGTGAAGTCGACGGCGACCGGATCGGCGCGATGGGCATTTCGGGCGGAGGGCTGGTGGCCGCCTTTGCGTCCGCGTTGGACGAGCGGATTCGCAGGACCGTCGTCAGCGGGTATGCGAACACGTTCCGGGGAAGCATTCTGGACCGGGACCACTGCCTGGACAATTACGTGCCCGGCATTTTGCAAGAGGCCGAAATGCCCGAATTGATCGGACTGATCGCGCCGCGGGCGCTGCTGATCGAATCGGGGGACGAGGATCGCGTCTTCCCGGCCGCTTCGGCGCGGGAAGCCTATGCGAAGCTTCGCGAAATTTACGAGGCGGCGGGAGCGCCGGACCGGCTGGAGGCCGATTTTTTCGCGGGCGGCCACGAAATCGGCGGCGCCAAGGCGTTTGGCTGGCTGGGACGGCTGCATAACCGATGAGCAGATGGAACAGACGAACAATGAACAAAATGAACGCCATCGAGGAGGAAGCGCGAATGACGGCACCCCATGACCTTTTTTCCCGAAAAATCGCCGAAACGATCGCCGGGCAATGCGGCGAGGACGGCTACCATCCTTTCCCCTCGGGGCGCTGGTCCTATGTCGAAGGCATGCTGCTGATGGCCATGCGGCGGGCGGGCGTTCAGCTCGAGGAACCGGGCTACGTCGATTTTATGCGGCGTCATATGGATCTGTACGTTCAGGCGGACGGAACGATCCGTTCGTACTCGCTGGAGGAATACAATCTCGATCAGATCAATCAAGGAAAAAATTTGTTCCCGCTTTTGAGCGCGGACGACTCCCGATACGAGCGGGCGGCGCACTTGCTGGCGGCGCAGCTGATCGGGCAGCCGCGCACTTCGGAAGGCGGCTTCTGGCATAAAAAAGTGTACCCTTTTCAAATGTGGCTGGACGGCTTGTACATGGCGACCCCGTTTTTGGCCGAATACGCCAAGACGTTCGAGCGCCCGGATTTGACGGACGAGGCGGCGCATCAGCTGCTGTTGATCGAGCGGAAAACGCGCGATCCGCGAACCGGCTTGCTGTATCACGGCTGGGACGAGGCGAGGGAGCAGGAATGGGCCGATCCCGTGACGGGAAGGTCGCCGAATTTCTGGAGCCGGGCGGTCGGGTGGTATGCGATGGCGGTCGTCGACGCGCTGGATTTTTTCCCGGTCGACCATCCGAAGCGGGGAACGATCGTCGGGGCGTTCCATCGGCTCTGCAAGGCGCTCGTCCGGGTGCAGGACGCGGAAACCGGCCTGTGGCACCAGGTGCTCGACCAGGGCGGCCGCGAGGGCAACTATTTGGAAGCTTCCGGCTCGTGCATGTTCGTTTACGCGATGGCCAAAGGAATCCGCATGCGATATTTGGAGTCCGGCTTCCGGGATGCGGTCGCCAAAGGCTACGAGGGGATTCGGCGTCATTTGACGGAGGAGGACGAAACGGGCGTCCATTTGCATCGAATTTGCCATGGCGCGGGACTGAGCCATGACCGCAACGGGACGTTCGCCTATTACGTTTCGGAGAAAGTCGTTTCCGACAGCTACATGGGGATCGCCCCGCTGCTGCTGGCATCGCTGGAGGTCGAACGGCTCTTGGCACCCCAATGAAAAAACGCATCCGAACGGCTGCCGCCGCAAGGATGCGTTTGCGTTTTCGCCCGTTCCGGCCGGCGGCTATACCCCGGCGTAGGCCATGAAGCCGCCGTCCACGGGAACGACCGTGCCGGTGACGAAGCCGGACGTCTCGTCGTCCGCGAGCCACAGCAGCGTTCCGAGCAAATCCTCGGGCACGCCGAACCGCCTCATCGGCGTGTGCGAAATGATTTTTCCCGACCGTTCGGTAAGCGTTCCGTCCTCCTTGACGAGCAAGCCGCGGTTTTGCTCCGTCAGGAAAAAGCCGGGGGCGATCGCGTTCACGCGAATGTTGGATTCGGCCAAATGAACGGCCAGCCACTGCGTGAAGTTGTTGATCGCGGCTTTGGCCGCGCTGTAGGCGGGCACCTTCGTCATCGGCGAAGGCGCGCTCATGGAGGAGACGTTCAGAACGACGCCGCCCCCGCGTTCCGCCATCGGCCGCGTGAAGATTTGGGTCGGGATCATCGTTCCCATGAAGTTCAGGTCGAGCACGTTGCGGAAGCCGGGAACGCTCAAGTCGAAGAACGTCGTGATCCCCTCCGCGTTCAAATCCTCAAGCTTCAAAATTTCGTTCGACGTGTTGGCGCTCGGGTGGTTGCCGCCGGCGCCGTTGAGCAAAATGTCGCACGGGCCGAGCTTTTCGCTCACGACGCGCTCCGCCTCGCGGACGCTGTCCGCGCTCGTAACGTCGCAAGCGACCGCGATCGCGGCGCCGCCGGCCTCCCGGATTTCGCGGGCGACCCGCTCGCCCTTGTCCGGCGTCCGGTTCAGCACCGCGACTTTGACCCCTTGCCGGGCGAGCTCGGCCGCCATGACGCGGCACAGCACGCCGGCGCCGCCGGTTATGACGGCGATTTTGCCTTCAAGAGACGGATGCTTCGGAAGTCCGCTCATCGGATCCCCTTCCTTCCTCGAATGGGTTAGAATGACGGGTCGCGTCCCAAAGGCCCCACAAGTACATGATGCCAAGCGCGCGATCGTACAGGCCGTAACCGGGGCGGCACTTCTCTCCCCAAATATGGCGGCCGTGATCGGGACGCGCGTAACCGGCAAAGCCGACGTCGCGATAGGCTTTGACGATGCCGGCAATGTCGACCGTGCCGTCCTGCGTGCGGTGCGACGTTTCAATGAAGTCGCCGTTATCGTACACGCGGACGTTGCGGATATGCGCGAACGGGATGCGGTCCGCGAATTCATGGATCATCCCGACGATGTCGTTCGCCGGATTCGAGCCGAGCGAGCCGCTGCAAAGCGTAATGCCGCTATAAGGGCTGTCGTGCAGCTTCAGGAAGCGGCGAAGATTGGCTTGGTTCGTCATGATCCGCGGCAGCCCGAACACCGGCCACGGCGGATCGTCCGGATGGATGGCCATCTTGATGCCGTGCCTGGCCGCGACGGGAACGACCTCGTCCAGGAAGTATTTCAGATGGCTCCACAAGTCTTCCTCGGAGACGTTCTTGTAGGCTTCGAACAGGGACGCCAGCCGGGCCAGGCGCTCCGGCTCCCATCCGGGCATCGTGAACTCGGGATTGGCGTTGATTTTGCCGGCCATCTCGAACGGATCGATGTCGTCGATCCGGCTTTTTTCGTAAAACATCGCGGTCGAGCCGTCTTCCAATTCCTTGTGCAGGTCGGTTCGCAGCCAGTCGAAGACGGGCATGAAGTTATAGCAAATGACTTTGGCGCCGACCTGCCCGAGCTTTTCGATCGTTTTCTTGTAATTTTCGATATAAACGTCGCGGCCGGGCCGCCCCAGCTTGATGTCCTCATGAACGTTGACGCTTTCCACGACCTCGATGTGGAAGCCGGCCGCATGCGCCTTATCGCGCATTTCCAATATTTTGTCCATCGGCCATTCCTCGCCCGCCGGGACGTCGTGCAGCGACCAGACGATGCCTTCGACGCCGGGAATTTGCCTGATCTGGTCCAGCGTAACGGTATCGTTGCCCTCTCCGAACCAACGAAAAACCATTCTCATGCCGGCGTTTATCCCCCTTGTTTGAAATAGTGCGGAAATTGCTCCATGAGCGCCGCCTGGTCCTTGACGCTGAGAAGCAAATGCTCCTGCATCGTGCCGGCGGCCGCATCGGCGTCGCCCGCCTCGATTGCCCGCACCATCCGCTCGTGCTGCTCGTACACGTGGCTCCATTGATGGGCGGAAACGAGGCGAAGCAGGCGCGCGCGGTTCAAATGGGCGTTGATTTGCTGGATGGCGATCCAGGTGTTCAGCTTGCCGCAGCCCTCGAACAGCGTCCGGTGAAACGCTTCGTCCAGCTCGAACAGGGCCATGTCGTCCTGCCGCTCCATGCCTTCAAGCTGCTTGCGCAAGTTGCTTCGCAGAGCCTCGAGCGATTCCGCCGGGAATTCGTCGCAAGCAAGCCGAATGACCGCCTTCTCCAGCTGTTCCCGCATAAAGCGGGCCTCCTCGACCTGATTCGGGTCGATCAGGGAGACGAACGTTCCCCGCTGGGGCAGCACTTGAACGAGCCCTTCCTGCGCAAGCCGCAGGAAACTTTCGCGCACGGGCGTACGACTGACGTTAAAAGCCGAAGCCGATTCTTTTTCCGATAACGCGGTGCCGGGAGGCAGCTCCAGGTTCAAAATCTGGTTTTTCAGCTTCGCATAGACGAAATCCTTTGCGGAAACCGCCGACGTCGGGTCGAAAAATGACATGGTCGTTCACTCCTTCTATTCCATACTACCACACTTGTATGGTAGTATGGAACCGAGAAATACGATCGATTGGAACGACGTATTCATACATCGAGGAGGATATCAATTATGGAACATGCAGCAAAAGCCCCGAAGCCGGCCGGATACGAAGCCTGGCTGGCCCATCCGCCGATCGCCGGCTCCGAGCGGACGAAGCGGATCGTTTCCCGGACGGGGACGATCGACGCTCCCGAGCGGGAGCTTTGCGTGGCGACCGCAGCGGCGGAGCTGGAGGAAGGAATCGCCAGGCTGACCGGAACGCGGCCGGCAAGAGGAACTCCGCGGGACGACGCGCGCGGCATCGCGATCGGAACGTTCGCGGGCAACGCGGCCGCGAGGGAGCTGTTCAGCGCGGAAGAACAAGCCGCCGTCGCCGAGGAAGGGTACCGCATCCGCGCGAACGGCCGGACGATCGCGATCGCCGGGACGACGGCCCGCGGCGCGCTGTACGGAGCGTTTCATTTCCTCCGGCTGCTGCGGGCGGGAGCGGACCTGGAAACGCTTGACATCGCCGAAAATCCCGCCAACGGAATCCGGATGATCAACCAATGGGACAACATCGACGGGAGCATCGAGCGCGGCTATGCCGGCGGCTCGATATTTTACCGGAACGACGACATCGCGGACGACCTGTCCCGCGTTCGCGACTATGCGCGGCTGCTCGCTTCCGTCGGGCTGAACGCCATCGCGATCAATAATGTGAACGTTCACAAATACGAAACGATGTTTTTGACGGAGCGGTTTTTGCCGAAAATCGCCCGCATTGCCGAGACGTTCCGCGCCTACGGCATCCGCACGTGCCTCAGCGTCAACTTCGCGGCGCCGATCGAAGTCGGCGGGCTCTCGACGGCGGACCCGCTGGAGCCGTCCGTGCAGGCGTGGTGGAAGGAGAAGGCCGCGGATATTTACCGCCATATCCCCGATTTCGGCGGCTTTCTCGTGAAGGCCGACTCGGAAAACCGGCCGGGACCGTTCACGTACGGCCGCGATCACGCGGACGGAGCCAACCTGCTGGCGGACGCCCTGCGGCCGTTCGGCGGGCTCGTCTTCTGGCGCTGCTTCGTTTACGACTGCAAGCAGGACTGGCGCGACCGGAAAACCGACCGCGCCCGCGCCGCCTACGACCATTTCACCCCGCTGGACGGAAGGTTCGCGGACAACGTCATCCTTCAGGTGAAAAACGGGCCGATGGACTTTCAGGTGCGGGAGCCGGTATCGCCGCTGTTCGGCGCAATGCCGAACACGAACATGGCAATCGAGTTCCAGATTACCCAGGAGTACACCGGCCAGCAGCGCCATCTGTGCTATCTCGTGCCGCAATGGAAGGAAGCGCTCGATTTCGAGACGTACGCCCGCGGCGAAGGCTCCGCGGTCAAACGGATCGCGGACGGCTCCCTGTTCGGCAGGCCGCACGGGGGCTTCGCGGCCGTTTCCAACATCGGCGACGATCCGAACTGGACGGGCCACCCGCTGGCGCAGGCGAATCTGTACGGCTACGGGCGATTGGCCTGGAACCCCGATCTTTCGTCGGAGGCGATCGCGGACGAATGGATCGGCCTGACGTTCGGCGACGACGAACGGGTGCTTCAAGCCGTCCGGGGCATGCTGCTCGATTCGTGGAGCATCTACGAATCGTACACCGCGCCGCTCGGCGTCGGCTGGATGGTGACCCCGCATTTCCATTACGGGCCGGACCCGGACGGCTACGAATATTCGATGTGGGGCACGTATCACTTCGCGGACTGCAAGGGCATCGGCGTCGACCGGACGAAGGCGACCGGAACGGGGTACGCGGCGCAGTACAAGGGAGCCAATTTCGAGCGGTTCGAGTCGCTCGCCGATACGCCCGACGACCTGCTGCTGTTTTTCCACCACGTGCCTTATACGCACGTCCTTCGTTCGGGCAAAACCGTCATCCAGCACATTTACGATAGCCGGTTCGAGGGAGCGGAACGGGCGGAGGAGCTCGTTCGGCGGTGGAGAGCGCTGGAAGGGCTCATCGACGAAGGCATCTTCGCGCAAGCGGAAAGCCGGTTCCGGGAGCAGGCCAAGCACGCGAAGGAGTGGCGCGACGTGCTGAACACGTACTTTTTCCGCAAAAGCGGCATTCCCGACGCCCGCGGCCGCACCATTTACTAAAGCTCGGAATCAAGTCCGAAGAGGCCCGAGGCCTCTTTTTTTTCGTTATTTTTTAAAAGAATTCGTGCATTTCTCTTCTACTGCCGCGGCGGCGGCTTTTCCTATAATGGAACTACACAAAGAGAGACATGAGGTGAAGTCCGCATGAGCCGTACCGCCAACGCAACGACCGCAAGCGGCAGCAAGCCCGGCCGCGCAGCCCCGAAGAAGCGCGGCCGCTTCTGGAGCCGATGGGAAACGCCGGGAATCGGCTATTTGTTCATTTCCCCGTGGCTGATCGGATTTTTCCTGCTCACGTTTTATCCGATGGCGCTGTCCTTGTACTACTCCTTTACCGACTATACGCTGATGAAACCGATCGAATGGATCGGCTTTCGCAATTACGAGCGGATTTTCACGGCCGACGACAAGTTCATTCAATCGGTCAAAGTGACCTTCCTTTACGTGCTCGGCTCCGTCCCGCTCAAGCTGATCGCGGCGCTGCTTGTCGCGATGGCTCTCGCCAAAGCGGTCAAAGGCATTTCCGCCTACCGCATCGCGATTTACTTTCCGTCGCTCATCGGCGGGAGCATCGCCGTATCGATGCTGTGGCGCAACATTTTCGGCGTGGACGGCTCGTTCAACAGCTTGCTGGGCGCGCTCGGGATCGAAGGAACCGGCTGGATCAGCAATCCGAAAACGGCGCTCTGGTCGCTGATCGTCCTGACCGTCTGGCAGTTCGGCTCCTCGATGGTCATTTTCCTGGCCGGCCTCAAGCAAATTCCCCGGGACCTGTACGAAGCTTCGAGCGTCGACGGGGCGAACCGGTTCGTGCAATTTTTCCGGATTACGCTGCCGATGCTGTCGCCGACGCTGTATTTCAACTTCATCATGGGCGTCATCAACGGCTTCCAAATGTTCACGTCGGCCTACGTCATCACGAACGGCGGACCGATGAATTCGACGCTCGTTTACGCCGTCTACCTGTACGAACGCGCCTTCAGCCGCTACCAGCTGGGCTACGCTTCGGCGCTTGCCTGGATCATGCTCGTCGTCATCGCCGTCATTGCAGGCTTGATCGCCGCGACTTCGAAATACTGGGTGTTTTACGAGACGGACGCCGGAAGGAGGAAACGCAAATGAGCTTGAAAATGAAGGGCGGCATCCGCCACGTCCTGCTGACCCTTTTCAGCCTCGCGATGGTGTATCCCGTCTTCTGGTGGGTCGGCGCTTCCCTGAAGTCCAACGAAGAGCTGTCCTCGGCCAACCTGTTTCCGTCCAAGCCGCTCTGGAGCAATTTCGTCGACGGCTGGAACGCCATTCCGGGCTATACGTTCACCGATTTTTATTTGAACACGTTCGGCCTGGAGCTGGCGGTGCTGATCACGACCATCTTCTCCTGCACGCTCGTGGCGTTCGGGTTCGCGAGGTTGGATTTTCCGTTAAAAAATTTCTGGTTCGCCATTTTGATGCTGACGCTCATGCTTCCCGCGCAGGTGCTCATTATTCCGCAGTACGCCATGTTCCATCAGTTCGGCTGGGTCAACACCTATTGGCCGTTCATCGTCCCGCACTTGCTCGCCTCGGGGGCGGGCGGCACCTTCTTCGTCTTTTTGCTCATCCAGTTTATTCGCGGCGTTCCCCGCGAGCTGGACGAATCGGCGAAAATCGACGGCTGCTCCTGGTTCGGCATCTACTGGCGGATCGTCATGCCGCTCACCAAACCGGCCATCGTCACGGTGTCGATCTTCTGCTTCCTCTGGAACTGGGATGACTTCCTCGGTCATTTGCTGTATATTAATTCAGTCGAGAAATACACGGTCGGCCTCGCGCTGAAAATGATCAACGACGCGCAATCCGGCATGCAGTGGGGCCAGGTTCTGGCCATGTCGCTCGTTTCGATCGTGCCGGCGACGATCGTGTTCGCCTTCGCGCAGAAGCAACTGGTCGAAGGCGTGGCGACGACGGGGATCAAAGGATAAGCGCGCGGGAGCGGATCGCTCCCGTTGCGTTTCGATAGGCAAGAAACGAAAAAGCGACGGTTATCGTTGCTTTTTTGGCGTATTCGAGGCTGCAAGCATCAAGGCGAGGGGAGCGATGGCGAACGGCGGCCATGATCAATCCATTCAAGCGGTACCGCATCGATTATTTGTTTTTCGGCAGCTTCGCGGCGCTGATCGTCATTATCCTCGGCTGCACGATCTGGACGACCTACGTTCTGTCGTCCAAGGAAATGGCGAAAGCGACCTCCGCCAACCAGCAGAAGCTGCTCGACCAGCTGAACGGCGAAATCTCGTCGAGCCTGGCCACGCTGGAGCAAATTTCGCTGTCGACCTCCAGGGACAACACGCTGGTCGACTTTCTGCGCGGGGACGTTTCCGGGGATACGTTCGCGAGGCTGCAGAAATATAAGGAAGTTCAGCAATCGCTGGCCAATTTGACGTATTCGATCCCGCTCATTCAAGGCATCGACCTGTATATGGAAAATCCGTTTCGGTCGGAGTCCAACAGCTACATCCAGTTCCGCGATCTCGAAGGCGCCGCGTCCCAAAGCTGGCACGAGGCGATGCGGCAGAACGATTTTTTCTGGGCGGGCAAGCAAACGATCCAGACCTTTCAGGGACGGGCGGAAGTGATCAGCTTCGTAAGGACGATCGTCTACAACGACCGCCGTCTGGGCTATCTCGTTCTCCACGCCAAAGCGAAAACGCTGGAAGAAATGCTGCTCGGCTCATCCCCGGACGGCAACCGGATGATGCTCGACGCCTCGGGACAGCCGCTCATCGCCATCGGCAAGGTGCCGGACGAGCCGACCTGGTCTTCCTGGAAAAGCCGGCTGAACGACAGCTCCGGCTTGCTGCGGCTTCACTGGGACCGGGAAGGGGAGATGCTCGTCGTCTACTCCAAGCTGAGGCAGTCGAACTGGATGATGGTCGAAATTACGCCCTGGTCGTCCGTCACGGAAGGGAGCCTTCGCCTGGCCCAGACGATCGGCTTGATCGGCGCCGGCGCGATCCTGCTGGCGCTGCTGCTCGCGCTATCGCTCAGCAGGCAGTTCGTTTGGCCGATTTCGAAGCTGGTGTCCGCCATGAACCGGTATACGGTCACGGGCAAAAAGGAGGAGCTTCCCGAAGATTACCGCAATGAATTCGGGTATTTGTTTTCGGGGTACCGCAAGCAGACGGAGCGGATCGAGGAGCTGTACGAATCGCTCGAAATCCGCCACGAGCAGCTGCGCAAAGCCGAGATCGAATCGCTTCAGGCGAATATCAATCCGCACTTCCTCTACAACACGCTCGATCAGTTGAACTGGATGGCGATCGAAAGCGGGCAGGCGGAGATGAGCCGGATACTCGAATTAATGGGCCGAATGTTCCGCATCGGCCTCTCCAACGGGGAAAGTTTCATTACGGTAGCGGACGAGCTGGAGCATATCGGCTATTATCTGGAAATCCAGCGGCTTCGGTTGGGCGAGGGGCTGAGCTACCGAATCGAAGCGGACGAGGGGACGCGCAAGCTCTACATGCCCAAAATGGTGCTCCAGCCGTTCGTGGAAAACGCGGTCGTCCACGGCTTTCATGCCAGCGGCGAAGGCACGATCGGGATACGCATCCGGCCGTCCGGGGAGCGCTTGCGGATCGAAATCGAAGATAACGGCATCGGTCTTCGAGGGGATCCGGACGCGTTGAAGAAGCGAAAAACCGGCGGCTACGGCGTTCGCAACGTCCGGGAGCGGATTCGGACGCATTTCGGCGATTCGTACGGAGCCGAGCTGTCGAACCGTCCGGAGGGCGGGACGAAAGCGGTCGTCGAGCTGCCTCTTTTGCGGGAGAGGCCGGGGCCGGCGGTCCGGAAACAAGATCGGATTATTTTATAAATTATTGTGCATTTCTCTTCTACAATCGGGAGGGTGCAGCGGATACGATAAAGGAGAAAAGAGAATCGTATTCCTAGGGGAGATGAATGAAAATGGTATTTTGGAAGCGCTTAGCCGGCGTCTCGACGTCGCTCGTCCTGGCGGCCGCCCTCGCGGCTTGCGGAGCGGGCGGGAACAATAACAACGGCGGCGAAGCCGCGAGCTCGCCTTCCGGCACGTCTTCGTCCGATAGCGGAAGCTCCGGCGAGCAGGTCAAGCTCCGCATCATGTGGTGGGGCTCCCAGCAGCGGCACGAAGCGACGCTCGACGCCCTGGAGCTGTATACGCAGCAGAATCCGAACGTCACGTTCGAGCCGGAATATTCCGGAATGGACGGCTATTTGGACAAGCTGTCCACGCAGGCCGCCGCGAAAAACGCTCCCGATATTTTTCAAATCGATCCGGGCTGGGTGGCGGACTGGGCTTCCCGCGGCTCGCTCGCGGACCTGACGGACGGCGTCGATTTGTCCGAAGTGGACGAGAAGCTGGCGAACGGAGGAAAATTCGACGGCAAGCAATACGCGATACCGCTCGGCTCCACCGCCTACGGGATGATTTACGATAAAGCCGCGCTTGAAAAGCTCGGCCTAACGGCTCCGGAGAACGGCTGGACGTGGGACGACTTCTTCGCTCTCGCGAAGGAATCCAAATCGAAGCTCGCTTCCGGCCAATACTTCACGAAGGACTACGCCGGCGACTATTTCGCGTTCAGCGCGTACCATTACGCCCAAGGCAAAGGCTTGCTCGTGACCGAGGACGGCAAGTTCAACATCGACGAGGCGACGTTCCTCGACTGGACGAAAAAATTCCAGGAGCTGCGCGAGCTCGGCGTCGTGCCTCCGGCCGACGTGAACGCTTCCGACAAGGAGTTCGATCCGACCGGCGATCTGATGGTCAAAGGAACGATCCTGTTCCGTCTCGGCTTCTCCGCCAACTTCGTCTCCTGGGACAGCCTGAAGGCCGACGCTTACGCGATGGTGACGATGCCCCGCGGCGCGGAAGCGGGCGGATGGCTCAAGCCGTCGCTGTTCTTCGGCGTATCCGAGAACTCTCAGCATGCCGAAGAAGCGGCGAAGTTCCTCGACTGGTTCACGAACAGCCCGGACGCGGTCAAAATTTTGGGCACGACCCGGGGCAATCCGGTCAACAACAAAGTGTCGGCGGAGCTGCTCTCGACGTTCAGCGAGGCCGACCAGGTCGGCATCGAGCTGTACAACGCGACGCTTCCGGACGGCCAGCAATGGGTCGCCGGCGCCAGCGGCTGGACGAACTGGATCGACAAGGACTGGGCGCTCATCCGCGACGAGCTGAGCTTCGGCAAGAAATCGCCGGAAGAGGCGTTCGCATCCTTGAAGAGCACGGCCCAGGAATACGAAAGCTAAACGGATCCGCGGCATGCCCGGAAGACGCGAAACGCGCCTTCCGGGCATGTTCCGGTAAGAAGGGACCGCGCGAGGGGGAAGGCGCGTCCGGCAAAAAGGAGAGAACGCGCATGTGGAAAATCGCCATCGTCGACGACGACCGCCAGGTGCTGCAGGGCATGAAACGGGCCATTCCGTGGGAGGAGCTGAACGCGGAATGGGCGGGCGAGGCGCTGAACGGGCAGGACGGACTGGAGATGATCCGCGCCGTTCGCCCGGATGTCGTCATCACGGATATATACATGCCGGTGATGAACGGGCTGGACATGATCGAACATCTCCGGACCGAAGCCTTCGACGGCAAGGTCATCATTTTGAGCGGCTATTCCGATTTCGAGTATGCGCGGCAGGCGCTGCGGCTGAACGTCAGCGATTATTTGTCCAAGCCGATCAGCATTCCGACGCTGAAGGAAGTGCTCGCCAAGGCGATCGCGGGCCTTGCCGAAGAGGAGGAGCGCCGCATCAAGCAGGACGAGCTTGAGCAGCGGTTCAGGCTCTACGCGCCGTTCGTGGAAAAGGAATGGATCAAGTCGGTCATCTCGGGCACGCTCGCGGACATGTACTTGCGGGACGAGGCGCTGCCTCCCGCCTATTCCTGCTGGCGGCAGGCGGAGCATACGGTGATCGGCTTCGACATCGTGCGGGATCGCCGGATCGGGGCGGCATCCTTGTCCGATCTGAACCTGTTTCGCTTCGCGGTGCGCAACATCGCCTGCGAAATCGCGGCGGAGCGGTTCGGCGGGTTCGAATATACGGAGCTGCACGGGACCCACTCCGCGCTCGTGGTCCGCTCGGAAGCGGGTTCGGACCGGAAGCTTGCGGAAAGGCGGTTGGCCGAATTCGGCGTCAAGCTGATCGAAGCCGCGGGCAGCTATTTGAAGCTGAAGCTCCGCGTCGGCGTCGGGGAGACGAAAAGCGACTGGCGCGGCATTTCCGATTCCACGGAGGAGGCGTTCCGCGCGATCGAGTGGCGGAGGCGGCCGCTCGTCGCGGGCTACGAAGTGTACGGGGCGGCGGAAGGTCCGGACGGCGAGAAGGAGATTCGCCGGATTCGTCCGGTCAAATTTTATCAGGAGCTCGCGTCCGCGATCAAATCGAGCCGGGAAACGCTCGCGCACGAGATCGTCGACGACTTCGCCGGGCAACTGGCGGGGCGGGAGGAGACGACGCCGGAATATTTAAAGACGCTCGCAAGCGAAATTTGGGCGATTCTCGCTTACAGCTTGTACGAAGTCGGCATGGTGCTGGACGAGATGTTTCCGAGCGAAGCCGTGCGGCGGGAATGGGCCGGCTTTGCCCGTCCGGAGCAGCTGACGCGGTGGCTGAAAGAGAAAATTTCCGCGATTTGCGGCAGCCGCCAGTGGAGGGGCAACGGCAAGCATCGCCAGGCGGTCGATTTTATGATCCAGTACATTCACGACAACTACGCCGAAAATATCACCCTCGCGGACCTGGCGGACAAAGTGTTCATCTCGCGCAATTACTTGTCCCACATTTTCAAAAGCATGACGGGCGATTCGTTCAACACGTATTTGACCCGCGTCCGCATGGAAAAAGCCAAGGAACTGCTGATGGAGCACAAAATGCTCGTTTACGAGGTTGCGGAGAAGGTCGGCTATCAGAACGTTCCCTATTTCAGCACGCTGTTCAAAAAGTACAGCGGCATGAATCCGACGGACTTGGCGAAGTCGTAGGCGCCCGAAGGATCGCGCGTTTCCCGGCTGCGGCGTTCGCCGGCGCTGCCGCCGCAAGTTTATTTTTTTCCGAGGACGCCGCCAGGCGTTTTTTTTTTGTGCTTTGGCGTGCCCAGCTAAGCACGCATCTTCTAGCCGGTGAAAGTCCGGTCACAGGAGGGGCCAAGCCCCTGTGTAGCTAGGATACCTGCGTATGGCGAAAGCTGTGCGTAGAAGCGTATCGACGAAAGTACCTGTCGGAGACAGGGCGAGCAACATGTCAGGCCGTAACATAAAGTGAATCCTGCCGCGTCGTCAAAAAGGCCTCGCAAGAGGGAAAAGAGGAAGCCGAGCCCCGCGAGCATGGGCGAAGGCCATGGAAGCTGATAAGAACTTGGAGCGTCAGCGAAGAATCCTCCGGCGTAGAGGGATCGGCATGGGATGAAAGAGGATGCAGTGAACTGGGGAGACCCTCCCCTGCACGGAGATTTTTTTCGAAACCGTAAAGAGACGCTCTATAAGCCAAAAGGTGAAGTGATCCGTCTGCAGGAAGGGAGTCCGAGGGGCGAATAGTACCGGGGAACGCAGGACAACACAACCTGCGGGAGGGAAGGCGCCCTGCTTTGTTCAAGCTTCACAAGGAGGTACGAGTGAGTGAATGCCAGAAGGCTAACGACACCAACAGAAAAAGTTCAACAACTCCAAGAGAAGCTAGGTCATGCGGCCAAGACGAGCAAGAGCAGAAAGTTCCATGCACTGTACGACAAAGTCCATCGATTGGATGTGCTACAGGAAGCGTGGCGGAGAGTACGGGCAAACAAAGGAGCGGCAGGCATCGACGGTGAAACCTTGGCAGATATAGCGAAGATGGGTGAAGACCGATTCGTAGCGGAATGCCGAGAACGGCTCCAGAAGAAGTCCTACCGCCCCCAGCCCGTGCGCCGTCACTACATTCCGAAGAAAGACGGACGGAAACGCCCGCTCGGCATTCCAACGGTAAGGGACCGCGTCGTGCAAATGGCAACGAAACTCATAGTGGAACCGATCTTTGAAGCCGATTTTCAGGAATGCTCGTTTGGCTTTCGACCGAAGCGAGGCGCAAAACAAGCGCTGGAGCGAATCCGTAAAGCCTGCAACCGCAAAGGCAATTGGGTGGTCGACGTCGACAACCAAGGCTACTTCGACAACATTAACCAAGAGAAGCTCATGAAACTGGTAGAAATGCGAATCAGCGACAGACGCATTCTCAAGCTCATTCGGCAATGGCTCGGAGCAGGAGTGACGGAGGAAGGAACGGTCAGACGTTCCGATCTGGGAACGCCGCAGGGCGGGGTGATCTCGCCGCTACTGGCGAACATCTACCTGAACTACTTCGACCGATTGTGGGAAAAGCATGGCAAAGAGGTCGGGGAACTCACGCGGTACGCAGACGACTTTGTCGTCGTGTGCAAGACAAAGAAAGATGCGCTCCATGGGTACAAACTCATTCAAGCGATATTGGAGCGTCTGGAACTGACCTTGCATCCGGAAAAGACGCGGATTGTGGGGATATGGACGGGAGAAGAAGGGTTTGACTTCCTCGGCATGCACCACCGGAAGACGAAAGCAGAAACGGGGCAGAACCGCGTGTACTATACGACGCAACAATGGCTCTGTGTTAAAGCAGAGAAACACATTCGGGAAGTCGTTAAAGAACGACTCGCGCCGCCGAAAATGCGGCACGTTTCGTTCCAAGAACATGTGGACTGGCTCAACCTGAGAATCCAAGGCTGGAAGAACTACTATTCGACGCCATACAGTTCCAAATGGATGACAAAGTTAGATGGGTACATCCGCACAAGGCTAACGAAGTGGTATGCAAAGAAGCGCCAGCGTAGTCGCTGGCGCAGTTCTGGAAATGAGGTTAAGTTGCTCTGCCAAATGTATGGACTCAAGACGCTTTTGTAAGTCGCACGCACATGAATGACGAACATCGGAAAGCCGTATGAGGGAAAACCTCACGTACGGTTTGATGAGGAGGGGCTGAATTTATTTCAGTCCTTCACTCTAGCGAGCAGCGTTGAAAAATTGCAATTGATAGCCGTTCTCAATGAGCCTATAATGAGACTAAAACGCTTGGGAGGGGATCGGAAATGGTTTCGCAGAACCCTATCTTGCTATGGAACCGCGCGAGGATCCGGACGCCGGCCGCGCGCCGCGCTTATCTGGAGTCGTCCCCCGCGCCGGAGCGACGGCGCGAATGGCGCGACGAGGCGCTGCGCGGCCTGTATGCCGGTCACCTCGCCCCGTTGTGGCGCGCCGTTTCGAAGGCCGCCAACGCGCCGCTGCCGATTTTATGGGAAAACACGGCGGTCCGCCTGTTTTCGCTGTACGAAAAGAGAATGGGTCGTCCCCAAGCCGCCGGAAAAGGTTCCGGTCTGACCGGCTTAAGGCAGGCGCACGAGCGCGCGGCCCGTCATTTTCGAATCGAGGATATCGGTCAGCGCCCCGGGCAGCTCATGCAGAGAAATCTCGCGTTCCAGCAGGGCTTCAAGCTTTGCGGGCTTCAAATCTTCGGCCATCCGGTTCCACAGCTTCCGCCTGCGATCGGCCGGACAAAACACGGAATCGATGCCGAGCAGATTGACGCCGCGCAAAATGAACGGCATCACCGTCGTCGGAACGGCGGTTCCCCCGGTCAGGCCGCTGACCGCGACGGAGCCGCCGTAGGCGATTTTGCTTAGCGTCGCGGCAAGCGAAGCGCCGCCTACCGGATCGACGGCGGCTTGCCAAGCCTGCTTGTTCAGCGGCTTGCCGGCGCCGTCCGCGACCGCTTGGCGGGAGACGATCTCGTCGGCGCCGAGCGCCAGCAAGTAGTCGGCCGCGGCGGGTTTTCCCGTGCTTGCGGCGACGGAATATCCCTTCTTCGCCAGCATGGCGACGGCGACGCTTCCGACGCCCCCGGTTGCCCCCGTGACGAGCACCTTCCCCTTTTCGGGCGACATTCCGTTTTCCTCCAGCCTTTCGATCGACAGCGCGGCGGTAAAGCCCGCGGTTCCGTAAATCATCGCCTCTTTCGGCGACAGCCCGTCCGGCAGCGGCACGACCCAGTCCGAAGGCAGGCGCGCATATTCGGCATACCCTCCGTAATGGGAGACGCCGATTCCGTATCCGGTAGCCAGCACCTGCTGCCCCACGGCAAAGCGGCCGTCGGACGACGCGACGACGGTTCCCGCCAGGTCGATTCCCGGAACGTGCGGATACGTTTTGACGATGTTCCCGTCCGGACGGCAGGCGAGTCCGTCTTTATAGTTGACGCTGGAATAAGCGACTTTGACGAGAACGTCTCCCGCCGGCAGGCGATCGAGCTCCAGCCGCTTCACGGCAACGGCGAATTCCCCGGCGTTGTCGACGACGAGCGCCTGAAACGATTCGGACACGGGCGTACCCTCCTGTTCGACAAAAAGTTTGTTGACCTCTTTATACGCCAGATCGTCCGCCGGGTCAACTTCGCTTGGCTGAAGCCGGCTCTTGGGCGGCAAGCGGCATTATTTTCGATCGTTGACTCTCCTCTTGGGGGAGGCTTTATGCTAAATCAAGAAAGGAGGAAAATCGCATGCTCTATACGGTCAAAGAGGTATCGTCCTTGTCCGGCGTCACGATCAAAGCGCTGCATTATTATCACAAAATCGGGCTTCTCCCGCCCCGCGAGATCAGCGATGCCGGCTATCGGCTATGCGGAGCGGAAGAGCTGAAGCGGCTGCAGCACATTTTGTTTTACCGGGAACTGGATTTTTCGCTGGAGAAGGAGAAGAGATGGACAAGCGCGACATGTTCAGAGGATTCGAAAACGAGGAACAATGGAACGACGCGATGAGCGAGCACAACGTTTACCTGAAGGAGACGTACGGGGCGGAGGTGCCCAAGGTCGCCGCTGCGGAAGTCGCGAACATGAACGAGCAGGCCGCAGAGGCCGCCGCCTTCATGGGCGGGATGGCAGAAGCTTTGCGAACGGGACTGAAGCGAGACGACGGAAAAGTCCGCCGGCTGATCCGCGACCATATCTCGTTCATGAACGAACGCGGCCGCCAGGTATCCGCCGCGGATTTCGCCGATCAGACGCGATTTTTCCTCGGCGACGATTTTCATCTTCGGATGCTGGAGGACCAGCAAACCGGTCTTGCTTATTTCCTTGCGGCAGCCGCCGAATCGTTCGCGGCGGATCCGGGGCGGGCCGGGTAATCGTTAACGAAAAAGGCGGTTTACGCGCGACGCGCCCCCTTCGTCCGAGGCAGTCCGGCTTCGGATGAAGGGGATTTTTTTTGGCATATCGGAAAGTCGAAGTTCTTCGCCTGCGGAACCTGATCGTTGGGGAGCGGCACGGATACGAAGTGCGCCGAGAAGCGGAGAACGGGGAAGAGGCGCTTCGCCTGATCGCGGAATTGAAGCCGGAGCTGGTCATCGCGTGCAGCGGGAACGGCAAAAATGCCTCGCCGCCTGCGCCGAGCCAGCCGCAATCGTCCGCTCCGCTGCCTCGGACGGCGCCGAGCCGGCACGCCGGGCTCCGGATATGCTATGATGGACACAAGTCAAGTCAAGCTCGCCCATCGAAAGAGCCTTGTATCTTGGAAAAAAGGTAGGTGATCCGAATGCGGAAACGCGACGCAAGCCCTGATGCGGCTCAAAACGAAACCCCAAACGCCGCATCGAATCCGGTTCCGAATGCAAGCCCGACCCCGATCGGATCCGACACATTAAACTCGGCGCCGATTTCCGCAACCCCCGTCGCCCTCCCGGTCCCCCTATCGGATATCGGCGAGGGCCCGATTTGGGACGAGCGCGCCGGAAGGCTGCTTTGGGTGGATATTAGGCAAGCGAGCATTCACGCCTTTTGTCCGGAATCCGGCAGGACGGAAACGATTCGGGCTCCGGAGAAAATAAGCGCACTTCTTCCTTGCGCGAACGGGAGATGGATCGCCGCGGCCTCTCATAGTCTGTACGATTGGAGCGGCGAAGGCGAGAGCTTCGGGGAGATCCTGCGGCTGGAGCGGATTCCCGCCCACGTCCGGTTTAACGACGGCAAAGTCGGGCCGGACGGCGGCATCTGGATCGGCACGATGGATATGAACGGCGGATCGGACGGGTGCCTGTACCGGATCGACAAGGCGCTGGCCTGGGAAGAAAAAATCGGCGGCATCGGCTGCTCCAACGGCCTGGATTGGAGCCCGGACGGGAGCGAGATGCATTATGTCGATTCCGCGATCCGGGAGATCCGCGCGTTTGCCTTCGATTCGCAATCCGGCTCGCTCGGCGCGGAGCGGATCATCGTCCGGCTTGAAGACGAGGCGGGGGGCGTCTTCGACGGCATGACCGTCGACCGGGACGGCATGCTGTGGGCGGCGCAGTGGGGCGGCTCGCGGGTGGCCCGCTGGAATCCGGCCGACGGCAGCCTGCTTGCCGAAATTCGCCTGCCCGCGCCGCAGCCGTCGAGCTGCGTCTTCGGCGGCGACGATTACGGCACGCTGTATATTACAAGCGCCTGCGAGGGCATGAGCCGCGAGGCGCGCGCCGCTTTTCCGCTGGCGGGGGCGCTGTTTCGCCTGGATTCGAGCCGGCTCGGCATACGCGGCAGGAAGCCGTTTTCGTTCGGCTGAGAGGAATCTCGACCGAAAACTGGCGCCGACCTGTCGGAGGGAGAGGTAACATGACGCTGCAACAGTTAAAATACGTGATCGAGGTCGCCAACCGCGGTTCCATGAACGAGGCGGCCAAACGCCTTTTTATTTCGCAGCCGAGCTTGTCCAATGCAATCCGGGAGCTGGAGAACGAATTGGGCATTTCGATTTTCGAGCGGACGAACAAAGGAATCGTCCTGTCCAAGGACGGAGCCGAATTTCTCGGCTACGCCAGGCAGGTGATCGAGCAGGCGGAGCTGCTTGAGGGCCGGTATTTGAACGCCAAGCCGTCGCCGCAGCATTTTTCGGTATCGACCCAGCATTATGCGTTCGCGGTCAACGCGTTCGTCCGACTCGTTCAAACGTACGGGCTGGATGAATACGAGCTGGCGCTGCGCGAAACGAAAACGCATGAAATCATTCGGGACGTCAAAACGATGCGCAGCGAAATCGGCATTTTGTACATGAACGAGTTTAACGAAAAGGTGATCCGGAGACTGCTGAAGGACGCCGGATTGCAATTTACCGCCTTGTTTGCGGCCAGGCCCCATATTTTTATCAGCATCCGCAACCCGCTCGCGAAGCAGTCCGTCGTCACGATCGACCAGTTGAAGGATTACCCGTATCTTTCCTTCGAGCAGGGAGAGTACAATTCGTTTCACTTTTCCGAGGAAATATTGAGCACGCTGGTCCATCCGAAAAGCATTCGGGTCAGCGACCGGGCGACGCTTTTCAATTTGCTTATCGGCCTGAACGGGTACACGATTTCGACGGGCGTGCTGAGCGCGGACCTGAACGGAAACGAAATCATTCCGGTACCGCTCGATTGCGACGAAACGATCAACGTGGGCTGGATCTCCCACCGCAGCGTCGCGCTTTCCAGGCTGGCTTCCGCTTACGTGGAAGAATTGCGGCGTGCCGTTTCCGCGGTCTGATAACAAGGTAAAAGCTGTTAAAACAGAACGTTCCCCGGTATGATGAAATCGACGGTCGTTAATCTTGCCGCGAAAAGGGGACGATGGCTTGCTCGGATTTGGGATATTGCTGCTCTTTAATTTGATTGGCCTGGGACTGAAAGAAGGGCTGGACATTCCGATGCCGGCCAACTTGATCGGCCTTATTTTGTTTACGCTGGCGCTTTACGCGAAGCTCGTCAAACTCGAATGGGTCGAGGCTGCCGCGGAATTTTTGACGAAGCATATGATGCTGTTTTTTATTCCGTTTATCGTCAGCGCCATGGCGCTGCTGCCGCTGCTGGGCAAGGAGCTGCTTCCGATCGCGGCAAGCGTGCTGCTCGGTCCCGCCGTCGTCATCGCCATTGCCGGCTTCGCGACGGCGCGGCTGCGCAAAAAGGCGGACCGGGAGGAGGCCGCTTCATGAGGCCGGAGTGGCTCGGGCAGCCGCTGTTCGGCGTCGCGCTCAGCGTCGTTTTTTACAGCCTTAGCTTGATCGCGGGCAAACGGTTCGCGTGGCTGCATCCGCTGTTCGTCAGCTCCGGCGGCATCATCTTGTTTCTCGTGCTGACGGACATCCCGTACGAGGTTTACGAAGCGGGCGGAGAAATCGTTACGTTTTTCCTCGGTCCCGCCACGGTTGCCCTGGGCGTGCCGCTATACAAATACCGGAAGCGCATCCGGGCGGAATGGGTCGCGGTGCTGGGCGGCATTACGGCCGGAGCGCTGGTGTCGATCGTCTCGACGGGGGGATTGCTGTGGGCGCTCGGCGCCTCCCGCGAGACGATCTTGTCCGCCATGCCGAAATCGGTCAGCTCCCCGATCGCGCTCGAGCTGGCAAGGCTGACCGGCGGATCGCCGGAGCTCAGCGCGACGTTGACCGTGTTGACGGGGCTGGCCGGCAGCATGATGGGCATTTCCTTGCTCCGGCTGCTGCGGATTCGCGGCGACCTGCCGATCGGCGTCGCGATCGGGACGGCGGCACACGGCATCGGCACGTCCAGGCTGCTCCGCCAGTCCGAGGCCCAGGGCAGCTACAGCGGGTTCGCGATGGCGATGAACGGAATCGTTACCGGCCTGCTGTATATTCCGATCGTATGGTGGCTTGACCGGGTATAGCCAAAAGCTATATCCGGCTATAGCATTTTGGAGTTACTTGATAGCCGGACGGATGTGATATCTTTCCTTTAGCGAAACGAAACGACGAAATCGCTAAAGGAGAAGATCGCATGAGCACGACGTTCGAACAAGCCAAGCGAAGAACGGAAACGCCTTTCCGCCATGATATCGTAGGCAGTTTTCTTCGGCCGGAGGCGCTGAAGGAAGCGCGCAGAAAGTTTCGGGACGGCGAAATCTCGTCCGCCGAATTGAAAGCGGTCGAAGACCGGGAAATCGCCAGGCTGGTCGGAAAGCAGAAGGAGGCCGGGCTGCGGGCCGTCACGGACGGCGAGTTCAGACGGTCTTGGTGGCACCTCGATTTTATGTGGGAGCTTGACGGGGTGGAGAAGGCGGTCGCCGATAAAGGTTACCCGTTCCAAGGGGCGGAGACGAGGGCCGAAACCGCGCGGCTGAACGGCAAAATCGGATTTACCCGCCACTCCTTCGTCGGCCATTTCAAGTTTTTGAAGGAGATTGCCGGTGAGGATGTCGTTGCGCGGCAGACCATTCCGGCGCCCGCGCAGCTTCTGGCGGAGCTGCAGCGTCCGGAAAACCAAGCGAGCACGGAGGCGATTTACGGCGATGCGGGAGAGCTGGTCTCCGATATCGCCAAAGCGTACAAGGCGGCGATTTTGGCCTTCTACGAAGCCGGCTGCCGCAGCCTGCAGCTGGACGACTGCACGTGGGGGATGCTGGTCGATCAAGGCTACCGGGATGGGCTTCGGCGGCAGGGAATCGACCCCGCGGACGTCGCAGAGCTGTTCGCCCGCGTCAACCGCGAAGCGGTCGCCGGGCTGCCCGCCGACCTGATCGTCGCGACGCACGTATGCCGCGGCAATTACCACTCGACCTGGGCTTCCTCGGGCGGCTATGAGCCGATCGCGGAAACGCTGTTCGGCATCGACGGCGTTAGCGCGTACTACCTGGAATTCGATACGGACCGCGCCGGAGACTTTGCGCCTCTGCGGTTCGTCAAGGAAGACCGCCAGGTCGTGCTCGGCCTGCATTCGTCCAAGTTCGGAGAACTGGAGGACAAGGAGGCCATCGTCGGCCGGATTCGGGAAGCGACGAAATACGTGGACCTCGATCGCATTTGCTTAAGCCCGCAGTGCGGGTTCGCTTCCACCGAGGAAGGGAATGTTTTGACGGAAGAGCAGCAGTGGCGAAAGCTGCGCTTCATCAAGGAAATCGCGGACGAAATCTGGTCGCGGTCCTGACGCGAAAGCCCGGCGACGAAGGGGGATGCCTCTTCGCCGCCGGGCTTTCGTTTTTCAAGATTTCCGCGTCATTCGAATGAAAAAGGAAGCGGAGAGCCCCAGCGCAAGAAGGCCTGCAAATGCGAGAAAGGGCAGAAATTCGGGCCCCGTTTCGAGCAGGGCGGCCGTCAAAACCGGGCCGATGCTGGCGCCGACGAACAAGACGAAGGTGTACAAGGAAGTGGCCGTCGCCCGGTTCCGGCCGCCGATTTCCCCGACCAGGGAGATGAGGGAGGGGACGACGACCGCGATGCCCGACACGAAAACGACGCTCATCGCGACGTAGGCATACAAATCCTTCGCGAAGCCCATCGTCAGCATACCCGCGACCGCCAGCAGCAGTCCCGTTCGGAGCACCGGCAGCGTGCCCCATCGTCCGCACATTCGCCCCGCGAAAAAAGAAAGCGCCATGCCGGCGATGCCGACGGAACGGACGCCGAGGATTTGACGATCGCCAAGCGAAAAAGGCGGCTCCCGGAGAAAAGAGCCGAGCGCGCTGTACATGCCAACGAAGCACAGAAGCAGCAGCACGGCGATGCCGTAGCACAGCCGCAAGTCCGGATTGGCCAGGACGGTTTTTAAGGAAGAGCCGTCCGGTTTGCGTTTGGCCGCGTTCGCCTGCGCGGGCGCGGGAGGCAGCCATACGACGAGCAGAAGCGCGGCGAACAAATAAACGGCCGAAAGGGCGCCGAATACGCCGCGCCAGCTCCACAGCTCCACTAGCGAGCTCGCCCACACCTGGCCGAATATCCCCGCCATCAGAAACCCCGAACTGATAAAGCCGATCGCGGTAATGCGTTTGTCGGGCGGAAAAACTTCGCCCGCGTACGTAAGCGCGACGGGAGAAAACGCGGCCGCCGCGGCGCCTTGCAGGCACCGGAAAAAAATCAGCCCCCCGAATCCGGTAACGAAAGCGCCGCCCAGCGTGGCCAGCGCAAGGACGGAAAGCCCGGCGACGATGACCCGTTTTCGCCCGAGGCGATCCGAAATCGGCCCGTAAATCAGGCAGCCCGCGGCAAAAAAAAGCGAAAAGGCGCTTCCGGCCAGGGAGGCCTTGTCCGGGGAGACGTTAAACTGTTGCGCAAATACGGGAACAAGCGGGACGGTCATATACAAGGATGAAAGAATCGACAGCGCGGATCCGAACAATAAAGCGCGAATGAGCCCGTAACGAGCGTGAACCCAGGGCGGGTTGGCAAAACGTTTCATGATAGCTCCTTCTAAACAGATGATCATCAGATGTTTGATGAGGATAACGATACTCTTTTGATCATAAATTCGTCAAGTTTTTAACTCAAATTCGTCAGGTATAGTTACATACCGTCCGAAAAAGTGCTTGTATTTTCGAAAAACCGCTTCTATAATGTGATCCATGTAATAAAAAATGACTCGATTGTCTTGCGAGAAACGAAATCTGACATAAGGCGGTGTTGACGATAACGGCTCCTGCAGGTTTTAAAGCCATTCCCCGGAGAAAGCTTGTCGACGAAGTATTGGATCAATTGCAATCGATTATCCATTCCGGCCGGTACAAGAGCGGCGATAAGCTTCCGCCCGAACCCGAACTGATGAAGCTGCTGGCCGTCGGAAGATCGACGGTGCGCGAAGCGGTCAAAATTCTTATGCATGCGGGAGTGCTCGAGGTTCGGCAGGGCGACGGGACGTATATTCGCGCCTCCGCTCCGTCCCTGATCAACGTGAGACAAACGCTCGTTCCCGGAAACTACGCGCAAATCCTGGAGGTTCGCCGGATTTTGGAAATCGAAATCTCGGGCCTGGCGGCGATTCGGAGGACGGAAGAGGATCTCGCGTTCATGCGGTCATGCCTGGACCGGCGAAACGTCGCGCTGGAAAAAGGACAGTACGCGGAGTACGTCGAGGCGGATATCGCCTTCCACATGGCCGTCTCCCAAGCGGCGCATAACGAAGTTTTGGCGGAAATGTACAAAGCGATCGCCGAAAGCCTGAAGGAAATGCTGAGCCAGCTGATTTTGGATACGCGGCGATACGAAGACAACACGGCTTACCACGAAGAAATATACGCGGCCATTGCAGCGGGGGACGGCGACGCTGCGAAAAACGGCGCAATCCGGAACCTGGACGCGGTCATGCGAAACCCGTCTTTTCTTTAAATCGCAAACATCAGATGATCTATCCTTTCTATGGGTAAAACATCTGATGATATGCTGAATTTTCTGGTTTTGCTTTGCAAACGACCTTAACAAAAGGAGTGACCTTTCATGAACCACGATCACGACCGCCCGGACGAACAGGCGCTGCAGGTGGGTATCGAAGAAAAGCTGTCGCTTGGCGCCAATCTGACCTACGGATTTCAGCATTTGCTGGCGTTGACGGGCATTTTCCTGTTTCCGGTCCTGATCGGCCAAGCGATGGGGCTCGACACGGGTACGATCGGCTATATGATTCAGGCGTGCTTCCTGACCACGGGCATCGTCACGATTTTGCAATCCGGGAGGATGCTGAAGCTTCCGGTCGTTCAGGGGCCGACGGCGGCTTTTTTCGTTGCCGTTATGTCCGCCGGCGCAAGCGTGGGGCTGGGCACGGCTTTCGGCTCGATGGCCGTCGCCGGCTTGATCTTTATGCTTCTGTCCATTCCGATTCGCAAGTTCGGCCTGATCGGCCATGTGAACAAATTCATTTCTCCCCCGATCGTTTACGGGACGCTGCTCGTCATTATCGGGGCGCAGTTGGCCGACATCGGGCTGAAAAACTGGTTCGGCAGCGCCGACGTCGGCATCAATTTCGCCGCATCCATCGTAACGGTCGTTTGCGTGCTCGCGCTGATGGTGTTCGGCGGAAAAACGATTCTCCGGCGCGGCGCCCTGCTCTGGGGGATCGCGCTTGGAACGGTATTTTACCTCATATTCGGCAGTTCGGACTTTTCCGCGGTGGCTTCGGCCCGATGGATCAGTCTGCCGGAAATTTTCCCGTTCGGCTTCGGCGTTTCCGTTCCGGTCGTCATTTTGATGCTGCTCGCGTTTTTGCAAGCTTCCGCTGAAGCGGTCGGCATGTACACGCTGCTGACGAAATGGGGCAAGCAAAAGCTCGATGCCGAACGCGTCAATCGCGGCCTGTTCGGCGAATTTTTCGGCTGTACGCTGGGCGCCGTATTCGGAGGACTCGGCACGACATCCTATCCCGAGAACATTGGCATCGTGCGCGTGTCCGGAATCGGCAGCCGGTTCGTCACGATGACGGCGGGCATTATGGCGGTCATCCTGGGACTCATTCCGAAGGTCGGGCTGTTTATCGCCTCGCTGCCAAGCCCGGTTTTGTCGGCGGCGTCCACGGTGTTATTCGGGATTATCGCCATCAGCGGCATTCAAATGGTGAGCAA
Source organism: Cohnella algarum (assembly GCF_016937515.1). Classification (NCBI taxonomy): domain Bacteria; kingdom Bacillati; phylum Bacillota; class Bacilli; order Caryophanales; family Paenibacillaceae; genus Cohnella; species Cohnella algarum. The sequence goes on from NZ_JAFHKM010000002.1 coordinate 4,016,612, forward strand.
AGTCGTATGGGACGAGCTGAATCTGGTCGTGGCGGGCTCCTCGTTCATCATTTCGCTCGGCACGATGTACTTGCCCGAGGAATTGACCGCCGATTTGCCGCTGGCAATTCAGAGCATCGTCACGCAGCCGATGCTGGTCGGCGTCGTTATGCTGATCGTGCTGAACACGGTCGTCAACATCTGGATCCGGCCGAGACTCGAACGCCGAGCTCGGGACGCGCAAGGCCCGGCCCCGGCGGCGGAAGCTTGAGCGGACGACTGGCGGCCGGTATTGAGGGTTGATAGCCGGATGATGGGCGAATAGCAGTCGCAAATCTTTTATTTCATTATATAGGGGAGCTGGTTGACATGAGCATCAAAAACAAAGTGAAGTGGGATATCGACCCGAAAAGGACGGCCGTCATCGTCGTCGATATGCAAAACGTGTTTTGCAAACCGGACGGGGCGCTTTACGTTCCGCGGGCCGAGGGGATTATCGGCAACGTCAAGCGATTGACGACGACGGCGAGAAGCGCCGGGATGCCCGTCATTTACCTTCGCCATATCGTGCGCGGGGACGGCAGCGACAGCGGCAGGATGAAGGACATGTACCCGAACACGGACGAAATCTTGAAGCGGGGGACGCACGGCGTGGAAATTATCGACGAGTTGGCGCCGGAGCCGCAGGACATTATCGTCGACAAGCTGTTTTACAGCGGGTTTCACGATACGGATCTGGACACGATTCTTCGGGTGCATGACGTCAATACGATTATCATTTGCGGCACGGTGACCAACGTTTGCTGCGAAACGACGGTCAGGGACGGCGCCCACCGCGAGTACAAGGTCATCTTTCTCAGCGACGCGAACGCGCCGATGGATTACCCGGACATGGGGTGGGGGGAACTATCCGCCGAAGAAATTCAGCGCGTGACGCTGACCGTCATCGCGTACGAATTCGGCCAGGTCTCGCCGACCGCCGACATTGTCGCGGAGATCGAAGCCAAATCGGCCGCCATGTCCTCGGCTGCAGGGCGGCAAGCGTAACGGAATCGGAAACCGCAGTAGGGGCGAAGGCTTGCCGTGAAAAAGCGGTCGCCGGCGGACGGAACGGGCATAGCCCCGTCAAGCAGACAGGTAAAAAAGACGTTTGGATTAGGCGGCGATCGATTCCCGGCATTCAACCGGGGAAAGGTCGCCGAGTTTTTTTCTGGAACCGTTCGGTGTTGTAAAAGTGAATGTATTCCTACGCTGGATTTTGTCCAATCATGGGAGCGGAAAACGGGGAAATCGTTGCCTAGAGTGGATTTAATCCAACGAGGAACTTAGAAATTGAACGAAATCGCCAAAAATGCCTCGCCAGATTGGACAAAATCCAATGAAGCCGAAAGGATTCGTGAAAAAGCCGATTTTGATTGGATAATTTCCAATCAAGCTTCGCCGAACCTCGCAGCAACAGCCTTCCGACGACGCCGGAAGCGCCGGCAACGAATATTTTTACAAATCATGGTTGCAATATATGTCGATTCGATATACATTAAGTATCGAATCGACATATTTTCATGCGGAGGCCGCTTCATGTACGAATTGTTTGTGTTGGGCCAGTTGATGACGGGAGACAAGCATGGCTATTTGCTTCAGGAAAGCTTGAAGCGGGCGATCGGGCCGTTTCGCCGGATCAGCTCGGGAACGCTGTACCCCCTGCTGGGGCGAATGGCGGACCAGGGCTGGATCCGCCTGCGGATCGAAGAGGAGCAGGAGGGGGACGTCCCCGCAAAATCTACGGCCTGACGGCGTCGGGACGAGAACGGTTCATGGAGCGAATGGCGAAGCCGCTCGAGTACGACATGGACATCGAGCTGACGTTCCGGTTCAAGATGGCTTGCTTCCCCTTCGTCTCCAAGGGAGTCCGCATCGCCTGTCTCGAGCAGTACCTGCAATATTTGGACGATAACCTCGAATACGTTCAAGCCGAAGAAAAGGTCATCGCCAAAAAGCCGGTCCCCGAACCGATCCGCTTCCAAATGCTGCGGAGCTTCGATTACCGGAAGCATGTCGGATTGGCTGAAATCCGTTGGGTGACGGCGGAGCTGGAGCGGATTCAAGCGGAGGATGATTGAATGCGGGGAGGGAATCGGATGGAACGTCTATGGACGAAATCGTTTGTCGGCTTGAGCGCGGCCATGCTGTTTTTGTTCACGGGGTTTTACTTTTTGCTGCCGACGCTGCCGCTTTATTTGCAGGAGCTGGGAGGCAGCGAATCGCAGATCGGACTCGCGACCGGCGCGTTTACGCTGGCCGCCGTCCTGTTTCGCCCGTTCGCCGGCGGGCTGATGGACCGGTTCGGGAGAAGGCCGTTTATGCTGTGGGGCCTTGCCTTTTTCATTTTGTTTATGTGCTTGTACGACTGGATCGGCGGCATTTTCATGCTCGTGGTCCTGCGTTTTTTGCACGGGGCGAGCTGGGCGTTTTCCACGACGGCCGTCTCGACGTCCATTACGGACATCGTTCCTCCCGCCCGCCGCGGCGAGGGCATGGGTTGGTTCGGAATGGCGATGACCGCGGCGATGGCGGTCGGGCCGCTCATCGGTCTGTCGATCGTGGAGAGCCTTTCCTTTTCCGAGCTGTTTCGGTTCGCGGCGGGATTCGCGGCCGTCGCCCTCCTGCTCGCCTTTGCCGTGCGCATTCCGTTCCGGCCCGCCGCGGGGAACCGCAAAATGGTCGTCGCGGAAAAGTCGGTTTTGCCCGTAGCGGCCGCCGTCTTTTTTCTGACTGTGTCGTACGGGGGGATCACCACTTTTCTTCCGCTCTTTTCCGAAACGATCGGCGTCAACTCCGGCACGTTTTTCCTCGTGTACGCGATCGCGTTGGCTTTGACCCGTCCCGTGGCCGGCAAACTGTCCGATTCGCGCGGCGAAGCGGCCGTCATCCTTCCCGCGCTCGCGATTACGGCGCTGGCTCTGCTTAATCTTAGCTTCGCGAGCGGTCTGCCGGGCGTCATCGTCTCGGCCGTGCTCTATGCCGTCGGTTTCGGCTCGGCCCATTCGGCGCTGCAGGCGGCGAACTTGCGGCTCGCGAATCCGCAGCGGCTGGGAGCCGCCAACGCGACTTTTTTTACCGCGTTCGACTTGGGGATCGGGCTCGGCTCCATCGTTCTCGGTCTGGTGTCGCAGCTTGCCGGGTACGAGGTTTTGTTTGCCGTTTGCGCCGGGTCGACGGGTTTGGCCGCCGTGATGTTCGGCGTTTTTGCGAAACGGCCGCTGCAGCGGCGCAGGGCGGAGGACGCCTTGCGGGAACCGGCCGGCAAAGTGCTATAATCGAAGGCGCATTCGAACAGAGGCAAAACGGATTTACGGGGAGACACATTCCGCTCGACGCGTCGGACCGGCTTCATGTCGGGGGCGTGCCGATCAACGGCATCCCGACGTTCCGCGACGACCATATGCCGTACGGCGGAGTCAAGCAAAGCGGCATCGGCCGCGAGGGAATTCGTTATGCGGTCGAGGAAATGCTGGAGACGAAGCTCGTCGTTTTTAACCGGAATCGATCCCGCAAAGCCTTTCCAGATGGACCGATGTATGGTATATTGATTGCGAACGCTTGTTCTTATGACATGCATGATTTGCATTCAATGCGAAATGCTGCCGAAGGAAGGTGCGTTGCCGATCGAACGCTATCCGGAAATCGACGAGGTCGTCGCTTACATTCACCGCCATTTGGACGAGCCGCTCACGTTGGACAGGCTGGCTCGCTACGCCGCCTACAGCCCGTACCATTTTACCCGCGTCTTCAAGGAAAGGATCGGTCTCTCGCCGCAATACTATGTCTCCGCCCTCCGCTTGCAGAAGGCGAAGGAACTGCTGCTGCACACGAATATGAAAGTGCGGGATATCGCGATGGAAATCGGGCAAAACAGCCTGGGCACGTTCACGACCCGGTTCACCGAACGAATCGGCGTTACGCCTGCGGATTTCCGGAACTCGGCCCACCAGGCGAACCGCCACTTGCTGGAGCTGCGGGATTTGCGGAATTTTGGGGATCCGGGGGACTTTCGACGGCAGGAGCCTTCGTTCGGGGTGTCCCGCTTGCCGGCCGGCTGCGGTCAAGTCGAAGGAACGATAACGGCGGAAGCGCCGTTCGAGGGGGTCGTGCTGATCGGACTGTTCGCAAAGCCGATTCCCGAAGGCATTCCGCTGCACGGTACGCTTACGAGGCTGCCGTCCCCGGCCACGTTCCGCTTTGAGAACGTCGAACCGGGCACGTATTACTTATTGGCGACGTCGGTTTCCTGGAGCATGCAAGCCAACGACATGCTGCTGCCGCAGGCCACGTTGCGCACCCGCTCCCGGCAGCCGATCGTCGTCGGGCCTTGCTCGCCCTTCCACAACCTGGAGGTGCGGTTGTATCCCCCGCGTCTGGACGATCCGCCGATCCTGATTTCCCTGCCGCTGTTGATGAAGCGCTTCCTTCATCGGGCGGAGCAGGCGGCCCGCTAAACGAAAGTACCTGCGCGATTCGCGTCATGCGGCGTCTGCCGGCCGCTCCATTCGGCGAAGCGCGGTTGATGTAAAAGCTATTTAGAGGCCGAACCTTAAGCCTGCGATTCTTTTCGATTGCGGAGCCGGAGTCAAATCCGATGCGATCTTCGATATTCGGAGGGCGGATGCCGAACGCCGACAGGAAGACGCGGCTCAAGTACGGGCCCGTCTCGTACCCGCACCGTTCGGCAATCCGGTCCAGGCTGAGCGTCGTTTCCTTCAGCAGGCAGCAGGCAAGCCGCAGCCGCTGCTCTTTGACGTAGTCCGAGGGGAGAAGACCGTAAGCCCGCTGAAACCGCCTCGTCAATTGAACCGGCGTCAACCCGAGCGATTCGGCGATTTGGCCCATCGCCTGCATTTCCCCCGTCTGCCAGCTGCTGTCGAGCAGCCGCTTCGCTTTCGCCATCAACGGATCGATCGGTTCCGCGCCGGGCGGCCGATCGTCCGCCGTCAGCCGCTCCGTTTCGCGCAGCATCAGCAGATCGTTGAACAAATGCGCCGCCCTGCTTCTTGTTTCTTCGCCGGTTTGCCCGTAAGCCAGCTCCAAATACCGATAGTCCGACGCGAGCCTTTCGGTGTCGCCGATCGTCAGGCGAACGCCGAGCCGGGCGCCCGCTCCGCCCTCCGCGGAGGAAAGATGAAAATGAAACACGTGGAAAGAAAGCGGCGACAACGTCTCGCGCCCAAACCATTCACCAGGCGGACACGCGATCAAATCCCCGAATCCGGCTTCCCCGGTCTCCTCGCCGATCCGATAGCGAAACGTCCCTTCCGTCACGGCAAAGATCGTCCAATAATCGTACCGGTCCCGCGACAGGTCGAACTTCGGCTTGCGGCGCCAGTAGATGTGATGAAGCAATTCGAACGCGGCCATCCGGCAGCTCTCCTTTTGAAATAAGAGATATGCTCTATTGTAATGGAATGCATTCTTTTTGATAAGCGGTCGTTTTATGATTGAAAAAAAGGATACAAATTAACATGATTCGATCATGCGACCAGGAGGAACCGGCGACATGAAACATGAAATCGTGCAATCGGACATTACGGTTGTCGGAGGCGGATTGGCGGGCGTCTGCGCGGCCATCGCCGCGGCGAGACAGGGGAGAACGGTAGCGCTCGTGCAAAACCGGCCGGTGCTCGGAGGCAACTCCAGCAGCGAGGTGAGGGTGTGGGTATGCGGCGCCACGGCTCACGGCACGAACCGGTACGCCAGGGAAACGGGAATCATGGGCGAGCTGTTCGTCGAAAATCAGTACCGGAATCCGGAGGGAAATCCGTATTTCTGGGATCTTGTCGTTCTGGAAGCGGTAAAAGCCGAACCGAACATCCGGCTGTTTCTCAATACCGACGTTCATGAAGCGGAGGCGGGGGAAGAGGAGGGCCAGCGCGTCATCCGGTCCGTAACGGGCTGGATGATGGGCTCCGAGCGGCGCATCCGGTTCGAGAGCCGGATGTTTCTCGATTGCACCGGCGACGGGCTTGTCGGGTTTTTGGCCGGAGCGGAGTTCCGGCTCGGCCGCGAAGCCCGCAGCGAGTACGGCGAGGAGTGGGCGCCGGAAGTCGCGGACGACATTACGCTCGGCAGCACGCTTCTGTTTTATACGAAGGATACGGGCAAGCCGGTCCGCTATGTCCCGCCGTCGTTCGCGAAAGATATCGCGACGACGTCGATTCCGTTGAAGCGCGTCATCCGCAGCGGAGACAACGGCTGCCATTACTGGTGGATCGAATGGGGCGGGGAGCTCGATACCGTTCATGAAAACGAGCGCATCCGCGACGAGCTGTGGTCGGTCATTTACGGCATTTGGGATTACATCAAAAATTCCGGAAAATTCGACGCCGAAACGATGACGCTCGAATGGGTCGGCTCGCTGCCGGGCAAGCGCGAATACCGCCGCTTCGTCGGGGACTACGTGCTGAACCAGAACGACATTCTCGCGCAGCGGCCGTTCGACGATCGCATCGCGTTCGGGGGCTGGTCGATCGACCTGCATCCGCCGCAAGGAATGTACGCGACGGAGAGCGGATCGAAGCATCTGCACGCGGATGGCATTTATCACATTCCGTTCGGCTCGCTCTATTCGCGAAACGTCGAAAATCTGCTGTTCGCGGGGAGGAACGTCAGCGCTTCTCACGTCGCGTTCGGCTCGACGCGGGTGATGGCGACGTGCGCGGTAATGGGCGAAGCGGCCGGCGCCGGCGCCGCGCTGTGCGTCGGCAAAGGCGTCACGCCGCGCGAGCTGCGGGAGCGGCACATGCGGGAGCTGCAGCAGACGATGCTGAAAAGCGACGCCTCGATTATCGGCCTCCGCAACGAGGACGAGGCCGATCTTGCGCGGAGGGCTTCCGTCAGCGCTTCGAGCGCGATGACGCGCATCCGGGTCGATCGGGCCGAAACCGCCTATCCGCTTGCAGCGGACGTCGGCATTCTGTTTCCGGTCGACGGGCCGATCGGCAAGCTCGAGCTGCTCGCGGAGGCGGACGAGGACACCGTGCTGCGGGCGGAGCTGTGGGATACGGGCAGGCCGGAAAACTACGTGCCGAAGACGAAGCGGGAGGAGTGCGAGGTGAAGGTAGCCGCGGGCGAGCGCGCCTGGGTAACGCTGCCGCTTTCGGGCGGCGCGTTCGAATCGCCCGCCAACGCGTTCCTGATCGTCCGCGCCAACGGGCGTGTCCGCCTGTTCGATTCGCTCGAACCGGTAACCGGCGTGCTCGCGTTCGAAAGGGGGGCGAAGCCGGTCGTCTCCTCCGATCTGGAGGATCACCAGCCGGATCAGCCGGTGATCGAATGGTCGATGCGGGGGCGAGCAAGGCGCCCGTTCTGCTTCGCCGCCGATTCCGGCGCGTACGGCCCGGACAAGGCGATCGACGGCTTCGCCCGTCCTTACGGCGGCCCGCACATGTGGGTGTCCGAGCCGCTGGCCGAAGGACGCGCCGAATGGCTCGAACTGGCCTGGGAGTCGCCCGTTCATGCGGCGGAAATCCATTTGACGTTCAACGACGACGTCAACGAGGACTTGATCAATCTTCACCACCACGAAACGCCGTTCCCGATCATCCCCGAGCTGGCGCGCCGGTATCGGCTGGAGGTTCCCGACGGCGCGGGCTGGAGAACGATCGCCGAAGCATCCGGCAACCGGAAGCGCAAGCGCGTGCACAGGCTGGATCAAGCCGTCGCGGCCGACCGCCTGCGCCTCGTCGTCGAGGAGACGAACGGCGGCCCGCGTGCGGAGCTCGTCGAAATAAGGGTCTATGGCGATTGAGGCGTTCGGGAGCTTGGCGGCTATACGGTTTCGGCACGCAGGCTGACCGCGTTCCGCCCGTTCCGTTTCGATTCGTATAGAGCGGCGTCCGCGTCGCGCAGCAGCGATTCCAGCGTGTCGGCGCCGTCCGCGATTTGGGCGACGCCGAAGCTGGCGGTGATGCGGACGCGGGCGTTTTGCGTTTCCAGCGGCTCGCTGCTTAGGGCGATCCGCAGCCGATCCGCGAGGGCGGCCGCAGCCTCGATGCCGGTTCGGGGAAGGCAGATGGCGAATTCCTCGCCGCCGTAGCGGGCGAACAGCATGTCCGGCGAGAGCAGCCGGCGGATCGCGGACACGGCGAACACGAGCGCCCGATCCCCGGTTTCGTGTCCGTACGTGTCATTGATCCGCTTGAAATGATCGATGTCGAACAACACGAGCGAGAAGGGGGAGCCTGAAGATTGGGCTTCCTCCAGCATCTTTTTGCCCCGGAGCAGAAACTGCGTGCGGTTCAGCAACTGCGTCAGGCCGTCATAATACGCAAGCTGCCGGAGCCGGTCCTCCAGCCGCTTCTGCTCCGTCACGTCGATCAGCATGAGCAGCGTGCCGAGCGAGTCGCCTCTTTTGCTCGTCACCGTCGAGGAACGGACGAGATAGGTCGCCGCGCGCCCTCCGTTCGTCCACTGAAGCTCTTCTTCCGCTCCGTCCAGGCTGCGGACGGCGGGAAAGGCGGTTCCCGTCATTCCGATCCAGGCTTCGTCCAGCGTTTTGCCGATGACGCGGCTGCCGAACGCGGGCAGCATTTCGCCCAGCGCGCGGTTGAAGTCGACGATCCGTCCGGCCGCGTCAAGGACGATGACGCCTTCCTTCATGCTTTCGAAGATGCTGTCCTTGGCGATCGGCACGATCGTCAGCATGCGGCTGGTGACGATCGCCCAGATGTTCATGGCGGAGGTCAGGCACAGCACGACGGGCACCGGGTCCATTCCTTGCGGCGTCACGCCCATTAAATAAAGAAAAGCCGCCAAAATGGGGACGATCTGCGAAAGGATCAGGACGGCAAGCTGCAGCCTGTACGTTTTTTTCGTCTGTTTCCATCGCCGGAGCAGCAGGACGAAGCCGGCAAGCAGGCAGCCGAACGTATAGGCGCCGTGAACGATGTACCACTCTCCGACGGCGATGTCCACGAGCGGCTTCGGGGAAGATTCCCGCAAATAAATCGACTGGTAAAACAAGTGATGGAAGTCGTTCGTCGCCACCATCGCGAGCGTAATGGCGGGGATGACGAACATCGCGGCGGCCGTTTTGCGGGCAACGGTTCGGCCCGTGTAGCGCATAACGAGAAGCAGGCCGAGTACGACGGAAAACGGCATCCCGACATATTCCACGACGATCCAGCGCTTGATTTCCGCCAGCGTGTCGCTGGCGAGCTCGAACGCGTAACCGAAAATATAAATGGCAAGCGCCGCATTGTAGAGCACGAACAGGCTTGCGCTAGGAACGCTTTTCCGCTTGAGAAAGGCGTACAGGCCAAGAAAAACGCTGAGCACTCCCGAAGTTGCGGCCAGCGTGATAAAGATGGTAATTTGCGATTCCATCGATTCCGTTCCCCGCTGTCAAAAAACGTCGACTTCCTCTCTAATATTACTAGAAGCGGAGCGGGTTAGAAATCATTTTTTTAAGTCGAAAGTCCCGCCGCGGAGGACGGCAAGGCCGCAATTAGGCTCGCCGTTACCCGGATTGGCGCACGATCAGTTCGGCCGAGAGCACGATTTTCTCGCGAAGCGCATGCGGCTGCGCAAGGCGACGGAGCAATGCATGCACCGCCCGCGCCCCGAGCTGCTCCTTGGCAAGGTGGACGGTCGTCAGCGGCGGACGCGCGGCTGCCGACGGCTCGATATTGTCGATGCCGACGATGCGGCACGGATGCGGTACGCCGATGCCGGCCTCTTCCAGCGTCTCGGCGAGCGCCATGGCGATGCGGTCGTTGGCGCAAACGAATCCGTCCGGGACTCCCTCGTCTCCGGCTTCGATTACGCGCCGCCGGAGATGCTGGGCGAAGTCGCCGGACCCGTACGGCACCGTCCATTTTCGCAGGACGCATCCGGTCTCCGGGCGCGTCTTCTTCCATTCGTCCGCCGTCAGCTTGCAGCCCCACCACCGCTCCTTGAAGCTGACGGCGAACCGGTCCCGGCCGACGAACGCCAACTTTCGGCAGCCTTGCGAAAGCAGATGGCTGCACGCGAGCCGCGCCGCCTCCAGATTGTCGTTCCATACGGTATCCGCGCGCACGAGCGGATCGTCGTGATCGATCACGACGACCGGCGCTTTCAGCCGGTTCAGGGCAAGCAGACGCTGCCGCGGGACGGAACCCATAACGATGACGCCCGCCGCCGTCTCCGGCCGCCCGCCCGGATCGTCCGCGAATCGCATGCCGAATCCCGCCTCCCGGCATGCCGCTCCGATGCCCTCCAGCACCCTTTTCCAAAAATCCGGTTCTTCGCGGTATTCCGGCCTGACTTCGATCGCGATAACGGGCGCGGCCGGTTCGGCCAAAGACGGTTTGCCGGCCAGTATCGGCGTGTCGGCGAACAACGGCGTGTCGCCGGACGGCAGCGTGTCGCCGGGGGACGGCAGCGTTCGGCGTGACGGCACGGGCGCGAAGGGAAGCGGCGAAGCCTGCGCCCCCGCGCGAACGGGCTTGCTTCGGTAGCCAAGCGTTTCCGCCATCTCCAGCACCCGAAGTCGCGTTTCTTCGCCGATTCCCGGTTTCCCCGACAGCGCCTTGGACACGGTATATTTCGATACGCCGAGCCGGTCGGCGATCGTCTGCATCGAAACTTTGCGCAAAGCGAACATCTCCTTCGGCTAAAGCCGGCATTATTCATAATGCCGAAAAACGGAAAATCTCCTGTTGACATCCTCGGAGAAACGGCTTACATTGTCCATGATTTGAGGTTAAGAGCCTAACAAACCTAACAAAAATTATATCAAATCCAATGTCCGATTCAAGGAGGAACTATGAGCAAAATCGTCGTTTTCTACGATCCGGATTTTCCGTACGAGGGAACCCGTCCCGATGAGGAAACGCTGGCTTCGTTAGGCCGTTCGTTCGTCATCGCGGGCGCGGCCGGTTTGGGCGAAGCGCTCGCCGAGGCCGATGTTTTCGTCCATTTGCACGGTCCGCATTTCCCGAAGGAGGCGTGGCCGTCCGTCTTGCGGCATGTCCGCTCCGGCAAAGGCCTCGTTTCGATCGGAGGCGCGCCGTTCCGGATCCCCGTCAGGCCCGACGGCAGCGGCTGGTTGGCCGAACCCGAACAAACCGCATACCACCGGCAGCTGCACATTCACGAGGCGCTGCGCATCGATCCCGCGCGGATCTCCCGGCTTGCGCACAACCCGGATCTTCCGCTTTTCCGGCAGGAATCGCTGTTCACGGTCGAAGCCGCCCGCGGCCTCGTCCTTCATGCCACGTGGGCCGACGACAAGCCGGACGAGCTCGGAACGTCCGGTCCGATGGACGCCCACATTTATCCGCTGCTGACGGGCGTCGGCGGCGTTCCCGAACGGGAGCTGGCGGCGCCGGCAGTGCTTCTGGAGCATACGAAAGGCGAATTCGCGGGAGGCCGCTGGATCTTCGTTACGCAGCCGGTCCGCGAGGCGTTCTGGTGCGCTGCCGGACTCGAGGCTCTAACCGAATGGGCGAGCTTCGTCGCCGCGGGCGTTACCGAAATGTGGCTCAAAACCGCATTCGCCACGTACGATCCGGGCGACCGCGCGGCCCTGACGCTGCAAATCCAGCGGCTTGCGCGGACGGAAGGGCAATCGGGCGCGGCGTCCGGGCGATCGCAAACTTGGCGCGCCCGGCTGAGCGTCCGGAAAGCGAAAACGTCAGCAGCGGCCGCCCCCGAGACGCGAGTCGGGCATCCGAAATCGGATTTCGATCCGGTCTGGAGCGAAGAACGCGCCGTAACGGCCGGAAGGGAGCTCGGCTTCGAGCGGTTCGTCCTGCCTTTCGAGGTGGAGGCGGGCTTTTATCTGGTCGAATGCGAGATGGCGATGCCCGATACGGGGGAGCGGCGAACGCTGCGCCAAGGGTTCTGGGGAATGGACGAAAAGCTGCTGCGGGAAGGGGAGTTCCTCCGCTGCGGCCGCGATTATTTCGAGAAAGACGGCCGCCCGTTCCCGGTCGTCGGCATGACGTACATGTCGAGCGACGTGGCGCGGAAATATTTGTTTTTGCCGAACGCGGCGGTATGGGAACGGGATATGGCCCGGATGAAACGGGCGGGCATCAACCTGATCCGCACCGGCATTTGGTCCGCCTGGCGGCAATTCATGTTCGTCGACGGGCATGCGTACGAGGAAACGCTGCGCGCCATTGACGCGTTTTTGCTGACGGCCAAGCGCTACGATCTGGAAGTGACGTTCAACTTCTTCTCGTTTACTCCGGAAATGTGGGAGGGAACGAATCCGTATCTCGACCCTCGCAGCGTCGAGGCGCAAAAGCGGTTCATCGCGGCGGTCGTTTCCCGCCATGCCGAATCGAAGCACGTGCATTGGGATTTGATCAACGAGCCGTCCCTGTTCGACCCGAAGCGGATCTTCGACGGCCCCCGTTCGGCTGGAGACCGGTACGAGCGGGAGGCGTTCGCGCGGTGGCTTCGCGATCGGCACGGCGATATCGCCTTGCTCCAGGAGCGCTGGAACATGACGCCGGAGGAGCTGCCTTCGTTCGAAGCCGCGTTGCCGCCGGAACCGGGCGATATCCCGTTCGGCACGACGGAAACGATGGAGAAAAAAGGGGGGCCCTGGCTCGACTACGCGCTGTTCACGATGGAGATGCACAACCGGTGGGCGAGGCAGCTGTCGGACACGATCCGCAGCTTTCAGCCGAAGCAGCTCGTTACGGTCGGCCAGGACGAAGGGCTGGGCGCCCAGCGGCCGTCCCCGTTTTTTTACGCGGAAGCGGTCGACTATACGACCGTGCATACGTGGTGGAAAATGGACGACCTCGTCTGGGACGGCGTGTTCGGCAAGGACCCCGGCAAGCCGACGCTCGTTCAGGAGACCGGCATCATGTACGTGGAGGCGCCGGACGGGCGCGCGAAGCGAAGCGAGCTTGAGCTGAGAAACATTCTGGAGCGAAAATACGCCTACGCATTCGCGACGGGCGGGGCCGGCGCGGTGCAGTGGATTTGGAACATCAACTTTTACATGCATAACGTGAACGAATCGCATATCGGGGCGCTGCGCGCGGACGGCACGGAAAAGCCCGAGGCCGCGGTTTCGTACGATTTCGGCGCGTTTATCGGCGGCATCCGGGATTTGTTCCGCGGCCGGAAGCTTGAGGAAACGGCCATCGTGTACCCGTATTCGAACGACTTCTCCCATCGCCCGCTGGCGTGGGACGCGACGACCCGTTCCGTGCGCACGCTATCCTATCGGATGAACGTGCCTGCGCGCGGCGTCGGCGAGTATCATCTGGATGCGCTGACGGATGCGCCGCCGAAGCTGATCGTCGTGCCGAGTCCCCACAATTTCAGCGGCGAAGCGCTGGAGCGGCTGTTATCGCAAGTCGAGTCCGTCGGCGGGGTCCTGCTGTTGACGGGGCCGGTCGGACTCGACGCGTATTGGCGGCCCGCGGAGCGGCTGAAGGAGCTGCTCGGGGCGGGCGAGGTCGTCAACCTGCTGCGGGAAGAGCGGGTATCGATCGGCGGGACGGTCTGGCCCGCGTCGTTCGGGGGCGCGCGCATAGCCGACAGCTTCAAGCAGCTGGCCGAGGGCGCGTCCGGGAGCGGGCCGTCCGCGGTCGTCGAGGCGGCGCACGGCAAGGGAACGCTTCTGTGGTGCCCGCTGCCGCTCGAATTGAACGAGGACAAAGCGTCGCTGGCCGCCTTGTACCGGTTTGCGTTGGCGCGCGCAGGCGTCGCGCCCGAGCTGGAGTGGCTGTCCGGCGGGGATTTGCGGGGGGTATACGGCCGCAAGCTCGAGATGAGCGAAGGCAGCTTGTTCGTCTTCGTTTCCGAATTCGGGGAAGACGCCGATATTTCCGTCAAAGATCCCGTCACCGGCACGGTCTATTCGTTTACGTTGGAATGCGAACGGTCGGTGCTGTTCGCGGCGGATCGGGAAGGACGGCTGCTGTCGGTGTACCGACCCGGGGAAACGGCGGTAGCGGCGAAGGGAACGGCGGCACGCGGAGGGGAGACCGTCCGGGATTCGGCCGGCGGTTAAAAAAGGGAAGGGGCGAAGCGTTTCGGGCTTCGCCCCTTCGTCGCGCGCCCCCGTTGATCCGGCGATCAGGATTCGCAAAAAACTCCGACCCGCCGGCAGCGGTACGCTGCTTTCGGACCGGTCCATCGGCTGAATATAACGATGCTACGGCCGCTTATCCTTCAAGCCGCAGCTCCCTCATTTTGTTGTACAGCGTTCCGCGCGAAATGCCGAGCAGCTTGGCCGCCGCGCTTTTGTTGCCGAGCGTCTTGGCAAGCGCTTCCTCGATCAGCGCCTTTTCTTCTTGTTCCGTAGCTCGCGTCTTTAGCGCCTTGAACTGCGGCTGGCCGGCCTCGGACTCGCTCCTTTCGAGCTTCGGCTGCTCCTTCTGCAGATGGGCCGGAAGGACGGACAGCCCGATCCGCTCGTCGTCGCTCAGGATAACGCAGCGCTCCACGACGCTCATCAATTCGTTCAAATTGCCCGGCCAGTCGTAATTGGCGAAAGCGAGCAGCACCTCCGGATCGAATTGCGGGACCGGTTTTTGATATTGGAGGGCGAATTGGCGCGCGAACGTCTGGACGAGCGACGGCAGGTCTTCCTTCCGCTCGCGCAGCGCCGGCAGGACGATGGAAATGACGTTCAGGGCGTAGTACAGATCGGAGCGGAACGACCGTTCCCGGACCAGCTCGCCCAAATTTCGCTCGGTCGCCGCGATAATCCGGGCGCGAACCGGAATCGGTTCCGTTCCTCCGACGCGATAGACGGTTTGCCGCTGCACATATTCGTAAAGCTTCGCCTGCACGTCCGGCGGCAGACGGTCGATTCCGTTCAGAAACAGCGTGCCCCTGTCCGCCAGTTCCAGCTTTCCCGGGCCTCCCGCGCCGTTTCCCGTAAACGTGCCCCCTGATAGCCGAACAATTCGGTTTCCAGCAGACCGTCCGGAATCGAAGCGCAATGAACGGTCAAAAACGGCTGCTTCGCCCGCGGGCTGAGCTGGTGGATCATGCGCGCGAGCTGCTGCTTGCCTACGCCGGGTTCGCCGACGAGCAGCAGCGGATTTTCCGTTCCGGCCGCTTTGCGGGCGAGCCGGACCGCGGTTTCGAGCCGCCTGCTTTTGCCTTTGATAAAAGGAAACGGCTCGTCGGCGGCCGCCCGATCGTCGGGGAGCGACGCATGCGCCGACATCAGCTCGTCGTTCAGCCGGACGAGCTGCGTAATGTCCTGTTCGGTGGCGATGCCGCCGATAATGCGCCCGTCCTCGTCCAATACCGGGGAAGCGTTGATCAGCACGTGATTGCCGGGGCGGGGACGGTGATACGTATTGCGCACGGTGCGTCCTTCGTCCAGCATGCGGAGCACGACGAGCGCATCGGGCTGAAAATGCTCGCCGATGCGGCGCCCGACGATGGTATCCCGGCCGATGCCGTACGTTTCTTCCGCAACGCCGTTCCAGCAAATGACGGTGCCGGTCCGGTCGACGACCGTTACCGCGTCGGACACCGTTTCGGCCAGCGTTTGAAAATACGAAGCGAAGCGCCGTCTTTCCCGGAGGAAGTAGGCGAGCAGCTCGCCGATCCGGCAGTAGCCGGCGATCGTCCCGTCCGCTTCCCGGAACACGACCGGCCGCGATGCGCCGGCCAGGAGCCGTTCGAGCGTTTCGAAGCGGCCGGCCGCGACATCTTCGGAAGCAACGACGGGAGACCGCAAGCTTTCGTACCGCTCCAGCCATTTCGCGGCCGGTCGGCCGGTTTCGCCGAACAGCGGCTCGTCCTCGGCCGTAAACAGATAAGCCCGATCGCCCGCCGGCATATAGACGGCAACGCCGCCGCGCAGCCGCTCCGAAATTTCGTTTGCGGGGTCGGTCGGGGAGGCGGTATGGAATTGTCGATGAATCGGAAACTGTTCAGGTTTGAACATGTGCAACCTCGCAAAAGGATCGTAAAGTAGGTACGTTCGGTTTAAATGTATCATGTGCAGCAGCCGGAAACAACAAGACGCGAGGTTGGGGGAGCCGGCGGAAAACGGTAAACGTGAGGCGGCACCCGGAATATACTGTATAATCTTAAACACCGATGGACAGCCGCCGCTGAGTCGTTGAGCCGCGGCGAAGGAGGCGACTTGTCGCAATGAGAGTGGGCGACCTGTTTCGGACGATGGGAAAAAGCCGTCTCGCCAATCGGGCGGCGCGCAAGTACGGGCTTCGTTTCGGCGCCTCGCGTTTCGTTGCCGGAGAGACGGTCTCCGCCGCGATCGAAGCGGTCCGCAGGCTGAACGCTTCGGGCATCGCGGCGACGCTCGACCATCTGGGCGAGTTCGTCGCCGGCGAACAAGAAGCGCGGCTTTCGGCCGACGCCGTCTTGCGGACGCTGGACGCGATCGCGGAGGCAGGCATCGATTCCAACGTGTCGGTCAAGCTGACGTCGCTTGGCCTGGACGTCGATTTCGGGGCGTGCGAGAGCCATATGCGGCGCATTTTGGAAAGGGCCGCCCGGTACGGGAATTTCGTCCGCATCGACATGGAAGATTATGCGCACTGCCAGCCCGCGATCGAGATGTACCGAAAGCTCGGACGGGATTACGACAACGTCGGGATCGTCATCCAGGCCTATTTGTACCGGTCGGAGCGGGACGTGAAGGAGCTGCGGGAGGTCGGCGCGAATTTGCGGCTCGTGAAGGGAGCCTACAAAGAAACCGCCGATGTCGCCTACCCGGATAAAAAGGACGTCGACGCGAATTTCAAAAACCTCATCCGGAAACAGCTGCTTGGCGGCGGCTACGCGGCGATCGCCACCCATGACGAGGACGCGGTCGAATACGCGAAGCGGCTGGTCCGGGAATACGGCGTCTCCGGCGACCGTTTCGAATTTCAGATGCTGTACGGAATCGGCGAGCCGCTCCAGCGCAGGCTCGTTCGGGAAGGCTATAAAGTGCGCGTGTACGTTCCCTACGGAATCGACTGGTTCGGCTATTTTATGCGCCGCTTGGCGGAGCGCCCCGCGAACGTTCGGTTCGTATGGGATCATTTGTTCAAAGGCTGAGCGGAGCCTATGGATTTTATCAGGCAAAGTCCAATCAAGCGGGAGAGCTTCGGCGAAATAGCTTTAATGCTATCTATAAGCCAAACTAATGTTAAATGCAGAACAATTAATTATACATGATGATAATCGAACGTTAAAATAAAAATGACAACGATTTCATTTTTAACGATTCGAGGAGGAAACGGACATGGCAATGGAAAATCGTTTTAAAGACAAGGTTGCCGTCGTGACCGGCGGCGCTTCCGGGGTCGGGCATGCGATCAGCCGGCGTCTGCTGGCGGAGGGAGCCAAAGTCGTCGCGGCGGATATCAACAAAGACCGGTTGGACGCCCTGCAGGCCGAACTCGGCGATTCGTTTGTCGGCGTCAAGACCGATGTCACGCAAGAAGCGCATGTGGAGGCGCTCGTGGGCGAGGCGGTCGAACGGTTCGGCGGATTGGACATCGCCTTTAACGTAGCGGGGGCTTCGAAGGCCGGAACGATCATCAATCTTTCCGAAGCGGATTGGGATTTTACGGTCGATCTGTGCCTCAAAGGCGTATTTTTAAGCATGAAGCACGAAGCGAAGGCGATGACGAAACGAGGCGGCGGCGCCATCGTCAACGTCGCGTCGCTCAACGCCCATGTGCCGATGTATTCGGGCTCGGCCTACGCTTCGGCCAAAGCGGGCGTCGAGATGCTGACGAAAAACGGCGCGCTGGAGATGGCCCGCAACGGCATTCGGGTGAACGCGATCCTTCCCGGCCTGATCGAGACGCCGCTAACGGCGGGGCTTTTGCAAAGCGAGGAAATTACCGCGGCCTACATGGAGCGCATTCCGATGGGACGCGCCGCGAAGCCGGAAGAAATGACCGGCCCGGCGCTGTTCCTGGCCAGCGACGATGCCGGTTACGTCTCCGGGGCAAGCCTGCTGGTCGACGGCGCGTGGGCGACGAGCGGGTACCCGGATCTGAGCCGCTGGTTTTCCTGATCGCCGGGCCAAGGCTTAAAGGCTGTTTTTCTCCAGCTCGCGCTGAAAGCGGCCGATGCAGTACTCGCATAAAAACGATTTTTGCTTGGCCTCGGATTTGAGCCAGCCGATTTGCGTTTCGCGCTGAGGGAACGAGGCGATTTCGACCATGGCGAATTCGCCGTTCCGGTAGGCGGGATGGTGAACGAACGAGTAATCGTGTCCGACGGTGACCGCAATATTTTCCTCAAGGGCGGTTTGAATCGCTCCGGCGTTGTTGGTGGTAAAAAGAATCGAAGGCTCTCCGTGCCGCGAGCTGAAGTCGGCGATAAAATCGTCCAGGAAGTTGTCCTGGTAAAGAACCCAATCCAGCTTCAACAGTTCCTCCGGGGAAACGGTTTTTTTTCGCGCGATCGGGGAGTTCCCGTTTGCCATAATGACCAGTTTCACTTGTTTGGAAGCCTCGAATTCAAGGCCGTTCAGCTGCCGGATATCCTTCGGATAGACGGCGACAAGCCCGACGTCGGTCCGGTTCGCCCGAATATCCTCGACGATGGACATCGAGTCCTTTTCCTCGATGGCGATTCGGAGTCGGGGATTTTCTTTTTTTATGGATGCGATCGTCTGCACGAGCAAAGGCATAAGGCCCGGAAACGCCGCGATTTGCAGCTTGCCTTCGATCAATTGCCGGTCATGCAGCGCCGTTTGTTTCATTTCGTTCAGCTCATGAAGCACTTTGAGCGCCTGGCGGACGATTTTTTTTCCTTCTTCGGTCACGGTCGCGCCCGTGCGGGAGCGAAGGAAAACCGCTACGCCCAATTCGGCTTCCAGCCGGGCGATCGACTGGCTGATCGCGGATTGGGTCACGTGCAGATGGGCGGAGGCGGCCGACAAGGATCCCGTTTTGGCGACCTCGACGACATATTCCAGTTGTTCGATATTCATCTTGTAATCCCTCGGAGTTTACTTCGTCTTATAGGAAAGTATAATCGATAAGCATCGCTAAACGAAAGGCTGACGCGATTTTCAAACGATTGGAAAAACGTCTGACTTCGTCCTTGAGAAGACGGTCTTGAGAAATCGGGCTTCCTTGAGCGGGGTGGAGCGGGGGAGCGGGATAACACGGGTCGAGACGGGGTTAGGCGAAGCTTGGTTGGATTTTGTCCAATCAAAACCGGTTTTTTCGCGCAATGCGTCATCTTCGTTGGATTTTGTCCAATCGGGCGGGGCGGTTTCGTCCATTCCAGGCGAAATGGCCGTTTCTCGTTGGATAAAATCCACTCTAGGCCGCGGTTTCCCCGTTTCCCGCTCCATTGATTGGATAAAATCCATTATAGGCAAGCGACCCCCCTCTTCTTGAAAAGGAAGAGAAGGGTCGCTCTTTGGCGGCCGAGGGGTTATTTTCGCTTCGCCGGCGTCCAAAGCGCTTCGATTTGCTCCAGCGATTTGCCCTTCGTTTCGGGAACGAAACGCCAGGTGAACAGCACCGTAATCAGCGACATCGCTCCGAACGTCCAGTAGGTGGCGGCCGGTCCCGCCGAACCGAGCAGCGGGGGGAACGATTGGGAAACGACGTAGTCCGCCGCCCACAGCGCCATCGAAGCGATCGCCGTCGCGCGGCCGCGCACGCGGTTCGGAAAAATTTCGGACAGCAAAACCCAGACGACCGGGCCCAGCGAGACGGCAAACGCCGCTACGTAAACGAGGATCAGCACCAGCACGACCGGGCCCGTGCTTTGGCCCGAGTGAAAGACATATCCGATCAGCAGCAAGCTGATCGTCATGACCGACGAGCCGGCCAGGAGCAGCGCCTTCCGCCCGGCCTTGTCGATCAGCCAGATCGACAAAATCGTAAACGCGAAATTGATGAAGCCGACCAAAATTGTCTGCACGAGCGCCGCGTTCGTGCCCGCGCCCGTTTCCTTCAAAATTTCCGGCGCATAATAAAGAATGGCGTTGATGCCGGTCACTTGCTGCAGAATCGCGATGACGACCCCGACGAAGAGCGCGAACCGAAGGCCCGGCTTGAACAGCTCGCGATAGGTCGCTTTTTTCTCCTTGAAGGAAGCTTTAATATCCAGAACTTCTTGCTTGGCCGCTTCTTCCCCGTGAACGCGGAGCAAAATGGACAGCGCCTCCTCGGCTCTTCCTTGCTTGATCAGCCAACGCGGGCTTTCGGGAACGAGGAACAGAAGAACCATGAACAGGATGCCCGGAATCGCGCCGACGCCGAACATCCAGCGCCAACCTTCGGAAACGTCCCACGCGTCGTTGCCGTAACTCGCGATGCCGGAGTTGACGAAATAGGTAAGGAAAATTCCGGTAACGGTCGCGAACTGGTTAAGGGCGACGAGCCGCCCGCGGTATTGGGCCGGCGCGATTTCGGCATTGTAGAGCGGGCACAGGGTCGAGGTGATGCCGATCCCGAGCCCGCCGATCATCCGGAAAACGATATATCCCGCGAACGTTTCCGGAAGCGCCGAGCCGATCGAACCGACGATGAACAGAACGGCCGCGGCGATAAGCACCTTTTTCCTGCCGAACCGGTCGCTGAGCGTTCCGGACAACGCGGCGCCGACGATGCACCCGATGATCAGGCTGGAAACGGCCCAGCCGACCTGAACGTCGTTCAAATTGAATTTTTCCGTCATGAAGCCGATCGCTCCGGACACGACGGCGGTATCGAATCCGAACAGCAGCCCTCCGAGCGCGGCGACGATCGAGACGATCGTCACGTATTTCATGTTCGGACGGTTTCCTTGTTCGGGCCATGTAACGGTTTTGGTTTTCATGAGCGTTGCCTCCCTTCGCTGCCTTGCAAAACGGCTTCCCGCAAGGGAAGCGAAACCCAGTATAGCATGATGAAAAAGCCGAAGGCGGAACGAACAGCTTCATTAATTTGCGCCAAAACCGCACAATCCTTCGATGCGGCCGCCGGGCGAAAGAACGACGGGGGACGATAGCATTTTTTTGTCCGACCCGCGCAAAAAAATCCGCCTCCCGGAGGAGACGGATCGGCATGCGCGGATGCTAGGATTCCGGCGCAAACGCGGCCCGAAACTCGGACGGCGTGACGCCGGTTACTTTTTTGAACACGCGGCTGAAGTAGTTCGGATCGTTATAACCGACCTCGTAGCTTACTTCCTTGATGCTGAGGCGATCTTCCCCGATAAGCTCCTTCGCCCGGTCGATCCGCAGCCCGGTTAAAAAGTCGATGAACGTCTCGCCGGCATGCTGCTTGAACACTTTGCTGAAATAAAAAGGGTTCAAATGCACGAATTCCGCCACGTCCTCCAGCGACAAGTCTTCCGCGAACCGGCTGCGGATGTAGGCTTTCGCCCGGTCGATGACCGTCGAGGTCTGCTCTTCCCGGATTTCGCGAATGCGGTTCAGCGCGGACATGACGTAACTGCGTTGGGCGGCGTCTTCGGCTCCTTCCCGGGGGAAGCCGACGGCTTGTCCCTGCTTCAAATCGTCGAACGGGCAAATTTGGCCTTCCCGGTCGGAACAGGCGGAGGCGAACACCGCTTCGAAATACGAGCGGCGCAGCCCTTCCGTTCCGGAGCGGAGCGTCCCGATTCCGACCGACAGGCCGATCGCCAGCTCGCCGCGAACCGTGTCGCGAAGCTTTTCGCCGAGCTGCACGGCCTCCGCCTTCCCGTCGCCGTCCGCTTGCTGCGGCTTGCGCGCGAACAACGCCAAATGGTGCTCGAGAATGGAGCTGACGATGCACCGGGCATGGGACTTCGCGTATCGGCGAATCGTCTCGAACAGCATTCGCCTGTCCGGGCCCGATACGTGCCCGGAGAAGGCCAGCACGAGGCAACGGCAATCGTCCAGCGGAAAGTCGAGCCAGGACGCCAGTTCTTCGGGCCCGGCGCCCGAAACCTGATCGACCATCAGCGTGAGCGCCAACTCGTTTTCGACAAGCGGCTGCAGCGCGTATACTCTGCTTTTCAGTTCGAGCTGCTCGGCTTTGGCGTCTTTTTCCCGGTCCAGCTCGTCCTTCAGACGCCGCAGAAGGTTCGCGATTTGCTCGCGGCCGGCGGGCTTGACGATGTATTCCTTCACGCCGAGGGACAGCGCTTCCTGCGCATAGGAAAAGTAATCGTAGGCGGTCACGAGCACAAGCTTGGCTTCGGGCAGCGTTTTCCGGATTTCCTTCAGCGCCTCGAGCCCTTGAATGCCGGGCATCTGCACGTCCATGAACACGATGTGCGGGCGCCGCTCCTCCGCGGCTTCGATCGCCTGCCTGCCGTTTTCGGCGTGAAGGATCTCGAACGTATCGGGAAGCTCCCGCCCAACGATCCACTCCAGGCCTTCCCGTTCCAGCGCTTCGTCATCCGCGATCATCAATCGGTACATCGGTCTGCGTTTCCTCCTTTGTCAACGGGATGCGAATCGCGATCGTCGTCCCGAATCCCGGCCGGCTCCGGATCTCGACGGCGTCGTCGCGCCCGCAGAACAATTGCAGCCTCCGGAACACGTTGCGGGTGCCGAGACCGGACGACTTTCCTTCGGAAGCGAATCCGGCCGACGGCTCGTAGTCCATCCGAAGCAGCGCTTGCCGGGTCTCTTCGTCCATGCCGGCGCCGTTGTCCGCGATTTCCACGATGGCGTTCCGGCCGTCGGGGGCGCGACGCACGGAAAGCCGGATGACGGCGTTTCGTTCCAGGCTTTCGATGCCGTGGACGAACGCGTTTTCGACCAGCGGTTGGATCGTGAGCGGCGGGATCGGCGTGTCCAGGACCGACTCGTCGATTTCGGTTTCGAACCGGAAGCGGTCGCGGAACCGGGCTTTCTGGATGGCGACGTACGCGTCCGCTTGTTCCAGCTCGTCTTTAAGGCCGACCGGCTCGTCCAGGCGGCGCAAATTGTAGCGAAGCATGCGGGACAGGGAGACGATCAGGTCGGACGTCCGCTCCGCGCCTTCCAGCAGCGCCAGCTTCGACAGCACGTTGAGCGAATTGTACATGAAATGAGGCCGGATCTGGCTTTGCAGCGCCTGCAGCTCCAGTTCCTTGACGAGCCGGCTTTGCTCCAGCATTTCGCGGTCCCGCCTCGCGGACGCTTTCAAGTCGGCCAGCATTTGCCGAAACGCGCCGGAGAGCGTACCGAGCTCGTCCTTGCCGGCGGCGGGAAGATCGGGCGGCGTCTCGTAGGTGCGATGTTCGGAGACGTGCTTCGCCGCTTTGACGAGCCGGCCGACCGGATCGGTCACGCCGCGGGAAATCCAGACGGCAAGCGCGACGCCGAGCGCCGTCTGGGCGACGAAGACGGCGGCCCCGAGCCGGTTCATGCGCGCGTTCTCCTCCTGGATCCGGCGGAAAATCGGCTGGTCGAACGCCAGCTCGAGATCGACGAGCCGCTGCGCCTCCTCGCGGACGAAGCCCGCGATTCGTTCGGCCGATTCGTATCGCGACAGCGCATCGGACGGATAAGCTGCGGCAAGGGCGGCTTTCTCCTCCTTTGCCAGCGAGTCAAGAAGCCGAAGGTAGCCGGTCCCGGCGGCGCCCTGGGAAGCGGGGCGAACGGTTCGCTCAAGCTCTCCGGCGCGCCGGATCAACTCCTCGATGCCGCCCGCCGCCCCGGTTCGGCTTTCGGGATTCGGGTCGAGCAAGTGCGCGTAAAGCGCCTGGAGCGACCGGTCCGCGGCCTCGACCGATTGCTTGTAGGCAAGAATGCGATCCATCATCCGGTCGTAGCTTCGCTGGACGATCGTCGAGCTTTGAAAAAGGAAAAAGGTGACGGTATTGGCGAGCAGGACAAGGAGCGGGATAACCAGCAGCAGCTTCGCGCGGATCGACATTTTATTCACCTCCGGAGCCGTTTCCGTCCGAAGGCGCTGACGGGCTTCGGGCGAGCACGGTCGTCGGAACGACGTGCTGCGATTGCCCGAGGGGCTCGCCTTGAAGGAGGGCATGCAGCAGCCGGACCGCTTCTTCGCCCATCCGGTAAGGATGCTGGACGACCGACGCTTCGATTTTGCCCGACTGGATCGCTTCCTTCGTATTTTCCAGATCGTCGAACGCGAACACGCTGACGTCCCCGACGCCAAGGCGCTGGACAGCTTCCGCGATGCCGAGGCCGTCCAGCGCGCTGAAGCCGACGATCGCGCGAAGCTCCGGGAACTCCTGCAGCAGTTCCGCAGCCTGCTCCGCCGCTTGGAGCCGGGAAATGTTGGAGATGCGGACGTCGGCAATCGAGAGGCCGGGATAGCGGGAGACGACGTTTCGGAAGCCTTCGAGCCGAAGCCGCTGATTCGTTGCCTCGCTGCCGAGCAGGACGCCGATTTCGCCCTCGCCGTCCAGTTTGCGGGCGACCAGTTCCCCCATTTGGGCGCCGGCAAGCTCGTTGTCCGAACCGACGTAAGCGATTCGGCGGCTGTTCGGCTCGTCGGCGTCGACGGTTACGACGGGAATGCCCCGTCGGACCGCTTCGTCGATCAACCGCGCGTAGACAGGATCGTTCAAGCCTTGCACGAGCAGCGCGTCGGCTCCCTTGGCCACCGCCTTTTCCAGCAGGCGGGTTTGCTCTTCCGGGTCGATCCGCGTCGGCCCGGCGTATTCGAGCTCCATGCCGTAAGACTCGGCCGCCTCTCGCGCTCCGCTTTCCAGCGATCTCCAGAACGGGTTGTTCAACTCCTGGGAAATCAGTTCGATGCGAAGTCCCGAAGGTTCGCTCGGCGCGGGCGGGTCCAGCTGCGTCGTCAATTTGCGGATATTCAAAGCCGACAGGCCGAAGCCGGCGAGAAGGCCGATAAAGATAAGCGAAAGCAGGATAATGGCCAGCTTCCGAAGTCGGTTCGTCATCGGGGCGTGACTCCTTTGGCGAGAGGGATAATTCGCAAGCCTCATTATAGCAAAAGATGTCCCGATTTTAAGAATTTTAACGGCGGAAGGGCAAAAAGCGGACTGAATGACTGCATGGCTGAGGGCGGCGGGTTTTGCGGGCAGGAAGGGAACCGGTCGGAATTGCGGCAACTGCAACGCTTGTCGGAAACGTCAAGCGGAAACCCCGCTCCAGGCAGAGCATCACTAAATCTTTCCGGATTTCATTACGGCGAGGACATGAAAAAGCTGTTCGGAGAACGGCTCGCATGGGAGCTGGAAACGGATCTCCTCCTCATCAGCCGGATGTCGCTATCGACCTTTACCGCCGCGGCCGCCGCCTGGATCGCCCTGTTTCTCGTTTTCGCAACGTCGGGCAATTGTTCATGTCCATCGCGCTGTCCAATTCGATTTCCCGAACGCTGCCGAAGGAGCGGGCGGGCGTCGGCATGGGGCTGTTTTCGATGCTGAACTTCATGTCCCAGGCGATCGCCGCGGGCATTTACGGCAGGGCGATCGACGCCGGCGCGGCCGCGAGCTGGAATCCGGCCAACGCGTCCGGACGCGGCTTCGTCTTCAGCAACATTTATCTCGTTCTCGCCGTGCTGCTGCTGGCCGTTCTTGCCGTCTATTATTTTCTGCAAATCCGGACGCGAAGCGCGGACGTCGGCCTCGGTCATTGACATCAATTTGGAGGAATGATATAAAAAAAGAGATGCTGGCACTCGAAGGATGAGAGTGCTAATACGATGGCGGAAGGGGTCTCCGAAGTGGAAAAGAAGCAGTTTCAGGCGGAATCGAAGCGGCTTTTGGAAATGATGATCAACTCCATTTACACGCAAAGGGAAATTTTCCTCAGGGAACTGATTTCCAACGCGAGCGACGCGATCGACAAAATTTACTACAAGGCGCTCACCGATGAGAACCTCGTTTTCGACAAGGACAATTATTACATTAAAGTGACGCCCGACAAGCAAAAGCGGACGCTCACGATTTCGGATACCGGCATCGGCATGACGAAAGAGGAGCTCGAAAACAATCTCGGCATCATCGCCAAAAGCGGTTCCCTCGCGTTCAAGAAAGAAAACGAAGCGAAGGACGGCCACGACATTATCGGCCAATTCGGCGTCGGCTTCTACTCCGCGTTCATGGTCGCGGACGTCGTGACGGTCGTCAGCAAATCGCTGTACGGCGACAGCGCCTACAAGTGGGAATCGACCGGCGCGGACGGCTATACGATCGAGCCATGCGAGAAGGATTCGGTCGGCACGGAAATCACGCTGAAAATCAAAGGCAACGCCGAGGACGAAAATTACGACGAATTTTTGGAGCAATACCGGCTGAAAGCGATCATCAAAAAATATTCCGACTTTATCCGTTATCCGATCAAGATGGACGTCACGACGTCGAAGCCGAAAGAAGGCAGCGAGAACGAATTCGAAGACGTGACGGAAGAACAGCGGATCAACAGCATGGTGCCGATTTGGCGCCGCAACAAAAACGAGCTGACGACCGAAGACTACGAAAATTTCTACAACGAGAAGCGGTACGGCTTCGACAAGCCGCTCAAGCACATCCATATCAGCGCGGACGGAACGGTCGTCTACCAGGCGATCCTGTACATCCCGGAAACGATTCCGTTCGATTACTATTCGAAGGAGTTCGAGAAGGGGCTAGAGCTGTATTCGAGCGGCGTGCTCATCATGGAAAAATGCGCCGACCTGCTGCCGGACTATTTCAGCTTCGTCAAAGGGATGGTCGATTCGGAAAGCCTGTCGCTCAACATTTCGCGGGAAATGCTGCAGCACGACCGGCAGCTCAAGCAAATCGCCAAAAACATCGAGAGCAAAATCAAAAGCCAGCTCAAATCGATGCTCAAGGACGAGCGCGAGAAATACGAAACGTTTTTCAAATCGTTCGGCCGCCAGCTGAAATTCGGCGTGTACAACGATTACGGCATGCACAAGGACGTGCTGCAGGACCTGCTGCTGTTCACTTCCTCCAAGGAGAAAAAGCAGGTCACGCTCGACGAGTACGTGTCGAGAATGCCGGAGGAGCAAAAGTACATCTACTACGCGACCGGCGATTCCGTCGAGCGGATCGAGAAGCTTCCGCAAACGGAGCTGGTGGCGGACAAGGGCTACGAGATTTTGTACTTTACCGACGACGTGGACGAGTTCGCGATCAAAATGCTCATGCGCTATAAGGACAAGGAATTCAAGTCCGTGTCGAGCGGCGATCTGGGCATCGAGCCGGAAGAGGGCAAAGGCGAAAACGAGGCCGAAGCAAGCGAGCACAAAGAGCTGTTCGAGCATATGCAGAGCCAGCTTGCGGGCAAGGTAAAAGCGGTTAAGGCTTCCAAGCGGCTCAAGTCGCACCCGGTTTGCCTGTCGGCGGAGGGCGAAGTTTCGATCGAAATGGAAAAAATCCTGAACGCGATGCCGGGCAATCCCGACATGCCGGGGGTCAAAGCCGACAAGGTGCTGGAAATCAACGTGAACCATCCGGTGTTCCAGTCGCTGAAGGATTCGTTCGCGACCGACAAGGAGAAAGTCAACCTGTACACGGCGCTGTTGTACAACCAGGCGCTGCTGATCGAAGGGCTGCCGATTCAGGACCCGGTCGAATTCACGAACGACATTTGCAAAATCATGGTTTAACCGGTTTGCCGGCCCCGCCTTGCGCGGGGCTTTTAAATTCGGCGATCCCGGCCCTCGAGGCTGCGACGCGGGCCGATTCCTGTTACGATTGCGGTTTGAGCGTCATGCCGCCGATGATGGCGGCGACCGCCCGCGCCTCTTCGTCGTCGAGCGTAATCATTGAAAGCATGTCCGCATCCGGTTCGTCCGAGTCCAGATGGAACATTTCCCGGCGATCGTCGTGATGAACGACGATGACGAGCGTTTCCCCGCTGCGCGTCCGAATCTTATATTTCCGGCCGATGCCGGGCAACTCCGTTTCGCGAATATCCAACGCATAACCCTGCCTTTACAAATAATGAGCCGCAATCGCGGGCGGGCGAAGCCGGTTCCCGAACGATGCGGGCAAAAAATGAACGGCGCGCTCGGGCGCGCACGCCTATTATCGTCCATGCGAGAGAGAACGTCAAGAATGAAAACGTTCCCCTCATGTCCGCCGCCGGCCGAATAAGCGCTTTCCCTTAGCAGTTTATGCGGTTCTCGCCGGATCCGCATGGATGTTTCGACGGTCAGGCGCCGTACAATCGACGGTATTCCGTCGGGGTCATGCCTTCGTGCTCCATGAACCGCTTGTTGAAATAGCTGACGCTCGGATATCCCGCGTCGGCGGCGATTTCCCCGATTTTATCCTCTTTGCGCTCGAGCAGCCATTGTTTGGCCATCTGGAGGCGGCAGCGCGTGATGAAGTCCATCGGCGTCATTTTCATGACGGTTTTGAACAGTTTGCAAAAATAGTAAGAGCTGACCCCCGCGCGCTCGGCCCAATCTTCCAGCAAAAAAGGCTTTACGGCATCCCGCTGCATTTGCGGCAGCAGTTCCAGGATACGGTCGCCGGACGAGCCGGTCCGGCCTCCGACGAGCGGCACGGCCTGCTCGACGAACGCGGCCAGCAGCGCGTAGGTCAGCGTGGACAGGCGCGCCGGGAACAGCATCCGGTTCGTTTCGGCTTCCGCCAGAAGCTCCTCGTGCGCCTGCGACCAAGAATCGGGCTGGCGGAGCGTCCACAACTGGCTTTTGTGCAATCCCCGTTCGAGCATGTAATCCTGCAGCCCGCTGCCGTAAAAATGCACCCAGCGAACCGCCCACGGGTCTTCCCGGCTGCTGTAGTACCGCTGCTGCTGCTGCGGGAAATAAAGCACGGCTTCGCCGGCGTGCAGCGTCCGAACGTTGCCGTCAAGCTCCACGAAACCTTTGCCGGCGGCGACGAAGTGAATGTTGAAATTGTTCAGCGCCCCCGCTTCCCGCGTCACGCTGTGATCGGGAACATTCCGGTAAAACCCGACGGACTCGGGCAAACAGAAAAAAGACGTTTGCTGAAGGGTCAGCAGGTGGCTTTGACGGATCATGCTTGCAGTCCCCTATTATGACAATATTGTTATATCGTCATGCAAAATAATGTTATTTTCATTTTAAATAAACTTACCTATAATCGCAATATAGTCTTAAATAACAGACGAAAAGGCTGGGAGCGCCATGAACCGCAAATTAAGATGGGGAATTTTGGGCTGCGCCGGAATCGCCAAACGCGCGGTCGTGCCGGGACTCGGCGAGTCGAAGTTCAACGAGGCGGCCGCCATCGCGAGCCGCGACGCCGACAAGGCGAAAAGAACCGCCGAGGAGCTCGGCATTCCGGTCGCGTACGACAGCTACGAAGCGCTGCTCGCGGACGATTCGATCGACGTCGTCTACATCCCGCTGCCGAATCACCTGCACAAGGAATGGACGATTCGGGCGGCCGAGGCGGGCAAGCATATTCTGTGCGAGAAGCCGATCGCGCTGACGGCGCGCGAAGCGGCGGAAATGGCGGAGGCGGCGGCGAAGGCGGGCGTCGTGCTGGCGGAAGCGTTCATGTATCGCCATCACCCGCGTTACGACACGATCAAGGAGCTGATCGGCTCCGGGGCGATCGGGGAGATCCGGGGCATTCGCGGCGCCTTTACGTTCAACAACGCCGGGGACAAGGCAAACGTCCGTTACCGCAAAGATTGGGGCGGCGGCTCGATTTACGACGTCGGCTGCTATCCGATCAGCGCCGCCCGGCTGCTGCTCGGCCGGGAGCCGGAAGCGGCGACGGCGCATGCCTTTTTCTCGCCGGAGCATGACGACGTGGACATGATGGCGTCCGGCCTGATCGAGTTTCCCGGCTCGGTCGCGCTTGCGTTCGATTGCGGCATGTGGGCCGCCGGGCGGAATACGCTCGAAGTGCTCGGCACCGAAGGCATCATCGAAGTGCCGTCCGCGTTCGTGACCCGAGCTCCCGGCAGCGGCAACTTCTTTCTGACTTCCCGGGGAGAACGAAAAGAGATCGAGGTTCCGAACGTGAACGCTTACTCGGCCCAGGCGGATCATTTGGCGGGCGTCATCGCGAACGGCGAACCGCAGCTCTTCTCGCCCGACGACGCCGTGCGCAACATGAGGGTGATCGACGCCTGCCTCGCGTCCGCGCGCGAACGGACGCGAGTGGTTTTGGGTTAAAAAGGAGGCGCTGGAACGAATGGAGTACTTGACGATTCCGGGACTGGCGAAGCCCGTCTCCCGGCTGATGAAGGGAACCGATTATTTCAAGCACGACAGCTACGAGATCGCGGCCGCCAATATGGACGCGTTTCTGAGCATCGGCGGCAACGCCGTCGACTCCGCGCATATTTATTGCGGCGGCCAAAGCGAGGAAGTTCTCGGACGCTACATGAAGGAGAGGGGAAATCGGGACCAAATCGTCATTCTGACGAAGGGAGCCCACCACGACCGAAACGGGCCGCGCGTGACGCCGGAAGCGATCCGACACGATCTGAACGTCAGCTTCGAGCGGCTGCAAACCGACTTCATCGACCTGTACGCGCTGCACCGGGACGATCCGAACGTAGAGGTTGGACCGATCGTCGAAGCGCTGAACGAGCCGATCCGGGCGGGGACCGTCGGAGCGATCGGCGTATCCAACTGGACGTGGCGGCGGATACGGGAAGCGAACGAATACGCGGCGGCGAACGGGCTGGCCGGCTTTACGTTCAGCAGCCCGAATTTGAGCCTGGCGAAAGCGAACGAGCCTTTTTGGGCGGGCTGCGTATCCGCCGACGAGGAAACGTGCTCGTGGCACGAGCAAACGCAGCTGCCGCTGTTCTCCTGGTCGTCCCAGGCAAGAGGGTTCTTTACCGGCCGATTCTCGCCGGACGTTCGCGACGATGCCGATATCGTCCGCGTCTTTTACAGCGACGCCAACTGGGAGCGGTTGCGACGCGCCGAACAACTGGCCCGGGAAAAGGGCGCGACGACGATCCAGATCGCCCTCGCCTACGTGCTGAATCAGCCGTTTCCGACGTGCGCCCTGATCGGGGCCCGCTCGCAGGAGGAGCTTCGCTCCTGCGACGAGGGCTCGAAAATCAGGCTGACCCAGGAAGAACTTGCCTGGCTCGATCTTCGCATGGAGAGCGCGTAAGGAAGACGAACCGGGCCGCGTACCGCGTGCCGAAATCCGGCTCCGTGCCGCAACGGAACCGGCGAAGCGAATACCGATCGACGACGGCAGGCCATCCCCGCGCGAACAGCGTTCGCCGACGGGACGGCCTGTTTTCGCGTTGCCGCGTATAAAGGAAATTAATAGAAGCATCCTAAATCCGAATGGACTATGGCCGTCGTCTATCGCTTAACGGAGGCGAGCGGCCGGGAAGGGGGATGCCTATGCGACTGAGAAAAAGGCGCGGCAAGGCGCCGGAGCCGTCCGAAACGGAAAATAAGGATGAAGGTTCGCCGGAAGAGCGGCAGGACCGGATCGGCGATCGCTTGGAGGAGACCGTCGGCCGCCTCCAGGATAAGTTCGGGGGAAACGACGACTTTGTTTTGTGCCGGTTTCAGGTGTACGGACGCATTCCCGCCGCCATGTTCTACTATTCGAGCATGGTGGATTCGACGGCCGTCAACGAGGTGATCCTGAAGCCGCTCATGCTCGGTTCGCCCGCGTCGGAACAAGAGGGCGGCGAAAGCGGGAGCCTGCCGCATCGGCTGATCGACGACATTTTGTACCACAGCGGCTGCACGACGGAAGGCCGGTATTCCGCCCTGGTCGGAGCGATCGTGCGCGGGCAGACCGTGATCGTCGTCGAAGGCGAGACGGAAGCGATCGTCGTTCAAACGCGCAGCATTGACAAGCGCAGCATCGACACGCCGGCGACCGAGCAGGTCATTCGCGGCCCGCGCGAAGGCTTCATCGAGATGCTCTCAACGAACATGGCCTTGCTTCGCTACCGGCTGCAGACGCCGGAATTTCACATTCAAACGATGGAAATCGGACGGAAAACGATGTCGAAGGTGGCCGTCTGCTACATAGAAGGCGTCACCAATGCCGAACTGGTGAAGGAAGTGCGGGACCGGCTCTCCCGCATCGACATCGACGCGGTGCTCGACTCGGGTTACCTGGAGCAATTTATCGAGGACAACCACATATCGCCGTTTCCGCAAGTGCAGTACACGGAACGGCCGGACAAGGTCGTGGCCAACCTGCTCGAAGGACGGGTGGCGATTCTCGTCGACGGCTCTCCGCTTGCACTCGTCGTTCCGACCGTATTCAGCCAGTTTTACCAGACCGTCGAGGACTACACCGAACGCTTTCTGCTGATGAGCGCGGTCCGGATGGCCCGGTTCGTGGCGCTGATCTTTTCGCTCGTTTTTCCTTCGCTGTACGTGGCGATCATCTCGTTTAATCCCGAGCTCATCCCGACCGAATTCGCCGTTGCGGTGGCCGGGGGCCGGGCGGGCGTTCCGTTTCCGGCCGTGATCGAGGTGCTGGTGATCGAAATTGCGATGGAAGTGCTGCGGGAGGCGACGATCCGGCTGCCGCAGCAGGTCGGGGGCGCCCTGTCCATCGTCGGCGTGCTCGTCGTCGGCCAGGCGGCGGTCGCGGCCGGCTTCGTCAGCCCCATTACCGTCGTCATCATCGCCTTGACGACGATCGGCTCGTTCGCAACTCCCGCGTTCAACGTCGCGTTGGCGCTGCGGCTGCTCCGGTTCCCGCTGATCATTATGGCCGGCATTTTCGGCCTGTACGGCGTCATGATCGGGCTCATCCTGATCGCCAACCATCTGCTGTCGCTCAAATCGTTCGGCGTCCCGTACCTGAGCCCGCTCGTTCCCTCCGATTCCAGCGGCCTGAAGGATTTGCTTGTGCGCGGACCGCTGTGGTGGATGCAGAAGCGGCCGGCTTTCCTGAGGCCGAAAGAGACCGACCGGGTCCGTCCCGGCTTGGGGAAGCGGATTATGGCCGGCACGGATAACGTGCTGGACCCCGCCCGACAAGAAAAAAAGGAGCGGTAACGCATGAACAACGATCGGATTCGCGAGATTACGGCGATTCAAACCTCCGCCATCCTGATCAGCACCATCATTGGCGTCGGCGTTCTCGCCCTGCCGCTGTTCGCCGTTCAATCGGCCAATTCCGGCGGCCCGCTCGTCACGCTGCTCGCCGTCCTCTTCGCGTTTGCCGGGTTGGCGCTGGTGGCGGTGCTCGGCATGCGGTTTCCCCGCCAAACGATGCTTCAATACAGCGAGATCATTATCGGGAAATGGCTTTCCCGAATTTGCAACTTCAGCATCGTCGTTTTTTTTGCGATCTTGACCTCGCTGGCGGCCCGGGAGTTCGGGGAAGTGGTCATTACGGCGGTATTGCAGAAGACGCCTGTCGAAGTCACGGTCATCGTCATGCTGCTGCTTGCCGCCTTTTCTACGCGCAACGACGTTTTGACGTTCGCGTATATCCATCATTTTTACTTTCCGCTGCTGATCTTCCCGGCCGTGCTGATCGTCGCGCTGTCCTTGAAGAACGCGGAACCGCTCAACTTGCAGCCCATCTGGGGGAACGGACGGACGAACATGCTGGAGGGGACGCTCAACATTGCGGCCCTGTTTCAGGGATCCTTCGTGCTCATTACGGTCATGCCCCATATGAAGCGGCCCGAACGGGCGCTAACGGCGACCTTCTGGGGCATGCTGATCGCCGGGGGATTGTGCGTCGCGATCGCCGTGGCCGCGGTCGGCGTGTTCGGCTCCGAGGAAACGCTGAAGCTGCTCTGGCCGACGCTCGAGCTGGCGAAAACGACTTCGCTTCCGGCAAATATACTGGAACGGCTGGACGCGGCGTTTTTGGCCGTATGGGTGACGGCCGTGTTTACGACGCTTTTTTCCACCTATTATTTGACGATCGACAAGGCCAGGAGAATTTTCGGAATGAAGGAGCATAAGACGCTATCGCTTTTTCTGCTGCCCGTCGTCTTTTTCATGGCGATGCTGCCGCAAAACATTTTGGAAATGTACGAGATCATCAAGAGCATTGGGCGAATCGGCCTGATCGTGACGATCGGCTATCCGGCCATGCTGCTGCTGATCGCGATAATCCGGAATAAAAGAGGGGATCGCTCCAGTGAGCAAAAGACGGTCGAGAACGATTAGCTTGCTGCTGGGATGGGCTGCGCTGTCGATGGTTCTCGCGGGCTGCTGGGACCGGCTCGAACTGGAACAGCGCGCGGTCGTCCTGGGAGTCGCCATCGACACGGCCGACCCGGAGGCCGAGGAAGAAGAAAGTCCGATCACCCACCTCTCCGGCCGGTTTCCGGTACCGGACGAACGGATGATCCGCCTCACCGTGCAAATCGCCATTCCCGGCAAAATTCCGCTCGGACCCGGCGAAGGCGGCGGGGGCGGCAAGGGAGAATCGGGGCAAACGGTGTGGGTCATCGCCGTTACGGGCCATACGATCGACGATGCGCTCGTGAATTTGCAGCAGCAGGTGTCCGGGCGCCTGTTTTACGGCCATCTTCGCGTCATCGTCGTGTCCGAGGCCGTCGCGCGGGAGGGAATGGAAAATCTCAACGATTATCTTCGCCGCAACTCCGAGGTGCGGAGAATGGCCTGGATGATGGTCTCCCAGGGCAAGGCGGAGGATTTGATGAAGGCGACCCCGCAGCTCGAGCGGGTTCCGACTCTGTACTTGATTTCGACGATGGACAGCGCGGTCCGGATGGGGAAGCTGCCGGAAAACTACATCGGCATGTTTTGGAGCAATCTGTCGAAGCTGGGTCAGGAGGCTTTTTTGCCTTATGTAAGGATGAGGAAGGAACAAAACATCGAAATCAACGGTCTGGCGTATTTCAAGGGCGAAAAGATGATCGGCAAGACCAAGCCGCTGGAAATCGGCACCTATATGGCGATCAAGGGCTTGAATCCGGCCGGCTACCGGGGATTCGTCCGGCTCGAGCGGCCGCCGGGGATGGTGACGATTTTCGCCACTTCCCGCAGGGCGGCGATGCAGGTCCGAATCGTCGACAACGAACCGAAGTTCACCGTCCGGATGTTTACGGAGATCAACCTGGAGGAAAAGCTGAACAACGACTTCGACGTCAATTCCTCGGACGTGCTCGAGGAGATCCAGAGAGAGAACCGGAAGCAGCTCGCCAAAGCCGCAAAGGCGTTGATCGAGCAGACGCAGCGGAACGGCTCGGACATTTTCGGCTTCGGCGAATATTTGCGCGCCAAGAAGCCGCGATATTGGGACCGGGAGGTCAAGACGCCCGAGCGCTGGCAGAGCATGTACAAAAACGTGTCGATCGAGGTCGACGTGGATTCCCGGGTGCGGAGAATCGGCATGAAGGCGAATTGACGGGGGAGCGGGCGGAAGAAGGAGGAACGAACATGCAGGGCGGCGGCTACATGAGCTCGATCGGATATATGATCGGGTTAAGCATTTTGACCGGGGCGCTTATTTTGCTGATGGACGTCAGGACGTTCCGTAACGAAAAGCGGGAGAAGGAAAAGAAGACCGCCTCGGTTTTAGGCTGGTTCAACGTTACGCTCGGCTGCCTGCTGTATATCGCCAATTCGGTATTCAAGATGTGGTGAAGGCCGTCCGGCCCGATGCGGGAAGACGGGAAAAGGACTGCTTGTCCGTTATGGTGGGGTAACGGGCGAGCAGTCCTTTTCAAATCTATATATAAGAAAAAGGGGTGTAAGGTCATCCTATCCGCGAAGGCTGAACCGCAACTGAAGGCAAGCTTAAATTTTCATTAAAAATCGCATGGCGGTGCAAACTGAGAAAATTTTAACCCGGCCGGATGGCAATCGGAAATCTATGGTAGACTTGAGGAAAAAAGCGCTCAAAGGAGTCGGTTTTGCCATGGCACTCATCACTTGCCGTTTTTATTCGGACGTATTGCAGCTGAGCACTTCGATGACCGTCCTGCTGCCTCAGGAGACGACGACCCAAATCGGCTTGAAGGGCAGAAGCGGAAGCGGCGCGCATCCGACGCTGTACCTGCTGCACGGCTTGTCGGACGACGATTCGATCTGGCTCCGCCGCACGTCGATCGAACGCTATGTATCGGGGCTCGGACTCGCCGTCGTCATGCCCCAGGTGCATCGCAGCTTTTACGCGGACATGGCGTACGGCGGCCGGTACTGGACGTTCGTCAGCGAAGAGCTTCCGAGGATTGCGCGCTCGTTTTTTCCGTTGTCGGAAGCCCGGGAGGACAATTTCGTCGCGGGCTTGTCGATGGGCGGATACGGCGCGTTCAAGCTGGCGCTGCGCCACCCCGACCGTTTCGCGGCGGCGGCCAGCCTGTCGGGCGCGTTGAACGTTGCCGGCGGACTTCGCGAGCGGTTTCCGGAAGACTACGAACGGATATTCGGCGGACGGGAGGTCGCCGGATCGGACGACGATCTGCTGGAGCTGCTTGCGCGGCGGTCCGGCGAAGCCGGCGCGAAGCCGATGCTTTACCAGTGCTGCGGCACCGAGGATTTTCTTTACGATGACAATCGGCGGTTTGCGGACGCGGTCCGGGGGACGGGATTCGATCATACGTACGAAGAAGGACCGGGCGGGCACACGTGGGATTACTGGGACGCCCAAATCCGGCGCGTGCTTGCATGGCTGCCGCTGAGAGACCGGTAAGCCGGACAAGCGCCGATCGAATTCGGCCCGCGGCGACGCGAGCGCCTTTTTTTGTCGGCCGTTTTGCCGGGCGGGCCCGCTCGCGGGTTGAACCTGCATAAGATAGGTTAAAATGGTGATACAACGAAGCGGATGGAGGGACGACGATGAACAGTCGGATCGAAAAAGACAGTTTGGGCGAAATCAGGGTGCCGGCGGACAAGTTGTGGGCGGCGCAAACCCAGCGCAGCTTCGAAAATTTTAAAATCGGCACGGAGAAGATGCCGCTGCTCCTGATCCGGGCGTTCGCGATTTTGAAAAAAAGCGCGGCTATCGTGAACCGGCAACTGGGGGGACTCGACGGGGACAAGGCGGACGCGATCTCGGCGGCGGCCGACGAAGTGATGACCGGCGTCTGGGACGATCATTTTCCGCTCGTCGTTTGGCAAACGGGAAGCGGAACCCAAACGAATATGAACGTGAACGAAGTGATCGCAAACCGCGCGAATCAAATATTGCAGGGCAAAGGGATCGAGAAGCGCGTTCATCCGAACGACGACGTCAACCGTTCCCAAAGCTCGAACGACACGTTCCCGACGGCGATGCACATCGCGGCTTATGCGGCCGTTGTCGACGAAGTGCTTCCGGCGGCCGAACGGCTTCGGGCGACGCTCGCGGACAAGAGCGCGTCGTTTGCCGATGTGATCAAAATCGGCCGCACGCACCTGCAGGACGCGACGCCGATTACGCTCGGCCAGGAAATCAGCGGCTGGGTGCGCATGCTGGAGAAATCCGGGAACATGGTTCGCCAAAGCGCCGAATCGCTGCGGGAGCTGGCGCTTGGCGGAACCGCCGTCGGCACGGGGCTTAACGCGCATCCGAAATTCGGCGCGGCGGTTGCCGACGAAATCGCGAAATGGACGGGCAAGCCGTTCGCGACCGCGGAGAACAAGTTCCACGCGCTGACCAGCCACGACGAGCTCGTATTCGCGCACGGAGCGCTCAAGGCGCTTGCGGCGGACTTGATGAAAATCGCCAACGACGTGCGCTGGCTGGCGAGCGGCCCGCGCAGCGGCCTCGGCGAGCTGACGATTCCGGCCAACGAGCCGGGAAGCTCGATCATGCCGGGCAAGGTGAACCCGACCCAAAGCGAGGCGCTGACGATGGTCGCCTGCCAGGTGATGGGCAACGACGCGGCGATCGGCTTCGCGGCCAGCCAGGGCAACTTCGAGCTTAATGTGTTCAAGCCGGTCATCATCTACAATTTCCTGCAATCGGCCAGGCTGCTTGCCGATGCGGTCCGCTCGTTCGACGAACGCTGCGCGGCCGGCATCGAGCCGAACGTACCGGCGATCCGGGAGCACCTGAACCGGTCGCTTATGCTCGTAACCGCGCTTAACCCGCACATCGGCTACGACAATGCCGCCGCCGTCGCGAAGCTTGCGCATAAGGAAGGCATTTCGCTGAAGGAAGCGGCGCTGAGGAGCGGCCTGCTGACCGAGGAGCAATTCGACCGCATCGTCCGGCCCGAGCGGATGATCGCGCCGGAGGCGGACGGATAGGAAGCGAAGCCGCG
Source organism: Cohnella algarum (assembly GCF_016937515.1). Taxonomy (NCBI): domain Bacteria; kingdom Bacillati; phylum Bacillota; class Bacilli; order Caryophanales; family Paenibacillaceae; genus Cohnella; species Cohnella algarum. The sequence continues at coordinate 4,054,590 of NZ_JAFHKM010000002.1, forward strand.
TCAACCGGATCGCCGGCGAGTCGGTTATTGACGGACGGCTCGTGCGCGGAGAGCCCCGGAAACAGGTTGAGACTCAGGTCTCCGCCGGTTTCCGTGCCGCTCTCCGCTTTTTTTTCGCCGATTTTGGCGGCTGACCCGGAAACCGCAAAAAAAACCGCGCTTTTTCCTGCAAAAAACATCGCTCGGGCACCGAATCGCCCGTGTTATACTAGGCGAAAAAGGGAGGCGAGCCTGTGGCTGGATGGCCGTCGCTTGGGCGCAGCGTATTCGTCAAATTTTCCGCGGCGTTTATCGTCGTCGGGCTGATTCCGTTGTTTGCGCTCAGCTATTTTTCGCTGCGGACGTTTTCCGGTCATGTGGAACGGAATACGGTGAACAACCTCGAACAGATGGTTTTATATATGAGCTATAATTTGAACAACGTGTTCTCCGATTACGACGATATCTCACAGCTGATGTACTTCAAAGGCTCCTCGGTCATTACGAATCAGAGCGCCGGCGTCAACGAGCAGGAGCGGATCAATCAAATTCCGATCGACGATTTTTTGAGCACGATCCTGTTCGGCGACCCGTATATCCGCAACGTTTTTTTCGTGCGATCGCTGGACGGCAAGCTTTATACCCAGACGAAAGACAACAAGGCGCTCCTTCCGGATCGGCTGCCGCTCGAGAAATGGCGCGAGCCGCTGCGCGAGCGTCCCCGGCACCTTGCGATCATCCCGACCCACGAAGAGGACTATTACGTCGGGTCCGAAGCCAAAGTCATGACGATCGGCCGGAACCTGATCGATACGTCCGGGAGGATTCAAAGCGAACCCGACGTCATCGGAACGTTGTATTTCGACGTCGATCTGGCCGTCATGGACGATTTGTTCCTCGAGCTGAACCTGAACAAAAAAGACGAGCTTTACGTAAGGGACGGCGGCGGCGGCACTTTCTTCGCGAACCGGGAGCCGGACGCGGTCAAAGCGAAAGCGGCGGGGGCAAGCCCGTCCGACAAGCTGACGTTCCGGCAGGAAATTCCTTATCTCGGCGGAGAGGTCGTCATCCGCCTCGACAAGGCCGAGCTTTACGAGCAGCTCTCGACGACGCGGACGACGGTCATCGTCGCCATCGTCATATGCTCGCTTGCGCTCGCCGTGACGGGCGCCTGGTTCTCGCGGCGCTTCTCGGCACCGATCCGCAGCGTCATCCGGCAAATGGTGAAGGTCGAGTCGGGCAATTTCGACGTTCAGGCCGTCAAGGGAGGCAGGGATGAAATCGGCCGGCTCGCGCACGGCTTCAACCGGATGGTGGAACGGCTGAAGGCGTACATCGACGAGGCGTACGTCGCGCAAATCAAGCAAAAGCAGACGGAATTGAACGCGCTGAAAAGCCAGATCCGGCCGCATTATTTGTACAACACGCTCGAGGTGATCCGGATGAACGCCGTTCACAGCGAGGCCGGGGAAGTCGGGGATATGATTTTGTCGTTGTCCAATCAGTTGAAATACGTCATCGACTACGGCGAGGAGCTCGTGACCATCGAACGGGAGCTTGAGCATCTGACGGATTATTTCTATATTATTCGGGTTCGGTTCGAAAACCGGATCGAGCTTCGCTGCGAACTGAGCGGGGAAGTGAACCCGGCCTGGCTCATGCCGAAGCTGTCGCTGCAGCCGCTCGTCGAAAACGCCGTGCAGCACGGCATCCGCCCGAAGGGCGGCAAAGGCTCGGTTCTGGTCAGCTTCGAAAGGGAAGGCGAAGCCGTGGCGGTTACGGTGATCGACGACGGCGTCGGAATGGAGCCGGGCGAACTGAGCCTGCTGGAGAACAAGCTGAGCGATCCGCAAGCGCCGGCAAGCGGCATCGGGCTGAAAAACGTTCACGAACGATTGAAAACGCTTTATGGGCCGTCCTGCGGACTTGCCGTCGGCAGCCGAAAGCATGTCGGCACATCGGTCAAGTTCATCATTCCGGTTCGGGAAGGAGGAATCGCGCATGGCGATACGGGTCGTATTGGCCGATGACGAGCCCCTGATCGTGAAAGGACTGCGCAAGCTGATTCCATGGGAGACGTTCGGCATGGAAATCGCGGGGCACGCCTTCGACGGCCGCGAGCTGCTGCGGCGCATCGAAGAAGAAAACCCGGAGCTTGTCGTCAGCGACATCTGCATGCCGCATTTGTCGGGAATCGATATGATCAAAGAGCTGAAAAACAGGGGATCGTCCGCAAAAATCATTTTTATAAGCGCCTATCAGGAGTTTGCCTACGCGAGGGACGCCGTCGCGTTCGGCGCCGTGGACTACATCGTCAAGCCGGTCGTCCGCGAGCAATTGGAGAAAGCCGTCGCGAAGGCGGCCGACCTGATTCTGGCGGAAAACGAGGAAGTCCGCCTTAAGGACAAGCTCCGGCTGCTGGAAAGCAAAACGGAAAGCGAGCGGATGCGGGAATGGCTGGAACAACTGGCGGACGGGCTGTTGTCCCCGGAGACGGAGGCTTTTCGGGCGCTGCTTGCGAAGATGGAGGGTCCCCTTTATACGATTGCCGTCGTCGAGCCGGACGAAGCGGCCGGAACGTCGGACCGCTGGCCGGCGCAGGAGCGCAAGCTGATCGAATTCGCGGTGGAAAACGTGCTGAACGAGCTCGTTCGGGACGCCGGGCGCGGACAAGTATTCCGGAGGGGCAGCCGCCACGTCGTCGTCGCGACGCACCGTCGGCAAGACGAAGCGATTGCGCTCATGGACGACATCCGCGAAAAGATCAACCTCTATTTAAAGCTTTCCGTCTCCATCGGAGTCGGCCTGCCCGTCGGGGATGCCGGACGCCTGGCCGATTCGCGGAATCAGGCCGAACAGGCGCTGAAAACGAGCTATTTCGAGGGCAAAAACAAGGTTCTCGTCTACCGCGAAATCGCGTCCGGCGGCGCAGCGGAAAGCGAGCTGTTCGCCGTGCAGCAGGACATCGTCCGCCGGATCGGCGCGGGCGACTGGGCGCAAGCGAAGCAAACGCTCGAACGGCTGCTCGAGCTTATTCGCGCCGCGGCGGAAGGCAATCCGGAGCTTGCCGTTTCGACCGCATTTTCTTCCGTGCTGTTTATCGTGCAGGAACTGAAAAAACACGGCGTTTCGCTTGACGGGGAAAGCTTCGACATGCAAGGCCTGCAAAGCCGGCTTGGGGGTTACCCGACGTTCGGGGCGCTGTCCCAGGGCGTGCGCGAGCGAATCGAAACGCTGATCAGGCGCATCGAGACCCGGCCCGGAAACCGGGAAAAACCGCTGATGGCGCGGATCAAGGCGTATATCGAAGAGCATTACGCCGAAGAACTCACCCTGGAATCCGTCGCCGCCATCGCCTTCATGAATCCTTATTATTTCAGCAGCTTTTTCAAAAAGCACACGAACCGGAATTTCAAGGCGTACGTGACCGAAATCCGGATGAATCGCGCCGCCTGGCTGCTGGCGCAGACGGATCTGATGGTGTACGAAATCGCGGAGAGGGTCGGCTATCAAAACGCCCGGCATTTCAGCGACACGTTCAAAAAAACGTACGGCAAGCTCCCGAACGAATACAAGCAATCGCTAAAAAAGTAGCCGCGAATTTGTTAAAACTGCCGCACACGGCGCTTAAAAAACGTCATTGGTCGGCTGGCGGGGCGATGATACGATGGTAACCAAGGAAGCGCTTTACGCGATGATGCGCACATCGCGGGCGCTATCCGTTACCGGAATGCGAATACAAAGGGAGGCTTGCTGCTTCATGGCAAAAAAATCGGTTTTTCAAATGATTGCCCTTTTGCTGGCCCTGTCGCTTGCGCTCGCCGCGTGCGGAGGCGGCAACGATAACGGTTCCGCAAGCTCCGGGTCTTCCGGCTCGCCGTCCGCGGGCTCCGGAGGAAGCGAATCCCCGTCGGACCCGAATAAAGAAGTCGAATTCACGATCGGGTACGCGACCGGAGACCCGGCGACCAAGCAGGCGATCGCCGATTCGATCAAGGCGTTTACCGAAGCGAACCCGCATATCAACATCGTCGACGTCAGCGAAGGCACGACGTCCTCCTATCTGGATTGGCTGAAAACGAAGGACGCGGTCGGCGAGTTCCCCGATCTGGTCGAAATGCGCGATACGCAGCTGTTCGCCGATGCGGGCAAAATCGTCGAGCTCCCGCAGGACCTGGTCGACCTGTTCGAGACGGTTCCCGAAGTGGACGGCAAAAAGTACAACGCGCCGCTTACGCTGACCGCCCCGCAAGGCATCATTTACAGCAAAAAAGCGTACGCAGACGCGGGCGTGACCGAGCTTCCGAAGACGTACGGCGAATTTTTGGACATCCAGGAGAAATTGAAAGCGACCGGCATGACGCCGATCGTCGTCGGCGGCAAAGATATATTCCATATGGGCTTTTGGCTCAACAAATTTCTCATCGACGAAGTGTACGTCCACGATCCGGACTGGAACTCCAAACGCACCGCCAAGCAGGTCAGCTTCACCGACGAAGGTCCGGTCAAGGCGATGACCGACTATAAGGAGCTGTTCCGGAAGTACGTGGACAAAGGGTTCCTGAGCACGGCGGACAACCAGACGGCTTCGATTCTGGTCTCCGGCAAGGCGGCTCAGCTGTTCTCCGGCCCGTGGATGTTCACGCAGATCGCGGAAGCCGATCCGAGCTTCGAATTCGGCTTCTATGCGCTGCCGGACGAGGAGGGCAAAGTGAACGTGCTCGGCCTGCCGACGCCGGCCGGCTGGTCGCTTTCGGCCGAGGCGGCCAAGGATGCCGACAAGCTCGAAGCGATGAAGGCGTTCGTCAGGTTCTTTTTCAGCCCCGAACAATATGCCGCTTATTTGAAAACAGCCAACGGCATTCCGTCCACGAAGGAAAAGGTCACCTACGAATCGACGCCGCAAATGCAAACCGTGCTTGAACTGATGGCGGATCCGAACGTGACGAAATCGCTCGCGATCAACAACTGGTGGGGCGAAAACCTCATCCCGCCGCAATTCCGCAACTGGTACTACAAACTGATGCAGGAGCTCGTGCTGGAAGACGGCGACGTCGTCGAATATATGAAGAAGGCCGACGCCGAATACGACGCGCAAGTGCAAGCGAACCAGCAATAACGATCGTTCAAGCAGCCTCCGGAGCGCTCTCCGCCCGCAGCGGGCGAGGGCGCTTTCGCATGACGGGAAGGAGTGAGAGAAGTGGCCAAGACGACCGCGGCACCGAAAAAAAAGAGAAAATGGCCGATTTTCGCGATTTTGTTTATTTTGCCCTCGTTCGTGCTCTATACGTCGTTCGTCATCGTTCCTACTGTAAGCAGCATGTATTTGAGCTTTACCTCATGGGACGGGGTCAGCCCCGATATCCGGTTTATCGGATTAAGCAACTTTCAGGAGATGCTCCGCAGCGAACGGGTTCACAACGCTCTCCGCAACACGCTGATTTTGTCGGTCGTGCTCGTTCTGCTCGAGAACGTCGCGGCGCTCGCGCTGGCGATGCTGGTCGATCAGGTGCGCTGGATGCGCAATCTGTTCCGCAGCGTGTTCTATTTTCCGGTGCTGCTTAGCGGCGTCGTGATGGGCTTCATCTGGACGATCATTCTGAACTATAATTTCGGAGTATTCAATCAACTTCTCGACATGCTCGGTTTGGCCGCGGCCAAGGCCGATTGGCTCGGCGACCCGGATTTCGCCATGCTCTCGATCATTCTGTCAACCGTTTGGAAATCGGCAGGCTACTATATGATCATTTATCTCGCCGGACTTCAGGGCATTCCGCAGGAGCTGTCCGAGGCCGCCTCGATCGACGGAGCGGGCCGCATGCAGCAATTCCGGCACATTACGTTTCCTCTGCTCGCGGGCTCGGTAACGGTTTGCATGGTATTGTCCATGATCAACTCGCTGAAAATATTCGATCAAATCGCCGTCATGACCGACGGGGGCCGGGCTTCGCGACCGAAACGCTGACCTATATCATTTACAAGGTCGGATTCGGAGAGCTTCGGCAGGGCTTCGGAACGGCGCTGGCCCAAGTGCTGTTTATCATCATTTTGATCGTGACCGTCGTGCAAATCCGGCTGCTGCGCAAGAGAGAGGTGCAAATGTAGCGTGAATAAAGCGACCGTAAACGATATCGTCATATTTATCGCGACGCTCCTGCTGGCGATCGTCTTCTTTTTCCCGATTTTCTTCAATCTGATGTCGGCGTTCAAAAGCAATGCGGAAATCATGCGGGACGCGATCGCGTTTCCGGAAGGCTTTTATTTGGACAGCTTCAATTATTTGCTGACGGAAACCGATTATCCGGCCGCGATCGTCAACAGCCTCATCCTGACCGCCGTTTCGATCGCGCTGATGATCGTCTTCATCCCGATGGCCGCATACGCGATCGAACGGACGAACGCCAAGTGGACGAACTTCATCTTTCTATTTTTCCTGTCGGGGATGATGGTCCCGTTCCAGTCGTACATGATTCCGTTGTTCAAAGAGATGAAAATGCTCGGGCTGTACGGCACGCTGGCCGCGCCGATTTTGATTTACGTTTCCGGCGCGGTCGGGTTCGGCTGTTTGCTGTACACGAGCTTTCTGAAAGGCATTCCCCGGGAAATCGAGGAATCGGCGGCGATGGACGGCTGCTCCCGGTTCGTAACCTTTTGGCGGATCGTGTTCCCGCTGCTCGGGCCGTGCACGGCGAGCCTGGTCGTCCTGAACGGGCTGGGCATCTGGAATGACTTTCTGATGCCGATGCTGGTGCTTCCGTCCGGCAAGCCGAAAACGATGATCGTCGAAATTTTCTACTATGTCGGCGAGTTTTCCTCGCGTTGGGACATGATTTTCGCCGGAACGGCGATGTCGATCGTACCGGTGCTCATCGTTTTCCTGCTGCTGCAAAAATATTTCGTCAAAGGCATTTCAACGGGCGCGATCAAAGGGTAGAAGGGAACGCAGATGAAGGAATATAGCCGCCGGGGGCATCTCGGCGGCTTTTAATGTTAGGTCTTAGGAATTAATTTTTCCGCATGCGGCTGTCGTGGGGAAGGGCTTTCACAAAGCTTGACTTCGCTTTTGGCTGGTATTTCGCTCCCAGACTTCCGCAGCTTTCCGTTATTGCAATCGCTAGAAAGACCCAAACTTATTTATTAAATCTTAAAGTTTCAAATGTTTACCTGGACGGGCGATTTCGTGTATTGTTTTCGAGGGAACGTTTTTGTTTGGAATATAATTCCATATAAAGTTTCTCGACACACACAGTCTGGAAGGGGTAAACATCATGGAGTGGAAGAAAAACGCAAAGAGCTTGCTGAAATGGTCGATTCCGCTAAGTTTGGCCGTCGTGTTGGCCGCATGCGGAGGCAATGACAATAACGGGGGGAGCTCGCCTTCGGCCAGCGCCAGCGCAAGCGCAAGCGCAAGTCCGAGCGCAAGTCCGTCGGCCAGCCCGAGCGCAAGCCCGTCCGAAAGCGCCAGCGCCAGCCCGAGCGAAGAAGCGAGCGCTTCTCCGTCCGCGGAAGCGGCAGCCGGCTTCAAAACGTACGAGGACGCGGAAAGCGGCATGAGCATTCAATATCCGGAAGACTGGACGGAAACCCAAGTGGCGGGTGCTCTCATCGCCTTCTTGTCGCCGCTCGGCGAGAACGACGCGTTTGCCGAAAACATCAATCTGATCGCGCAGGATTTGGGCGGCCAGGAAGTGACGATGGACCAGTATGCCGAGCTTACGATCGCCCAATTGGAGACGGTCATTACCGACTTCAACCTCTTGGAGCAAGAGACCGCCGAACTGAACGGCGTTCCGGCGACGATGATTTCGTACACGGGCACGCAAGGCGAGCTGGATCTTGCCTGGACCCAAGTGTTTGCCATCAAGGACGGCATCGTTTACGTGTATTCGTACACCGGGCAGCCGGCGACCGAAGAAGAGTTTGCGCCGATCGTGGAGCAAACCGTCGCGAGCTGGAAGTTCTGATTCGCGATACTCCGCAACGGGAAGCAAAAGCCGCCGAACGATTCGTTCGGCGGCTTTTGATATAGGCAAGCTTTTGTTGGATTTTACCGCAAGTTTGTTGGCGATCCGCAAAATGGAGGTCCGGAAATCTCTCTTCTCGCGATGCTGCGAGGAATCCTCCGGAGGCGCCGCTTCAGGACGAGCCATGTGCAATCCCGATTCGTTTCCTGTATCATTAGAAACGATAGGCGGAACTTTATTCCAGCGATAGCCAATGCCAAAAGGAGGAAGCGGAGATGGAACTGATTTACCACGGACATTCCTGTCTGCAAATCGTAACGGAAGGGAAATCGATCGTCATCGATCCTTTCCTGCGGGGCAACGAACTTGCCGTGACGAAGCCGGAGGATATAAAAGCCGACTACGTGCTCCTTACCCACGCCCATACCGATCATATTCTCGACGCCGAACCGATCGCCAAGACGAACGGCGCTCCCGTCGTCGCCGCGGTCGAGCTTGCCGATTACATGTCGGGCAAAGGGCTGAAGACGATCGGCATGAACATAGGCGGGACGATCGATCTCGGCTTCGCCAAGGCGACGATGGTGCAAGCCGTTCACAGCTCCGGCATTCAACTGGAGGGCGATAAAGCGATTTACGGCGGCTTGGCCGCGGGCTATATGATTCGCGCCGAAGGGTTGACGATTTTACATACGGGCGACACGGCGCTGTTCGGCGACATGCAGCTCATCGGCAAGCGCCACAAGCCGGACGCCGTCTTTTTGCCGATCGGGGACCACTTTACGATGGGACCGGACGACGCGCTGCAAGCGGCCGAGTGGTTCGGCGCAAGCTGGACGGTTCCCGTCCATTACAATACGTTCGCTCCGATCCGGCAGGATGCCGAGGCGTTCGTCAAGCGGCTCGGGGAAATCGGGCTCAAAGGCAAGGTGCTCGCCCCGGGCGAAAGCTTCGTGCTGCCGGCGTAACCCTAAATGAAGCAGCGCCCCGGAACCGGGCAAGGTTCGGGGGCTTTTTTTGCAAAATAAACCCGACTAATTAGCCCTGAATAATTGACGGATATTCGTTCATTATAATTTTTGTTAATCATCACTGAGTATCATCGAATTGGAAGGATAGAAAGGGGGGCGATGTGTCCCTGGAAAAAAGTCCGTATCAATTGGAATACGAGTTTCTCTCCTATTTGGCCAAGGCGGGAGGACCGGTCGGAGCGACGACGCTCGTGCTCGTTCTGGGCAAAACGTTTTCGCTGAGCCATGCCGCGGCGGACGCGATGACCGGCCATATCGACCAATCGATTCAAGACGTTTACCGGTACTACCTCAGTCAACGAGAGGAAACTGCGGATAACGGCGCCGACCGATAAAACCGGCACGCTCGGCGCCAGCGGGACGACCGGGGGCCGCATTTGACGTTCGCAACCCGTTTGTTTTATGCTTCGAGTAGCGCGGGCCCGGCACTGCGTCCGGGGGATGACCGGACGGCCGGCGTCCGGGCGGCAGCAAGGGTTGCAAAGGAGCATCGGCATGGAAAAAGTTCGCTTTGGCGTTATCGGAACAAACTGGATTACGGAAGCTTTCATTCAAGCGGCGAAAGAAACGCCCGATTTCGAATTGACCGCCGTGTACTCGCGAACGACGGAACGGGCCCGGGAATTCGCGGACAAGCACGGGGCCGCGGGCGCGTACGACGATATCGGGGGGATGGCGGCCGGCGGGGAAATCGATGCGGTTTACATCGCAAGCCCGAATTTTCTGCACGCGGAGCACGCGATTGCCTGCATGCGTCACGGCGTTCACGTGCTGTGCGAGAAGCCGCTGGCTTCGAACGCGGCGGAAGCGAGGGCGATGATCGAAGCGTCGGAGCGGCACGGGGTCGTTCTGATGGAGGCGATCAAGCCGGTTTTCTTGCCGAATTTCGCGGTCATTCGCGACAGTCTGGGCAAAATCGGCAACGTTCGGCGGTATTTCGCGAGCTTCTGTCAATACTCTTCGCGCTACGACGCTTTCCGGGCGGGAACGGTGCTGAACGCGTTCAATCCCGCGCTTTCGAACGGCGCTCTGATGGACCTGGGCATTTATTGCTTGTACCCGGCCATCGCGCTGTTCGGACGGCCCCTGGAAGCGAAGGCGAACGGAGTCATGCTTTCCTCCGGCGTCGACGGGGAAGGGAGCATGCTCCTTCGTTATCCGGACATGGAGGGCGTCATTCAATATTCGAAAATATCGAGCTCCTCGCTGCCGAGCGAGATTCAAGGGGAAGACGGGACGATCGTCATCGACCAGATCAGCCAGCCGTCCCGGGTGGAAATTCGTTACCGCGACGGCCGGATTCTCGATGCGAGCGTTCCGCAATCCGCCAGCACGATGACGTACGAAGCCCGGGCGTTCATCGAAGCGGTAAAAGCGGGAGAGCGGCGGTCCGCGTTTTACTCGCCGTCCGACTCCTTGGCGGTCATGGAAACGATGGACGAGGCGCGCAGGCAGATGGGCCTCGTCTATCCGGCCGACGCGAAATCGTAAGGCGGTTCGCCCGAAGCCTCCGATGCGTTCATTCGAACGTTTTCGGAGGCTTTTTCGCTTGCGCCGCCGTTTCCGCGGCGATTCGATCGTTTCCGACGGGGCGGCGGATCGGCTTGCCGTTTTGCGGCAACTATGGCATCGTAAAGTTTGGCGGCCGTCCGACCGGACGGAGGAAGGGTCGAGATCGGGAAAACGAGGAACACGGAAGGGGACAAGCCCGGTGAATAAACTGCAAATTCGCGGCACGGAGCTTCGCATCTCGCAAATCGGACTGGGCTCGGCGCTGTTCGGCAGCAAAATTTCGCGCGGCGACGCTTTTCGCCTGATGGACCTTTATGCGGATCGCGGCGGAAACATGGTGGATACGGCGGAGGTGTACGCCAACTGGCTGCCGGATACGGAGCCAAGCGCCAGCGAGAAAACGATCGGCGAGTGGATGAAGGCGAGAGGCAACCGGAACCGGCTCGTCGTGACGACAAAGGGGGCGCATCCGCGCACGGAGACGATGTCGGTCGGCCGGATGTCCGAAGCGGAAGTCCGCGAAGATGTCGAAGGGAGCCTGCGGCGCCTGCAGGTGACGGAAATCGATTTGTATTGGCTGCATCGCGACGACACGGCGCGCGGGGCGGGAGAAATCGTCGAGATGATGAACGGGTTCGTGCGGGAAGGAAAAATCCGCTGCTTCGGATGCTCGAACTGGACGGTGGAGCGGATGCGGGAGGCGCAGGCTTACGCGGAGGCGCGCGGACTTCGGGGTTTCTGCGCCAATCAGATGATGTGGAGCCTGGCCGCCGCCGACAAAAGCCGGCTGGCCGACCCTTCGCTCGTCCCGATGGACGAGGCGATGTACGAGCTGCACCGGGAAACCGGGCTTGCGGCGATCCCCTATTCGTCTCAGGCGCAAGGCGTTTTCACCAAGTGGGAGGAAGGAACGCACGCCGAAGACGACGAACGGATCGCGGCCCAGTACCGCAGCGCGGACAATGTCGCCCGCTGGATACGGGCCAGCCGGCTCGCCGCCGAGCTGTCGCTGCCGCTGAACCGGATCGTGCTCGGCTACCTGCTTAGCCAGCCGTTTCCGACGATCCCGATCGTCGGGCCGAATACGCCCGGGCAGCTGCTCGACAGCCTCGAAGCGGCCGAGACGAAGCTGACGCCGGAGCAGCTGGCCTGGCTGGATAAAGGGGAGGCGTAAGGTACGCCGATTCCCCGCTTGAACGGCAAGGTGCCGCCCCCAGGGTGCATATCCCGGGGACGGCCCGATTCGCATTGTTTTTATTAAACGTTCCGGCTGCCGGGTTAACGCTTTTTCACCCAGGCGGCGATGTCTGCGATGAACTCGGCCGGGACGTTGGCGGCCCGATTATATTCCGCGCCGACGGAAATTCCTTCGTATTCCGTCAGCAGGTGATTCATGTTCGGATACGATTTGTACTCGACATCGGTCCGGCCTTTTAACGCTTCTTTCCAACCCTCGAATTGCTTCATCGAAACTTGCCAATCGTTTTCTCCCTGAAGAATGAGCAGCGGCCTGGTTTGCGTTTTGGCCGTTTCCGACGGCACGTAATCGCGAATGTCGTACCACCAGTAGGCGGGCTGCAGCGCGAACTGCTCGGGCGAAGGAAGATTATCGGTCGAAAATTGCGGATCGTTAAGCACACTTACGATATTCGCATACGCCGCCAGCGCCTGCTCCTGGGCCGCCAGCGTCTCCTGCGGAAAGCCGAGCCGCTTCAGCCTGTCGAGCGCTTCCTGCTGCTGCTCGACCAGAACGTCCCCGAACGTGCCGCTCGGGCTCGAGAGGAGCACGGCCCCGGCGACGGATCCTTCGGCGTCCGACTCGATCAGCTTCGGAACGGCGAATCCTCCCTGGCTGTGACCGACGACGTAGATGCGCCGCGGATCGATGCCGTCCGTTTGCGCCAGCAGGCCGACGGCCTTCAGCGCGTCGTTCACCGTCTCGTCTTCGATCGTAAAGTCGGCCGCGGCGGACGATTTGACCGTATGCTCCAACGTCACTTTTTCGTAGCGGAGCACCGCGATGCCCTCGCCCGCCAGTCCGACGGCCAAATCCCGGAACGGCTTGGCGCCGCCTATCGTGGAGTCCCGGTCGTGCGGCCCCGAGCCGTGAACGAGCACGACGGCCGGGAACGGGCCTTCGCCCTTCGGCATCGTGAGCGTGCCGGGCAGGGCGAACGCGCCTTCGCCGACGACGACGTCCCGCTCCTCGTAGCCCGCCGGATCGTCGTATGCCGGGGCTTTATACGGCTCGGCGGCGGATGCCGGCGCAAAGTTGAAGTCGTCGAGCCGGCCGTCCGCATCGAAGCGAACCGTCACGTCGAACGGTCCGACCGCGGACTCGTAGGCGAGGCCGACGCTCGTATGTACGGCATTGGACTCGTGCGACGAGGACAATTGTTTGTCCGTCAAGCCGTACGCTTGCGCCAGATTCGGCCATATCGCCGATAAAGCCGGAGCAGGCAGCGCGGACTGAAGCGCCGAGCTGAAGGAACCGGCCGCGGAAGCGGCGTCGCCGCGGGCGAGCCGGTAAACGAATTCGTTCGCCCGGGCGACGAAATCGTCCTCGGCGATGACGAGCTTCCCGGCCGCTTCGTCCCAGCCGATGCGGCTGTCCAGCGCTTGAGCTAAAAAATCGAGCGATACGTACGTTTTGCCGTCGATCGTCCGAACGGCGGAGCCGGCATCCCGCGTCTCTCCGTTTACGACCGCGGACGTTTGCCCGACTTGCAGCTGGATCTCGATCGGACCGCGGGCGACGGCGATTTTGCCCGCTCCTTGCCATTTGACGGATGCGCCCAGCGTTTCGGCGGCGACCCGAAGCGGAACGAGCCCGCTTCCGCCGGCCGCATCCGCGGCGGCGGCCTGCGCGGACGCGGTCGGAATCCCGGAGCCTTCGGCCGCCGATACGGCCGCAGGCAAGTTCAGCGCAAGCGCGAGAGCGGCAACGGCGATGGCGTAGCGGACGGTGGACGATTTGTTCATTTCGGCTATCCTCTCCCTTAAACGTTTGTATATTTAGATAAATTTCTAAATATAGAGTAACCGATATTTGGGCCGAAGTCAATGCGGTCGAATGCGCTTTCAAGACGGCGCGAAGACGTATGGGTGCAACGTACAGGTGCAAACGCAGAGGTCGAATCTGACGTACGGGTGCAACGTACAGGTGCAAACGCAGGTCCAATGTACGGTGCAACATCCGGGTGCACGGCCGGGAAACGGGGCTCGATTACGTCGTTCCCTGCTTCCAGCGCCGATAGCCGCCCGGCGTCATCCCCGTCTGCTTCCGGAACACGCGAATAAAATAATTGTAATCCGGAAAGCCGACCTCCTCGGCAATCCGCTCCCCGGGCAGATCGGTCAGGACAAGCCGCCGCCGGGCTTCCTCGAGCTTGAGCCGGAGCGCGTACTGATGCGGCGTCAAGCCGATGTGGCGTTTCATGCAGCGGGCGATGTAATCGTAGGCGAAGTGCATCCGATCTTCGAGCGTTTTGGCGCGAAACGGCGCGTGGGGATCGGCTTCGAGAATGGCTGCGGCCTCGTCGCAAACGCGTCGCGATTTGGACGCTTTAACGGAGCCGGAAACGGCGTGCTGAAGCAGCACGAGCAGGCGCATGGACAGCGCCTGCAGCTGAACCGCGTTGCCCGTCCGCAGATCGCGTTGAATGGCGACCATTTCGTCGAGCACGGGAAGCAGCGGCCGCGGATCGAGGCGTGCCCATTTCGGGATGACGAGCGGCTGCTCGCGCGGCGATTCGTCCCGGTCGGTGCCCTGTTCGAGCAAAGCCGTCCAGGAGATATGGGAGGCGGAGACGCGCTCGGGCGCATTCGGAAAAACGAAATGAATCCAGTAGAGCTCCGTTTCCTCCTCGCAGCTCTTGTGCCCCCAGTGCGGTTTTCCCGGTTCGAGCGCAAGCCAGTGGCCCGGTCCGATTTCGTAAGCGGCATCTTCTTCGGTCATGAACAGCGTGCCGCGGACGACCAGGAGCATGTCGCAAGCGTTAAACGTCCGGCGAAAATGAACCTGGCCCGGCTGCCAGACGCCGTGCCCGACCGTAAGCAGCTGGGGCAGCGGCGGTATCGTAAGCTTCAGACAATCCATCGGCGGACTTCCTCCGTTCGAATGCGTTTCGTTCATCAGCGCAGTTTTGCTAGCGCGTTTCAGCCTGCGCGGGCGAGGCGATGCTTGGCTAGCGCGCTTCAGCAGGCAGCTTCAGAAAAACCTGCATTTTCGCATCTTTGATCCCGCGCTCCCTCCGCGGCGACCGGGAAATCCTGCATAATTGCAGCATTCCTCGCGGTCGAGAGTAATAGAGAAAGCTTTTTCGCCGCTGCCAAAGAAGGCGCTTTCCGTCAGGTCGGCAGGCGTTTTCCCTAGTATAAAGGATTTGGTCGATATTGTGCTATAACCGGTCGAATCCTTCCCTGTTCGGCGGGATCATCAACCTGTAGATTGAAGGTAGACAAATTTCAAATCCAAGGATTTTACGATCCGAACAGAGGTGTTGACGATGAGGTTCAGGCAGGTGCATCTCGATTTCCACACGTCGGAAGCGATCCCAGGCATCGGGACGCGGTTCGACAAGCGCCAGTTCCAAGAGGCGCTGCGAATCGGGCACGTCGACTCGATCACCGTGTTTTCCAAATGCCATCACGGCTGGGCCTATCATCCGAGCAAGGCGAACGAAATGCATCCGCATCTCGATTTCGACCTGCTTGGAAGCATGATCGAAGCGGCGCACGAGATCGGCGTCAAAACGCCCGTCTACCTGTCCGCGGGACTCGACGAAAAGCTGGCGCTGCGGCATCCCGAATGGCTCATTCGTTCGCAGGACGACCGCACGCGGTGGGTGGACAGCTTTCTGAAGCCGGGCTATCACGAGTTTTGCTTCAACACGCCTTATCTCGATATTCTGCTTGCGCAGATCGAAGAGGTGACGCGCGAGTACGACGCGGACGGCATCTTTCTCGATATCGTCGGCGTCCGCCAATGCTGCTGCGCGGCGTGCATCTCCGAGCTGCGCAGGCGGGGCAAAGACCCGCGCCGGGCGGAAGACGTGCTGGAGCTCGGCGAGGAGACCTACGCCCGCTACGTCCGGCGCGTGCGCGAAGTCGTGCACGGGATCAAGCCGGGGCTGCCGATTTTCCATAACAGCGGGCACGTCCGGCGCGGACGCCGGGATTTGGCGAGGGCGAACACCCATCTGGAGCTGGAATCGCTGCCGACCGGCGGCTGGGGGTACGATCATTTTCCGTTGTCCGCGCGGTACGTTCAGCAGCTGGGAATGCCGTTTCTCGGAATGACGGGCAAATTCCATACGTCCTGGGGAGAATTCGGCGGCTACAAGCATCCGAACGCGCTGCGGTACGAAGCCGCGCTCAGTCTCGCGAACGGGGCGGGGTGCTCGATCGGCGACCAGCTTCCGCCGGACGGACGAATGGACGAAGCGACGTACCGGCTGATCGGCGCCGCTTACCGCGAGGTCGAAGCGAAGGAAGCCTGGTGCAGGGATGCCGTCAATGTGGCCGATGTGGCCGTCCTCACATTGGAAGCGCTTCAGTCGGAACAAGGAGAAGAGCGGACCGGCTTGTCGGATACCGGGGCGGTGCGGATGCTGCTTGAGGGCCATATTTTGTTCGACGTAGCCGATCTGGAGACGGATTTGACCCCGTACCGCGTCGTCGTGCTGCCGGACAAGGTGCGGATAGGGGAAGAGCTCGGGCGCAAGCTGAACGCCTACATCGAGCAGGGTGGACGGGTGCTCGCGACGGGATGCTCGGGATTGAACGAGCAGGGCGACGCCTTCGCTCTCGACCTGGGCGTCCGCCTCGTCGGAGAAAATCCGTACCGGCCGGACTACTGCCGTCCGTCGTTTCCGTTGCCGAGCCTGGGGGAAGCCGCGTTCGTCTGCTATGCGCCGGGACTGAGCGTCGAGCTCTCGGGCGGGAAGGAGCTCGCGGCTCGCGAAAATCCGTACTTCAACCGTGACGCGTTTGCGTTTTGCTCGCACCAGCATACGCCGAATTCGGGCGAATACGGGGGCCCGGGCATGGCGGCAAGCGACGCCGGCATCTATATCGCCTGGAACGTATTCGAGGATTATGCCGTCAAGGGCAGCCTGTTTTTGAAGGAGCTCGTTCTTCACGCGCTGAACCTGCTGCTTCCTTCGAAAACCGTCGATACGGGTCTTCCCGCCCAGGGCGTCACGACCGTCCAGCGGCAGCCGGGCAGCGGGCGCTACGTTCACCATTTGCTGTATGCGTCGCCGGTGAAGCGGGGCAGCGGCATCGAGGTCATCGAGGATATCGTGCCTTTGCGGGACGTAACCGCGACGCTTGCGCTGCCCGAGCCGGTTAAGAGAATCTATCTCGCCCCGCAAATGGAGGAGCTCCCGTTCGAGCGGACGGGCGAGAGAAGCGTTCGGTATACCGTGCCCGAAGTAACCTGCCACCAGATGGTCGTGCTCGAAGTTTAGGCGATTCCTTGACATTCCCAAAGGTTGTTTTGACAAGCGGGCGGAATCGTTATACCTTAGAACGGTAAGGTTACGTAGCACAGGAGGTTCTGGCAAATGAGAATAGGCGCGATCGAGGCGGGCGGCACGAAATTCGTCTGCGGCATCGGCAACGAAAACGGCGTTATCGAAGAACGGGTGCAGTTTCCGACTGAGCATCCGGAGAAGACGCTTGGCAATGTGATTTCTTATTTCCGCGATAAAAACGTCGAAGCGATCGGAATCGGCACGTTCGGTCCGATCGATCTCGATCCGTCGAGCTCCCGTTACGGCTATGTCACGACGACGCCCAAGCCGGGGTGGTCGGACTATCCGTTCCTTCCCGTTCTGAAGCGGGAATTCGACGTTCCGTTCGGCTGGGATACGGACGTGAACGCCGCCGCTTACGGCGAAGCGGTCTGGGGCGCGGCGAAGGGGCTGAACAGCTGCGTTTATTATACGATCGGCACGGGCGTTGGCGTGGGCGTGTACGTCGAGGGCAAGCTCGTGCACGGGCTTACGCACCCGGAAGGCGGCCACATTCCGCTGAGGCGCCATCCGGAAGACAAGTTCGAGGGGTGGTGCCCGTATCACAAAGATTGCCTGGAAGGAATGGCCGCAGGTCCCGCTTTGGAAAAGAGATGGGGCGTGAAAGGCCACGAGCTGGCGCCCGACCATCCGGCCTGGGAGATCGAAGCCTATTATATCGCGCAAGCGGTGTCCGGTTCGATTTTGCTGCTCTCCCCGAAAAAAATCATTCTCGGCGGCGGCGTCATGCATCAGCAGCAATTGTTCCCGCTCATTCGCAAGCAGGTGAAGGAATATTTGAACGGATATGTAAGCGCGAAAGAGGTGCTCGAAGGCATCGACGACTACATCGTGCCTCCGGGCCTCGGCGACAACGCCGGCCTCAGCGGCTCGCTCGCCCTCGGCTTGCGGGCGCTGCAAGCGTCGGAAGCCTGATCGGACATGCCGGCGGCGCCTAGTCGCGCCGCCGGTATTCGCGGGGGGAAACCCCCGTTATTTTTTTGAACAACCCGTTAAAAAAAGGAGTATCCTGGTAGCCGACCGCGGACGCGATGTCGGCTATTTTGCGTCGGGACGTTTTCAACAGGCGGCATGCTTCGTTGATCCGGACGGTCTGGGCGTACTCGACCGGGCTCATGCCGGTTTGCTTGCGGAAGACGCGGTGAAACTGCCGTTCGCCGACGCCGGCGAGCCGGGCGAGCTTCGCGACCGAAAGCGGCTCGGCGAATTGCGTATGCAGCGCGTGCAGCGCGGCTTCCATTCCTCCGTTCGCGCCCTGCGCGCCGCTGCCGGAGACTTCGTTGTCTTCGCGGCACAAAAACAGCAGCAGCTCGAGCAAGCCGATGTAAAGCGCGGATTCGCGCCCGAAACGGTCGGAGGCGAATTCGTAATGAAGCCGCTGAAACAAGCGGCCGAATTCCCCGTACCGGTCGCGGTAGCGGCGGATTTCCCGATGCTCGAACAGGCGCGCGATCGGCTCGCTGCCCGGGAAGGAGCCGAGCAGCCGGACGGCGGCCGTCTCGGCGAACACGCAATTGTAGACGATCAGCGGTTTCCGGCCGGAAGCGGAAGCCGGACGGAACACGTGGGATTGGCCGACCGGAATGAGCACGATGTCCCCCTGGACGACGGAAAACGAGGTGTCGCTGAAGTGATGCGTTCCGGCCCCTTCGCTGACATAGCTGATTTCGACGAAATCGTGCCGGTGTTCGGACATCGAGAACGTTTCGATCGCGCGGTTGACGTAGATAGGCAGCTCCTCGCGGTAAAACCAGGTTCCGCGCAATAGATCGATCGGTCGCATGACGCTCATAAAGGGAACGGCCTCCGTTGAAAAAGAAGTCTGATTCACCCCGGATAAAAGTCCGGATCGCCATATTATTATACGGCATTTCCGCTTTATGATGAAGGGGAATCGAACAAGCGAGGAGTGAACATTTCCGATGAGTTTGCTTGTGAAAGCGTTAACGGTCGGCGGCCGCCCGAATCCGCTCGGAACGGACGGAAAGCCGCCGCAATTCGGCTGGAAACTGGAGGCGGCGCGCCGCGGCACGCTGCAAACCGCTTGCCGGATCCAGGTGGCGGACGCGGAAGACGGGTTCGACCGCCCGCTGTGGGATACGGGAAAGACGGAATCGGACGCTTCGATCCGGGTAACGTACGAAGGACCCGCGCCGGTTTCCCGCACGCGTTATTTTTACCGCGTCAAAGCTTGGGACAATTTCGGCGGCGAATCGGACTGGAGCGAAATCGCCTGGTGGGAAACGGGGCTGCTGAGCGAGGACGAATGGCAGGCGCGGTGGATCACGCCGGATCCGGCGGCGATCGATCCGCTTGCCGAGCCCGTTTTCGCGCTTCGCAAAAGCTTCGAGCTTAAAGGCGACGTGCGCTCGGCCCGGGTTTATGCGACCGGCGTCGGCGTCTACGATTTGTATTTGAACGGGGAAAAAGTCGGAGACGACATTCTCGCGCCCGGATGGACGAGTTACCGAAACCGCTTGCAATATCAGACGTACGACGTGACGGACCGGCTGCGGGCCGGTTCGAACGGACTCGGCGTCCTGCTTGCGAACGGCTGGTATAAAGGCGATTTGACCTGGTCGGACAAAAGCTGCCTGTACGGGGACCGCCGCGCCGCGCTCGTGCAGCTTCACGTGACGTACGCGGACGGGACGGAAGAGATCGTCGTCAGCGATCCGACGTGGTCGGCAGCGCTCGGACCGATCCGGTATTCGGAAATTTATCACGGCGAGATCTACGACGCGCGCCTCGAGCTCGGGCAGTGGTCGCGCGGAGACTTTGACGCCTCGGAATGGGCCGCGGCCGCTTCGATCGATTTGCCGATGTCCGTGCTCGTGCCGCAGGAAAACTGGCCGACGCGGGTCACGGAGACGATCCGGCCGGTTGCGTTCATCCGCACGCCTTCCGGCGAAGCGGTGCTCGACATGGGCCAGAACATGGTCGGCCGCATTCGGCTGTCGGTCGAGGCCCCGGCCGGAACGGCCGTTCGGCTGCAGCATGCGGAGGTGCTGGACAAGGAGGGCAACTTCTACGTCGGCAATCTCCGTTCGGCCAAGCAGACGGTCGAGTATATCGCCAAAGGCGAAGGAACCGAAACGTACGCTCCGCATTTTACGTTTCAGGGCTTCCGCTACGTGAAGGTCGAGGGGTATCCGGGCATCGAGAACGGGCTTCCGCTCGACCGGTTCGTCGGCGAGGTCATCCATTCGGATATGCCTCGGTCCGGGGAATTCGAATGCTCTCACGAGCTTGTCAACCAGCTGCAGCGAAACATCGTCTGGGGGCAGCGGGGGAATTTCCTCGACGTGCCGACCGACTGCCCGCAGCGGGACGAACGGCTCGGCTGGACCGGGGACGCGCAGGTGTTCGTCTGGACGGCGGCGTTCAACTACGATGTCGGACCGTTTTTTCAGAAATGGCTGCGCGATCTTGCCGCGGATCAAAAAGAAGACGGCGGCGTGCCGTTCGTCATTCCCGACGTGCTCGACGGAGACCACTCTTCGGCGGCGTGGGGCGACGCGGCGGTCGTCGTTCCCTGGGCGATGTACGCGACTTACGGCGACAAAGCGCTGCTCGCCGAGCAGTTCGACAGCATGAAGGCGTGGGTCGATTATATTCGCGCCCAAGGAGAGAGCGAATATTTGTGGAACACGGGCTTCCACTTCGGCGACTGGCTGGGGCTGGACGCGAAGGAGAACAGCTACGTCGGCGCGACGCCGCGCGATCTGATCGCGACCGCGTTTTACGCGTATTCCGCGAAGCTCGTGCGCGATGCGGCGGAGGTGCTGGGCCGGGAAGAGGACGCCCGGAAGTACGGCGAGCTTTACGGCCGCGTCGTTTCGGCGTTCCGCGAGGAGTTCGTCACGCCTTCCGGCCGCATCGCCGCGCCGACGCAAACGGCGCACGTGCTGGCGCTCATGTTCGACCTGGCGGAAGGCGAAGCCCGCGCGCGGACGGCGCGCGAGCTGAACAAATTGATCGAGGACAACGAGTTCCACCTGACGACCGGTTTTGTCGGCACTCCGTACTTGTGCCACGTCCTGTCGGCGAACGGTTATCATGAAACGGCGCTCAAGCTGCTCGTCCAGGAAGGCTATCCGTCGTGGCTGTACTCCGTCAATCAAGGCGCGACGACGATCTGGGAGCACTGGGACGGGATCAAGCCGGACGGCTCGTTCTGGAGCGACGATATGAACTCGTACAATCACTACGCCTACGGGGCGATCGGGGATTGGCTGTACCGCGTCGTGGCGGGGCTCGACGCGGACGGCCGCGCGCCGGCGTACAAGCGGGCGCGGATCGAACCGCGCTTCGGCGGCGAGTGGCTGACGAGCGCGCGGGCGGCTTACGATTCGGCCTATGGGCGAATCGAGGTTTCGTGGCGCGCGGACGGAATCTCGCGCGCCGTCGAGGTTGCGCTTCCGCCGAATACGACGGCGGAAGTGCTGCTTCGCGGCGCGGCGCTGGACGCGCTTCGCGAAAGCGGCCGCCCCGTTCGCGGCGGGGCGGAAGGCATCGCGTCCGCCGCGGATACGGCGGACGGCGTGCGGCTCGCGGTCGGCTCGGGCGTCTATCGCTTCGAGTATCCGCTTGCCTGACGACAGGCTTGCGCCCGCGCGAAATTTGCGCGGGCGCTTTTCGCGGGGCGAAAGCGCCTGCGCTAGCCGCCGCGCAAGATGGCGGGCGCGGGCGCGCCGCTTGAATGGCGCTAACGTTTCTCCAGCGACATCTCCCTATACGCAGGATGTCGGCTCGGCCCTCCGCGCATCCAGTTGAGTAAATATTATTCATCTGGATCGGTCAAACGTGTGAGGCCGGGCTAAGTTGGGTAGATTTTACTCTACTGGTTCTGTCAATCGCATGAGGCCGGGCTCAGTGGGGTAAATATTACTCTTCCGGATCGGTCAAACGCATTTAGTAGGGCTCAGTTGGGTAAATAATACTCATCTGGTTCGGTCGAACGCATGTGGTCGGGCTCAGTTGGGTAAATAATACTCATCTGGTTCGGTCGAACGCATGTGGTCGGGCTCAGTTGGGTAAATATTGCTCATCTGGATTGGTCGAACGCATGTGGTCGGGCTCAGTTGGGTAAATATCACTCATCTGGTTCGGTCAAACGCATGTAGTAGGGCTCAGTTGGGTAAATAATACTCATCTGGTTCGGTCGAACGCATGAGGCCGGGCTCAGTTGGGTAAATATCACTCATCTGGTTCGGTCGAACGCATGTGGTCGGGCTCAGTTGGATAAATATTGCTCATCTGGATTGGTCAAACGCATGTAGTAGGGCTCAGTTGGGTAAATATCACTCATCTGGTTCGGTCGAACGCATGTAGTAGGGCTCAGTTGGGTAAATTTACTCATTTGGACCGATCAAACGCATGTGGTCGGACTCAGACTCGTCTCGCCGCTTCCGTACGTCTGCTAACGATTCCTGATTTTCAACTCTCGACCAAAATGTTTTTCCCCGCTAATAAGAAGTCCTCCGTTTGGATTGGAAATTGTTCGATACATGGCCCGACCGAGCTAATAAAATCGGAATTGCAAACACGTTGCCTAGCCGGCCAACAAATTTCGACCTGCAGTTACATTGCTTAACCGAGCCAAACAAATTTCGACCTGCAGTTACATTGCTTAACCGAGCCAAACAAATTTCGACCTGCGGCTACATGTCCTAACTAATCGACAAATTCGCTTCTGCGGCTACACAGCCTTACCGAGCCAACAAATTCGAACCTGTAGAGGGTGACATAGCCATTTTTCTTGAGAAAATCGGACGCGCAAAGGACGGCATAGCCGTTTTCCGGATTGACATCCGTTCGGCCCGGTGCCATAATGTACGCGTGTACATCATGACGATACGAAAATTCACGGCAAGGATGATGGAAGATGGCGACGCGCAAAGAAGTGGCCCGGATGGCCGGCGTCTCCGAAGCGACGGTGTCGCGCGTGCTCAACGGCGTCGGCCCGATCAAGGAGGAAACGCGCAAACGGGTGCTTGAAGCGGCGGAGGCGCTCGATTACCAATTGAACGCCGTCGCGGCCAGCTTCGCGCGCGGGAGAAGCGGCAATATCGGGGTTGTGCTGCCGCATGTGCCGAAGGTGCACCTCTTTTCCACGTATTATTTCGCGGAAATCCTGAGCGGCATCGGCGAGGCGGTCCGAAGCGGCGAGGGCGGCGGGCTGCTGCTGCTGTATCGCAGTCCGGGGGAAGCCTTCGATTACGTCTCGCTGTTTCGGACGCAGAGAGTAGACGCTTGCCTTATTCTCGGAGCGACATCGGCGGAGCCGGAGCGCGAGTCGATCGCTCGGCTTGCCGACGCGGATGCTCCCTTTTGCGTCGTCGACCAGCGGTTCGACGAACATCCGGGCATCCCGGCGGTTGTCGCCGACCATGTCGGGGGCAGTTATGCCGCGACCCGCCATTTGCTGGACCGGGGGTGCCGGCGAATCGGGTTCCTTAACGGTTCGGCGCAGTACTCCAACAGCCTGGATCGCCTGCATGGTTACCGCAAAGCGCTCCGGGAAGCGGGCATCGGCGGCGAAGAAGCGGCTCCGGTCTTCGAAGGAAACTACAGCCGGAAAAGCGGGTATGCCGCGGCACCGTCCGTTTTCCGGGAAATGGAGCGGCTGGACGCGATGCTCTGCGCCAACGACCGGATGGCGATCGGCCTTATTCAAGGCCTGCGGGAATTGGGCTGCGCCTTTCCCGGCCGCTTGCCGATCGTCGGTTACGACAATTCCGACGCGGCCGCGCTGTTCGATCCGCCGCTCACGACGGTCGAGGTTCCTTTTTTCGAAATGGGGAAGCTCGCCGCCCGCAAATTGCTCGACCGGCTTTCCGGCGGCGGGAATGACGGCGAAGTGTTTCGCGAGACGCTGCCGACGCGATTGGTGGTGCGCAAATCTTGTCAATCCGGAGAGGAGATCGAACGAACATGAGAAAAGCGTTGATCGTTTGGGGAGGCTGGGACGGCCATCAGCCCCGCGAGGTTGCCGAAATTTTTCGCGCCACGCTGGAAAAAGAACAGTTCGAAGTCGAAGTGTCCGATACGCTGGAGGCGTTCGCGGACGCGGACAAATTGAAAGCGCTCGATCTAATCGTTCCGGTATGGACGATGGGAAGAATCGAGCAGCAGCTCGTCAACAACGTATCGCAGGCGGTGCAAAGCGGCGTCGGGCTTGCGGGCTGCCACGGCGGCATGTGCGACGCGTTCCGCGAAAACGTCGATTGGCAATTTATGACCGGCGGCCAATGGGTGGCGCATCCGGGCAACGACGGAACGGAATATACCGTCAATATCCGCCACAGCTCCAGTCCGCTCGTGGAAGGGATCGAAGACTTCGCGGTCAAGACCGAGCAATATTATTTGCACGTCGATCCGGCCGTCGAGGTGCTGGCGACAACCCGTTTCCCCGTGGCGCCGGGGCCGCATTCGCTCAATAAAGCCGTCGACATGCCGGTCATTTGGACGAAGCGCTGGGGCGTGGGGCGCGTGTATTACAATTCGCTCGGCCACCATGCGGATATTATGGAAATTCCGGTCGTGACGGAGCTGATGCGGCGGGGCTTCCTTTGGTGCGCGGACGGCAAGGCCGCGGCGCAGGCATCTGATGCCGGAGAAGCGGGCGTTTATACGGGAATGGCGGACAATCAACTTTAACGCGGGAAAGAGGGCGAACCGGAATGGGGAAAATGAAGGTCGGCATCATCGGCACGGGCAACATCAGCGGCATTTATTTTAAAAACGGCAACCGATTCGATTCGATGGAAATCGTCGCCTGCGCCGATCTCGACGCGGAACGCGCGAAGGCGAAAGGGGAAGAGCACGGCATTCGCGGCTGTTCGGTCGAGGAGCTGCTCGCGGATCCGGAAATCGGAATGGTCATTAACCTGACGATTCCGAAAGCGCATGCATCCGTATGTCTCCAAGCGCTCGAAGCGGGCAAGCACGTTTACGTGGAAAAGCCGCTTGCCGTCACCCGCGAAGAAGGCAAACAGGTGCTGGAACGGGCCCGGCAAAAAGGGCTGAGGGTCGGCAGCGCCCCGGACACGTTTCTCGGAGGCGGCATCCAGACGTCGATCAAGCTGATCGAGGACGGTTGGATCGGCACGCCGATCGGCGCGACGGCGTTCATGATGTCCGGCGGGCACGAAAGCTGGCACCCGGCGCCGGAATTTTATTACCAGCAAGGCGGCGGTCCGATGTTCGATATGGGGCCGTATTATTTAACCGCGTTCGTAGCGCTGTTCGGCCCGATTGCCCGCGTCACCGGCTCCGCCCGCATTTCATTTCCGGAGCGGACGATTACGAGCCAGCCGAAAGCCGGGCAAAAAATTCCGGTCGAAGTCCCGACGCACGTGGCGGGCGTCCTCGACTTTGCCTCGGGGCCGGTCGCGACGCTGCTGACGAGCTTCGACATCAAGGGCGGCTCGGTGCTGCCTCGCATCGAAGTGTACGGCAGCGCCGGGACGCTGCAGGTGCCGGACCCGAATACGTTCGGGGGCCGGTCCGCATTTGCCGCGCCGGGTCGAAGGAGTGGAGCGAGATTCCGCTCGCCTACGGCTACGCGGAAAACGCCCGCGGCGTCGGCGCAGCCGACATGGTCAAGGCGATCCTGACCGGACGCCCGCACCGGGCGAGCGGAGAGCTGGCCTACCACGTGCTGGAGGCGATGCACGGGTTCCACGACGCGTCCGAGCAGGGCAAGCATTACGCGATGGAAAGCGCATGCGAGCGTCCCGCTCCAATGCAGCTCGGGCTGCCCGAGTTTCAGTTGGACTAGATTGAAGATCTCGGATAAATACAAACCACCCATCAGGCCGACGGGTGGTTTTTTTATATTTCATGCTCATGCAGTCAAACATTATTGCTCGACCAAGCGCAATTTAACAATGCCGTCATCAAAAACCAGCATACGACGACATATACGTACGATCCGACCTATTATTTTCTCAAAACAAGATCATGGTATCAAAATGCCAATACTCTTGTCAGCGAAACGTATGACTACTATGCGAACGGTCGGCTTAAAAGCTATTCGAACGCCAGAAATGAAGTGACCGCTTATTGCTATGATGTCATTCCTGCCAGCAACACAACAGGTTCCAATTGCAGCAATCCGAATGCAACCCTATCCGGGAAAGTGACCAAAGTCAAAATGACGAAAAATCTCGGAAACGGGCAAACGGCTGAAAAAGAAACGTTGTATTCGGCCACGAGCGGCCTAACGAATAAAAACGCGCTGCAGCGGACAACGTATTTACGTTGTTTAAATCGCAACGCCGAAAGAGCGCGAAAAACGTGCGGTTTTTCAACGCGGACCATCGCGCATCGCTTCGGCCACAACAAGGAGGAAGCTCGAAATGTATCAAAATCAAAACCAAAATTTCCAAAGCTCCAGCCTTCAAAACCAAGGCTACCAAGGCACGAACCTGACCGGCCAGCTTCACCAATGCCAAAACATCGTCCAACAGCTGATCAACCAAACGCAGCAAGCTACGCAAATGTACCAGCAAATGCTTCAGCAGGAGCAGCAAAACGCGGCTCGTCTGGAGGAGTTGGCGCAACGCGAGCAAAGAGCGGTTCAAATGATTCAAACCGCGCTGCACGGCCATCAAACGGCAATCCAGCAAATGAATCAAGTTTCGCAAATGTGCAGACAGCTGGAGCAATCGGTTCAGCATATCAACACGCAAACGTTCTCGAGCACGGTTCAGCCTTTGCAATCGTACGGCGCAAGCTCCTACGGCACGAGCGCGTCGGCCGGCATGACGAACAGAAGCTTCCAATAATTTCGGATTTTCCGCAAGCCGCAAAACCCCGGCTCCTTCAAACGGCAAAAACCGTTCAAGGAGTTCGGGTTTTTTTGACGTTCGGTCGGCCTGCCGCGAACCGGTTCCCAAGGATGAAGTTTTCGCCAATTTTCGCGCGGGATGCCGACTTTCGGTCCATTGACGGCGCTTCCATCCATTCTTCATAATGGCATCGTACGGATTCAGTCCAGTTAATCGCAGGAGGGATTCGATGGCCAAAAAAGTGCTGATCGCAACCGGAGACGCCGTGGAAGTGCTGGAAGTGTATTATCCGTATTACCGGCTGTTGGAGGAGGGGTTCGAGGCGGTCATCGCCGCTCCGTCCGTCAAAAAGCTGAACACGGTTTGCCACGATTTCGTGGAAGGCTGGGAAACGTATTCGGAGAAGCCCGCGCATCTGCTTCAGGCGGATACGGCGTTTGCCGACGTCGATCCCGCCTCGTTCGACGCGCTCGTCATTCCGGGCGGACGCGCTCCCGAATATATCCGCTCGAATCCCGAGCTGCCGCGGATTATCGGCCATTTCATCGAAGCCGACAAGCCGATCGGCGCGATCTGCCACGGACCGCAGGTTTTTCTGTCGCTATCCGACCGGTCTTATTTCCAAGGAAAAACGATGAGCGCGTATTCCGCTTGCCGCCTCGACGTCGAATCGCTTGGCGCGCGGTACGCCGACGGGACGCTGGCGGTGGACGGCAAGCTCGTCACCGGTCATGCGTGGCCGGATTTGCCGGGTTTTATGCGCGAACTGATCAAGCTGCTCCGCTAATGAGGTTTCGCTAATCGCGTCGGCTCCCAGCCGGTTTTTGCCGGACTCGGGGGCTTTTTTTGTATGGCCGAACGTTTCCGCCAGGCTAGCCATATAGTAAAATACATATAGGAAAATGGAGATTCATAGATTCGCAGAATAACAGGCACCCGGGAGTGAACTCATTGCAAAAAAGAAGATCCGCCGCGCTGGCGGCGGTTTTGGCCCTGGCGCTGCTCGGCGGCTGCGGCCTGACGGAACAAGGAAATTCCGGCAATGTTGCGGCGATGGAGGAGAATTCGATCGTTTGGGCGTTCACGCAAGCCGACCAGCAGCCGGAGCGGCAGCTGATCGGCCTGATCGACGGCGCGCGGGAAACCCTCGACATCGCCATCTACAGCCTGACGCATCCGGACATCGTGCAAGCGATCAAGAACGCGCACCTGCGCGGCGTCGCCGTCCGGGTCATTACGGACCGGACCCAATCGTCCGGCAAATCGCAGAAAGAAGCGCTGAAGCTGCTCGGGAGCGCGGGGATTCCGCTGAAGATCAATACGCACGACGGGCTGATGCACTTGAAAATGACGATCGCGGACCGGCAGAAGGCTTCCACCGGCTCCTTTAATTATTCCAAGGCGGCCAGCACGCGGAACGACGAGATTTTCATGGTGATCGACAATGCCGAAATCGCCGGGGCGTTCGCGGACGAGTTCGAGAATATGTGGAACGACGAAGACGACTTCGAAACGGTGGACGCCCGCATCGCGCAGCCGGAATCGGATTCGTCCGGAGTTCGGGCGGCGGAAGGCGCCTCGGAGGAAGCAGGGGAAACCGTTTCGCCCTCTCCGGCAGCCTCGCCCGCGGCGTGCGCCGATCCGCAAATCAAAGGAAATATCAATTCCAAAGGCGATAAAATTTATCACATGCCCGGAGGAGCGGCTTACGAGCAGACGAAGGCGGAAGAAATGTTCTGCACGGAGGCGGACGCCGAAGCTGCCGGATTCCGTCCGGCGAAGAAGTGACCGGAAAAACTTGCTTTGACACGCCAACATTTGTCATTGTAAAATAGCGCGGAAGTGAAAGCGCATTAATCGAATCCATCATCGGCGCAAGCATGCGCGAAGGGAAGGGTTAGTTTTGGAACAGCTGTTATGGCCGGAGGGAGCTCCCTATGCGACGGGGAGCGGGGACGAGGATCGTCCCGCGATATTTCCGTATGTGCTGGAAGGCAAGGGAAACCCTGCCGTGATCGTATTTCCGGGCGGCGGGTACGGCATGAGGGCGCACCACGAGGGCGAACCGATCGCCCTTTGGCTCAATTCCATCGGGATTTCGGCGTTCGTGCTCCGGTACCGCGTCGCTCCTTATCAATATCCGTGCGCATGGTTGGACGCGCAGCGCGCGATTCGCACGGTTCGACACGAAGCCGACCGGTACGGGATCGATTCGGCGCGCGTGGGCATTCTCGGCTTTTCGGCCGGCGGCCATCTCGCCTCGACGGCCGGAACGCAGTACGATGCGGGTCGTCCGGATGCGGAGGACGCGGTCGAACGGCAGTCGAGCCGTCCCGATCTGACGATTTTGTGCTATCCGGTCATTTCGATGGACGAATCGATCACGCACGCGGGCTCGCGCCTAAATTTGCTCGGCGAGGATCCCGACCCCGAGCTTGCGCGGAAAATGAGCAGCGAAACGCAGGTGACGCCCGACACGCCGCCCGTCTTCCTGTGGCATACGTCCGACGACGGGGCGGTGCCGGTCGAAAACAGCCTGGCGTTCGCAACGGCGCTGCGCAAGCAAAAGGTGCCGTTCGATCTTCACGTGTATGCGTTCGGACGTCACGGACTCGGACTGGCGGAGGATGAGAAGCACACGAACGGCTGGACCGGCGCATGCGCTTCGTGGCTGAAGCTGAACGGGTTCTGAACGCGCCGTCCGGCCGCGCGGGCCGACGGTCGTTCGGCCGGACCCGGACCGCGTTGGCCGGCGGCAACGTGCCGCAACTGTCGAGATTTCTCGGCAGTTTTTTTGTTTGGCCGCCTTACCGAAAAGATGCCCGTTCCGGTACGCGCGCGAAACGTTTCAAACGCTCGAGCGCTTCGGCAACCAGCTGCCCCGAAACCGCATACGAGCATCGGATATGGCCTTCTCCTCCCGTTCCGAAAGCATGGCCCGGAACGACCGCGACTCCCGCTTCCTTAAGAAGCAGCCGGGCGAAACGCCCGGAGTCCAGCCCTGTATGCGCAATCGAAGGGAAGACATAAAAGGCGCCCTCCGGTTCATGGCACGGCAGCCCGATTTCACGCAAGCCTTTGACGAACATCCGCCTGCGCTCGTCGAACGCGGCCTTCATCGTTTCCTTCGCTTCCAGCCCGTTCCGGAGCGATTCGACGGCGGCGATTTGTCCGAGAACGGGCGCGCACATCGCCGTGTATTGATGGATTTTGAGCATGCCGCCGATCAACTCCCGGCCGCCGCAGGCATAGCCGATCCGCCATCCCGTCATCGCGAACGCTTTGGAAAATCCGTTGATGACGATCGTTCGCTCTTTCATGCCCGGAAGCGAAGCGATGCTTGCATGCCGCGCTCCGTAAGTCAGCTCGGCATAAACTTCGTCCGAAATGACGATCATATCGTGCCGTACGGCCAGCTCGGCAACCGGTCGCCAATCTTCTTCCGTCATCACCGCGCCTGTCGGGTTGTTCGGGAAATTGACGACAAGCGCCTTCGAGCGAGGCGTCAAGGACTCGGCCAGCGCCCGCGCGGTCAGCTTGAACCGCTCTTCCGCGGATGTCTTCACTTCGACGACTTTGGCGCCGTGTAGATGGGCAATGGGCGAATAGGCGATATAACAGGGAGTATGGATGAGAACCTCGTCGCCCGGCTCCACGCACGTCCGAAGCGCCAGATCGACCGCTTCGCTCGTTCCGACCGTGACGAGCACCTCGTTAGCGGGTTCATAACGGAGACCGAATCCATCGTGCATATACGAAGCGATTTCCTCCCGCAGCTCATACAAGCCGGCATTCGGGGTGTACTTCGTTTTTCCTTCGTTCAAGGCGCGAATGCAGGCCGCCCGGACGTGTTCAGGCGTAACGAAATCCGGTTCTCCGATCCCGAGCGAGATCGTATCCCGATTATTTTCCTCGGCCAGTTCGAAAAAGGCGCGAATCCCGGAAGGCGGAATGTCCCGAACGCGCTGCGCCACATGTTCCTTGCTCATTGTACGCACCTCGTTATCCCATAAGCTGTCTGGCCGTTCGGCCGATGATTTGAAGCCCTTTCTCGATATCCTCCTCTTTTACTCGCGAAAATCCGAGCCGCATCGTATGCCGTCCTCCTCCGTCCGTGTAAAACATATCCCCCGGGGTAAAAATGACGCCTTGGC
Organism: Cohnella algarum; assembly: GCF_016937515.1. NCBI lineage: Bacteria > Bacillati > Bacillota > Bacilli > Caryophanales > Paenibacillaceae > Cohnella > Cohnella algarum. The sequence continues at coordinate 4,085,566 of NZ_JAFHKM010000002.1, forward strand.
TCGAGCAGGCGTCGAGCAGCTCCGTCGTATCGAAAGGCTTATCGAATTCGACAAACAGATGCAGGCCTCCGTCTCCCGACAGTTTTCGATAAGGGAGATAGGTTTCGCAGCAGCGCTTCGTCCACTCGTATTTTCGTTTGTATTCGGAGCGGGCTTTTTTCAAATATTTCTCAAGGTTGCCGTTCAAAAGATATTGATAAAGCACCGATTGATCGAGCGTCGAAGTATGAATGCTGCGGGACCGTTTGATGCTTTCCAGGTTGTCGATCAGCCGGCGGTCCGCCAGCACCCAGCCCACCCGGAGGCCGGGGAAGAGCACTTTGGAGAAGCTGCCGAGATAGACAACGCCGTTTCCCCGCCCGGCCGTCGCGATCAACGGGGAAACGTGCGCCCCCGAATAACGCAGTTCTTCGTTAAAACCGTCTTCGATGACCGGGATGCCGTGACGGGCCATGAGCCGCATCGCCGCCGATCTTTTCTCGGGAGACGTGACGATGCCGGTAGGATTGTGATAGGACGGGATCAAATAGGCGCAATCGTATGTCCGTTCCGTCAATGCGCGTTCCAGCTCGATCAGATCGATGCCGTCCCGTTCCATCGGAATGCCCGTAATGTCGAACCCGCTCAGCTTCAAATTTTTGATCGCGGTGTAGTGGGTCGGATTTTCGCAAATGACCGATCCGCCTTCTTTTCGGCGAAGGGCGGACAGGACGATATCGAAAGCTTCCGTGAAGCCGCTCGTGATCAGCATGTCTTTTCCGTTCAGGTCGACGCCCTTATGTTCCATGTAATTCATCAAGTAATCGATCAGCGGTTTATAGCCTTTCGCGTAGCCGTAGTTCAGCAGAACGTTTCCCTCGATCGCCATGCGGTCAAGAAAAGCGCGCTTGACGTGATCGAGATCGAACAGCTTCTCGTCGGGCGCGATGCTGGTGAAGGAAATCGCGTTTCTCCCCGCGCGGATGCCGCGTTTCATCCGGTCCAGCTCGACGGCTTGCCGCGCATAATCGTTGATGCGCGCCGGCCAATCGATTTCGCACGGCGGAGCGGCGGAAGCCGGGGGGCGGCAGTTGCCGCGACATAGCTGCCTTTTCCGTGAACGGCGTAGATAAAGCCGTCGCTCTCCAGCTCGGCGTAGGCTGAAATAATGGTGTTGCGGCTGACGGAGAGCAGCAGGCCGAGCTCGCGGGTGGAGGGAAGCTTCTGCCCGGGCTGCAGCGATCCTTTTATAATCAGACGTTTCAAATAATCTTTCAACTGAATGTAGACCGGTCGGTCGTTCGCAAGCTTGAAGTCATGGAACATCTTCATCGCCCCCCTTGTTCATGATGGCACAGATGGGGAGGGAAATGGAAGAACCACGTCCCGGCATTCTTTGCCGGGTTGTGGTTCCGGAGCCGGGCGATCGGGGCGAAACGGCTGCGCGCCGGAGCGAACGACGGGCGGATTTTCGCCAAAAATTTTACAATCGATGGACATAAAATGGAAATTCCCTTCATATTTCCTCATTACAATAAAAGAGTTGCACTTCATGAGGGCGGGAGCTCGCTTCGAGTTTCGGCCCGTCGGGGAGAGGGGGAGGAACGACGGTGACGATGCGCGCGGAGTTCGACCAAGGCTTGAACGAAATGCAGACGCTGCTCGCCCAAATGGGCGAACAGGTGGAGAAGGCGCTGGCCGATTCGATGGATGCGCTGGTGAAGCGCGACGCGGCCCAAGCGAAAAGGGTCGTAAACGAGGATTTGGAGCTCAACCGGCTGGAAGAGCGGGTGATGGAGCGGGGCGCGAAGCTGATCGCGACGCAGCAGCCGGTAGCGAAGGATCTTCGCCGCATATTGGCGGGCTTCAAAATTGCCGCCGACCTGGAGCGGATGGGGGATTTGTCCGTGGATATCGCGAAGACGGTGCTGCGGCTGGACGGGGAGACGCTCATCAAGCCGCTGATCGACTTGCCGCGCATGGCGGCTATCGCCCGAACGATGATTCGCGATTCGATCCGGTCGTACACGGAAGAGAATGTCGAGCTCGCCTACAAGATGGCCAAGGACGACGATCGGGTCGATGCGCTGTACGGCCAGATGTTTCGGGAGCTGTCGTCGCTGATGGTCGAGAACCCGAAATGGATCGGGCAGGCGACGCTGCTCGGATTCGTCGGGCGCTATTGCGAACGGATTGCGGACTATGCGACCAACATCGGCGAGAGCACGGTATACATCGCAACCGGCACGCGGCCGGACTTGAACGGCTGAGCGCCGGCCGCCCGACGAAAAACCTCCGTAATCGTCCCGGTCCGTCAGCGGAGGGGCCGACATTTTGTCGCTCCGTATGGTAAAATAAAAAGCAAATCGCGGGAGACGGAACGGAGAGACGTCGCATGGACGGCATGATTACGGAAGACGGCCGGTTGAATCCGGAGTTCGGGGGGAGCGGGAGGCGCTCTACACCGGTTTGAACGGCTGCACGGTGGAGAGAGTTCGCATCTCCCCCGGCGAGAGCTACGTGTTCAAACCGCTGGCCGAAGGCGGGAATAGCCGGGAAGCTTGGGCGTACGAGCATGTGCGCCCCTCGCTTCCCGGCCTTTTTCCGCGGCTGATCGCGCGCTCGGCTGACGGGATTTCCGGACAGGGCTGGTTGTTGTTCGAAGATTTGGGGCCGCTTTCGCACCGTTTCAACGAAGGGACGGCTGCCGCCTTGATCGGGCAAATCGCCCGTTGGCACGCCTTGCCGACGGCATCGTTCGGCATCCGGTCCCGGCAGGGGCCGAAGCCGACGATCGGCGAAATGGCGGAAGCGTTGCGGCAGAACGAGGAGGAATGGGTGCCTTATCTTGAGGAATTCCGCTGGCCGAAAGCGAGCATGCGCAGCTTGATCGCCGAAGCCCTCGAGCTGGAGAGGTCCGAATCCGTCGTGTTTTCGCACGGGGATCTGCATTTGGGCAATTACGCGATGACGGCGGGCGGGATCAGGGTGCTCGATTGGGAGCACGCGCATTTGAACAGCCGGCATTGGGACCTGTTTCACGTTCTCGATTTGTCCCATCCGTTATTTCCGAAAACGATGAATCCCGGCATGCGCGACCGTTTGCTCGAACGGTATCTGGATGCCGCCGAAGCGTTCGGCCCCCCGTCCGACAGGACTCGTTTCCGGCGGGAATATTACGTTTTTTCGTCCGTTTTTTCGTTGTGGCTGCTGCTTTTGATCGAACGCGACCTGCGCCGCGAGGACGGAGTCTGGCCGGCGGATAAGCTTGAGGAGCAGCGTCTGGAAACGCTGGAAAACCTGCGTCAATGCTTGGCGTCGTTCATCATTTTGTCATATGTGAAAAAAAGTTGACGAACTTTCCCATTCAACAGTTGAGTTCGATGACCCCTTTTAGGTAGAATAAGGGATGGACACTTGAAGAAGCAGGGGGAGCATCGATGTACAAGAGGATTTTGCCAGCCTTGATTGTGGTCGCCTGTCTGTTCGGCGTTTATTTGTTGGCGACGGGATTGCCCGAACGACCGAAGGAAGAGGAGCTTGCGGAAGGACAGGAAATGCTGAAAATCTCCGCGACCAACTTTAGTTTCGATCAGACGGAATACCGCGTGAAAGCGGGTACCACGTACGTCCTCAGCTATTCGAACAAACTCGGCAACCACGGCGCGGAAATCGCCGATCTGAACATCAACCTGACGAAGGACAACCCGAGGGCGGAAGTGACGTTCGATACGCCGGGAGAATACGAAATGCATTGCTCGATCATGTGCGGGCAAGGTCACGGCGACATGGTAGCCAAGATCATTGTAGAGTAACGATGAAAAGGAGCCCGCAGGCTCCTTTTTTGAACGGATCGGAACGTTGCGAAAGCCCGCCTCATTTTTGCCGCGCGGCGCGGTCGCGCGCGATTACCCGGTCGCACAAGTACCCGATAACCGCCCAGCTGGCGACAGTCAGCGCGTAGATCGCGACCGCGCTGACCCGATGGATGTCGGTGAACAGCTCGACGAACCAGACCGGGACGCTGAGCATGAACAGGAAAATGTTGTGAGGGTCGTAGCCGGAGGCGTTGAACAGGACCAGCGCCAACCCGAACAGCGTGCACGCGAAGGTAACGTAGTATCGCATGAAGCGGTCTTCCTTTCTCGCTGCGGCATTTCTTCCGGCTTAGTATGCGTCTTGCGGCCCGCGCTCATTCGATCGGCGACCGGGCCGTTCAACATTCGAACATAAGGAGATGGCAAGACGATGATTACGCATATCGTTCTGTTCAAATTGAAGGACCGCAGCCCGGAGTCCGTGGCGAAAACGGCGCAGGTGCTGCGCGACATGGAAGGAAAAATCGACGAGCTGCTTTCGATCGAAGTCGGCATCGACGTGCTGCATTCGGAGCGTTCGTACGATATCGCGCTTACGACCAAGCACGCTTCGATGGAGGCGCTGCAGGCGTATCAGGTGCACCCCGTACATAAAAAAGTGATCGAGCACATGTCGGAGGTAAGGGAGTCCTCCGTCAGCGTCGATTACGAAAGCTGAAAGGAAGAAGCGCGGTGAATGCAACGGATTCCGGAGCCGGCGATCTTTATCAAATGATGACGTATTTGCTGGTGATCATCATCAGCGCGGTCGTGATGGTTATCTGGCTGAAACGAAAAAACAAACGAAAGCGCCGCGACAGCGACGGGGGTTGAACGAATGTATTACGTGAACCGCAAAGGAATCGAGAGCCGTCTCGCCTGCATTCCCGAGCTTGCCGAAGCCATTCGCGAGTTGAGCGGCTCGTGGTCCGGTTCGACTGTGCAGGGATTGGCGCAGGAGCGGGTTTTGCACCTGGCGCTGGAAATCGCCACCGACGTCGGCAACGCGCTGATCGACGGTTTCATGATGCGCGACGCCAGCAGCTACGAGGACATTATCGAAGTCATTGCCGGCGAAGGCGTCATTTCCGGAACGCTGGCCGAGTTTTTGCGTTCCCTTGTCGGCTTGCGCAAGCCGCTCGTCCAGGATTACGACAGCTGGCCGAGGCATAAGCTTCACCCGCTCGCCCGAGAGCTTCCGGAGCAGATGCTCGCCTTCGCGGAGGAGATCAAGACGTATTTGCGCCGCGAGCTCGACCCGTGGGAAAAGAGCGGGAGCTGATCCGAGGGGGCGGTTAGCCTCCCGACTGCAACAACTGCGGCCTGACGCCAAGGGAGTTGGTCATCTGGGCAAACCGGCCCCTATCGATTCAAGCCGTTTTCTTCTTCCGTTTATGTTTGGCCGATTGGCGGTTGATGAGCTCGCGACACGCAAGGATCGGCTTAAAACGACCAATACGTTCACGGTACTGCAGGAGCGCCCTGTGGAAGCCGACACCCCGATCCTGCGGGATGGATCAAGCAACACCTGAAGACGACGATTCGCCGCCATCTTGAATAAACCCACAGAACGAACCAGTCGGGGGCGGCAAAAGCGAAAACAGGCCAAAACCGTACCCCGGATTCAGCCTGGCAGAGGCAAAAATGAACATGAGGTTGTGAAGATTTTAGACCCGTAACGAAACATCCGGATCAACCCTTTTTTTTGGCAACTTTTTCTTCGATTCTTCCCCTGTTGCTCGTTTTTCCACTCCACACCCAAACACCATGAAAAATATTAGCACAAAGAAAATAATAATGACAAACGAAGCCGGTACTGGATTTCGCGTTAGGTTTCTTGCTGTGATGCGGGCAGTGTCCGCTCAGAAAACGGCGAAGCAGGGCATCATGCTGCAGCTTGCGAAAATGACAAATCCGCTGGCCTTGACGCCGAAGCTTGTGGCATTTTGTAATGAGAATTCGGTTGCCTCAAAGAGTCGTACTTTCGAAATTCAAACTAAAATTTTTCGGATACCCCCTTTAGTTTGGTTATTGACGATGACGCTAATTCTCATATAGGTTGGGGGTGATGGAATTCCCTATACTCAAGCTGTCACAAACTTCAAACCCAAATAATGAGCGCGCTTACAAATGAGCGGGATAGTTCAACCTCGGGGGAGGGATCTCGATGATGAATGTGCTTTTGGTGGATGACGAGCCGTGGGTAATTGAGGGGCTTCGCACGATGGTGAATTGGAGGGATTTCGGTTTCCGGATATGCGGCGAGGCTTCGAGCGGCTCCGAAGCATTCAGTATGATTCAAGAGCTTAAACCGGAGCTGGTACTGACGGATATCCATATGCCGGCGATCAATGGATTGGAGCTGATTAAGCTGGCGAACCAGAAAATGGAATCTCCACCTAAGTTCGTCATATTGAGTGGTTACGATGATTTCGATTATGCGATTACCGCAATGCAGCAGCGGGTCACGGAGTATTTGCTCAAACCATTCGACGAAGAGGAAATTGAGACCGTCCTAGTGCGCTTGCGCACGAAAATCCAAGAGGAGCTTATAGCGGAGCAAAGCCGAAGCCGCATGCAATTTTTGTTTACCAACAATCTATTGATCAGCTTAATACAAGGCGAAGACAACGAGTCGCTTAAGCTACAGGCTGCCCAGGCCCTTCTTCTGCAAAAGGATTCAAAGCTGCGGTGCGTTTTGGTTGAAGGTTCCGGGACATCCTTTGCTCTGATCGGACGGGTGAAGAAATATTTCACGCAGAAACCCGATCGTATATTCGAGGACAGCGCGGGGAGGATCGGGTTGATTTTGCCTGATGATGAATTCCCCTATTGCCGGGTACAGGAGCTTTGCGTACAACTCCACAGGGAGCTTGAGGACCAGTCAAGCCAGCCGGTCATCGTGACGATCAGCGGCGTTCTTCAGGGGATCGGGTCGATTCGAGAACTGTACTTGCAGGCATTGGAGTTAAATAAATGCAAGCGCTGTCAGGGTAGAGACGGGGTGTATCATTATAGGGGTTTACGGCAGGGCGGAAAATCGCATGATCACGGAAAGGAGAAATTCAAGGAACTTACGGAGATCGTCACGGCGTCCCGAATCAACATGATTGATGCTGCTGTTGAAGCCGCTCTGGACTCCATGTTGGAAGGCATGCTTGATTTGAAAGAAGCCATTGCCCATGTGGCCGACCTGGAATTAAGTCTTTGCAGGCGGATCGGAGAAATGAACGGGGATCCGGATACTTTGATGAGAAAGCTTCAGGGCGGGCATGGCAGCATCGACAGTTTCGGGAGCTATTCAGCTTTGAAATCATATGTCCTTGAACTTTGCTTGGAGGCGGCCGACATCCTGGCAAGGCTTGAGGCCAAGAACGAGAATAATACGATTTTCCATGTGATTCAATATGTGGACCGGGAATTCCGCAGCAAGCTTCAGTTGCAGGATCTGGCCAAAATGTTTCATATGAACTCCGCTTATTTGGGCCAGTTGTTTAAAAAAGAGACAGGCAAGTCGTTTAACGACTATTTGAACGAGAAAAGAATCGAGGAAGCAAAGCAATTGCTAAGACGCACCCAAATGAAAATTTCGGAGATTGCGCTTCAGGTCGGATATCCGAATGCGGACTATTTTATCATCAAATTCGAATGCCTAACAGGAGTGCTGCCTTCGGCGTACAAGCAGAATACCGCGAGGTAGCCGGCTGGCTGAACGGCGGGACGGTGCGAAAATCATGAAAAAACGTTTCAGATTCCGATCATTCATTAACGATATACCGCTGAACTATAAATTCATACTCATCTATGTGATTGGCGTGCTGCTCCCTATCGCGGTTATCAACATCGCGTTCATGGACCGTATGACCGGCATCATCAAAGACCGGGAGGAACAAAATCTCGAAATCTCGCTGGAGCGGGCCAGAAAAGATATTCATGAGTTCATTGACGGCGGTGTAGCGGTCAGTCATGCGCTCAATACGGACAAGCTGCTGTATGAAACGCTGGACAGAACTTACGAAAGTCCGATCCAGTTTTACGAAACGTTCGACGAACAGCTGCGAAACCGGGTGACTAGTTATATCCCCGTCAACAATCAGATTCAGCGAATCAGCATTTTTACGGAGAATGAGACGATCATGCCCGGCGGGAATTATCAAGTGCTCGATGCCAATGCGAAGAATAGCGACTGGTACCGGCTGCGGGAACAATCGACGTCCCCTGTTATGGTAGCGGCCTACCGGGCGACTGAAGCAAATAACCGCACATCGACGGTCCCTTATCTGAGCGTTATCGAAAAAATGGACTACTTTGATATATATAGCAAGTATGATAAATTGCTCCGGATCGATATCGACTTAAACAAAATTTACGATGTCATCCTGCGCGAGCAGGACTATTTAAATCTCTATCTGGTCAATGAGCATAACCAAATCATTATGTCTGCGGACAGCGGGTACCAGCGGGACGTTACCGATGCTTATCCGGTGTTTCAACTTTCAGATCATGACAAGGACAAAGACGTGCATGTCGTTTCCATCGGAACGGCAAGTTACGTAAAGGGCTGGAAGCTGGTTGGCGTTACACAGGGAACCCGGTTATCCCAAGCCATGCGCGATATGCAGCTTTATGTGGGAATTATCGCAGCTGTTATTACACTGTTCTCGCTCATATTCATTTACATCATGCTCAGATCGTACAATTATCGGGTTAAACGATTGTCCAGACATATGCAGAAGGTTACCAACGAGAAGTTCGACCTGATCCGGATCGATGAAGGCCGAGATGAGATCGGCTGCTTGATCCAGAATTTCAATAGGATGACAGCCGAGATTAACTCTTTGATTAACAATGTGTACAAGCTCGAAATTCAGAAGAAAAACCTGGAGATGGAGCGGGTACGGGCGGAGCTGAACTTTTTGCAAAGTCAGATGAATCCGCATTTTCTGTTTAACACACTGAATGCCATATTGGTCGTCTGCACGAAAAACAATTATTCCGACGTGACGGATATCATCAAGAACCTGTCCAGACTGCTTCGCAGACTGCTTAGCTGGAAAGCGGACATCGTTACGCTTGAGGAAGAAATATTGTTCATCGAAATGTATCTAAAGATCGAGAAATTCAGATTCCGGGACAAGATTGAGTATGAGCTTGATATCGACCGTGAAGCGCTGCTTTATAAAATACCGAAGATGAGTATCCAACCATTGGTGGAAAATGCGTGCAAGCATGGCATTCAGGCTGTGGATGGGAAAGGCGTGGTCAAAATCAGCGCGACTGTATTAGACGGCAACCTCCGTATATCCGTGCAGGACAACGGCAAAGGCATGGCGCCGGAAAAACTTCGCGAGGTTCTTATTTCCATACGCAACGAGAATACATCCGGCACCAGTATCGGAATCCGCAATGTATATAGCAGGTTTAAGCTTTATTACAACGACCTCGTTCGCTTTGATATTTACAGCAAGCCGGATCGGGGAACGACGGTGTTTTTCGAGATTCCTGTCCGTCTGCTGGATCATCAGGATTACGTCAAGGAGGGGAACAGAATTGAGATTTAAAGTTCTGTTGATCGATGACGAACCCGGAGCTTTAGAAGGCATGCAATTATGGATCAATTGGGAGGAGCTTGGATTTGACATATGCGGCACATGCGCCAACGGGGCGGAGGGGCTGAAATTGATGGCTTCCCTTGCGCCGGATTTAGTGGTTACCGATGTGCATATGCCGCTGATGGACGGCCTTGAAATGATCGGGGAGTGGCAGAAGAACGGCAACAAAACGATCAGCTTCGCCATCGTTAGCGGATATAGCGAGTTCGAATATGCGAGGAAAGCGATGCGTTACGGAATAGCGCACTATTTGTTGAAACCGATTGAGGCGGAAGAAGCCTCTAACATGCTGCGCTCGATTTATCGTGAATTGCTGCAGGAAGCGGAGAAGCAACAATGGAGCAGCATTGCTTCCCGGGAGGAGCAAGTTTCGCGGATCCGTCAGCTGCTAGGGCACATTCCGGCTCCGGATAGGGACGATCCGGACGGTCTGGAGTCTCTGTCCGCCAGCCGGGACGCATGGAACATCTGCCTTGTACAAACGGAGCCATCGAAGTACGCGGAATTGAGGGGAATCGCCAGTTCCCTGATCGAGCAGCAGAGTGCCATGTTTTTGGTTGATCTGGAAAAGAACCGCTTCGGCATCGTTTTCGGATATTCGCCGGATGACGGTCAGGAGGATTCCGTATTCCGGATGATTGCTGACTTGTCTGCCCAATTCGCTGGTCACCGGGTGTTTATGGCCGTGGGCTCACCGGAAAAATCGATCGTGCGTCTTGCCAGCTGCTATAGAACCGCGGAAGAGGCGATAAAGCATAAGTTCTATGACCCCGATTACGCCGGGGTCATTTCTTACGAATCGGTTGATAACAGAAAGCTAGTATTCCGCTACGCCTCAATACGGTTGGTGGACAGCGTGATGGAGGCGTTAAATCTTCTGAATGCCGCCGGTTATCAAGAAACGATCGCTGCGGAAGCGGAGAGGTTTCGTAACATGCCGCTCGCGCCTGAAACGGTTAAGAAGACGGTCATTCATTTGATGTACAAAATGAAAGAGTATATGGCAGAATCCGGTGAGCAGGCCTCGGATGAGCTGGCGAAATATGATTTATCCGCTTTGGCCGATTCGGTGATGAACCTGAACGGCTTTATGGATCTTCTGCTTAACTTCGGCCTCGAGTGCATCGATTTGCTGAGCCGGGAGCAGGCTCGTAAATCCCGGGGAATTATTCAGGAGATCAACGAGTACATCCGGGAACATTATCGGGAGGGACTGACGATCAAGAAATTGGCTGAGCGTTTTTATTTGCATCCGGTGTATCTGGGGCAATTGCTCATGAAGAAGAATGGTGTCGGATTTAACGAATGGGTGCATAATCTCCGGATTGAGGAGGCTTCCCGGCTGCTTCGGCAAAACAAGTATAAAAACAGCGAAATCGCGGAACGGGTGGGCTACGTGAATTATAGCCAATTCCTGAAACAGTTCGAAAAACGCTTGGGGATGTCCCCCAATGAATATAAAAACAGGATCTAAAGTTTTTAGGGGTAATGCTTTAATTGTGGCATAGTCCGCTTTAGGCAGCGCTTTTACAATAAAGATAAGTTAATGAAAGGGTTTTCAATCCTTAATTAACCATATTATTACGGAGGTGTTTTAAATGGGGGGCAAGAAAAAATCGGTATTCGGGTTCAGCATGCTGCTGCTGCTTTCGCTCGGCCTCGTCCTTTCGGCTTGCAGCGGCGGTAACAACAAGGAAGCCGCCAAGAACGGAAACAACGGACAGGCAACTGAAGAAAATACCACGAATGGGGTAGAACCGTTTGAGATTTCAGTGTTCATCGGTGAAGCCGGCCAACAGCCAACACCTGACAACAAGATTTACAAATTAATTAAAGAAGAGACAGGCGCATCCTTCAAATTCGAGTTCCTGGCAGGCGACATTGACCAAAAGCTTGGCGTTATGATTGCAGGCGGCGATTATCCGGATGTGATGACAGCAAATCAAAAGCTGACAGCTGCCGGTGCCTTTATTCCGCTCGAGGACTTGATTGAAGAACATGCTCCAAACTTGAAGAAGCATTATGAGAAGTACTGGAACATGATGAAAGACCCGAATGACGGTCATATTTACAATCTTCCAAATTATGGTGTAACGAATGCTGACGTTAGCTCGTCTTGGTATTCGGGCCCTGCCTTCTGGATTCAAAAGGACGTATTGGCAGAGGCAGGATATCCAGAGGTTAAAACCTTGGACCAATATTTTGACTTGATTAAACAATACAAGGAAAAGCATCCGACCATCGACGGTACTCCTACGATCGGCTTTGAAATTCTGAACTATGACTGGAGAAACTGGGGTCTGTTTAACGCTCCACAGCATTTGATCGGTCATCCGAACGACGGCGGTGTAGTCGTTAAAGACGGCAAGGCGGAAATTTTTGCCGACAAGGACTATGCAAAACGTTATTATCAAAAACTGAACGAAATGAATGCCCTGGGTATCATCGATAAAGAAGCGTTCACCCAAAACTATGACCAATATATGGCCAAAATTTCGAGCGGTGCGGTTCTGGGCATGTTTGACCAGCACTGGAACTTCCAAGACGCAGAGAACGCGCTGATCACGCAGAAGAAAGATAATCGAACATATGTCGGCCTTCCGCTTGTATTTGATGAAGGCATCAAGGATCATTACAAAGATCGTCCGGCTTTGAACCTCAATAACGGTTTCGGGATCACGGTCAACGCATCCGAAGAACAACAAGTTCGAATTATCAAGCTATTGGATACGTTGATTCAAGAAGATTGGCAAAAAATCTTGTCCTGGGGGATCGAAGGGGAAGATTATATTGTCGAAAATGGCCGCTTCATGAAAACGCAAGAGCAACGTGACGTGTTCACCGATGCAACCTGGAAACTGGCGAATAAAGCCGATGCCTTCTTTAAGCACGGTCCCAAAACGGAGGGTTTATTCTCGGACGGCAACGCCACGGACGCGGCTGCTCAACCTGAAGAAATGGCAGCTGCTTTGAGAGAGTATGACAAGAACTTCCTTGCCCAATACGGTTTCAACACTTATGTTGACTTCTTCAGTCCGGCTCCTGAGAACGATATTGCTTACCCGGCATGGTCTGTTGACCTGGTAGACGGATCGGAAGCGAAAATGGTGAATACGAAGCAAAATGAGTTGTCCACGAAGTACTTACCGAAAGCCATTCTAGCTAAACCGGAAGAATTCGACAGCGTCTGGGATGAGTACGTCAACGAAATCCGCAAGCTCAACATTAAGGCTTACGAAGATCGGATTAATGAAGTGCTGCAATGGAGAAAAGACACCTGGTCTGTTAAGTAAGACAGCGCAGATACATGAATCGGAATGGGGAAGGCCTTGCCTTCCTTTTCTGAAATATGGGGTTTTGGGGAGAACAAACTTATGGAAGAGACCTTAGTCAAAGACTCTGCCGTCCGAAAGCCTAAGAAAAACAAAAAAATCACCTGGGCTGTCCTCAAAGAACAGAGACAGTTGATCTATATGTCGGTGCCTCTGACGGCTTACATCATCTTGTTTGCCTACGTTCCTATTTGGGGATGGACGATGGCTTTCCAGGATTACAAGCCGGCTAGAAGCTTTAGCGAACAGAAGTGGGTAGGATTTAAGCATTTTGAATTTCTATTTAAGGACGATAATTTCCTGCAAGTGCTTCGCAATACGCTGGCAATGAGCGTTATCAATATGATTCTCGGCTTTGCGACTGCAATTATTCTGGCATTATTGCTGAATGAAATCAGGAAAGTATTTTGGAAAAGAACCGTACAGACGATTTCCTATCTTCCGCACTTTTTATCCTGGATTATCGTAACCGGAATTGTGGCGACGAGCTTGGCCTCGGACGGAATCATCAATGATATCCTTATGAAGCTGCATCTCATCGAGGAGCCGATCCAATGGCTCAGTGAAGGCAAATACTTCTGGGGAATCGTCGGAGCGTCGCATGTTTGGAAAGAAGTCGGCTGGAATACGATTATTTATTTGGCTGCGATGGCATCCATCGACCCGTCGCTTTACGAAGCTGCCGATATAGACGGGGCAAGCCGCTATCGGAAAATGTTCCATGTCACTTTGCCGGGCATTAAGCCGACGATTATTATTTTGATGATTATGCAGGTCGGTCACATTCTGGAGGCAGGCTTCGAGGTTCAATACTTGCTGGGCAACGGTCTTGTTGTCGACTGGTCGCAAACGATTGACATTTTCGTACTGAAGTACGGGCTTGCCCAAGGTAATTACTCGTTAGCTACTGCTGCCGGTATATTTAAAACGGTCGTTAGCGTAACGCTGTTATTGATTGCAAACGGAATCTCTAAACGGCTAGGGGAAGAGAGGCTGCTGTAATGGCAAATCATACGACCCGCCCTGGGCCAGCAACTGCTGCCGCAGCGACTAAATCTGTTAGAAGAAATAAAATTGAGCCCATCCTTTTTAATACGTTCAATACCTTGTTTATGATGGGTCTTGTCGTTGTCACACTATATCCTTTCTTGAATACGATCGTCGTTTCCCTGAATGCGGGGAATGATACGATCCGAGGCGGAATCTATCTCTGGCCGAGGGAATTTACATGGCAGAATTACAAGGCCCTGTTCGCTTCGGGAACGATATATGACGCGTTCTGGATTTCCGTGGCTAGAACGGTGCTATCGACCCTGCTGAATCTGGGGCTCACCACGATGCTGGCATATACGCTGAGCCGTCGGGAGTATGTATTCCGCAAGCCGATTACCTTGATCTTTATTTTGACGATGTATTTTAACGCTGGTTTGATTCCTGGATACTTTCTGATGAAGGACTTGCACCTTCTTAACTCGTTCTGGGTATATGTGATTCCGTCGATGATCAGCGCATTTAATATGATCGTTATCCGGACGTATATCGGGACGATTTCGGAAAGCTTGGTCGAATCGGCAAGAATCGATGGAGCCGGAGATTTTAAAATCTTCATCCGGATCATCTTCCCGCTATGTAAACCGGTGCTGGCTACCATTGCGCTGTTCGTGGCCGTGGGGGCTTGGAACTCCTGGTTCGATGCATTTATCTATACCTCCTCCCGTCAAGAACTGAGTACTTTGCAGTATGAGCTGATGAAGCTGCTGTCATCCAGTATGAACGCGAACAGCAACCCGGCAGTGGCTGCCGGCGCCGGGATGACGCAGGACTCTGCGGTGAACATGGTAACGCCGATTTCGATTCGCGCTGCCGCAACGGTAGTGGCATCCGTTCCGATTCTGCTGGTTTATCCGTTCATGCAAAAGTACTTTGTTGTTGGTCTGAATGTTGGTAGTGTCAAGGAGTAAAACATTATCGGCAAGATGGAAATTTTGAGGACGGCTTCCATCCCTCTAGGGAGATGAAAATTGGCTCATAACTGCCTTCAAGAAATACTAATACGAGGAGGAAGAAATATGAATTTTTCAGTACCGGCAGAGTCCGCTCTTAAAGACATATTCGCGGACCACTTCCATATAGGTGCGGCGGTCAGTAGTAATACGATCATAACGCAGGAGAGTCTGCTTACTCATCACTTTAACAGCATTACAGCGGAAAACGAAATGAAATTCGCCAGCGTCCATCCGCAGGAAGATCTTTACACCTTCGAGGAAGCGGATCGGATTGTGGACTTCGCGCGCAAACACGGGATGGCTATCCGCGGACATACGCTGGTTTGGCATAACCAGACCACCGATTGGTTGTTCCGCGACAAGCAGAATCAGCTCGTGAGCAAGGCCGTGCTTTATGAGCGAATCCGCTCGCATATACAAACGGTAGTAAGCAGATATAAGGGCGACATTTACGCTTGGGACGTTGTGAACGAGGTCATTGCCGATGACGGCGATCAGTTGCTGCGTGCCTCTAACTGGACGGAAATCGCCGGGGATGAATGTATCGCCAAAGCGTTTGAATACGCGCATGCTGCCGACCCGAATGCGCTCTTGTTCTACAACGACTACAACGAGTCCCACCCACGCAAACGGGATAAAATTTATACCTTGGTCAAGTCTCTTCTGGATCGGGGAGTTCCTATTCACGGTATTGGCCTGCAGGCACACTGGAACCTGTTCGAACCGACCTTGGATGACATCCGGGCAGCCATTGAAAAATACGCTTCGCTAGGATTGCAGCTTCAACTGACGGAACTGGATGTGTCGGTATTCCGCTTTGAAGATAAGCGGATCGATCTGACCGAACCTGAACCGGGAATGCTGGAACGGCAGGCTGAATTCTACGAAGCCGTGTTCAAGTTGCTTAAGGAATACGGCGATGTAATTAGCGCGGTGACGTTCTGGGGAGCCGCGGACGATCACACCTGGCTCAGCGATTTTCCGGTACGGGGGCGCAAAAACTGGCCGCTTTTGTTCGATGAACGGCACAGGCCGAAGCCGGCGTATTACCGTGTAGCTGCTCTTGGAAATCATCTTCGCGGTTTGAAAGCTGATGACAAACGGGCAATTCGTCCTGTGTGATAAAATGTTCGGATTTATTAAACCGCCCTTTTCACGTTTTCAGAGAGTCGTACTTTCGAAATTAGGTTGAGAAAACCTGGCGGACCCGAGGGTCCGCTTTTTCGTCGCAGCCCGGACTTTGCAAACTTTTTTGTTTCATAAATAAATTTACGCCCAGTCCCGCATCCGCTACAATAAGACTAGAGGTCCTATGGACGCGAGGCTCGCGGCCGCAATGCCGGAAGTCCCGGGCCCGGCGGAAGGAGACGGATGCGCATGCTGCAGCAGGAAGAAGGATCTACTCGTTACCGGCTGGTTCAGCTGTTGAAGACGAGAGGCGAATTAAGCATCGGCGAGCTTTCGAAAGAGCTGACGATAACCGAAGTGGCGGTCAGGCGCCATATTCATACGCTGGAGAGAGACGGACTGATCCGTTCGACGCTGGTCAGGCAGGCGATGGGCAGGCCTTCCAGCCGATATGCGCTGACCGAACGAGCGGATGACCTGTTTCCGAAAAATTATCCCCATCTGACGATCGAATTGCTGTCGGAGCTCGAGGAAGCGGCCGGCGCCGAAATGGTCGACCGGCTGTTTCTCGGCCGCAGAGACAAGCTGGCCGCCCGCTATGCGAAGCGGATGGAAGGCCGAAGCCTGGAGGAGAAGGTGGCGGAATTGTCCTCGATTCAGAACGCCGGCGGTTATATGACGGAATGGGAGCCCTCTGAGGAGGCGGGCTCGTTCCGCTTGTACGAGTACAATTGCCCGATCGCGCAAGTGGCGGGACGGTACCGTCAGGCATGCCAATGCGAAAAGTCGCTGTTTCGGCAGCTGCTGGGCGCGGAGGTGGAGCGCACGGAGTGTTTGGCCGACGGTGGCATCCGCTGCGCGTATGCGATCAAGCAGTCGTCGGCATCCCCCTGAGAAAAGCGGCCAAGCCGCTTTTTTTTGTTTTTGTCCGTTGTGTCAAGACGAGCCCATTCTTCTTATACTGTTGTTAGCCGCATAGGCATTTGTCTCGGTTGCGACCGGCGAGTGCCCATAACGGGAATGGGGAGGTGCGTCTTGCATGGCATGGGAATTGGCGGGGTATGCGGTAGCGCTCTTGTGTTTGACCGCTGCCGCGGCGATCGCGGTCGGGGCGGCGGTTTTGAGACGGTCGCTGAAGCGATGGAACGCGGCCGTGAGCCGGCTGGACCGGGAGGCGGAATCCGCGCTTCGGCAGTGGCGAAGGCTCGGACAGGAAGCGGCCGATACGGTCGTCAAGGGCCGCGAGCTGCTGGAAGGCTTCGAGTCGTTCGCGGAAGGGGGGCGAGCGCTCGGAGAAGCCGCCCGGGATGCCGCCCGGACGGCGGCGGATACGGCCCATTTATGGAGCAGACGGATCGCGTTGCATATGGCCGAATCGGCAGAAAGACAGAAGCGTCGGGTCGGGGAAGCGCTCGATTGGTCGGAGCTGCTGTGGACCCTGTGGCAGCATGCCCGCCGCCGCGGCGGGGACGCACCGAACTCTTCGCCCAGGCAGGGAGACTGATGCCGGCCAAAACAGGCGAGCGGGCTTTCCGGGCAAGGACAAACGTTGGATCGGGAGGCCGCTGCGCGAGGGAAGGGGAAAAACGAAAATGGCGAACAAGAAAAACGTCAAATCGTTCGTATGGGGAACGGTTGCCGGCGCCGTGACGGGGGCCGTTGCCGCTCTGCTGCTGGCGCCGAAGCCGGGCCGGGAGCTGCGCAAGGACATTGCCGACAAGGCTCAGGTAACGTTGGATAAAACCGTCGACCTGGGCCGGCAGGCCGGTGCGACCGCGCAGTCGATCGCGAAGAAAACGACGGGAATCGCTTCGAATCTTCGTTCGAAATTCGGCAAGAAGGAAGAAGGGACGGAAATCGCTTCCGTCGCGGCTGTTTCTTCCGCCGATTCGGCCGACAGCTCCGATTCGGAAGAATCGGCCGCTCATTAACCCGGTCACCCGACCGGCTGCGCGAACCGCCCGCTCCCGCAGGGCGGTTTTCTTTTTTTCGGGTCTTGTCCCCATTTTTACGATCGGTTGGTACCTTTTGCGAAAACGCCTCATAATGTATCATGTTCGTTGATCAAACCAAGTGCAGAAAGCGGTGTTCACGTGCAGCAAGCGATCGCAGTCCTGGACTCCGGCGTGGGGGGACTGACTGTTGTCCGAGAAGTGATGCGTCAGTTGCCCAGAGAGAAGATATTGTATTTCGGCGACACCGCACGCGCTCCGTACGGCCCCCGCTCATCGGCGGAAATCAAACGCTTTACCCGCGAAATCGTCGAATATTTGCTCCAGTACGAGCCGAAAATGATCGTGATCGCTTGCAATACGGCGACGGCGGCCGCTCTGGAGGATATTCGCGGCATCGTCGACATCCCGGTTATCGGCGTCATCAAGCCCGGAGCCCGGGCGGCAATCGGACGCACGAAAACAGGGGTGATCGGCGTCATCGGAACCGAAGGCACGATCAATAGCGGAGCTTACGTGCATGCGCTCAAACAGCTCTCTCCGCGGATCGAAGTGGCGTGCAAGGCTTGTCCGAACTTTGTGCCGCTCGTCGAAAACGGCCACTACCGCTCGACGGACGCCTATGAAACGGTCGCGAACGATTTGTTCTCGCTGCGCGGTTTCCCGATGGATTGTCTTATTCTCGGCTGCACGCACTACCCGTTTCTTTCCGAAACGATTTCACAGGTTATGGGGCCCCGCGTAACGCTCATCAGCTCCGCCTACGAGACGGCGCGGGAAATCAGCACGATTCTCCAGGAAAAGAACATGCTCGCCAACAACGAAGAAATGCCGATTCACCAATTTTTTTGCAGCGGGGATCCGCGGAAATTCCAGCTGATCGCCCAAGATTGGCTGGGCGAGCAGATTCGGCTGACGCCGGTCGTCTGGCAGGTGCGAACGGTCGGAGCCTAAAGGCAGCGGGTCCGTTAACCGAAAGGTTGACGGGCCTTTTTTTACGCTTCGAAAGGACGGGTTTGGCTTGATCAAAACGGCATCGTTCGTCGTTAAGGACGAGCTGCCGTTTTTGCCCGGTTCATTCATAATGAACGTTCCGCCTACATATAACGGAAAGAATCCGGAGCGAAAGGTGATGAGCAGCATGAATACGATCGGTTATGTCGTACAGCACGGAGACACGCCAAAACGCATTGCCGCCCGGTTCGGCATCTCGCCCGCCTCCTGGGCGGCATTCAATCCGCAGTGGAACGGCGAGCCGCTCATTCCGGGAGAACTCGTGCAGGTGCCGGTGCGGCTGCCCAGACGTTATGTCGTGCAACAAGGGGATACGTGGGAATCGATCGCCGAAAAGTCGCAAGCTTCCTTGCGTCGTCTCCGGGAAGTCAACGCCGAATCGCCGGGTCAGCCGGAAGCGGGGCAAATTGTCGAGCTTCCCGCGGCGGATACGGAAAGAATCGTCCGGCTGACGGCCGAATACGGCTCGCGGCAGCTGGATAAGGACCTGGATGCCCTCAAGCGCCGCTATCCGTTTGTTGCCGCTTCGGTTATCGGAAAGAGCGTCATGGGCAAGCCGATCCATTCGCTGCGAATCGGCGAGGGCGCTTTCCGGCTTCATGTAAACGGCGCGATGCACGCGAACGAGTGGATTACGGCATTGGCGCTCATGCGCTTCGCGGAGGAGTACGCGAGAGCCTGCAAGCGGAAAGGGACGATCGGAGGAAAACCGGCCGCAAGGCTGTATGACCGGTGCACGCTATGGATCGTGCCGATGGTGAATCCGGACGGAGTGGACCTCGTGCTGGACGGCATCGCGCCGGATCATCCCCGTTATGCGGAGCTGCTGCGCTGGAATAACGGCAGCGACCGTTTTCATCGTTGGAAAGCGAATATACGCGGCGTCGATTTGAACGATCAGTTTCCCGCGCACTGGGAAGAGGAGCGCTTCCGCCGCGGGGCAGACGGCCCCGGTCCGAGGGATTACGGCGGCTCCGCTCCGCTGACCGAGCCCGAAGCGAAGGCGCTGGCCGATTTTGCCCGGGAGACCGATTTTCACGCGGCGATCGCGTTTCATACGCAGGGAGAAGAAATCTATTGGAATTATCGGGGGATGGAGCCTCGACATTCGCTCGCTTGGGCCCAGCGGCTCGGTAAAGCGTCGGGATACCGGCCGGTGCGGCTCGAAGGGAGCGACGCCGGCTTTAAGGACTGGTTTATTTCCGAATTCAAGCGCCCGGGCTTTACGGTGGAGGCGGGGTGGGGAAGAAATCCACTTCCGTTGGAATCGCTGGCGGAATGGTATACGGAAATATTGGCGCTCTTGGCGGAAGCGATGGAGCTGTCCGATTGATCGAAAGGTCTTTTTCGGGGTACAATTTTGTTATGCGGGCCTGATCGTCTCCTCGGCTTTGCCCGACGCGGGATCCGCTCCTTCTTCCGGGGAGGCGGGGCCCGGGCCGAAACGATGCGAGAGGGGGAGGGAAAATGCCCCGGAAATCCGCCCAGTCTTGGATGAGATTGTGGACGCGCTTGCCTGCCAGGGTATGGAGGGTTTTGCGAGCGCCCGAAGTATCGATTGCGGAGAAGCTGCTTTTTGCCGTGCCCGTTTTGCTGTATTGGGTGCTGCCGGACGTTATGCCGTTCGTGCCGATCGACGATATTGCCGTAACGGTCGCGTTGGCCGGCTGGTTTGCCGGCCGGGCGGAGAGGAAATACGGCTTGGCCGATTCCGCGGGAGCGAAGAGAATCAAGGAAAGCCGCTAGAGCGGTTGCGCAGTCGTCCCCGTTTCATTACAATAGAACAAGACCTTCATATCGGGACGGGAGCGATAAACGATGAAATGCAAAATTACGCGAAACGCGGCAAAGGTGCTGCAGCGCGAACTGGATAAGCCGGAGAACGAAGGATTGAAGCTGCGGGTGTTCGTTACGCACAGTCACGGGGATCATGCTCACTATGGCATGGATCTGGGCAAAGCGCAGCCGGGGGAAGAAGCGGTATCGACGGATAAAGGCATCGACGTAATGTTGAAGACCGGCGAAGAATTTCTGGACGGGATCGTCATCGACTATCTGTACTTCCCGCAAGAAGGCTTCGTCATTACGAATCCGTCAAAGGGCAACCATGGCGACCACTGAAATGACTTCCCGCAAGCTGAACGACATTCGCATTTGCGACAAATGCCGCCACATGCGGATGAAGACGGCGCTGTCCAAGCTGCAAAAGCTCGACCCCGACGCCGAAATCAAAGTCGGCTGCAAATCGTACTGCGGTCCATGCGCGAAGAGGGCATTCGTCTTCATCAACGGCCGCTACGTCACCGCGCCGACCGAAGACGAAGCGATCGACAAAGCGCGGTCTTATTTGAAATAATCCCCGGCCCGGCTCGAAAGCCGATCTTGCGGGACGTCGCCTGAGCGACGCTCGCGAGATCGGCTTTTTCGGTCGGGAAGGTAGCCATGAGCTCTTCGCCGCTGTATCAAAGTCCCGATGCTTGCGAGGAAGCAAACCAAATCGATTGGTCATGGCGACCTCGCCCCCTTCGCCTGCGCGCCGTCGATTCAGTCGAGTCGTGGCGGCTCATCTTGACCCGCCTAATGCATACCCCCTCACGCATTTGAGTAAAAATGACTCATCTTGCCGCTTTAGCCCGCCCGCTGTCGATTCAGCTGAGTCGTGACGACTCATCATCTTGACCCGTTATATGCAAATCACCGGTTAGCGGTCAAGAAGGGGACTGGACGGACTACATGGCGGCACCATGCGGGGCGGACGGTCAAGAAGGGGACTGGACGGACTACATGGCGGCTCCCAGGCGGGGTGGACGGTCAAGAAGGGGACTGGACGGACTACATGGCGGCTACCAGGCGGGGTGGACGGTCAAGAAGGGGACTGGACGGACTACATGGCGGCTCCCAGGCGGGGTGGACGGTCAAGAAGGGGACTGGACGGACTACATGGCGGCTACCAGGCGGGGTGGACGGTCAAGAAGGGGACTGAACGGACTACACGGCGGTATGCGGCGAGGGGAATGGCAGTCACCATGCAAAAAGGCGGCGCGGGGGCTCCATGTCCCCGCGCCGCCTTTGCGGCGATTGAAACTTATTCGCCGATCGAGAGCTGCGTCGTGCCGTCCTCAAGCTCGGTCAGCTCGGCCTCGTACCCGAGCTGCTCGGCGACGAAGCCGAGCGGCACGAGCGCCGTTCCGCCGACGAGCTGCGGCGCGTAATCGAGCGTCGCCGTCCGGCCGGACGATGTCGCTTCCGTGCTGCCCATCGTCAGCTTCAGCTCGGCGTCGCCGCGGGTCAGCACGACGGTTTTCGTCGCCTGATCCCAGGTCAGCTCGGCGCCGAGCTCGGCCGCGAGCTGCTTGACGGGCACGCGCAAATCCTTGCCGTCTTCCTGCAGCGCCCGGCCGGTAAAGACGTGCTTCTCGCCGTTCAACAGCGTCGAGAAATTAACGACGTCATGCTCCGAGTTCAAGACGGCGTCCTCGGCTTCGAACACGAGCTTGTCGTTCAACGCGTCCACGTTGCCGTCCGTTACGCGGTAGGCCGGATCGTCCTTGGCGATCGCTTCCGCGATCCATTTGTTGACGTCCATATGATGGTGCGACAAGTCCTTGTACAGATCCAGGTCGTACGTCCAATCCGCCGTTTGGAAATCGTACAGCTTGACGTTCGGATATTGCGCGAATTGCTCGTACATCCATTTGCGCATTTCGATCTGGTACTGGAACCGCGTCGGATTCGTGTTGTACCAGGCGACCTGGCGAAGCACGCTGTAAGGCGGATAGTAGAAATAAAATTCGACGTCCGGATGCTCCTTGATCAGCGACAAAATATTGCGCTCGAAGTTCGCCTTCAGCACGTCCGGCGTTTCCTCGACGAGACCGAAAAATCCTTCTTCCGCATTTGCCTTCTCGTACGCTTTCGCCACCCGTTCCTTGCCGAACGTGACCATCCAGTTCCAGTTGCTCAAGTAATCAAGGTTTTGCTTGGGCGTCCCCTTCAATTGAAGCGCGACGCTTTTGAAAAATTGTTCGTACGCCGTATAGTTGAACCAATACGGATAATCGTTCCACCACTTGTTATCGTACATATACTCGGGAATTTCATACGTGCTGTCGGCCGACTTGCTTTTAAGCGAGAAGTAATCGAGGCCCCACAGCACTTTTTTCACCTTGCCCGTGCCCAGCGCAAGATTGGCGACGAGATGATGCTCCTCCGAAATGGAGCCTTCCATCGACAGCTTCATGGCGGTTCCGCCCAGCAGTTCGCCGACTTCGGAAGGAACGAAGTTTTGCGTCATCGACGTGCCGATAATGATCGTGTCGTAATCGAAGTTTTTGGCCAGCCCGGGATTTTGGTACCGTTCTTCCGTCGAAAACCGGGCATTGTACCAGGTTGCCTTATGATAAAACTGCAGCGGGTCGATAAACGCGGTAAGCAGGGCGACCGCCGCGGCCACGACAACGGCCAGCATGGCGAACGTAAGGCAAAACCGTCGGGCGCGGACCCGCTTGGGGACGCTTCGATTGCCGTGCAGGGCGGATGAGGCATTGGAAGTCATCGAAGTGGTCACGCCTTTCTTAGAAATTAAAATAGAGGAACTCGCTGATGCGGTTCAAATACAGCAGCGAAACGATGAACAGCACCGCCATGGCGAGCGCGACCTTGACGCTCGGCTTGAAGCTCTCCGCCCGTTCCGAGGAGTTTTTGGCGAAAAAGACGATCGGCAAAAAGACGACGAACAGCAAAATCGGGAAAGCGAAGCTTGTCAGCTGGTCGAGGCCCAGACCGTTCAAGCCGACCATGCCTTTCAAAATCCGCCACGCCTGGTCCATGTCCTCCGCCCGGAAAAAAACCCAGGTGAAGTTAATGAACAGGAACGTAACGGCAATCGCCAGCCATTTGGGCAGCGGATGTCCCCGGCGCGTCCAGATCCGCTGCAGCGCTTGTCCGACGCCGTGCAGGAGGCCCCACAAAATAAAGGTCCAGCCCGCCCCGTGCCAGAAGCCTCCGATCAGGAAGACGATGATCAGGTTGACGTTGGCACGCGCGAAGCCTTTGCGGTTGCCCCCGAGCGGAATGTAGATGTAATCGCGGAGCCAGCGGCTCAGCGTCATATGCCAGCGTCTCCAGAAGTCGGTGATGGAAACCGCTTTATAAGGCGAGTTGAAGTTTTGCGGCAAAATAATGTTGAAAAACAGCGCAATCCCGATCGCCATATCCGTGTAGCCGCTGAAATCGAAATAAAGCTGCAGCGTGTAGGAAAGCGAGGCGACCCAGGAATCGGTAAATTCCGAAGCCGACTTGAAGCCGTCGTTAGCATAAATGGCGAACGTGTCGGCAATGACGACTTTTTTAAACAAGCCGATGCAAAAAATAAACAGGCCCTTCGCCGCGTTCGACCAGTTCCACACTTTGTTGCGCAGCCGGTCGAACTGGGGCATCATTTCGCCATGGTGAAGAATGGGCCCGGCGATGAGATGAGGGAAAAACGTAACGAACAGCACGTAGCTGACGAAGTTCGTTTCGCGTACTTTGCCGCGGTAGGCGTCGACGAGAAACGCAATTTGCGTGAACGTAAAAAAGCTGATGCCGAGCGGCAGGATAATTTGCAGCAGCGTGTACGATTGACCCGTCAGTTCGCCCAGATTTTCCAGGAAAAAGTTCGCGTACTTGTAGTAGCCCAGCAAAGCCAGATTGGCGACGATGCCGAAGGTTAAAATCGCCTTCCGTTTGCCGAGCGACGAGCCGGAGGCCGCGACGATCCAGCGCCCGGTCAAATAGTTGAACAAAATGGAGGCCAAAATCAGCGGGACGTATTCGATGTCCCAGTACCCGTAAAAAAACAAGGACGCGAGAGCGAGCCAAGCCTTCGCCGCCTTCGTCCATCGGAAGCGGATGAACAGAAAGTAGACGATGGCCGTTACCGGCCAAAACACGAACATAAATTGATAGGTATTAAAAAGCATGTCTTCCCTCTTTCTCTCGGCAAACCGCCTTTTGTCGAGTTCTGCCGGAAGTTGCAGAACTGCCCTCATTAATGGTAAACAAAACTCGAAAGGACGTCCATGCTTATTTTCTTAACTTTACCTGAAGTTTTCAAATCAGCCTTCGGATCCGCCTTCAGACGCTTCTTCAGCCTTCCCGTTCTCTCGCAGCGTCTCCACCAAATCGTGCTCGATCACGAGATCGGACACCTTCAGCTCGAGCTTGGCCGCTTCGGCGCCCGCGAGGCATGCCGACATGTCGGTCCGCTCGCCGCTGTCCGTTTGGTAGCACAATCCGTTTTCCATGATGCCGTCGTTCGAGGGCACGTAATAAAAGTTGCCTTGCGCAAAGGCCCCGTCGCGGAAAACGACCGGCTTCCCGGCCTCGGAGATCATGCTGACGCCCATCAGCTTGAGGTCGGAGACGGGAATTCCGAGCAGGTGCAGGAGCGTCGGGGCCGTGTCGATCTGGCCGACCGGCTTTTCGTTTACGCCCGCGTGCGCGTCATGCGGAAAATGAATGAAAAACGGAACTTTGCGCTGGAGGGCGTCTTTTTCGAGGTCGCCGACTTCCCGCCCGAAAAACCGCGCGAACGTTTCCGTATCGTTCAGCGAGCTTTCGTGGTCGCCGTAAAAGACAAGTATGGTTTCATCCCACAAGCCTTCCGTTTTCAGCCGTTCCACCAGCTCGCCCATCGCCTCGTCGACGTAGTGGGCGGCTTCGAGGTAGTCCCCGAACGTCGTTCCGGCGAACGGCCCCGCATCGAAATCGACCGACGACGACGGCAGGTTGTAGGGGTGATGGCTGGAAATCATGATCGTCATCGCATAAAACGGGGAGCTGGCGCGCTGCTTGATCTGGTCGATCGTCTGCCGGAAAAAGGATTTATCCCCGATCGACCAGCCGATCGGCTCGTCGTTCGCATAATCCTGAAGACTGTAAAATTCGTCATACTCCATGTTGCGGTACATGTTGTTCCGGTTCCAGAAGCTTCCGTCGTACGCATGGTGCACGGTCGCGTCATAGCCTTCCTCGTGCAAAATCGAAGGGAGGCAATCGAAAGCGTGATTCGCAAACCGAACGAACACGGAACCCGTCGACGCCGGATGCAGGGAGCAATTCGTCAGAAAATCCGCGTCGGAGGTGTTTCCTTGTCCGGTCTGATGGTAAAAGTTCGGAAAGTAAAGGCTGTCGCCGATCAGCTTGTTCAAATTCGGCGTTACTTCTTCCCCGTTCACGGATTGGCCAAGCACGAACGTCTGAAACGCCTCGGCCTGGACGATCAGGATGTTTTTGCCCTTGTAGGCGCCGAACAGCGGGTCGGTTTCGACCGCTTTTTGCAATTCCGCGCGGTTTTCGAACCAGTCTTCCGCTTCCGCGATTTCGGCTTCGCTCGGCCCGCTGCCGAACCAGTTTTCGTTCGCGTACCTGTACACGTCGTAGCCGTGAAAGCCGAACAGCCCCGTCACGTTGTAGATCGGCACGTTCCACCAATTGCCGACGAACAGTCCGCTGGCCCAGCCGTTCTTTTGCGTATTGACCGGGACGGCGATCATATAGATGCCGGCGACAAGCAGGGCGACTCCGAGCGCGAAGCGAAGCAAAGCGCTGCGCATCGTCCTGCGTCTCGGCACGCGGCCGAGTCGCTCCAGCCGGGACGGGCGCAGCCGCCAGCAGGTGAACACGGCCAGCGCGACCGCCACCGGGATGTCGGCAAGCAAAATCCAGTCGCCCGGCTTGAGCAAGCTTCCGATACTGTCCTCGAGCGCGCTCACCTGGCCGGCCTGAAGCAGCACCGGAACGGAAATGAAGTCTTTAAAGTAGCGAAAATAGACGAGATCGGCCAGCATGACGACCGAAAAGACGAGGTCGAGGAGAGCGAGCGCGACGGCCCGGCTGCGGCGCCCGAGCCAGACGGTCCAGAACGTCGCCAGCACCATCGCGCCAAGGTTGACCGTCCACTTCCAGTGGTTCATGCCGCCGACGTCGAGCTGCCCGTCCAGCCAATTCAGCTTATACAGCATCGAAGCGATAAGCAGCATCGCTCCCCAATACGGCCAAAGACGGAGCCCGTACAGCGAAAGCCGGATACCGCTTCGAGCCGCGGTTTGCAGTTGAGACATCAATGGGATCGCTTCCTTTCCTTATGAAACAATCGCGTCGTTTTGTCATCGGAATGTAATCGTTCTGTAAACTTTATGCCAAAGTTCAGTATATCGGAAACGGCAAGGACGTTACAAATCCAATGATAGGCTCGGCGTTTGCGCCCCGGCGGCGATCCGTTACAATAAGGAAAAAGGAATGACGGGAAGGAAGATCCGCAAAGTGAAGGATAAAAGGAATGAAGACGCGCTTCCGGCCGAGCCGGAAGCTTATTTCGAATCTCTGTTTCCGCAGGACCCGGAGCTTGAGCGCATCGCGGAAACGATTCGGGAGCGGGGGATGCCGGAAATTTCGGTCGAGCCCGCTTACGGAAGGCTGCTGACGATGCTGGCGGCATCGATCGGAGCTGCAGCCGCGCTCGAAATCGGCGCGCTCGGCGGGTACAGCGGAGTCTGTCTCGCCAGGGGGCTTGCGCCGGGCGGCAAGCTTACTTCGCTGGAGCTGAAGCCCGAGTATGCGGAGCTGGCGCAAGCGAATCTTGCCGCCGCGGGCTTCGGCGATCGCGTCGAAATGCTTGTCGGCAGCGCGGCCGAAAGCCTGAAGAAGCTTGCCGCGGAAGGGCGGACGTTCGATTTTTTCTTTATCGATGCCGACAAGGAGAACTATCCGCTTTATCTCGAATGGGCGATTCGTCTCGCCAGGCCCGGCGCGTTGATCGCGGCGGACAATACGCTGCTGCGCGGCCGGACGCTCAACCCGGACAAAACGGGGCCGGCCGTCAGGGCGGTGCGCGAGTTCAACCGCATCATCGCCCGCGACGAGCGGCTCATCGGCACGCATTTGCCCTCGTTCGACGGGCTTGCTTTGGCGACGGTAAAAAGAGCCTGACGCTTTTTCCTTTAGGCTGAGCCTGCGGAAGGTCCGGTATCGCGCCGGACCAGCATGGCATAAGTCCAAACGGAAGTCGCGAGCAGAAAGAAGCCCGAAACGATGAACAGCCCCTCGATCCCGATGAAGCCCGACAGGAACCCGCCGGTGACGGGACCGATCATGTTCCCGAGCGACAGCGCGCTGCTGTTGAAGCCGAACGCCCGGCTGTCCAGGCCTTCGGGAGCATAGCGGCGAATCAGCGCATTGACGGTCGGAATCAGGCCGCCCATGAAGCAGCCGAGCAGGAAGCGGGTGACGAGCAGCTGCCCCACGTTGCCGACGAACGCCTGCGGGATGAACAGAAGGCCGGCGCCGACGAGCGAAAAAAACAAAATCCATTTGGAACCGACCCGGTCGCTGATCCTTCCGAGAATCGGCGCGGATACCATGTTGGACAACCCGGTGACGGCGCCGACGAAGCCGGACAAAAACGCCAAATTTTCCGCGCTGCCGTGAAGATGCTGCACATAAAGCGGAATGAGCGCCATCGGCGCGAGCATGGCGAATTGAATCAAAAACGTGATGGACAGGAGCACGGGCATTTGCGGAACGCGCATCAGGCGGCGCAATCCTTTCAGCAGGCTGGCCTGTGCCCGCAGCGCCGCGGCTTTGCGGTCGAAATTTTCCTTGACGACGAAGCTGCAGAGCAGGGAAGCGGCGAACATCAGCGAGCCCGTAATGTAAAAGATCGGCCGGAAGCCGAACGTATCCGCCATCAGCCCGCCGATCAGCGGCCCCAGAATTGTGCCCGCCGTGGCGCCGGACTGCAGGATCCCCATGGCGAAGCCCATGCGCTCCTTCGGCGTGCCCGCGGATACGAGCGACGTGGCTGCCGGGACAAAGCCCGAAATGACGCCGTTTGCGACCCGAAGCAGAAGCAGATGCCAGGGAGAGGTGGCAAATCCCATGAGCACGATGACGATCGACATGCCGAATCCGGAGCGAAGCAGCATCATTTTGCGGCCGTACCGGTCCGACAGCTTGCCCCATAACGGCTGAAAAAGGAAGGCCGTAACGAAGTTCGCGGCGAATATCAGCCCGGCCCACACGCCGATGCGATGTTCGCCCGTTACGCCCAAATCCTGCTGCAAATAAAGAGACAGAAACGGCGTGATCATCGTCATGCCCGCCAAGACGAGAAAATTGCCGAACCACAGTACTCCCAGGTTGATTTTCCATCGCTGCAACTCGTTCACCTTCTCATCGTTCGTCTGTCGATCCTTCCAGTATATCACATTCAGGTAAACGGACTGTCGCCGATTGTCATAGCATTGTCATACTCCCCTCCGGCATCCATGTTGTGGCAGCGCTGCAAAAAGGGCATAATGGAAGCATTGAGAACGTTACATCGACAAAAAAGGGGAAGCTGCTCCATGTTTAATGACCGTTTCTTGCGCGCGTGCCGAAGGCAGTCCGTCGACCGGGTGCCTGTCTGGTATATGCGCCAGGCCGGGCGATACGACCCCGAATACCGGAAAATCAAAGAGAAATATTCCTTGCTGGAAATTTGCCGCCAGCCCGAGCTGGCCGCGGAAGTGACGATGATGCCGGTCCGAAAGCTGGGCGTCGATGCCGCGATTTTATATTCCGATATTATGAATCCCGTGTCCTCGATCGGCATCGATTTCGATATCGTCAAGGACGTCGGTCCCGTCATTCACAATCCGGTGCGCAACGCGGCCGACGTGGAGAAGCTTTCGCCGATCGACGTGGAGGGCGATCTGCCGCACGTGCTGGAGACGATCCGGATTTTGGCGTCGGAGCTTGACGTGCCGCTCATTTCGTTCGGAGGAGCGCCGTTTACGCTCGCCAGCTATATCGTGGAAGGCCGGCCTTCCAAATCGTATATGAACACGAAAGCGCTCATGTACGGAGAGCCCGCCGTTTGGCACAAGCTGATGGGCAAGCTGTCCGACATGGCGGCGGAATATTTGCGCGCGCACGTCCGCGCGGGCGCCAAGGCGGTTCAGTTGTTCGACAGCTGGGCGGGCTCGCTTGCTCCGCACGATTTCGCGGAGTTCGTGCTGCCTCATGTCGAATCGATTTTCGCCCGGCTCGCGGATCTGGACGTGCCGAAAATTTATTTCCCGGGCGTCGGCTCCGGAGAGCTGCTTCCGCATCTCGCCAACCTGGAAGCCGACGTCGTCGGGCTCGACTGGCGGGTGCCGATCTCCGAAGGGCGCCGCCGGACCGGCGGCAAGTTTGCCGTTCAAGGCAATCTCGATCCGTACGTTCTCACCGCTCCGCAGCGCGTGATCCGCGAGCATGCCCGCCGAGTGCTGGACGAAGGGATGAAGGAGCCCGGATTTATTTTTAACCTCGGGCACGGGTTGTTTCCCGACGCTTCCCTTGACAAGCTGCGCGAGCTGACGGAGTACGCGCACGAATATTCGGAACAACGGCTGAAGCCGGGGGTGTCGCGATGAGCTTGGGAACGAAGCCGACCGGCGTTCTCGTCATGTCGTACGGAACGCCGGAAAATATGGAAAGCGTCGAAGCCTATTATACGCATATTCGTAGAGGTCATCCGCCGACGGCGGAGCAACTGGAGGATTTGAGCGCCCGCTACCGGGCGATCGTCGGCGGCGTGTTTCCGCTGCGCGAAAATACAAACCGCCAGGCGGCCGCGCTCCAGCGCACGCTGGACGAAAGGGCCGGACCGGGCCGGTACGTTTGCTACCAGGGCCTGAAGCATGCCGCTCCGTTTATCGAAGACGGGATCGCGGCCATGGCCGGAGACGGCATCCGCGAGGCGATCGGCATCGTGCTGGCGCCGCATTATTCGTCGATGAGCGTCGGCGGCTATTTGAAACGCGCGCAGGAGGAAGCCGCGAAGCACGGCATCCGCTTCGCCGGCGTGCAAAGCTATCATCTTCACCCCGAATTGATTTCCGCCCTGGCGGAAAGGGTCCGGCGGGGACTGGACAAGTTCGGGGACGCCCGCGGCGACGCGATCGTTCTGTTCAGCGCCCACAGCTTGCCGAAGCGCATCGAACAAACCGGCGATCCGTATCCGGAGCTGCTGCTGGAAACGTCGCACGCGGTGGCGTTGGCCGCCGGCGTCGAACGCTGGCAGTTTACGTGGCAAAGCGCCGGCCAGACCGGCGAGCCGTGGCTCGGACCGGACATTCTCGAAACGGTGGACTCGCTGGCGCGCGAAGGCGTCCGGTCGATTCTGGTCGCTCCGGTCGGCTTCGTTTCGGATCATCTCGAGGTGCTGTACGATCTCGACATCGAGGCGAGCCGGTACGCCGAAGAGCGCGGAGTGCGGCTTGAGAGAATCGAGATGCTGAACGACGATCCGCAGTACATGTCGGCGCTCGCGGATTCGTTGGCGGCGGCGGAGAAAGAGCTGGAAGACGGCCGATAACGGCCAAGGGGAACGAACATTTAGGGGGCTTGCGACATGGGACGGGACGGGCGCAGGATCGCCGTTATCGGCGGCGGACTTACCGGGCTTAGCGCCGCTTATTATTTGCTTCGGCTTGCGCGGGAGCGCGGGCAGAAGGTCGAAGCGATCGTGATCGAGGGCTCCGGCCGGCTCGGCGGCAAGGTGAACACGCTGCGGCGGGACGGTTTCGTCATCGAGCGCGGGCCCGATTCGTTCCTGGGCCGGAAGCTTCCGATGCTGCATCTGGCCCGGGATCTGAACTTGCTGGATGAGCTCGTCGGAACGAATCCTGCCGCGGTTAAAACTTATATCGCCCTGGACGGCAAGCTGAATCCGATGCCGAAGGGCATGAATCTCGGCATTCCGAACGATCTCGGGGCGTTCGCGAGAAACAGCCTCATTTCCCCGTTCGGCAAAATGAGAGCCCTGGACGATTTGAGGCTCCCCCGCCTTGCGGAAGAGAAGGAAGAGACGGTCGGCGCGTTTCTGGAACGGCGTCTCGGCAAAGAAATGGTGGAGCGGATCGCGGAGCCTCTGCTTGCGGGCATTCACGCCGGCGACCTGTACAAGCTCGGCCTGTACGCCACCTTTCCGCAATTTGCGGACATGGAACGGCGTTACGGCAGCGTGATTCGCGGCATGATCGAAGCGCGGAACACGGCCCCGGCGGCGGGAGCGAAAGCGGCGCAATTGCGCTCGGCCGCGGTCGGCGGCGCGAGCATCCCGCCGACGGCTTTTTTGACGTTTCGCAGCGGCTTGTCGGTCGTGATCGAAACGCTGGAGCGGCGCCTTCGCGACATGGGCTGCGAAATTCGCCTCGGCGGCGAGGTCGAAACGCTCGAAAAAGCCGGAGCCGCGGGTGCGGCCGAAGACGGAAGCAGCGGGCGCTACCGGCTTCGGCTGGCCGACGGAACCGTCTATGAGGCCGACGACGTGCTGCTCACGCTGCCGGCGTATGCCGACGCGCGGCTTCTGGAGCCCCATCTCGACGTTTCGGCGCTTTCGACGATGGACTACGTTTCGGTCGCCAACGTCGTGCTCGCCTACGACGACCGGGAATTCGGCCGCAAGCTGGACGGTTCCGGCTTTCTCGTGCCGAAGTCGGAGGGACGTACCATCACGGCCAGCACGTGGACGTCGTCCAAATGGCTGCATACCGCTCCCCGCGGGAAAAAGCTTATCCGCTGTTATGTCGGCCGGGCGGGAGACGAAGACGCGGTCGAGCTTGACGACGAACGAATGGCGCTCGCGGTGCGGCGAGATTTGCGGGATTTGATGGGGCTGGAAGCGAAGCCGCTATTCGTGGAAATTACCCGGCTTCGCCGGTCGATGCCGCAATATCCCGTCGGCCATCTCGAACGGATCGCCGCGCTGCGGGACGAGCTGAACGCGCGTTTGCCCGGCGTGCTCGTCGCCGGAGCGCCGTTCGAAGGGGTCGGCCTGCCCGATTGCGTCGAGCAAGGAAAAGCGGCGGCCGAGCGGCTGCTTGCGTAAACGCGACTCATGTAAAACGCCGCTTCCTCCTCTTTTCCTAAACACGACAGCAACCAACGCGAAAACGCCAGCGACCAGCGCGAAAACGCCCGCGGTTTACGCCTAATCCCGCCGAATTGTTTCATCATCGCTCCAATACGCGAATACAATGAAAGTAAGCCTGAACGGCACATTGCCTTGACAACGA
This sequence comes from Cohnella algarum, assembly GCF_016937515.1. Taxonomy (NCBI): domain Bacteria; kingdom Bacillati; phylum Bacillota; class Bacilli; order Caryophanales; family Paenibacillaceae; genus Cohnella; species Cohnella algarum. The sequence continues at coordinate 4,118,533 of NZ_JAFHKM010000002.1, forward strand.
AAATGTAAGCGCTGACAAGCGCGGAGCCGCGCTTGGCGCTCGGCGATGCCGGCCTCGCCGCCGAACGCCGCCATGCGTCACCGTATGCCGTGCGCAGATTGGCCTTTTCGCGTAAGGATGCGAGTTCATGATTTCGGGAGGGAATGGCGATGGGAACGCGTTTGTTGTCGGAGTCGATCGTGAAACGGCATTTTCCGCAATTGAGATACGTGCGCATTCATTCGAACGGCAAACATGCCGCCGTCATTTACGCGTGGAACGAGCAGCTCCGGCTGCCGGCCAAAGACGAAGCCGAGCTGGCGCGCTTTGCGTCGTCGCATTTGCTTCCGTACGTTTGCTTCAAAGTGAAACCGTATTCGATGGTGCAGGACGACCGGGTTCCCGTCGCGGGCGATTTGCCGGACATCGTCGTGCAGGCCGCGATGAACCGGGAACTGGACCAGCACCGGATCGCCGCCGTTTTGAGCGGGATGCTGGCGGGCGGCAGCATGCATTTTACCCGGTACGAGGTCGCGACCGGAACGATTCATTTCGATGTCCGGACGGCTTCGACGATTACCGATATCGAAAAGGAGCTGATCGGCAAATACTTGAACGAGCTCATTCCGCTGGGCTCGAATCATAAGATCACCTATCGGCAGTTCATTCGCTCCTAGCCGAGAAAGCGAGAAACCTCCGATCCCGCGCGTTGATTCGGGAATCGGAGGCTTCTCGCTTTTTGATGAAATCGAATCAGACCATTTGCTTCAAATACGGGGTTACGTCTACGTTCAGGCTGTCGGCAAGCCGTTGGCCGAGGTCGGCGTCCGCGCGGTAGAAGTTGCAAATCGCGAGGAGCTTCGTTTGCTCCGCGACCTGCTTCAGGTCGTTGGACAGATTTTTGACCAGGGCCGCTTTCTGTTCGTCGGAATAGCGATTGTACACTTGGCCCGCTTGGCCGAAGTCGTTCGGCTTCTCGATTTTGGCGCGGGCGGCCTGGCCGCCGACCGGAGCGCCCGCTTCCCGGAACGACTTATCTTCTTTCGGCGTGTGCTGATGCCGGTTCGGCTCGTAGTTGATCGATTCGGCCTGCTGCTTGAACGGCATCGCTCCGTCGCGCTGATTGTTGCTCACTTGCGCGAACGGGCAGTTGATCGGCAGCTGCAAATAGTTCGTGCCGATGCGGTAGCGCTGCGTATCCGAATAGGAGAACAGACGGCCTTGAAGCAGTTTGTCTTCCGACGGTTCGATGCCGGGCACGACGACCCCGGGGTTGAAGCCGACGGATTCGGTTTCCGCGAATACGTTGTCGGGGTTGCGGTTCAGCGTCATCGTGCCGACGAGCTGAGGCGGAATGACGTCCTCGAACCAATCCTTCGTCGCATCCAGCGGATCGAAATCGAAGTTGTCGATGTCCGCCGGATCGAGGATTTGGACGTACAGATCCCATTCCGGATAATCCCCGCGCTCGATCGCTTCGTACAAATCGCGGCTCGCATGGTTGAAATCGCGGGCCTGAATTTCCGATGCTTCCTCCGCGGACAGATTCCGGATGCCCGCTTTCGGAACCCAGCGAAGCTTCACGTAAACCATGTTGCCGTAAGCGTTGATCCATTTGAACGCGTGGACGCTCGATCCGCGCATTTCGCGATAGTTGGCCGGAATGCCTTCGTCCGAGAACAGATGCACGAGCATGTTCGTCGACTCCGGCGTCAGCGACATGAAATCCCAGTACCGGTCGGGATGCTGGAGGTTGTTCCGCGGATCGGGCTTCAGGGAATGAACCATATCGGGGAACTTCATCGCGTCCCGGATGAAGAAGACGGGCAAGTTGTTGCCGACAAAGTCGTAATTGCCTTCCGTCGTATAAAATTTTACGGCAAAGCCCCGCGGATCGCGAAGCGTTTCCGGCGAATGCTGGCCGTGAATGACCGTCGAAAAACGAACGAACACCGGCGTTTCGGTATCCGGATCCTGCAGGAAAGCCGCTTTCGTATAGCGCTTCATGCTGTTTTTCAGCGTAAAAACGCCATGAGCCCCCGCTCCGCGCGCATGAACGACGCGTTCGGGAACCCGTTCCCGGTCGAAATGGGCGAGCTTTTCGAGCAGTTGATAATCTTCCAGCAGGGTGGGGCCGCGGGTTCCGGCCGTCTTGGAGTTTTGATTGTCGCCGATCGGGACGCCTTGATTGGTTGTCAATCTGCTCATTCATTCGTTCTCCCTTCGAATCATGAAATTGGATAAACATGCCTGGTGCGAGCAACGTTTGTATGACTTAATGTAAGGGAAGAAGGAAGGGGCGTCAATACACTTAATAATATCTTCATAATAAGAATAATTCTAATCTACTAGTACCGCAAAAATTTTCAATTTCTTATCAACGTTCCTAGCCGGGGTCTCGCCGATTCGCATACAGTACAATTTATTGGAATCGGTTACATTGTATTCATCCTATTCGCCGCAGCGCGTCCGATTTCCTTCCGGAAAAGCCATATCCGCGCAAGTTCACGCAAATTATCGTCAGCGGAACGTATCGATGAAATGGAGGGCGCTTTTGGACAAGTACCTGTCTTTCAGCCAGACGATGCCGACCTCCGACTGGAAGCCCGTTTCGGCGATCGGAAGCGTGGCGATGTCGGGAAGGGAGGAGGAGGTCATGACGGATTTGGGCAAAATCGTAAGGCCGATGCCCGCGGAGACGAGCGCGAGCGCGATGGCGACGCTGCTGCACTCGCATAAAATAGGCGGCTCGGCCCCGGACTGGCGGAATTGGTCGAGAACGCGTTCGTGCATGCCGATCGTTTTATCGGTTTTCAGCGTCAAAAACGGATAATCCGCAAGCTCCGCCACGCTGACGGCGCCGGGCGCGAAACGTCCCAGCCAAGCCCGGGGAACGACGGCCACGAACGGATCGGACGGCAGCTGCATGACGTCGTAAGCCTGCGGCCCGGATACGGACTCGAACGGCAGACGGGTGACGACGACTTCGATGCTTCGCTGATTGAGCAGTTCCCCCAGCAAAAAGTGGTCGCCTTCGCGAATTTTAAACGTAACGTACGGATACCGTTCATGGAATCGCTTGATTTTCGGAGGGAGCAAAGCCGTGCAGGAGACGACGGCCCCGATCGCCAGCATGCCCCGGATGCCTTCGTCGAGCTCTTTGACTTCTTTTATCGATTCGTGAAATTGCAAAAGCAGGCTATCGGCCTTTTGGCGGAGAAGCTCTCCGGCATGCGTCAACCGAAGCTCCTTCCCTTTGCGGTCGAACAGGACGACGCCGAGCTCGTCTTCCATTTGCTTCAATTGGCGGCTGAGCGGTGGCTGCTCCATATGGAGACGTTTGGCGGCGCGCGTAATTTGGCCTTCGCTGGCGATCGCCAAAAAATAACGAAGCTGGCGGATGTCCATGGCTAGTCCTTCTTTCCGTTATACCTTTTCGGTATGACCGACCGATAAATCCGATATTACTAATATACGAGCTCTCTTGGTATCATTCAACTACAAGCCATCGAACGCAAGGAGACGAAAAAATCATGAGCCTAACGATACCCGTGATCCATCCGACCGTCAAAAAAACGAAAACGCCGGCCGCAAGCCTCGGGTTCGGCCGCGTTTTTACCGACCACATGTTCATTATGAACTACAACGCGGGCAAGGGGTGGCACGAGCCGCGCATCGTGCCTTATCAGCCGATCACGCTCGATCCGGCCGCCAAAGTTTTTCATTACGGGCAAACGGTGTTCGAAGGGTTGAAAGCGTATCAAACTTCGGACGGCCGCACGCTGCTGTTCCGCCCGGAACGCAACATCGAACGCCTGAACGATTCCAACGCCCGTCTCAGCATTCCGCCGATCGACGAGGAGCTGGCGCTGGAAGCGATCAAGCAGCTCGTGGCGGCGGACCGGGATTGGATTCCCGGCGAACCGGGAACCTCGCTTTATATCCGGCCGTTCGTCATCGCCACGGAGGCCGCGCTCGGCGTGGCGCCGTCCAGCGAATACCGGTTCATGATCATCCTGTCGGCGGTCGGTTCCTATTATGCGGAAGGAATAAATCCTGTTAAAATATACGTGGAGTCCCGTTATGTACGGGCCGTGCCCGGAGGCGTGGGCGCGGCGAAAACGGCGGGAAATTACGCGGCAAGCCTGCTCGCCCAGCAGGATGCCGCGAAGGAAGGCTTTTCCCAGGTGCTGTGGCTGGACGGCGTTCACCATCGGTATATCGAAGAAGTGGGCAGCATGAACGTGTTTTTTAAAGTGGGGGACAAGGTGCTGACTCCGGCGCTTAACGGCAGCATTCTGGACGGCGTGACGCGAAACTCCGTCATCCGCCTGCTGCAGAGCTGGGGAGTCGACGTCGAGGAACGGCAAATTTCGATCGACGAGCTGGCGCAAGCAGGCGCGGACGGCAAGCTGGCCGAAGCGTTCGGCACGGGCACGGCGGCGGTCGTATCCCCGGTCGGCGAGCTGCATTGGCAGGGGGAGAACCTGCGGATCGGAAACGGGCAAACGGGCGAGCTGACCCGCAGACTGTATGAAACAATTACCGGCATTCAGCGCGGGGAGTTGCCGGATCCGTTCGGCTGGACGATGGAGCTGTAAGCCTTTTGTCAAGAAGAGATTTGCGCGCGGCTTGCCGTTGCGGCGCGACAGGCGGAACCTCGGCGTTGCCCAAAGCCGCCAGATGAACGTCCCCTCCGCTTGGGGGCAAGAGGCTGCGCTTCCCGCCGTTTGCCGGTATAATGGGGCTATGAATTCGGAGCGGGCGACAAAATTCGCCGGCGGATGGAGCGTGCGGCGTGGCGGGTGGAAGCGGAATAACCGAAAGCGGAGTAACGGCCGTCATTTTGGCGGGCGGCCGTGGAAGACGGATGGGCGGGCGGAACAAAGCGCTGTTGGCGTTTGACGGCGAGCCTTTTATCCGAAAACAATGCCGTGCGGCGATCGAATGGGCGGAAGAGCTCGTGATCGTCGCCCCGGCGTCGCCCGAGCTGGCCGGCGCGGTCGACGGACTCGCGAGACTTGGCCGCGAGATTCGCTTCGTCCCGGACGATTTCGCGGGCGAAGGGCCGCTCGCCGGGCTGCACGCCGGCTTGAAAGCCGCGGCGCGTCCGCACGTTTGGGCGCTGGCGTGCGATCAGCCGCAGCCGAGCGTCGCCGCGGCCCGATTGCTGCTGGAGCGGCTGACGGAAGAGGCGTGCGCCGCCGCCGTCCCGCTCATCGGCGGCCGGGCGCAGCCGCTGCACGCGCTTTACCGGGCGGAGCTCGCTTCGGCGTGCGCGGAGCTGCTGTCCCGCGGCGAGCGAAGGCTCGGCGCGCTGCTGGACGCCATCGCCTGGACCGGCGTCGCGGAGGAAGAATTCAAACGCGCCGGCGCGTCCGCCGCGTTTGCCTTCGATGTGGATACGCCGGACGATTACGGCCGGCTTTTGCGGGGCGAGGCAGGCTCGACGGAGGCCTAACGGTTCCGTCGGCGGCTAGCGAAGACGCTATGAGGCATTAAAAATCGGCGCCGCTCCGGGAAAGGGGAGAGCAACGTGAATATCCTGCAAGTGGTCGGCTTCAAAAACGCGGGCAAAACGACGCTGGTTTGCGAGCTGGTGACGGCGCTGGCTCGGGATGGGCTCAAAATCGGCACGCTGAAGCGGGACGAGCACGATTCGTTCGAGCCGGACGTGCCCGGCACGGACAGCTGGCGGCATCGGCAGGCGGGGGCGGCGGTTACGGCGATTGCATCTCCGTCCAGGACGGCCTGGTTTGCCGGCGTTCCCCGAACGCTCGACGAATTGATCGACGGGATGAGGCCGTACGGCTTGGATTTGCTGCTGGCCGAAGGCTTCAAATCCGCCCCCTATCCGAAAATCGCCATCCTCCGTTCCGAAGCGGATCGCGAGCTGCTGTCCCTCCCGGGCGTTGCCGCGGCCATGCTGCGGGAAGACTCGCCCCGGGCGCAAGCCGAAGCCGCGGGGCTCGGCATCCCGGCGTTCGGATCGGAAGGAGCCGATCGGCAGGCTTTGATTTCCTTCGCGCGGCGGCTTATCGGCAGCGGAATTCGCGGAGAATGAGCCAGCGCGGTTCTTTATTATTACGCGAAGCTGAGCGATAGAGATGCCGAACCTGGCGGATCCGAAATCAGGGGACGCATGGAAATGTCCCGATTGGGCTTGTTCGTTCCGGAAGCCGTAGACGCCCCCCCCAGCAGTAGACGATTTTATCCCTCCATCGGACGAATGAGGACTTAAACCGTCCGCCACGCCGGCCTATAATGAAACTACGATCGCGTTCTCCCTGCTATAATCGGATTGAGCCAACAATCGAAAGGACGGCGCGAAGCGATGAGTTTGGGAAGGCGCGTATTTACGGCATTTTTCGTGTTTATCATCGTGCCCTTGTTCGTGCTCGGCACCGTCTCCTATCTCGTGTTTCAGCATGTGACGAGAGAGAAGTACGAGGAGCAGCTGGAGCTGTCCATGAACTCGATCGGACGCAACATCAACAATATGATCAAGGAAGCGAACTATTTTTCGGATTTTTGGGTGACGACGAAAGACAGCGTGCAAAGCGTCGAGCAGTCGATCGGCATGGGCGGAGCGCAGGCCGCTTCGGGGGAGGATCCGTACATCCAGGAGATGCTCGAACGGCAAAAGCTGAGCCAGCGCGTGCTGCTGACGTACCCGGGCATCAAGTCCGTCACGCTGTACGGCAACGACGGCAAGGTCGTGAACGTCCGGTTCATTCCCGACGAGCCGCTGCCGCTCGAGAAGCTGCAAACGAACCCGCTATATGCGGAAGTGCTCAAAAAAAACGGCGCCCCTGTCTGGATCGGGCCTTACGAGGATCGGCTTTTGACCGGGGAAAACAACCTGTTCACCCAAATCCGGGTGCTGCTCGACATCGATACGCTGCAAAGCAAAGGCATTCTCGTCATCCGGTTTCAAATGAACGAGCTGAACCGCCTTTTCGATTTTTACAACACCGGCGCCAACGAAAACCGGCGTTACCTGCTCGTCGGGCGCGGCGGCACCGTCATTTACGACAGCGGGGAGACGCTTGCGGGGGAGAACTTTTACCTGCATGCGGACACGTCGGGCAGGCTCGATTTGACCGAAAGCTACGAAAGCTCGAAAATGGATTTCCTCGGCGAAACGAGCCTCGTTTCCGTTCACAATCTGGGGGACATCAAGCGGCTGGGCACCGGCGACTGGACGCTCGTGACGGTGACCGATTGGGACTATTTGACCGGAGATCAAACCCGCGTGCTGAGCTGGGTCGTCGGGATTACGATCGCGTCGCTCGCCTGCGCGCTGATTTTCAACCTCATGTTCGTCCGGCGGACCGTGCTGTCCTTCGTTCGCGTGGCCGGCGCGATGCGGCGCGTCGAGCGCGGCGATCTGACGACGCGGGTGCCGGTGACCGGCAACGACGAGACGGTTATTCTCGCCAAGGGCTTCAACAGCCTCGTCGCGCGCGTGTCGGAGCTGCTCGACGAGGTCGTGCGCGAGCAGCGGCGCAAGCGCAAGGCGGAAATGATGCTGCTGCAGGCGCAGATCAAGCCGCATTTTCTGTTTAACGCGCTGGAGTCGATCAATATTTTGGCCGTCCGGAACGAAGGGCGCAAAGTCAGCAAAATGGTGCAGCGGCTCGCGAACATTTTCCGCATCAGCATTCAGCAAAAGGAAGAGATCCGCATCGATCAGGAGCTGGAGCATTTGCGCAGCTATTTGGAAATCCAGAAGTTCCGGTTCGAGGAGCTGTTCGAGTTCGAAATCGACGTGCCGGAAAGCCTGCTGCATTGCCGCATCTTGAAGCTGACGCTTCAGCCGCTGGTGGAAAACAGCATCCAGCACGGCTTCGAGGGCATCGACTACTTGGGTAAAATCCGGGTCTCCGCGGCGGAGGAGGGAGATTGCATCGTCTTCTACGTGGAGGACAACGGAATCGGCATTCCGCAGCCGCAAATGGCGCTGTTCGCCTCGGGCGGCGCGACGACGCTCGAAGCGCTGTACGAGGAGGCGGCCGAAACCGGCGAAAGAAGAGGGCTTGGCGTCGGCAACGTGAACGACCGGCTGAGAATCCATTACGGGCCGGGCTTCGGATTGATTTTGTGCAGCGCGGAAGGAATGGGAACGATCATCAAATGCGTGATCCCGAAGTCGGCGAATGAAACGGACATCCCCGAGAAAGGGTGGAGCGGATGAAGCTGAAGATTTTGCTGGCGGACGACGAAATCAACATTCTGAAAAATCTTCAGGCGGTCGTGCCTTGGGAAGAGCTGGGCGTGGAAGTGGCGGGGCTCGCCAAAAACGGTCAAATCGCGCTGGAGTTGGCGCGCGAGCATCGGCCGCACCTGGTGCTGTGCGACATCCGGATGCCCGTCATGGACGGCATCGAATTTTTGGGCGCGCTGCGGGAATTCGACGCCGAGGCCGAGGTGATCATGATGACCGGCTACCAGGATTTCAGCTACGTGCGGTCGGTCATTCGGTACGAGGTCAGGGATTACGTGCTCAAGCCAATCGATTACGAGGAGTTGACCCGCACGATTCACCGCCTGGCCGAAGGCATCCGCGAACGCAGCGCCGAGCAGCAGACGATCCAGCAGGAGTGGAAGCAGGTGTTCAGGCTCGCCTACGAAAAGGTGCTCTACGATTTGCTCATGGACGTCGGGGGAGGGCGGCCAAGCCGTTTTTGAAGCTGAGCGAGCTGTCGGGGGAAAACCTTTCCTTCGCCATGCTGCTCATCGATGTCGCCGACTACTCCCGCAAGGAAAACCGCTGGGACGAAAGGGAGCGCAAGCTGTGGAATTTTGCCGTGCACAACATCGTGCAGGAGCATTTCGCCGGGCTCGAGGTTCCGCACTCGGTGCTGCAGATGCGGGGCGGGGAATGGTGCGTGCTGATCGAGCGGATGCCGCCGGACACGTTCAGCCGGAGCGATTGCGCCGTTTGGGCCGACGATTTGCGGCGAAAGGTGGGCAGCTATTTGAAGCTCCAAATCCGCATTGCGCTGCATCCGGCGGCCGTATCGCTGGACCGCCTCGCCAAAACCTACAAGCATTTGCAGCGGTCGCTGAATTTGACTCCGGGGGCGGAAGCGGAGGTCATCGTGCCGGAGCCGAAGCGGGCGGGGCAGGAGGAGACGCAGCGGCTGTGGGATCGGATCGAGGAGATGGTGACCGGGCTGAAGCGATGCGACCGGCGAAAAACGGAAGCCGCGCTGCGGGAGCTGAACGACAGCTTCCAGCGTCTGCCGGATGCGTCGTACGAGCGGGTAGAGCCGATTTTGCACTATGTATGCCTGCATCTGCTGCGGGAAATGCGGGCGCTGGACGTCATCGGGCGGGAGGACGAGATCGACTACTGGAACCGCATCGACCGCAGTCCGGGCATCCGCGAGACGCTGGCGGTCATCAACCGCCTGATCGACCAGTCGATCGACAGCGCGATGAAGAAAAAGACGAGCGACGTGCTCATGCTGTCCGCTAAAGACTATATCGAGCGCAACCTTTCGTCGGAGCTGAGCATCGACCAGCTCGCCGAATATTTGGGCATCAGCGGCAGCTATTTCAGCCTATTGTTCAAACAGCATTTCGGCGAGACGTTCGTGGAGTACGTCACCCGCCAGCGGATGGAAATGGCCAAGTCGCTGCTGGCGCTCAGCGACAAAAACGTGACGACGGTCGGGCTCATGGTCGGATATGCGGAACGGCGCTATTTCACGCGCGTGTTCAGCAAATACACGGGGATGCTGCCCTCGGAATACCGCGAGCGGTCGCATCGGCAGCAAGGGGAGCCGATAATGGCCGCGAATCCTAGATGGACCGACAAGGAGACGTGACGGATGGGGAAAACGGAGCGTGCCTGGCAGGAACTTGATCTGAAATGGAAAATCGGACAGCTGTTCGTCTGCGGCTTCGACGGCCTTTCGCCCTCGGCGGGCATCGAGCGGCTGATCGGGGAGTACGGCATCGGGGGCGTCGTCTATTTTCGGCGCAATTTGCGGGATGCGAAACAGGCCGCCGCATTGTCGGCGCAGCTCCAAAGCTTGTCGTCGGTCCCGCTGCTGACGGCCATCGACCAGGAAGGAGGAATGGTCGTGCGGCTGGAGGAAGGCGTCGCCGTCATGCCGGGCGCGATGGCTGTCGGCGCGGCCGGCAACCCGGAGCTGACGTACGAAGCCGCGTTTCTGGCGGGCCAGGAGCTTCGGTCGATCGGAATCAACCTGAATTTCGCGCCGTGCCTGGACGTCAACAACAATCCGGAAAATCCGGTGATCGGCGTCCGCTCCTACGGCGAAAATCCCGAAGCGGTGGCCGCTCTCGGCGTTCAAGCGCTGCGGGGCTACCAGGACGGCGGCGTGGCGGCGGCGGCCAAGCATTTTCCCGGACACGGCGATACGACGGCGGATTCCCATCGCGAGCTGCCGGTCGTGCCGCACGGACGGGACCGGCTGGACGCGGTCGAGCTGCTGCCGTTCCGGGCGGCGATCGCCGCCGGGGTCGACGCGATCATGACCGCGCACGTCGTGTTTCCGGCGTACGAGCCGGACGGGACGCCGGCGACGTTGTCCCGTCGCATTCTGACGGGACTGCTGCGCGAGCGGCTGGCGTTCCGGGGCGTCGTCGTGACCGACTGCCTGGAGATGAACGCGATCGCGGGGACGATCGGCGTCGCGCGCGGAGCGGTCGAAGCCGTCAAGGGGGGCGCCGATCTGGTGCTCGTCAGCCATCGGCTGGACCGGCAAATCGCGGCGCTCGAAGCGGTGCACGAAGCGGTGCTCGCCGGCGAAATTCCGCTGTCCCGAATCGACGAGGCGGTGGACCGCGTGTGGCGGCTGAAGGAGAAGCGGGGGCTGCTGCGGGCCGAAGCGGAAAAGGTAGCCGAGTCCGAGGCCCGCCGCGATGCCGCCGGCCGACCCCGGGGCGCCGCCGAATCCGCCGGAGAAGCCGCGGCTTCCCGGTCATCGGCGCCGCCCGCGTCCGGCATCCCCGTCCGGACGGCCGCGGACGACGCGGCCGCGAGGCTCTCCGAAGCGGCCGTCACGGTCGTGAAGGGAGAAGCGCTGCTGCCGCTCCCGCGCGAAAAGCGCGTACTGGCCGTATGGGCGGAGGCGAGAGTCGGAACCGAGGTGGTCGAGGCGATCGAACAGGAACGGACGCTGGGGGCCGCGCTCCGGGAGGAAGGGTACGCGGTCGCCGAGCTGCGCATCGGCCTCGACCCGACGGCGGCGGAACGGGAAGCCGTCCTGCGGGAAGCGGAGACGGCGGAAACGGTCGTGTTCGCGTCCTACGATGCGGCGTTTCACGCCGGGCAAGCCGCCCTCGCGAACGAGCTTTGCGGACGGCCGGACAGCGCGTTTGTCCTTGCCGCCGTCCGAACGCCTTACGATTTGTCGGCCGTGCCCGCCGCCCCTCTTTATATTTGCGCTTACGAAAATAAACCGGCGATGATGGCCGCGCTCGCGGGCGTCCTCGCGGGGAGACTGCCCGCCGGAGGCGTCCTGCCGGTAACCGTCGGAGCGTATCCGGCCGGAAGACGCGGTTAAGGGAAATCGCGTTTTCCGGTGTGTTAAAGCCATAAAGTCTGCGTTAAAAGCCTGCCGCTCCCGCGTCCGAACGGGAAGCCGCGGGCTCTTTATTTTACGAACGGGAACCGGTTCTGCTAAACTGAAGCTACTTTGTACAGACACCGGGGGCTTTGTCATGGCCAGAACGAAGAGCCGGCGCGGCGCCGGCGCGAACGGAATCGCGTTTTCCGGCTTAACGGGCAAAATTGCCGAATGGAGCCTGTTTTCCAAATTTTTTTACGGCATCATCGCCATTGTCATTACGGTGTTGTGCTTCTCCAGCGTCACCTCCTATCTGTATTCGCGGCAAATATTCGAACGCCAGGCGGCCGAGACGGCAACGCGTCTCGTGAACAACATCAATACCGGGTTCGAGGACAACCTTGACCAGGTGGACCGGATGATCATGTCCATCTATCTCGAAGCCGAAGACGACGATTCGAAGACGAGCATGAAGGAAGCGCTCTCCCCCGAGCCTTACGCTAACGTAACCGAGCAGTATGAAGCGCAGCTGGTCGTGCAGCGGTTTTACGAAAGGCTGCTTTACCTCCGCAAGGACTTCAACGGCATTTATATTTACGTGTCCCCCGAGAAGCAGTTTTCCTACGCCGCCTACGGCACGGCCAAATGGGGGTACGACCCGACGGTCGAATCCTGGTACGCCAAAACGGTCGCCGCCGGCGGAAGAACGGTCATCTCCCCGCCCCACGAACCGTTTCAATTGACGTACGACAAGCAGGTAATCTCTTTTTCCCGCGTGCTCAAAGGGATCGTACAGGACAATATCAACGTGCCCGACGGCGTCATTTTGATCGATTTGTCCATAGACGCGCTGACCGATATCGTCGAAAAGGCCGACATCCGGCCGCCGACCGGCATTTTGCTATTGGACGAGACGGGCGAGACCGTCTATTCGCATGCGCTCGATCTTCCCCGGGGCAGGCTGGACGACGCGATTATCGAGCGAATGAGCCGGCAGGCGAGCGGATCGTTTACGGCGGAAGTGAACGGGATCCGTTACTTGCTGTCGTACAGCACGATCGAAGTGACCGGCTGGAAATCGCTGACGCTGACTCCCTATTCGGAGCTGAACAAGGCGGGCAACCGGCTGCTGCTGATCCATCTTTTGATCGGGCTGATCGCGATTTTGCTGACGATTTTGATCGCCTATCTGCTGGCCAATCGGATTTTCAAGCCGATTTTCGAGCTGAAAAAGGGGATGGCCCGCGTGAAGCAGGGCAATTTCGACGTTGCGCTTCAGCCGTCCTCGGGGGATGAGCTCGGCCAGCTCGTGCTGAGCTTCAACAGCATGACCAATACGATCAAAAGTCTGATCGTCGAAAAGTACGAGGAGGAGATCGCCCGCAAAAACGCGGAATTCAACTATCTGCAATCGCAGATCAATCCGCATTTTATTTACAATACGCTGCAAATCGTCAGCGGCATGGCGGCGCTCCACAAAGTGCCGGACATCGGGACGGTTTCCAAAAATTTGGCCAAAATGCTTCGCTACGGCATCAATTTGCAGCAGCGGACGGTGCCGATCCGCGATGAGATCGACAACGTCACCTGCTATATGGACATCCAGAAGCTGAGGTTCAGAGGATTTTTCGATTTCGATCTGGATGTCGACGAAGATATTTACTCGTGCTACACGATCAAATTGATTTTGCAGCCGCTTGTCGAGAACGCGATCGCGCACGGACTCGAAGCGAAGGGAGAAGGCGGCCGCGTTCGCGTCTCGGGCAAGCGGTCCGGGCAGGAAGTCGTGTTTGAAATCTACGACAACGGAGCCGGCATGACGGAGGAAGAGGTCGTGGCGCTTATGGCGTCGATCCGTTCGCCGGAGCAGGCGGAGCGAGGCGGGAGCCCGAAGCCGGATTCGGCAAAAGGGAGCCACAATTTCGTGGGCTTGCGCAACATTCATCAGCGAATTCAAACGATGTTCGGGGAGCCTTACGGCCTTTCGATCGACAGTTCCAAAAACGAATGGACCCGGGTCATCATCCGGATCCCGGTCCGAACGACAAGCGAGGGGTAAACGATGCTGCGAGTATTGATCGTCGACGACGAGGAGTGGACCCGGATCAGCATTCGGGAACAAATGGACTGGGCGAAGCTCGGGATGGAAATTGCCGGGGAGGCGCGCAACGGGCAGGCGGCGCTCGAAATGATTCGCGAAAATCCGCCCCATCTGCTCATTACCGACATCCGGATGCCCGTCATGGACGGCATTCAGCTGCTGGAGCGGGTGCATCGGGAATTTCCGCATATCCTTTGCGTGATGCTGAGCGGATATTCGGAATTCGAATACGCGCAAAAAGCGGTCACCTACCAGGCGTTCGATTACGTATTGAAGCCGATCGACGAGGATCAGCTGGAGCGCACGCTGCTCCGGGCAGCCGCGAAGCTGAAAGAAGACGAAACGCGCGAAAACAGCCTCATCGAGCTGCATATTAAAGTCAACGAAAGCGGACCGCTGACGAAGGAACGGCTGTTGACGCGGCTGGCGACCGAACCGGGCTTAAACGCCTCCCAAATTCGGCAAACGGCGGCCAAAGCCGGTCTGGCCGAGCTGTGGCCGAAAATGGCGGTTTTGGTTTTGCAGGCGGACAACTTCGCGGAAATCGCGCGAACGAAATATAAAAGCGATGCGGGACTGACCAGCTTCGTCATGCTGAACTTGCTGGAAGAGCTGTTGCAGCCGCTTGGCGACGGAGTCGTCTTCCGCAAATACGGGCAGCAGAACGAGTTCGTCTGGATCAAAGGGCTCGACGAAGCGGACGACGAGCGGGAATTGAACGAGCTTTACGCGGGCATTCATTCGGTCATGGACAAAATCGAAAGGCTGAACGGGCTTCGGCTGATCGCCGGAGTCGGCAGGGAATTCACCGATGCGGCCGACGCGGTCCATTCGTACGAGGAAGCGGCCGAGGCGGTTCGCAACGCCGGCATCGTGCACGAAGGCCGGATCGTGCATACCGACGAGGTCAGCAGCCGAAACCAGTATTACATGTATCCGGACGACAAGGAAAAAGCGCTTTTGTACTACGTGGAAAACGGATATCGGCGCCAGGTGCGCGATCAGGTCGGCATGCTTTTCGACGAATGGAAAGCGAGCGTCACGATCCATCCCGACAGCATCCGCAATACGATGCATGAGCTGACGGTCAGCGTCCGCAAGCTGCTGAAGAAATACAACGCCGTTTTGGAGCAGGTGCTGCAGCCGTCCGAGCAGGCGGGCATCGCCTGGTCCGAGCTGCAATCGTACGATCAGATGAAGCAGGGGCTCGAGGCGATGCTGGAGGCCGTCATGGCGTTTCTGGGCTCGGCGCAGAAGACCGGAGCGAAAAAGGCGGTCGGCGAAATCATTCACTATATCGACAAGAATTACGGACGCGAAATTTCCTTGTACGGCGTTGCGGAAACGTTCCATCTGAACCCGGCCTATTTGTCGAGAATGTTCAAAAACGAAGCGGGAACGACGTTTAACGAATACGTCAGCCAGGTTCGCATGGAAGCCGCCGCCCGATTGTTGAGCGAGGAACAGCTTAAAGTGAACGACATTTCCGCGCTGGTCGGCTACGAGAATGTCAGCTATTTTTTGAAAAAGTTCAAGGATTACTACGGATGCACGCCTTCGGAATACCGGAAAAACAGAACTTGATACAAGATTGCATAGATAAAAGTATCTATGTATTTACTGTGCTTAAGCCTTCTGACTCATTTACAAAAAAAGGATTTTTTACTTATAATCTTTATAAAACCATAAATGAGGTGAAAATATACTAAAGAATAAGGCCGTGTTAATTTTCGGGAGGTAAGTATGAGATTTAAAGAAATTTTATCCTTGGGTGGATTTGTATTGGTAATTGGAGCGGCTATAGCCCTATCGTCCGGTGAAATTAAGGCAACTGGAGAGAAGACACTAATCGAACAACTGGAGGCAGGCACTGCACACATACAATACCAAGAACCTATGTTTGAACAATGGAAAGACGATCCTAAACTCATCCAAGAAATTGTAGACACTTGGGACCGTAGCCAAGCTATCATAGAAAAGAACTTGATTGAGGAATTAAGTACAGAAAACGGTTGGCAAAGGATAAACAGTGCGGATGTTAGTATAGAATTCACCAATTATCTTACCCAAAAAGAAGCATTTTCTTTTAATGCTGCTTTCATGGGAAAAGCGCGTCAGGATGCATTAAAGATTGGGGATTACTGGCCGGCGTTATTGTTAAATAAAGAGCAAGGTAAAGCCTATCTATTCTGGGAACGAAAAAATGGAAATGCTGTCGTGGTGACCCTCTTGACTAAGGTAAATGAAGATGGAGTTCGTGAATGGTATGAAAAAGGTCCGGCTGAAGAATATGCTAAGTAACGATTCGAAAAAGTAAAACGAATCCCTTCAAACAGATACAGACAATAAAATAAATATAAAGTCAAATTAAGCGGCCTTAGTCCAAAATTTTTGCGACTAAGGTCGCATTCTTTTCACAAAGTAAAAAAAGTATAACGAAACAGGTCAAAGGATTGGAATGTGCCGCCGAAAGCCTACGGCTAGGGTCTGTCAATAATTTTGTGTAAACTCTTTTATAGGCATCTCTCCGAAGGGGAGATTAGCCTCCTCAAGGTAAGTGCTGGCCGATCCGGTCCGGAAAGAAGACGGAGAGCTGCAGGAGCATCTGTCCCCAGTTTTGAACACGACCGGTCCATTTGCGGGTGACGTCCATCGTGACTAAGTACAGCATCTTCAGTAGCGCCTCGTCGCTTGGGAAGATGCTTTTCCCTTTGGTGACTTTTCGCAATTGGCGATGATAGCTCTCAATCATGTTCGTCGTGTAGATGAGCTTACGAAGCTCAGGCGGATACTTGAAGAAGGTGGCGAGTTCGTCCCAATTGCTGCGCCATGAGCGGACAATAAGGGGATACTTGGCGCCCCACGTCTCCTCAAAGCGGTCGAGTTCCAGCAGAGCCATTTCCTCCGTAGCAGCCTTGTAGATGGGCTTCAGATCGGCCGTCACCTTCTTCAGATCCTTGTAGGAGACGTAGCGCGTGGAGTTGCGGATCTGGTGGATGATGCACTTCTGAATCTCCGTCTTCGGATAACAGGCAGAGATCGCCTGGGAGAAGCCCGTGAGGTTGTCGACACAGGTGATAAGGATGTCCTGAACGCCGCGATTCTTAAGATCGTTCAAGACGCTCAGCCAGAACTTCGCGGACTCGTTCTCGCCGATCCACATGCCCAGCACGTCCTTGTTGCCGTCCATGTCGATCCCAATGACCATGTAGGCAGCTTTGTTCACGATCGCCCCGTCTTGCTTCACCTTGAAGTGGATGGCGTCCAGGAAGACGACCGCGTATACGCCCTGCAACGGCCGATTCTGCCACTCTTTGATGAGCGGAATGATCTTATTCGTGACATTGGAAATAAAGGTTGGCGAGACCTCCAAACCATAGAGATTCTGCAGATGGTCCTGGATCTCCCGCGTGCTGACGCCTTTGGCGTACAGGGCGACGATCTGATCCTCGATCCCCGTCACGTTGGACTGATGCTTCTTCACCACGAGCGGCTCGAACTCGCCCAGGCGATCCCGTGGCACGGCAATCTCCTGGTCGCCGTACTCGCTAGTGACGATTTTCTTGCTCTTACCGTTGCGACTGTTCTTCGTCTGCTTGTTCTGCACGTCATGCTTGCTATAGCCCAGGTGCGTATCCATTTCGGCCTCTAGCATTTCTTGCAGCGTTTCGGCAAACAGGTCCTTTAGCGCATTCTGCGCATCCTGTGCGGTGACCAGATTATTCTCCTTGATGAAACTCCGCAGCTGCTCTTTCGTCCATAATCCCATGTGTGCTCCCCAACCTCTCCATGATTTCATTTTAGTAGGTTTGAGAGTTTACACAAAGTATTTTACAGACTCTACGGCTATAATGAACGACGAGGACATCTTATTCATATACGGAGGGGTCAACATGACACGCAAAAAGAAAACGTTAGCCATCGGCGCGGCGATCGCGCTGGCGGCGACGGTGCTGACGGCTTGCGGATCGAACAACGATTCCGCGCCCGCGGGTTCCGGCGGATCGGAAGGCGAAGGAGCGTCGACGCTGCGTTATTTGACGTGGACATATTCCGGCCGGAACGTTTCCACCGACGCCTGGATCCAGGACGCGAAGGATCAGCTGAACGTTACGATCGATATGCAAAACGTGCCGAGCGACCAATACGGAACGACGCTGAAAACGAAGTTTGCGTCCGACGACTTGCCGGATCTCGTCATGACGCACGGCATCGATAAAAATTTGTATATGATCGCGGAAAAGCTGTCGATTCAGTCGGATCAATTCGTCGACTTGTCCGATCTGCCTTCGGTCGCGGAGTTTTTGCCGTCGGTCATCGAAGCCCGCAAAAATAACCCGGACGGCAAGCTTTATTATGTCCCGGTATCGACGAACGCGCTCGGCGTGCTGTACAACAAGCAGGTTTTCGAGGACAACGGCATTGCGGTTCCGACCAATATCGAGGAGTATACGGCGGCGATGGATAAGCTGAAGGCGGCCGGCATCGCGCCGATGGCCGGCGGCTTCAAGGACACGTGGGCCGCGCAAATCGTTCCGTTCATCGCCTTCGGCCAATATATCAACGCGAAGGACGAAACGATCCGGGAAAAGCTGGCGACCGGAGAGCTGAAGTACGCCGACATTGCGGACGACGTGAAGAAGGTGCTGAACGTTCAACTTGACTGGGCGGAAAAAGGCTACTTCTCCGACGATTACCTCGGCACCGACGCCAATATCGCCAGCCAGATGGTGGCGACCGGCAAAGCCGCGATGATGGTAACCGGAACGTGGCAGCTCAGCGTCATCCAAAGCGCCAATCCGGACGCCGAAATCGGCTTCTTCCCGCTGCCGCTGAACGAGCCGGGCGAACCGACGGTGCTGCCGACCAGCGCCGACGAAGGCATGATGATCAACGCGAAGACGAAGGACGTCGAAACGGCGAAGAAGGCGATGGATCTCTATTTGAGCGCCGAGAACCAATCCCGGATCATTCAGGACCTGAACGGCATCCCGACCAACACGAAGGTGCAGGTCGACAATCCGTTCGTCGAGGAAGTGCAGGGCTATATGGAAACGGCGGAGGTGCAGCCGGACTGGTGGGCGACCAACGGCAACTACCAGCCGACCGGCACGACGTTCAACATGGAAAAACAAATGCAAAATCTGCTGGCGAAAGGCATCACGCCCGACGAATTCATCGCCGATTACGACGCGGCCAACGCCAAAGCGCTGAACAAATAGAGCTGAACAAATAATCGCCCCGCCGTAAACCCGACTGCAGACTTTTGAACCCGCGCGGCCGGCTTCGAACCGTAACGGAGCCGGCCGTACGGCCGTTCAAGGAATGAAAGGACTGCCAAAGATGATCAAACAGAGACGCAATTGGATCGTGGAGATGAAGTGGCTCGTTTTCGTTATTCCCGCTCTCGCGTTTTACCTCGGCTTTTTTTTGATTCCCACGCTTAGCTCGACATATTATTCGTTTACCGATTGGGACGGAATCACGACGGAATTTATCGGCCTCGACAATTACAGGGAGATGTTTCAGGACCGGATGATCCTGGCTTCCTTTCGCAATACGATTTTGTACACGGTCAGCATCACGATTTTGCAAAACGCGATCGGCCTCGCGGCCGCGCTCCTGCTGGTCCGCAAGTTCCGAGGCGTCAACTTCATGCGGACGATGCTGTTCATGCCCTATATTTTCTCGACGCTGCTCATCGGTTACGTTTGGGGCTTCATCCTGGAGCCGAACATCGGCGTCGTCAACAACATTCTGGACGCGCTGCATCTCGAATCGCTCAAAATGGGCTGGCTGAGCGAACCCGGACCGGCCCGCTGGATGATCATTCTGGTCACGATTTGGCAGTGCATGGGCTATTCGATGGTCATCTACATTGCCGGCCTCCAGGGCATTTCCAAGGAATTGTACGAAAGCGGCGATCTGGACGGCGCTTCCCGCTGGAAACGATTCCGGCATATTACGTTCCCGCTGATCGCGCCTTCTTTTACGATCAATATCATTCTCAGCCTCATCGGCAACCTTCAGCTTTTTAACCAGATTTACGCCTTGACGGGGGGCGGGCCGGGCTACGAAACCGAATCGGTCGCCACGATGATTTATCAGCTCGGCTTCGGCAGCGGCATCCGCTGGGGATACGGGTCCGCGCTGTCCGTGACGCTGTTCGTCTGCATTTTGATCATCACGGTCGTCATGGTGACGATTTTGCGCAAAAGAGAGGTGGACATGTAATGAACCGTTCGCTGCCTCTGCTCGGCCGGATCGGAAAGGCGCTGCTGTGGTGCTTTACGCTGGTCTATATTTATCCGATCGTCCTGATTTTTCTGTCCGCGTTCAAGACGCCGGCCGATCTTGCGGCCAATCCGTTCGGACTCCCGGAAGCGTGGACGGGCGCTTCGTTCTCGAAGGCGTTCGATACGATGCATTATTTTCGTTCGATCCTCAATACGATCGGCATCGCCGTCGTGTCCGTCGCGGGCGTCGTCATCTTCGCCTCCATGGCGGCTTACGCGATCTCCCGGCGCAACAATCGCTTCTACAACGCGGTGTACTTGCTGTTCCTGGCGGGGATGATCGTGCCGTTTCAAATGGCGATGATTCCGTTGTACAAGGTGCTGCAAGGCCTGGATATCATCAACACGTACCAGGGCGTCATTTTCATTTATCTCGGCATGCTGGCTCCGTTTTCGGTCTTTCTGCTGAGCGGATTCGTGCGGGGCGTCCCGAGGGAGCTCGAGGAAGCCGCGCTCGTCGACGGCTCGGGCATGTATCGGACGTTTTTCCGCATCGTGCTGCCGCTGCTCAAGCCTGCGGTCACGACGGTTACGGTGCTCAACCTGTTCTCGGTCTGGAACGATTTTCTGATGCCGATGCTTTATTTGTCCGACAGCCGCAAGGCGACGATTACGGTGCAGCTGTCGTCGTTCCAGGGCATGTACTACAACGACTGGTCGCTCATCTTCGCTGGCGTTTGCCTGATCGTGCTTCCGATCCTCGTCGTTTATCTGTTTGCCCAGCGTTTCATTATAAGCGGCATTACGGCCGGAGCGGTAAAAGGGTAAACATCGCAAAAAAATGCGCTTTTATCTTAAAATCGATCAACTCGTTTTCGTTTGGAGTGCGGTACTCTAGTATCGGAAGAAAAGCGCGATTCGAGGGGGGCGGCGGATGAACAGCCGGGGCTTGAGGTTTTTGAGTTTTTGGTCGATCAACGACGAGTTGAAAACGGAGCCGCTTCGGGCGCAATTGGACGAGCTGAAAGCGGCGGGGCTGGACGGCGTTATTTTTCATCCCCGGTTTTATCCGAACCGGCCGGCTTATATGAGCGAAGCGTACTTGGACATCGTTTCGGATCTTGTTTTATATGCGAAATCGATCGGCATGGAGTTCTGGCTGTACGACGAAAACGGCTGGCCGTCGGGCACGGCCGGGGGGGAAGTGCTCGCAAGGCGACCGGATTCGACCTATAAATGGGTCAAAGGGACGGAAACGGCAAACGGAGAAATGCGGATTTCGTTCGGGTCGAAGTTCGCGGTGTCTTCGTTCGACTCCGAGACGACCCGGCTTTTTATCGACATTACGCACGAAGGCTACCGGAAGGGCTTGAAGCCCGAAGCCTTCGATTATGTGACCGGCTTCTTTGCGGACGAAGTGGCGTTTCTGGACGGACACGGCATTACGGTCAAAACCGGCGCGCTGCCATGGAACGACCGATTCCCGGAGATGTACGAGGAACGGTACGGCGAAGCGCTTTTTCCGCTGCTGCCCCTTTTGTTCAAGGAAGGGGACGGGTTCGAGCGCGTTCGCGCCCGTTTTTGGGAAATGCTGACGGATGCGCTCGTCGAAGGCTTTTACAAGCCGATCGGGGAGTGGTGCGCGGCGCACGGCAAGCGGTTTACGGCGCATTTGAAGGGCGAGGAAAATCCGTTTTTCCAATTGTCCTACAGCGGTTCGTGCTTCCGGGTGCTGAAGGGGGTCGAGACGCCCGCGATCGATGCGCTGGAACGGTACCCGGGCAACAACTTCTATCCGCGGATCGCCCATTCGGTCGCCGTTCAGCAAGGAAGAAACGGCTGTCTCGCCGAAGCGATGGGCGGCAGCGGCTGGGGCGTTTCGCCGGAATCGTTTGCGAACTATATTTTATGGCTGGCCGGCCACGGCATCGGGGAATTCGTGCTGCACTTGAACCAGTTCAGGCTGAAAACGCAGGCGATCCAGGACTGGCCGCCGTCCATGCCGTCCCATTTGACGTGGAAGGAGGCGTTTCCCGAGCTGCTCGCTTCCGTGAAGGAAAAGGCGTCGCGGCTGCCCGATTTGCGCGCGGAGCCGGACGCGCTCGTCGTCACGCCGACTCGCGGCGTCGCGGCGCTGTTCGATCCGGCCGACGCGGGGCAAATGAACGAGCACGACGGCTCGAGCGTGCCGGACTCGGCGAGCGGGCGAATCAGCAATCGTTTCGTCGAGCTGGTGGAGCGGCTGCATGCGGAAGGTATTCATTACGAGCTGTCCGAGGAGCGGGCGATCGAAGAGGACGGCCGCATCGAGGACGGCAAGCTTTGGATCGGCCGGCGGGCCTACCGCAGCGTCCTTGTCCCGGAGGGCTGCCGCTGGAACGATCCGGAGCAGGAGCGGCGGCTGCGCGACGCCGGCATCCGGGTGCTGGGAGGGGACGACTGGCGGGCGGCGTTTGGCGGACGGCGCGGAGCCATCGTGCCCGCCTCCGCGGAAGCATCGGCTCCAGCCCCGGCGGCTCCGGCTCCGGTTATCCCGGAGCAATCGGAATGGGCGTGCGAAGCGCCGCGAACGAACCGTTTGTCCGTCGAGTTCGAAGCACGTCCGGAGGGCTCGCTTGGGGCGGAGTACGAGCTTGCGCAGCCGGTTCGGATCGGCAGCTTGACGCTCGTGCTTCACGATCCCGTCGCAAGCGCAAGCGTAAACGGTCAAGAGCTTGGCTTGACCGAGGAAGGCGGACGGTTCGCGGCCCGCGTCCCGGACGAGCTGCTCGCCGGGCAAACGAAGCTGTCCGTCCGCGTCGTTCCCGCTCCGGGAGGGGAGCCCCGCCCGGCGGCGTTCCTGCTGGGGAGCTTTGCGGCCCGCAGCCTGTCGCCCTTTGCCGAGAAGGACGGTCGGCAATGGAAAACGGAAGGCCCGTTCGCGCTCGCTCCGATCGGGGAGATCGAGGCCGGAAACTGGATCGTTTCCGGGTTTCCGTTCGCGGGCGAGCCGGCGACGGCCCGCAAAACCGCCACGCTTGCCGAGCCGATCGGCGGCGGGCGGCGCGCGCTGCAATTGACCGGCATAGAGGCGGCAGCCGCCTATGTCCGGGTCGGCGAGACCGGCCTCGGCTGGTGCTGGGGGCCGGAGTGGACGGTCGGGCTGCCGGAAGGGCTGCCGCCCGGAGAGCATGAAATCGCCGTCGACCTGTACCCGAGCACGTTCAACGTGTACGGCCCGCACCGCCATATCGACGGCGACCGGCACTTGACGAGCCCTGCGCAATACGCGGGCGAGAAAAACTTCGCCGACCGGCCGGATGCGCCGGAACGGACGCTTGGCAAGGACTGGCATTTCGCGAAGTGGGAGCTGACCGGACCCGTTCGCATCGTAAGCCTGGACGGAGAGTAAGGCTAAGGCCGCGACTGACCGCGATTGGCGGGAAGCCGCGGCTTTCTTGTGACTCATCCCGCCGCCACCGCACGCGCGCTAACGATTCATTTGAGTCGTGGCGACTCATCTCAGTTCGCCAAACGCATGAAGCCACGCGCACTTGAGTAAAAAATACTCATCTCCCCGGTTTCGCACGCGCGCTAACGATCCAGTTGAGTCGTGGCGACTCATCTCAGCCCGCGTTGGGCATGTTTATGGCAGTCGATGGCGAAGGGGCGTTTGTCTTTATCGGAAGTTAGAAGCTGGCAAGCGTCAAGGGCGAAAATTTCGGATGCACGGCGGGCTGGAAACCGGCGAGTCGATCCGATTACGGATTTGCCGGCAACAGCCCTGCCCGCAACAGCCCTGCCCGCTATGCTATACTTTTTTCAAATAGGAAAAAGTTCGGGAGGAGAACGATGGAGCCGTTTACGCAAAGCGTCATTCGCATTGTCCAAAGCATTCCCGAAGGCAAGGTGATGACCTACGGCCAAATTGCCAGATACGCGGGAAGTCCGCGGGGCGCTCGTCAGGTCGTGCGGATTTTGCATTCGCAAAGCCGCAAGCAGGGACTTCCGTGGCAGCGGGTCGTCAACGCGAAGGGGGAAATCGCTTTGCCGGAAGGGGAAGCTCGATATTCGCAGCTGCATTTGCTGGAGAAAGAGGGCGTCAAATGGGCCGGCAGCGGCAGGGTCGATTTGGCGCAATGTCTGCATGAGCCCGGAATCGAGCAAGGGAGCGAAACGGGATTCGATTGGGAGCCGCGAGCGGAATCCGGAACTGGAACCGAGACGGGGGCCGGGGCGATCTGGGCGTGAATCGCGAAGGCGAAGAAGCTAACGGCCCGGGGCCGGCGCGGATTCGAATCCGGCCGGCATCCGGCACCTGATTTTTCATTGCCGGGCAGGCGCCAAAGGACGTTTCTTTGGCGTTTTTTAATGTTTTCGCGGTCGGCGAGGCGAACGGGTTATGGTATAATACGGGGCAGGAAATGGAAGTGGGGGGAAGAAACGTTATGCCGTATTCTCGCACCCGTTCGAGGCAGAAGTCGCGAAGGCGCGCCCGTCTGCTGCTATACGTGAACCTGTTTTTAATCGTCGCGCTCTTTGCCGTCGTCGGAGTTTGGGGCGCCTCTTGGCTGCAACAGCGAGGGGAAGCGGCGACGGGAGCGCCTCCGGAGACGGAGCAGGCGGCCGGTTCCCCGACCGCGCCCGCAACGGGGACGAACGATTCCGCAAACGCCCCGGAGTCTGCGAACGGAAGCGCGACGGATTCGGCAGGCGAGCCGTCCCGAGAGCCGTCTCAAGAACCGTCGCCGGAGCCGTCGGGCGGAGATTCCGGCAATCGGCCTCCGGAAGCGGGCGGCGGCGATTCGGCCGAGCCCGGGAACGGCGGGCTTCCCGGAGAAGCATCCGGGCCGGACGCCGGCGGGTCGACGGACGGGCCGCAAGTGACGCTCGCTTTTGTCGGGGACATTTTGCCGGCGGCGAGGGTCGGGGAGCTAATGGACAAAAACGGCGTCGATTACCCGTTCGCGGCGTCCAAGAGCATCCTGGAAGCGGCCGACATTACGGCCGGCAATCTGGAGGCGCCGATTACGGAGCGCGGCACCCCCGCGGAAAACAAGAAATACGTTTTTAAAGGCAAGCCCGAATATTTGGCCGGGCTTAAAAACGCAGGCTTCGACATCGTGTCGCTGGCGAACAATCATACGCTAGACCAGGGCTGGGAGGGCCTCAGCGACACGATGGATCATTTGAACGACGCCGGCATCCAGCATGTCGGGGCGGGCCGGGACGATACGGAGGCGTTTACGCCCGTCTATATCGAGAGCAACGGGATCACCGTCGCCTATATCGGGGTGACCAACATCGTGCCCGTAACGGAGTGGAAAGCCGACAAGAACAATCCGGGCGTCGCCGAGGCTTACGATTTGACGCGCTCGAAGGCAGCCATTCAGGCGGCGAGGAAGCTTGCCGACGTCGTTGTCGTAATGGTTCACTGGGGCGAGGAGCTGAACGAAAATCCGGTCGAGCGGCAAACGGACCGAAGCCATGCGTTTATCGATGCCGGCGCCGATCTGGTCATCGGCAGCCACCCGCATATTTTGCAGGGCTTCGAATCGTATAAAGGCAAATGGATCGCGTACAGCCTGGGCAATTTCGTGTTTACGTCGAACGGAAATACGTTGACCCAGCAGACGGGGGTGCTCAACGCGACTTGCGGCAAAGACGGAGGCTGTTCCCTGGCATTCGTGCCGATGTTCGCGGAACAATCGCAGCCCGCGCCGATGGTGCCGATCGATTCCCAACTGCTGCTCGGCCGTCTCGACGATTTGTCCATTCGCGCGGAAGTCGACGAACTGGGCAACATTGTTCCGGCTCCGGATAAAGCCGCAAAAGCCCCGCAACCGGCGGAAAGCTCCGATGGCGCGGAAGGGGAGTCCCCGGAAAAAACGACCGAAAGCGCAACAAACGAGTAGAATCGTCTTCCGGTTCTGCGGCCGAAGGGAGATCCTCAATGGAAGTATCGCAGCAATCGTATCTTCATCCGTGCGTCGCTCATCGCGGCTGGTCCGGAGGAGCGCCGGAAAATACATTGGCAGCCTTCCGTCTGGCGATGAGCGAGCCTTCCGTTCAATGGATCGAACTCGACGTCCATTTAAGCAAGGACGAAGTGCCCGTGGTCATTCATGACGCGACGTTAAACCGGACGACCAATGCCAAGGGCAAAGTTAGGGACAAGACCGCGCAGGAGCTGTCGGCCGTGGACGCGGGCCGGTGGTTTCATCCGATTTACGAGGGCGAGCCGGTCCCGGCGCTGGAGCAGGTGCTGAAGCTCGCGGCGGGCCGCTGCCGGCTGAACATCGAATTGAAGGAAGGCGGGCTCGATAAGGACCTCCTGGCAAAAAACGTAACGGAACTGCTTCGAAGCTACCGGATCGAACAAGAGGCCGTCATCACTTCGTTCGACCCCGAATTGATCGTTGCGGCAAGGCGGCACCTGCCGGAAGTCTGCACCGGTCTGATCGTCGACAAGCGAAGCCCCCGGCTCGTGGAACGATTGCGAGCGCTCGGGGCGGACGTGCTGTCGATCGATTACAGGCGCCTGAACGCCGCCCTGCTGCGGGATGCCGAGGAGGCGGGAATCCGCATCATGGCCTGGACGGTCAACGACCGGCGAGAACTCGCGAAATTGGCCGCGATGCCGCAAGCTTTTCAAATTTGCACCAATTATCCCGACCGTTGGCTTCAAGCGGTCCGACAAGGAGCAGATAGCAGAAGATGAAGAATCCGACTCCCATCCGCAACATCTATTGCGTAGGACGCAATTACCGGCTGCATGCCGCCGAACTCGGAAATGCGGTCCCGGAGAGGCCGATGATTTTCACAAAGCCGACGCACGCGGCCGTGCCGTGGGAGCGCGAGGCGGCGCTGCCGGGCTCGCAAGGCTCGGTCCATTACGAGGCGGAGCTGGTGCTCCTGTTCGCAAAACCCTATGAGCCCGGCGTTTCGCTCGACGACGTCGTGTCGCATTTCACGGTCGGCCTCGATTTTACGCTGCGCGACGTTCAGGACGGAATCAAAGCGAAAGGCTATCCGTGGCTGCCGGCCAAAGGCTTCAAAAACTCGGCCGGGCTCGGCGCCTGGCTGCCGTTTCCCGGAACCGCGGAGCTGGCCGAAAAAGACTTTTCCCTTCGCATCGGCGGGACGGAAGTTCAGCGCGGCAACGTCCGCGACATGGTGTTCGGCCTAGACGAATTGTCCGCCTTCGTCGCGGCCCATTACGGCCTCGGACCGGGCGACGCGCTGTTCACCGGAACGCCGGCGGGCGTCGGGCGGGTAAGCGACGGGGACGAGCTGACGCTCCTCTGGGCCGAGGAATCGGTCGGCAGCGCCGTCGTTAGACTGAAAACGGACGAATAAAGCGCGAAAAGCTCCTTCCCCGCCGCATGGACAGGGGGAGGAGCTTTTCGCGCTTTTGGTCAAAATGCCCAGTTGCCTTTGCGAAAGACGGGTTCTTCCTTGCCGTCTTCGGTAACGCCGAAAATGTCCATTTCCGCCGAGCCGACCATGAAGTCGACGTGCGCCAGGCTGCGGTTCAAGCCTTTCGCCGCAAGCTCCTCCTGCGACATCGACGTACCGTCCTGCAAGCAAAAGGCGTAGGCGCTGCCGATGGCGAAATGGTTGGACGCGTTCTCGTCGAACAGGGTATTGTAGTACAAAATGTTCGATTCCGAAATCGGGGAGCGGTGCGGCACAAGCGCCACTTCGCCGAGCCGGCGCGAACCTTCGTCCATCTCGATGAGCCGCTTGAGCGTTTCTTCGCCCTTTTCCGCTTCCGCCTGCACGATCCGGCCGTTCTCGAACGTCAGCTTGAAGCCGTCGATGACCGTTCCGCCGTAGCTGAGCGGCTTCGTCGCGGAGACATAGCCGCGAGTACGCTCGGCATGCGGCGCGGTAAACACTTCTTCGGTCGGCATATTGGCGACGAAGTTCGTTCCCCGCTCGTTGACGCTGTCGGCCGCCACCCACAGATGGCCGTCCGGAAGACCTACGTACAGATCCGTGCCGGGGGCGACGTAGTGAAGCTCCTTATACTGCTTGGCATTCAAATAATCGGCTTTTTCGTTCAGCGTCGAGATGTGCCGTTCCCAGGCCGCGTTCGGATCCTCCCGGTCGACGCGCACCGCTTGGAAAATCGCTTCCCACAGCTTCGCGACCCGCTCGGTTTCGGGGGCGTCGGGGAACACTTTGGCCGCCCACGCCTCGGAAGGAGCGGCGACGACGCACCAGCTGAATTTGTTGGCTTGCGAATATTGCCTGTATTTGG
The DNA here is from genome assembly GCF_016937515.1 of Cohnella algarum. Taxonomy (NCBI): domain Bacteria; kingdom Bacillati; phylum Bacillota; class Bacilli; order Caryophanales; family Paenibacillaceae; genus Cohnella; species Cohnella algarum. Next base: position 4,146,640 of record NZ_JAFHKM010000002.1, read on the forward strand.
CCATCGCCTTGCCGTACGTTTTCTGATGGTTGGCGATCCGCTCCTGCGCGACGCCCTTCAGCAAATCCGGGTCGGAGGAGACGACGCTGACGACGGCCGCGTTGTTTTCGACGAGTTCCATCATTTCGCCGGCGTACCATTTCGGTTCCTCCAAAAAAGCCTCGTCCGGCGCATGGTCGTAACGAAGCCGCGCGACGGTGTCGTCCGACCAGTTGACTTTGACGGTATAGGCTCCGGCCTCGTAGCCTTTGCGCGCGATTTCGCGCACGAGCTCGGCGGCGTCGACGGCCGCGTTGACGACAAGCTTTTGGCCGGGTTGCAGATGAACGCCGATGTTCACGATCAGGTCCGCGTAGCGGGCAAGCTTTTCCTGGAACGATGCCATTTACTTTTCCTCCAGTTCGTTGTCTTTTTCGAATACATACAGCCGGCCGTTTTCCGGTACGAAAAAGGACGGTCCCTTGAAGCCTCTTGCGATGAGCTCTTTGCGCAAATAGACCATCATCGCGGCATGGCTGACGATAAGCGTGTCGGCTTCGGATTCCGAGAGCGCCTCGTCGAGCACGCGCGCGATGCGCCGCTTCGCTTCCTTGATGTCCCGCCGCGACTTGCGGTTGATCCATTCCGACGCCCGGATGAGCACGAACCAGGCCGGAACGGGCAGCTTCAGCCAACGGCCGAACTCCGGCGCCGGAATTTCCCGAAGATCGGGAAGGAAACGCACGGGTCCCCGGAAAACATGTTCGGCCGTTTTGGCGGCTCGCGGCAGGTCGCTGGAAAAGCAGCGGCTCCAGCGGGTATCGCCGAGCGCGGTCGTTCCCAATTCGATATCGGCTTCCTCGTACTCGGCGAACCAGCGTCCAAGCTCCGCTCCCGATACGAGCTTTTTGTCCGGGAGCGGCTTCAATACCCGGTAGTGGCGAATCAATCCGATTTTCATATTTGGAATGATAGCCCATTTGCCGACTCATTTCAACCGGAGCCCGCAAGACGATTGTATCCCTCTTTTATCGGAATGACGCACTTACTTCGGGCCCGATCCCTTTTACAATAAAGATACAGCAAGCAACCAAATTTTGTTTGGGAGGGTCTTACACGTGAAAAAGAAATGGACATCCGTCTTGGCCGTCTCCGTCGCTTTATCCGCGGTCTTGGCCGGGTGCGGCGGCAACGGCAACGCTCCGGAAGCGAGCGGCAGCCCGTCGGCAAGCCCGAGCCCGAGCGCTTCGGCATCGCCGAGCGAATCCCCGTCTCCGGAGAAGGTTGAAAACTTTACGGTATCGCTCCGTCATATTCAAATCGGCGATCCGCAGAAGTTCCGCAAAGCGATTCTCGACGACGTCGTCAAAAAAACCGAAGAAGAAGTGCCCGGCCTCAAATTCGAGCTGGACGGCGTGGAAGACAGCGTCAACCGCTTCACGAAGCTTCCGGCCGAAATGGCCGCCGGCAATCCTCCTAAAATCATGTCCATCTTCGGCGGCGCGGGCGACACGCAAAAATACGCAAAGGCGGGACGCCTGCTCGATCTGACGCCGATTCTCGACGAGCTGGGGCTTAAGGACCAGTTCCTCAACGTGCTCGACCCGTTCTCGGTCGACGGCAAAGTATACGGGCTGCCGATCGGCGGCAATACCGAGGGCATTTTCTACAACACCGAATTGTTCGCGCAGTACGGCCTGAACCCGCCGACGACGTGGGACGATCTGATCAAGGCGGCCGATACGCTGAAGGAAAACGGCATCACGCCGTTCGCCGTAGGCTCCAAGGGCGCATGGGTGCCGAACATGACGATCAACACGTTCATCGGCCGCCTGGCCGGGCCCGAGACGATCACGGGCTTCACGACAGGCGCCGCCAAGTGGAATTCGCCCGACGTCGTCGCAGCCTATACGCTCTACAAGGAATGGGTCGATAAAGGGTACTTCACGAAGGGCGAGCTGGGCAAGGAATACGGCGACATGCTGAACGATTTCGTGGCGGGCAAAGCCGGGATGATGTTCGACGGTTCGTGGCGCTCCTCGGCGTTCAAGAACGATGCCGTAGGCGCGGCCGTCGCCGGCAAGGTGGCGTTCGTGACGCTGCCGGCGCTGCCGAACGGCAAGGGCGACCAAACGTCCGTCAACGCCAACTACGGCGAAGGCTACGGCTTCTCCGCCGATCTGAACGAAAACGAGCTGAAAGCGGTCAAAGCGTTCATCAAAAATATGTACAGCGACGAAATGCAGCTTCGCGGCTTGCTCGAGGACGGCGTGCTGCCTTCGATGAAGCTGTCGGAGGCGTCCGTCGCCCAGGTGAGCGACCCGATCGTGAAGCAGGTGCTCGACGTATTGAACGGAGCGGGCGTGACGTTCCCGCATTTCGATTCCGTCGTTCAATCGAAAGTTTACACCGAAACCGAGACGCAGCTGCAAAAGCTGATCGCCGGCAAAGCGACGCCTCAGGAAGTGGCCGACGCCATCCAGAAGGTGCAGGACGCCGAAAACGCGGCCGCAGTCCAATAACGTTTGCAAAGGGGAGAGGAGCCGCCCGGGTTGCGGGCGGCTCCTTGCTCTTCCCGACTTTAACGACGGCGGAGGAGTTTCACCATGAAAAATGCGCTTCGCAATCCTTATGTATATTTGATGTTCGTTTTGCCTACGATCGCGCTTTACTTTCTGTTTTTCATCTATCCGATGCTTACTTCCGTATATTACGGATTTACGGACTGGGACGGGCTCAACCGGCAAAATTTCATCGGCTTCGACAATTTCGCCACCGCCTTTCAAGACCCCGAGTTTCGGGCCTCGATCGTGAACAACGTCTATATTTTGCTGTTTTCGTGCTGCGTGCAGGTGCCGCTCATCGTCGTTTTCTCCCTGCTTATCAGCAACGTCAAACGGTTTCAGGGATTTTACAAAACGACCGTGTTCATGCCGTCCATTCTGTCCACCTCGGTCATCGGCATTTTGTGGGGGTACATTTACGATCCGGACGTGGGGCTCCTCAACAATTTGCTGGGGCTGCTCGGCATCGACCCGATCTACTGGCTGGCGGAATCGCGGTGGGCGATGATCTCGATTTTGATCACGAACGCCTGGCAGTGGATGGGCTTTTATATCGTCCTCATTCTCGCCGCCATCCTGGCCATCCCGAGGGACATCGACGAGGCGGCCAAAATCGACGGCGCGACCGGCGTGCAGCGGGCGTGGTACTTGACCGTGCCGCTCATCAAACCGATCGTCAACGTCGTCATCATGCTGTCGATCGCGGGCGCCCTGCGCGTCGTCGACATCGTGCTCGTCATGACGAACGGGGGGCCGGCGGGCGCGACCGAAGTGATGGCTTCCTACATGGTGAACAAAGCGATCAAGTACGGGGAATACGGCTACGGCACGGCGCTGTCGATCGTCATTTTCATTTTTGCGCTCGTTCTTACCGCCCTGTACCAGGTCTTGTTCGCGAGAAGACAGGAAAGGATTGAATACTGATGCCGGCCGCCGTCAAAAAAACGATACCGCATGTCGTCATGATGGCGTACGTCGTCGTCATTCTGCTGCCGTTCCTGTTCGTCCTGCTGTCTTCTTTCAAGGCGAACAATACCGAGATCGCGACGCGCCCGTTCGGCCTGCCGACCGTTTGGGAATTCGGGAATTACAAGGAAGCGTGGGTCAAGGCGAACATCAACGTCTATTTTTTCAACAGCCTGTACTTGTCGCTCTCCTCGGCGGTCGTCGGCGTCCTGCTGGCGGCGGGAACCGCGTTCGCGCTGACCCGCATGAAGTTCGTCCGGGCAAGCGGCTGGATTTACCAGTTCGTGCTGATCGGCATGCTTATCCCCGGCAACGTGCTGTTTATCGCGCAATATTTGCTCGTGCGGAATCTGGGCATCCTGAACACGCATTGGTCGCTGTTTTTGCCGTATACGGCCGGAGCGCTGCCGCTCAGCGTCCTGCTGATCTCGGCGTTCATGCGTTCGATTCCGAACGAGCTGGAAGAAGCGGCGATCGTCGACGGCCTGAGCGCCCCGGGGCTGTTTTTCCGGATCGTGCTGCCGCTGACGGTGCCGGCTCTCGTGACGGTGTTCATCGTCAATTTTCTGGGCAACTGGAACGAATACTTGCTGGCGAATTTCTTTTTGAGCAAGGACTCGCTTCGGACGCTTCCGACCGGCATGGTCGGCTTTCGCGACGCGTTCCAAACGAATTACGCGCTCGTCTGCACCGGCATCGTGTTCAGCGTCGTGCCGGTTCTCGTCATCTACGCCTTCCTGCAGAAAAAAATCATCGAAGGGCTGACGGCGGGAAGCGTTAAGGGGTAAGGTTCGCCCTCCATTCGGTCTTCTCGGCCGGCGGAGGGCAATTTCGTAGGCTAAAAGAAAGTTCAGGTTATTTGCCGTGCGAAAGCGCCCGGACAAGTTTGCTTGGATCGGACGCGCCGCTCGGGCAGCGGGAACCTTTCTCCAGCGGCATCGCCTCCGTCCGTGCCGAAAGTCGGCTCGGCCCTTCGGGGGCAACGGTCGAGTTGTGGATACTCATCCGAACCGGTTATACGCGTGCGGCCGTACTCAGTGGGGTAAATGTTACTCACCTCGGCCGGTCAAACGCATGCGGCCGGGATCAGTTGGGTAAATTTTACTCATTTCGGCCGGTCAATCGTGTGCCGCCGGTATCAGTTGGGTAAATTTTACTCACCTCGGCCGGTCAAACGCATGCGCCCGGGATCAGTTGGGTAAATTTTACTCATCTCGGCCGGTCAAGTGCCGTAAGAAGGCAAAAAAAAGACCCACTACCCCGAAATCTCAACCCTAATTTTTTTAAAATTTAGGTTGTTCCAGTAGGTTTCAAATCGACATTATATCCAAGCTGGTGCAACTGTTTCGTTAAACGTTCCACCATCTTGGAGGTCGACTCCTGAAATACGGTGGATTCAATTTCCTGGTAATTTACCCGGTCTCGAAGCATCGCATAGGCGATTCGCAAAATCAGATGGGCTGTGGCGACAGCTGCTTTTTGGTCACCTCGGCGCTTTCTTACCCTCCTGAAATAGTCGCCAATTCGGTTGCTGCTTCTAGCGTTTGCCCATGCCGCTTGGCATAAGATCCCTTTTGCATGTTTGTTCCCTTTACGGGCTTTAACTTTTTTTTTTACGCCTGCACTTTCGTTGTTCCCAGGGGCTACACCGACCCAAGAGGCCAGCTTGGCATCTGACGAGAAATGCTTAGCCGCATTAGGCGTAATTTCAGCCAGCAGCGTGATTGCCGCTGTGCGATCCATGCCGGGAATCGTATCTAGCAATTTCACCTCTTCTTCGTATGGTTGGATCAGCGCTTGAACTTTCTCTTCTAACCGCCCAATTTGATCCTCGAGAAACTTCAGGTGCTCCAGGTGGTACTTGATCATTTCGCGATGATGTTTCAGCAGTTTACCATTCAGTGCGTCCATGAGTGGTTTGACTTTCTTCTTCAACTGGGATTTGACGAGCTGGCGAACTTCCGCCTCCTCCAATACCTCGCCGTCGACAAGTCGGTCTAATAAAGCCCGGCCGGAGACGCCAAACAAATCGGACATAAAGGTGGTGAGCTTGATGTTGGCATCCTGCAAGATTTTGTGAACACGGTTCTTCTCGGAGGTCGTTTGCTGCACCAGTTTGCGACGATACCGCGTCAAGTCCCGAAGCTCACGGATTTCTTGTGGGGCGACCATGCTGGGTTGTACCAACCCGCAGCGGTGCAACTGGGCGATCCACTGTGCGTCTTGAACGTCGGTTTTACGTCCCGGCATCTTTTGAATCTGCCGCGCATTGGCGAGAGTCAATTCACAGGTGGACTCCAGGACGTTCCATATTGGCTTCCACAGCACACCGGTGCTCTCCATCGCTACCTCTCGGCACTCGCGCTCCTCGAGCCAATCCTGCAGCTCCAGCAATTCGCGGGTAGTGGTACCGAACGTGCGGATTTCGGACTTGGGTTTGTGTTCCAACGAACCCGACAACACACATGCAACTACGGTTTCCTGATGGACGTCCAGACCAGCACAAATTTGACGTACAGCATCCATACCAACACCCTCTTGTTTCAGATTAAACAGACCATGCAGTCCTAAAGGAGAGAGTTTATACGCGTCTTTAGGGACAATGGGCGGCTCTCGCAAACTGCAATAAGACGGATTACTCAACGGGGGACCAATAAATTTCCGTCTTTTGATCTGTTCATTATCTGTTTGTCCAGAATGTAAGAAGGATAAAAGGATGCGTACGACCACATTTTCATCTATGGCGGTGACGGTAACGTCATAGGGGATTACTCATTTCGGCCGGTCAATCGTGTGCCGCCGGTATCAGTTGGGTAAATTTTACTCATTTCGGCCGGTCAATCGTGTGCCGCCGGTATCAGTTGGGTAAATTTTACTCATTTCGGCCGGTCAATCGTGTGCCGCCGGTATCAGTTGGGTAAATTTTACTCATTTCGGCCGGTCAATCGTGTGCCGCCGGTATCAGTTGGGTAAATTTTACTCACCTCGGCCGGTCAAACGCGTGCGGCCGTACTCAGTTGGGTAAATTTTACTCATTTCGGCCGGTCAATCGTGTGCCGCCGGTATCAGTTGGGTAAATGTTACTCACCTCGGCCGGTCAAACGCACACAGCCAGGATCAGTGGGGTCAGGTTGAGTATCTCAACCCGCCATGCGCATGAGGGCGCCTTTTTCGAGGAAAATTTTTTTGACCGTAGATATAGCCGGGTCCGTCTCACGCGACATTCCGCACCAAATCCCCACCTTTCACGATCCCCGTGGAGTTTGTCTTTTTTCCAAGGATTCCTTCAGGCATATTTCTTAGCCTTTTCCTGTCGTTTGCATCGCCTTGCGGCAACCGCTATAATCAGGCCAAGCTTCAGGAAGGAAGGTGGCCGCGATGGGAAGCGATGGGCGGATACGTTCGTTTCCTCCGATCGTGAACGAGCGTTCGAGGATTTTGATATTGGGCAGCATGCCGGGCGTGGCTTCGCTCAAAGCATTCGAATATTACGGCAATCCCCGGAACTATTTGTGGCGGATTGTTTATGGTCTGTTCGGAGATCCGGTACCGGACGACGCTTACGAGGACAGGCTGAAATTCGCGCTCGAACACGGGATCGCGCTTTGGGATACGATTGCTTCGTGCGAGCGGAAGGGGAGTCTGGACAGCGAAATCAGGGAAGAGGAGCCGAACGACATTCCGGGCCTTCTCCGCCGCTTCCCGGGCATCCAGGCGCTCGTTTGCAACGGGACGCAGTCGTATTCCGTGCTGCGCCGTTTTTTCGGCTCGGCGCCGGAGGTGGCGGAGCGGACGGTGCTTCGCTTGCCGTCCACGAGCCCGATTCCGACCCGCGACTATCGCGGGCTGGAGGATCGGCTCGCGGCCTGGCGGCGGGAACTCGCTCCTCTGCTGCCGTCTCCGCAACGCTGAGCGCATTGCCCGAGCGGAGCCATCGGCAGGAGAGGGGCAGGCGGCCGGAAGGTCGGAGCGCCTGCCCCCGGCATTCGCCTCGGAGAGGCCGCGAGGTGCCCCCGAACCGCGTCGCGTTTGAGCGCATTGCCCGAGCGGAGCCATCGGGCAGGAGGGGGCAGGGGCCGGAAGGTCGGAGCGCCTGCCCCCGGGCAATGCCTCGGAGAGGCCGCGAGTGGGCAGGCCGCGCCTTGCTTGAGCTCTTGCCTTCGGCCATCGCCGCTGACAAGCCGTATCCACGGCCTGCCGCGTCGAACTTGGGAGACTTGCCCGGGCCAGGCCGCTGCCGATCAGGCTTCTTTGTCGGAGAAGCGGTCGCGAATTTCGATCAGCTCCGGCAGCACGCGGAAAAACGCGTCCACGACGTCGGGATCGAAATGCTTGCCCCGCTCGTCGCGAAACAGCTGCTCGATTTTTTCGATCGGCCAGGCCGCTTTGTAGACGCGTTCCGCGCTCAGCGCGTCGAAGACGTCCGCTACGGCCGTGATCCGTCCGAAAATGTGAATCTCTTCGCCCGCCAGCCCGTTCGGGTAGCCCTCTCCATTCCATTTTTCATGGTGCTGCTCCGCCACGATGGCGGCGGCATGAAGCAGCTCGCGGCGGGAACCCCGCAGCAGCTGGTGCCCGATCATCGTGTGGGACTTGATAATGTCGTATTCGGCGTCCGTCAGCTTTCCCGGCTTGTTCAAAATGGAGTCGGGAATGGCGACCTTGCCGATGTCATGCATCGGGGACACCGTCCGCAGGACGTCGGCGTCGTGTTCCGACAGGCCGAGCGAACGAGCGAGCGCATACGAAAATTCCGCCACGCGCTTTACGTGATTGCCGGTCTCCTTGGATCGGATTTCGCCGATTTCGCCCATCGTCGAAATAATTTCCCGCTGGGTGTCGATAATCTCCTGATGGAGCATGACGGACTCGAGCGATTTGCCCGCATAGGAAGCGGCAAGCGACAGAAGCTCGATATCCTTGGAAGTGAATATCGCGGCTTCGGTCAGCTTGTTGACCGCCTGATAGGCGCCGATGATGCGGCCATCGCTGTTCCGGAACGGAATGGTGATGACGGATTTGGTGACGTAACCGGTTATGCGATCGGTTTCGGCATGATGTCTCGGGTCCGCAGCCGCATCCTCGATGACGATCGGTTCCCCGGTTCGGATGGAATGTCCGACAAGGCCGCTCCCGTACGGAATGCGTATCGGCTTCGTGCCATGCGCGACGGTCGTGAACAGCTCTTCGTTGACCTCGTCGATCAGCCATACCGCGCAGCGGTCCGCCACGATCATTTCCCTGCCCATGTTGGCCATGAGGACCAACACTCGTTCCAGCTGATTTTCCCCGGTAATTTTGGCCATATAATCAAAAATTACGCTTAGGAGTTGTTCCGACGACAATTCCTGTTTCATCCAATCCCCCGCTTGTTCGATCCCTTGAATGGTTCATATTCGCGGAGAATCGTGTCGAATCCTGCCAGCGACAGGAATGGAGTATAAAAAAATATAGCGTTCCGCCAAAACTTGGCGGAACGCTATGGAAAGCAGGCCGATTACCAGCCGTTTCGCTGTCTCAAAGACGTGATATGCGCCGTATGATGCCGAATGTGCCAGGCCGCATAAGCAAACAATTCATACAGCTTCGTAGGTCCGTTCGCCGGGTGGATGAATTTGCGTTCGTAAACGGAGGCGTCTAGCGTTCGCAGCAGCGCCTCCAGGCGCACGGCCACCCCTTCGAAGACGAGCAGGGAGGAGTCGACGGGAAAACGCGCCGAATCGGGCAGCTTCGCCCATTCGTCCTCCTCGAACGCCGCGATCGTCGGTTCGTTCTCCGTCAATCCGAGCTTAAAGCGCGTATATTGCTGCATGAGCGCGTCCGCCATATGATGAACGACCTGCCGGGCCGTCCAGCCGCCCGGGCGGTACGGGGTATCGAGCTGTTCGTCGCTTAAATCCCGGACCGCGAGCCGCAGGTTTTCCGGGGCGGCCGGAAGTTCCCCGATCCAGCGGCGTATTTCCTCCATGTCCAAAGCGGAAGGCTTCTCGAAAGCTCCGACCGGATAACGCAGATTCTCTTCGTTTTCCATCGCTTCGTTTCCCCTCTCTCGCAGCCGATTATTTCGTCAGCTGTTCCATTTGATCGAGCAGATTTTCGAATACGCTCATCGCTTGGGCGATAGGCTCTTCGGTCGACATGTCGACGCCGGCTTTTTTGAGGATTTCGATCGAGTAGTCGCTTCCGCCGCTCCGGAGGAAGCCGAGATAACGCTCGACCGCGGGCTCTCCTTCGTCCAGGATCTGTTTGGCGAAGCTGGTCGCCGCCGAAAACCCGGTCGCGTATTTATACACGTAAAAGCTGGTGTAGAAATGCGGGATGCGAGCCCATTCCATTTCGATGTCCTTGTCGACGACGACGCCGTCCCCGTAATACGTTTTGTTCAATTCATAGTAGATGTCGCACAGCTCCTGCGGAGTGAGCGCTTCGCCGCTTTCCGCCTTCGCGTGGACGATTTTTTCGAATTCCGCGAACATCGTCTGCCGGAAGACGGTCGTCCGGAACTGGTCGGCGTAGTAGGTGAGCAAGTACATTTTTTCCTTCGGGTCAGTCGTTTTCTCCAGCAGATGGTTCATAAGCAGCGCCTCGTTCAGCGTGGAGGCGACTTCCGCGAGGAAAATCGTATACTGCGCGCTCCGGTAGTCGTTGCTTTCGTCCGAATAATAGGAATGCATCGCATGGCCCATCTCGTGGGCGAGCGTAAACATGCTGTTCAGGTTGTCCTTATGGTTGAGCAGCACGTACGGGTGCGTGCCGAACGCCCCCCAGCTGTAGGCGCCGCTGCGTTTTCCTTCGTTTTCGTAAACGTCGATCCAGCCGCCGTCGAAGCCTTCCTGCAGCACTTTGCGGTAGTTTTCGCCAAGCGGGGCGAGGCTTTCGTACACGGTTTTCTTCGCTTGCTTGTAGGAGATGTCCATATCGAATTCTTCCACGAGCGGGGCGAACAGATCGTACATATGCAGCTCGTCGACCTTCAGCAGCTTTTTGCGAAGTTCCATGTAGCGATGCATGAGCGGCAAATGCCGATGGATGGTGGCGATCAGGTTGTCGTATACGCTTTGCGGGATATTGTCGCCGAACAAAGACATTTCCAGCGCGCTCGGGTACTTGCGAGTTTTGGCGTAGAAAAGATTTTTCGTCACGTTCGCGTTCAGCGTCGCAGCGAGCGTATTCCGCCATTTGCCGTACGTGTCGTACATCGCCTTGAACGCTTCGCGGCGCACGTCGCGGTTGCGGCTTTCCAAAAACTGAATATAGCGGCCGTGGGTCAGATCGACTTCCTCGCCTTGCTCGTTTTTCACCTTCGGGAATTTCAGGTCGGCATTGTTCATCATTCCGAAAATGGTGCTGGGCGCCTGGGAAATGTTGCCGACCTGCGCGAGCAGCGCTTCTTCGCTTTTGGACAGGATGTGGGGCTTTTGCCGCAGCATCTCCCGGAGCTCGCGTTTATATGTAGAATTGAGTGCGGGCGAATCGATCATTTGCTTCAGCTTTTCCTCGGACAAGGCCAAAATTTCGGGCGTGATGAACGAAAGCGACTCGTTCGCTTCGACGCTCAATTTTTTCGCTTTTTCCGAGAGCGCCTGGTAGCGGCCTTCGGCCATATCCTCGTGATGCCGCATGCTGGCGTAGACGTAAAGGCGCTCGACGCCCAGCGACAGCTCATCCTCCAGGGCGAAAACGGACGCGACCGTCGCGGCGTCGTTCAGCTTGCCTTGGTAAGCGGCGATGTCCCCGATCTGTTTCTTCACTTTGGCGTATTCGGCATCCCAAGCCTCCTGGCTTGCGAACAGGTCTTCCAGACGCCAGTGAAATTCGGCGTTCGTTTCGTTGCGTTTCGGCAATTGGCTCATGTCGGTTGACAACCTCCTCATCATAATCGCTTGGCGGAGCGTCGATTCCGCGGGCGCCGCGGCGGCTACCGCGGAATCGGGGCGGCCGGAGAGCGCGGCGAACGGCTTCGCGGCCTGGTCGACGGCAAAAGACAACGCCGCCAGCAAGGCGGCGGACAACGGGACATACGATTTCATAACGGACCTCCGTGCGAGCGGATAGGCGATTCCGTTTGGTAGTATGTCCCAACTGGTCCCGAATATAAGTCAGGTTCCCAAGGCGAAAAAGCTGTACACGATGAGCCCGAACGCGAACAGGATCATCAGCGCCGCGAAAATCGCGAGCGGTTTTTTGAGCTTTTGGGGAATGTATTCCCTTTGCCAGATCAGCACGGCTCCGAGACAGAAGACGACGATGGCGAAAATAAGCGTCGGATTATCGTTCAAAGAAATTGGCAGCCTCCCGTTAGCGAATGTCAGACGGAGCGGAGCTTTTCGAGCGTCTCCTGACGCTGCGGCTCGCCGCCCGGAAAGTCCTCGGCGGCAAAATGCCGCTCCGCCCAATTCATCAGCTCCGGCCGGCTAACGAAGCGATGGCATTCCTCGCCCCATTGATCGGAGATTTGACGGACGACGATCGTCTTGCCTTGCACCTCGACGGTCAACATATTATAGTTGTCATGCTTGTAAATCACGTGTTTGGCGAACATGATCGGTTCTCCTGTCCGGCTTCGCCCGCTCCGAAACCGGGACGCGCGAGGCCTTATTGCATGAATTCGGTTTATTTGATCATAGAAGAGATGGGCGAAGAAATCAACGTTTCGCCGGAAAGATTCGGCTGCTCCGTATGTCTCCTCGAAGAGGGCGGAAGATGCCGGACCGGCAATGCCGAATTCCCATCGCGACGGGCGGCTCGCCGAGCTTGAAAACGTTGCCGGGGCGCGGCCGCAGCCGGGCCGCTTACAAAAATCATCAATCTTTTCACATATTGCGTCTTGACAATGAATAGGTTATAATGATTTCATTCGCCGAGCTACGGCGAGATTTTTAGGAGGTTTTTCATTTGAGAGGAACAGTTAAGTGGTTTAACGCAGAGAAAGGTTACGGCTTCATCTCGGTTGAAGACGGCAACGACGTATTCGTGCACTTCTCTGCTATCCAAGGCGAAGGCTTCAAAACCTTGGAAGAAGGTCAAGCGGTTGAATTCGAAATTACGCAAGGCAACCGTGGACCGCAAGCATCCAACGTGGTGAAACTGTAAGTCTCGCTCGCGCGAAGGCTTATCTTCATATCACGAAAGAGCGCTAACGAACAAACCCCCGGAATTCCGGGGGTTTTTCCTTTGGCCGTTCGGGGGCGCCGGCGTCAGACGGGCCGGCCCGCCGCAACGGCCTTGTGGACCTGGCAAATCGTGCCGCCGCCGAGACAGACGTCGCCGTCGTACAGTACGACCGCTTGGCCGGGCGTTACGGCCTTTTGCGGGACGTCGAATTCGACGCGCCACAGCCCGCCTTCAAGCGGTTTGACGGTGACGCCTTGGTCCGCCTGGCGGTAACGGAATTTGGCCGTGCACTTCACTTCCGCGGCCGGCGGCTCCGGGGAAATCCAGTTGACGTTTTCCGCGGTCAGCGCGGTCGAGTACAGGCTCGGATGGGCGTCCCCCTGGACGACGTACAAAATGTTGCGTTCCAGGTCTTTGTCCGCGACGAACCAGGGTTCGCCGCTGCCGGAGCCCCCGATGCCGAGCCCTTGCCGTTGGCCGAGCGTATAGTACATCAGCCCGTCGTGGCGGCCTTTGACCGCTCCGGTCGCCAGATCGACCATGTCGCCGGGCTGCGCGGGAAGGTACTGGCTCAAAAATTCCTTGAAGTTGCGCTCCCCGATAAAGCAAACGCCGGTGCTGTCTTTTTTCTTGGCGGTATACAGCCCGGCTTCTTCGGCGATTTTGCGCACTTCCGGCTTGGGCAGGTGCCCGATCGGAAACATCGCCCGGGACAGCTGGGACTGGTTCAGCGCATGCAGAAAGTAGGTCTGATCCTTGTTGCTATCCACGCCCCGCAGCAGCCGGTATTCGCCGTCCGCTCGCTCGACGCGCGCGTAATGGCCCGTGGCGATGACGTCGGCGCCGAGGTCGAGAGCCTTTTGCAGAAATTCGCCGAACTTGATTTCGCGGTTGCACATGACGTCGGGATTCGGCGTCCGGCCGCGGCGGTATTCGTCCAGAAAGTAGGAGAACACCTTGTCCTGGTACTCGGCTTCGAAATTGACCGTATAATAGGGGATTCCGATCTGATCGCAGACGCGGCGAACGTCTTCGGCGTCCAGTTCAGCGGTGCACACGCCGTTTTCGTCGGTATCGTCCCAATTTTTCATAAAAACGCCGATGACGTCGTAGCCTTGCCGTTTAAGCAAAAGCGCGGTGACGGAAGAATCGACTCCCCCGGACATCCCGACGACGACGCGCACGGATGCGGGATCGGCGGATTGCAGATCGATCATCAGTATCACTCCTTGGGTTACGGGTCCGAAGACGAACCGGCTTTCCGGTTCGCTGCGGATTGTCCTCATTTTAACACAACCTTGCCCGGTGCACACGCCCGCTCCGTCCGCATTCGGCGGAGAGCGAATAGTTTGCGTTTTTTTTGTCCAAAAAGGTGATGTTATGATAACATAGATGTGATATGGGGATACTGCCCTATTTTCCGGTACATTTTCCTGAATTAACAAATAGAAACCATGCCATGCATGAAAACGAGGTGCGATTTTGAAAATTTCGACTAAAGGCCGTTACGGTTTGACGATTATGATGGAGCTCGCGGCAAAATTCGGCGAAGGACCGATTTCGCTCAAAAGCATCGCCGAGAAAAACGGGCTCTCCGAACACTATCTGGAGCAATTGATCGCTCCGCTGCGCAACGCGGGACTCGTGAAAAGCATCCGCGGCGCTTACGGCGGCTACGTCCTGTCCAAGGAACCGGAACAGCTGACGGCGGGCGACGTCATCCGCATTCTGGAAGGGCCGATCAGTCCGGTCGACTTTACGGAAGAGGACGATCCGGCGAAGCGCGATCTTTGGCTGCGGATCCGCGACAGCATCGCGGAAGTGCTCGATTCCACGACGCTGTCCGACCTGATCAACTTTAAAGGCGAAGCCCAGGACAGCTATATGTTCTACATTTAAGGCGGCGAGCATGACGACGATTTATTTTGACCACGCGGCGACCTCCCCGATGCTCCCCGAGGCGATTCGGGCGTACGCGGACGCGGCGGCGGCCGGACCCGCCAACCCGTCCAGCCTTCACCGCTTCGGAAGGGAAGCGCGGTCCCGCGTGACCGCAGCAAGGGACGAGCTGGCCCGCATTTTGGGCTGCCGGCCCGAGGAAATCGCGTTTACGGGCGGAGGCACGGAAAGCGACAACGCCGCTTTGTACGGGGCCGCTCGGTCCCAGCGCGGGCGCGACGCCGCGCGCCGGGGAATCGTGACGACGGCAATCGAGCATCATGCCGTGCTGAACGCTTGCCGCAGGCTGGAAGAGGAAGGGTTCGAGCTTACGCTGCTGCCCGTCGACGACCTCGGCCGGGTTTCGGTCGAAGACGCGGAAGCGGCCATCGGGCCGCATACGGCCGTCGTCAGCATCATGGCGGCCAACAACGAGACCGGCACGAAGCAGCCGATCGAGGAAATCGGCCGCATCGCCCGCCGCCACGGCGCCGTTATGCATACGGACGCCGTTCAGGCATTCGGCTACGAAGCGTTCGATCTGTCGAACCTTCCGGTCGATCTGCTGACGGTAACCGCGCACAAAATCGGCGGCCCGCAAGGCGTGGGCGCCTTATATATTCGCAACGGCACGCCGTTTCAGCCGACGCAGGTGGGCGGTTCCCAGGAGCGTTCCCGCCGGGCCGGCACGGAGAACGTCGCGGGCATCGCGGCGTTCGCCGCGGCTGCGAAGATCGCGCACGAAAGCCGCGAGGAGCGGCGCTCCCTCGCGGAAACGATTCGCCGCAAGCTGATCGAGTCGCTAGAGCGCGAGCTCGGCGCCGACCGTTTCGTCGTGAACGGAGATCCCGATCCGGCGGGAAGATTGCCGAGCATCGCGAACATCGGCTTTTCCGGCATCGCGAACGAAACGATGCTGATGAATCTCGATTTGGCGGGAGTCGCCGCTTCCGGAGGCTCGGCCTGCACGTCGGGCTCTTTGCAGCCATCGCATGTGCTGCTCGCGATGGGACTTTCGGATCATTTTTGCAAATCCGCCGTCCGTTTTAGCTTCGGAATGGGCAATACTATAGAAGAAGCGGAAAAAACCGCAAAAATAATTGCAACCATTGCGGCGCGTTTGCGTAAAAGATAACAAGCGCCTCGCGAAAAAGAGGTGCCAGACCTTGCGAAACGTGCAGCATCTTATCGGGTTGCCGGTTGTTCTGACGAACGGCAAGCGGGTCGGAAGAGTCCAGGATATCGGATTCGACGAGTTTTGGAAGCTCTCTTTCATCGTTTTGGATACGCGCATCTGGTTTCGCAAAGCCGTGTACACGGTGGATTGGAAGGACGTCGCCGTTTGCGGCGACGACGCGCTCGTGATTTCCGATCGCAGCGCGCTGCGCCCCATTCCGCGGAATCAGCTGCTACGTTCGTTTCAAACGGGCACGGTCAGGTTGAAGGAGCTTCCGGTTTGCACCGTAGATGGACAAGAACTAGGCCGGGTGGCGGACGTTTACTTTCGCTCTCCGGAGGGTACACAAATAATAGGCTATGAATTAACGGACGGTTTTCTCGCGGATGTGTTCGAGGGACGGCGTCGGCTGCTGCTGCCGGATGGGCCCGAGGGCGTAACCTTGGGCGAGAATGCCATCCTCGTGCCCGCCTCCTGCGAGCGGGTGCTGAGAGAACCTTACGCGGAAAGTGACAGGTGATAACGATGATGAGATGCCCAAACTGCAATTCCAAAGATATCGGGAAAATCGGTTCCCATCAATTTTATTGCTGGAGCTGCTTTATCGAATTGACGGTCAACGGCGATAAAATGTCGGTCTACCAAGTGGAAGAGGACGGAACGCTCAGCTCGCTCGACGATCTTTTCTTCGAAGAGCCGATTCCTCCGCACGTTCACGCGAACGGGATGTAATTATTACGGCATAAAGCGGGAGCATGAAGTCCGGAACGCGATATATCGGGCTTCTGTTTTCCCCTGCGCAAACCCCGGTACTCCATCATGATGGAGGCCGGGTTTTTTGCGTGCCTCCGTCCATTCCGCCGGTTTAAGGGAGCGGACAAGTACATATACTGGAAGGAGACGACGGCGGAAGCAGCCATACGGATCGGGGGTGCCGGAATGAACCGGTTTGCGCAAAGCCGCCTTTTTACGGTGCTGATCTTCGTTATTCTCATATTGATCGCCTTGTTTCTCGTCAGTCTCGTCCGCCCGATGCTGCTGTCGGTATACGGCTTTCTTAAAGCCGTGCTCGCTCCGTTCCTGATCGCCATGATTATCGCGTACGTGCTGAACCCGGTCGTCGGGCTGCTGCATGAGCGAAAGGTTCCGAGAACGGCCGCCGTATTGCTGATATATGCGGTTTTTATCGGTTCCAGCGCGGTCATCTTCGTCAACGTGACGCCGATGTTCATCGGGCAAGTGCAGGAGCTGAACGAGCACGTGCCGGAAATGACGATGCGCGCCCAAAATCTGCTGAACCATTTCAACAACAACGACATCCTGCCGGAAAGCGTCCGCAACGGCATCAATCGGGCGATCGCGGGGTTGGAGAAGCAGATATCCGAGCGGGTGACGGAGTTTTTGAACAACATCGGCGCGGTGCTGAACGTGTTTTTTCTGGCGATGATCGTCCCGTTTCTCGCGTTTTACATATTGAAGGACATGGACGTGCTGGAGCGGGCCGTCCTGAAATACGTGCCCCGGGCGAAGCGCAAGCCGATGGTGCGCATGCTCAAAGATATCGACCAGGCGCTCGGAAGCTATATTCGCGGACAGCTGCTCGTATCGGTTTGCATCGGCTTGACAGCCTACATCGGATATTTGCTGATCGGCATGCCGTACCCGCTGCTTCTGGCGGCGTTCGTCGCGCTGTTCGATATTATCCCGTATCTCGGGCCGTTTCTGGGGGCGCTGCCCGCTCTCGTCATGGCTTCGACGATTTCGTGGAAAATGGTGCTGCTCGTCATCGTCGTCAATTCGCTCTGCCAAACGCTCGAAAGCAACGTCATCAGCCCGCAGGTCGTCGGCCGGTCGATGCATATTCATCCGCTGACGATTATTTTGGTGCTGCTGGTCGGAGGGGAGCTCGCCGGCGTTGCGGGCATGATATTGGCCGTTCCGTTCTACGCCGCCGCCAAAGTGGTGGCCCAGCATCTGTTCGGTTACTACATTCGCAGAAAAACCGTTTGACATCGCGAAATTTTGTTGACTATAATCAATTGTGATTGTTTGAAACGCCTATAGTCAACGCGTTGACGAAACAAGAGTACTTTGCAGACCGCAAGACCAGAGAGAAGATTCCCGGGCGCGCGTCGTCCTCGGGCTGAAAGAATCTTCATTGCGAAGGGCGAAGGAAGCCGGTTTCGGAGCGCGGGGCCAATCCCCGCCGGTTCGAGGGCCGTTATCCCCTCTCGAGGAGATCGCGACGTCGCTTGGGCGGCAGCGCGATAACCAGGGTGGTACCGCGAAGCTTTTCGTCCCTGAATTGTTCAGGGACGTTTTTCATTTAAAACTGAAGGATGGTGAAAAAAGTGCTTTCGTCATTCTCTGCGAAAAAATTCAGGAATCTGAATATCGAGCACTTAAAGCTCAACAAATTGAATGTGTTCGTAGGACCGAACAATTCCGGAAAAAGCAATTTGATCGATGCGATAAGTTTTATCTCTGAGATTGTGAAATTCGAGAAGGATCAAGCTTATCCTACGGCTTTCTGGAGCGAATTAAATAAACGCGCATGGGGAAGCTTGCTGGACAGGCAATCCGAAAAGCCCGCTACGATCGAACTGAACTGGATTTTACAGGATGGACAAAATCGTCCGCTGCAATACGATTTTTGCTTTCGGATACCCGAATCGGGTACGGAAGCGTCCGATTACAGGATCACGAAGGAACGGCTTGCGGACGTCGAACCGAGGAAAGGTCATGACCAACCGTACGAGTATTTTTCCTGTCACAGTCATCAGCAAGGGAAGGGCTATTTTTCGGCTCGCTCGCGAACGGAAGGAAAGCAATCGGCGGCCAAGCGGCCGGGGATTGCCGTTTCCCCGTTTGATTCTGTTATGAATCAACTGGAGCAGTTGCTTAATCATGAAAAGTTTCGCACGGAATATTATCCGAACTTTAAAAAGTCACTTGAGCGGGTAAAGCAGTTTTTCGAAGATTTCCGCGCGTATTCGAGCACGAAATTCGACTTGCTGCAAATCCGAGGAGGGGAGCTTCAGCCTTCTTTTTTAACGCATTTGAAACAGGATGGTTCGAATTTAGCGTCTCTTCTGGAATTGCTTGAAAAAAAATATCCCGGCTTCCTGTCGGAATATGCCGGTTATTTGCGGGAGCTCATTCCAGACTTGCAAAACATCATGGTCGATGTAAGCGGAGGGCTTTATCGCAAAACGATCCGCTTGCAGATATCTAACCATTTATTTGCGTTAAACGAAGTGTCGGATGGAACCATTAAGGCAATGCTTCTCGCCGTGTTGCTCTGGACTCCGCAAAAGTTTACTTTGCTTAGCCTTGACGAGCCCGAGCTTAATATCCATCCGGCTTGGCTTAAAGTGATATCGAACTGGATTACACGTTCTGGTTCTTCCGAACAAGTGATGATCAGCACCCATTCCCCCGATTTTTTGGATGGGCTGACTCCGTTATTTCGTTCCGGTGAACTGAACGTTTACCGTTTCAGCTTAAACAAGCCAATGCCAATGATCGAGCAAATCGAGCTCTCCGAATTTGAACCCTATTTTCAGGAGGGCTGGGAACTCGGCGACATATATCGAACCGGAAAACTGGGCGGATGGCCATGGCTCTGACAATCCATTGCTTTTTTTCTGACGGCTATAGCGAAAGAGGCGGAATGTATCCATTTTTAAAAAAATGGAACGACCGTATCGACTGGATCCAGGTGTTTCCTTCCCATGTGAAAGAAAAGCCGGGTCCAAAACCCGGAACGATCGAAAAGCCCAAGCCGACCGGATCTACTGGCAAAGATTTCATTTCCAGGGTCAAAAAATATTTGGTGCTGCCGTCCACACTCAAAGCTATACGGGATGGCGACTATATTTTACTTGTTGACGATGCGGATTGCCGCTTTTCGGCCTATTCGGAAGTGTTGGACAAGCAAGCATCTCTTGAATCCGAATTTAAGGCACTAACCAGAAAAGACATTCGCCTACGCCTCCTGCTTGCATCTCCGGAGCTGGAAGCCTGGTTTTATGCCGATTGGAAGAACAGCATCTCCCTTCTGGTCAGACAACAATATCGGGAGCGTTTTGGCTGGGAGGATTCCCGATGGGTGCGCGTTCTCGCTATGGTTCAGCGGCGCTTTCGAAAAATTTTAAAGGAACACGGTTATTCCACCGACACGCCCGAGTGGTCTGCCATGCCATATAATACGGTTACCGGCACATGCACGTACAAGTTCAGCTCGTTTATTGGAATGGCGCTGGATCAAACTTCGATTTTAATCCATAATCGTAAAATCGTATTGGAGCCACCGAGATTGGAATATAAAAAAGATCGGGATGGCAGCGTTCTGCTTAAGAATATAGATCCAGCCAGAGTAAGTCAAAAGTGTAAAGTTTTCTTTGCTCCGGTATATGAGGAATTATCCCAATTAAAATAAAATTGCAAAACAGATTATGGAGGGAAACCAAAGATGAAAGCTGCGGAAATCCGCGACAAATGGCTGAAATTTTTCGCATCCAAGGGGCATCACGTGGAGCCGAGCGCCTCGCTCGTGCCGCACAACGATCCGTCCCTGCTGTGGATCAACGCGGGGATGGCGCCGCTGAAAGCCTATTTCGACGGGAGGGTGAAGCCGGAAAATCCGCGCATCGCCAACTCGCAAAAGTGCATCCGCACGAACGACATCGAGAACGTCGGCAAGACGCGCCGGCACCATACGTTTTTCGAAATGCTCGGCAATTTCTCGATCGGCGATTATTTTAAAGAAGAAGCGATCGCGTGGGCGTGGGAGTTTCTGACCGGGCCGGAATGGATCGGTTTCGCTCCGGAGCGCCTGTCGGTGACGATCCACCCGGAGGACGAAGAAGCGTTCCGCTACTGGAACGAGAAAATCGGCATCCCGGCGGAGCGCATCGTCAAGCTGGAGGACAACTTCTGGGACATTGGCGAAGGCCCTTGCGGGCCTTGCACCGAAATTTTTTACGACCGCGGCGACAAATACGGCGACCTGTCGGATCCCGAATGCTACCCCGGGGGCGAGAACGAGCGTTTCCTCGAAGTTTGGAACCTCGTGTTCTCGCAATTCAATCATAACAAGGACGGCAGCTATACGCCGCTTCCGAACAAAAACATCGATACCGGCGCAGGCCTGGAACGCTTCGCCTCGATCGTCCAGGACGTCGACTCGAACTTCGATACCGACCTGTTCCAGCCGATCATCGGGCATGCGTCGCGCATCTCCGGCGTCGCCTACCGGGCGGGCGCGGAGACGGACGTGGCGCTCAAAGTCATCGCCGACCATATCCGCACGGTGGCGTTCGCCGTCGGCGACGGCGTTCTGCCGTCCAACGAAGGCCGCGGCTACATCATCCGCCGTTTGCTGCGCCGCGCCGTTCGCTACGGCAAGGTGCTCGGCGTGGACCGTCCGTTCCTGTGGGAGCTGACGCCAACGGTGGGAGACGTCATGGGCTCCTACTATCCGGAAGTGGTGGAAAAGTGCGAATTCATCGAAAAGGTGATCCGCACCGAGGAAGAGCGGTTCCACGAGACGCTGAGCGACGGCCTGGCCATTCTCGCCGACATTTGCGGCAAGGCGAAAAGCGAGGGCGTGTCGGTCATCTCCGGCTCCGACGCGTTCAAGCTTTACGACACGTACGGCTTCCCGTTCGACCTGACGGAGGACTATGCCGCCGAACAGGGAATGACGGTCGATCGCGGCGGCTTCGACGCGGCGATGGAAGAGCAGCGCGAACGCGCCCGTTCGGCCCGCCAGGAGACGGAAAGCATGAAGGTGCAGGGCGGACCGCTGTCGGACTTCACGGAAAAAAGCGAATTCGTCGGATACGACCAGCTGACGGAGCAAGCGCGCGTCATCGCGATCGTGGCGGACGACCGTCTCGTCGATTCCGTCCGCGCGGGCGAGCAGGCGGTCGTGCTGCTTGACCGCACCCCGTTCTACGCGGAAAGCGGCGGCCAGGTGAGCGACAAGGGCACGCTCGTCGGCGAAGGCGGCGTCGTCGCGAACGTGACGGGCCTGTACAAGGCGCCGCACGGACAGCATGCTCACCTCGTGACGGTCGCTTCGGGAACGCTGAAAGCGGGCGACGCGGTAACGGCCAACGTCGACGCGAAGGACCGCGGCGACATCGTGCGCAACCATACGGCGACGCACCTGTTGCACAAAGCGCTCAAGGAAGTGCTCGGCGTCCACGTCAACCAGGCGGGCTCGCTCGTCGAGCCGGATCGGCTGCGCTTCGATTTCTCGCATTTCGGGGCGGTGACGCCCGAAGAACTGGCGGATGTCGAACGCCGCGTCAACGAGCAAATCTGGCTGGGCACCGAGCTGGATATCGGCTACAAGCCGATCGCCGAAGCGAAGGCGATGGGCGCGATGGCGCTGTTCGGCGAGAAATACGGCGACATCGTCCGCGTCGTCCGCGTTGGCGACTACAGCCTCGAGCTGTGCGGCGGCTGCCACGTGCGGAACACGGCGCAGATCGGCCTGTTCAAGCTGGTCAGCGAGAGCGGCATCGGTTCCGGCGTGCGCCGGATCGAGGCGCTGACCGGGCGCCATGCGTACCAATATATGGACGAACAATTGGGACTTCTGCGAGGCGCGGCTACGCTGTTGAAAACGGGCGTCGCCGACGTACCGAAGCGGATCGAGACGCTGCAGGGCGAGATCCGCCAGCTGCAGCGGGACTACGAGTCGCTGCAGGGCAAGCTGGGCCGGCTTGCGGCCGCCGATCTGGCGGCGCAAGCGGTCGACGTCGGCGGCGCGAAGCTCGTCGCCGCGCAGGTGAACGCGGAAGGCGGCATGGACGCCATCCGCGGCATCGCGGACGAGCTCAAGGCGAAGCTCGGCTCGGCCGTGGTGGTTCTTGGCGCCGCGGACGGCGACAAGGTTCAGCTTGTCGTCGCGGCAACGGCGGATTTGACCGCGAAAGGCGTGCACGCGGGCAAGCTGATCAAGGAGCTCGCGGCGATTTGCGGCGGGGGCGGCGGCGGCAAGCCGGAGCTTGCCCAAGCGGGCGGCAAGGACCCGTCGAAGCTCGGCGAGGCTCTCGCGGCGGCGGAGCGGCTTTTGCAGGCGCAGGTTGCAGGAAAATAACGCAGACGTTGACAGACGCACTTCCCGATTGCGGAAGTGCGTTTGGCGCTCTGCGGATGTTGACGGCTCGCCCGGGAAAGCCGCAATTTCCTGTCCGCGCCAATTTGTGATATGATGATTGGGAATAAAGTGCTGGTCGAAGAGAAGCGAGGTGTTGAGTTGATGAGCCCGTCGGACAAAAATCATCTGGACAAGACGGTCAAATTCGACGTCGTACCCGATCCCGAAGAAGTATCGTCGAAGGATATCCTGCTGTCCGTTCACGATGCGCTGGTGGAGAAGGAATATCATCCCATCAATCAAATCGTAGGTTATCTTCTTTCCGGCGATCCCGCTTACATTCCTCGCCATAATAATGCACGCAGCCTGATTCGGAAGAAGGAACGCGACGAATTGATCGAAGAACTCGTCCGCTTCTATCTTAGCCAACACCGATAGCGCATGCGGATTATGGGGCTGGACTACGGGGATAAGCGCATCGGCGTGGCGCTAAGCGATGCGTTCGGCTGGACCGCGCAAGGAGCGGAAGTGATCGAGCGGAAGAAGGATGACGATTACCTCGTACGGATTCGCGAGCTGGTTCGCGAGAACGAGGTGGAGTCGATCGTGGTCGGACTGCCGAAGAACATGAACGGCACGATCGGGCCGCGTGGCGAAATTTGCATGGCATTCGCGGAAGAACTTAGGCAGAAACTAAACGTGCCCGTCGAACTTTGGGATGAACGTTTGACCACGGTCGCTGCCGAAAGGGCTTTGCTTGAAGCGGATGTCAGCCGCAGCAAGCGCAAGCAGGTGATCGACAAGATGGCGGCGGCCATCCTGCTGCAAAATTATTTGGATTCCCGCCGGAAATGAGGGATAAACGCGATGGCAAACGAATCGAACCGCGAAGAAGAAGCGGAAATTATTTATATTCCCGACGACGAGGGGAACGATGAAGCGTTCGAAGTGATCATGCGCTTCGAGCCGGACGACGGCACCGACCGCAAATACATGCTGCTCGTTCCCGCGGAGGACGTCGAGGAAGAACAGGAAGTATACGCTTTCCGCTACGAAGAAGACGACGAAGGCGAAATCAAGCTGTACCCGATCGAGGATCAGGAAGAATGGGACATGGTCGAGGAGACGTTCAATACGCTTACGGCCGAGTTCGGAGACGACAACTAGGGACGCAGGTTCGTCCGTTGCGGGGGAAGATGGCAAATGGACAAAAGCGTTAGCGCGGGGCCTTCGCTCCGCGGCGTTTTCGGAGAAACGATCGAGTTGGACGGCGGCGGCATATACCGGATTTTGGCGGAGCTTTCGTTAGGCGGCAATGCCTATGCGGTCCTCCAGTCCGACGCGATGAAGAAGGACGGAGAGATCGAAGTGTTCCGGGTCACGGCGAACGCGAAGGGCGAGCCGGAACTGGAAACGGTCGAGGACGACGACGAGTGGGAGTCCGTCGCCGAAGCGTACGACGATTTGCAGTTCGGCGGTGACGAGCGGCCCTGAAGGCAAGAAGGGACGCCGACAGAACGCAATCCAAAGAGCGGGCGACCGCTCTTTTGCATGATTAGATGGTTTGGTGTCGGGCAGGAGGGAAGGCAATGGCCAAGGACAACGACGATAACGCAACCGGGTGGAAATCGTTTTTTCCCGGGGAACAATGGGAAAAGCCGAGCGAGGAGCCGCCCGAACGGCCGAAGCAGGCTGCAGGCGAGCCGGAGGGTCGATTGCGGGATGCCGCCGCCGGGCCGGAGGAGGAACGGCCGCTCGATGTCGGGTATCCGCGGGAATTTCCGTCGACCGATGCCGAGCTCGGCAAGCGGAAAAAATCCGGAGACCCGGGAAATCGGCGCGCGACGGAGGCCAAGTCCGAAGGGAAAGCCCCGGAGAAGCGCCGCCGCAAGCCTCGCCCGGCCTTGTGGTCGTTTTTTATCGCGCTGGGGATCGTGCTCGTATCGGGAGGGGCGGTTCTGTTTTACATCTGGAACGGCTTGCGTCCGACCGCCGCGAAGGATCCCGTTCGCTTTACGATCGAAAGAGGGAGCAGCGCGGACGAGGTAGCCGCCGTGCTGGAAACGAACGGACTGATCCGCAACGCTTTTTTGTTCGATTACTGGCTTAAGCTGAAGGACGAAGGCTCCCGCTTTCAAGCCGGCGAATACGAAATGGCCCCCGGAAGCACGCTGGAGGAAATCGTCGCCAAGCTTAACAGCGGCGATACGGTTGCGGCCGAGACGATTCGGTTTACGATTCCGGAAGGGTTTACGGTCGTGCAAATGGCCGACAAGCTTGCGGCGGAAGGGATCGCGGACAAGGACAAGTTTTTGGCCGCGCTGAACGATCCGTCGGCGCTGACCGGTTCCGTGTGGGTCAAGCAAATCCCGGACGACGACGATTTGCGTTATCCGCTGGAAGGCTACTTGTTCCCCGATACGTACGAACTGAAGAAGGGCAGCACGGAAATCGATATCGTCAACCGGATGCTGTCGGAGCTGGACCGGAAGCTGAACCAGCTTCCCGAAGACTGGCAAACGACGCTCGAAGAGCGAGAAATGACCGTTCACGAGCTGCTCACGCTCGCCTCCCTTATCGAACGCGAAGTGGTGCTCGACGAGGAACGGCCGATCGTGGCCAGCGTCATCGAGAACCGGATCGAAGAAAAGATGCCGCTTCAAATCGACGCGACGATTCAGTATTTGCTCGACAAACAGAAGGAAAATTTGACGGAGGCCGATTTGAAGGTCGACAGCCCTTATAATACGTACCAAAATGCCGGACTTCCGCCGGGGCCGATCGCAACGCCCGGTCTGAAATCGATCGAAGCGGTCCTGTATCCCGCGGAAACCGATTACTTTTATTACGTGACCAAAAAAGACGGCAGCAATCAGCATCTTTTCGCTTCGACGTACAGCCAGCATCTGAGAAACAAGGAGCAGAGCGAGCGAAACGTTCAACAATAGCGGCGCGATCTGCTGGCGCAAATGACAAGCTTCATACCAAGGGCCCGGCGCACTCGATCCGTCTCCTGACAAGAGACGGCATCGGCGTCGGGTCGTCATCATTCAAGGAGGTGAGCGGCCATTCTTCCAACTGTTGGGGAATTGCTCGTTTCGGCCGGATCGATCGATCAAATGAAGACCTATATTCAGGCGGGAGCGGACGCGGTGCTGATCGGCGAGGCGCGCTTCGGCATGAGATTGCCGGGAGATATCGGAGCCGACCGGTTGAAAGAAGCGGTAGCCGCGGCTCACGGGCTCGGGGCGAAAGCGTACGTGGCGATGAACAAGCTGTTCCGAAACGAGGAGCTTGTCCATCTTCCGGAGTATGTTCGGCTTGTCGCCGACGCCGGAGCCGACGCCGTCGTTTTCGGCGATCCGGCCGTGCTGCTCAACATTCGGGATCACGCTCCGGGCATGGCGCTTCACTGGAATGCGGAGATGACGGGGACCAATTCGGCGGCTGCCGCCTATTGGGGACGCAAAGGGGCGATCCGGGCCGTCCTCGCCCGCGAGCTGAACGAAGAGGAAATCGTCGATTTCAAGCGCCAATCGGCGCTCGAGGTGCAAGTTCAGGTTCACGGGGCGACGAATATTTATTATTCCCATCGCAATTTGCTTCAAAGCTATATGGATCATCTCGGCAAAGAAGCCCGCCTGGTCGATTTGGGGGGAGACCGCGGACTTTACCTGGTCGAAGTCGAGCGTCCGGAAGAGCATTTGCCCGTGTACGAAGACAGCAACGGCACGCACGTGATGAGCTCGGACGATATTTGCCTGCTCGAGGCATTGCCCGAACTGCTGTCCGCGGGCATCGACAGCTTGTATGTCGAACCTCTGCTCAAAACGGAACGATACAATGAAACGGCGATTCGGGTTTATCGGAAAGCGATCGACGCCTGGAAAGCGGATCCCGACGGCTATGCGTTCGACGAACGGGATTTGGATGCCATACGCGAGCTGCAGCCCGCGGATCGCGAGCTCAGCTTCGGATTTTTGTACAAGGAGCAGGTTTATTGACCGGAAGCATCGCGCAAAGGAGGAATGAACGATGAACGGCACATTGCAAGCGGTCGGCAGGACAGCGGGAAAAGGCAAACGCCATCGGCTTGCCAAGCCCGAGCTGCTGGCTCCGGCGGGCAGTTTGGAAAAGCTTAAATTCGCCGTCCGCTACGGCGCGGACGCCGTCTATATCGGCGGCCAAAAGTACGGCCTGCGTTCCAACGCCGACAACTTCAGCATCGAAGAGATGCGGGAGGGGGTCGAATTCGCTTCCCGCTACGGGGCGAAGGTGTTCGTCGCCACAAATATATTCGCCCACCAGGAAGACTTGCCCGGAGTCGCCGATTATTTGAAGGAGCTGGAGGATGCGGGCATCGCGGCAATCATCGCGGCCGACCCCGCCATCGTCGAAACGGCGCTTCGAAAGACGCCGGGCCTGGAAGTGCATTTGAGCACCCAGCAATCGACGATGAATTGGCAGGCGGTCCGTTTTTGGAAAGAGGAAGGACTGCCGCGCGTCGTTTTGGCGCGGGAAACGACGATGGACGAAATCCGCGAGATCAAGGACCGCGTCGACATCGAGATCGAAGTTTTCATTCACGGAGCGATGTGCTCGTCCGTATCGGGCCGCTGCGTGCTGTCCAATCACTTCACCGATCGCGACTCCAATCGGGGCGGATGCTGCCAATCGTGCCGGTGGAAGTACGATTTGCGCTCGGGCGAAGGGGCGTACGCGGAGCCGGGCGACCAGCTTTTCACGATGGGAAGCAAAGATTTGGCCATGATCGGGAATTTGCCGGACTTGATCGAAGCGGGCGTCGACAGCTTCAAAATCGAAGGCCGGATGAAGAGCATCCACTACGTCGCTTCGGTCGTCAATGCTTATCGGCAGGCCATCGATGCTTATATGGCCGACCCGGAGGGCTATTCGCTTGCGCCCGAGTGGGTCGGCGACATCGGCAAGGCGGCGAACCGGCCGCTCAGCACCGGCTTTTTCTACAGCACGCCGGGAGCGAAAGAGCATATTTACGAGCCGCAGGAGAAGCCGGCGCCGTACGATTTTGCCGCCGTCGTCACGGACTACAATCCTTCGACAGGAATCGCCGTCGTTCAACAGAGGAGTCCGTTCAAGCCGGGAATGGAAGTCGAATTTTTCGGCCCGGGCGGCCGCAGCTTTACCCAGAGGGTCGGAGAGATTAGCGACGATCAGGGAAATCGGTTGGATGTCGCCCGGCATCCGCTGCAGACTATCCGGCTTAAGACGGATTTTCCGGTGGAGCCGTGGGACATTATGCGCAAAAAGATTTTGTAACAACTTCCAATGGAATTTGTGGAAACGAACAAAAAAAGCAAAATTGAGAAGCGAATGAGAGGATTCTAATCTGACTTGTCGAAAATACTCTAGTAAAGTCATTCATTGCCATAAGGGGGCAGATGAAGAACTTACCTGAGTAGGCGGCAAGTCCTTTTTTTGTTTTTATTTTCGTCACTATTAGCCGGAGGGTGTTACTTCAGATGAAAAAGACGTGGCGCGATCGCATGAAAGATGTCGATTTGAAGAAAGGCTCGGGCAACGTGGGCAAGTATGCGCGGTATTTAGGAAAAAGCCTGAAAAACACGAGGATCGTTTCTCCGTTTCGTTCCGTAGGCATGAAGCTGTTTCTAATTATTTTTTGCGGCATTTTGGCTTGCGTCGTGGCTCTCGGCATGATTTCCTATACGCAAGCGCGCAAAGTAATTGAGACCAAAGTCGCAGAATCCACGATCGAGACGTCGGCGCAAACGGCCGGCCGCATGGATTTGCTTTTGAGCGGGTACGAACGCAAGACGATGGAGTTTCTTTCGGATGCGGAATTTACGACCCTGCTGTCGAGCGCGATCAGCGCGACGGACGATTACGAGAGGTTCGACAGCCAGCGAAACCTGACGAACAAGCTTTCGTCCGTCATGCTTTCGGACTCGATGCTGGCGGGCATTTATTTGATTCCGTCCGATCCGAACATGGAAGTGATGGGATCGGCCTCGTCCGGAGGGCTGCCTAACGTTTCGGAAAATATGCCTGCCTTCGTAACCCAAATGGTCGAGGCTTCCGGCAAAGTCGTTTGGGTGCCTACGATGCCGAAGGGCGTATCCGGCAATATGAGCAGCGGGACGATCGCGGTCGGACGCGCCATGATGAGCGTGAACAGCAACAATCCGTATGTGCTGGTGATCGAGGTCCACATCTCGGCGCTGGACGATATGCTGGAGACGGTCGATTTCGGGGACGGCAGTTCGACCTATATCGTCGCGCCGGACGGCACGATCGTTTACTCCCCCGTCAAGGAAGAAATGGGCACGGCGTACGGTTATGAGCTTCCGGCAAGCGGCAGCTCCAGCAATTTCAAATTGGACAAAAAGGAATACTTGACCGTCGGGGCGGACTCGACGGCCAACGGGTGGAAGGTCGTCGGCAATATGCCGATTGAAACCTTGACGAAGGATGCCGGAGTGATTGCCAGGGTGACCTGGATCGTCGGATCGTTATCCGCCTTGATCGCGGGCGCGATCGGCTGGTTTATCGTCTGGTCGATCGGCAGACCGCTCGGCCAGCTTCGCAACTTGATGAACGAAGGCGAACGCGGCAATTTGACGGTTCGTTCGAATATTCGTTCGAAGGATGAAATCGGGCAGGTTGCGGACAGCTTCAATCGCATGATGGAAAATATTACAAACCTGGTCATGAAGACGACCGAATCGGCGGCGGAAGTGCTCGCGACGGCCGCCTCCCTGGGCGACGCTTCGCGCAAGACGGCCGGAGCCGCCAAGGAGATCGCGATCGCAACCGAAGAAATCGCGAGCGGCGCGACCAACCTCGCCGTCGAATCGGAGCGCGGCAGCGAGATGACCGGAGAAATCGGCAACCAGGTGCAGCTCGTCATCGCCTCCAATACGGAAATGGGCCGTTCCGCCGCCGAAGTCGAGGAAGCGGGCCGAAGAGGTACCGATTATATGGCCGGGTTGATCCAGAAAACGGGGCAAACCGAAGAGATGACCCGTTCGATGGTGGAGAAAGTGGACAAGCTGCAGGACAGCACCCGCTCGATCCGGAAAATTCTCGACGTGCTGGGCAATTTGACCAAGCAGACGAATATTTTGTCGCTTAACGCAACGATCGAGGCGGCGCGGGCCGGCGCGGCGGGCAAAGGCTTCATGGTCGTCGCCGACGAAATCCGCAAGCTTGCGGATCAATCGCGGCAATCGATCGGCGTCGTCGGCGAAGTGGTCGAAACGATTCAGAATGAAATCGAAGAGACCGTCTCGGTTTTGTCGGAAGCCTATCCGCTGTTTAAACAGCAGATCGAATCGGTGCGCGAAGCGACGGAAATTTTCCACAACGTTCAGGAGCAGATGAACCTGTTCGCGGAACGGTTGGATTCGGCCACCAAATCGGTCGGACGACTGGAGGAAGCGCAATCGACCTTGTCGCTCGCGATGACGAACGTCAGCGCGGTCGCCCAGCAATCCTCCGCCACGTCGGAGGAGGTCGCGTCGCTCAGCAACGAGCAGTTGAACATCAGCGAAGGGCTCGTTCAGCTGTCCAGCCGGCTGGAGGCCGTATCGGTGCAGCTGCGGGAGTCTCTTTCGAAATTTACGGTTCAATAACGAAACGATTAGTCGAAAAAAGGTCGTACGGACTGCGGTCCGTCCGGCCTTTTTTTCTACGGCCGACCAATTAACTAACAAGGATTTACAAGGCCTCTGTCGAAGTAGTAATGAGCTATTTGAGGGAGGTCTTTCTTCATGCCATTACCAAAAAATCGAATCGTGCCCGAGGAAACCCTTTATTTCGTGCGGAAATTGAGACTTGCCCAGATTGCGGTAGAAAATTGAAACGTCACCATACCGCGTGGAAGAAGAACATCTCCACGCTCAGCGGCGTTTTTCAGGTTTGGAACATGGCTTATCATTGCCCTCATGAAGAGTGCGGGAACTTAACTAGATATTTCAGATCTGCTCGGGCAGTTGCCCGTTGCATGAAGCACACGTCATACGGATTTGAGCAAAGTCTGTGAGTTAATTGGTCAGCCGTAGTTTTTTTAGTATGAAAAGATTGTTTGCATTCATCTTCGTACGAATGTGCCAAGCAAGCTTGGGGGCAGGCGCGACGCTCGGATAGCGTAAAATAGTGTTCCGTCGCCGACTTCCTTATCCATCCCCATCGGAAGCCGGCTTGACCTTCCGCGGAACCAGTTGAGCTGTGAGTGCCCATCTGCGCTGGTTAACCGGATGCAGCCGGGGGCAGATGGGTAAAAAATACTCAACTGGCCCGGTTAACCGAATGCGGTAGGGGTCAGATGGGTAAAAAATACTCAACTGGTTACTCATCTCAGCCGATAGACCGCATATAGCCGCACTCCGTTAGGTGACCATGGCTCATCTCACTGCCTCCGCACGCCCGCTAATCCAGATAAGCCGAGGCTCCTCATCTGAACCTGCCATACCGAACTTTCCAGGAAATAACGACTCTAGCGATATTTCGCCCAAAACCTCACATATTCATGATCCCCGGGGGTTCTGTCTATCAAGGTCGCCGTCCTGCGTTTTCTTATCAAAGACTCCCGCCGATTCAGCCGGGAGTTCACGAAAGCAATCGCCGCGAGTCGTCATTTCGACGTTTTTCCGCCCGCCCTTCGTGTTGGACGAATAAAATCCGGCAATAATGGTTACTATCCAACATCCAAAACGGAGGTAACGCGGGTTGAAAGCGTCAAGTCGGCTCAGACTGGTTAAAGTATTGCTGCTGTTTGCCATCTTGTTCGGCATCGCGGAAGCGAGACTTGCGTGGGTGCAGCTCGGCATCGGCGGCAAAAAGCAAGCGCATGCCGTCTTGCAGCGGCAAGCCGCTTTGCAGCATGCGGATGAGCTTGTGCTCGACAACGGGAGGGGGCATTTTCTGGACCGCAACGGCGTTATGCTGACCGGGAAAACCGTCCGCGCGCTGGCGGCTTTTCCCGCGCAAGGCATGCCGAGAGGAACGGAGAAAGAGCTGGGCGAGCTGTCGGACATATTAGGCGCGGATCGCGATCGGCTGGCCGAATGGCTCGACGAACTGCGGACGGCCGACGTGTGGCGCGCGGAAGGGGGGAAACAGGCGTACTCGTTAAGCGAGGAGCAAGCCGCCCGAATCCGGAGCCTCGATTTGTCCGGGATCGCCGTTCTGCCTTACCGCAACCGCTATCCGGACGATGCGGCTTTCGACCCGCTGCAGGCGATCGGGTACGTCTCCCAGGATCCGTCGCATCTTCGGGAAACGTACGGCAAGCGCCTCGCCGACCTGCGCATAAACGAAACCGATCCGATCGGCGGAGCGGGTCTCGAGCATTCTCTGGACCGGCTGCTTCGCGGGACCGGACCGACGAAGGCGATGCAGTTGACCGACGGGGCGCGAAGGCCCTTGAAGGGGCTTGGAATCCACGTCGCATCGCCGGATAATGCCCATTATCCGCTGCAGGTCAAAACGACGATCGATGCCGGTATGCAGCGGGCGGTTACGGAAGTGCTGGACAAGCACGGCATTCGAAGAGGAGCGGTCGTCGTGCTCGATGCGGGAAATGCGGACGTTCTGGCGATGGTCTCCTTGCCGGCATTCGATCCCGGGCGCATCGGAGCGGCCGGAACCGACGAACGGAACCATGCGCTCCTCGCGGTCGCGCCGGGCTCGATCTTCAAAACCGTTACGCTGGCGGCCGCATTGGAGGCCGGCATTACCGACGTAACGGAACGCTTTTATTGCGACGGAACGTACGGCCGCTACGGCCTGAAATGCTGGCACGAGGGGGGGCATGGTTTGCTTACGCTGGAGGAAGCGTTCGCGGAATCGTGCAACGTCGTTTTTGCGGCGCTTGCCGAGCGCCTCGATCCGGCGCTGCTGCAAAGCACGGCCGACAAGCTGGGCATCGGCCGCCAAGTCGGCTGGAGCGCGGAACGTTTCGTCGACGGACAGCCGCTGCGGCTGCTGCCCGAAGAGCAGGCGGGGGCCGTCTTTGCCGATCTGGAGGCGGCAAAGGACGGCGGCGTCCGCACCGGATCCGGAATCGGCCAACGGGACGTGCGGGTGACGCCGCTGCAGGCGGCCAATTTGGCGGTGACGCTGCTGCACGGAGGCAAGGTGCTCGCCCCCCGGATCGTCAGCGAAATCCGCTATGCGGACGGCGGACGGATGGCCCGGCTGCATCCGCAAACGGCTTCGTCCGCTTATGGAAAAATCGGGCCGGATACGGCCGCGTTCGTGCGCAAAGCGATGGAATCCGTCGTCGCGAAAGGGACGGCGGCCTCCGCTTTGAAAACGTCCGTCTGGCCGCTTGCGGGCAAGTCGGGCACCGCCGAGCTGGCGGGCCGGGATGCGGGTTCGAACCATCACTGGTTCATCGGCTACGGGCCGGCGAAAGGAAAAGCCCGATTCGCGGTATCCGTCCTGCTCGAGAAGGAGCCGGCCGGTTTGCGCAATCGGGCGGGGGCCGTATTCGGCGACATTATGGAAGCGTTGCGGCTGCTGGAGGAGGGCCGAAACCGTAAGGATCAGCCCGCTACGGCTGTTCCTTCTGCGGGGGCTGAAGCGGGGAAACGGTGAATTCCTCTTTCGGCAGCCGGATCCATTGCTGCAAATATCCTTGATCGTAAAGCGCCTTGAGCAAAATGATCAGAATCGGCGCCAGAATCAGGCCGGCCACCCCGAACAGCGACATCGAAACGAGCATGGCCGCCAGCATCGTGAACGCCGAAACCCCGACCGTGTTGCCGGTGATTTTCGGTTCGAGCATTTGGCGCGTCAGCGTGACGGCGGCCAGCAGAACGGTCAGCCATATGGCGAGGGTCGTATCCCCCACAATGAACAAATACAAAATCCAGGGGATGAACAGCGCGCTTACGCCAAGCAGAGGCAGCACGTCGAACAGGCCGGCGAGCAGGGCGAGGGCGAACGCGTTTTTGACGCCGAGCAGCAGCAGCGAAATAAAAATGACGATAAACGTGACGCTGATCAGCTTGGCCTGCGCCGAAAAATAAGCGCCGATGCCTTTAAACACGTTTTCCCGCAGAAAAGCGAAGGCGGTCTTGAGCGTTTTGGGCGAACGGTCCGAAGCGATCCGGCGCCACCAATCGATTTCGACGCTCAAAAAATAGGCGAGAATGATCGCCATGACGAAGTTGAAAATAAACGCGGAGAAGGAAGAAAGAAACGAAACGAGCCAGTTCAGGAACGAAGTCGCCACGTTCGTGCCGAACTTCGTTACGGTGTCGACCGCTTCCTGCGCTCTTTGCGTGATGTCGGGCGGAAGCCGGTCGATATGCTGCTTCAAGTATTCGACGATTTGGCCGACTTGACCGGTCAATACTCTTTGGTAATAGGGCAGCTTTTCGCTCAATTGGCTGATCTGGGAGTAAAAAATAAAGCCGAGGCCCGCCAGCACCGCCAGCACGATCAGCGAAAACAGGAGAATGCTGATGCCGGACGCGATCGATTTGCGGATGCCGATGCGGTTCAGGCGTTTGGCGAGCGGCTCGATGCATATAAAGACGAGCAAGGATAAAAATACGGGCGTGGCGATGCTGTACAAATAGCTGAATATGTACATCGTAAGCCATACGGTCAGCGCGACGACGCCGATATCGAATGCGGTGCGCCAGTATTTCTGGTACAAATGAAACATGCATTTCCCACCCTCGGATGAAATAGGATCGTATTACGACTTATTTTACATGATTCCAAAAAAGATGCCTACAACGATGCTAAATGTTAAATACGTATGATAAAATATAAGGTGGCATCATTCGTGTTTAAACTATCCGGCAAGTTGGTGGGAAGTCATGGACAGAATCCTGTGGTGGGTGTTTTATTACTTTACGATTTATGCGTTTTTGCCGGGCTTCGTAAGCCGCACGTTCGGGCTGCGCGCCTTCCGGCGCGGCCGGACCGAGCGCGAGGTTTCGCTTACGTTCGATGACGGTCCCGATCCGAAGTATACGCCGCAATTGCTCGATTTGCTCCGGGAGCACGGCGCGAAAGCGACATTTTTCGTCGTCGGGGCTCACGCGGAAAAGTATCCCGAACTCGTCAAGCGCATTTATGACGAAGGTCACGATCTCGGCATCCATAATTACGTCCACAAAAGCAACTGGGTCATGCGCCCGAGGACGGTCAAGCGGCACGTCCAGCGGACGTCGGACATTTTAGAGGGCATCACCGGAGCGAAACCGCGATTTTATCGCCCGCCTTGGGGAATCATCAATATTTTCGATTTTGTCAGGCGCGGTTCGCTGCAAATCGTACTGTGGACTTCGATGTTCGGCGACTGGAAAGTGAAGGTCGGAGCGGACAACCTCTACGCGAAAATGAAGGAAAAGCTAGGTCCCGGACAGGTGTTTCTGCTGCACGACCGAGGAGATACGCTCGGCGCCGATCCCGGCGCTCCGGCAAATACGATCGAAGCGGTTCGGCGCATTCTGGAAGACGGCCGCAAGCTTGGGTTGCGGTTCGTCGGCATCGGGGAGATGATGGAATTGACCGAACGGTTCAAAGCGGCAAAACGCAGCGGCAGGTCGGTCTCGGCAAGGGAGAACGGCGCGTCCCGCGACGAAACTGCAGCGGCGTCGAGCGGCGTTTCCAAGCCTCGCACGGGTCCGTTCAAACGGGCGGTCGTTGCGGTTTGGCTACTATGGGAAAAGCTGTTCCGCATTGTGTTTCGGCTTCGTCCGGTGGGCGATCGCGCCTTCATGCACTACCGCATTCGCAAGTACGGCGGTCCGGATTTGCAGCTTAAAGATTCGTCCTGGCTGCGCCGCGGCGACGTCGTCATGGAAATGCATTTCGACAACGCCAAAATGTACGAGCTCGGGATGAATTCCCGCTCCGCGCTGCAAATCGCCATCAAGCTGATCCGGGAGACGGAGCATGCGCTTCCCGACTTTGCGCGGGAAGCGGAGCAGCTGCCCGACGGGCATCGAATTCGGGCGCTGTACGGCGTGACGATGGTGAACCGGGGAGCCGAAGGGCTCGGCTTCGAAACGTACGAGCTTCCCCGGGACTGTTCGCCGCTTCGACCAATTGGTATTTGCGATTGATGATGCGCATCATTCGGCCGGACGGGGGAAAAAGAGGGATGGACAACATCTCTCCGCGAGCCGTCATCATGACGCGGGAGCGGTTGGCCCGATGGCGGGACGACTCGGTTCCGGTTCGCCCGGCTATCCGGACCAAGCAGGCAAGCGAACGGGCGGAGCATGCGGAATTCGAGGAGGAACCGCTGCACAGTCCGGTGGGCTGAAACGATTGAAAACGAAAGAAGGGCTTTCCCGCGGAATCGCTTCGACCCGCGGGAAAGCCCTTTTGCGCGATGCGCGCATAGAACCGGATTAAATTTTCATGACGCCGCCGTTGCTGGCGTTGGTGACCATCGCGGAGTAACGGGCGAGGTAGCCGCGTTTGATTTTCGGCTCGAAGCCTTTCCATTCCGCGCGCCGGCGATCCATTTCCTCGTCGCTCACTTCAAGCGTGATCGTACGGTTGTTCAGATCGAGCTCGATCATGTCGCCGTCGCGCACGAAGGCGATCGGACCGCCTTCGGCTGCCTCCGGGGAGACGTGGCCGACGGCAATGCCGCGCGAAGCTCCGGAAAACCGTCCGTCGGTGATGAGGCCGACTTTCGTGCCGAGGCCCATGCCGACGATTTGCGAAGTGGGAGCGAGCATTTCCGGCATGCCGGGACCGCCTTTCGGCCCTTCGTAGCGGATGACGACGACATGGCCTTCCTTCACTTTGCCTTCGGCGAGACCTTTCAGCACTTCGTCTTGCGAATCGAAGCAGATGGCCGGGCCGCGGTGGTAGCCGCCGACGGATTTGTCTACGGCCCCGACTTTAATGATGGAGCCGCCCGGCGCCAAGTTTCCGAACAGAACGGACAGGCCGCCTTCCTTGCTGTGCGGATCTTCGATCGAGCGAATGACGGCAGGGTTGGCGATTGCGGCTCCCTCCACATTTTCTCTCAACGTCTTGCCGGAGACCGTCAGCACGTCGCCCTTCAGCGCGCCTTCCTTGCGGAACAGCTCGTTGATGATGGCGCTCACGCCGCCCGCTTCGTGCAAGTCTTCGATATGGTGATCGGATGCCGGCGCGAGCTTCGACAGGTACGGCACGCGCTTGGCCACTTCGTTGATGCGCTCGATCGGGTAATCGATGCCCGCTTCGTGGGCGAGGGCAAGCGTATGAAGCACGGTATTGGTCGATCCGCCCATCGCCATGTCCAAAGCGAACGCGTTGTCGATCGAATCTTTCGTCACGATGTCGAGCGGCTTGATGTCCTGCTTAATCAGCTCCATGAGCTGTTTCGCGGACTTCTTGACAAATTCGCGGCGCTCGGGCGCCACGGCCAGGATGGTGCCGTTGCCGGGAAGCGCAAGGCCGAGCACTTCGGCCAGGCAGTTCATCGAGTTGGCGGTAAACATGCCGGAACACGAGCCGCAGGTCGGACAGCCGTATTGTTCGAGCTCGGTCAAGCTTTTTTCGTCGATTTTGCCGGTCATGTAGGCGCCGACGCCTTCGAAGACGCTCGTCAGCGAAATAGCTCGCCCGTCGCTCGTGCGGCCGGCTTTCATCGGGCCGCCGCTGACGAAAATCGTCGGAATGTTGATCCGGAGAGCGGCCATCATCATTCCGGGAGTGATCTTGTCGCAGTTCGGAATGCACACCATGCCGTCGAACCAGTGCGCGTTGACGACCGTCTCGATCGAATCCGCGATGATTTCGCGGCTTGCCAGCGAATACCGCATGCCGATGTGGCCCATCGCGATGCCGTCGTCCACGCCGATCGTGTTGAACTCGAACGGCACGCCGCCCGCTTCGCGGATCGCTTCTTTGACGATTTTGCCAAACTCCTGCAAGTGCACGTGGCCGGGAACGATATCGATATAGGAGTTGCACACCGCGATAAACGGTTTGCCGAAATCTTCTTCCTTGACGCCGGCGGCGCGCAGCAAACTGCGATGCGGTGCGCGGTCGAAGCCTTTTTTGATCATGTCGGACCGCATTTTTTTCGATGCCATTATGAAAATCCCCCAATCTTGTGTTGAGAACTGCTGTGCTCCAGATAAGAATAATTCTATCATACATCTTATCTTATTCGCTATAAAGGTATTGCTGTAACTTGCTGCATGTTCATGCTCGGACGGATGTCGCATGATGTCGAAATAGGAAAAAAGTAGGAAATCTGTTTCAGATTGCGATTTTTTTAGATAAAATATTCTCAGATCGCCAGGAAATAGTATAATAGGATGACAGTGGTTGATATTCGAAGCGCGGAGGGGTAGGCCATCCATGGCACAGTTGT
Source organism: Cohnella algarum (assembly GCF_016937515.1). NCBI lineage: Bacteria > Bacillati > Bacillota > Bacilli > Caryophanales > Paenibacillaceae > Cohnella > Cohnella algarum. Next base: position 4,184,841 of record NZ_JAFHKM010000002.1, read on the forward strand.
ACACTCTCTTTTTTTCCCTCGTCGAAACGATGGGAGCGACCGCGATCATTTTGACGCTCTTCCGCTACAAATTGACGAGCTATTTGCTCCCGGCGATCGCCGTCAATCTGTTGATGGCCTTTCAGGGGCTCGTGCTCGGAGGGGATTACCCGATTTCCGATTACACGCCGCTGATCAATATTATTTTGCTGAGCGTATTCATTTGCAAAATCGTCCGGGTTCCGATGATCTGGTCGTTCGTCGTCAGCGTATCCGGCTACATGGTGTCCGTTGTCGTGCAAGCGGGGCTCGTCGTCTTGTCCGGGTATCCGCTCGCGCAGCTGCAGTCGGACTCCGGCAAAATTTACGCGATTCAAACCGCCACCAACGCTTTGCTGATGATCGCTTCCTATGTCCTGTACAAGCGCGGCATCGGCTTGTCGTTTCAGTTCAAGCGGCTGAGCTTCAAGTCCGAGCGGGCGTTCGTTCTCTTTTTGATCGTCGGCATGACGATCGCCTTCGGCATTCTTCTCCGATACAGAGCGGTATACATGGACATTATTTGCCTCGTGCTCGCCCTTCTCGTGTTCGCCTTTTACCTTTTGAAGAAGGAGTCGAAGTGGAATGATTGACCAGCTCGCTTCGAGGATGGCCGTCGCGATCAAGCGGTCGGCGGCAGATCATCCGGCCAGCGTGGACGTGCTAACGTTTTCGCTGATCGCGATTTTGAACGGATTGTCTATCGTTCTCCTCACGATGGCGGTGTCGCTCGCGACGGGCAAGCCGGGAGAAGCGGCCGCGGCGCTTGTCGGCTACGCGCTGCTCCGGCAAATGTCCGGCGGCATCCATCTGAAGTCCGGCGACCTTTGCGTCGTCGTATCGGTTTTGGCGCTAACGGCCATGTCGTTCGCCCGGTTCGACGATTCGGCGGTCATCGGCCTTACGGCCGCGGCCGCTTTTCTGGCCCTCATTTTTTCGCCGTCCCGGATCGACGGACAAACCCGGATTCCCCGCAAATACTACCCGCTTCTTAAAGTTTTGTCCGTCTTGACGGTCGCGTCCAACTTCCTGTTCATGTCCTCCGTGCTCGCCGTCGCGTTTCTGGTGCAGTGCCTCACGTTAATCAGAGGAAGGGGGTGAATTCATATGCAAAAACGTTTTTTCCATGCCATCGCGTCCGCGCTTGGCGTCGTAGCGGTTGCTGTCGTGTCCACGGCATGCCTGTGGTATTTCCATCAGCCGAAAGTGCCGCAAGAACTTCTGAAGTAACCGGATTCGGGGGATGGCGATGATTCTCTCTGTTTCCAAAGATCCGGAGGCGGCTTCGGGGTTCCATGAGCTTCCAGTCGAAGAGATTCTGTTCATCGAAGCTCCGAAACTGAAAGACATGGTCAGTTTTCATACGCTGACCGACAGATTTTATGCGCCGGGTACGCTCAGATATTGGGCGGAAGGATTGAGGGCTTCCGGATTGGATTTTGCCATGGTCGATCGAACGAACGCCATCCATCTGACGAAAGTCATGCACGTCGACCGCCGTTACCGCATCGCTTATTTTGACGAAAGGAAGTCCAAGTCCTGCACCATTTCCATCAGCAACGTGAGCAAAGTGCTCCAATATCTGAGCGTATGATCGAATGAGGCTGCCATGACCGGCAGCCTGTTTTTGTATTTTAGTCATAAAACACAAAAAAACGACGGCAATAAACATGACATGCCTCATTTACTTCTGGATTTTGGCACCCTATAATAAAGAAAATAACGGAGGTGATATTACATGAACCTCACGGAAAGGGAGAAGGAAAAGTTGTTGATCACCGTTGCGGCCGATCTGGCGCAGCGGAGATTAAGCCGGGGCGTGAAGCTCAATTACCCCGAATGCGTGGCGTTGATTACTTCCGCCATCATGGAAGGAGCCCGCGACGGAAAAACGGTGGCGGAATTAATGGCCTACGGCCGCACGCTGCTTACGCGCGATCAGGTGATGGAGGGCGTGGCGGAGATGATCCACGAGGTCCAGGTCGAGGCGACGTTTCCGGACGGAACGAAACTGGTGACGGTGCATCATCCGATTCCATAACACAAGGGGGCCTTTTGATCATGATACCTGGAGAAATCCGGCCGGCCGCCGGCGAGCTGGAACTGAACGCGGGACGCCGGAAGGTCGAGCTGACGGTGGTCAACAACGGTGACAGGCCGGTGCAGGTCGGATCGCATTTTCATTTTTTCGAGGTGAACCGGGCGCTTTCCTTTTCGCGGGAAACGGCGTTCGGCATGCGGCTGGACATCCCGGCCGGAACGGCGGTCCGGTTTGAGCCCGGTGAAGAAAAACCGGTCGTCCTGACCGAGCTTGGGGGAGCCAGGCTGTCGTACGGGTTGAACGGGCTGACGAACGGCTCGGCCGAAGGCGGCATGCCGGCGGATGTCGCGGAGCGGCTTGCCCGTTGGCATGCATTGGACAAGGGGGAAGCCTGATGCGCATGGATCGCGGAAGCTACGCCGGCATGTTCGGGCCGACGACGGGAGACGCCGTCAGGCTCGCGGACACCGAATTGTGGGCCGTCATCGAAAAGGATCACACCGTGTACGGCGACGAAGCCAAGTTCGGCGGCGGCAAAGTCATACGGGACGGAATGGGGCAGTCGAGCCGGGCCGTTCGGGACGAAGGCGTGCTGGACACGCTGATCACCAACGCGGTCGTCATCGACTATACCGGAATTTACAAAGCCGATATCGGCATGAAGGACGGGCGGATCGTCGGCATCGGCAAGGCGGGAAATCCCGACATCATGGACGGCGTCGACGCGAATATGGTCGTCGGGGCTAGCACCGAGGTGATCGCGGGCGAAGGAAAAATCGTGACGGCCGGAGGCATCGACACGCACATTCATTTTATCGCGCCGCAGCAGATCGAAACGGCGCTGTCTTCCGGCGTCACGACGATGATCGGCGGCGGAACGGGACCCGCGACGGGAACGAACGCGACGACGTGCACCCCCGGCGCCTGGCACCTCCGGCGGATGCTGGAAGCGGCCGAAGCGTTCCCGATGAATGTGGGCTTTCTCGGGAAGGGCAACGCCTCGACGCTGCCGCCGCTGATCGAGCAAATCGAAGCGGGAGCGATCGGGCTGAAGCTCCACGAGGACTGGGGCACGACGCCGGCGGCGATCGACGCCTGCCTGACCGCGGCCGACAAGTACGACGTCCAGGTGGCGATACATACCGATACGTTGAACGAGGCCGGGTTCGTGGAGGATACGCTCCGCGCGATCGGCGGCCGCACGATTCATACGTATCATACGGAAGGTGCCGGCGGCGGCCATGCGCCGGATATTATCCGGGCGGCGGCCGAGCCGAACGTCATTCCTTCCTCGACGAATCCGACGCGGCCGTTTACGGTCAATACGATCGAAGAGCATCTGGATATGCTGATGGTTTGCCATCATCTGGACAGCCGCATCCCCGAGGACGTCGCCTTTGCCGATTCGCGCATTCGTCCCCAGACGATCGCGGCCGAAGATATTTTGCACGATTTGGGAGCGTTCAGCATTATCAGCTCCGATTCCCAGGCGATGGGGCGCGTTGGCGAGGTCGTCATCCGCACCTGGCAGACGGCGGACAAAATGAAAAAGCAGCGCGGCCCGCTCGCGGGCGACGACGCGAACGGGGACAACCACCGGATCAAACGCTACGTGGCCAAATATACGATCAATCCGGCGATCGCGCACGGCATTTCGCATTTGGTCGGATCGGTGGAAGTCGGCAAATGGGCGGACCTCGTGCTGTGGACGCCGGCCTTTTTCGGCGTGAAGCCGGACATGGTGCTGAAGGGAGGCAGCATTGCCTTCGCCCAAATGGGCGATCCGAACGCCTCCATTCCGACGCCCCAGCCCGTCTTCGGCCGGCCGATGTTTGCCGCTTACGGCCGCTCGCTTGCGCAAAGCTCGATCACGTTCGTCTCTCAGGCGGCTTACGACAGCGGAATCGCGGAGCGGCTCGGATTGGCGAAAAAAATCGAACCGGTGCGCGGCTGCCGCAACATCGGCAAGAAGGATATGATTTTCAACGACGCGACGCCGGCGATCGAGGTCGATCCGGAAACGTACCGGGTGACGGTGGACGGGGAACTGGCCGTCTGCGAGCCGGCAACGGAGCTGCCGATGGCCCAAAGGTATTTTTTGTTTTAGCGGTTCGTACCCGCGTGCAGCGATTGCATATGAGCAGCGGCGGCTCGTTTTCGCAAGCAGCGGATGCAAATAGGCAACGGTTCGTTTCCGCATGCAACCCGGCGCGCTGAACCGGCTGACGGATCCCAAGCGCGCTAACGGATGTCAGAGACTCTGTTTCGTCGAAATTCGGGTAAAGCCTGCACATTCGCATGAATTTCACCCTTTGGCGCTTGTTCTTGGATGAGAATTCGATGGAGGTGAGCAAGTCATGACTGCCAAAACAGGCGGCCCCGTTTCCCAGGAGCCGTACAACTGGCTGTCGCTGCAACTGCTGCTCGACTCCGCGCTGCCGATCGGCAGCTTCGCCCATTCCTACGGGCTGGAAACGCTCGTGCAGGAAAATGTCGTCCGCGACGGGGCGGAACTGCGGCAATATTTGGAGGGCATGCTACTGCACAGCTGGGCGACCGGCGATTTGATGGTCGTCAAGGCCGTTTATGCCGATGAGGCTTACAGCGGAGGAGGCCGGGACCCGGCGCGAGCCGGCGCCGCGGCGGCCCAAACCGGCCACGCGGCCAGCGTGCCAGGCAGCGTCCATTCGGCGCACGCTGGTGCATCGGCGGCCCTTCCCGGCGGCTCGCGCCCGTCCGCCGACGATGTCGCGTACGCCGCCTCGATCGAGCGGCTCGTGCACGTTCAGCGGCTCGGGGCGGAAACGCGCGACGGGGTGGAGAAGACCGGACGGAGGCTGATGCGGCTTGCGCCCCATCTGTTCCCGTCCCTGCCGGTGGAGCGGCTTGCGGCCGACGTGCGCGCCGGCCGTTGCCTCGGCACTTATCCGTACGTTTTCGGATGGTTATGCCGGCATCTCGGCATTCCGCTCGATCGGGCGGCCGAAGGGTACTTGTACGCTTGCGCGTCGACCGGCGTCAATGCCGCGTTAAGGCTGATGCCGATGGGCCAACACGAAGCGCAAAAGCTGCTCGCTTCGTTGTTTCCCGTCATCTCGGAGGCTTGGGCCGACGTTCGCGATATGGATCCGGCGGACGCCTACGGCGCGATGCCGCAGGCGGAAATCGGCATGATCCGGCATGAGCGTCTGTATTCCCGCTTATTTATGTCGTAACGGAAATCGCAATCGAAAAATCGGAGGAGATCTTTTCATGACCAGAGGACAAGGACATTTGCATCACCGCGAATTTCGTTCGGAACGCGAACAACTTCGGTTTCACCGGCTCGGCCACGATCACGAGCATCCGGAATGGGAAACGCCGGCGCTGACCGGCGGACGCCCGCTTCGCATCGGCATCGGCGGCCCGGTAGGATCCGGCAAGACGAAGCTGGTGGAGCGGATTTCCGCCGCGCTCAAGGACGAGCTGGACCTCGCGGTCATCACGAACGACATTTATACGAAAGAAGACGCCCGGATTCTCGTGGACAGCGGCTGCCTGCCAATGGAGCGGATTATCGGCGTCGAGACCGGCGGCTGCCCGCACACGGCCATTCGCGAGGATGCTTCGATGAATTTCGAAGCGGTGGAGGAGCTGCAGGAACGGTTTCCGAATTTGGAGCTGATTTTGATCGAAAGCGGCGGAGACAACCTGGCGGCGGCGTTCAGCCCGGAGCTGGCGGATCGCTTCATTTATATCATCGACGTCGCCCAAGGCGAGAAAATCCCGCGCAAAGGCGGGCCCGGCATCAGCCGCTCCGACCTGCTCATCATCAACAAAACCGACCTGGCGCCTTTTGTGGGCGCAAGCTTGGACGTCATGAGGGATGATTCCGGAAAAATGCGCGGCGACAAGCCGTTCGTCTTTACGAATTTGTTCAGCGGCGAAGGTTTGGACGACGTCCTGAAGTGGGTGCGGCGGCAGGCGGAGGAACACGCCGCGGCGGTATGAGGCCGGGGGAGCATGCAAAGCTGCAGGTCCGCTCGCGCCTGAAAGCGAGGGCGGAGCTCGTTCGCGGCAAGCCCGCGCTTGCGGAAAGCTATCACGAAGCCCCGCTCAAAATCGCCAAAACGTTCCCGCTGCACGAAGAGGCGGGCCCGCAGCTGGCCGTCGTTCATATGGACGTCTCTCCGGGGCTTATGGACGGCGACCGCTATGCGTACGACTGGCGTATCGGCGAGGGGGTGCGGTTATACGCGACCAATCAGGCGTACACGCGCGTGCACCCTTGCCCTTACGATGCGGCGAAAGTCGAGCAAAGATTCGTCCTGGAGCGGGATGCCGTGCTGGAGTGGCTGCCTGAACCGGTCATGCTGTACCGGGACGCCCACTACGAATGCGTTACGGAAGTGGATTTGAGCCCGGGCTCGATTTGCGTCATCGGCGAAGCGCTCGCGCCCGGCCGGATTTCCCGCGGCGAACGGTTCGCTTTTCGATGCAGCGATACGAAGCTGGCCGTCCGTCATAACGGCGAGCTTATCCATTATCAACGCCAGCGCCTGCTGCCGGACAAGATGTCGCTGGCGGCGCCCGGCAGCTTCGGCTCCTATACGCATCTGGCTTCGCTGTACGTTTTTTCGGATAAAATCGGGCCCGAGCTGGCCGATCGGCTCGCCGGCGTAATGGAGGAAAGCTGTCCGGAAGGCGTCGTCTGGAGCGTCGCAAGAACGGCCAAGCTGGGCGTTGTCGCGATGCTGGCGGGGAACCGGGGCTGGCAGCTTCAACGGCTGCTGACGCTCGCTTGGGACGAAACGCGCCGGCAGCTCCTCTCCGCGCCGCCGCTCCGGCTGATCGGTCACGCCTGACGAGGAAGGCCTTACGGGCCGACTGCCGCAATATCGCGCGCGTCGGCCCGCAAGGCCTTTTTGTCGTGTTCGATCGTCAGCCCTTGTCGGGAAAAAGCCCGGCGAGGCCCGCGAACGGAAGATTTTCGTAGTGATCGGTTTTGTAGACGATTTCGGATTCCAGCTTCGCCTCGTCCGACAGCTTGTTGCGGCGGAATTGGAGGCGGTCGAACAGCTTCACCAAAATGCGGGCGGTATTGACCGCGTCGTCCAGCGCTCGGTGATGGGAGCCGACGAACGGGATTTCCAGCATCTCCAGCGCGTTTTTTAGGCCCATTTGCTGATGCTTCTCGAGCTTGAACGTTTTGGACAGCATTTTTTGCAAATTGTTATGGTTGACGATCCAGTCCGTCGGAATTTGATGGGTTCGGCATTCGTTCACAAGCTGCCGGTGATCGTCGGGACCCCAGGCGCACAGGAAGTATTCGCCGTCGCCGATCCAATCGGCGAATGCGGACACGACTTCGGCCAGCGTGCCGGATCCGTCTACGTCTTCCTGCTTGATGCCGGTAAACGAAGTGGTGTCCTCGGTCAATTTCGGCACGATCACCGGCCGGACAAACGATTGAAACGTATCGACGATGACCGGCGCTCCGTCCGCGATTCCGACTTTGGCCGCGCCGATTTCGATAATTTCCGCGACTTGGCCTTTTTTGCGCCGGACGGTCATTTCCAAATCATATACGATATAAGTCAAGTGGGCACACCTCTGAAAAATTCGGTCAATGGGATTCCATACTTCGTTATTATAGTTCCCGCGGCCTTATTTGTCATGGGATTCGGATTTTTTGCTATAATGGGCGCATGAACACGATTACGTTATTATATGTGGAAGACGACCCGGAGATCGGCGCGCTCGTGAAACGCCATTTGCAGGAAAAAGGATTCGAGGTAAGGTGGCTGCGCAGCGGCGAAGTAGCGCTTGCCGAGGCGGAAGGCTGCCGGCTGGCCGTTCTCGACGTCATGCTGCCGGGCCTGGACGGCTTCACGGTCGGCCAACGGCTGAAAAAACAAATGCCCGGCCTGCCGATTTTGCTGCTGACGGCCCGCACGTCGATCGAGGACAAGCTGCAAGGGCTGGAATTCGCCGACGATTATTTGACCAAGCCGTTTCACCCGGAAGAATTGGAGGCGAGAATTAAAGTTCTGCTCCGGAGGCACGGCTCGCACGCTTCCGAGCCGGTCGCGATCAAGCATTTGCTGTTTTTCGAAAACGAAAACCGGCTCGTCGACCGCGACAGCGGGGAAGAGCTGACGCTGACCGGCAAACAGTTTCAAATTTTCACCTATATGGTGCGGCATTTGGGGCAAATTTTGACGAAAGAGCAAATCTTCGAAGCCGTTTGGGGGGAAACGTATCTGGAAGGCGACAAAACGCTGATGGTCCATATCCGCTATTTGCGCGAAAAGATCGAGCGAGATCCCGCCGCGCCGGAAGTCATCGAAACGGTTCGCGGCATCGGCTACAGGGTGAGGGCATGAAGCCGGTTGAAGCGGAAAACGCGGACAAGCCGGAAAAGCCGGCCTTTCTCGGCTCGCTGTTGTTCCGCTACATGATGATCGTCGTGCTGGCGCTCTTTTTTATTCCCGCCGTGCTTGTCGCGGTTTCGGTTTTTTATGCCGTCGTCAACGGCCCGGTGCAGCCGGAGCTGAAATACGGAAATTCGCAGCAGGTGAAGTCGGACTGGGACGCGGAAGCGGGCAAGCTCGACGCCTCGAACCCGGAAATCGTGAACGAGCGGCTGCGGGAATTGAAGCTGCGGTATGAAGACGCGTCCATGTTCTGGGTGGACGGGACCGGCCGGACGAGGCTGCAATTGCCCGAGCAAGCCGGTTTGCCGCTTTCGTGGACGGCGGACGACACGGTCCGCTTCATGAAGCAAAGCGTGAACGGCGATCCGTATACGGTCGTGTCGTTTCTCGGCGCGGACGGGGCGGGTCCCGGATTTATGGTGCTGCAGCTGCCGAGAACGTTCCTGCGGGCCGATTCGCCCGTCGATATGATGGCTCCGACGTTTTTCGGGCTCGTCCTGCTCATTTTCCTCGTTTTCGTCCTGCTGTCGTGGCTGTTTTTCCGGAACATTCGCCAAAGGCTTCTTCGGCTGCAGTCCGCCATGACGGCAACGGACGGAGACGGCATCCCGGTTCCGATCGTTTTGTCGAAGCGGGACGAAATCGGCAAGCTGGAGCAGGCGTTCAACGGGATGGCGGAACGTCTGCGCGTCGGCAGAGAGCGGGAACGCGAGGAGGAGAAGCTTCGCAAACAGCTGATCGGCAGCTTATCGCACGATTTGCGAACCCCGCTGACCGTCATGCGCAGCCACGTGCATTTGCTCGGACGCGAGGCGCTCAGCCTGCAAGGAGAAGAATCGGTCCGCCAGCTGGAGGCGAAGACGGAACGGCTGGGCGGCCTGATCGACAACCTGTTCGCCTATACGCTTATGACCAGCGGCAAATACCCGCTCAAGCTCGAAGTCTGCGATATCGCCCGGCTCGTTCGGCAAGGCGCGGCGACCTGGTATCCGTTATGGGAAAAAGAAGGGATCGAGCCCGAGGTCGATTTGCCCGAAGTCCCGATCCGATGGGAAGTGGACAAGGAAGGCTTCCTCCGCATTCTGGACAATCTGTTCCAAAACGTCGTCCGCCACGCCCGTTCGGGCGGATGGATCGGCATTTCCGCCCGAACGCTCGATTCGGGAGCGTTCGCTCTCGTCATTTCCGACCGGGGCCCCGGAATGAGCGCGATTTCGGCCGCCAAGGGCGGAGGCATCGGGCTGGCGATCGTTGACTACTTGCTGCGGGAGATGAAGTTGTCGTCGCGGGTCGAATCGGGCGAAACGGGAACCCGAATCGCCATTTGGCCGCGCGATATGCAGCTTTAACCGTTTTTTAAACTCCGGGCGCTCCTTGTTTTAACCTCCGCGAGCTATGATGGCTTACGAGGTGAACGAGATGAGCGAATGGATGATTCAAACGAAAGACCTTAGCAAGACGTACAAAGGCCGCGCGGCGGTCGACCGCCTTCATTTGAACATAGCGCGGGGCGACATTTACGGGTTTCTCGGACCGAACGGCGCGGGCAAAACGACGACGATCCGCATGCTGCTTGGGCTGATCAAGCCGACGAAAGGCAGCGTGGAAATTTTCGGCAGGCCGCTTGAACGGGACAAGCTGAATATCCTGCGCAAAGTCGGCTCGCTGGTCGAGTATCCTTCCTACTACGGACATTTGACCGCCGTCGAAAACCTGGAGGCGATCCGCCGGATATTGGACGCGCCCAAGTCGCGCATCGCGCAGGTGCTGGAAACGGTCGGCCTGACGAAAGAGGCCAAACGTCCGGTCAAAGGCTTCTCGCTTGGCATGAAGCAGCGGCTCGGAATTGCCGCCGCCTTGATCGGCGATCCGGAGCTGCTCATTCTGGACGAGCCGACGAACGGGCTGGACCCGTCGGGCATATTGGAAATTCGCGAGCTGATCAAAGGGATGCCGAAGCAATACGGCATTACCGTGCTCGTTTCCAGCCACTTGCTCAGCGAGGTGGAGCAAATGGCGGGCACGGTCGGCATTATCCGCCAGGGCAAGATGGTGTTCCAGGACACGATCGAGTCCCTGCGCCGGCAATCGGAAGGCTCGATCTCGGTTGCCGTGTCCGAGCCGGAGGAGGCGCTGCTTGCCCTGCTCCGGATGGGATATCAGGGGGCGCTGGAGCAAGGGCGCATTCGGCTCGAAGGCGCCGACGACGAAAGCGTGGCGCGCATCGTCAAGGAACTGGTGCAGCGGAACCACGCGATCTACCGGATCGAAGAAAAGCGGCAGTCGCTCGAGGAGCTGTTTTTGCAAATCGTCGGAGAGGGGCTGCGGGCATGATGGGTCGCGTGCTTTCCGCCGAATTGCTCAAAATCCGCAAAAAGGGCTTGTGGCTGCTCGCATTTTGCGGCCCGGTCGGCCTCGTTGCGCTGCAGGCGCTCAATTTCGGCATTCGGTACGATTATTTGACGAAGGAATACGCGGCCGATCTTTGGGGCGGACTCGTCGGAAACATCGTGCCGTTTATTCCCGTGACCGTCCTGGCCGGCATTACGCTGATTTGCTCGCTCCTTGCGAACGTGGAGCATCAGACCGGCGCCTGGAAGCAGCTGCTGGCTTTGCCGGTTCCGAGGCGAACGGTGTTCGCGGCCAAATTCGCGGTATCGTCGCTGCTGCTCGGCTTTTCCTGCGGCGTGCTTGCCCTGTCGACCGTCGCCCTCGGCGTCGCGCTCCGTTTCGGCTGGGACTTCCCGGCCGCCGACATTTTGCGCTTCAGCTTTCTGCCTTTTCTGGCCTCGCTGCCGTTTCTCGCGCTCCTGCTTTGGCTTTCCATCGTCTTGCGCAATCAGACGCTTCCGGTGACGCTCGGGATGGTGTCCGGCGTTTGCTCCTTGTTTACCGGCAACCTGTCGGAGTTCGCGCCGATCAACTGGCCAATGTTCGCTGCCGGACCGGCGCCGGTCATGCGGATCGCCGTCGGGGGAGGCTTGCTGCTCGGAACGGTCGTTTACTTGATCGGCTCGGCGCATTTCAACCGGAAGGATGTGAGCTGACGATGATGGCTTTCTTGCGTCTATTATCGACGGAACGCTTGAAACAAGCCAAATCGCGAATCGGTTGGCTGATTCCGATCAGTCCGCTGCTTTCCCTCGCCGTCGGGCTTCTGTCCCAGCCGCCCGAAGAGGCTTCGCAGAGCGAGTCGTTTGCGGTCGTTCTCTCCTCCATGTCGTTTTTTCACGCGATGCTGCTGCTTCCGATCCTGGTCGGACTGTTCGCTTCCAATGTATGCAGGTACGAGCATATGGGAGGCGGCTGGAAACAGCTGCTGTCGCTGCCGGTCACGAGAACGAAGCTGTACGCGGCGAAATATATGATGATCGCGTGGCAAATCGCCATCGTTCAAGCGCTTCTTGCGGCCGCCGCCGTCGCCGTATTTTACGTGCGGAAAATGCCCGGCGAGCTGCCGTGGGACATGCTGCTGAGCAGCGCGCTCGGCGGCTGGGTCGCCTGCCTGCCGCTGGCCGCTTTGCAACTGGGCGTCTCGCTGGCATGGTCGTCCTTCGCGGCTCCGCTTGCCGTCAATATCGCGTTGACGCTGCCGAACATTTTAATCGTCAACTCCGCTCAATACGGACCTTTCTATCCATGGGCGCAGCCGATGATCGCGATGATTCCCCGGGAGAGCAACGACACGTTCGGCGCTCTGGGGCTTCCGCTCGAAAGCATCATGATCACGGTGGCCGGCAGCTTCGCGGCGTTCGTCGCGGCGGGTTTGATCTACTTTAAACGAAAGGCCGTGTAAGGCGTAAGGAAAACCGGCTTTTGGAATTTTGCGAGGGACCGGCGAGCGGGAAGCGGCGGAGCCCGTCGTCTCGCCCGCCTTCATAACCTCCGTTCGGCTTCATATGCTTTGAAGGAGGGGAGCGTGAAGCCGGGTGGAGGAAAAATTCGGCAAGGTCAATCCAGTCAATAAAGTCGCGCTTTACTACGATTTGAAAAAGGCGCAAAAAGAAACCGAAGAAAAGCTGGCCTCGCTGCGTGCGGCGATATTGGCCGAATTCGATTCGGGAAACGGCTCGTCCGAACGGCTCGTCGGGGATTACCGCGTCAAAATCGTCGTCCAGGAACGCCGGGAATACGACGACGACAAGCTGTACGAGGCGCTTCCGGACCCGGACGTGTGGAGACTGCTGTCCCGGGCGGATCCGGCCAAGGTAGCCGCGCTGATCAAGCTTAACGTCATAACGGAAGAGGCCGTGAGAGGAGCTTTCGCGGTGAAAAAAGTGCCGGCGCTGCAGGTGGACCGGGAGTAGGAAACAGGGGGATAGGGGAGTAGACCTCATAGCAGCCGCTGAAACGATAGGTTTCGGCGGTTTTTTTTGCAGGGAAAGGAATCCTGAATTCTTCGCCTCGAAAGCGTCGCCTCTCATGACACTTCGCTCAAAATCTCCGTCAATCACGATCCCCGCAGCTCTGTTTTTTATTTATATGAACATTCGATATTTTGGTTTAATATAGGCATTAAGGGCTCATAGACATGTAGTTGCCGAAACCAGTAAAAAAAGAGAAATTGATCGGGGATGCCGCAAATGGAGCTGTGAAGCTTCAAGACGCAATTGGAGGCGATTTGAGGGAATGAATTACATTTGTTTGATTGAATTGAACGACGTAACCCCAAAGATATGGAGAAAATTTCAGTTTCACCCGAACATCACTTTCGAGCAGTTGCATCATATCCTTCAATTCGTCATGGGGTGGGAAAACGATCATCTCTACGAATTCGAAATCAAAGGACGAAGGATCGGCGAGCAGAATGCGTTTTCCGGCATGTTTTTTGGTAACAATAACGAAGCCGCCGCAGAAAGCGAAATCGTATCCGCTCACCTGAAAAGAAAAAACGCGAAACTCAAGTATTTGTACGATTTCGGCGACGGCTGGGAACATACGATTACGCTTATCGATCCGAAAGCGCCTCCCTTAAACGACGCTTCTTATCCCGTTTGCCTGGAGGGAGCGCGCTGCTGTCCTCCGGAAGATGTGGGAGGCGTGCCGGGATATGAGTTCATGCTCGAGGTACTGGACGATCCGGAACACCCCGAATACGAGCATATGACCGATTGGCTCGGGGAAGATTATGATCCGGAGCGGTTTTCCATCGATGCCGTCAACGAGCTGCTTCGGTCGGACAAGTTTGTTCCGAAGCCGCTTCCCCGCAACGCACCGTTGCCAAAGTCAAAGCCGAAGCCGGCAAAGTTGACCAAATCGGCGCTCAATAAATATTTGAACCAGATAAGTCAAGATCAACTCATAGATTTGGTTAAGGAGTGCTTCGACTCAAGCAATGACGTCAAAAAACTGCTCTCCGTCCGAATTATCGGGGAGGATGCGGCGATATCCTTGTTCTACGTGTTCGCCGCCTGACTTTATGGCGGGAAAAAGGCATGAATTCGCCATTCGGTGTGGCGGAGCCAAACCGAATAAACAGCCGACAATAGCCTAATCCCTTCTGTACAATGACGGTGGATTAGGCTATTGTCGATTAAAAAGGAAAATGCTCCCGAACCTTTGGCGAGGATCCCCGGGAGCATTCACTTCATCATGTCAAAAATACTTTATTTCGGCCTTTCTTGCAAGGCTTATTTACGCACATTCGGAAATCAATCTCCTGACGTCCAGCTCTGCTGTGAAAACTGCGGTCGGCTTCTCCATAAACACGATCGTTATTGGCGAGGAATTGTGACGAAGCATGAGGTCATCCAGATCCCGATCTACCGTCGATATTGTCCTACCTGTAGAATAACAATCTCCCTCCTGCCGGAGTTCCTGATTCCATGGGCCCGGTATGCGACTTGGGTGCGAGAAGCGGCATTAAAGCGCAAGCACAAGGGATTCTCTTGGCGGCAGACGACAGAAAGCACAACAACTCCTGCCGTGCGTTATAGCCGCCGTACGTTGAAACGCTGGTGGGCAAGACATCTGCGCCGCGCAGCGGATGCAGCACTATGGGTTGCTGGGAAACTCGTAGCCCAGGGGGACGACACGGATATGCTCCACCTTTACCCCACCATGATGAACCCAACGCCAATGGATACATTGGATTGGCTGGACAAACTGTTACCCCGATTCATCCCCGCTGGCGCATCCAGACGGGGCTATTGGACGTTTCTAAATGCGAGGTTACCTGTAGCATCACGCTTATAAATCCCTTCAGCATCCACCGCCAAGGAGCAAGGCAAACGAAAATCGCCTCCAAAATTGCTTTAAAAATCGCCTGGACGGCAAGTTGCCCTCCTGATCCCACAAAATATGCGCCCTCCCTGGCTTCTAGCGTCTATGCGATACTCTCATAGACCACAGGGAGAGGAGATTTAGCATGGATGAGCAAGCAAGGCAGCAAGAAGCCAACTTCCGTTATGGCTTAATTGCATCACTGGTTAGCCGCAAATTGGATCCCGGAGAACAGATGGCGTTGATGCGCGAAATTGTAAGCCATGAGTATGAAACGTCGTCGGGACAGCGAAGGAGAATTAGTCTACGAACGCTTGAGCGATATTTAAAAGCGTATCGCGAAGGCGGATGGGAGGCGCTGTTGCCCTCCGTCCGAGCAGACAAACTCACGACCAGGGAAATCCCCGAGGATGTGCTTGCCAAAGCGATTGCCTTAAAGCAGGAGCAACCCGGCCGAAGCGTCAGGCAGATTATTGCGATTCTGGAACTGGCGGCATTCGTGGCCCCCGGCACCCTGAAAGAAAGCACGCTTAGCAAGCAGCTTCGCCGCCGCGGCGTCACGCGCAAAGCGTTACTGAATACGGGGTGGAGCCACTTTCGCCGGTTTGAAGCCACGCACCGAAATAGCATGTGGCAAGGCGATGTGCAGCATACCCTTTACCTTCCGCATCCGGACAAGCCCGGCAAGAAGGTCATGGCCTATCTGGTTATTTTCATTGACGATTACTCTCGCTTCGTTGTGCATGGCCAGTTCTATTTCGAGGAACGTGTGGCCCGGCTGGAGGATTGCCTGAAGAAGGCGATTTTAAAGAACGGAGTGCCGGAAATGATCTATGTCGATAACGGCGCCATCTATTCTTCACACCATTTTGAGCGGATTTGCGGGCGACTGGGGGCAGAGCTTAAGCATACTCGCCCCGGACGTCCTATGGGACGCGGGAAGCAAGAAAAGTTCTTCCGATTTGTCGACCAGAGCTTTGTGCCGGAGGCATACGACCTGATTGAACAAGGGAAGATCCAGACGCTTAACGATTTGAATCGATTCTTCTCGGCGTGGCTTGAGATTGCTTACCACCAGAAAGTCCACAACAGCTTTAAGCAGCGCCCAGTCGACCGATACCAAAAAGACGACCACCCGATTCGCATGTTGCCGCCGCATGAACTCATAGAAGTATTCTTGCTGGAGGAATCCCGCAAAGTGGACAAAACGGGATGCATCTCGCTGCTGGGCACGATATTCGAGGTCCAGACAGAGCTTGCCGGCTCGAAGATTCAGGTGCGATTCGATCCGCACGACCTGTCCGTCATCCAGGTGTGGAAGGACGGCCAGCGCTATGAAGACGCGAAGCCAATGAAGCTCCGCGATCCGAAAAACCGGCCGAAGCAGGATGAACCGAAGGCCGTCATGCAACCGCCGAAGACGGGCCTCAACTATGTGGAATTATTGGTGGAAGAACAGAAACGGCAGACCCGCGAAGCGCAAGGCGCTGCGCTTTCGCGAGCGATGAAAGAGGTGAATCGCTCATGATTCGTGGTTTCTTCGGGTGGGAGCGCGTTCCGTTCACCCGGGAGATTGAAACACGGCATCTGCACCGCTCCAAGCGATTCGAAGAATGTGTAGCACGGATGCAGTATATGGTGATGACTCGCTCGATTGGCTGCGTCACCGGTGAAATTGGCTGCGGCAAGTCGACAGCCGTTCGCTACTTGAAAGACCAACTGGATCCGAACAAGTACCGGTTTATCTATCTGTCGGATGCGAATCTGAAACCAAGGGACTTTTACCGTGAACTCCTCCACCACTTCGGCTTGCCGCCCAAGTTTCTGCGCAGCGAAGCCAAACGGCAATTCCAGCACCTCGTATGGGATTTGTACGAGAACCAGCAGAAGGTCGCCGTTATTGTCGTGGATGAAGCGCACCTGCTTTCAGGAGACATGCTGCAAGAAATACGCTTTTTGACGAATTTTCGTATGGACTCGATTTCGCCGCTTGCCCTGCTGCTCATTGGACAGCCGGAACTACAGGCCACGTTGCAACTGAGAATCTTCAAGCCGATTACACAGCGGATGAACGTGCGTTTTCATTTGGAAGGCTTGTCGCTCGAGGAGTGCCGCGATTACATCTCCCACCAATTGGAGGTTGCCGGAAGTACAGGGCCGGTGTTTACGACAGAAGCGATGGACGCCATATACGCGCATGCTCGGGGGATATGCCGAGAGATAAATAACGTCTGCACCGCTGCGCTTCTGGATGCAGTGCTGCGAAAAGACAAAATGATTGATACCGTCCATGTGACGAGGATCCTAGCTGAATTTAAGGAACAGTGAGGGATGACAAATATGAATGAGATACGATTTCATGGAGATACCGAGCGTTGGAACGTGTACGATGGAGAAGAGTTGCTTTGCTCGCTACGTTGTGGTGATGCCGTGATGATTCAAGTAGGAAAGCACTTCTTGCCATCCAACCTTGAGCTCGATACGGACTGGTACGTGAAGTTTGGAAATTCGAAGTTCTGGCTCCACCGACATGCCAAGTACCGCGTCCGACCGCTGTTCTAACTGCTCTTCGGAGCAGTTTTTTTACGCCGACAAACAAAGGCGAAATATAATTGTCTCCGAAACGGCGGTGAGGAAAGCAAAAAGCCACCGTCATTGGCGGTTCCGAATCTACCGTCAATTAAAGTGGCTGATGACATCTACGAATGTCGCCAGAAAATCGAAAAAGAATTTTTTCATGATCGCGGCCGCGACAACCCCGATTTTCCGAACATATCAAAAGAAGTCACCCATTTCGTGAAACTTACGGGAAACGACAAATTCGGCGCCGAACTGATGATGCTCTACGTGGAAGCAAGCATGATTTTCGCAAGGACCCATTTCATCTCGGACGCCTCTCTTTCCAACAGCTTGTTGTCGGTTTTCACCGACCTGATTCATTTGCTTCAAAAGGATGAAACTCGCGAGCTGATCGAAGCGTACAAGAGCCGGATTCATGCGGCGCTGCAAAGCGCGGACAGGATCGATTACTGGGTTCTGCACAAGATGCATCATTTGTACGAGGGATTGGGCGGGATTGAGGAACAGAAATAATCGATGGATGAATAATCCGAGTGACAATAGTCGGATTTAAGTTTTGTCATTCGGTAAGGGGAATGCAGGAAGGGTGTCATGTCATTCTAAGATTTTGAACATCCATAACGGTTGAACTTGGGGGCTCGACTCAGGTTCAACCGTATTTGTTTGTGCTCGAACTTCTGTTCGCTGACCGGCTCTCGTAGAATGAACATCAACGAAGCTCAAATGAGGGGGCAAGTAAGAATGAAAATTTCTCAAGCGCGGCAATCCCATTATCAAACCTGCCAAGATTGCGGCAAAAACGTCTGAAAAGTCAATGCACTTCGAAAAGGGCAAAAATTTGCAACCTGTGCAGGATGCAGCGGAAGGGAGCTTATCCATATAAGGGCATTCTTATAATCGGGGATGGCTTTAAAAGGCAACGAGGGGCTTGTCACTTTTCAATATAAATCGGGGCATCGCCAACTGTTGACATTAAAGAACGCATGGGATTATGTACGGGAGGCCGCGCGCGTATAAACGGGGACAGAAGTCATTAGAGAGATCATGGATGTTGATGAAGCAGAAAAGCACGTGGTAGAGCGGGAAGAAGGCCGTTCTGCAGGAGCCCTTCCGCTCGGTTGGCCGCATCGCAGAGCTGTTCGGCGAAAACATGGACGACGCCCGGGAGATTATCGGCATTATCGACGATATAAATCGGAGTGCGGAGGTTGTCGGGGTTTGATTGGGCCTAGACAGGCAAAGAAACCTTGGTGAATTAGTCCAAGGTTTCTTTGCCATTCATGTGCGACATAAAAAAACACTACATTTCAATCCTCATTCATCAGAAGATGAATGACATGAAAACCAAAAAACGTCTTGACAACATTATTTAGCCAAACTTAAAATTGGTATCAAGACAAGAAAATTATTACATAAAAAAATACTACGAATCAAGTCCTTCGATGGATACGACGATTTTTATTCTTATCGACTAAACATTCGCAATATGTGATCGACCAACATCCTTGATGTAGCTTGGCCAGTTGAAAGTAGTTGCCGCATCCGTAGCAGTATACTCTGTTAACAAATGGCATCTATTGGTGAAAAGGAGAGCGATTGTGTTTCATATGAATACGCCAACAACACATCACATACTTACGGAATGGGAATCAGATACGAATGCTAGTAATCTTGTAGTTCATTTATATTCGCTACCTGTGCGTAATGTGTTCGAACTACACAATGAAAATGGACATGCTTGTTCCGAGTTACGAAGATTAAACAAAACTAATGTTATAGACTTTTTTGAACAGTTTATTGCAAGTTGGCAACCTATAGAAAATTGGGGCAAGTATACATTCACTAATCATGAATGCCGGTCAATAAATGCTTTAGTTTCAACTGAGCGAACAGTATTAGAACGTTTGCTTTTAAGAACGATTGAAAGCGCTCAGCCAAGAAATGAAATTGCCGCGGGTAGCCGGAAGTTTACGTGGCTGAAAGCAGAGAAAGTCGTTCAGAACATTTCAATTCATAGGGTAATTCATTGCGATGTTTCTATTAATATCAACGGTGTAATAACGGTTGGATTTGATTTAAATCATAGCTTTCGAACGAATGATTCCGTGTTTGATCTGATGAAGTCTAAAGCAATTATTAAAGGTGATCGAGTTATTGATAAATACAATAATCTGCATTATGAGTTCGATAAAGTTACAGAGTATACCATTAGTGATGTAGTACCAGAACTTGGTCAATCCGTCATTAATTACTTTGTTAGGGAAAGAAAACAAACTTGGAAAGTTGACAAGCTCGATCCGAGCATGCCCGTCGTTTATGTAAAAATGAAAAATAGACAAGCTCCCATTGCATATGCTCCTGCCATGTTACAAAAGGAGCTAACTTTTGAATCGCTTCCGGTTGCCGTAGTACGTCAAACGTCGGAAGTTTATAAACAAAATGCAAATCAAAAAATCAAGATATTGTTAGACGAGATGCAAAACATATTGAAACGTACAGATAAACTTCAGTTTTCCAAACAAAAGCTGCTTGTTCAGCAAAGCGGTTATAAGGTAAAGCAAATCGAAATCCCGAACCTTACATTTGGTAAAAATGTTACACAGTCACAGCCCAGATACGGTCTTGAAAAAGGTGGCGTTGTGCTGTCTAAGCCATTATCGATTAATTTACTCGTTTATCCGGAACTGATTAATACGAAGCTCAATGCCATTACAGCTTTTAATGATAAGTTAATCGCATTGTCTCATAAATGGGGAGTACCGCTTACAATACTTAAAAAATCTGAGACATATCGCAACAAATCAATCGATTTCACAAACCCGCATCAATTTGCTATTCTACTTAAGGAACTTGCGAATTATTCATTCCAGGAACTTACTCTTGTCATCATTCCGGAGAAAGTTGCAGGAATGTGGTATGACTTGATTAAAAAGGAATTTGGAGGGAATTCGTCAGTTCCTACTCAGTTCATAACAATAGAAACATTACAAAAAGCTAACGACTTTATTCTGGGAAACCTGCTCCTAGGGCTTTACTCCAAATCTGGTATTCAACCGTGGATCTTAAATTCATCACTATCATCCGATTGTTTTATTGGATTAGATGTATCCCATGAGTCGGGCAGGCATTCTGCTGGCATTGTGCAGATCGTTGGCAAGGACGGTAGGGTATTGTCTAGCCGAGCAAATACATCAAATGAAGCAGGGGAGAAAATCCGCCATGAGACAATGTGTCAAATTATATACTCAGCAATTGATCAATATCAGCGCCATTACAATGAAAAGCCAAGGCATGTTACATTTCATCGGGACGGGCTCTGCAGAGAAGATCTAAATAGTCTGGACGAAGTTTTTGACAGTCTGGGTGTAGACTATGATATGGTGGAGATCATAAAAAAAACGAACCGTCGAATGGCGATTAACGTCGATAAACAAGGATGGGAAACCAAATCAGGACTCTGTTATGTTAAGGATAATTGGGCATATCTCATTTCCACTAATCCGCACCCGCGTGTCGGAACGGCACAGCCCATTAAGATCGTCAAGAAACAGGGATCACTTTCTCTTGAAGCAATCGTCCAAGACATTTATCATCTTTCATTCATGCATATCGGGTCGTTATTAAAATGTCGGTTGCCCATAACCACGTATTATGCAGATTTAAGTTCTACCTTTTTCAATCGGCAATGGATTCCGATTGACTCCGGAGAATCACTTCATTTTGTCTAATAAATTTGACTTGCTTATTGATTTGAAATCAGGCTCCGCTTTCATTCGGATGCGGGAAGCTCCGGTATTTTGCTTTTGTCAGCTCCACATGCCCTCGTTTCAATTCATGCGAAATAACCGATTTCTTGCTTAAAAATGCCATCGTCTCGCATGTGCCAGATACCCGTTGACGTAAAAATAATTTGCGCAACTTATTTTTAAATCCTTGAGCGGTACAACGAGGTTCGGGGCATTTTGACGGATTATGTGCTGGAATCGGAAATCGAAGAGGAGACGGGACGGATCTTCATCCAGTCGATGGCCATTTACGAAATTTACCGGCCGAAGGATGTCGATTTTGTCACCTTGTTCCGTTACCGCTGGAATGGAAGAGTGAAAGAGTACGTGAAAGGAAACGAGTGATCAGGAGTGAAACCGGAAAAGGATGCGTCAAACCGTACTATTGCCTATTTTAGCCGGACCGGATTTCGGCGCGCCCTGGAGGCGATGTGGAAAAAGTACGTATCGCTTGGGCGGATCGGCGGGCAAGCGGTCGTCGAGCGGGCGTCAGAGGAAGAATGCGAGGCGATCAACTCTTTATTTGGCTGGAACAACAAGCCCGGCGATTCGGTTCGAATCCCGCTGGAGCTGTTCGATCAGGAGCTTCGCGAATCGGGCTTCGGCAACGATCTTCTCGAATTGCACCGGATGTTGAAAGGGAAGCCGCTGCTGACGAAGAGCGAACGAAAGGCGGGGCATCAAGAAAATTGGCGGAGACTCTTTGCGGAGGCGCGAGGGGCGGCATCGGATCAATGGGGCCCCTACAGTTTGCAATAGGCTGGCTCTAATGGAGGAAGAGACGGGTGCCGGGAGCCGCGCGTTTCGTGAGTGCTATAGGACGGATCGGGAGGCGGCCCGGACTTCGCTGGCAACCGTTGCCCGGGTGTTGAAGCATCTATTTGACGAAGCGGATTCCAAAGCAAACAGAACGCCGATCCGGCTTCCCGTTCTAGCGGCCCGCATCAGCGGAGACGCCCACGCGCTCGACCCGGGAACGCCTGCCGGCAGAATGCTGATCGCGGTTCTGCGATACGAAAAGGGGCTTGAAAACCGCGGAACGGGAGCATTCGAGCGACGAAGCGGTGGATGCCGACGATGGTTCGCAAACGTTAAAGCTTCGGGAGCTGTACCGCAGCTTTGGCATTTTGGACGATGACCTTTCTTCCATAGTTTATTGGTATTTTTCAGATTGGAGAGAATCGGCTATCCCAACCGTCTGGACGTTAAGGCAAGTCGATTCGGAGAAGCGGATTCCTGCCTGCTTGCGCATTTATGTCGTGGAGAATCCGGCCGTTTTTTCGACGATTCTGGATTCGCTGAACTCTTGCGCCAATGAGGGAGGCGAGCCTGCGGCTCTCCTGTGCACGAGCGGTCCCGCGAGCGCGGCTGCCATTCGCTGGATCCAGCGCTGTCTGGATATCTCCGGGGGCGATTGCCGCATTTATTATTACGGGGACTTTGACGTAAAGGGCCTGGTCATGGGTCAAACGCTGTACCGGTTGTTTCCGGGGCGGTTCGTTCCCTGGAGGTTCGATGCCAAGACCTACCGGGAGGCTGACGAAAAATGCCTCCTCGGTCTTTCGTTCGAAAGTGCCGAGTTGGATAAGCTTTGGGAAGATGGAGATGCCTTGGGACAGGCAATTATGCGGCACGATGCGCCGGATCGGAAAAAAAGTTCACCAGGAATCGCTCGTCTCGAAATTGGTTGAAGATTTTGCAGGGCGAAGCTGAGGTTTTAACAAAATATGCACCTCTATGCGGCGGGGCTTTTTTCCAGGAAGTCGCCTTTGTAGATCAAGGCGCCTCCTTAAAATCAATTTTTGCGGCAAAATAGCGGCAATGTTATGATGTAATTGAGGAGGGTGATTTCATGTTCATACCCGAATATTCAATTACGGATGCCATTGCCCGCAGACTGATGGATATATAGCGCGCCAGTGCAGTAGTCGATTTGCTTCCGTTGCCTGCATCTATTCTGGATTTGCTTAAGAAAGAATCGATGGAAAAGACGGTCATCCTCTCAACAAAGTTTGAGGGGAATACGCTTGACGAGGCGACGAAGCGAAAAGTTTTGTACCAAAATAGCAGCGACAATGAAGAGCAGGAAGTTTATAACTTGATGAAAGCTTTGGAATACCTGGATGAAGCCGAAAGAAGGCAGCTCCCGATCACCGAAGAGTTTATCAAGAAGCTGCATGCCATAATTAAAATATCGCACGGTCGAAGACTGCGCGTAGCGAATATCGTGAAAAGCAAAATCAAGTAGGGAGCCGCCATGCTTCCGGATACTATCTGCCGCCGGAACGGCAAGATGTCCCTTCATTGATGGAAGATCTGGTTGCCTGGATTAACTTGCCGGAAGTTTATTCTGTTCCGGTTCCCATCTAAGCAGGGATTTTTATGTGGCAGTTTTCTCACGATTCAAGCTACTGTAATTGCTTTATTTCCGGGGGGATTCGTTCCTCGGGGATTCGATATCGGAGAGCTAGCGCAAACCGCAGAAGCATCGAAGGGTTTTCTCACCGCTTCGCTTTGTAAAACTCACGGTAAAGCTTCATCAGCGCCCGCTTCTCGATCCGGGACACGTAGCTGCGGCTAATGCCGAACTCGCGGGAGATTTCCCGCTGGGGCCGTTCATCGCCGCCGAGTCCGAACTTCCGCGGATGACCTCCTGCTCGCGCTCGTCAAGAATGTCGAGATTGCGGTAGATTTTGCTTTTTTCTATTATAAGCTGAACTTTTTCGACCACTTCGTCAGGTTCCGTTCCCAGTATATATCACGGGGTATTCGTTAGAGGCGGGCCCGCTAGGAAAAACTAAGGGGTCCGACATGCGAAAAGCAAGACAGCACATGTGTTATAATGACTATAGATTAGGTCGCTGAAGGTTCATATGATGGAAGGTGATATCCATGAAACGGACGGAAGAACTTCATAAGCTTATCAAGCTTACAGGCGATCGGGCGAAGCTTGATGCAAAAGCAAATGAGACATACATCGTTTACAAAGCAGCGAACGGTCAGATCGTAAAAGAATACAGTAACGGCGAGATCGTTTTGGTTCCAGAGCAGGAAATTCCTCATGTTTGAACCATCAGGGATCATGTATGTATTTGCAGGGAATAACGGCAGCGGTAAGAGCACGATTTGGAATCTAATTGTTGATCGGCTTGGCATCAGCGTAAATATTGATGCGGATGCCTTAGCAAGGGGAATAGATGCTGTTCATCCGGATCGTCATAGGATGTCTGCAGGGAAAGAAGCCATAAAATTGGCTAGAGACTGTATTCGAAACCATCGTGATTTTTCGGTTGAAACGACATTAGCTGGCGGCAATACCATTCGTCTTATACAGGATGCAAAGACTAACAAATTTGAAATTACGATGTTTTATATCGGTCTTGGGGATTATCGCCTGAACATCGAAAGGGTTGCGGTTCGTGTGAAGAATGGCGGTCATCATATCCCATCTGAGGATATCATACGCCGCCATAAGACCTCCATTCGTAATTTACTTTCAAACCTTCACTTAATCGACCATTTAATGGTTATTGATAACAGTCGTGCCGAAGGGGAGATCGTGTTAGAGATGAATCATAACAAAATTACATATCGTACTAAGTCAATGCCGACTTGGACCGAATCGATCGAACAAAGAATAACAATGGTCCAATAATGAGATGATGCTTATATGTAAATCGAAGTTAGTATTTCTAAATAATGAACACTCCCTTAACTGAGGCTGTGTCGCAAGCCTTTGATATGGAATGCAAAGCGATGGGGGGATTGCCGGATCACATCGTTAAGTTGCAGCGGAAATGTGCTTTTTCCGATGTTGCAGCGCAATTCAAAGTGATCCCGGAGGAGCATGTGACGGTTGTAGCGGATGCTGAGCTTGCAAGCAAGCTGAGCAAGGGACTTGCTATATCGGCAAAGGAACTGCAGAAAGGCAGTGTTAGGATAAGGCGTTCCGTTTTAAGCAGGCTTGGGTGCGGTCAAGGGGAATTGCCTGTGCTTGCAGAGAGCCAGTATGACAGATTCCTGGGTTATATAAAAAGCTTAGTTTGAATTTCACGTTAGGGTTGGCCATGAGGCCAACCCTGTTATGGTTATTTCCGGGGGATTCGTTCCTCGGGGATTCGATATCGGAGAGCTAGCGCGAACCGGCAGATGCATCAAAGGGTTTTCTCACCGCTTCGCTTTGTAAAACTCATGGTAAAGCTTCATCAGCGCCCGCTTCTCGATCCGCGACACGTAGCTGCGGCTGATGCCGAGCTCGCGGGCGATTTCCCGCTGGGTCCGTTCGTCGCCGCCGCCGTCGAGTCCGAACCTTCCGCGGATGACCTCCTGCTCGCGCTCGTCGAGAATGTCGAGATTGCGGTAGATTTTGCTTTTTTCTATTTTAAGCTGAACTTTCTCGACCACTTCGTCAGGCTCCGTTCCCAATATATCTTGCAAGGTGATTTCGTTTCCTTCTTTGTCGGTTCCGATCGGATCGTGGAGCGATACGTCTTTTCGCGTTTTTTTCAGCGAGCGCAAGTGCATCAGAATTTCGTTTTCGATGCAGCGCGCCGCGAACGTAGCGAGCTTCGTCCCTTTGTTGGGCGAAAAGGACTCGATCGCCTTGATCAATCCGATCGTGCCGATGGAAATGAGGTCTTCCAGGTCTTCTCCGGTGTTGTCGAACTTTTTGACAATGTGCGCAACGAGCCTGAGGTTGTGCTCGATGAGCAAATTCCGCGAATGGGGATCGCCTTCCGCCATGCGGCGCAGGTGCAGCGCTTCTTCTTCATCGGTCAAAGGCTGGGGAAACGCGTTGTTTTTGACGTACGAGACGAGAAGGGACAGTTGCTTCAGGAACAAGGCGATTGCCGTAAATAATCCGGGCACGGGAAAGGCCACCTCCGGCTGTCAGTCGATTTCACGCAAAGAAGCACTACTTATTGTATGTGGGTAAGTGCCCAACCGTGCCTGTACCGCCAAAATGGGATGGCTGCGGGATGCCGATCCGCCGGCCGGGTTCATCAAATTGTCACGCCGTTCATGAAATGTTCGGTTGTTCCGGACGCGCAATTCCGTTAGGGTTAGGGTAACGGGAAATTTATTTCGTCACGATGAACGGGCGGGAGGTGACCGCAAATGACAGCGGCTTCGATGATCATCGTTGCCGGCGCGGCAGTCGCCATGCTTGTGGTGCTGATCGTCGGTTACAAAGCGATTTTAAAAGCGGGAGAATAAAGCGTTATCGTGTTTCGAAAAAGCCGGTTGCTTGCGGCCCGACGCCGCTTGCGAACCGGTTTTTTTTGTCGAATTTCATAGGATTGTGAAACTTGCCTGCCATTTTTTGCGTTTCATAGAGTGATAGATTCCTTCAGGCGCGACGAGAGAGGAGCGATCGAATGAACAAAAGCGGAAAAAGCTTCCCGAACTCATTCCTGTTTTCCGTTATGCTGCTGGCCGCGGCGATCGGATCCTTCGCGGCTTTTGCCGAACCGGCCGAAGCGGGTTTCTTCGATCGGATCCAGGACATTTACGAGGCTCCGGACAAGCTGGAGGCGCTCGAATCGAAATACGAGGAAGCGACCGACGAACTTCAGCGGCAAACGGAAACCTTTCTTCAGGAAAAGACGGAGCTGCTGGAGAAAAACGACGCCATGATGATGCAGAACGAGCAATTGGCGGGCCGAAACGAAGCCCTCGCCGAACAAAACCGCGCGCTTCTTGAACGGATGCAGATTTTGGAGGAACGGCAGGAAAGGCGGGCGGAATTGACCCGAAAGCTCGCATACGGCGCGGGGGCCGTGCTCGGATTGTTTTTGCTTTACGTGCTTTCGGTCCGTTTTTGGCGGTTTCTCGCCTGGCGCCGGCAGCGGCAGATGGGAGGGGGAGCGTAACCGATGGATATTCGCGCTCCCGCCCCGCTCGGCCAAGTGAGGGTCGTCCTTGAGCCGGGAGAAGCGCTGCATGTGCTCCACCCGAAAACGATCGTGGCGTTTCAAGGCGCGCCCTTGCAGCGGGAAGATCGGGTTATGGACCTCGCGAACGCCTACCGGAAAAAGAAATGGATCCGCAGCAAGCTTCAAGGCCCTGCCGACGTGCTGCTCGGCCTCCCGCCCGGGTGCGCCTTGACGGTCGTCGATATCGAACCGGACAGCGATCTTCTGTTCGATTTCAAGCATGTCCTTTTTTATACGGACGGTCTCACGATGCGCAGCCGGATTCAAAAAATCCGAACGGCCTGGATCACGAGACAATGGGTACGGATGAAATTTTCCGGTCCGGGGAAAGTCGGCGTCGTCACGACCGGCGACCTCGCCTCGATTCCGCTGCATGCCGGCGTGCCGCTGTTCGCCGAATCCGGTTCGCTCGTCGCGTTTCCGGAGCGGGCGGACGTCCGTTTGTCCGTATACGGCAATACGCTGGCGAGCCAGCACATGAATGTGCAGTGGGAGTTGACCGGCAGCGGTCCGGCGCTCGTGCAAAGCGGAACGAAGGAGACGGGGCTTGCCGATCAATTGTCCGGCGACGGCGTCGTCAAGCGGCTGCTGCGGGAACTGCTGCCTTTCGGAAGCGTGTATATAAAATAGGAAAGCTGCGGCGATTGTTTCTTGCCGCGGCTTTTTTGATGAGAGAGAATCCAGTTGAGTCATGACTACTCATCTTAACCCGCCATGCACAACCAGCGTCACTCAGTTGAGAAAAAATTACACATCTTGCCGCCTCCGCGCGAACGTCCCCGGCCCAGTTGAGTCGTGACTGCTCATCTTAACCCGCCATGCACAACCAGCGTCACTCGGTTGAGTAAAAATTACACATCTTGCCGCTTACGCGCAAGCTCCGCCGGCCCAGTTCAGTCATGACTGCTCAACTCAACCCGCCTCACGCATGCTTGTGCTGCGAACATTTCGGTCCGCCAGGAAAAAAACGGCCCCTAACATAATTGTCGCTTTGCAGGTAAAACCTAAAACCGATCATTCCGCATGAAAGGAGAATGGCGATGGCCGGAAGCGAAGCAACGAAAGGCGGCTCGAAGTATAAGCCGCTCTCCATGACGGCGAAGGAGTATCAGGCGTTCGCCAAAAAGCGCGAGCCCGCCCGGTCCGTGTTCGGCAACTGCCTGAAGGCGTTTTTGATCGGCGGAGCGATCTGCGTGCTCGGGCAGGCGATCCAATACTTTTTCATGGCGGCCTTCGGCATGGATTCCCGGCAGGCGGCCAATCCAACAGTCGCGGTCCTTATCCTCATCTCCGTCGTGCTCACGTGTCTCGGCGTATACGACAAAATCGCCCAATGGGCAGGAGCGGGAACGGCCGTTCCCGTCACCGGCTTCGCCAACTCGATGTGCTCGGCCGCGATCGAGCACCGCAGCGAAGGGCTCGTGCTCGGCGTGGGCGCGAATATGTTCAAGCTTGCCGGATCGGTCATCGTATTCGGCGTCGTGGCCGCCTTTGTCATCGGGATCATTCACTGGCTGATCGGAACGGGGGGTAAGCATGCTCCAGGGGCAACGAACGTGGGTGTTCCCCGCGCCTCCCGTCATCGTCTCCACGGGTACCGTGGTCGGGCCCGACGAAGGGGCGGGACCGCTTGCCGCGGACTTCGACCTGGTGCACCCCGATCTCGAAATGCAGCAGCCAAGCTGGGAAAAGTCGGAACGGCTGCTGATGGAGCAAGCGGCGGATATCGCCATCCACAAGGCCAAGCTGAAAAAAGAAGACGTGCAGTTTTACGTTGGCGGCGATCTGCTGAACCAGATCATCAGCAGCTCGTTCGCGGCCCGTACGCTCGGCACCCCTTATCTCGGCGTCTTCGGTGCCTGTTCGACATCGATGGAATCGCTGGCGCTCGCCTCGCTGATCGTCTCGTCGGGCGCCGGCGACCGCGTTCTGGCCGGGACGAGCAGCCACAACTGCACCGCGGAAAAGCAATTCCGCTATCCGACGGAATACGGCTCCCAGAAGCCGCCTACGGCGCAGTACACGATTACGGGAGGAGCGGCGGCTATCGTGGCCAAGTCCGGCTCGGGACCTAGAGTCACGGCCGCGACCGTCGGCCGCATCGTCGATTTGGGCATTAAGGACCCGTTCAATATGGGAGCGGCGATGGCGCCGGCAGCCGTCGACACGATTCAGGGCCATCTGCAGGATACCGGCCGGGAACCGGGCTACTATGACCTGATCGTGACGGGAGACTTGGCCAGCGTCGGCCATCCGCTCGCGACCGAAATGCTGAAGGACAACGGGGTGCCGATGGAGCAAACCCGGTTCGCAGACTGCGGGCTGATGATTTACGATATCGCGAAGCAAAAGGTGCAAGCCGGAGGAAGCGGATGCGCTTGCTCGGGCGTCGTGACCTACGGCCACCTGCTCAAAAAAATCGGCAACGGCGAAATCAAGCGGCTGCTCGTCGTCGCGACCGGCGCGCTGCTGAGCCCGCTTTCGTTTCAACAAGGCGAATCGATTCCGTGCATCGCGCACGCCGTTTCGATCGAAGCTTGATGTGAAAATACGTGCGAAATGAAGGAGATTGTGACCGCATGCAATATGTATGGGCATTTCTGATCGGGGGCGGCATCTGCGTCATCGGGCAATTGATGTTTGACGTCCTGAAGCTGACGCCCGCCCACACGATGGCAACGCTTGTCGTGGCCGGCGCCGTCATCGACGGACTCGGCTGGTACGAGCCGCTGATCGAGTTCGCTGGCGCGGGGGCGACCGTTCCGATCACCAGCTTCGGCAATTCGCTCGTGCACGGCGCGCTTACCGAGCTTCAGCGCGACGGGTGGATCGGCGTCATTACCGGCATCTTCGAGGTGACGAGCGCGGGCATATCGGCGGCGATCATTTTTTCGTTCCTTGCGGCGCTCGTCGTCAGGCCGAAAGGGTAAGCGACGGACGATATCGACCTTGCCAGGTACCGGGGCCGGCCGCGCGAGAGCGCGGTTTGGCTTTTTTTCTATGTATCTTTGTAAGATATCAAAATTTACGACCGTCTCCATATTCCGGTATAATGAAGGGGGAATGATTACTTACGGGATTCCATAGGAGGACACGGACATGGAACAACAGACCGCGATGCAATTGTTGGATCAAATTCGGCACAACGTGGAATCTTGTATTTTCGGCAAAAAAGATGAAATCACATGGATGCTGACGGCTATCGTGGCGGGAGGCCACGTGCTGATCGAAGACGTGCCCGGCACCGGCAAGACGCAGCTGGTCAAGGCGCTGTCGCAATCGATCGGCGGATCGTTTCATCGCATCCAATGCAACCCGGATTTGCTCCCGACCGACATTACCGGCGTTTCCATATATCATCCCAAAGAGGAACAGTTCGTGTTTCGCCCGGGACCGATTATGGCCAACATGCTCCTCGCCGACGAAATCAACCGCGCGACGACGAAGACGCAATCCGCGCTGCTCGAAGCGATGGAGGAGCGGTCCGTCTCGGTGGACGGGGTCACCTACGAGCTTCCGAAGCCTTTC
Organism: Cohnella algarum; assembly: GCF_016937515.1. Lineage (NCBI taxonomy): Bacteria > Bacillati > Bacillota > Bacilli > Caryophanales > Paenibacillaceae > Cohnella > Cohnella algarum. Next base: position 4,215,367 of record NZ_JAFHKM010000002.1, read on the forward strand.
GTCCTGTTCGCGACGCAAAATCCGATCGAATTCGAAGGCACGTACAGCTTGCCCGAAGCCCAGCTCGACCGCTTCCTGATGAAAATTTCGCTGGGCTACCCCGACGAAGCTTCCGAACGCCGGCTCATCACGGAGCCCGGCGCCGGCCGGTCGGCCGACCGGCTCGGAGCGGTCGCCTCCGTCGACGAAATCGTCGAGATTCAGCGGCTGGCGGACCAGGTTCATCTCGACCACAGCGTCGCCGATTACTTGATCGCGCTTATCCGCACGACCCGCAGCCATCCGGCCGTGCTGCTCGGCGCGAGTCCGCGGGCCGGCGTCGCGCTGGCTTCCGCGGCGAAGGCGTACGCGTTTTTGCAGCGGCGTTCGTTCGTGCTCCCGGACGACGTCAAGGCGATGTCGCCGCTCGTGCTCGCCCACCGGCTTCATCTGCGGGCCGAAGCGCGCATGCAGGGGACGACGGAAGCCGGCGTTCTGCAGGAAGTGCTGCGGCTGCTGCCTGTGCCGGTCGGCTTGGAGCGGTGACGATGAAGCGGCTGCCGATAACCCGGTTCGGGTGGCTGAGCATAGGCCTTTATGTTTCTTCTTTTCTTTTTCTCATGTTTCAAGGCGGCAAAACGTCGCTCATGCTGTTCGTCATGTTGAACGGACTCGCCGCTTATTTGCTGCTCGGACGGTTCAGCGGCATCGGCAACGTCAAGGGAACGAGAAGGCTCGACGATCGGCACGCGGGGGCGACGCTGTTCGCGGCGGGCAACCGCATGCGCGTCAAGCTGGATATCGAAATTCCCGGCTTTTGGCCGCTTCCGTACGTGATCGTCAAGGAACGGCTCACGAGGGTGAACGGCAGCGAGAGCCAGGAGTACGAGCTCTCTTTCGTTCCGGACTACAAGCGCAAAGGGACGATTTTGTACGAAACGGCTCCGCTGCGCAGAGGCCGTTACCGCTATCAATCCACCTTGTGCTCGACGAAAGACATTTTCGGGCTGTTCGAGCATAAGGGCTCGTTCGATAACCCGCTCGAAATCAAGGTCGCGCCGCGAACGATCGCGCTGCGGGAATGGCGCATGATGCGCCGCTCCAAATCGGGCGTTTCCCAGCAGCGGGTAGCTTCGCTGTGGGCGCGCGAAACGACGCAAATCGACGGCGTCCGGGAATATATCCACGGGGACCGGATGTCCCGCGTCCACTGGAACGCCACGGCCCGGACGGGCCAATGGAAATCCAAGGAATTCGAGCGCGAAGCGCTGCCGCGTTTCGTTATCGTCCTCGATGCTCTCTCCGCCTCTTATCGGACCGCCGACAGCTTCGAGCTGGCCGTTTCCTCCGCCGCTTCGCTGCTCGATTTCGCGCTGCGCAAAGGAATGCCGGTCGGCTTTGCCACCGTCGGCGAATCGAGAAGGTGGTTCGGCGTCGAGCGCCATCCGGTCAACCGCGAAACGATCATGGAGCATCTGATCGATTTGGAGCCGGAAGGCAGCGGATCGCTCGGCGATGCGGTGTTCGAAGCGCTGGACCGGTTCGAAGCCGGCGCTCATTTCGTCGTCATCAGTTCCGGCACGGACGAGCCGCTCGCTCGCGCCCTGGAGGCGTTGAGCGCGAGGCGGCAGTCTCCGAGCCACGTGCTCGTCGGCGAGCGGAACCCGAGCGCGGACGAGCAGAAGCGATTGCAGCGCTGGCAGCAATTGTTCCGCACGAACGGGTGGGAACTGATTCCCCTTTCCCGACTGGAGGATTTGCCTAACGCATTGGAGGTGGGAACCGCGTGAGTACCGTTTTGGCAAGCGCCAACCGGCGCACGGAACCGCTCTTCTGGCACCGCCTGCTGCTGGATCGGCTGCACCGCTTGTTCGCGATCGTGATCGTGCTGCAGCTCGTCCAATGTTTCGGCGAATATTGGTGGGACGAAACGTTCGGCGTCGTGTATGCCGCCTGCGCGGCATACGCCGTTACCGAACTGCTGATTCCGCGAGCGTTCGCGGCGCGGCTCGCCATCCAGATCGTCGCGTCCTGCGCGGCCGTCGTCTGGCTTACCGATTTCGTCTGGTACGGCTGGCCCGATTCCTGGCGAAGCTGGGACGCCATCCGGATGTTTCTGGAGTGGCACGGCAAGCAATTTCATCCGTATGTCGAGCTTGCCGCCGGTTCCCTGCTCGTCGCCCATTTCATGGCTTACGTCGGCTCGAACAAGACGAGGGCGATCGTGTTCATTCTGACTTCCGTCGCCGCGCTGTCCGTCGTCGATTCCTTCATGCCGCTCGAGCTGTGGCGGAACATCGCGTGGACGGTGCTTGCCGGGCTCGGCTGGCTGTTCGTTCTGCACCTTCGCACGCTGCGCGAGCGGCATTCCGACAGCTGGAACGCGCTTGCCGAGAGACCGCTGACGCTGCTCGTTCCCGCGATCGTCGTCATCGGCATGCTGGTCGCCATCGGCATGGCGATGCCGCGGGCGCCGGCGCTGCTTGAGGACCCGTATACGATCTGGCTGCAAGCCCAGAACAAGGAAGTGCCGAGCTTTTCCGGCGAAGGCGGACTGCTGAGCCGCTCGTCCTCCTCGTCCCAAAGCGCGCTCTCCTCCACGTCCGGCTACGGCCGCGACGATACCGAGATCGGCGGCGGCTTCCGGTTCGATTATTCGCCGGTCATGGAAGTGGCGACCAGCCGGCGGTCCTACTGGCGCGGAGAAACGAAGGCCGTCTATTCGGGCAAAGGCTGGAGCGACCGCAACGGTCTCGAAACGGTTCCTGCCGCGGCGGGAATGAGCGACTTGCCCATGGATCCGGAAATTCCGGAAGGGGTCGAAACGCGTCAGGTGACGCAAACCGTGACGATGCTCCGGGAGGAGCGGACGCCGGTGCTGTTTGCGGCCGGCCCCGCCAGCTCGGTCGGCGCGGTCGATGCTTCCGGCAACGCCAGATTGAACTGGGATCCGGAGGAGTGGGAGCTCAAGTTTCAACGCCCCGCAAGAGTGGAGTCGTACACGGTCGTTTCCGAGGTGCCCGTTTTGGACGTTGCGGTCTTGAGCGCGCTGCCGACCATTCCCGAAGACGGCCGGACGTCCATCGATGTCGATCCTTACTTGCAGCTGCCCGAATCGCTGCCTTCGCGGGTGCGCGACCTCGCGGCGGAAGCGACGAGCGGCGCGACCGGCGATTACGACCGGTTGAAGAAGCTGGAGCAATATTTGCGCACGGCTTATCCGTATACGAACGAACCGGACATAAGCAAGCAGCGGAGCGAAGACATCGTCGACGCGTTCCTGTTCGAAATCCAGGAAGGGTATTGCGATTATTTCTCGACGGCGTTCGTCGTCATGGCGCGGTCGCTCGGACTGCCGGCCCGCTGGGTGAAAGGCTACACGTCCGGGTTCGATCCGAGCATGGAGGAGCAGATGCGGCTGGGCGGCTATCAGCCGGATCCGGACGGAGCGGGAACGTACACGGTTCGCAACGCGGACGCGCATTCCTGGGCCGAAGTGTACTTCGAAGGCTACGGATGGGTTTCGTTCGAGCCGACGGCGGGCTTCAGCATGCCGGTCGCGGAAGTCGAACCGACGGCGGAACTGCCCGAAGCGACGACGGAACCGGTAACGGAAACGGCAACCGAACAACCGGCCGAGCAAGCTAGCGGCCGTTCGCCGGCGCTTCCGATCGCGGCTTCGGCCGTTGCCGTCGTCCTTCTGCTCGCGGCCGCGTGGGCCTGGTTCCGCCGCCGGGCGCTCATGGATGCCTGGAGGCAGTTCCGCAACCGCGGCACGACGCCGAACCAGCGGATCGTACGCGAAACGGAGAGACTGATTCGCTTCCTTAAAAGAAAAGGCTTCAAGCACGATCCGCACGAAACGCTGCGCGAGACCGTCTCCGGTTGGAGCGGGCGGCTGCAGACGCTTGGGCCGGATTTCGAGCATGTGCTCCAGCAATTCGAGCATGCCCGCTACGCGGGAGGAACCGGGGACGAGGAGACGTACCGCCGGTTCATCGCCGCCGCGGACAAAATCCGCAAATCGTTATAAGGAGGGAGAGTTCCGGCCCGGGATTTGCGCTTTCGACGAATCGTCGCCATTCATCGGATCGCTTCCCGCGCGGGCGCTCTTCCTTTTTTGCAAGGCGGGGCGGCGTGTGGTATATTTTGTTCATCATTGTTTAGGAGACAGGGGATTAGGGTGAATGTTTCAACGCTTGCTGCCCGATCAGATCGTGGGCACCGTTTACGATATCGATTTGACCGCTCTGCATGCCCGGGGAATCCGGGGCATCATTACCGATCTGGACAATACGCTCGTCAGCGCCAAGACGCCGCTCGCGACGCCGGAATTGGCCGAATGGCTGGAGAAGGTGAAGCTTGCGGGTTTTCGCGTTGTCGTGCTTTCGAACAATAATCTGACCCGGGTGTCCGCTTTCGCCCAGCCTCTCGGCATTCCGTACGTGCCGGCGGCCCGCAAGCCCGCCCAGGCCGCATTCCGCAAAGCGCTGGACATGCTGGGACTTGCCCCCGAACAAGCGGTCGTCGTCGGAGATCAGATGATGACAGACGTGCTCGGAGGCCGCCGGATGGGGCTCCATACGATACTCGTGACCCCGATCGCGCCGGGAGAAGAAGGGTTCGGCACGCGGATCAACCGGCTGATCGAGAAAATTGCCCTGTCCCGTTTGACGAAGCAAGGACTATGGCCGAAAAAGGAGGAACGCTAAGCTTGACGGAAACGGTACGAGAACGACTCAACTGCGCCGGCTGCGGCATCGCGCTGCAATTCGACCGGCCGGACGCGCCCGGATACGTGCCGGAAGCCGCGAGAGACCGCGAGCCGGTCATCTGCCAGCGCTGCTTCCGCATCAAAAACTATAACGACGCCTCGAGCGTGGCGATCGATCAGGACGATTTTTTGCGGTTTTTGGGCGGCATCGCCGCGACGAGCAGCCTGGTCGTCCATATCGTCGACCTGTTCGACTTCGAGGGCAGCGTCATTTCCGGGCTGCAGCGGTTCGTGGGCAACAACCCGGTGCTGCTCGTCGTCAACAAAATCGACCTGCTGCCGCGGGTGACGAACTTGAACCGGCTTCGCAACTGGGTGCAAAAGCAGGCGAGCGCCAACGGCCTGAAGGTGGCGGACGTCGTGCTGTGCAGCGCTCGCCGCAATACCGGATTCGACCGCGTTGTCGATCGGATCGCGGAGCTGAGGGGCGATCGGGACGTCTATGTCGTCGGAGCGACGAACGTCGGGAAAAGCACGCTGATTAACCGCTTGATCTCGGACTACAGCGATTTGAAGCGGGAAGTGACCGTTTCCAGGTATCCCGGCACGACGCTCGACGCGATCCGGATTCCGCTCGACGACGGAAAGTCGATTATCGATACGCCGGGAATCGTATACCGGTCGCGGCTTTCGGAGCTGGTCCCCCGTGAAACGCTGCCGGCGGTCATGCCGGACAAACCGCTGAAGCCGCTGACTTACCAGCTGAACAGCCGGCAGACGATTTTTTTCGGCGGGCTTGCGCGCTTCGATTTCGTGGAAGGGGAAAGGCAGTCGTTCACTTTGTATGTTTCTTCCGCTTTGCCCGTTCACCGGACGAAAATGGAGAAGGCAGACGAATTGTACGAGGTTCATCGCGGCGACATGCTGTCGCCGCCCTCGCGCGAGCAGCTCGACAGCCTGCCGGCCTGGACGAGACACTCGCTGCGAATTCCGAAAAACGCGTCGCTCGATATTTTCGTTTCGGGATTGGGCTGGATTCAGGCCAACGGGAAAAGCGGCGCGCAAGTGGATATCTACGCGCCCAAAGGGGTCAAGGTGCTGCTTCGGGATTCGATGCTGTAACCGGCGGTGTAAAGAGAGATAGAGGAGATACGAAAGGCTATGGACAGTCATACGGTTTTGTACGGCGTGATCGGGGACCCGATCCGCCATTCGCGTTCCCCGGTCATGCTGAATCGCGCTTTCGAAGAAGCGGGAATTAACGGCGCGTACGGCGCGTTCCACGTCGAGCCGCAGCGGCTGGGCGAAGCGATCGCGGGCATTCGCGCCCTCGGCTTCCGGGGACTGAACGTGACCATTCCCCACAAGGTCGAAGTGATGGCGCACCTGGACGCCATCGACGAGAGCGCCCGGGCGATCGGGGCGGTCAATACGATCGTCAACGACAACGGCAAGCTGACCGGCTACAATACGGACGGGGTCGGCTATGTCCGCTCGTTGAAGGAGGAAGTCGAGCCGGAGCTGGCCGGCAAGCGGATCGTCGTCGTCGGCTGCGGCGGCGCGGCGCGCGGCATCGTCTGGGCGCTGACGCGGGAAATGCCGTCCGGAATCGTGCTGGCGAACCGGACGGAAGCCCGCGCACGGGAGCTGGCCGCCTCGTTCGGACCGGAGGCGGGCGTGACGACCGTGCCGTGGGAGGCGCTGCGCGAGGCGTGCGCGGAAGCGGACGTCGTCGTCAACACGACGTCCGTCGGCATGGCGCCGCATACGGAAGCGACGCCGATCGACCCGGGCTGGCTCGCGCCCGGCGCCGTCGCGAGCGATCTGATTTACAATCCGCTCACGACCTCCTTTTTGCGGGGAGCCGCCGAACGGGGCTGCCGCATTCACGGCGGGCTGGGCATGTTCGTCTACCAGGGCGCATACGCTTACGAATATTGGACGGGCCGACCGGCGCCGGTTGCGGCCATGCGGGAAGCCGTGCTGGCCTCCTTCGCGGACGAAGCGGCCCGAAGCGCCAAGTAACGCGTAACGGCGCGCATACGAGTACGATAAGACCGAACCGACCAAACGAACGAAAGCGGGTTTGAATTTATGCTTACTGGCAAGCAGAAACGTTATTTGCGCTCCGAGGCGCATCATCTCCAGCCGATTTTTCAGGTCGGCAAAGGCGGCGTCAACGATCATTTGATCCGCCATATCGAAGAAGCGCTCGAAGCGAGGGAATTGATCAAAGTCAACATTTTGAACAATAACGACGACGACCGCCACGAGGTGGCCGACGAGCTCGCGGAGCGCTCCGGCGCGGAGCTCGTGCAGGTGATCGGGAAGACGATCGTCCTGTACAAAGAATCGAAAGACAACAAGCAAATCGAACTTCCTTAAGCAGAAAAGAGTCGATCGGCGATGAAGCGAACGGGGTTGATGGGAGGTACCTTCGATCCGATTCATATCGGCCATTTGCTGGCCGCCGAGGCCGCCCGGGAGGCGGCGAGCCTCGACGAGGTGTGGTTCGTGCCCTCCTCCGTGCCTCCGCACAAGCCGCAGCCGGGAGCAAGCGGCGAGCACCGCAGGGCGATGGTGGAGCGCGCGATCGGGGGCCACCCGGCCTTTCGGATCGAGGATATGGAGCTTGCGCGCGGGGGCGTGTCCTATACGTTCGATACGGTCGCCGCGCTGCAGAAGGAACATCCGGACCGAAGCTTCTGCTGGATCGTCGGGACGGATATGATGAACGACTTGCCGAACTGGCACCGGATCGAGGAGCTGGCGGAGAGGATCTCGTTCGTTTGCCTCGGACGGCAAGGCGAGGAAAGCGAGGAGCGCAATCTGCCGGAGTACTTGCGCAAGCGGCTCATTCCGGCGTCCATGCCTCCGATCGGCATATCCTCGACGGAAATCCGCCGCCGCGTCAAAGCCGGGCGGACGATCCGCTACCAGGTGCCGGAGGCGGTGCGGGAATATTTGGAAAGGTGGCGCTTATATGAATCGTGAAGCGTTGATGGAAGCGACCCGGAGCCAAATGCCGGAACGCAGATGGCGGCACGTGCTGGGAGTCGTGTCCGCGGCGGAGGAGCTCGCCGCCAGATTCGGCGGGAACCCCGAGCAGGTATGGCTGGCCGCGCTGCTGCACGATTATTGCAAAGCTTGGCCCGCCGACCGCATGGAAAGCATCATTCGCGGGCAAAACCTTCCTCCGGAGCTGCTCGATTTCGACAAGGAGCTATGGCACGCGCATGTCGGCGCCTGGGCCGTCCGCGAGGAGCTCGGCATCGAGGACGAGGAAGTGCTGGACGCGATCCGCTACCATACGTCCGGCCGCGAGGGCATGACGCTCCTCGACAAGCTGGTGTGCCTGGCCGATTATATGGAGCCGGGAAGGGATTTTCCAGGGGTGAATAAGATTCGCGAACTCGCTCAACATAGCTTGGAAGAAGCGCTCGTGGCGGGCTTCGATTCCACGATCTCGTTCCTCCTCGAAAAGGGCAAAACCGTTTTTCCCTTGACGGTGCTCGCGCGCAACGATTTAATACGAACGATACGGAATCAAACGAAAATTTCTTAAAATCGGAGGGTGATCGATTGGTTACGGCGGATCAATTGCTTCAAACGGTAGTGGCGGCGGCCGAAGAGAAAAAAGCTCACGAGGTGCTGGCGCTCAATTTGCGCGGCATATCCCTCGTGTCGGACTTTTTCGTCATTTGCCACGGCAACTCGGATACGCAGGTTCAGGCGATTTCGACCGAAATTCGCAAGCAGGCCGAACAATTGGGCTGTACGGTGCGAATGGAAGGCTTGGATACGGCGCGGTGGGTTTTGATCGACATGGGCGACGTCGTCGCCCACGTGTTCCATCGCGACGAACGGGAGTACTATCAGCTGGAGCGGCTTTGGTCGGATGCGAAAGCCGTGACGTTCGCATGACGCTCGCCGCGGGAACGATCGCTAGACTGCGCGTGCATCGCGAAGTGTCCCCGTACGGCTGGTACGTCGGCGAGGCCGACCCGGCAAGCCCGCAAGTGCTGCTGCCGTACGGCGAAGCGGCGGGTTCGCGTCCTGCGACGGGCGACGAAGTCGAGGCGTTTCTGTTTCACGACGACAAGGGGCGGATGACGGCCACGCTGCGGAAGCCGCTGCTTACGCTCGGGGCGATGGGCCGGCTTGCGGTAGCCGACTTCCACCCGCGGCTCGGCTGGTTTTTGGAAATCGGCATCGGCCGGCAATTGCTGCTCCCGCTTAAAGAGCTTCCTCCGACGAAAGAATGGTGGCCTAAAGAAGGGGACGAGCTTCATGTCGTCATGAAGCACGACAAGGAAGGCCGGATGCTGGCGCGGCTCGCCAAAATCGAAGACTACGAGGCGAAAGCGTTCCGGGCTCCGAATTCGTGGCATCACGAGCAGAAAACCGCCTGGGTAACGGACGTGTTCCGCGACGGCGTGTTCGTTCTGGTGGACGGCGGCTTGATCGGTTTCGGCGCGCTGGGGTACATCCCTAACGGTTCGGCGCCGAGGCAGCTGCGCATCGGAGAAAAGGTGGAGGCGCGCGTCGCGAAAGTCCGGGACGACGGAAGGGTGACGTTGTCGCTCAGACCCTCCAAGGAGAAGGGGAGGGTCGAGGATGCGGACCGCATCCTCGCTTTTTTGAAGGAACGGCCGGGCGGAGCGATGCCTTATTCGGACGCGACGGAAGCGGATATTATCCAGCGCAAATTCGGCCTCAGCAAAAGCGCGTTCAAACGGGCGCTCGGCAAGCTCATGAAAGACGGGCTGATTAAGCAGGAGGGCAATTGGACGAAGCTGGCCGCGGAACAAAACGAAACCGGCAGCGGCAAAACGCCGGCAAACGACTGAAACGGGGAAACACGATATGCGTTCATACCGTCAATTCGCTTCGGTTTACGACCGATTGATGGAAGAAATGCCGTACGCCGAATGGATGAATTTTGCCAGGCGCTGCTGGGAGAAGTACGGAATGCCCGCCACGGTCGCCGATCTCGGCTGCGGGACCGGCAACATCGCGATACCGCTCGCCAAAGCGGGCTTTACCGTTTTCGGCATCGATCTTTCGGCGGATATGCTGGCGGTCGGCCGCAGCAAATGGGATTCGGCGTCCGGCGGGGATCTGATTCGCTCGCGCGAACCGGGATCGATCCGCTGGCTGCAGCAGGACATGTGCGACTGGGAGCTGCCGGAGCCGGTGGACGCGGTCATCTCCTTTTGCGACAGCCTGAATTATTTGACGGAAAAACCGGATATCGTCTCGGTTTTTCGCCGAACGTTCGCAGGCCTGGCGCCGGGCGGACTGTTTCTGTTCGACGTTCACGCTCCCCGGCAGCTTGCCCGATATGCCGAAGAGCAGCCGTTCGTGCTGGACGAGCGGGATGTCGCCTACATCTGGACGTGCGAATACGATCCGGCGCGGCAGGAAATCGAGCACGACCTGACGTTTTTCGTGCGCGAGGACGAGCAAAGCGGAGGTCAGGCGGCATACCGGCGTTTTGAGGAGTCTCACGTGCAGCGCGCGTACGAGCCGGAGTGGCTCAAGGACGAGCTCGCCGCGGCCGGGTTCGAGCTGCTTCATCTGGTCGCCGACTTTCAGTGGAGCGAGCCGAACGCGGAGTCGGAAAGGCTGTTTTTCGTCGCCCGCAAACCGAAATAAAAAGAAAATCCCCCGGCGGATTCGGAAGGGCGAGAGGCCTTATTCCGTTCCCCGGGGGATTTTTACGTGCGGCTTTCTGCCAGGCTTTCCGTTACTTGATCGGCGATGCTGTTTTTGCGAATTTCCACGCTGCGGACGCGATGGCTTTCTCTTTCGCGCACGATGAAAATGATTTCGTTCCAGATCACCTGGCCCTCGGAATCGTCTTCCGGAAGCTGGTTGTACAGCCAGCCGCCGATCGAATCGACCTCGTCGTTCTGAATGTCGGTGCCGAGCAGCTCGTTAATGTCCGACAGCAGCACTTTTCCGTCCACGATATAATGGTCTTCTCCGATTTTTTCGATCGGCTTCTTTTCGTCCGCGTCGAATTCGTCCCGGATTTCGCCGACGATTTCTTCCAATATATCCTCGATCGTGATCAGTCCCGACGTTCCGCCGTATTCGTCCAGCAAAATCGCCATATGCACTTGCTCTTGCTGCATTCTTTTGAGCAGGCTGTTGACGGGCATCACTTCGGGAACGGCCAGGATCGGCCGAATCAGGGACCGGATGTCGGTCGACGAAGGATCGGTCACATATTCGATGAACAGCTTTTTCGTATTGATGAACCCGATGACGTTGTCTTTGCTTTCGCTGACGACCGGATAACGGGTGTATTGTTCGGTGCGGATGATGCTCATGTTTTCTTCCAGCGATTTGTTCGTGTACAAGCAGACCATATCGGTGCGGGGCACCATGATTTCGCGGGCGAGCAGCTCGTCGAAGGCGAAAATGTTTTCGACGTAGCCGTACTCCGTCTTGTTGATATTGCCGCTTTCGTAGCTGTCGGACAAAATGATGCGGATTTCTTCTTCCGTGTGCGCTTCTTCATGCTCGCTTGCCGGTCTCATGCCCATCAGGCGAACGAGGAAGTTGGCCGATCCGTTCAGGACCCAAATAAACGGGTAGGCGGCTTTATGGAACCAGATGATGGGTCTTGCGACCAAAAACGAGATTTTCTCCGCGATGTTGATCGCTACCGATTTCGGAGCGAGCTCGCCAAGCACGACGTGAAGGTAGGTCATGGCGGCAAAAGCGATCAGATACGAAAACAGGCTGCTGATTTCGGGGGTCAAGCCCCACTCGTCGAACCACGGGTGCAATATCTTTTCCACGGTCGGTTCGCCCAAGGCGCCGATGCCGAGCGCGGTAATCGTAATGCCCAACTGACACGCGGACAAGTAGCCGTCCAGATTGGTCGTGACTTTTTTAACCGCAAGCGCGCCCTTGCGTCCTTCTTGAACGAGTTGGTCGACCCGGCTGGGACGAATCTTGATGATGGCAAACTCGGTAGCGACGAAAAAGGCGGTAAGGAAAATCAATACGGCAACCAAAACTAGATTGACGACCAATTCACTGCTCAGCTCCTGTTCGAATTTTTAGGAAAAGTTCTTATGAACTTATGATAAGATTTCGTGCTTTGATTCTCAAATGGCGTTTTGGGCGGTATCGGACGGTATTCGCCGATTTTGGTTCATAATGGACCATGAATTGGATGGGGGACGATCTTTTTTTGCTTTGACATTCAAATGCCGTCATTTTAAGATGAGTTCATAAGAACTTGTGAAAAGAAGGTGGCCGAAAGATGGAAACCTTTACGCTGACCCGCCGGGAAATGGCGTTGTTTCTTATGGCGCTATCGGGCACTTGCCCCAAATCCCCGCTCGTCGTGCTGCAGGATGCCTGGATACGCGCGCACCGGGAGGACATGGAACAGGGAAAATCGTTTTCCGTCCTGCTGTCCACGCTGCTGCCCCAAGCGTTCGAAAAGCTCGTCAAGGGCCAGAAGCTGACGGGGTTTTCCCTTCACGATATTGTTTCCTTGGGCAATTTGATCGAATACACGAACTTTTCCATTACCTCGATGCAAAATTGGGTGAAACGGGATTTCAAGGCTTATTTGGGAACGCCGAAGGCCGGCAAGAAATACTCTCTCAACCAAATGGTCATGCTGTTCATTATCGAGGATCTCAAATCGTCGCTCGATTTCGAATCGATCCGCAAGCTGTTCGAAATTTTGTTCGGCCGGTCGGAAACCCCCGCGCGGCCGATGATCGACCCGCTCAAGCTGTATCAGTCGTATTCCGCGTTGTTCGAGGAACTGGACGAAAACAACGACCAGCTGCTGGATGTGCCGATTCATGACGGCAGCCTGCGCAATCACGACGCGTTCATCGAACAGCGGATCATGCAGAAGACGGAGAACTTCGTGAAGTCGCTGGAGCAATTGAAGACCGAGGAACGCGAAACGGTCCGCAACGTGCTGATCATCGCGCTGATCTCCGTGCAGACCGCTTTTTTCCATTCGTTGTCCCGCCGGTATTGGAACGCCACGCTGTTTTTGCGGCATTTGCAGACGATGTAGGGCGAAGGCGCTTGACAGGATTCGCCTCAGTTGGCTATAATCATGGCATACTTTTGTGGCTGCGAAGAGGAACAGTAGCTTTATTCGCGTTATCCAGAGAGCCGGCGGCAGGTGCAAGCCGGTTGACGCAAACGGCGAACTCGCCTCGGAGCCTTCGCGCGTAATCCGATCGGAACAATCGTTGCGGCCGGCAAGCGCGGCGTTTCCTCCCCGTTACCGGAGGCAAAGTGGACGGATGCCCAAGCAGGGCGACGTCAACTAGGGTGGTACCACGGGAATCCGACTCTCGTCCCTAGCGTTTTTCGCTGGGGCGGGAGTTTTTTGCTTTGTACGGGACGGCGTTCGGGCCGCGGCGCGGGCAGCCTTCGGCGACCGCGATTCCGCGCGATCGGACGGCTCCCGGGAACATTTTTTCCACAGGACAGAGAGGGGCTATAGCGCCATGACGCAGGACCAGCAGCACACCGGCTATCGGCCGCAGCACATCGAACCCAAATGGCAGCGCTATTGGGACGAAAACAAGACGTTCCGCACGACCGAGGACAAGGACAAACCGAAATTTTACGCCCTCGACATGTTCCCGTATCCGTCCGGAGCGGGGCTTCACGTCGGTCATCCGGAAGGCTACACGGCAACCGATATCGTCAGCCGCTACAAGCGGATGAGAGGCTACAACGTCCTTCATCCGATGGGCTGGGACGCTTTCGGCCTGCCCGCCGAGCAGTACGCGTTGCAGACGGGACGCCATCCGCGCGACATTACGGTGGAGAACATCGACAACTTCCGCCGGCAAATCAAGTCCCTCGGCTTCTCGTACGATTGGGACCGCGAGTTCAGCACGACCGATCCCGATTATTACAAATGGACGCAGTGGATCTTCATCCAGCTTTACAAGAAGGGGCTTGCCTACGTCGCCGAAGTTCCGGTCAACTGGTGCCCGGCGCTCGGCACGGTCCTTGCGAACGAGGAGGTCATCAACGGCCTCAGCGAACGCGGGAATCACCCGGTCATCCGCAAGCCGATGCGCCAATGGATGCTGAAAATTACCGAATACGCCGAACGTTTGCTGGAAGATCTCGAGGAGCTGGACTGGTCCGAGAGCATCAAGGACATGCAGCGCAACTGGATCGGCAAGTCGACCGGCGCGGAAGTGACGTTCGCGGTCGAAGGCTTTGCGGACTTGGCGCTGACCGTGTTTACGACGCGTCCGGATACGCTGTTCGGGGCGACGTATTGCGTGCTTGCCCCGGAGCACGAGTTTGTCGGGACAATCACGACCGAGGCGCAGCGAGGCGCGGTCGAAGCTTATATCGAGCAGGCTTCGCGGAAGAGCGATTTGGAGCGTACCGACCTGGCGAAGGACAAGACGGGCGTGTTCACGGGCGCATACGCGGTCAACCCCGTGAACGGGGCGAAGCTTCCGGTCTGGATCGCCGATTACGTCCTGGGAGGGTACGGCACCGGAGCGATCATGGCGGTGCCGGGCCACGACGAGCGGGACTGGGAGTTCGCGAAGAAGTTCGGCCTCGACATCGTCGAAGTCGTCAGCGGCGGCAATGTGGCGGAAGCCGCGTACAGCGGGGACGGCGAGCATGTCAACTCCGGCTTTTTGAACGGATTGTCCACCCCGGACGCGATCGCCAAGATGATTTCCTGGCTGGAAGAAAACGGGCGCGGCCGGGGCAAGGTCACGTACCGGCTGCGCGATTGGCTGTTCAGCCGCCAGCGCTACTGGGGCGAGCCGATTCCGATTTTGCACTTCGAGGACGGGACGATGGAACCGGTGCCGGAAGAGGAGCTGCCTTTGCTGCTTCCGGACGTGGAGTCGATCACGCCGTCGGGAACGGGCGAGTCGCCGCTCGCCAACGTGACGGAGTGGGTCGAGGTGACCGACGCGAAAGGCCGCAAGGCCCGGCGCGAGACGAACACGATGCCGCAATGGGCGGGCAGCTGCTGGTACTACCTGCGGTTCATCGATCCGCATAACGACAAGGAAATTTGCGCTCCCGACAAGCAGAAGGAGTGGCTGCCGGTCGATCTGTACATCGGCGGGGCCGAGCATGCGGTGCTTCATTTGCTGTACGCCCGCTTCTGGCACAAGGTGCTGTACGACCTCGGCGTCGTGTCGACGAAGGAGCCGTTCCACAAGCTGGTGAACCAGGGAATGATTCTCGGCACGAACAACGAGAAGATGTCCAAATCCCGCGGCAACGTCATCAATCCCGACGACATCGTCAAGGAATACGGAGCCGACACGCTTCGCATGTACGAAATGTTCATGGGACCGCTCGAAGCGACGAAGCCTTGGAACACGAACGGCGTCGAAGGCATGTTCCGGTTCCTTGGCCGCGTTTGGCGTTTGTTCGTCGAGGACAGCGGCCAACTGAGCGCGAAAATTCAGGACGCGCCGGGAGACGAGGCTTTCCGCCGCATCTGGCACAAGACGGTCAAGAAGCTGACCGAGGATTTCGAAGCTTTGCGTTTCAACACGGGGATCAGCCAATTGATGATCTTCGTCAACGAAGCGTACAAAACCGAAACGCTGCCGAAGCAGGCGATGGAGCATTTCGTCCAATTGCTGTCGCCGCTCGCGCCGCACATCGCCGAAGAGCTGTGGCAGAAGCTCGGTCACGACGAATCGATTGCGTACGCGCCGTGGCCGGAATACGATCCGGCGCTTACGGTCGACGCGGAAATCGAAATCGTGGTGCAGGTGAACGGGAAGATCGCCGATCGCGTCTCCATTCCGTCCGATCTGGACGAAGCGGGCATGCGGGAGCTGGCGTTCGGCCTCGATAAGGTGAAAGAGCTGACAGACGGCAAAACGGTTCGCAAAGTGATCGCGGTCAAAGGCAAGCTTGTCAATATCGTAGCGAATTGACGAAGAAGGGGCGGCACCTCTCGATTGAAGAGGGCCGCCCCGTTTTATTTTCGGGAGAGACGATGCAAGCTTTGTTCGGTTCAAGTTCGGCGACTGCCGCCGCTAGGGATTGCCATGCCGCTCCTGAAGCTTGCGAAGCCGAAGCAGCGATTCCGCTTTTTCCACGTCCTCCGCGAACTTCTCGTGGGTCGTCCGCAGCACGCGCGGAAAGGCGCCCTTGGTCGCGTCGCGCAACTCGGCGAGCGCCGCCGCCGTTATGCCTCCGGGCACGGATACCCTTCGCTGCAGCTCGGCGGGCGAGCATCCGGACTTTTGCAGCATCCGGGAGGTGCCGAGCAGCATTTCGCAGGCGAGCGTGCTGGCGGTTTGCCGGTTCATCCCGGTTTCGGTCGCGGCCGCTTCGATAAATTGCTCGAGCAAAAACGCAAAAAACGCCGGCCCGCAGCTGGACAGGTCGGAAGCGACCCGGACCTCATCCTCGCGGATCTCCACCGGACGGCTGATCGCGGAGAACAAGCCGAGCAGCGAGTCGCGGTCGTCTCCGTTCAATCTTTCGCCGAACATAAAAAGAGAAGCCCCGTTTCCGACGGAATTGATCACGCTCGGAATGATTTTCGCGACCTTGGACGGAACGATTTCTTCCAAAGACGCGATCCGGATCGGACTCGTAATCGAGACGACGATCTGATCCCGCGAAAGCGCGGGAACGATGTCATCCAGCACCGTCCGGAAATCGGACGGTTTGACGCACAGAAAGACGAGCTTTGCGTCCTTCGCGCCCGAACGGTTGTCTGCGGCGACAGCGAGGCCGGGATAACGGGCAGCCAGCGCTTCCGCCTTGGAGCGCGTCCGGGTGGCTATCGTCACTTGCTCCGGCATCAAGGCCCCGGCTTCGATCAGCGCTTCCGTCAACAGACTTCCCATGCTGCCTGCCCCAATGAAGCACACGTTCATGCTTCCTTCCCTCCTCACCGACGCTGACTTCACCCCATTGTATGAGGGACGGTTTGGCCGACATGACGCAAAACGTTAAAAAAATTACAAGGAGTGAGCTTTATGCGCAATGATTTCGGCCGCGGTTCTTCCGCCGCGAGGAAAACGGCGGTTGTCGCCGCGGCGGCAGCCGTGCTGCTGCTCGGATTCGCTTTGTCGCAACCGACGAAAAACGGGGAGCTTCCGGAATGGCAGCCGGTGAACGGGGCAGTAGCGAAATCGTTGGACGTTTTGCGGAATGGCGAAGCATCGGAGCAGGGGAATCCGCCGGCCTCCCCGCTCGTTGCCGCCGCCGCGACGGAGAAGGAGCCCGGGGCGCCGGCCTCTCCGGACAATTCGTCAAGCGGGACCGATCCCGAAGCTGCCGGGTCTCAAGCGCTGTCGGAGGGGGCGGCGAGCCAGCCGGCGGATTCGGCGGAAGCGGGCGCCAGGCCGGCAGCCGCGGCGAACTCGCCGACGTCCGCAGGCGGGACGGATGTTAAGCCGTCGGAGGATTCCGCAGCCGCAGGCGAGCAAGCCGCTCCGGCGGTCGTCTCCGGACGGATGAACATTAACGCGGCGACGGCGGAGCAACTGGACGAGCTGCCGGGCATCGGCCCTTCGAAAGCGAACGCCATCGTCGAATACCGCGAGGCCAACGGCAGGTTCAAGACGGTCGAAGAACTGAAAAACGTCAAGGGAATCGGCGACAAGCTGTTCGCCGACATCCGCGATTGGGTGGCGATCGGTGCCCCCTGACCTCCGTTTGCGGGTGTCCGAATGAAAAGCACGATGGAAAATTTTCAGCGAAAGTTCCCAAACGACGGGGAATTCCTTCCCAATTGGTCGGAAATATGCGACAATAAGGGGGAAATGATCGAATGAACAATCGTTGGGAGGATTATCCATGAGCGAAGAACGGAAATTGTCGTTGGAAACGCTTGCTATTCATGCCGGACAGCAGTTGGACCCGACTACTTTATCGAGAGCGGTCCCCATTTACCAAACGTCTTCATACGGTTTTCGAGATACCGATCATGCGGCGGACCTGTTCGCGCTGAAACAGTTCGGCAACATCTACACCCGAATCATGAATCCGACCTCCGACGTGTTCGAACAGCGCATGGCCGCGCTGGAAGGCGGAGCGTGAGCGCTGGCCGTCGGTTCCGGACAAGCCGCCATCACCTACTCGATCTTCAACCTTGCGGGCGCGGGCGACGAGATCGTTTCGGCCTCGAGCCTTTACGGCGGTACATACAACCTGTTTTCGACGACGCTGCCGAAGCTGGGCATCAACGTCAAGTTCGTCGACCCTTCCGACCCGGAAAATTTCCGGTCCGCGATCACACCGAACACGAAGGCGCTGTACGCGGAAACGATCGGCAATCCGAGAGGCGACGTGCTGGACATCGCCGCCGTCGCGAAAATCGCGCACGACAACGGCATTCCGCTCATTATCGATAATACGTTCGCCACTCCGTACCTGTGCCGGCCGATCGATTTCGGAGCGGATATCGTCGTCCACTCGGCAACGAAGTTTATCGGGGGCCATGGGACGTCGATCGGGGGCGTCGTCGTCGACGGGGGCAAGTTCGACTGGAAAGCTTCGGGCAAATTCCCCGGCCTGACGCAGCCGGACCCGAGCTATCACGGAGTCGTCTATACGGATGCGGTCGGCCCGATCGCGTATATTATTAAAATGCGCGTGCAGCTTTTGCGGGACATGGGAGCCGCGCTCGCGCCGTTCAACTCGTTCCTGTTTTTGCAAGGGCTGGAGACGCTGCATCTTCGCATGGAGCGCCACAGCAGCAACGCGCTGGCCGTCGCCCGGTTTTTGGAGAAGCATCCGGCGGTCAAGTCGGTGAATTACGCCGGACTGCCGGAGCATCCGTCGCACGGGCTGGCGCAAACCTATTTGCCCAAAGGCCAGGGCGCCATCCTGACCTTCGAGATCGAAGGCGGCGTCGAAGCCGGCAAAAAGGTCATCAACTCGGTCAAACTGTTTTCCCATCTCGCGAACGTCGGCGATTCCAAATCGCTTATTATCCATCCGGCCAGCACGACGCATCAGCAGCTTTCCGAGCAGGAGCAGGCGGCCGCCGGCGTTCAGCCGGGGATGATTCGCCTGTCGGTCGGGACGGAAGGCATCGACGATATTTTGTACGATCTGGATCAGGCTTTGAAGGCAAGTCAGGAATAAAGCATAATTAGACGTTTCCGGCACGCCGCTCCGGCGCCGGACGGGAGGAGTCAGTTCGCCATGGCGACATCCGTGCGCAAAGATTGGGACACTTATTTTATGGATATCGCGTTCATGGTTTCGACCCGGTCGCGCTGTCCGCGGCGGCATGTCGGCGCCGTATTGGTGCAGGGAAAAAAATTGCTCGGCACCGCCTACAACGGGGCGCCGATGGGAGTGCCGGATTGCTCGGAAGCGGGCTGCATGATCGTGGAGGAGTTCGAGCCCGCCCCGGGAGGCGGAACGGAATCGATGGTCAAAAAGCAGCGCTGCATCCGGACGATCCACGCCGAACAAAATTTGCTGCTGTTCACCGACCGCATTGACCGCGAAGGGTCGACGGTGTACGTGACCGATCAGCCGTGCTGGACGTGCGCGAATATGCTCGCCAACAGCGGCATCAAGGAGATCGTGTACCGCCGGCCGTACGCGAAGGATCATGACAAGGTTTCCGCCCTGATGGCGCGGAAGGGCCTCGTGTTTCGGCGGATCGAGGAGTATACGCCGCCTCCGGACACCGAAGTCCAGGATGAAGCGAATTGAATAGCGAATCGTCAGAGCGACAAGGAAGAACCTTTCGCGCCCGCGGGCGTCGGAGGTTCTTTTTTTGCGTTCCTGCAAGAAGGTTTGAAGCAAGCCGAGGTTAGGCCAGGCCAAGTCGAAAAAGGAGGAGGAACGGAAATGGCGAAGAGGCCGCTTGTCGCTTTTGCGGGGTGCTGGGCGGCGGGAAATGCCTCCCTGTCGCTGTGGGCCGGCTGGCCGGCGTTTGCGGCGGTCGCGGGAATGCTGATGCTGCTCCTCGCCTATGCCTGCATCTCGCGAATGCCTTGGCGCATCGCGCTCGCGCTCGCTCTCGCCGTCGCGCTGTCCGCGGGCGAGCGGGCATGGTTCGAATCACGGAACGTTACCGTCCTGGACGAGCTGCTTGGCGAGCCGGACGGCCGGCTAGCGGTCGCGGCCGGAAAGCTGATTTCTCCCCCCGATATCGACGGAGATGTCGTCACGTTCCGAATGGCGGTCTCCCGGATTGCGGGTCGGACCGTCGAGCCGAAGGAGAAGCTGCTCGTTCGGGTTAGGCTTTCCGCCGAATCGGAAATCGGGACCGCGGGAACGTGGAAGCGCGGGGACGGCGTCCGCGTCGAAGGGGAGCTGGAGCTGCCCGGGACGGCGACCAACTTCGGCGGCTTCGATTACCGCGCGTATTTGAAACGCGAGCGCGTTCATTGGGTGCTGTCCGCCGACGGCGCCGGCGCCGTCGAGCGGTCGGGCGAGCGCGTGTCCTGGCCGGATGCCGCGTTGCGCTGGATCGACGAACGGCGGGCGGGTATCGGCAAGCTGATGGACGAGCTGTACGGCGAGGCGGATGCCGGCTACATGAAAGGGCTCGTCGCCGGCATTCGGGAAGATCTCGATCCGGAGCAGTTCGACGTCTTCGCCAAGCTCGGGCTGACGCACGTGCTTGCCATCTCCGGCCTTCACGTCGGCGTCGTCGTTTTTTTGCTGCTCCGCCTCGGCGCGTTGTTTCGGCTGAGCCGCGAACGGTCGCTGGACGCGACGATCGCGGCAATGCCGGTCTACATGCTGCTGACGGGAGCTTCTCCTTCTGCCGTAAGAGCGTGTCTGATGGCGATGCTGGCGCTTTTTTTGGCGCGAAAAAACCGGCTCAAGGACGGACTCCACCTTTTGGCAGCATCCGCCCTGGCCATGCTGATCGTGAATCCGATCATGATCGAAAACGTCAGCTTCCAGCTTTCGTTTATCGTGACGTTGGGACTGATCGCGCTGGTGCCGCTCGTGTCCGCATGCCTCCCTGTCCGGAACAAATCGCTTCGCGGCGCGCTGGCGGTCGCGATAACGGCGCAAGCTTGCTCGCTGCCGGTCTCGATCTTTTATTTTCACCAGTTTCACTTGCTGTCGTTATTGTCCAACCTCGTGCTCGTACCGTTCATCAGCTTTATCGTGATGCCGCTCGGCATGGCGTCGGTCGTACTCGGAGCGGCGTGGCAGCCCGTCGGGGCTTACGCGGCCTGGGCCGCTTCCTGGTGCAACCGGCTCACCTTTGCCGCGACGGGGCGACTGCAGGCGATCGACGGCATGCAGACGTACTGGCCCCAGCCTTCGCTGCTTTGGGTTGCGGCGGGCTACGTTTTGCTGGGCGCGAGCGCCGCGCTGCTCAAGGCGGGGCTGACCCGGCGGCGGGAGAACGAAGCGTCGGCGCGGCGTCGGGCCGAGCGGCTGAGGCGGGAGGCGGACATGCGGTTCGACGCGGAGCGCAGGGCAAGCCTCGTTGCGGCTTACGCCGGTTCTTTGCAAAGCGAGGGGAACGATACGAAACCGCTGTTCGGCGGGGAGGCGGAACCGTCGGCGGAATGGCCGAAACCGGGGCTGACGGGGAATGCGGGAATCGTCCGGTTCGGGGCGCTGATTGCGCTTGTCCTGTGGGCCGGGTGGCTTATATGGGGCCTGCAGCCCGCATGGCTGAACCGCGACGGCTCGGTGGCGTTTCTCGATGTCGGGCAGGGCGACGGCATTTTGATCCGCACCGGAAAAGGCCGGCATATTCTGGTGGATGCGGGAGGAACCGTAACGTTTCGCAAGGAGGACGAGGCGTGGCGGGAACGCCGCGATCCGTACGAAGTGGGACGGAAAACGGTCGTGCCGCTGCTCAAGGCGCGCGGCGTTCGGGAGTTGGATGCGCTGGTGCTGACGCACCTGGACCAGGATCATATCGGCGGGGCGGCGGCCGTGCTCGGCGCGTTTCCGGTGCGCTCGGTTTTGTTCAACGGAACGCTCAAGCCGGCGGCGGAAGCGCTTCGCGTATTCGAGCTGGCGCTTCGGTCGGGAGCGAACGTCTATGCGGTCCGCGAAGGCATGACGTGGGAGATCGACGAGACGGCGCAAATCGAGGTGCTGTATCCGGCGGAGGAAACCGCGCGCCCGGACAACGCGATTCCCGTCGCGGAAGAGCAAAACGACCGAAGCGTCGTGCTGCTGCTGAATATGTACGGACGTCGGTTTTTGCTTCCGGGCGATTTGGAAAAGCAAGGGGAAGCCGCCGTCGTTAACCGGCTTGCGGAACGGGGAGCCGGGCCGGAGACGGCCGCCGTCGACGTGCTGAAAGCGGGCCACCACGGGAGCAAAACGTCGACGACGGCGATTTGGCTCATGCGCTGGAGTCCCGGAGAGGTCGTCATATCGGCCGGCCGCAACAATTTTTACGGGCATCCGCACCCGTCCGTTCTCGAACGGTTGAAGCGGATGAATATTCCGTATGCCAGAACCGACCTGAACGGCGAAATCCAGTACAGGGTATCGCCCGACGGACGGCTCGCCAAACGCATGAAGCTGGGAAGCTCTTCCGATTCGTAGCCTTTTTGCGAAAAATTTTCCGTAACCGATTGCCGGACAGACAAACGATAAGTTTTTTGCTAGACTGTGAATGTTGGCGTCTTCGGCCTCCCGAAATCCGCGACGGATAAAATTCCCTGCGGAGCGGGACATGCGGGATGCAACCTTTTAACGAAAGATCGCGTCAATGGAAGTGCAGGGGAGGAGGATCTTCTGTGGTGGAGCTTAGCCTGATCAAAGCTGCGCAAGCCGGCGATCGCGACGCCCTTGTCGCGCTGCTCCGCGAGATCGAAAATCAAGTTTACCGAACGGCCTATTACTTATTGAATAACGAGCAGGACGCTTTGGACGCTTCGCAGGAGGCGCTTATCCGCATTTATAGCAAAATCGGTTCCTACGAGGAGAAAGCCCAGTTCCGCACATGGGTTCAGCGCATCGTGACGAACATCTGCATCGACAAGTTCCGTCGCAGCCGCCCTTCCGTATCCATCGACGAGCACGAGCTGGTTTTTCACGCTACCGACGACGTGGAAGGGGAAGTGATGGCGCATTACGCGGCCGAGGACATCCGCGAGGCGATCGGCAAGCTGCCCGAGCATCATCGGACGGTCGTCGTTTTGCGGTATTTGCAGGATTTTTCGTACAACGAAATTGCGGATTCGTTGAATTTGCCGCTTAATACGGTCAAGTCTTATTTGTTTAGAGCCCGGCAACAGCTGCAAGTGCTGCTGCATGATTATCGGAAAGGTGGTGTCCGGGGATGAATTGCGAAGAGGTGATGGAACTCATGCAGCGTTCGCTTGACGGAGATCTGAGCCTGCAGGAACAAACGCGCATGACGGATCATATTCGAGCATGCCCGGAATGCGCGGTTTTGCTCGAGCGCCTCGTCCGCCTGTCGAACAACCTGGCCGACCTGCCCCGAGTAGAGCCCCGTTTCAGCCTGGTGGACGCCATTTTGCCGAAGCTGGACCAAATCGATGCCGAACGGGAAGCCGCTCGCGCGGAAGGGAAGGACAACGGTTCCTCCGAAGCCGACGCGATTCCCGCAGCCGGCGCCGAAGCCGAAGCCGAGACCGAAGCTGAACTCGAAGCCGAAGCCGAAGCGGAAGCCGAACGCGCCAAGCCCGCGGCCCGCCCTTCGCGGCCGTGGAAGCGCCGGCTGGGGGCGATCGCGGCGGCGGCTGCCGTCGTCGCGGCGGTTATCCTCTCCGATCCATCCTCCTGGTTATCCCGGTCGGAGATGGACCGCGCCGCATCCGACGCGAGCGAAAGCTTCAGCTTGAAAATGATGAAGCAGGAAGCCCCCGCGGCCGAAAATTCGGCTTCGGCGGACGAGGCGGCTCCCGAAGCCCGGGGCTTCGCCGTCGAACCCGATGCGAATTCCGGCATCGGGCAGGAAAGCGCGGCGGTTCCGCCGCTGACGGAATCGAACGGCGCGGGCGAGCAGGGGCAAGCGCAAGCGGGCGACTCCGGCGGAGCGCCGGCTTCGGAAGCCCCGGAATCCGGGGGATCGGCTCCGGGGGCGCCCGCCCGCGGGAACTCGGAAACCGAAGCGCCGACGTTAGGGGGGCCGGTTCCCGCAGCCCCGCCGACCGAAGGAGCGGCCCCCGGCTTCTCCGCGGCCGAGAAGCCCGTTGCCGGCGAACCGGAAGCGGAGACGCCGGCAGACGGCGGCGGCACGGGGGAAGCTTCGGGGATGAACGTGCCGGAAGATTCGGCCCCTTCCTTGACGAGCGCTTCGATCCCGTCGCCGGACGGTTCGCGCTACGCGCTGGTGGAGAGCGAGAGGTTGAAGGTTTACGCCGCCGACGGCGCGCTCCTGTTCGAGAGCGGATTGACGGGGAGCTTTTCCGACGTGCGTTGGAGCGAAGACGGCGCCGAGCTGTATTACGCGTTCGCGGAAAGCGACGGGAAAGCGACGAGCTATGCGTGGAGCGCGGAAAAGGGAGAGCAAGCGGCGCCGTAAACGGGCGCACCTTTCGGCCGCAAACTGCGTATAGTGTATCGAACGGCGAAAGCCGACAGAAGGACGAAGGTCGCGGTCGTTCGCGCGCGGTACCATGGACCGGGCCGGCGGACGTTGACATAGATGTCCTACGACAAAGGGATCGCGCCTTGACTGGGCGCGGTCTCTTTGTTGTTTTTTTGCCGAACTGCACGTATAATTTTTCAGATAAGCGACGAAGGAGGTCGTCCGATATATCGGCTCGGCCGGAATTCGCGAACGGAAAGGAGTTCGTTATGGAATCCAGTCAAGCTTTCCGCGAGCTGCGCGACGGCAAAATCCGCCCGCTATACGTTTGCTACGGCACCGAAGCGTATCGCATGAACGAATTCGCGGAGCAGTTGGCGGGCAAACTGATCGAACCGGAACACCGCGACATGGCGATCGTCCGCTTCAGCACGTCGGAGGTTTCAATCGACCAAATCGTCGACGAAGCCGAAACGCTTCCGTTTCTCGTGCCTTATAAGCTGGTGTTCGTGCGCGACAGCGTCGTGTTCGCTTCGGCGGGCAAGGAATCCGCCAAAATCGAGCACCGAACCGAACGGCTCCTGGACTATATGCGAACGCCGTCGGAAACGACGATACTCGTCTTCCTCGTCCCTCACGAAAAGCTGGACGAACGCAAAAAACTGACCAAAACCGCCAAGCAAGCCGACAACGTCGTTCGTTTCGCGCAGCTGTCGGCGGACGATTTGATGCAATGGATCGCCCGCAGGGCGGAAAGGCAAGGACGGCGCTTCGAAACGTCCGCGCTGGATGAGCTGCTGCGCCGAATCGGGACGGATATGGGATCGCTCGCCGCGGAAACGGACAAGCTGTGCCTGCATGCCGGCGATCGGGGACGGTAACCGCCGCGTCGGTCGCGGAGCTTGTGCCGGCCAGCATCGAACAAAGCGTGTTCAAGCTGACGGAGGAGATCGCTGCGCTGCGCACGGACAAGGCGCTCGCGCTTTATTACGATTTGCTCAAGCAGCGGGAAGAGCCGATCAAGCTGACGGCGCTGCTCGTCAGGCAATTCCGCAACATGCTGTTCATCAAGGAGCTGGCGAAGCAAGGCTATACGCCGCAGCAAATGGCCGGCCAGCTCGGGCTGCACCCGTATGCGGTGAAGGTGACGAGCGAGCATATCCGCGGCTTCAGCACCGAGCGGCTGACGGCGCTGCTGAGCCGGCTTGCCGAGCTCGACTACGAGATGAAGACGGGACAAGTGGAAAAAACGCTCGGCCTGGAATTGTTCCTGATGGAAGCGGGAACGCCGACAGGCTGACGGACAGGCCTGGACCCCGGCAAACGAAAAAAGCCGTTCGATGCGTCGAAACGCAAAGATCGGCTTTTTGGCGCTGCTTATGTCAGAAACAAGCTTACGCTTGTTGGGACAGAGCGTTCAACTTTTTGGCCAGGCGGGATTTTTTGCGGGCAGCCGCATTTTTATGGATGAGGCCTTTGGTTACCGCTTTGTCCAGCTTCTTCTGAGCCAATTGAAGGGCTTCTTTAGCAACGTTCACATCGGTTCCGACAACCGCTTGGTCAGCCTGTTTGACGGCCGTACGGAGGGCGGATTTTTGGGAAGCGTTACGCAGACGGCGCTTCTCGCTCGTCTTGGTCCGTTTGATGGCGGATTTGATATTCGGCATTCATTTCACCTCCCACTGCAAAACAAGAAGTATTTCTCCACACAACTTGTAACATTCTATCATGCAGGGGGGCAAAACGCAAGCAAATCCCGGGCGCGCCTTAAGCGAACGGAATTCAAACGAACGAAAGGGGCAACGCCAACGTGGGCGATCGAGATTTGGACTTAAGCGCATACGGAGTAAGAACCGATCTGGCATTGGAAGCCAGGGAAGCGGCGCAGACCGACGAGAACGGCAGCATCCCCGGCGTGACGAGCGAGACGAACAAGGAAAACGGAATTACCGTCACGCGAATGCATATTCAAAACGAGGAAGGCGCGAACCGTATCGGCAAAATGGTCGGCCATTACGTCACGTTGGAGGTGCCGGAACTGCGTCGCGGGGATTCGGATTTGCAGGATAAAGTGGCGACGGCGTTCGCCCGCGAATTCGAAACGTTTTTGCAGCGGATCGGAGTCGGAGCTTCCGCCAGCATTTTGATCGTCGGGCTCGGCAACTGGAACGTGACGCCGGATGCCCTCGGTCCGCTCGTCGTCGAAAACACGATGGTCACCCGGCAATTTTTCGAGCTGATGCCCGACCAGGTCAGTCCGGGCTATCGCGCCGTGAGCGCGGTCGCTCCGGGGGTGCTCGGCACGACAGGCATCGAGTCGAGCGATATCGTGCAAGGCATCGTGAACCAATCCAAGCCCGATGTCGTCATCGCCATCGACGCGCTGGCCGCCCGTTCGCTGGACCGGGTCAATACGACGATCCAGATCGCGGATACGGGCATCCACCCCGGCTCCGGCATCGGCAACAAGCGCAAAGGGCTCACCCGCGACATCCTCGGCGTGCCGTGCATCGCGATCGGCGTGCCGACGGTCGTCTACGCCTCCACGATCGTCAACAATACGATGGACATGGTAATCGAGCACATGAAAAAACATACCGACAATACCGCGCCGCTGTTCGGCGTCTTCGGCTCGATGGCCGAGCAGGAGCGGCTGCAGCTCGTCAAGGAGGTGCTCGATCCGGTCGGGCACAATTTGCTTGTAACGCCGAAGGAAATCGACCAGTTCATGGAGGATATCGCCAACATTATCGCGAGCGGGCTGAACGCCGCGCTTCACGAAGCGGTGGATACCGACAACGTCGCGGCTTATACGCATTAAACGAATGAGAGGCGAAAAAAACGAAACGAAAGCTAACCGTCGTTAGGTGTCGCCTGCGATCGGTTAGCTTGTTTTTTATTGTTGTTAGCATAACAAAATCAGATTATAATCAATCGCAACGGCTACATTCCTCCCGAAAAAGGGGGTGACAAAGTGAGCAGAAGGGGGTTTCGCCTGCCGTCTTTCCTGCGTTGGCCCGCTCAACGAATGGAAGGAAAGCTGCTGATCGTCTTTTTGTTTTTGATCATCCTGCCGATCGGAATCCTCAGCTACGTGTCCGCCCTCCGTTATTCCGATTCTATCGAGCGCAATACGGCAGCCTATGTCACTCAAATGACCGACAAAACCATGGGCAAGTTGGACGACTACATTGCCGACATGAGAAAGATTTCCATCATTCCTTCTTATCTGGACGCCATCCAGGCCGGTTTGAAAATGTCCAACCAATACTACGAAGGGCGCGCGCTGCCCGAAGAAAACGTTCCGAGCCTGCTGCCCGGAGACCAGCAAAGAACGATCGATATCCAGCGAAAAATCGGCAGCAGCATTTATTTTTTGAACAATATCAAGCAGGGAACGAATACGGTTTACCTGTTCGACCGGTTCGGGAACGTTTATTACGCCGTCAAAAGCTCGGGAATCCGCTCGGATTTGCGAACCGTTTACCCGAAATGGCGGGAAATGGCGGCCGAAGCGCACGGCGCTCCCGTTCTCGTCAGCACCCAGGAGGTCGGGGAGTGGGCGAGCGGCAAACGGTACGTCTTTACCGTCGTCCGGCAAATCATCGATCCTTCGACGTACGAGCCGCTCGGGATGATCGCGGTCGACGCGAACATCGGCGTCATCGAAAGCATCGTCCGGGACATGGACGACACGACATCGGGAACGACGCTCATCGTCGACGACGGCGGGAAGGTCATTTACGACAGCGGCCGCCAATATTTGGGCCAAACGTGGCCGGAGAACGATCTTTTGAGGCAAACGGCCGGGCCGGAGGGAAGCTTCCGCGCCGCTAGCGGCGGGGAGCGGGTTTTGACGATTTACAAGCGATCGGAGGTGACCGGCTGGAAGGCGCTCGTCGCCATTCCGGAGCGAACGCTGACGGCGGAAGCTCGGCTTATCCGCAACCAGACGCTCGTGTTCGCCACGCTCATCGTCGGGTTCGCGCTGCTGATCTCGCTCGTATCCGCTTTCGCCCTGACGCGGCCGCTTCGTTCCCTCGTGCGTCTGATGAAAAAAGTGCAAAAAGGCAATCTCGACGTCGTATTTCCCGTCGTCCGAAGAGATGAAATCGGCTTGGTTGGCAGCGCTTTCAATCGGATGATCGACCGGGTGAAGCTGCTCATTGCCGATATTTACGCGATGGAGCAACGGAAAAAGGAGGCGGAGCTGCAATCGCTGCAGCAGCAAATCAACCCGCATTTTATTTACAATACGCTGGAATCGATCCGGATGACGGCCGTTTTGCACGACGACGACGAAGTGGGGGATATGGCCCAACTGCTCGGCAAGCTGCTCAGGTACAGCATCCATGCAGGCAAGGAGACCGTTCCGCTCGCAAGGGAATGGGAGCATTTGCGAATGTACGTCAAGCTGCTGAACTACCGGTATTCGGATCGCTTCGCGCTGGAGCTGCCGGAGGCGGAGGAACCGATTCAGGTGATGAAGCTGCTGTTTCAGCCGATCGTGGAAAATGCCGTTTATCACGGGCTGGACGAATCGAAGCCGCATTTGCGCATTCGCATCGAAAGCCGGGTCGAAGGGGCCGACCGGCTGTTCGCCGTAGCCGATGACGGGGGCGGAATGGAGCCGGATACGCTGCTGCGGCTCCGGTCGAGCCTGAACCGGCCGCCCGGGGAGTGGGACGGCAGGGGGATCGGGCTGCGCAACGTGCACGAACGGCTGAAGCTGCGATACGGGGAAGCATACGGCCTTGCGGTCGACAGCGAACCCGGCCGCGGAACGGTCGTAACGGTTCGCCTGCCCGCGGGCTGAACCGCGAATTTCATCCGAAAAAAGGAGGACGAACGATGCTGAAGGTTGCCGTTGTCGACGACGAGGAACGAATCCGGCTCGGACTAGCCAAGCTGATCGAGAAGACGGACGAATTTTGCCGGGTGGTCGGATGCTACGCGAGCGGGCAGGATTTGCTCGACCGGCTGCACGGGGAGGAAGCCGACCTGGTGATCACCGATATCAAAATGCCGCAAATGGACGGCCTTCAATTGATCGGCGAGCTTCGCCGCAGGCGGCCGGAAATCAAGCTGGCGGTCGTCAGCGGGTTCAGCGACTTCAGCTTTGCGAAGCGGGCAATCCGGCTCAACGTGCAGGATTATTTGCTCAAGCCGGTCGACCGGGAGGAACTCGAACAGCTGCTGATCCGGGTCAGAGCCGAGGTCGAAGGACGGCGGGAACGCGGCGATCCGGCCGATTCCGAGCTCCTCCGGCGGGAATCCGACAACAGCGCGGTCGAAGCGGTCAAAGCGTTTATCCGCGAGCACTACCGGGAGGAGCTGGAGCTTTCGAAGCTGGCGGAGACGGTGTATTTGACGCCGAGCTACTTGAGCAAGCTGTTTCGGCACGTAACCGGGGAAACGATCACCGATTACTGGATCGGCGTGAGAATCGGGAGGGCGAAGGATTTGCTGCGCGAACGCCGCGAGCTCAAAACGTACGAGGTCGGAGAACGGGTCGGATACGCCGATCCGGCCTACTTCAACAAAGTGTTCAAGAGGACGGCCGGCATGACGCCGAAAGAGTATCGGGAGCGGGCCGGACTTGCGCGCAGCGCCGAAACAATGCCCAATAAAAGACAATAAAAACAAACGGGCTCCCTTATATTCCCGCTTCAATCCTTTTATAATCTCGTATGAAAGCGGTGCCACGAAGGCAGATCGGCGAGGAGAGGATAAAGGAGGGGGCAAAAAACGTGTTTCGGATGAGCTACAAAAAGCAGCGAATCGCCATCTTGTTCGGATTTTTAACCGTTCCCGTGCTTTTGTGCTTGACGTTTTCGTTTTATCCGGCGTTTTCGATGCTGGCGTACAGCTTCACCGATTGGAGCGGCGTCGGCTGGGACATGAAATGGGTGGGCTTTGCCAACTACGCCGAAATTTTCTCGCGCCCGGACATTTTCGGAACGTTCAAAAACAACGCTTATTATTTCGTCGGAGGACTCGTTCAGACGGCGGTCGCGCTCTATTTTGCCGTCATTTTGAGCGGCCGTCTCAAGGGGCGGAACTTTTTTCGCGCGAGTCTGTTTCTGCCTTACGTCCTGCACGGCACGGCGATCGTCATCATGTTCCGGGCGCTGTACCATGCCGAATACGGATCGTTGAACCTGCTGCTCGGCGAAGTCGGCTTGGCCGGCTGGCAGCGAATGTGGCTCGGGGACCCGGCGCTCGTCAACGTATCGCTCGCCTTCATTTCCGTCTGGAAGTACATGGGGCTGAATATGGTCATTTTTATCGGGGCGCTGCAATCGATCCCGCACGACTATTACGAAGCCGCGAAAATCGATGGGGCGTCGTCCTGGCAAACGTTCCGTTTCGTCACGTTCCCGTCCATCCGGCGCGTCGTCGAGCTGATGATGATTTTGACGCTGACCGGCGCGCTCGAAGCGTTCGAAATTCCGTACATCATGATGCTCGGCGCCAACGATACGTCCACCTTCGTCATTTCCACGCTCGATATGGCGTTCAAGTTTCAAAAGGCGGGGCTGGCCTCCGCGATGGCGATCGTGCTGCTGATCATGGTCGTCCTCGTGATCGCGGCGCAGCGGAAATTGTTGTTCCGGGAGGAGAAATAGGATGGTTCGCACCCCCGCATGGATACGGGCGCTTCAATACGCGACGCTGATCGTCGGCCTGTTTATCGTCTTTTTTCCGATTTATTCGGTATTCGTCGGTTCGTTCAAAACGCAGGTCGAATATTACCAGTCCGGCCTCCGGCTGCCCGAAAGCTTCCTGAACTTCGATAACTTCGCGAAGGTGTACGAGGTCGGCAAGCTCGGGCTCGGCTTTAAAAACATTTTGATCATCCTGGTCGTCGCCGTCGCCGGAAACGTGCTGCTCGGCACGATGACGGCTTACGCGCTCGGCCGTTTCGAATTCAAGCTGCGCAAGCCGATCATGGGCATGTATTTGATCGCGCAGATCATCCCGGCCATTACGACCCAGGTGGCGACGTTCAGCGTCATCCAGGCGCTGGGCGCCTACAACCGCCTGTCCGCTCCCATCTTGCTGTATATCGGCGCGGATGTGCTGCAAATCGTCATTTATCTCCAGTACATCAACAGCATCCCGAAGGATTTGGACGAAAGCGCGATGATCGAAGGAGCCTCTTTGTTTCGCATTTACCGCTCGATCATTTTTCCGCTGCTCGGTCCCGCGACCGCGACGCTCGTCATCCTCAAAACGATTCAAATCTACAACGACTTTTATACGCCCTATTTGTATATGCCCAGCCAGAAGCTTCGCGTCGTCTCGACGGCGATCTATTCGTTCGTCGGCCCGAACGCCGCGCAAATCAACGTGATTTCCGCCGGCATTCTCCTGATTTTTATCCCGACGGTAGTCGTCTTCCTGTTCATGCAGCGGTATATTTTCTCCGGGGTGACCAGCGGCGCGGTCAAATGACGATGTCCCGTTTCGCGAACGTTCGGTCTATGTTATGATAACGAAAAATTTGGCAATTCGGCGAAAATCGACCGAGCGAAAGCAGGGATCAGGTGTCCAGCAAAGTCACGATGCAGCAAATTGCCGAACGGCTCGGCTTGTCCAAGTTCGCCGTGTCCAAGGCGCTGTCCGGGAAGTCCGGCGTCAGCGCGGATACGCGCGCCAAAATTATCGAGACGGCGACGCAGCTCGGCTATTTCGCGCAAAATCGAACGAGCCGGGCGCGCGGGCGTTCGGCGGCGGGCGGAGAACGGAAGGGAGAGACGGTCGTCGTGCTCATCCCGAACGTGCGGTATCAAACCCGGGGGTCGCGATATTGGGGGAAAATTATCGACGGCATCGACTTCGCTCTCGAAAAACGGAAATTAGGCATGATGCTGGCGACGGAGCAGGGCGAGGGTTCGCTGGCGCGGCTGATCAATCCGGAGGGCGTGCTCGGGCTGATCGGCGTCGGGCTGATTTCGGGCCAGCAGCTGCTGGAAGTCCGGAGCCTGCGCATCCCGTTCGTCCTCGTCGACCACGAAGATCCGCTCGTTCCGGCCGACGCGCTGTTCGCGAACAACGGCGAAGGCATGCGGCGGATCGTCGACTATTTGATCGGCGAAGGGCACCTCCGGCTGCAGTTTGTCGGAAACATCCGGTATTCGCGCAGCTTTGGCGAGCGGTGGCTCGGGTTTCGTTCGGCGCTCGAGGAGCGGGAAATCGGCGGCTTCCAGGAGCCGGAATTGCTTGCGCTCGCGGGCGAGAACCGGTCCGAGCTGACGGAAGCGCTGGAGCCGATCCTTCGCCGCATGCTCGGCGAAGGGACGCTGCCGACGGCGCTCGTTTGCGCCAACGATTCGCTCGCCATTTGCGCCATGACCGCGCTGATGAAGCTCGGCGCGAGCGTGCCCGCGGACTGCTCGGTGACGGGGTTCGACAACATCGAGGACGCCGCGCTCGCGCGGCCGCCGCTGACGACCGTTCACGTGGACAAGGAAGGGCTCGGCCGGCGGGCGGTGGAAGCGCTGCTGCGGCGGATCGAACGTCCGGGAGAACCGCGGGAGCGGATTTTGCTGACGGGAGACGTCGTGCTGCGGCAGTCGGCAACCGCCCGAACGGGGCGAAACCGCGCCGGCGCATTTAGCATAACCGACGACAATAAAAACAAATGCATTGCCTTTTATCCCCTCCCATTTTCTCTATAATGAGTAAATGTAAGCGATGCCATCTCGTTAAATGGAATCCAATGGAACTCAAATCGATTGTTGGGGGGAACAAACGTGAAAAAAGTTTCGCCGGTCATCCTGATGGTCATGCTCGCCGCCGCCTTGCTTGCCGCCTGCAGCGGAGGCGACAACGGCAACAACGGTTCGTCGCCGTCCGCCTCGCCGTCTCCTTCGGCTTCGGAATCCGCTTCCGCGTCGCCGAGCGCCAGCTCGGAGCCGTCAGCTTCCGCGTTGACGGGGAAAATCAAAGTGCTGTCGCACCGGACCGATCTCGTGAACGACGGCACGATGGACAAATACGCGGCCAAATTCAAGGAAAAATACCCCGGCGCCGAAATCGAGTTCGAGGCGCTCACCAACTACGCGACCGACATTAAAGTAAGGATTACGACCGGCGAAGCCGGCGACGTCAACATGCTGGACGGGGGAATGGCGACGAGCGAGCTTCCCAACTATTACGAGCCGCTGCCGGATTCCATGTTCGAGGACGTTTATTTTCCCGATATCCGTTCCCACGAGGGCAAGCGCTACGGCATCACGACCGGCGTGAACACGCAGGGAATCGTCTATAACAAGACCGCGTTCGCCAAGGCCGGCGTCGACAAAGTGCCGACGACGCTCGACGAGCTGTACGACGCGGCCGCGAAGCTGAAAGAGGCGGGCATCATTCCGCTGTACATGAACTTCGGCGCCCAGTGGCCGATGACGAACTGGGGAGAAAATTCCTACGCCTACGTCGCCGGCGACGCGAAATGGACCGACACGCTTATCGCCCAGGAGGCTCCGTTCACGGTGGACGGACCGTGGGGCAAGCTGATCCAGATCGCCAGAACGTTCGTCGAAAACGAGTGGGTGGAGAAAGATTTGTCCACAAACAATTGGGAGATGTCCAAAGGCGAGATTGCTTCCGGCAAGGCCGCGATGTATTTTCTCGGCAACTGGGTCATTCCGCAGGTCATCGGCGCGGGGGCGAAGTCCGAAGATATCGGCTTCTTTCCGCTCCCGTACGACAACGGCGGCACGTACAACGTTCCGCTCGGCGGGGACTATTTTATCGGCGTAAGCGAGGACAGCAAAAACAAGGAGCTGGCCATCGCCTGGGTCGAGTTCTTCGTCAAGGAATCCGGCTACGTGGAAGATTCCGGCTTCATGCCGATCGTCAAAAGCCAGGAGCCGAAAGTGCCGCAAATGGCCGAGTTCGCTTCGTTTAACCCGAACTATATCGAAAGCGAATTCACCGACCCGCGGTACAACGAAATCGCGAACAAGGCCGAAATCGCGCTCGGCACCGGCAGCGTGGATCAGGAGCTGGTGATGGCGAAGGATTTGCAAAAAGCGTTCGACGACTTGAACCAAAAGTGGGCGAAGGCGAAAAAAGAGCTGGGGTACTGATCGCCGATCGAAAATTGATGAGCCGGGACCAAAACGGGACGGGGCTGCCCTGCGGCGCCTCGTCCTTCTTTATCCGCGAAAGATCCGGACAAGCTCGCGGGGGCACGGGTACGCCGCTCGGGCTGTACCGAATATTTGTCCGGCGACATCTCGATCGTCGATGTGCCTGAGTCCGCACTCAGTTGAGTAAAAATTACCCATCTCGATCATCTATACGCCTGGAACGCACTCCAGTTGAGTAAAAATTGCCCATTTCGACCGTCGATGCACCTGAATCGCACTCAGTTGAGTAAAAATTACCCATCTCGCCCGGCCATGCGCAAACAGCCTCGCGCAGGCCGAGGACATAAGGACATGCGGCCGGGTTTTTCGGAAAGCTTGGCAACGTTCTAGCCCGATTCGGAAATGCAGCTTCGGCTCCCTCATGCTTTGTCGTTTTAAAGCTCCATGCGAGTCCAATACGGCTCAAACCCGAATTTCCTCCAAAAGCGGACCCCGCGCGCGTTCGCATTCAGGACGTCAACGCACACCTTTGCGCCTTCGGGAAACGAAAAACGGATCAAATGCGCTAGCGCGCCGGTGCCGTATCCTTTGCGACGATGCTCTCTTCTTATATAAAACTGCCGAAGGTAAACGAACTTTTCGTCCGGCTCGAAATCGTCCTCTCCGAGTCGAAATACCGCGTAGCCGATAACTTGTTCGTCGTTCAAAAGGATCTCGATTTCCCATTCTCCCCGCAGCCAGCTCCTCATCCGTTTTTCCCGACAGGTTCTTCCCGGCTTTTTTCGCTCTCCGAGCGCAATAATCCTTCCGTCGCTTCAAGCATTGCGCCCTCTCGCTCTATCAACCTCCGAAGCTTCCGGGTTCTATCATTTTCGTTTCTCTCATATACTTGACCATCAACGCAAAAAGAGAGAATCGCCCGCGAGACAGGGGGGCTGGGAGGAAGAAGATGAAACGGAACGCATTCGCGCCGCAAGGCCCGAGGATGAAATATCGGTTCAGGAGGATGCTGGTGACCGGCAAAGCCTACCTGACGCTAAGCCTGGTTTCGATGATCGTCGTGCTTATGCTCGGTCTCGGGGGCATTCTGCAAAACGTGCTGGCGACGTCGCCCGTGCAAACGATGAAGGGATTCGCTTCTTCGGTATCGGCCTCCTTCTTTTCTTCGCTTCTCGGAATGGAGCTGCCGCATATGGATAAGCAAAGGGAGTCTTCCGGCGTCCCGGTTTCCCGGCTGGCCGCCTTCCTCGTTCGCTGGATGACCGAGCTGAACCCGAACGACCCGAAAAGCCTGCTCGCGTTGGAAATGCCCGGAGTCAACCGCGACAGCGCCGTCCTGCTGCGGCCCGGATCGGGCGGGGGAGCGGAAGCGCCCGAAGATCACGGTCCGGGACATAACCTGCCGCCGGATGCCGAAGGAGGGGAAGCGGGCACGCCCCCGGACGGAAATGGCGGAGCGGCCGAACCTCCGGACGGTCAGCCCGAACCGACCGAGACGCCGGCCCCCGGGACGGAAGGACAACCGGATCCGGAACAAGGGACCGGCGGCCGCAAAGTGGCGTTCATCTATCATTCTCACAATCAGGAATCGTGGTTTCCGGAACTGAAGGAAGGGACGAAGGATCCGAACTCGAAAACGGTCAACATTACGCTCGTCGGCAAACGGATGGCCGAGCAGCTGGAAAAGCTCGGCATCGGCGCCGTTTATTCCGACGAGGATTATTCGGAAACCGTCCAAAACTACAACTGGAATTATTCCTATAAGTATTCGCATCAAACGGTCAAAGACGCCCTGGCGGAAAACAAGGAGCTCGAATACTTTTTCGATATTCACCGGGACTCCCAGAGACGCAGCAAGACGACGGTGACGATCGACGGCGTTTCGTACGCGCAGGTGTATTTCATCATCGGCCACCGCAACCCGAACTGGGAGCAGAACGAGGCGTTCGCCAATTCGATTCATCAGCTGCTGGAGGAAAAATACCCGGGCCTCTCCCGCGGCATTTGGGGGAAGACGGCGGCCACGGGCAACGGGGAGTACAATCAATCCATTTCGCCGGACAGCGTCCTGATCGAAATCGGCGGCGTCGACAACACGCTCGCGGAATGCTACCGGACGGCCGACGCCCTCGCCAAGGCGATCGCCGAAATATACTGGGACGAACGGAACGCGGTCAAGGCGGACGCTTCGGCCGCCTCCGGCGGATCGTCTGCGAAAGGGGACGGAAAATGAAAAGGGACATTTGGAAGCTTTCGATCGTCGCCGCGCTCCTCGTGCTCGCGATGATGTACGGCATGGAATTGGCTTCGAGCGGGATATCGAACGTATACGGGCCGCTGGAGGGGGAGGAGATCCGGTCGGGAGGAGCGGGCGAGACGGTTCCGGATCCCGAAACGGCGCCGGAGGAAGCGCGGGAACGAGCGGAGCGAACGGAAGAGGGGACGCCTGCCGGACAGAGGTATGCGGACGAGCCGCCCGGCATCGCGTACGATTCGGAAGCCGAGCCGACGATTCCGCGCAACGACAGCGAGCCCGTCGTCGACCGGCTGGCCGGAAAAACGGCGGAAACGCTTCAGCAGCTTTCCAAAAGCGGGATCCGGTTCATCGTTTCTTTGTTCGATCAAGCGACGGAATAACGGAGGGTAAGACAAAAGACCCGAAATGAACAAAAAATGTAATGGCGGTTACAGAACATATACTTGGGGTGTGGTAGCATTTGGTTGTCGGATAGGTCATTCGACATGAATTGAAGGATTTGAGGAGTGGGCTTTATGCGATTGGTTACGGTGTTCGAGCTTAAGGAAGGGGATAGTCTGGCCCAAAGTTTGTGCGATCGGGATGGACGCCTTATGCTTCAGCAGGGCGTTAAACTGACGGATCGTTTAATAGAGGGAATCAAAAAAAGAGGGATCTCGCAGCTGTACGTTCAAGGCTCTCCCGAAAGCGAGCCGAAGGAACCGAAGGAACCGAAGGTGCCGCCGAAGCCGGCGGCGTCCAAGCGGCAGCTGCGAATCGCGACCGAAGAACTGCTGGGCAGCATTTTCCAGGCAGTGCAAAACGACAAACCGATTCCGGTCGCCTCGCTGATGGCCTGGGCCAAGCATGCGACCGTCTCGGTCATGAGCGACGGCGAGATGGCGATGCACTACGGGGATTTTCATGCCGAACCGTCGTGTCTTTCCCGTCACAGCGTGAACGTTTGTTTTTTGGCGATGCTGACGGCCAAGGCGCTCGGCTATAAGGAACTGCAACTGCGGGATGTCGCCATCGGAAGCCTGCTGCACGATATCGGGCTTGTTCGGCCGAACGGCCAGGGAGACCTGTACATCAAGCATCCCGTGCTCGGCCATGAACGGCTGCGCAAAATTCCGGAAATTCCTTCGGCTTCCCTGAAGATGGTGCTCCAGCACCACGAGCAAATCGACGGACGCGGGTTTCCGTACGGGATCGGCGGAGAGGAATTCGAAGAGGCGGCGCAAATCGTCGGCATTTGCAGCGAATTCGACTACTTCGTCCATGACCGGCTCGTCCATCGGCAGCCGGGCGAAGAGATCGAGTACGTGATGGCCAAAGTCGATTCCGCCTTCGATCACCGGATTGTCCGGGCATTCCTGAAGGCTTACCAGCCTTATCCGGTAGGCACCGCCGTAAGGCTGACGGGCGGACTGAAAGGAACCGTCTGCGAGCAAAACCGCGGACACTCGTACCGGCCGGTCGTCAAGCTGCAGCAGTTCGGAACCCGATTGAACTTGATGGAATATACCACCTTTATGATTGAGGAAGTGTTGGATGCACAGTCAGAAGTCGTCTAATCCAAGCATCAAACGCGCCGTGTCGGTCGCGCGGCTCCGATCCGTCTTTCCTTTTTTCAAGGAAATCGCGCCGGAGGCGCTGGAGCCGGTCGCGTCCCGCATCGTCGAAAAAAGCTACCCCAAAGGCAGCCTCATTTTTTTGGAGGGCAGCTTCGGAGAAGAAATTTATTTTATCCTGTCGGGAAGCGTCAGCGTCTTTACGTTGAACAAAACGAAAAAAGTCGTGTTGAGCACGCTCGGCGAAGGCGACTATTTCGGCGAAATGGCGCTGATCAATCCGGAAGCGGGCCGCTCCACGGCCGCGGAAGCGCTGACGGCCGTTCGCGTCTATACGTTGAAGAAGCAGGATTTTCTGACCTTGTTCGGGCAAGATCGGAATTTGCTTCAGCATCTGCTGGTTTGCACGATGGACCGGCTGAGCAAAGCAAACCGGCAAATTTACGATTTGACGTTTCTCAGCGTGAGGGCGCGCATCATGAAAAGATTGCTCGCTTTGGGCAGGCAGGCTTCCCTTCCGGACGGACGGGCGCCGGTTCCGGTCCGGATTACGCATCAGCAATTGGCCGACATGGTCGGGGCCGTTCGCGAGACGGTATCGAAAATCGTGCACGAGCTGCAGGAAGAGGGACTGATTGCCCTGCGGCACCGCATGATCTATTTGAACGATCCGGCGCTGCTGGAAGCCAGGCTCGAAGAGGAGCTGTAAGGGGGAACTGGACCCGCTGCGAAGCTCTTTTCGCATTCGCTTGTTGACATGAATCCATTTTCGTCATATTATAGAAGAAATTCGTTTCAAGGGGAAATTTTCATGCGGGTCGAGGTTCTTAACTGATCAATTGGATATCCCGTTTATCGCGGCACAAGCCGAAGCAGGCCGAATGAGTTCGGTTTATTTCGTTTGCCGCAGGCGGGTTCAATGACCAGTCAAGAACCGGCGAAGTCCGCCCCTGCCGAAACGGCATGATCGGAACTTGGAGACCGCGCTCTTACGGGCGCGGTTTTTTGCGTTCGCGCGCAGGCATTCGTCTGCGCGCAAACGGGTTCCGATCCCTTCAGCAGGCTGCGAGCTTTTGCCTATTGGCAACGGCTGCGGCCTGTTTTTTTGTACCCAAAATCCTTTATGGAGGTTATGAGACATGAATCCGAATTCGTTCGAAAAACTTGAATATCCGAAAGCGATCCAGCAGCTGACGTCCTATGCGCAAACGTATCCGGGAAGAAAGCTCGCGGAGCAATTGCGTCCGATGACCGATATCGGGGTCATAAAGGTTCGCCTCGCGGAAACAAGCGAAGCGCGCGCCCTTATCGAGAAAGGATCGAACGTGCCGCTCCCGTCGCTGGAAGGAATGGAGGAAGCGATGGGGCTTCTCGGAACGGGGTATATTTTTTCGGAACGCCAGCTTGAACACGTGGCGAAGTTCATTCGAAGCTGCGGCCAGCTCCGCCGCTTCATGGAATCCAAAACGGCCGTCGCCCCGACCGTCGCGGCTTATGCCGCATCCTTGCACGACCTGCAGGAGCTGAGGTCCGCGATCGAAGGCAGCATCGACCGGGGACGCATCGTCGACGAGGCGAGCCCGGGGCTTGCCGGCACGCGAAAAAAAATCCGCATGGCCGACGAGAAGCTGCGCAAGCGTCTGGAAAGCCTGCTGTCCAGACATGGATCTATCCTGCAGGAACGGCTGATCGGGCAGCGGAACGGGCGTTACGTGCTCCCGGTCAAAAAGGAATACCGCAAGCGGGTTCCGGGCATTGCGCTTGACGAATCCGCCAGCGGGCAAACCGTGTTCGTCGAACCGGCGGAAGCGGCCGGGCTGCAGGCGGAGCTGGCGTCGCTGCGCGCGGACGAAAGCAGGGAAGAGCTGCAGGTGCTGGCCGGCCTGACCGAGACGGCCGAAAGGTACGCCCATGAGCTGTCGGTGAACGTGGAAGCGGTCGGCTATTACGACTTTTTGTTCGCGAAAGCGAAATGGGCGCTCGCCGTCGACGGCCGGAACGTGGAGTTGAACGAAACGGGAAAAATCGAGCTGCGGGGAGCCCGGCATCCGTTTCTGGCCGGCAAGGCCGTTCCGCTGAACGTGGCGGTAGGCGGGGAGTACCGCTCGCTGCTTATCACCGGGCCGAATACCGGAGGCAAAACGGTCGCGCTCAAAACGATCGGCCTGCTGACGCTGATGGCCCAGTCCGGCCTGCTCGTTCCCGCCGAAGCCGGCAGCGAGCTCGCCGTCTTTCGGTCCGTCGCCGCCGACATCGGCGACGGCCAAAGCCTGGATCGTTCGCTCAGCACCTTTTCGTCCCATTTGACGAACGTCATCGGCATTTTGGCCGAAGCGGGCCCGGATTCGCTCGTCCTGCTCGACGAGCTCGCGACCGGAACCGATCCGGGCGAAGGCGTCGGCCTTTCGATCGCCGTGCTGGAGGAGCTTCATCGGCGGGGGGCCGTTGTCGCCGCCACGACGCATTTCAACGAAATCAAGGAATACGCGCGCGCCGCCCCGGGCTTCCGCAACGCCCGGATGGCGTTCGACGAGGAGACGCTGCGGCCGCTGTACCGGCTCGAGATGGGCGAGGCGGGCAACAGCTACGCGTTCGTCATCGCGCGCAAGCTCGGCATCGGCGAGGACATCATCGGCCGCGCCCGGGCGATCGCGAAAAGCCTGAAGCGGGGCGGCGCGCATGCCGCGATCCCCGGCGCCGCGCCGCCCCCGGCGGCTCCGCCGGCGACCGCGCGAGCGAACGGGCGGCGGTCGGACAGGAAGCCGAGACGGGGAACGAGCCGTCCGGCTTCGCCGAGCGCAACGAAAGCGGCCGAAGCCGACGAGCCGCATGCCGGCGATGCTGCAGCCGACCGCCCGCTGCAGGCGGGCGACGCCGTCTGGATTCCAAGCATGCGGACGAGCGGCATCGTGTACCGGCTGCCCGACGAACGCGGCAATCTGATCGTCCAGGTCCGCAAGGAGAAAATCAAAATCAACCGGAAGCGGGTGAACCTATATATAGAAGGAAAGCATTTGTATCCGGAGAATTACGATATGGACATCGTGTTCGAGACCGTCGAAAACCGGAAAAAGCGCAAAGCGATGAGCAAGCGCCATGTCGAAGGCGTCCGGATCGAGAAGCCGCCCGAGGACGGCTGAGCGGGAGCGGGCGATCCGGGACTCCCGGGAACCGCTCATTGCCGCCCCGGACTTCCCTTGCTATAATTAACGGGATAGGCATATGAGGTAAACGCCGGTGGAGGTTCTGATGGCAGACATTCGATCCAAACAAAGCCATATTCGAAATTTTTGCATCATCGCGCATATCGACCATGGGAAGTCGACGCTGGCCGACCGAATTTTGGAATATACCGGCGCGCTGTCTTCGCGCGAAATGCAGGACCAGGTGCTCGACTCGATGGATCTGGAACGGGAGCGGGGCATTACGATCAAGCTGCAGGCCGTGCGGCTGGAATACAAGGCGGACGACGGAGAGACGTATACGCTGCACTTGATCGATACCCCCGGACACGTCGATTTCACATATGAAGTGTCGCGCAGCCTGGCCGCTTGCGAAGGGGCGCTGCTCATCGTCGACGCGGCGCAAGGCATCGAAGCGCAAACGCTCGCCAACGTCTATTTGGCGCTGGACAACAACCTGGAAATCCTGCCGGTCATCAACAAGATCGACCTTCCGAGCGCGGAGCCCGAGCGGGTCCGGCAGGAAGTGGAGGACGTCATCGGCCTCGACGCGAGCGAGGCGGTGCTGGCCTCCGCCAAAAACGGGATCGGCATCAAGGAAATTCTGGAGCAGGTCGTGCAGAAGGTTCCCGCGCCGAGCGGCGACCCGGACGCGCCGCTCAAGGCGCTCATTTTCGACTCGTACTACGATGCGTACAAGGGCGTTATCTGCTATATTCGCGTTATCGACGGCACGATCCGCGCGGGCACGCCGATCCGGTTCATGGCGACGGGCGCGACGTTCGACGTCGTCGAAGTCGGGACGTTCAAGCCGCGCGCGACGATCGTGGACGAATTGGGTCCCGGCGACGTCGGCTTCATTACGGCCTCGATCAAGAACGTGAAGGACACCCGCGTCGGCGATACGATCACCGACGCGAAAAACCCGACGAAGGAGCAACTGCCGGGCTACCGCAAAATCAACCCGATGGTGTACTGCGGCTTGTATCCGATCGATTCCTCGGACTACAACGATTTGCGCGACGCGCTGGAGAAGCTCGTGCTGAACGACGCCTCGCTGCAGTTCGAGCCGGAGACGTCGCAGGCGCTCGGCTTCGGCTTCCGCTGCGGCTTCCTCGGCATGCTGCACATGGAAATCATCCAGGAGCGGATCGAGCGGGAATTCAACATTCCGCTCATTACGACGGCGCCGAGCGTTATTTACAAAGTGACGCTGACGAACGGCCAGCAACTGGAAATTTCCAACCCGTCGGAATATCCGGAGGCGGGCAAGCTCGAGTTCGTCGAGGAGCCGTACGTCAAAGCTTCCGTCATCGTGCCGAAAGATTTCGTCGGCGCCATCATGGAGCTGTGCCAGGGCAAGCGCGGCGAATTCATCGACATGCAATATCTCGACGCCAACCGCGTCACGCTGAAATACGAAATTCCGCTCGCGGAAATCGTCTACGATTTCTTCGACCAATTGAAATCGAGCACGAAGGGCTACGCCTCGTTCGATTACGAGCTGTCGGGCTACCGCCAGTCGAAGCTGGTGAAGATGGACATCCTGCTGAACGGCGAACAGGTCGACGCCCTGTCGTTCATCGTGCACAAGGATCGCGCCTACCAGCGCGGGCGCGTCATTTGCGAGAAGCTGAAGGAGCTCATCCCGAGACAAATGTTCGAGGTCCCAATCCAGGCGGCCGTAGGCCAGAAGATCATCTCCCGGGAGACGATCAAGGCCATGCGCAAAAACGTTCTCGCCAAATGCTACGGCGGCGACATTTCCCGGAAGCGGAAGCTGCTCGAAAAGCAAAAAGAGGGCAAAAAGCGGATGAAGCAGGTCGGCAACGTCGAAGTGCCGCAGGAAGCGTTCATGGCCGTCCTGAAAATCGACGAAAATTAAAGCAGGAACAAGTTGGGAAGGGCGCGGCTTCAAGTCCGCGCTTTTCCCGTTCCCGGAAGAAAAGGAGGCGAAGATCGTGACCCTCGCGCCCAACGGCAACGCGCAAGGCGAAGCGTCCGTGCCCTTGCACGCGTGGACCCCGCGCGCGCTTTATATCCACATTCCCTTTTGCACGAACAAATGCTTTTATTGCGATTTCAACTCGTACGTCGTCGACGGCCAGCCGGTGGACGCCTATTTGGACGCCCTGGAAAAGGAAATGGAGCAAACGGCCCGGCTGCTGCCTCCCGAGACGGTCCGGACCGTCTTCGTGGGCGGCGGCACCCCGACCGTTCTGGATCCGCGGCAGATGGCGCGGTTTCTTCAGGCGGTGGCCCGGCATTTTCCGATTGCCGCGGACGCCGAGTTTACGATGGAAGCGAATCCGGGCACGACCGATCCCGCCAAGCTGGAGGCGATGCTGGCGGGCGGCGTGAACCGGATCAGCTTCGGCGCCCAGTCGTTCGACGACAAGCTGCTCGCCGCGATCGGCCGGATTCACGAGGCGCGCGATGTCGTGAACAGCATTGCGAACGCCCGCCGCGCCGGATTTTCCAATCTGTCGATCGACCTGATGTTCGGGCTGCCTAACCAAACGCTCGAGCAGCTTGCCGACAGCGTATCCCGGGCGCTCGAGCTCGATCTGCCGCACTACTCGCTGTACAGCCTGAAAGTGGAGGAAAACACGCTGTTCCACCGGCTGTACGAGTGGGGCGAGCTGCCGCTTCCGGAAGAGGACGTCGAGGTGGCGATGTACGCCCACCTTCGCGAACGTCTCGGCGCGGCCGGCTACGACCATTACGAAATCAGCAACTTCGCGCGTCCCGGCTTCGAGAGCAAGCATAACTCCGTTTATTGGCGGAACGAGCCGTATTACGGGCTCGGCGCCGGAGCGCACGGCTACGCGCGCGGCATCCGCCATATGAACATCAAAGGCGTGCAGCCATATATCGAAGCGGCCGCGAGGGCGCTGCCGCGCCTGACGACCGACCCGGTGTCGGTGCGGGAGGCGATGGAGGATTTCATGATGGTCGGACTGCGTCTTCGGCAGGGCGTGCGGAGGGCGGATTTCGCCGCCCAATTCGGCGGGACCGAGCCGGAGGACGTGTTCGGCGAGGTGCTGACGAAGCTGCAAAGCCAAGGGTTGCTGGAGCCGTTCGGCGAAGGCGAGGCCGCC
Source organism: Cohnella algarum (assembly GCF_016937515.1). Taxonomy (NCBI): domain Bacteria; kingdom Bacillati; phylum Bacillota; class Bacilli; order Caryophanales; family Paenibacillaceae; genus Cohnella; species Cohnella algarum. The sequence continues at coordinate 4,259,730 of NZ_JAFHKM010000002.1, forward strand.
GGCTATCGTCTGACCGAGCGCGGCGTGCCGCTGGGCAACGAGGTGTTCGGGGCGTTTCTGTGACGGGAGTCTTTTTCGACGAATAGCCGTGAATAAAAATAGCGGATGATGCGCAAATCTCTCTTGAGAATTCATTCGCTTTGTTGTATATTTATTCACATCACCTATTTTGGAAGCCGAAAAGAAGGGATTCCCGTGAACATGATCATCACCTGCCGCAAGGCGTCGCCGGGCGACGTCGACGCGCTGTTCGAACTGATCCAAGGATACGCCGAGAAAGGCATTATGCTGCCCCGTTCCAGGGAGGCGCTGCATCGCCATATCGATTCGTTCGTCGTTGCCGAAGAGGGCGGACGGCTGATCGGCTGCGGCTCCTTGTTCCGGCTCGGCGCCGACTTGGTGGAAATCCGTTCGCTGGGAATGGCCGAAGGCTACAAGGGCCAGGGGCTCGGAACGAAAATCGTGAACGCCCTGCTCGACGAAGCGCGGAAGCTGAACGTGCCGAAGGTTATGGCGCTTACGTACGCGGTCGACTTTTTCGTGAAAAACGGCTTTTCCGTCGTCGACAAAGAAATTTTCCCGGAAAAGGTATGGACCGACTGCGTTCATTGCAGCAAGCGCGATCGCTGCGACGAAACGGCAGTCGTAAAACTTCTTTTTTGACCGTACGGCCTTTCGAATAGACTCGTCATTATGCCAAATCGTGCCGGTTCATTCTTGACAACGGCGGCAGCGGTTTGGTATTTTTGATATAGTGTTTAGCACTCATTCGTTAAGAGTGCTAACGAACCGGACCGAAGGAGGAATGCCGGATGTTGACCGAACGTCAAAGGATGATTTTATCGGCCATTGTCGACGACTATATCCGATCTGCGGAACCGGTCGGTTCCCGAAGCATCTCCAAGAGGGGCGACGTCAGCTTCAGTCCGGCGACGATCCGCAACGAGATGGCCGATTTGGAAGAGCTCGGCTTTCTGGAGCAGCCGCATACGTCGGCCGGCCGCGTCCCTTCGGTCAAAGGTTATCGCTATTATGTCGATCATCTGATTCCGTTCGCCGGCGTCAGCGACGAGGATGTCGTCAAGCTGCACAGCTTTTTCGCGGAGAAAATGAACCATTGGGAAGGCGTCATCAACCAGGCGGCGACGATCGTGTCGCAACTGACCAACTATACGTCCATCGTGCTCGGGCCGGAAATGTTCAGCACGACGCTGAAGCACTTCCAGCTGGTGCCGCTTAACGACAGTTCCGCCGTGGCGATTATCGTCACGAGCACGGGGCACGTCGAGCATAAGACCGTCACGATTCCGGAAGGCATCCAGATGGGCGACATTCAGAAAATCGTCAATTTGCTCAACGACAAGCTGACGGGGGTCCCGTTCGTCCGGATCAAGTCGGTGCTTCACACCGAGGTGGCCCGCGAGCTGAGGCGGTTCGTCGACCGGTGCGAGCAAATTCTCGATATGCTGGGCAAGACGCTGTCCGACGAAACGGAGCCGCACGTCTTTTTAAGCGGGGCGACCAATATTTTGACGCAGCCCGAATTCAAGGACGTCGGCAAGGTGAAAGGCATTTTGGATACGCTCGAGGAGACGTCGAAGCTGATGCAGCTTTTCCATGCGCTTCCCGAGGGCATTCAGGTACGCATCGGCACGGAGAATGCGGTGGAGGAGATCAATTCCTGCAGCCTGATCACGGCGACGATTTCCCTGGACGGGCAATCGCTGGGAACGATCGGCATTCTCGGACCGACCCGGATGGAATACGGCAAAGTCATTCATCTTCTCGAATTTTTGTCCAACGACGTAACCAAACTGTGGAGCCGCTGGTATAAATGAGAAGAGTATACGCGCCGCTGCCGGGAGGCAGGGTAAGGAGGTGATGGGTGCGTGAGCAGTCAAGAGATGAAGGAGTCCGAAAAGATGGAGCAGCAACGCGAGGAAGCGGCCGAAGCCGCAATGGAAACGGAAGCCGCTACGGAAGCGGGGACGCAGCAACCCGAACAGGCGGAAGCGGACCGGACTGCCGAGCCCGAAGCCGCGGAAACCGCCGCGAACGAAGAGGATTCGCGAATCCAGGAGCTGCAGCGGCAGGCGGATGACAACTATCAGCGTTTTTTGCGGGCGCAAGCGGATTTCGACAATTTCCGCCGTCGCACGTTGAAAGAAAAAGAGGAGCTGTCCAAGTACGCATCGGCGAAGCTGATCGGCGAACTGCTGCCGGTCGTGGACAATTTCCAGCGCGCATTGAAAGCCGGAGGAGAGGCGACGGACGACGGCGCTTTATCCAAAGGAATCGAAATGATATACCGCCAGCTCAGCCAAGTGCTGGAGAACGAAGGCCTTAAAGCGATGGAACCGGTCGGCCAGCCGTTCGATCCGGAAGTCCATCAGGCGATCATGCAGGTCGAATCCGAAGAATACGGCGAAGGAATCGTCGTCGAGGTCGTTCAGACGGGCTATATGCTGAAGGACAAAGTGCTTCGCCCGGCCATGGTCAAGGTCAGCCAATAAACATACTTAGAACAATAGCAAATCCGCAGGACGATGTGAGGAGGAAGATTTGACATGAGCAAAGTAATCGGGATCGACCTGGGGACGACAAACTCCTGCGTCGCGGTTATGGAAGGCGGCGAAGCCGTCGTCATTCCCAATCCGGAAGGCAACCGCACGACCCCGTCGGTCGTCGGCTTCAAAAAAGACGGCGAGCGCACGATCGGCGAAACCGCGAAGCGCCAAGCCATTACGAACCCCGACCGCACGGTCATTTCGATCAAGCGCCATATGGGCACCAACTATAAAGTAAAAATCGAAGACAAGGAATATACGCCGCAAGAAATTTCGGCGATGATCCTGCAGAAGCTCAAAGCCGACGCGGAAGCGTATTTGGGGCAGCCGGTCACGCAAGCGGTCATTACCGTTCCGGCCTACTTCAACGACAGCCAGCGCCAGGCAACGAAGGACGCGGGCGCGATCGCAGGCCTCGAAGTGCTCCGGATCGTGAACGAACCGACGGCGGCCGCGCTCGCATACGGCCTGGAGAAGCAAGAAGACCAGACGATTCTCGTCTTCGACCTCGGCGGCGGCACGTTCGACGTCAGCATTCTCGAACTCGGCTCCGGCTTCTTCGAAGTCAAGGCGACGAGCGGGGACAACCATCTCGGCGGCGACGATTTCGACCAGGCGATCATGGAATGGCTCAGCGCCGAATTCAAAAAAGAGCACGGCGTCGATCTGCTGAAAGACCGCGCGGCCGTGCAGCGGCTGAAAGACGCGGCGGAAAAAGCGAAAAAGGAACTGTCCGGCGTGCTGAGCACGACGATTTCGCTGCCGTTCATCACGATGGTCGACGGCGTTCCGCAGCACTTGGAGCTTAACCTGACCCGCGCCAAATTCGACGAATTGACCGAATCGCTCGTCGAGCGCACGATGGCTCCGACGCGCCAGGCGCTTGCGGATTCGGGCCTCAGCGCTTCCGAGATCGACAAGGTCGTTCTCGTCGGCGGTTCCTCGCGGATTCCGGCCGTCCAGGAAGCGATCAAGAAATTGACCGGGAAGGAACCGCACAAAGGCGTCAACCCGGACGAAGTCGTCGCCCTGGGCGCCGCCGTGCAAGCGGGCGTTCTGACCGGCGACGTGAAGGACGTCGTTCTCCTCGACGTGACGCCGCTGTCGCTCGGCATCGAAACGGCGGGCGGCGTCATGACGAAGATGATCGACCGCAACACGACGATCCCGACGGAAAAATCGCAGGTGTTCTCGACGTACGCGGACAACCAGACGCAGGTCGAAATTCACGTCCTGCAGGGCGAACGCGCGATGGCCCGCGACAACAAGACGCTCGGCCGCTTCATCCTGAGCGACATTCCGCCGGCGCCGCGCGGCATCCCGCAAATCGAGGTCAAATTCGATATCGACGCCAACGGCATCGTCAACGTATCGGCTCTCGACAAAGGCACGGGCAAAAGCCAAAAAATCACGATCACGTCCTCGAGCGGCCTGAGCAAGGAAGAAATCGACCGGATGCAGAAGGAAGCCGAGCTTCACGCCGAGGAAGACGCGAAGCGCCGCGAGCTGATCGAAACGAAAAACAACGCCGACCAGCTCGTGTACACGGTGGAGAAGACGATCAAGGATCTCGGCGAGAAAGCCGATCCGGGCGAAGTCGAGAAAGCGGACGCCGCCAAAGAAAAATTGAAAAAAGCGCTTGAAGGCGAAAATCTCGACGAGATCAAAGCGGCGACCGACGAGCTGACGCAAATCGTGCAGCAGCTGTCCGTCAAGCTCTACGAGCAGGCGGCCGCGGACGCGCAAGCCTCGCAAGGCGCGGCGGGAGCGGCTGCCGACGGCGGCCCCGCCAAAAAAGACAACGTCGTCGACGCGGATTACGAAGTCGTGGACGAAGACAAGAAATAAGCACAACCAAAACGAAAGCCTGATCGAAGTCAAAGCTCGTTTCCGTTGCCGGACCGGCGACCGAAACGGCTTTGACTTTCCTCATGAGGAGGCGGAGCAGTGGCAGAGAAACGAGACTATTACGAAGTGCTGGGGGTCGACCGGAACGCTTCGGCCGAAGATATCAAAAAAGCCTATCGGAAACTCGCTCGCCAGTACCATCCCGACGTCAACAAGGCGCCCGATGCCGAAGCGAAATTCAAGGAGGTCAAGGAAGCGAGCGACGTTTTGAGCGATCCTCAGAAGCGCGCGCGCTACGACCAGTACGGTCATCAGGATCCGATGGCGGGCTTCGGCGGCGGAGCTGGCGGGGCCGGCGATTTCGCGGGCGGCTTCGGCGACATTTTCGATATGTTTTTCGGCGGCGGCGGCCGGCGCGATCCGAACGCTCCTCAGCGCGGGAACGATTTGCAATATACGATGACCCTTACGTTCAAGGAAGCGGTTTTCGGCAAGGAAACGGATTTGACCATTCCCCGCACCGAAACTTGCGACACGTGCCACGGCAGCGGCGCGAAGCCCGGCTCGAAAGTGGACACCTGTTCCTCCTGCCGGGGCACCGGCCAGGAAGAAGTCGTGCAGAATACGCCGTTCGGGCGCATCGTCAACCGCAGGGTATGTTCCGCTTGCGGCGGGCGCGGCAAGACGATCCGCGAGCGCTGCGGGACTTGCGGCGGCAGCGGCCAAGTGAAACGCCAGCGGAAAATCCACGTCAAAATTCCGGCAGGCGTCGACGACGGCGCCCAGCTTCGCGTCAGCGGCGAAGGGGAAGCCGGCGTGCGCGGAGGGCCCCCGGGCGATCTTTACCTCGTTCTTCGGGTGAAGGAGCACGAGTTTTTCGAACGCGAAGGAGACGACATCTATTGCGAAGTGCCGCTTACGTTCGTGCAGGCGGCGCTCGGCGACGAGATCGAAGTTCCGACGTTGACGGAAAAGGTCAAGCTCAAAATTCCGGCCGGAACCCAGACGGGCACGTATTTCCGGCTCAAGGGAAAGGGCGTGCCGAAGCTTCGCGGCTACGGGCAAGGCGACCAGCACGTCAAGGTGACGATCGTGACGCCGACCAACCTGTCCGACGCCCAGAAGGATCTGCTGCGCGATTTTGCCGCCAAGAGCGGGGAATCGACGCAGGAGCAGCACCCCTCGAACATTTTCGAACGCATGAAAAAAGCGATTTTAGGCGACTGATCGCCCGTTCCCCGGCCTCCTGCCCGCCGTTTGCGCGGAAGGGGGCTCTTTGCCGTGCATAGCCGCGAAAGCGACCGCGCATGCTACTTAACTGAGGCAAACTACAAATCAAAGGATGGATCGACGATGAGCTTACGCGATTTCTTTAACCAGAAGCCGTTTCGTTCGAATCCGCCCGCCAAGCTTCCGGTTGCTTCGGCCGAGGACGTGGAGTTTTCCCAGGAGCTGGCGGACGAAGACGATCTGGAAGCGCAGCAAAGAGCCGAGGAAGCGGATCGCCGCGCGGCCTTGTATAAAGGGGAATAAGCGCGATGGACATGGTATCGATGGCCGCCAGTTTTCCGTCGCAGGATCAGGCGGAGCGGGCGGTCCGCAAACTGGCGGCTCTTCGCGCCGACCGGTTCCGAATGGAACGGCTCGGCGGAGAAGCGGGTTCGCTTCCCGGGGATCAAGGAATCGAAGCTTCCGGCGAGCTCGGAGAAGCCGATTCCGCAGAGGCGTTCAGCCTGTCCGTGCAGGTGCCGGCGGCCGCGGCGCGGCAAGCCAGGACCGTCATCGAGCAAGCCGGCGGCCAAGTTCGATCGGAAGCCCCTTGAGTTTGAAGCGCCGGGCCGCAGGGCCCAGGCGTTTTTTTGCGTCCTCTTCCGCGAAGCGTGTATAATGAAGGTCAATGAACCGTCAATCGGAGTGCCGTTTGAATCAGGGAGGAAAAGCTGTGCGTTGGTTTGAAGTGACCGTCTTCGCGGCGGAGGATTCGCAGGATATTATCGCCAATTATCTTCACGAGCTGGGGGCGGGAGGCGTATCGATCGAGGAATCGTGGACGCCCGACAAGCCGAGGGATACGTCTTACGGCCAATGGTACGACAAGCCGCTCAACGACATCCCTGCGGGCTACGCTTATATTAAAGGTTATTTTTCGGAGGACACCGATGCGAACGGGGTCGCCGCGGAGCTTGAGAGGCTGCTGCCCGGATTGCCCGAATTCGGCTTCGACGCGGGACAATTCCGGATCGGCGTAGCCGAGGTGGACGAGGAAGACTGGGCGCATGCGTGGAAGAAATATTTCAAGCCGATCGCGGTAACCGATCGTTTGACGATCAAGCCGACGTGGGAGGAGTACGAAGCGCGGCCCGGCGAGCTGATCATCGAGCTCGATCCGGGCATGGCGTTCGGCACGGGAACGCATCCGACGACCGCGCTTTGCCTGCGCACGCTCGAAGGCGCCATTTCCGGCGGGGAGACGGTGATCGACGTCGGCACGGGGTCCGGCATCCTCGCGATCGGCGCCATCCGGCTCGGGGCCGAGCGGGTGCTGGCCGTCGACCTCGATCCGGTGGCGGTGACGAGCGCGGAGCAAAACGCGGCGCTGAACGGCCTGGAAGGCGCAATCGAAGTCAGGAAAAGCGATCTTCTCGGCGTGCTCCGATCGGCGGAGAGGGAGGAGACGCGGGAGAGCGGCTCCGTTCGCCCGCCCGTCGATATCGTCGTGGCGAACATTCTCGCCGAGATCATTCTTTTGTTCGTTTCCGACGTGATGGACGTGCTGAAGCCGGGCGGGATTTACATTGCCAGCGGCATTTACAAAAACAAGGAAGCCGACGTGGAAGCCGCGCTGCTCGCCGCAGGCTTCGAAATCGTCGACCGGGTCCGCCAGGACGACTGGATCGCGTTCGTGGCGGGCAAGCCGAAGGGAGACGCGGAATGAATTTTCTCTGGTACCCGCTCGAGCATCTGCCGTTCATCGTCCTGACGATGCTGCTTGCTTTTACGGTGCACGAATTCGCGCATGCGTGGACGGCCTGGAAGTTCGGCGATCCGACCGCCTACGAGCAAGGCCGGGTCACGCTCAATCCGATGGCCCATCTGGATTTGTTCGGCATCTTGTTTTTGCTCATTGCGGGGTTCGGCTGGGCGAAGCCGGTTCCGGTCCGCAGAAGCCGGTTTCGCCGTCCGAGGCTGATGAGCGTCGCCGTGACGGCCGCGGGACCCGTCAGCAATTTGCTGCTCGCCTTTCTGGGACTTCTCGTCCTTTATGTTCTGGTTGCGGTCGGGGCGCTGGAAGCCCCGTCGCAGGCGATGCTGGAAACGGTGTCGACTTTCATGTCCTACTGGCTTCATATTAACGTCATCCTTTTTTTGTTTAATCTGATCCCGCTGCCGCCGCTGGACGGCTACCGGATCGTCGAGGAGTTCGCGCCGCTTAACGTACGTCTTAAAATGAGCCAGAACGAGCAGTGGGGGATGTTCGTCTTCTTGCTGCTCGTGTTCATTCCGCCGCTGCGCAACGCCACAATCACGCCGTTGTTTTCGCTGGCCGCGCCGATTCAGGAGGCAATGAACGGGCTGCTCTCGAGCCTGTTCGGAAACGCCGGAAATTCGGTCATCGTCCGGACGCTGGGCTATATGCTCGGCTGGGCGCTCTAATCGAAGGTGGCGCCATATCGGCAAACGAGGTATGATGAAGGGTAGAAAAAAGCGGGGGGCTTGAGACATGCAGCGCTATTTCGTCGCTCCCGGCCAATTCGGCGAAGCCGGCGTGACGCTGGCGGGCGAGGATGCCCGTCATTTGAGCGCGGTGATGCGGGCGAAGCCGGGGGACGTTTTTATCGCTTGCGACGGTGCCGGACGGGAAGCGAAGGTTCGGATCGATACGATCGGGACGGGCGCCGTTGCCGGCACGTTGCTCGAATGGATCGATTCGGGCTCGGAAATGGCGTGGCGCGTCGCCGTCGCCCAAAGCTTGCCGAAAGGAGACAAGCTGGAAACCGTCATTCAGAAGGGAACCGAGGCGGGCGCCGCCCGGTTTCAGCCGTTCGTTTCCAGAAGGACGATCGTCCAGTACGACGAGCGCAAGGAAGGGAAGCGGCTCGCGCGTTGGCGCACGATCGCCAAGGAGGCGGCCGAGCAATCGCACCGCTCGATCGTGCCGGAGGTTAAGCCCGTCATCTCGTGGAAGGAGCTGCTGGCTTCGTTCCGCGAATTCGATTCGGTGCTGCTCTGCTACGAAGAGGAAGGGCGAAGCGGTGCGGGACTTCAGCCTGCGCTAGCCGCTTTGAAGAACCGGTTCGCCGCGGACGGCCGGAACGATCCGAGCGTTCTGCTCGTCGTCGGTCCCGAGGGCGGCTTCGACCCCAGGGAGGCGGAGGAAGCAGAGGCCAACGGGGCGACGGCGGTCGGTCTGGGCCGCCGCATATTAAGGACGGAGACGGCCGCGCTTGTGGCGCTTGCTTGCATCGCGTACGAATCCGGAGAAATGGGAGGATGATCCGCCATGCCTAGCGTGGCATTTTATACTTTGGGCTGCAAAGTCAATTTCTACGATACGGAAGCGATGTGGCAGCTGTTCAAAAACGAAGGCTACGAGCAGGTCGATTTCGAAACGAAGACCGCGGACGTCTACGTGATCAACACCTGCACCGTAACGAACACCGGCGACAAAAAAAGCCGGCAAATTATCCGGCGGGCGGTGCGCCGCAATCCGGACGCCGTCATTGCCGTCACCGGCTGCTACGCGCAGACGTCGCCCGCGGAGATCATGGATATCGAGGGCGTCGATCTCGTCATCGGGACACAGGATCGCGACAAGCTGATGACGCTTATCGCGGACATTCAGAAGGAGCGCAAGCCGGTCAACGCGGTCCGCAACATAATGAAGACGCGCGAATTCGAGGAGCTTGACGTGCCGGCCTTCGCCGACAAGACGCGGGCATTCCTGAAAATCCAGGAGGGCTGCAACAATTTTTGCACCTTCTGCATCATTCCGTGGTCGCGCGGCCTTTCGCGCAGCCGGGATTCCGCAAGCGTGCTCAAGCAGGCGCGGCAGCTCGTCGCCGCTGGCTACAAGGAAATCGTGCTGACCGGCATCCATACCGGCGGCTACGGCGACGACCTGGAAAACTACCGGCTAGCCGATTTGCTGGCCGACCTCGACAAGGTCGAAGGGCTGGAACGGATCCGCATCAGCTCGATCGAAGCGAGCCAGATCGACGACAAGATGATCGCCGTGCTCAATTCGTCCCCGAAAATGTGCCGGCATTTGCACATCCCGCTGCAAGCCGGCGACGACGCGATTTTGAAGCGGATGCGGCGCAAATATACGACCGCCGAATTCGCGGACAAAATCGCCCGCATCAAGGAAGCGATGCCGGACGTCGCGATCACGACCGACGTGATCGTCGGGTTTCCCGGAGAGACGGACGAGCAATTCGAGAACGGCTACCGGTTCATGAAGGAAATCGGATTTGCCGAAATGCATGTGTTTCCGTATTCGAAGCGGACGGGAACGCCGGCGGCGCGCATGGATGACCAGGTCGACGAGGAGCTGAAGCACGAGAGGGTGCACAAGCTGATCGACCTGTCCGAGTCGATGCAGGCGGAATACGCGCGCAAATGGGCCGGACGCGAGCTTGAGGTTATCCCCGAGCGAACCGGCAAAGCGCGCGAAGGCTCCGGCTTCATTGCCGGGCACGCGGACAATTATTTGCTCGTGGCGTTCGAAGGCGACGAGTCGCTCGTCGGCAAACTGTGCCGCGTGCGCGTCACGGAAACGGGCGTCAACGAGTGCAAGGGCGAGCTGCTCGAGGTGCTGGAAGACAGCTTTCCGATGGCGATGCGGGCTTGAGGTTTAAGTCGAAGGAGAAGAAAGATTTCAACCCGGCGATGGGCGGACGGCAGCGGCTGCCGCGTTGCCGGGATGGAATCTTTTGTCGTACATAAGTTGCAGATTCGGATATTTGGCAGGGGGAGTCGAAAGTGAAGGAAATTTCCGCGGGGGGCGTCGTCTACCGGAATCGGAACGGGAGCCTGGAAATTCAGTTGATTAAAGACCGATTCGGAAAAACGACGCTGGCTAAGGGGAAGATGGAGGAAGGCGAGTCGATCGAGCAGACGGCGCTCCGCGAAATTTCGGAGGAAACGGGCATTTCCGGCCGAATCGTGGCGCCGCTGTCGGTCATTCGCTACCAGTACGAATCCGCCGATCGGGAAGCCGTTCAGAAGGAAGTGCATTACTTCCTGGTCGAAGCCGGGGACGGCTCCTTGAAAGCGCAAACGGAAGAAATCGCGGGCGTCGCCTGGCATACGCCGGAAGAAAGCTGGCGGCTTCAGCGCGAAGGCGGTTACGACACGAACGACGAGGTGCTGCGCGCGGCGCTTCGCAAGCTGGGGTTCGAGCCGGCCGATACCGAGCCGGCGCCGCCGGGCGGCCGCTTTCCGATCTGGCTGCCGGGCCAGTCGATGGCGCCGTTTATCGACCATACGCTGCTGAAGGCGGACGCGCGCGCGGACGATTTCGCGAAGCTTTGCGACGAGGCGCTTGAATACGGGTTTTACAGCGTATGCGTGAACGGGCGCTGGGTTCGGATGTGCCGGGAGAAGCTGTCCGGAACCCCCGTCAAAGTGTGCGCCGTCGTCGGCTTTCCCCTCGGCGCCATGGCGACGCGGGCCAAAGCGTTCGAAGCCGCGGCCGCCGTCGAGGACGGCGCTTCGGAAATCGATATGGTGCTGCCGATCGGCAGGCTGCTCGACCGGGATTTCGACGCCGTGGAACGGGATATCGCGTCGGTCGTGCAGGCGGTGCAGGGAGGCGCGCTCGTCAAGGTCATTCTGGAAACGGGAGCGCTGCCTTCGGAAGAGCTGAAGCGGGAAGCGTGCAAGCTGACGGAGGCGGCGGGCGCCGACTACGTGAAGACGTCGACCGGATTCGGGCCGGGCGGCGCGACGGAAGCGGATATACGGCTAATGCGCGAAGCGGTGTCTCCGCGCCTGGGCGTGAAAGCTTCGGGAGGCGTGCGGAGCGCGGAAACGGCCGCCGCGATGCTGCTGGCCGGCGCGAGCCGGATCGGCACGAGCTCCGGCGTCGCCATTGCCGGGGGATCGGCCGCCGCTTCCGGCGGGTATTAAGCGAACCGAGCCGGCGAGCGGCGCTCGGCGGACGTTACTTGCCACGCGCGAGAGGCGACTGCGGAGGTTCGAGCGCGCGGACGCCCAAATACGCGATCGGCAGGGCGAGCACGGAACAGGCGACGTTGAACAGCGTCTGGGCATGCGCGATTTGGGCGGCCGGGTGGCCCGGGGCGATCGCGGCGGAAACGGCGAGCAGCTCCCCCTTCAACGGGTAGAACAGCATCGTCCCGCCCACGTTCAGCGCGATTTGCGACAGCGCGACGAACCGGCCGCCCCTGCCGCCGGCAAGCGAGGCAAGCAATCCGGTAAAGCACGTGCCGACGTTCGCGCCCAGCACGACGGCGACGCCGGTTACGGCCGGCAGCGTTCCTGTATCGGCGAGACTCATCGCCATGCCGATGACCGCCGAGCTCGAATGGACGAGCGCGGACAGCGCCGCTCCTCCGAGCAGCCCCCATACCGGCCTTTGCTCGGCGAACGCCATCCATTCCGCGAACGTGCCGTTTTGCTGAAGGGCGGGGCCGATCGACTGCAGCGAAGCGAACCCGACCAGCATGAGCGCGAAGCCCGCCGTCGCCGCCGAGCCGTAGCGCAACGCTTCCGCGGCATGGCGGGGAAGAGGAGGCGCCAGGCGGGCTTCCAGCGACAGAAACGTCCATAGCCAGACGACGAGAGAAGCACCGAGCAGGGGCAGGCCGAAGCGGTGAATGCGGAGGCCGATCAATTCGGTCGTCAGGGTCGTGCCGACGTTGGTCCCGAGCAAAATGCCGAAGCTGTTGGCGAGCGGCAGCATGCCGGCGTTGACGAGGCCGATCGTCAGCAGCGTCACCGCGGTTCCGCTTTGCAGCAGCCCGGAAGTCACGGTTCCGGATACGAAGCCGCGCAAGGGGGTCGAAGTCGTTCGTTCAAGCGCGGCGTTCAGCCGGTCCCCGGCCCAGACGCGAAGCGCCGTTTCCGTCATTTTCATGCCGCCGAGCAGCAAGGCCAGTCCGAAAATCGAAGCGGCGACGAGCGGAACCCACATCGTCTCATTCCTCCCGTCATCCCATGAGAAATTTACATATCATTTTATGCTCAGACCGGACAAGTAATGTCCTTAAAGAAAGGCGTGATCGACATGTCCAATGAGGTTCAAGCCCGCGTCGTCCTGAACCGCTCCCGCCGTCCGAGGCTGGAGCAAGGCCATCCGTGGGTGTTTCGGAACGAAATCGAAAAGCTGGAGGGAGAAGCCGAACCCGGAGCCCTCGTTCAGGTGTTCAACCACCGTGGCCAATTTCAGGCCGTCGGGTACTGGAACCCGGCTTCCCAAATTTCCGTCCGGATCGTCTCCTACAAGCCGCTTGAGCGGTGGGATACGGAATGGTTCAAGGCTCGATTCCAAACGTGCGCCGACCACCGCCGCCGGTTTTCCGGCTCCGAGCCGTCCTGCCGGCTCGTGTTCGGCGAAGCGGATTTTCTCCCTGGACTCGTCGTCGACCGGTATGCCGACGTACTTGTCGTGCAGGTGCTGACGCTCGGGATGGACAAGGCCCGCGAGCTTTGGCTGCCGGCTTTGATCGACGTGTTCGCGCCGCGCGGCATTTACGAGCGCAGCGACGTCGGCGTCCGCACGCTCGAAGGGCTGGAGGAGCGCATCGGCGTTTTGTACGGCGAATGTCCCCGCTACGTCGTCATCGAGGAAAACGGCCTGAAAGTCGAAGTCGATATCGAAGGCGGGCAAAAAACGGGATACTTTTTCGACCAACGGGAAAATCGCGCCGCCATCGCGCCGCTGATGACCGGATGGGGCGCAAGGAGCGGCATCGTCGTGGAGCGCAGAGAAACGGAGGAAGGCATCCGGGACGTTCCCGTCAATGCCAACGGAAATCCGGTCACGTTCCCTTATTGGGACGGGGCGACCGTGCTCGAATGTTTCGCGCATACCGGCAGCTTTTCTCTGCATGCCTGCAAATACGGCGCGAAAAAAGCGACCTGTCTCGATATTTCGGCGCATGCGATCGAAACCGCAAAGCGCAACGTCGAGCGGAACGGCTTTTCCGACCGGGTCGAATTCGTGACGGCCGACGCTTTCGAATATTTGCGGCAGCAGGTCAAGGGCCGGGAAGAACGCCTGCAAAGAGCGGCCGGAGGCAAGGCGGATACGTCGAAGCCGCTCGTTTCGGAAGGCCGGACGTGGGACGTCGTCATTCTCGATCCGCCGGCGTTCGCCAAGACGAAGCGGGCCGTGCCCAGCGCCATACGCGGCTATAAGGACATCAATTTGCACGCGATGAAGTTGGTCAACGAAGGCGGCTATTTGGTCACGGCGAGCTGCTCTTATCATGTGCGGCCGGAGCTGTTCATGGAGACGCTTCTGGAGGCCGCCGCCGACGCCGGCAAAATTCTTCGCTGCATCGAATGGCGAGGGCGGGCAAAGATCATCCGCAGCTCGGCGGTGTCGAAGAAGGTCATTATTTGAAATTCGGCATCTTCGAGGTCCGCACCCGAAAAGCGCTTTGAGGACGGGCTTCTGGGTCTTCGGACAGGAAGCGGACTGGGTTTTTTAGACTAATTGTTAAGAAAGTATGAGTCGCGCAACCTGTAACTTTTCTAAAATCTCTCCTGTAATCTGTAAACATAGATAAAGGAGAGAGGAAGTGAATGATGATGGATGTGCTGCGATTCGGAAGGCGCTCCGTGCCGCTGCGAAACAAGGCGAAACGGCTCGAAAGCCGTCAGCGATTGAACAAACGCATGCGCGAAATGGCGCTCGATCTGGAATTCCGCCGCAAATGGAAGCAAGTGATCGATGTCGAACTGTGGTCGGACGCGGCGATATTCTGGTTCGAGGACGGCACGAAGCTTTATTTGAATATTTCGTGAATCTTTCCCGATGCGCCCGTTCGCAGCGTTGGGGGAAATTCGGACCTATAAGGGCCTTGGGGCGTTTTCCCCGCGGTCCTTTTTTGCATATCGGATGGCAGATTCCGAATCTGCGAACGCCTGTGCGCCCTTGTCCGCGATATGGTACAATGAATCGGAAGATGAGAAGTTTCGGAGATTTTCCGCGTATTTTCGGAGCAACGGAAGGAGGCGGCAGCAAATGGCGCTTCGTTTGATAACGGGACGATCGGGCAGCGGCAAAACGCGTTTCTGCCTCGATGAAATCAGGCAGCGGCTGCGGGAAGACCCGCTGGGTCCGCCGATGATTTTGCTTGTGCCGGAGCAGGCGACGTTTCAGATGGAGTACGCGATGGTATCCACGCCGGGGCTGAACGGGTTCATGCGCGCCCAAGTGCTCAGCTTTCGGCGCCTCGCCTTTCGCGTCATGCAGGAGACGGGCGGGACCGCCGCCGTTCCGATCGATGAAACCGGCAAAGCGATGCTCATCCACAAATCGCTCGAAACCCGAAAAGGTCAATGGAAGCTGCTGCTCGGCGAAACCGCGGGCCAAGGACTGGTCGGCAAGCTGAGCGAGCTGTTGACCGAATGGAAACGGTACGGGGTCGACGGGGCAAAGGCGGAGGAGCTGGCGGAAAGCGCCGCGCGATCGGATCCGGGAGCGGCGCTGCTTGCCGACAAGCTGCACGATTTATCGCTGTTAAGCCGCGACCTGGATCGGGAAATGGCGGGAAAATGGCTGGACGGCGAAGACGCGCTCCGCTGGCTCGTCGGCGGGGCCGCCGAATCGGCGCTGCTCGCCGACGCGGAAATTTGGCTCGACGGCTTTCACGGCTTTACGCCGAACGAGTACGAAGCGATCGAGGCGCTGCTGCGCCGCTGCCCCCGAGTGTCGGTCGCGCTTTGCCTCGACCGGCCGAGAGGCGCGGGCGAGCGTCCGGACGAGCTGGAGCTGTTCCATCCGACGGCGGAAACGTCCGCCCGGCTCTGCGAACTGGCCGAAGCCGCCGGCGTCGCGATCGAGCGGCCCGTGACGCTCGATCGCGACGTTTTGCCGCGATACAAGGCGAGCCCGATGCTCGCGCACCTGGAGCGCTCGTTCGATGCGCGTTTGCGGTGGAACGGGGAGGCCGCATCGCTCTCGCCCGATCACCCGTTATGCGGCCTGTCGCTTCACGAGGCGGCCAACCGCCGGGCCGAAGCCGAAGGAGCGGCGCGCGACATGCTGCGCCGGGCGCGAGAAGGCGAATGCCGCTGGCGGGACATGGCGGTCTTCGTCCGCAAGGTGGAAGACTACGCCGATCTGCTCGCGGAAGTGTTCGACGATTACGACATCCCCTACTTTCTCGACGGCAAGGTGACGGCGGCGCATCATCCGCTGGCGGAGTTCGTCCGCTCGGCTTTGGAGGCGGTGGCGGGCGGCTGGAAATCCGACGCCGTCTTCCGCTGCGCGAAAACGGATCTGCTGCATCCGGGCGATAAGGAGCTCCTGAGGGCGGAAGTGGATATGTTGGAGAACTATGCCCTGGCCGCGGGAATCGAGGGCTGGCGGTGGCACGACGATCGGGCCTGGCAGCCGTTGTTCCGCGGGGATCTGGAGGACGAAACGGAGCCGTCCCGCTACGAACGAGGGATGGAGGAAATCCGGCGCATCCGCGATGCCGCGCTGGAGCCGTTGCTCCGGCTGGAGCAACGGGTCAAAAAGGCGAAAACGATGCGCGATTTGGGCTCGGCGCTGTTTTCGCTGCTGGAGGAAACGCGGGCAGCCGACCGGCTGGAGCGCTGGAGCGCGGAAGACGAGGCCGCGGGCGATCCCGGCAAGGCGCGTCTTCACCGGCCGCTTTGGGACGGCGTGCTCGGGCTGCTGGACCAGCTCGTCGAATTAATGGGGGACGAGCCGGCCAACCTTCCCCTGTTCGCGGGAATGATCGATGCCGGAATCGAAGAGATGAAGCTCGGCGCGGTGCCGCCCTCCCTGGATGCGGTGCTCGTCGGCAGTCCGGAGCGGACGAGGTCGGACCGGGTAGCCGTGCTGTATATGCTCGGAGTCGGCGACGGCGTCATGCCGATGGCCGTCCGCGAGAACGGGCTGCTGTCGGAACCCGAACGGGAGCGCCTGGCGGAGGCCGGGCTGCAGCTCGCGCCGGGAGCGCGGCGAAGGCTGCTGGACGAACGTTTTTTGGCTTATTTGGCCTTGACGACGCCATCCCGGCATTTGTGGGTCAGCTACCCCGCGTCGGATGAAGAGGGGAAAGGCCTGCTGCCGTCGGAGTACATTCGCCGCATCCGGCAGCGCTTCCCCGGTCTGTCCGTCGGGACGTTGCAGGCCGAACCGCAGGAAAGCGAAGACGAGGAGCGTCAGCTGCGTTACGCCGTCCATCCCGGCAAGGCGCTTACGTTTTTGACGGCGAGGCTGCGGCGCTGGCGGCAGGGCGGCGAGCTTGCCGGGGGCTGGTGGTCGGTCTACCGCTTTTTCGCGGAGCGGGACGAGTGGCGGCCGAAGCTGCAAAAAATGCTGTCCTCGCTCCATTACCGCAACGACGAACCGCCGCTGGGCGCGGCCACGAGCAGGCTGCTTTACGGCGATCGCCTGATCGCCAGCGTCTCGAGAATGGAGCGTTTCGTCGCCTGCCCGTTCCGGCATTTCGCTTCGCACGGATTGAAGCTTCGCGAGCGCATGCTGTATCGGGTGGAAGCTCCCGATATCGGCCAGCTGTTTCACGCCGCGCTTCGCCAGACGACGGAAAAGCTGCTTGCCGAAGGGCCGGCCGGCCAATCGATGGCCCGCTGGCAGCAGGAAGCGGCCGCGGCCGTCGAGCGGCTGCTGCCCAAGGTGCAGTCCCGGATTTTGCTGTCATCCCTCCGTCATCAAGCGATGGCCCGCAAGCTGACGGACATCGTCGCCAGGGCTTCGGCCATGCTGGGCGAGCACGCGAGGCTGTCCCGGTTTCATCCCGTCGGGCTGGAGGTGACGTTCGGCCCCGACGGCATGTTGCCGCCGCTCTCCCTTGACCTCGGAGGCGGACGCTGGATGGACATCGTCGGGCGGATCGACCGCGTCGATGCCGCGCAGACGGAAGACGGGCTGCTGCTGCGCATTATGGATTACAAATCGAGCCCGACGAAGCTGAAGCTGGAAGAGGTCGCGCACGGATTGTCGCTGCAAATGCTGACCTATCTCGACGTTGTCGTCTCGCATGCGCCGAGCTGGCTTGGACGGCCTGCGGAGCCTGCCGGCGTTCTGTACTTTCACGTACATAATCCGCTTCTGCACAGCTTGAACGGCATGTCCCTCCAGGAAGCGGAACGCGCGATGAAAAAAGAGTTCCGCATGCAGGGTCTGGTGCTGGCCAACGGGGAAACGGTCCAGCTGATGGACGAGTCGCTGGCGACCGAAGGCAAGTCGGCCGTCATTCCGGTCGACTTCAAAAAGGACGGCACGTTTTCGGCGCGATCGCAGGTAGCGGATCCGGGGCAGTGGAACGTGCTCCGCAAATCCGTCCGCGGCAGCATACGGACCATCGGCCGCCGGATCGCGGACGGGGACGTATCGATCGCCCCATACCGGATGGACAAGCGAAGCCCGTGCGAACGGTGCGAATACCGCCCGGTGTGCCAATTCGACATGCTGATCGAAGGCAGCGGGCATCGCCCGCTGCCCAAGCCGTCCAGCCGGGATCAGCTGTGGCAATGGCTGGAAAACGGATCGGAAGGGGGAGAAAAGACGTGAGCGTATCCGGGCGGTTTTTGCAGGCTACCTACGCGAAGCCCGAAGGCGGCCGCTGGACGGACGAGCAATGGGCGGCCATCGCCGCGCGGGGGACCGACATTCTCGTCGCCGCGGCCGCGGGTTCGGGCAAAACCGCCGTGTTGGTCGAGCGCATCATTTCCCGCATAACGGACGAAACGGACCCTTTGGACGTGGACGCCCTGCTCGTGGCGACCTTTACGAAAGCCGCCGCCGCGGAGATGAAGGAACGGATCCGAATCGCGCTGGAGGACGAACTGGAGCAAAAGCCGGAATCCGCGCATTTGAAGCGGCAGCTCGCCCTGCTCCCCCGGGCGTCGGTCACGACGCTGCACTCCTTTTGCCTGGAGGTGGTCGAGCGGTACGCCCCGCTCATCGGCCTCGATCCGGGGTTTCGCATCGCAAACGAGACGGAAGCGGAATTGCTCCGGATGGATACGCTCGACGAATTGTTCGAGGAGCGGTACGGGGCCGAAGGCGAGCGGGGAGCGCTCGCGCGGCTTGCCGATCTGTTCGGCGGAGAACGCAGCGACGAGCCGCTGCACCGGCTCGTGCTCGAATTGCACGAATTCGCCCGAAGCCACCCTTGGCCGGAGCGATGGCTGCGGGAGGCCGCGGCTTTCATCCGCGAAGCCGGCGAAAACGGCATCGAGGGCGCCCCCTGGATGGAAACCGTGCGCGAAGACGCTTCGCTCGCGCTGCGGGGCGCGCTCAGCCAGCTCGAGGCCGCCCTTCGGGTCGCGGAGAGCCCCGGCGGGCCGCTGCCTTACGCGGCCGCGCTCCGGGAGGATGCGGCGGTCGTCGGCCGCTTGCTGGACGCGATCGCGCATGAACCGCCGGAAGCCTGGAACGAGGCGTATTCGGCCTGCGCGTTCGGACGCCTGAAGGCGATTCGCAAGGATGAGTGCGACCCCGATTTGCAGGAACGCGCGAAGAAGCTTCGGGAAGAGGCGAAAAAGGCGGTGTCGAAGCTCGGAGACGAGTGGTTTGTCCGTTCGCCGGACCAGTATGCGGAGGAACTGCGCAAGCTCGCCCCGGACATGGAGGCGCTGGCCGAGCTCGCGATCGAATTCGGCCGCAATTACGAGGCAGCCAAGCGGGCGAAAGGCTTGCTCGATTTCGGCGATCTGGAGCATTACGCGCTGGCCGTTTTGCGGGATCCGGGTTCGAAGCCCGGCGAATCGCTGCCCTCCGCAGCGGCGCTCGACTACCGGGAACGGTTCGCGGAAATATTGCTGGACGAGTATCAGGATACGAACGAGGTGCAGGAAGCGATCGTGTCGCTGATTGCCCGCAAGTCGCCCGGCAACGTGTTTATGGTCGGAGACGTGAAGCAAAGCATTTACCGGTTCCGTCTTGCGGAGCCGGGCCTGTTTCTGGCCAAATACAAATCGTTCGGCGTCTGGAAGCCCCTCGGCGACGGGGAGGCGGAGGAGGCCGCCTTCCCGGAAGGCGGCGCAAGCCTCCGGGGCTTGCGCATCGACCTGGCGCGGAATTTCCGCAGCCGTTCGCGGGTTATCGAAGCGGTGAACCACGTTTTTCGCCTGATCATGCGCGAGCCGGCGGGGGAAATGAATTACGATCGGCGGGCCGAGTTGATTTACGGTGAAGGCTATCCCGAAGAGGGCGGCGAAGCATCCGGCGGCGCATATGCCGTGGAAATGATTCTGCTCCAGCCGGGAAGCCCGGAGGCCGGGAGCGCGGCGGCCGGGCGCGAAAGCGGAGAGGCGCCGGAGCCGGCCGGGGACGACGAAGAGGGAGCGAGGCAGAGGCAAGAAGAGGAAGAGCTGGAAACCGCGCAGCTCGAAGCCCGCTGCATCGCGGACGAAATCCGGCGGCTGACGGGGACGGACGGCAGCGGCCGGCTCCCGTTTGCCGTCTACGACGGCAAAAGCAAGCTGCACAGGCCCCTCCGGTTTCGCGATATCGTCATTTTGCTGCGAGCGACGTCGGCGGCCGCGCCGGTCGTGCTGGAGGAATTGAAGGCGGCCGGAATACCGGCCTTCGCCGACATGTCCTCCGGCTATTTTGCCGCGACGGAAGTCGACGTCATGCTGTCCTTGCTGCAACTGATCGACAACCCGGACCAGGACATTCCGCTGGCCGGCGTTCTCCGCTCGCCGCTGGTCGGCTTTACGGCCGAAGAGCTCGCGCAGATCCGGCTGCGCGATCGGTCCGGCTCGTTCTGGCAAGCCGTTCGGGCCGAGGCCGGCGAAGCGGCCGAATCGGCGGCGGCGTCCCGGGAGGGAGGACCCGACTCCTTGCCGGGCCGGCCGGCGGGCGGGGACGCGCAAGCCGACGGCCGGCGATCCCGGCTTCGCGCCTTTTTGGCTTCGCTTGATCGCTGGAGAACGCTGGCGAGACGGGAGCCGCTCGCGCGGCTGCTGCTGGCGCTTTACCGGGAAACGGGCTACTACGACTTTGTCGGCGGGTTGCCCGGAGGCGCGCAGCGGCAGGCGAACTTGCGGGCTCTCGTCGACAGGGCCCGGCAGTACGAGCAAAATTCGAGCTACAGGGGGCTGTACCGTTTTCTCCGTTTTTTGGGCAGAATGCGGGACACCGGAGCCGATCTCGGCGCCGCCCGGGCGCTCGGGGAACAGGACGACGTTGTCCGGCTCGTGTCCATCCACCGCAGCAAAGGCCTGGAGTTTCCCGTCGTCTTTGTCGCCGGTCTGGGCAAGACTTTCAACCGCCAGGACTTGAACGGGCTGTTTTTGAAGCATAAGCGGCTCGGCTTCGGTCCGAAATTCGTCGATCTCGACACGCGCGCGGCGTATCCGACGCTCCCGCAGCTCGCGATACGCAGAAGGCTGCGGGCGGAGCTGCTCGCCGAAGAAATGCGCGTGCTATATGTCGCGCTGACGAGACCGAAGGAAAAGCTCTATCTGATCGGCACGACGAAAGACGCGGCCAAGGATGTCGAAAAATGGCGCGAGCTGGCCGCCTTGTCCGGCGGAGGCATGCCCGATTACGCGATCGCCGCGGCAAGCCGGTACTTGGACTGGCTCGGTCCGGCGGCGGTTTTGGCCGGGGCGGACTGGAGCGCGGAAGGGACCGGCGGCGAGCGCTCGGGCCGGCCGAACGGCGGGACTCCGCCGTGGTCTTGCCGGATCGTGTCCGGATCGGCTTATACGCGGAGTCCGGCGTCCCCCGAACCGCTTTCGGGGGACGAGACGCTGTGGAACCGGGTTCAGCGGCTCGAGCCCGTTCCGGTTCCCGCGACGGCCGCCGGGCTTGCGGCTTACGAGGCGCTGTCGTGGTCCGATCCCCATGCGGGAGCGTCCCGTCTTGCGGCCAAAACGTCCGTATCCGCCCTGAAGGCGAAACCCGGCTTCCGCCCGGACGCCGAAACGGCCGAATCGACGCCTGCAACGGCGGAGCCGGGCGGCCGCGAGCCGTTGGAAGATTCCGACGAAGACCGGCTTTCCGTTTACGGCTCCGGGGACGGAACGGACGGGACGTCGGCGGCATCTCCGACGTTCAGGCTCCGGAGGCCGCGTTTTTTGTCGGACAGGCGGCTGACGCCCGCGGAGCGGGGAACGGCGGTTCATTTGGTCATGCAGCATTTGCCGCTGCGCCTCGGAACGAACGAGGCCGATATCGCGGAGCTGCTGTCCCGGATGGAGGCGTTGCGGATGATGACCCCGCAGACGAGACAGGCCGTCGACGCGGAGGCGATCGCGGCCTTTTGCCGGACGCCGCTGTACGAGCGGATTTGCCGGGCGGACCGGGTATGGCGGGAGCTGCCGTTCAGCTACGGGCTCCCGGCCCGAAAAGCCCACGCGGAGCTGGCAGCTTCCGATTCGGAAGATACCGTTCTGCTGCAAGGCGTGATCGACTGCCTTTTTTCCGAAGGCGACGGTTTCGTGCTGGTCGATTACAAAACCGATTACGTGCCGGACGGCAGCTTTGCACCGGCGGCCGAAAAACACCGGTTTCAGATGGAGCAATACGCCGAAGCGATCGAAGCGATCGCCGGCCGGCCCGTAACGGAAGGGTACGTTTATTTCGTGTACGGCGGCGGCGAAGCGGTCCGGCTCATTTGAACGGTGCCGAGCAGGCGCTGTTCCCGCAAGGAATGAGCCGGCATCCGCGGGCGAAAGCTTCGGAACGGAAAGGAGTACGAATATGGCCAAAAGATCGTATATGGCGCCGATCGTCGTCATTTTGCTGACGGTCATGGGGATATTGCTCGTGCTGCTGTATTCCCGGGTCCTGCTGGACGACCAAAGCCGCAAAACCGAGCAGGGAAAACGACTGGCATCCAATTATACGTATTGTCAGTATTATTCTTCGCTGTTGCAGGAAGGAGCGGAGGCGATGCTCGCCGCGGCCGAGCCGTGGGAGAGGCTGCCGGCGGCCCAATCGTTCGGCAAGCTGACGGTCGTCGGGGCGGAATGCTCCCCCGCGCTAATCCAGTCCGGAACGCTCTCCGGGCAGGATCAGGCCGCGGCAACGGATGCGGTGACCGTCCCGATTCAAAAAATAAACGAAACGGCCGCTTCCATAGGCGGCCACGACGGCCCGCTTGCCGAAGCCGAAACGACGATGCTGCGGCGTCTAGCCGAAGCGGGAGCGAAGCTCGAAGAGACGCTGGCGTCTTATTCCGTCCCGACGAAGGACGCGAGCTTTCGGCTGATGGCTTCGGGAGCCGATTGGACCGAACCGGCGCAGGAAGCGGCGAAGCAGTTGAAGGAGCTGGCGGATTCCTTGCCTTGACGAAACGGAGGGGTCGCAAGCCGCACGCCGAAAGGCTGACCGCGCCGGCATTTCCCGGCGGATTCCGGGTTCGGGGCCGGCGGGGCGGCATGCCTTCCGCCAGGTTGGACGAGCCCCCGGTTTTTCATGTATGATAGTACCATATCCCGTCTTGCATGGAGGTTGTACATACCCATGGATTGCCTTTTTTGTAAAATCGTCGAAGGCACGATTCCTTCCGCCAAAGTGTACGAGGACGAGCACGTGCTCGCCTTTCGGGACATTCAGCCTCAAGCGCCCGTTCATACGCTGATCATTCCCAAAAAGCACATCCCGACGATGAACGACGCTGCGCCGGAAGACATGGAGCTGCTCGGCCGGATCTTGCTCGCCGCCCAGAAAGTCGCTCGCGACGCCGGGCTGGCGGACGACGGGTATCGCTTGATCAACAATTGCGGCCGCGACGCCGGACAAGTCGTCTATCATCTTCATTTTCATGTGCTGGGCGGGGAGAAACTCGGTCCGCTTAACGTGAAGGAGCAGCCGGACCGCTGACCCGACGGGACTTGCGGGCGGAAGTTGACACCCCCTTTCTTCATCACCTATAATGAAGTTTGATAACCGTGTGTTGGGGTCTGTTCCGGAGGGAGGGAAAACTGGTGTCCGAAACTAAAGTACGTAAAAATGAAACACTCGACGCTGCACTCCGCCGTTTCAAGCGTTCCATCGCAAAAGACGGCGTTCTCGCGGAACTGAAAAAACGCAAGCACTACGAGAAACCGAGCGTCAAGCGGAAGAAGAAATCCGAAGCCGCCCGTAAACGCAAGTTCTAGGAGGAATCCGCACCATGAGTCTCGCGGAACGTTTGAACGAAGACATGAAGCAGGCGATGAAGAGCCAGGACAAGTTCCGGCTTTCTACAATTCGAATGGTTCGTGCGTCGATCAAGAATCAGGAGATCGAATTGGGTCGCCCGCTTGAAGATAACGAAGTGCTCGAAATTTTGGGCCGCGAAGTCAAGCAGCGCAAAGATTCCCTCCAGGAATTTCTCAAAGCGGGCCGGGACGATTTGTCCACGAACTTGACTGCAGAAATTGATATTATTTCCCAATACCTTCCCGAGCAACTAAACGAAGAAGAAATTAAGGCTATCGTTACGCAGACCATACAAGAGACCGGTGCTTCTTCCAAGGCGGACTTAGGGAAACTGATGGGCGCTTTGATGCCCAAGGTAAAGGGACGTGCGGACGGCAAACAGGTCAACCAAATCGTTCAGCAGTTTCTGCAATGATTTCTCGCAAACAACAGGCACTCCCGAGCAGGGGGTGCTTTTTGCGTTTTTTAGCCTGTTCCCGTGCATCTCGGGAATTTCCGCGTTTTCGGAGCGTTTTTTTGCCGGATGGCCGAAATTGACCGAAATTTGTCGAAAATGAAACGTTTTCGGGCTTTTTGCGTAAACGACTAGTGTGAAGCAGAAGCTATAGAGGGTGTTTTGCGAGAGCGTCTGCGACAATCGGCGAAAGGGAGGAATGCGATTGGCTCGCTCGAAAACGATGAACGATTTACAGGGTGCGCGAAGCGGCGGGAAGAGGTGGGCTTTGTCGCTGCTGATGGCGGTCGTTGCCGTCCTGGGATTCGCTTTGCCGTTCGCCGCGGCGAACGGCGCGGACAGCGGAGAGTCTTCCGGCCCGGGCTCCGGGAGCGTTTATGTCATTCCGGTCAAAAACACGGTGGAAAGCGGCCTGGCTTCGTTTCTCGATCGGGCTTTGACCGAAGCGGAGGAAGCGGAAGCGTCGCTCGTCGTGTTGAAAATCGATACGCCCGGAGGCGAATTGCTCAGCGCCGAGGAAATCGGCATCCGGATACGCGATGCGAAAATCCCGACGCTGGCTTACGTCGAAGGGAATGCGGCGTCGGCCGGGGCGTACATCGCTTTGTCCGCGGACCGGATCGTAATGGCCCCCGGATCGGCGATCGGCGCGGCCATGCTGGTAAACGCGAGCGGGCAAGCGGTGGAAAGCCCGAAAGAAGTTTCGTTTTGGAGCAGCAAGATGCGATCGGCCGCCGAAACGAACGGACGGAACGGGGAAATCGCCATCGGGATGGTCAACCCGGATCTGACCGTCGAAATGGAAGAAATCGGCCGCACGAAGGAGAAAGGAGAAATCATCTCCTTGTCGGCGGAGGAAGCCCTTAAAGTCGGTTTCGCGGACGCGGTAGCCGGATCCGTGGACGAAGCCATATCGTGGTCCGGGTTGAACAATTGGTCGACGGTCGAGATCAATCCGACCGCCGCCGAGCGTCTGGCCAGCTGGCTGACCGGCATTTCGACGCTGCTTCTCATCATCGGCATCGCGGGAATCGTCATCGAAATGATCGTGCCCGGCTTCGGAGTGCCGGGAATCGCCGGCATCGTGGCGTTCGGCCTTTATTTCTTCGGCCAATATATCGCGGGCTTCGCGGGAATGGAATCGATCGTGTTCTTTATTCTCGGCATCGTGCTGCTCGTTCTGGAGATGTTCGTGCCGAGCTTCGGTTTGCTGGGGCTGCTCGGCGCGGCCGGCGTCATCGCCGGCATCGTCATCGGCGCCTACGACACCGGCGACGCGTTGACTTCGCTGGGCATCGCGGCGGGGGTGGCGCTGGTCGTCATCGCGATTTTCGTTTACATTTTCCGCAAGCGCGGGATATGGAACCGGTTCATTTTGAAAGAGAGCCTGACGACGGAACAAGGATTCGTGCCGAACGGAAACCGGACGGCGTGGATCGGAAAAGAAGGCGTTACGCTATCGCCGCTCCGGCCGGCGGGAGCCGCCGAGGTGGACGGACAGCGAATCGATGTGGTAAGCTTGGGCCAATTCATCGAGGCCGGACGCCGCATTCGGGTGACGGCGGCGGACGGAACGCGAATCGTCGTAACCGAAATCGAATAAGCTCGTTAACAGGCTCGTGGCATCGCCGGTTTTGAACTCACTTTTTTTGGAGGGATTGTATGGAACTCGATATTCAACTGTTGGTGATCATCGCGGTCGTCGTTATCGCCCTGGTCGTGTTTTTCAGCTTTTTCCCGTTCATGCTCTGGATTTCGGCGCTCGCGTCCGGCGTTCGGATCAGCATCATTACGCTTGTCGCGATGCGCCTGCGCCGGGTCGTTCCGAGCCGGATCGTCAATCCGCTCATCAAGGCGACGAAGGCCGGCCTCGGCTTGTCGATCAACCAGCTCGAAAGCCACTTTCTGGCCGGCGGCAACGTCGACCGGGTCGTCAACGCGCTGATCGCGGCGCAGCGGGCGAACATCCCGCTCGAATTCGAGCGCGCCGCCGCGATCGATTTGGCCGGACGCGACGTGCTGCAAGCCGTGCAAATGAGCGTCAACCCGCGGGTGATCGAAACGCCGTTCGTTTCGGCGGTTGCCAAGGACGGCATCGAAGTCAGGGTTAAAGCCCGCGTGACGGTTCGCGCCAACATCGATCGGCTCGTCGGGGGCGCCGGCGAGGAAACGATCATCGCGCGCGTCGGGGAAGGCATCGTCAGCACGAACGGTTCTTCCGCTTCCCACAAAGAAGTGCTCGAAAATCCGGACCTGATTTCCAAAACCGTGCTCAGCAAAGGGCTTGATGCCGGCACCGCATTCGAGATCCTGTCGATCGACATCGCGGACGTCGATATCGGGAAAAACATCGGCGCCCATCTGCAAACCGAACAAGCGGAAGCCGACAAGCGCATCGCGCAGGCGAAGGCCGAGGAACGCCGCGCGATGGCCGTCGCCCAGGAGCAGGAGATGACTGCGCGCGTCGTCGAGATGAAGGCGAAAGTCGTCGAAGCCGAATCCGAGGTGCCGCTCGCCATGGCGGAGGCGCTGCGCAGCGGCAAGCTCGGCGTGATGGATTACATGAATTTGAAAAACATCGAAGCCGATACGCACATGCGAGATTCGATCGGCAAATTCGACGACTCCCGAAACGACGGAAATGAAGGGCGCTGATCGCCATGGATCGGCTGATCGACTTCGTTTTCAACAATATTCATTTCATCGTGATCGTCGTCGGGATCATTTACGCGATGTTTTTCCGGAAATCGCCGCTCGAGAAAAATCCGCCGGGCCGGATGCCCGATTTCGGCGGCGGGAGCGGGCGTCCGCGGCAGATGCAGCCGCCCCGGCCGCGTCCTCAGCCGCAGCAGCCGCCTAGGCAAGCGCGCGAGGAGACGGCCGGGCACCGGCCGCCGCCTGCGCCGCCGCTCGAGCGGGCGCCTGCGGCTGTCCCGGCCGAGCCGCCGCGGCAGCCGGCGGCGTTTCCGGCGGCTTCCGAGGCGCCTCGCGCGCCGGAGCGGCAAGCCGAGCCCGCCGCGATAAGCGACGCGCTGCCCGCGAAGGAAGTCCTTCGCGACCGGCCGGCCGCCGCCGCGCTAAAAGCCGCCGCGAGCGCTTCCATGGCACAGCGGCAAGAGGGCGTCCCGGGAAACAGGCCGGAGCTGTCGCGCGAAGAGCTCAAACGCGCGATCGTCTGGTCGGAAATACTCGGCCAGCCCCGATCGCGAAAAGCTTATCGCCGCTGATCCCGATGGAGGCACTCACGCGAAAAAGGCGGCGCAGAGGAGAAGATCCCCTGCGCCGCCTTTATTCGCGTCTAGGGATAGTGCCAGGGGCGATGCGATTGCGGGATACAGGAATCCTGCATTTTTACAGTACCGCACCCGGCTGCCTTTGCGCTATCGTTAGGATGCGAGCGTCCGCCGAAATTCGATTGAATCGAATTCAGGCAGGTCATTTTGCCCGAAAGGTTCGGGTCTAAGAAGGAAGCTTTCATCATTTTCATTGGCGGGCGCAGGCCCGGATAGGAGAGGGTATGGATATGATTCCGGCTTTTCATCGGATGCGCGCCGCGATTCTGGCGGTAAAGGAGCGGCCGGGGGATCTGGCCGGCGGTCCGCTTTCGCAGGCCGATCGCCAGGCGCTGCGGCAAGCGCCTCATCTGGCCGGTTTGTTGGCCGAAATTCGCGAGGAAGCGGGGCGGGCGAAAACGGAGCCCATTCCGGCATTGCCGTTTGCCCGATTCGGCAAGTTCCACGCGGAGGGTACGCGCAAGGAGTTCGAAACGCCCTATTTCGAGCGGAGGGGGCGGCTGCTGGCGCTGACGCTTAAGCTGCTGCTTGACGAGGACTCCGCCTGCGTCGAGCCGCTTGAAGAGCTGATCTGGGAAATTTGCGGCGAGTACAGCTGGGCGGTGCCGGCGCATTTGGCCTACGAACGGGACGAGACGGGCGGTTGTCCGCTGCCGTCGCCGTTCATGGTCGATCTGTTCGCCGCCGAGACGGCGCACGCGCTGGCCGAGACGCTGTATCTGATCGGTGACCGGCTCCATCCCTGGATTCGCGAACGGATCCGGCAGGAAACGGAAAAGCGGATTTTTCGTCCGGTATTCGAAAGCGAAAGCTACTTTTTCTGGTTTTCCATGACCAACAACTGGTCGGCCGTCTGCGGCGGGGCGGTCGGCATGGCGGCGCTGCTGCTGATCGACGACAAGGAACGGCTGGCCGCGATGCAGGATCGGGTCGCGACCGCGATGGAAAGCTTTCTCACCGGCTACGGGGAGGACGGCTGCTGTCCGGAGGGGCTCGGCTATTGGAATTACGGCTTCGGCTATTTCGTCTATTGGGCGGAAATGCTGTACGCCTACACCGGCGGTGCCGTCGATGTCCTGAACGGCGAAAAAATCCGGCGAATCGCCGAATTTCCCGGCGCTGTCGTTCTAACGGCCCCGACCTGCGTCAACTATTCGGATTGCAGTCCGGTTTACGTCTCCCACACGGGATTGGCCAGCAGGCTCAGCGCCCGTCTCGGCATCGCCGCCCCGGAAATGAAGGACGTGCCGTCCTTTCATTCGGATCATTGTTACCGTTGGCCGCACCAGGTCCGCAACCTGCTGTGGACGCGTCCCGGCTGCATGGGCCGGGAGGGCGGCGTCGGAACCTTTTATTTTCCCAGCACGGAATGGCTGGTCGACAAACGGCGGACCTCGCGCGGACTTTTCGCTTTTTCCGCCAAGGGCGGGCATAACGGAGAACCCCACAATCATAACGACCTTGGGCATTTTCTGGTCCATGCGGCGGGAGAAACGCTGCTGGTCGATCTCGGCCCCGGCGTCTATACGCGGGATTATTTCGGCCCCGGCCGGTATCGTTATTTGCACAACGCTTCGTCCGGACACTCCGTGCCGGTCATAGGCGGCTGCGAGCAGGAGGCGGGGGAAGCGTTTCGCGCCGTTGTCGTCCGCAGGGAAACGGAAGGAGAGCCCGGAGAAGAGGAGGAAAAGACGATATTCGAGCTGGATTTGACCCAAGCTTACGGCGCGGAAGCAAAGCTCGAAGCGTTTCGCCGAACGTTCGTCTGGGAATGCCGGGAAGCGGAGCGTACGGCCAGCCTGACGCTGACGGATTCGTTTTTGTTTGCGAACGGGGCGGAGGAAACGGATCGCCGCGTGACGGAACATTTCATCAGTTACGCGGAACCCGCCGTTTCCGACGGAACGATCGTCTGGAAGGGCGAACGGGGAATCGTCGCCATGCAGTTCGAGCCGGCCTTGCTGCGGCCCGAGATCGAAGTTCTGGAGACGCGCCGGCATGATGCGAGCCCGGTCCGCGTGTACCGGACGGCGTTGCGCGGAGAAAGGCTGCCGCTATCGTTCGCATGCCGATTTACGATGGTTTGCTGCGCGCTGACGTAACGGAAGGCCGGCGCTCCCCGCGTGATTGCAGGAAAGTCCGCGAATGCCGCGGACTTTTTTTTGCATATAGAAAGTTTAAGTTCTTCACCGTACGAAATCGTTTTGTTGAGAATGAGGGGACAAGGAGGGGGCCGCCCAAGCGGTATGAAGGCGGAGGGAGCCTATGTTGGATTTTGTCCAATCAAGAGAGCGGATAACGGGGAAGCCGGGGTCTAGAGTGGATTTTATCCAACGAAGAACATGGAATTCGGGTGAAAACACAAAAAAAGCCGTGCCCGATTGGACAAAATCCAACGAAGCCGAAATGTTTCGCGAAAAAGCCGATTTTGGTTGGATAAAATCCATCCAAGATTCGCCGAGTCCTTCGTCATCCCTTCTTCATGTTTGGCGCAATGATGGTTTTCCTATCGACCGTGGAGTTTGGAGAAAGCTTCGGAACGCGGCACAAGCTTTTTTGGAACATCAGGAATCGCCCTCCGATGGCTAACGGAGCAAGAGTTCGTGATTTTGCCGGATCGCCCGTTTTCGAATGGCAACGTCCTTTATCGTCCGCTTCATAAAAGGCGGCTCCCTCGCATATGTTGTACCGAACGGGAGGGGGGGCGCTCCATGCCACGAGTCGGGCGCAAGCTGCGCAGATGGACCGCTCGCATCCTGGACCTGCCTCAGGATGTCGTTCTCGACTTGCCGAGAGTGACGATGATCGGCGGGCTGCAGCTTACGGTGGAAAATCATCGCGGCGTCCTCCATTTCTCACCTGGTTCGCTTCGTTTGGCCATGGAGCGGGGGGAGCTGGAGATCACCGGAAACGACCTGGTCATTCGGGCCATCGGGACCGAGGAAGTATTCGTGGAAGGGACGATTACCGGCATTCTGCTGCGGTCCGGGACGGGCTCCGGTTCGAATCCTTCGGGTTAATCGACAAACGCAAACGCCCGGGAACGGCCGCGAACGGCTTTTTCCGGGCGGCAGCTTGCTCCCGTTTGCCTAGATGGGACAAGCATAGAGGGGGATGATCGGCGATGAAGGGAAGCTGGATCCATAACTTGCGGGGGAACGTCAAAATCGAGCTGGCCGGCGGCGACGCCGAGCGGTTTCTTAACGAGGCGACGGCATCCGGGCTGCAGCTGTGGGATATCGCGTATACGAAAGACGGGAGGCTGGCTTGTCGGGTCGCCGTTCCCGATTTTTTTCGCTTGAAGCCGCTTTTGAAAAGCAGCGGATGCCGCACGCGGATCGTTCAGCGGCGCGGCGTGCCGTTTCAAATGGCAAGGCTGTCGCGGCGCAAAACGTTTGCCGTCGGCATGGCGGGCTTCGTCGCCGCCCTGTTCGTTTTGTCCGCCCTCGTGTGGGACGTGCAGGTGGAAGGAAACGGAACGATCGCGGAGGAGACGGTGCTCGAAGCTGCGCGCCAGGAAGGGCTGCATCCTTTACAGTGGTCGTTTCGGCTCAAAGACTCCTCCGAGCTTGCCAAGCGCCTGGCGAGCCGGCTGCCGGATGCGGCCTGGGTCGGCGTGGACAAGGTCGGGACCAAGGTGTCGATCACGATCGTCGAATCCGCCAAGCCGGAGAAAAAAGAGCCCGAAAGTCCGCGCGATCTCGTCGCCTCTGCCGATGCGGTCATCACGAAAATCGTCGCCGAAAACGGGCGCCCGAAGGTGAAGGCGAACGAGCGCGTGCGCAAAGGGGACGTGCTCATTTCCGGCATTCTCGGCGAAGGCGAACGGACGAAGGCGGTCGTGTCGAAAGGCGAAGTACGCGGCCTCGTGTGGCACGAATATAAAATCGTTTCCCCGCTGGAACGCCAAGCGAAGACGCTGACCGGCGAGTACCGCGACCGCTCGTACATCGTCATCGGCAATCGGGCGCTGCAAATTTCCGGTTACGGCCTGCCTTCTTTCGACAGTTCCGTGA
This sequence comes from Cohnella algarum, assembly GCF_016937515.1. Lineage (NCBI taxonomy): Bacteria > Bacillati > Bacillota > Bacilli > Caryophanales > Paenibacillaceae > Cohnella > Cohnella algarum. The sequence continues at coordinate 4,291,244 of NZ_JAFHKM010000002.1, forward strand.
CGGTCGGGGAGCTGAGACGGGTGGAGATCGGAAACTGGGCGCTGCCGTTGGGCAAACTGACGGAGAGGGAAAAGGAAACGGGTCTCGTCGCGGAAAAGCTGACGCCGGAACAGGCGAAGGAAGCGGGACTCGCGCAGGCAAGGGAGCAAGCGCTTGCCGCAGCCGGCCGGGGAGCGGTCATCAAGGCGGAAAAACTTTTGCATGAACATACGGACAATGGTAAAGTGGTGTTGAATGTACTTTTTGAAATCGAACAATCGATCGCGCTCGAACGTCCAATCATTCAAACGCCGAACTGAGAGGGAATGAGGCTTTTTGTCGGAAAAGAACCAAGTGATCGCAATTCCTCTCCGCAACATGTCGGAGGGCTTCGCGCTATTCGGTCCGCAGGATAAGTTTTTGCGCCTGATTCAGGAAGAGACCCGGGCGGTCATCCACTCCCGGGAGGCGGAAATCGTGCTGGAAGGCGAGCCGGACGAGGCCCGTACGCTGCAGCAGCTGTTCGAAACGCTGCTCGAGCTGATCCGCAGCGGCCTGCAAATCGGAGAGAGGGACGTGCGGTATGCCCTCGATCTTGCCAAAGCGGGAAAGGCGGACGAATTGCTCTCCTTGTTCAAGGGAGAGATCGCCTTGACGTTCCGCGGCAAGCCGATCGTGCCGAAGACGCTCGGACAGCGGCATTACGTCACGATGATCCGCAAAAAGGACATCGTGTTCGGCATCGGACCGGCCGGAACGGGCAAAACGTACCTCGCGGTCGTATCGGCCGTAGCCGCGCTCAAGCAAGGGCGCGTCAAACGGATTTTGCTCACCCGTCCGGCGGTCGAAGCGGGGGAAAATCTCGGCTTCCTTCCCGGCGATCTGCAGGAGAAGGTGGACCCGTATTTGCGCCCGCTGTACGACGCGCTCAACGACGTGCTCGGGCCGGAAGGCGTGGCGAAGGCGCTCGAACGCGGCTTGATCGAAATCGCCCCGCTCGCCTATATGCGCGGACGCACGCTCGACGATTCGTTCGTCATCCTGGACGAAGCGCAAAATACGACGCCCGAACAGATGAAAATGTTTTTGACGCGGCTCGGCTTCGGTTCCCGGATGGTCATTACGGGCGACGCCACGCAGATCGACTTGCCCAAAGGCAAAAAATCCGGCCTGATCGAAGCGCAGCGCATTTTGGCGGGCATCGACGATATCGCCATCGTCTTTTTTTCGGAGCAGGACGTCGTGCGCCACGCGCTTGTCCAGAAGATCATTGCGGCCTACAACAAGGAACAAGAACAGCAGCAACAATAAACGCCGTAAAGGAGGGAACGCCGGATGAACCGGAAACGAAGCGGCCCGGCGGGAGAAACGCTATCCTTCTATACGTCGGGCTGGAAGCACAGCGGAGCAGTGCGCGCTATTTTGCTGCTCGCGTTTGTGTTGCTTTTTTATTTCAGCTTATCCTCGCGGCTCGTGCCGGAAACGTACGATATTACGCTCGGGGCCAGAAGCGAGCACGACATCAAGGCTCCCTATCAGGAAGTGGATCAGAACGCGACGCTCCGGGCACAGGAAGAAGCCGCCGAAAAAGTCGGCTCCGTCTACACGACCGTCGCGATTCACAACGAGACCCTGCTCGACGAAATTTTGCTCCGGATCGACCAATTGAACCAGGACGACCAGGTAACGACGGATAACAAGGTGGAAATTTACCGCGGGGAAATTCCGGGCCGGCTCGATCAATACATCGAGCAGTTCACGCGGAACAATACGGGGACGGCGTATTCGGAAAGCCTGCTCGCGGAAATGAAGCGGGTCGTCGAAATCCAGGTGTACATCATCCCGGAAGAAACGTACTACAAGCTGCCCAGGCTGACCAGCGAGCAAATCTCCGAAATGCGCGTCGTCGGCCGGGAAATCGTGCGCAAGCTGACGGCAGAATCGCTGCGGGACGCGGAGACGGCCCGCGCCCAGGTGGCGGAGATGATCAATACGAGCACGCTCGAGCAGCGGACGCAGCGGGAGACGCTGCAGGAGCTGGCGCGTTTCGTTATAACCGCCAACCGGTTTTACGACCAGGAAGCGACGGAAAGCGCCAAGGCGGAAGCGAGGCAAAACACGCCGCAAGTCGTCATCAAGCAAGGCGACGTGATCGTCAAGGCGGGCACGGTCATTACCGAGGAGCTGTACGATCGCCTGGACAGCATGGGGCTGCTGAAGGAGCAGCGGACGTATTGGCCTCAGCTCGGCGTGCTTCTGCTTTCCTTGCTGTTCGTGCTGGCGATTTACGGCTATGTGGAGCTGACCGCGGCTTCCGCCTCGCCTTCCGCGCCGTCGCTCAAGCGAACGAATACGCATTGGCTCATGCTGCTGCTCATTTTCGCGCTGAACTTGCTGCTCATGCATCTGGTGGCGCTGGCGCGCAGCGACGACTGGCCCTACGTCGGCTATCTGGCCCCCGTCGCCCTCGGCACGATGCTCGTCACGCTGCTGCTCGACATGCATTTGGGCCTCGTCAGCGCCCTGATGTTCACGGTCATTTCCAGCATCATCATGAACGTCGGCAGCGGGGATGTTTTCGATTTCCGTTACGGGTTCGTGGCGGCGGTCGTTTCGTTCACGTCGGTGCTGGCGATTCACCGGGCCAGCCAACGGTCGTCGATATTGAAGGCGGGCATCATGGTCAGCCTGTTCGGCTCGATCGCGGTCTTCGCGCTCATGCTCGTCGAATCGAATCCCGACCGGCTGCTGCTGATCCAATCGGTCGGCTTCATGTTTGCCAGCGGCCTGCTGACCGCCGTCCTGGTCATCGGGCTGATGCCGTTTTTCGAAATGACGTTCGGCATTTTGTCCGCGCTCAAGCTGGTCGAACTGTCCAATCCGAACCATCCGCTGCTCCGCAAGCTGCTTACCGAAACGCCGGGCACGTACCATCACAGCCTGATGGTCGGCAACTTGTCGGAGGCGGCGGCCGAAGCGGTCGGCGCGAACGGGCTGTTGTGCCGGGTCGGCTCGTTTTATCACGACGTCGGCAAAACGAAAAGACCGTCCTATTTTATCGAAAATCAAAACGGAGGCGTCAATCCGCACGACAAGCTCGACCCGAAGGTGAGCGCCTCCATCATCATCGCGCACGCTCGCGACGGCGCCGAAATGCTCAAGCAGCACAAGCTGCCCAAGCCGATTCGCGACATCGCGGAGCAGCATCACGGCACGAGCTTTTTGAAGTTTTTCTACTACAAGGCGGTCAAGCAGGCGGAGGAACAGGGCACGGAGAACCAGTGGACGGAAGACGATTTTCGGTATCCGGGTCCGAAAGCGCAATCGAAGGAGGCGGCGATCGTCGGCATCGCGGACAGCGTCGAGGCGGCGGTGCGCTCGCTGAACCATCCGACGGTCGAGCAAGTCGAAACGCTGATCCGCAAAATTATCAAGGACCGGCTGGACGACGACCAATTCAACGAATGCGATCTGACGCTGAAGGAAATGGACAAAATCGCCGAAACGCTCAAAGAAACGGTCATCGGCATGTTCCATTCGCGGATCGAGTATCCGGACGACAAAGCGCTTAAAAATCGCAAGGAAGCAAAGGAGTAAGCGGCATGGCACTGACGCTGGAATGGGTGGACGAGAGGGAAGAAGGCGCGGTTTTCGACGACAAGTGGCGGGAGCTGCTCGACAGGCTGATGAAAATCGCGGCGGAGACGGAAGGCGTCGAGGACGGAGTCGTGACGCTCACCCTTACGGACGAGGAAGGCATCCGGGAGCTTAACCGGGAGTATAGAGGTTTGGACAAACCGACCGACGTGCTGAGCTTTCCGATGCGGGAGACGGCGGAACCGGCCATTCGTTACGACGACGATTACGAAACGGTGGAAATCGACGGGGAGGAGGAGCCGGCGGGAAGCGAAGCTCCGGACGATTACGATCCGTTCGCGGAACTGCTCGGCGACATCGTCATCTCCGTGCCGCGCATGTACGCGCAGGCGGAAGAGTACGGGCACAGTCCGGAGCGGGAGCTCGGATTTCTGTTCGTGCACGGCTTTCTGCATCTGCTCGGTTACGACCATGGCGACGAAGCGGAGGAAAAAGAAATGTTCGCCAAGCAGGAAGCGGCGCTGGCGAAAGCGGGGCTGACCCGTTGAGCCGAAAACAGTCGGAGCTTTCCTCGTTTCGCAACGCGCTGGCCGGCATCGCCCATGCGCTCCGGACCGAGCCCCATATGAGGTTTCATTTCGGGGCGGGCATCGCCGCGTTCGCCGCGGCGGCGCTGCTAAGGCTGCCCGGCGGGGACTGGCTCTGGCTGCTCGCCGCGGTCGCGGCCGTCTGGACGGCGGAGCTGTTCAACACCGCGATCGAACGGACGGTGGACCTTGCGTCGCCGGAGCGCCACGAGCTGGCGAAAGCCGCGAAAGACGCGGCGTCCGGCGCCGTTCTCGTCGCGTCGCTGTTCGCCGCCGCGGTCGGGCTGATCGTGCTCGGGCCGCCGTTATGGCTGGCGGTTTTCGGATCGTGACGAGGAGAATTATACATAATAGCGCCGACAAGGGAGCGTAAGAAGATGGAATGGAACGGTTGGACAAAGGAGAAGCTGCTTGAAGCGGCCGCCGAAGCGAGGCTTCGCGCATACGCGCCCTATTCGCGTTTTCGGGTCGGCGCCGCGCTGCTCGACAAGGACGGCCGCGCGCACTACGGCTGCAACGTCGAAAACGCCGCCTACGGCCCGACGAACTGCGCCGAGCGGACCGCGCTTTTCCGGGCGGTGGCCGACGGCCACGCGCCGGGTTCGTTTGCGGCGATCGCCGTGATCGGCGACACGGCCGAACCGATCACGCCTTGCGGCGTCTGCCGGCAAGTGCTGTCCGAGCTCTGTTCTCCCGATACGCCGGTCGTCATGGGCAATTTGAAAGGCGATATCCGCGTGGCCACGGTGGCGGAGCTGCTGCCGGGCGCTTTTTCCATCGGCGACTAGAGAGGAAAGAAGGAATCTCCATGAAGAAAGGGTTCAAGTCGGGCTTCGTCGCGATCGTCGGCAGGCCGAACGTCGGCAAGTCGACGCTGATGAACCAGGTCATCGGGCAAAAAATCGCGATCATGTCGGACAAGCCTCAAACGACCCGCAACAAAATTCACGGCGTCTACACGACCGATGACGTTCAGATCGTGTTTCTGGACACGCCGGGCATCCACAAGCCCAAATCGAAGCTGGGCGATTATATGATGAAGGCTGCGGAAAGCGCGCTGGCGGAAGTCGACGCGGTGCTGTTTCTGACCGATGTCAGCGAGGAGCTCGGCGGCGGGGACCGCTTCATCATCGAACGGCTCAAAAAGGTGGACACCCCCGTCTTCCTCGTGTTGAACAAGATCGACAAGGTGCATCCGGAGGCGCTGCTTCCGATTATCGAAACGTATTCCGGCCTGCATTCGTTCGCCGAAATCGTCCCGGTGTCGGCGCTCCAGGGCAATAACGTCGGCACGTTGCTCGAGCAGTTGTCCAAGTATTTGTCCGAAGGTCCGATGTATTACCCGGCCGACCAGGTAACGGATCATCCCGAGCAGTTCGTTTGCGCCGAGCTCATCCGCGAGAAAATTTTGCAGCTCACCCGGGAGGAAATTCCGCATTCGATCGCGGTCGAAATCGAAAGCATGGGCACCGGGGACAACGGGGTCGTCAACATCGGCGCGGTCATCTACGTCGAGCGCCCGTCCCAAAAAGGCATCGTCATCGGGAAAAACGGGGCGCTGCTGAAGGAAGTCGGCAAGCAGGCGCGGCTCGACATGGAGCGGCTGCTCGGATCGAAAATCTTTCTCGAACTGTGGGTCAAAGTCAAGGAAGACTGGCGCAACCGCGAATCGGTGCTGCATACGCTGGGATTTCGCAAAGAGTGATCCGCCCCGGGTCCGAACGCGCCCGGAATCAAAAAGTTGTCAGGCATACCCCGGCGGCGAAGTGGCATCCTAACGGTGGAAGCAAGTCATTTCCGTCGGGGGAGGATGAGTGCGCGGTGCGGAATTTCACGTGGCACGTATTTACACAGACCGGCGATATCGAGGCCTACTTGCTGTATAAGGAGATGGACAAGCTTGGAAGGGACGAACACGACCTGGAGCCGCCGTCCCTGCCCGAGGACGGAAATGTCGTACTCGGAGCGGAGCCGTTAGGCTAGCCGTCACTTGCCATGCGGTTTCGAAGCGAGCGGCTTCTTGCGCCCCGGCGATGGGGAGCGGGAAGCCGCTCGACGGTTTTAAGGACGGGGGAGGAGCCATTGCTGTACCGGGTGGAAGGCATCGTCATCAGAGGCACGGATTATGGGGAAGGCAACAAAATCATTACGCTGCTGACGGCTTCGCACGGGAAGCAGGGCGTCGTCGTGCGCGGGGCGCGAAAGCCGAAAAGCCGGCATGCTTCGCTGGCGCAGCCGTTTACGTACGGCGATTTTTCATACTTTAAAACCGGACAGCTCGGCACGCTCAGCAGCGGCGAATTGATCGAGCCGTTCCGGCCGCTGCGGGAGGATTTGAATTTGGCCGCATACGCCGCTTATGCCGCGGAGCTGTGCGACCGGGCCGTCGGGGAAGAAGACGCGGGAAGTTATTTGTTCCACCAGCTGAAAGCATGCTTCGAGGCGCTGGCGCAGGGAAAGGATCCGCAAATCGTCATTCGGGCGTTCGAAATGAAAATCGTGCAAATCGCCGGATACGCTCCGCAGACGGACGAATGCGCCCATTGCGGGCGTCCGGAAGGACCGTTCCGGCTAAGCCCCGCGGCCGGCGGCGTGCTTTGCTTTGCGTGCCGGAATCGCGACCCGGGCGGGACGGATTTGGACGAGACGGCCTGGAAGCTGCTCAAGCTGTTCGCCGCGCTCGATCTTCGGCGGCTCGGCAACGTCGACGTGAGCGAGCGCCCGAAACGGCAGCTCGCGCAGGCGATGCGGCTCTGGATGGACCATCATCTCGGCATCAAGCTGAAATCCCGTCATTTTCTCGACCAGTGGGAGCGCATCAGCGGGGATCTGCCGGACGTTTGACAGAACCCCGCCCGATTGTGTAAAATGAATCATCATTGGAATTGCTCTCGACGAAGGAGAAAGTAACCGGTTGCCGTCGCAACCTATCAGCGAGCCGGGAAGGGTGGAAGCCCGGCGCGACGAATCGGCGAACAGGGCGCTCCGGAGAGGCGGCCAACGGGCAAAGAGCGGGCTTGCGACACGGCCTCGCGCGCGGATGATGCGCGTGCCGAATCGAAGCCAAGTAGGGTGGAACCGCGGGAATGACGCTCCCGTCCCTACGTCTGCGGAGGCGGACGTAAGGACGGGGGCTTTTTGCGTCCCATTCTTCCCTCTCCTCTGCAATCCGACATCGATCGTGACAAAGGAGCGAGAACGAAACATGAATTTTCAGCAAATGACGCTGACGCTTCAGCAGTTTTGGGCGGAGCAGAACTGCATCGTCGTGCAGCCTTACGACGTGGAGAAGGGAGCGGGCACGATGAATCCGATGACCTTCCTGCGCGCCATCGGACCGGAGCCATGGAACGTCGCGTACGTCGAACCGTCGCGCCGGCCGGCGGACGGCCGTTACGGGGAAAACCCGAACCGCCTGTACCAGCACCATCAGTTTCAGGTCATTATGAAGCCGTCTCCGGACAACATTCAGGAGCTGTACCTGGAGAGCCTCGCGCGGCTGGGCATCGATCCGCGTCATCACGACATCCGCTTCGTCGAGGACAACTGGGAATCGCCGACGCTGGGCGCCTGGGGGCTCGGCTGGGAAGTTTGGCTCGACGGCATGGAAGTGACCCAGTTTACGTATTTCCAGCAGGTCGGGGGCATCGACTGCCATCCGGTCGCCGTGGAAATTACGTACGGAATGGAGCGGCTGGCGTCCTATATCCAGGACAAGGAAAACGTATTCGACCTTGAATGGGTGGACGGCGTCTCGTACGGCGACGTGTTCAAGCATCCGGAGTACGAGCATTCCAAATATACGTTCGAAGTGTCGGACGTCGCGATGCTGTTTCAGCTTTTTTCGACGTACGAGGCGGAAGCGAACCGGGCGATGGAACAAAATCTCGTTTTCCCGGCTTACGATTACGTGCTTAAATGCTCGCATACGTTCAACCTGCTGGACGCCCGCGGGGCGATCAGCGTGACGGAGCGGACCGGCTACATTTCGCGCGTGCGCAATCTGGCGCGCCAAGTGGCCGCGACGTTCCTTCAGGAGCGCGAACGGCTCGGCTTCCCGCTGCTGAAGAAAGGGGTGGAAGCGAATGGCTAAAGATTTGCTGCTCGAAATCGGGCTCGAGGAAGTGCCGGCTCGCTTCATGCGCGGCGCGATCGATCAGTTGAAGGACAAGACGGAAAAATGGCTCGCGGACAGCCGGATTGCGCACGGGCCGGTTCGCGCTTACGCGACGCCGCGGCGCCTGGCGGTGCTGGTCGAAGCCTTGGACGAAAAACAATCCGACGTAAGCGAGGAAGTAAAGGGGCCGGCCCGCAAAATCGCGGTGGGCGAAGACGGGGCCTGGACGAAAGCCGCGCTCGGCTTCGCCCGCAGCCAGGGCGTCGAGCCCGACGCGCTGTACTTCAAGGAACTGGGCGGCGTCGAGTACGTGTACGCGAATAAATCGAGCCTCGGGCTCGCGACGGCGGACCTTCTTCCCGAAGCGCTGCCGCAGCTCGCGGTCTCGCTGAGCTTTCCGAAAAACATGCGCTGGGGAGATCACGAGCTCCGCTACGTCCGGCCGATTCGCTGGCTGGTCGCCCTGTACGGTTCGGAAGTCGTTCCGTTCGAAATCGCGGGCGTCGCGAGCGGCAACGTGACGCGCGGCCACCGGTTCCTGGGCGGGGATGCCGCGATCGCCGAGCCGAAGCAATACGCGGACAAGCTGCGCGAACAGCATGTCATCGCAGATATCGCGGAGCGGCAGCGGGCGATCGAAGCCGGCATCCGGGAGCTCGCGGACAAAAACGGCTGGCAGATCGCCGTGAAGGAAGATCTGCTGGAGGAAGTGCTTTTCCTGGTCGAAACGCCGCAGGTGCTGTCCGGCTCGTTCGATCCATCGTTTTTGAACATTCCGCAAGAAGTGCTCATCACGTCGATGCGGGAGCACCAGCGTTATTTCCCGGTGCTGGACGAGAGCGGCAAGCTGCTGCCTCACTTCGTCACGGTGCGCAACGGCGACGCGCTTTCGCTGAACACGGTGGCGAAGGGCAACGAGAAGGTGCTGCGCGCCCGCCTGTCGGACGCGAAGTTTTTCTACGAAGAGGATCAAAAAGTCCAGATCCCGGCTTTTCTCGCCAAGCTGGAAAATATCGTTTATCACGAGGAACTGGGGACCGTCGCGGACAAAGTCGCGCGGACGCGCGCGATCGCCGATCGCCTGGCAGAACGGCTTCGCGCGGACGGCCAGACGCGGGCGGACGTCAGCCGGACGGCCGACATTTGCAAATTCGACCTCGTCACGCAAATGGTTTACGAGTTCCCGGAGCTTCAGGGCATCATGGGCGAAGACTACGCCCGCAAAGCCGGCGAGCGGGAAGCCGTCGCCAAGGCGATCAACGAGCATTACTCGCCGCGCAATGCGGGGGACACGCCCCCGGCTTCGCTCGTCGGGGCGATCGTCGGCATTGCCGATAAGATCGACACGATCGTCGGCTGCTTCTCGATCGGCATCGTGCCGACCGGCTCGCAGGATCCGTACGCGCTGCGCCGGCAAGCGGCGGGCGTCGTTTCCACGCTGCTCGCCCATGAGCTGGAGCTTCCGCTGCCGGAGCTGTTCCAACTGGCTTTGAGCGTCCACGAAGAGCGCGAGCTGAAGCGCGAAGCGTACGAGATTTTGCGCGATCTGAACGAGTTTTTCGCGCTCCGCGTCAAAAACGTGCTGACCGAGCAAAGCATCCGCTACGATGTCGTCGACGCGGTGCTGGGCGCGGGCTGCGACGACGTGCGCCGCACGATTTTGCGGGCGCGGGCGCTGCAGGCGGCAACGGGAGACGCCGCGGGCAAGGAAGCGTTCCGCCCGGCCGTCGAGGCGTTCAACCGCGTCGGCAATCTGGCCGCCAAGGCGGACGACAGCCGGCTAATCGACGCGAACCTGTTCGCCGACCCGGCCGAAGGCGCGCTGTACGAAGCGTGGCAAACGGCGCACGGCCGATTTGTCAAGTCGACGATCGAAGGCAAGCTGGATGCGGCGCTGGAGGCGCTCGCTTCGCTTGCCGAGCCGGTCGGGGCGTTTTTCGAAGCGGTTATGGTCATGGCCGAGGACGAGGCGGTCCGGCGCAACCGGCTATCGCTGCTCGCCGCGATCGCGGACGATATTCGAACGTTCGCGGATTTCGGCAAGCTGGCGGGCTAAAATATTCGGGGGAGGAATGGGGGATGGCTTCAAGCAGCGTAACCGTATTCGTCGCTTCCGATTCGGCCGGGGACACCGGAGAGCAAGCGGTGCGGGCGGCGGCCGCGCAGTTTCATCCGCTGCAGGTGCAAATTCGCCGGATCGGCTTTATCCAGACGATCGAGGCCATCGATATGGTGCTCGACATGGCGCAAAACGACGGCATCGTGCTGTACACGCTCGTCATTCCGCAATTCAGGGAGCATATGGCGAAGCGGGCCGCGGCGCGAGGCATCCCCGCGGTCGACCTGCTCGGTCCGCTGATCGATTACATGGAGCAGCGGTTCGGCCGTCCGTCCCGCCACGAGCCCGGGCTTAACCACTTGCTCGACGCCGGTTACTTCCGCAAGGTCGAAGCCGTCGAATTCGCGGTCCGTTACGACGACGCGAGAGACGTGACCGGCATCGGCAAAGCCGATATCGTGCTGACCGGCGTTTCCCGGACGTCCAAGACGCCGCTGTCGATGGTGCTGGCCCACAAGACGTTCAAGGTGGCCAACGTTCCGCTCGTGCCCGAGCTAGCGCCGCCGAAGGAATTGTTTCAGGTGGACCCGCGCAAAGTGATCGGCCTCACGATTCGGACGGACGCCTTGAACGCCATCCGCAAAGAGCGCCTGAAAGCGCTCGGTCTTCCGGATTCCGCTTCCTACGCGACGACCGAGCGGATCGAGCAGGAGCTGAAGTTCGCGGACGGCATCATGAAACGGATCGGCTGCGTCGTCATCGACGTTTCCAACAAGGCGGTCGAAGAGACGGCAAGCCTCATTTTGGAGCATTTCAATAACGAATAGCGCTTCCGGCAACCAGCTTTCCGCAAAGCTGGTTGCCGGACGTTTTGACGGCAAGCGGAATTTTTTACGAATTGTCGACACGCAAAGCGAAGCAAACTATTGACATCTTCGGCCATAAGGTTTATTATCTTAAAATTTAATGAGCCAAAGGCAGGATTTTGAACCCTTTTGACGTATATAATATTACGGCAAACTTTGGGTGGATGAGCGGTGGTGTCGGATGCTCCCGATTCGAAATCGGGTGGTGGTGGACGGAGACGCTTGTCCCGTCAAGACGGAAATCGGTCAAACCGTGCGGCAATGCGGGGCGACGGCGTTGCTCGTTAGTTCCAACGCCCACGTTCTGGTGCCGGAAGCCGGCGTCGAGGTGGTAACGGTCGATGCCGGTCCGCAATCCGCAGACCTGTACATCGCGAACGCGCTGAAGCCTTCCGATGTGCTGGTCACGAGCGACTACGGATTGGCCGCATTGGGAATTGCCAAAGGCTCGGCCGTGCTGACGCCCCGGGGGCGCCGGATCACGGAAGCCGACATCGACGGGCTGCTGGCGCAGCGGCACGAGTCGGCCAGATTGCGACGAGGAGGCTTGCGCACCAAGGGACCCAAACCTTTTACCAACGAGGATCGCGTCAGATTCCAACAAAAACTGACACAGCTCCTGCTGGGAAGGCAGGAGAACAAGGAACGTTAGCGAATAGGATAATAGATCGGCTCGCACTAAAAGAAGGTGGACGCAAGATGAACAACGGCATGATCCCGCAGCAGGCGATCGACGAAGTATTGAAGCGATTCGAGATTGGGGAAACGGTCGGGCGTTACGTTCATTTGTCCAAAAGAGGCAAGTATCTGGTCGGGCTGTGTCCGTTTCATTCCGAAAAGACGCCTTCGTTTACGGTTACGCCGGAAAAGCAGATTTTCCATTGTTACGGCTGCGGGAAGAGCGGCAACGTCATCAAGTTCATGATGGAAATGGAAAACGAAACGTTCCCTGAAGCCGTCAAACGAATGGCCGAGGAAGCCGGGGTGCCGGTCACCTGGTCCCCGCATCGGGACGAGTCCTCCCCCGCCAGCGGGAAAAGGAGGTTCTCCACGAAGCGCACGCCTACGCCGCCAAATTGTACCACTACGTGCTTCGCAACACGCAAGCGGGAAAGCCGGCCATGGACTATTTGCGCTCGCGGGGAATCCATGACAAGCTGATCGAGGAATTCGGCATCGGCTACGCACCGCCGAGATGGGACACGCTGTCCCAGGCGCTGGAGAAGAAAGGCTTCTCGCTTTCCGACATGGAACGCGGCGGTCTTCTGTCCAGGCGTCAGGAGGGCGAAGGGTACGTCGACCGGTTCCGGGACCGCATCATGTTTCCGATTCGCGGCGGCGACGGAAATTTCGCGGCGTTCGCGGGAAGGCTGATGTCGGACGGCCAGCCGAAATATTTGAACTCGCCCGAGACGACGCTGTTCAACAAGAGCCGCACGCTGTACAGGCTGCACGAAGCCCGGAGCGCCATTCGCAAAACGCGTCAGGTCGTTTTGTTCGAAGGGTACGTGGATTGCATCAAGGCATGGCAGGCCGGGGTGACCAACGGCGTGGCCACGATGGGCACGGCGCTGACCGCCGAGCATGCCGCGCTTCTGCGGCGTTTTGCGGACGAAGCGATCGTTTGCTACGACGGCGACGACGCCGGACAAGCCGCCGCCTACAAGAGCATTCCTTTGCTGGAGGCCGCGGGACTTTCCGTGAGGGTCGGGCTCCTGCCGGGACGCATGGATCCGGATGAATTCATCACGGAGAAGGGACCGGAAGTGTTTGTCCGGGAAATCATCGAAGGCGCCGTATCGACGATCAAATTTCAACTCATCTATTTAAGGAAATCCCATATACTCCTAGAAGAAGATGGAAGGATACGGTATTTGCGGGATGCCGCCCGCCTCGTTGCCGGTCAGCCTTCGCCTACGGAGCGGGAATTGGTCCTGAAAGAGCTGGCCCAGGAGTTCGACGTATCGCTCGACACGCTGAAACAGGAGGTCGCCGAAATCCGCCGCCAGGAGAAAATGGGAACGGCTGGGGATATTCCGGACGGATCGTGGAATAATGTATGGAATGAAAAGCGAACTTCATCCCGGCATCCTGCGCTCGCTCCCGCTTACGTGCGGGCGGAACGTCAGCTGCTCTCCTGGATGATGCAGGACGGAGAAGCGGCGCTTGCCGTCCGCGATCGGCTAGGGGACGGCTTTCATATAGAGGATCACGCAGCCATTGCTGCTTTCTTATATGCTTATTACGCGCAAGGCAACGATCCCGATGTCAGCCGGTTTACCGCTTTTTTGCAAGACGACCGCCTTGAGCGCACGGCCAGCGCCATCGCGCTAGAGGAATACCCTTTCGACGAAAGGGCTATGGAAGATTGTATCCGTACGATCGGTCAGGCCGCGCTTGCCCGCGAAATCGAACAAAAAAAAGAAGAGATGCTTCGAGCGGAGCGGGCCGGAGACATCATGCTTGCCGTACAAATTGGAACAGAGATTATCGCCCTGGAGAAACAGCGCAAGGATGCTTGATGCTTTTATCCGGGGAGGAGGGAGTCGGTAATGGCGAACGATCAACACACCGGGTTGGAAACGGAAGCGACACTGGAGCAGGTAAAAGCCCAGATGCTCGAACAGGGCAAAAAGAAAGGCTCTTTGACCTATAAGGACATTATGGAGAAGCTATCTCCTTTCGATCAGGATGCCGATCAAATCGACGAATTTTTCGAGCAGCTGGCCGATCTCGGCATCGAGGTCGCGAACGATCACGACGAAATCGGCCGCGGCAGCGACGAGGAAGGCCACGACGATTTCAACTTCGACGACGACCTGTCGCTTCCGCCCGGCATCAAAATCAACGACCCTGTCCGGATGTATTTGAAGGAGATCGGACGAGTTCCGCTGCTTGGCGCGGACGATGAAGTCGAATTGGCCAAAAAAATCGAAATCGGCGGCTTCGACGGAGAAGAAGCGAAAAAGAGACTGGCGGAAGCCAATCTCCGTCTTGTCGTCAGCATTGCGAAACGTTATGTCGGACGAGGCATGCTGTTTCTCGATTTGATTCAGGAGGGCAACATGGGCCTGCTGAAGGCCGTCGAGAAATTCGACCATACGAAAGGCTATAAATTCAGCACGTACGCGACGTGGTGGATTCGCCAGGCCATTACCCGGGCGATCGCCGACCAGGCACGGACGATCCGGATTCCGGTGCATATGGTCGAAACGATCAACAAGCTGATCCGCGTATCGCGTCAGCTGCTTCAAGAGCTCGGCCGCGAGCCGACGCCGGAAGAAATCGCGGAGCAGATGGATCTGAGCGTGGACAAAGTGCGAGAAATTATGAAAATCGCGCAAGAGCCGGTTTCGCTCGAAACGCCGATCGGCGAAGAGGACGATTCCCACCTGGGCGATTTCATCGAAGACCAGGAGGCGCTCGCGCCGGCGGACGCCGCCGCTTACGAATTGCTGAAGGAGCAGTTGGAAGACGTGCTGGACACGTTGACCGAACGGGAAGAAAACGTGCTGAGGCTGCGGTTCGGACTGGATGACGGCCGTACCCGGACGCTTGAGGAAGTCGGCAAGGTGTTCGGCGTCACCCGCGAGCGGATTCGCCAAATCGAAGCCAAGGCGCTGCGCAAGCTGCGTCATCCGAGCCGGAGCAAACGGCTAAAAGATTTCCTGGAATAAGCCGATACAGGTATTGAGCCTGTTTAGGGAGACCTTCTGCCGAGACGGTTGGAGGTCTTTTTGCACGGAAAGGAGCCAATGCCTGTGTCGGATGACGAGAAAAAGAAGCTGATCGTAAAAGAAATTGAATCCTGGCGAAGAACGAAGCTGCTCCCGGAACAGTATTGCGATTTCCTGCAAAATCTGTATTTGGATGATTTGGCGAATCGGCCGAAAAGCTTCGCCGGCGAAGCGGTCCGGAAAATCGGGCAGGCGACGAGCAAACAGTGGCTACTTGTATTTGGAATATTTGCCTTGATTTGCTTGATTGTGTTTTATTTTAGCGCGTTTCCGCTGCCATTGCAAATCGGTCTCGTCGCCGTCGCTTCGGCCGGACTTACGGCGGGGGGAGTCCGCTGGCGGGAGAAGCTGCCGTATCGTTGCTTTCTGTTGCTTGGTTCCGGTATGCTGCTTATGATCGGAGGGGGAGCGGCGATTTTGCAGCTTCACGGCTGGACGACCGGAGCCGGACCTTTGCTTCTGCTGATCGTCTGCGCCCTGTCCTGGATCGTTTGCGGCGTCGCGCTCCGGTTCGGCATGATGCAGTGGTGCGGCTGGATGGCGGTCGTCGTCCTGTACGCCTGGCTGCTGGCCCGCCAAATTTCCGACCCGTCGTGGATTCAAGTCCAGGCGTTTTGGCTGCCGGCCGCGTTTTTGTTTTTTTGGCTGAGCTGGTTCGTCAGCGTAAAAATCCGTTCCACGGGAACGGTATTGTTCGCGACGGCGCTCGTGCTGTGGTTTATGCCGGAAGTGTATTCGGCGCTGTACGGCGTCGATTCGCAGTGGATCCAAATCGAAATTGTCGCGAAGATCGCGATCGCGGGCATTTGTCTTTACAAATGGAAAAAACAGTGGATGGAATGGGTTGCATAATCGATGCCGAACGAACAAATGAAAAACGCGGGCGTTAAATTGTCCGCACGTCTTGCCGCGCTGGCCGATTTGGTGCCCGAAGGCGCCCGCCTGGCCGATATCGGCACCGATCATGCGCTGCTGCCCGTTTTTTTGGCGGCAACCGGCAAAATTTCTTTCGCCGTGGCCGGCGACGTCCATGCCGGACCGGTGGAGGCCGCAAGGCGCCAGGTGGCGGAGGCGGGCCTGGACGGGGCGATATCGGTGCGCATGGGGGACGGAATGTCCGTGCTCGATCCCGGGGAGGTCGATGCCGTCTGCATCGCCGGCATGGGAGGCAGCCTGATCGTGCGCATCCTGGAAGCGGCCGGAAGCCGCCTGGACGGAGTCGATACGCTTGTGCTGTCGCCGCACGTCGCGGAGGATCAGGTGCGCCGATGGCTGCGGGAGCGCGGTTTTGTGCTCGACATCGAAGAGCTGCTGGAGGAAGACGGGGAAATCTACACGCTTCTTCGCGCAAAACGGGCGGGCGACGGCGCGGATGCGGAGCGGCGGAACGCCGAGCTGTACGGCCTGTCGGTCTCCTTCGCGTCAAAGGGCGAGCGGTTCGAATTGCCGCCGGACATTGCGTATGCGATGGGGCCGCTGCTGCTGCGGGAGGGCGGCGAGCTGTTCCGGCGCAAGTGGAGCGGCGAAATCGCGAAGCGCGACCGGATTCTGGAACAACTACGGCTGTCCGAAGCTCCGGAAACGGCGGAGAAGGCAAAGGAATGGGAACGAACGACAACGCTTTATCGGGAGGTGCTCGCATGTTTGCCCGCGGAGAAACGGTTATCCAATTGATGGAAAAGCTCGCGCCGAAAGCTTACGCGGTTCCGGACGACCGCATCGGCCTTCAGGTCGGAACCTTGCAAAAAGAAGTCCGTCGCGTGCTCGTCGCGCTCGACGTTACGCAAGCCGTGGCGGAGGAGGCGGCGGCGATCGGGGCCGAGCTGATTATCGCGCACCATGCGCTGATTTACCGGCCGCTCAAGACGCTTCGGACGGATACGCCCGAGGGAGCGCTGGCGGCGTCTTTGCTGCGCGGCGACATTGCGGTGTACGTGGCGCATACGAATCTGGATACGGCCGAAGGCGGCATGAACGATTGGATGGCGGAAGCGCTCGGACTCGAGGTTCGCGGAGTGCTGGAAGAGGTCCATACCGACAAGCTGTTCAAGCTGGCCGTATTCGTGCCGCGGGAGCATCAGGAGGCGGTCCGGTCGGCGATGTTCGCCGCCGGAGCCGGCGCAATCGGCAAATACAGCCATTGCAGCTTCAACATCGAAGGCACGGGGACGTTTCTGCCCGGCGAAGGCGCGGATCCTTTTATCGGCAAGCAGGGCAAGCTCGAAGCCGTAGCCGAGACGCGCATCGAAACGGTCGTGCCGCAAAGCGCGCTGAAAGCGGTGACGCAGGCGATGCTGAAGGCTCATCCCTACGAAGAAGTCGCTTACGACGTATATCCGATGGACTTGAAGGGCCGCGCGTTCGGCCTCGGGAGAGTCGGGACGCTGGCGCGGCCGGAAACGTTGGACGAATTCGCGGAACGGGTCAAGCGCGCCTTCGACGTCCCTTTCGTCCGCACGGTCGGCGACGGCTCGCGCTTCGTTCGCAAGGTGGCGGTGCTGGGCGGATCCGGTTCCCGTTACATTCGCCATGCCAAATTCGCCGGCGCCGACGTGCTCGTCACGGGAGACATCGACTACCACACGGCGCACGACGCCGACGCGATGGGGCTCATGCTGATCGATCCGGGGCATAACGCGGAAAAAATCATGAAGCCGAAAACGGCGGAATGGCTGCGGCAGCGGCTCGCCGAAAAGGGATATGCGACAGAGGTATTCGCTTCCGAGGTGAATACGGAGCCGTTCAAGCTCAAGTGAATTGGCTTTTCGGCCAAGGATTGCCGTTGTGCCGGAAGCCGATTCGCGGTATACTGGTGTAACGAATCGGAAAGTTTGACAGACAATCGCTGGCGGCTTAAGGCCGCGAGAGGAAAGTCCGGGCTCCATAGGGCAGGATGCTGGATAACGTCCAGTCGGCGCGAGCCGAAGGATAGTGCCACAGAAACGGACCGCCGATGGCCGCCTTGCGCGGCACAGGCAAGGGTGGAACCGTGGTGTAAGAGACCACGAGGGGCACTGGCGACTTTGCCCCTGGTAAACCCCATCTGGAGCAAGACCGAAGAGGAACGCGGCGGCTTTCGAGGCCGCAGCCCTTGCCCGGGGCGCGTTCGGGTTGGTCGCTTGAGCCGTGCGGCAACGTACGGCCTAGAAAGATGATTGTCGCTTCCACACGTGGGAGGATCGCAAGGTCCGTCGCACCACCGGAAGTACAGAACCCGGCTTACGGCAAGCTTTCCGATCCCAACCATTCAATTTGCGAAAGCCGATGCGGCGAGGTAGAGATACCCGCGTGCATCGGCTTTTTTAACGTTTCAGCAAGTATAAGTTTCGCGGACATTTTCTAAACCGTCTCCGATGATCCTGAGCCGGTTAACCCTATATGGCCGGAGCGAGTTGAGTAAATATTACGCATCTGAATCGGTTAAACCTGCTTGGCCGGAGCGAATTGAGTAAATATTACGCATTTGAACCGTTTAAACCTGCTTGGCCGGAGCGAGTTGAGTAAATATTACGCATTTGAATCGGTTAAACCTGCTTGGCCGGAGCGAATTGAGTAAATATTACTCATCTCGCCGCCTTCGAACGTACTTACACGATCCGGTTGGGTCGCAGTTGCTCATCTCGACCCGCCGGTAGCATGCCTTTATCGTTCTGCGGCCTAGCCAGCCGAAAAAACCGTTCCCCCGGCATGCGCTATCGCACGCAACGGGGGAACGGTTCGAATCGGGATCTTAATCCTCGATTTCGTCTTCTTCGTCGGCGGCATCGGCCGCCGCTTTTTTTCCGAGGGAGAGCGCGACGATGATCAGGATGAACGCGATCAGCGCGAGAAGCGGAATGGTGATGACGCCGAACCAGTCCAAATAATCTTTATCGCAGGGCACGCCGCTCGAGCAGGGAAGCATTTGGGCCAGGCCCGGAATTTTCTGTTCTGCGTAGTGGTACAGCGAAATGCAGCCGCCGATAACGGCCAGCGGAAGGGCGTAGCCGATCATGCGCCGGTCGTCGCGGATCGCCGCGCGGCCGAGCAGGATGACGAGCGGGTACATAAAGATCCGCTGGTACCAGCACAGACTGCATGGAATATAGCGCATCACTTCGCTAAGAAAAAGGCTGCCTCCCGTCGCGACCAGCGACACGACCCATGCAAGATAAAGGCTATACGTCCGAATCCAGGCTATCAAGAAAGTGTCACTCCTCGCTCGTACCATCATGTTGTCCTAATAACGTATTCAGATTGTAAAATAGGCAAATTTCAAAAATTGGTTGTTTCTCAATGTTTTAATCATCACTGGATTTCCTAAAAAATACTATAACCTAAAAAGTATTAATTTTATTAGTATAATTGTACAACTTCTCCGCAGCTTTATACAAGTTATTCTTAAAAAATAAACAGCTATCGTCCGAATGAAACAATTTACTTATATGTTTGTTTTTGGTTTATTTAAAAGGATAAAGTGAAATAATAAATTAATACTATTCGCCTACGACACGTTACCATTTACTTGGACAACTGAGACGCTTGTATTATTATCGACTTCGAATATATAAGAACCTGCACTTAAATTATTGAAATCCCTGGCAGTACTAAAGCCTACATCTGCATTGAATGTCCCAATACGTGTAGCAAAATTAATGTCGGTTCCTTTATATAATGAAACTTGAACAGAACCGGTTGCATTTGGAGGCAAAAGTAAATTACCATCAGAATCTCTAATTGATGAAACTACAAGGTGGAGATCGTAACCTGTCATCAGCCACTTTAATTGACGGTAGATTCGGAACCGCCAATGACGGTGGCTTTTTGCTTTCCTCACCGCCGTTTCGGAGACAATTATATTTCGCCTTTGTTTGTCGGCGTAAAAAAACTGCTCCGAAGAGCAGTTAGAACAGCGGTCGGACGCGGTACTTGGCATGTCGGTGGAGCCAGAACTTCGAATTTCCAAACTTCACGTACCAGTCCGTATCGAGCTCAAGGTTGGATGGCAAGAAGTGCTTTCCTACTTGAATCATCACGGCATCACCACAACGTAGCGAGCAAAGCAACTCTTCTCCATCGTACACGTTCCAACGCTCGGTATCTCCATGAAATCGTATCTCATTCATATTTGTCATCCCTCACTGTTCCTTAAATTCAGCTAGGATCCTCGTCACATGGACGGTATCAATCATTTTGTCTTTTCGCAGCACTGCATCCAGAAGCGCAGCGGTGCAGACGTTATTTATCTCTCGGCATATCCCCCGAGCATGCGCGTATATGGCGTCCATCGCTTCTGTCGTAAACACCGGCCCTGTACTTCCGGCAACCTCCAATTGGTGGGAGATGTAATCGCGGCACTCCTCGAGCGACAAGCCTTCCAAATGAAAACGCACGTTCATCCGCTGTGTAATCGGCTTGAAGATTCTCAGTTGCAACGTGGCCTGTAGTTCCGGCTGTCCAATGAGCAGCAGGGCAAGCGGCGAAATCGAGTCCATACGAAAATTCGTCAAAAAGCGTATTTCTTGCAGCATGTCTCCTGAAAGCAGGTGCGCTTCATCCACGACAATAACGGCGACCTTCTGCTGGTTCTCGTACAAATCCCATACGAGGTGCTGGAATTGCCGTTTGGCTTCGCTGCGCAGAAACTTGGGCGGCAAGCCGAAGTGGTGGAGGAGTTCACGGTAAAAGTCCCTTGGTTTCAGATTCGCATCCGACAGATAGATAAACCGGTACTTGTTCGGATCCAGTTGGTCTTTCAAGTAGCGAACGGCTGTCGACTTGCCGCAGCCAATTTCACCGGTGACGCAGCCAATCGAGCGAGTCATCACCATATACTGCATCCGTGCTACACATTCTTCGAATCGCTTGGAGCGGTGCAGATGCCGTGTTTCAATCTCCCGGGTGAACGGAACGCGCTCCCACCCGAAGAAACCACGAATCATGAGCGTTTCACCTCTTTCATCGCTCGCGAAAGCGCAGCGCCTTGCGCTTCGCGGGTCTGCCGTTTCTGTTCTTCCACCAATAATTCCACATAGTTGAGGCCCGTCTTCGGCGGTTGCATGACGGCCTTCGGTTCATCCTGCTTCGGCCGGTTTTTCGGATCGCGGAGCTTCATTGGCTTCGCGTCTTCATAGCGCTGGCCGTCCTTCCACACCTGGATGACGGACAGGTCGTGCGGATCGAATCGCACCTGAATCTTCGAGCCGGCAAGCTCTGTCTGGACCTCGAATATCGTGCCCAGCAGCGAGATGCATCCCGTTTTGTCCACTTTGCGGGATTCCTCCAGCAAGAATACTTCTATGAGTTCATGCGGCGGCAACATGCGAATCGGGTGGTCGTCTTTTTGGTATCGGTCGACTGGGCGCTGCTTAAAGCTGTTGTGGACTTTCTGGTGGTAAGCAATCTCAAGCCACGCCGAGAAGAATCGATTCAAATCGTTAAGCGTCTGGATCTTCCCTTGTTCAATCAGGTCGTATGCCTCCGGCACAAAGCTCTGGTCGACAAATCGGAAGAACTTTTCTTGCTTCCCGCGTCCCATAGGACGTCCGGGGCGAGTATGCTTAAGCTCTGCCCCCAGTCGCCCGCAAATCCGCTCAAAATGGTGTGAAGAATAGATGGCGCCGTTATCGACATAGATCATTTCCGGCACTCCGTTCTTTAAAATCGCCTTCTTCAGGCAATCCTCCAGCCGGGCCACACGTTCCTCGAAATAGAACTGGCCATGCACAACGAAGCGAGAGTAATCGTCAATGAAAATAACCAGATAGGCCATGACCTTCTTGCCGGGCTTGTCCGGATGCGGAAGGTAAAGGGTATGCTGCACATCGCCTTGCCACATGCTATTTCGGTGCGTGGCTTCAAACCGGCGAAAGTGGCTCCACCCCGTATTCAGTAACGCTTTGCGCGTGACGCCGCGGCGGCGAAGCTGCTTGCTAAGCGTGCTTTCTTTCAGGGTGCCGGGGGCCACGAATGCCGCCAGTTCCAGAATCGCAATAATCTGCCTGACGCTTCGGCCGGGTTGCTCCTGCTTTAAGGCAATCGCTTTGGCAAGCACATCCTCGGGGATTTCCCTGGTCGTGAGTTTGTCTGCTCGGACGGAGGGCAACAGCGCCTCCCATCCGCCTTCGCGATACGCTTTTAAATATCGCTCAAGCGTTCGTAGACTAATTCTCCTTCGCTGTCCCGACGACGTTTCATACTCATGGCTTACAATTTCGCGCATCAACGCCATCTGTTCTCCGGGATCCAATTTGCGGCTAACCAGTGATGCAATTAAGCCATAACGGAAGTTGGCTTCTTGCTGCCTTGCTTGCTCATCCATGCTAAATCTCCTCTCCCTGTGGTCTATGAGAGTATCGCATAGACGCTAGAAGCCAGGGAGGGCGCATATTTTGTGGGATCAGGAGGGCAACTTGCCGTCCAGGCGATTTTTAAAGCAATTTTGGAGGCGATTTTCGTTTGCCTTGCTCCTTGGCGGTGGATGCTGAAGGGATTTATAAGCGTGATGCTACAGGTAACCTCGCATTTAGAAACGTCCAATAGCCCCGTCTGGATGCGCCAGCGGGGATGAATCGGGGTAACAGTTTGTCCAGCCAATCCAATGTATCCATTGGCGTTGGGTTCATCATGGTGGGGTAAAGGTGGAGCATATCCGTGTCGTCCCCCTGGGCTACGAGTTTCCCAGCAACCCATAGTGCTGCATCCGCTGCGCGGCGCAGATGTCTTGCCCACCAGCGTTTCAACGTACGGCGGCTATAACGCACGGCAGGAGTTGTTGTGCTTTCTGTCGTCTGCCGCCAAGAGAATCCCTTGTGCTTGCGCTTTAATGCCGCTTCTCGCACCCAAGTCGCATACCGGGCCCATGGAATCAGGAACTCCGGCAGGAGGGAGATTGTTATTCTACAGGTAGGACAATATCGACGGTAGATCGGGATCTGGATGACCTCATGCTTCGTCACAATTCCTCGCCAATAACGACCGTGTTTATGGAGAAGCCGACCGCAGTTTTCACAGCAGAGCTGGACGTCAGGAGATTGATTTCCGAATGTGCGTAAATAAGCCTTGCAAGAAAGGCCGAAATAAAGTATTTTTGACATGATGAAGTGAATGCTCCCGGGGATCCTCGCCAAAGGTTCGGGAGCATTTTCCTTTTTAATCGACAATAGCCTAATCCACCGTCATTGTACAGAAGGGATTAGGCTATTGTCGGCTGTTTATTCGGTTTGGCTCCGCCACACCGAATGGCGAATTCATGCCTTTTTCCCGCCATAAAGTCAGGCGGCGAACAGTAACCACTGGGGACGTCGAAACACCTTGAAGTTCCAAATCTTTCAATAGTAATAGTCCATGTAAAATCAGGATCATCACAGGCTGCTGATGCAGATTCTGAGTAGACAGGAAAAATACTTAAAAACATTGCAAATGCAGCAAACAACATTAAAAACTTCTTTTTCATAAAAACTCCTCCTCCCACAAATAAATGTGGATTTAGTAATTGGTGGAATAATATCACCGAAAAAAATAATAACAAATATGGTAATATCAAAACATAGACTTGAATTCCTATATTTACAAAACAATTATTCAATTTAAATCAAAATTAAACAAAATTCGCTAAACCAGATATGCTGCTATGCGCTGATAACGGAAAATACTGATACCGAAGTGGTTGAAAGAAACACAGATTGGCTGTGTCCTGGCAGACCTAGACCGGCAACAGGGAACGGTGGGATCGCCGTCTTTTTGCCCCCTGCGCGCTCACGTCAATGCACAGTGATCTCGATACTGACGGGCTGAATTCCATCTTCGATTCGCTTCAAATATCCCTTTGTGGACCTCATAAAGGGATCTTCGCGCTAGGATCTTCGCGCTATTGGGTGGGGGAGGCCCTCTTAGCTAGAGCGGTAGGGTCAAAATCGGACAAGGGAATTGGTATAGATGCTTCACTCCGCGTTCTCTTTCTGTTGCCGCATAAAAAAATGCCCAAATGGGCAGACTGGTTGCTGGACAAGGGAATTGGTACAGATGCGAGCGATGCGTGGCTCCATGCTGGTGCCCGTTCTTTTTTTGTTTCCGGTCTTAATGTGATCGTCGCGCTTCAAGTGCAGGCAAACGAAGCTTATTGGCCGTCATGTATACCATGGCGATCAAATTCTCGACATTGCGGTAGCCACGCGCTTTGCGCTTGGATGCTTGAACGAGGCCATTGATGCCCTCCAAAAGCCCGTTGGTCATTTTGCTGTGGAACCAGCGCAAGATGCCTTCCTCGTGCCGCTTGATCGTTCTCGCCAGATCCACCATTGGCGTTAGCTGGGACCGATTCGCCCACCCCATCCACTCCCGCAGGTACACATCCGCGAAGATCTGCGGCGTGCTCCAGAAATCCTGCAACGCCAGCTTCAGGCGATAGGCACGACCGGTTTGCAGGTGCGTACCTTTTAATCGCGTCAACGTTTCCCGCTGCGCCTCCGTCAGGTTGGATTCGTTCTTCAGCCAAATGTACTGGTATGCTTCAGTTCCCTCGTTTGCTTTTGCTCGGCAATTCGCACATCGTCTACGGCCTCGTTCACCAGCTTCATGACGTGGAATTTATCAAACGTGATCTCGGCTTTCGGGAAGAAGTCCTCAATCCCCCGTATAAACGCCGGAGACATGTCACAGCAGACTTCCTCAATCTGCTCCGCGCTCGCGCCTATTGGCAGCCAGCCGTTCCTTGAAGCGACCCAGCGTGTCCATCCCTTTGCCTTCTGTCGCAAACAGGACGATCATGGTGTCGGCGTCTACAAACAGCGTGATGTATCGGTGGCCGCGGCGGGAAGACGTTTCGTCGATCGCAATCCGCTTTACACGCGTCAAATCCAGTTCGGCCATCGCTTTATCCACGTAGTGATGGAAGATGCGCCACATCCGTGTGTCATGCTCGCGCAGTTCGCGTGCGGCAGCATTGACCGGCATTTCGGCCATCAGCCGCATGGCCCACGCATCAAACTGCAACGTAAAATGCGATTTCACGCGTGCCCAAGGAACCGGCACTTGCGTGATCTTCTTACAAGCATGACAATCCGTTCTTGGTACGCGTGCATGCATGTACGTTTTCCAGTCCCAGAAGTCGAGATGGCGCCACTTCTTCGTTTCCGTATCGTGCGCGGTGCACGCCGCACCGCAAATCGGACAAGCGAAGGTCGATCCGCGTTCGAAGTCGATGAACAAGTGCCAGGTGTTTTCCTTGTCATCGAATTCCACGTGCATTAACTTCGGCCATCTGTTTGGCGCGATCGGCATTCTGGAAGGCTCCCCACTCAAATGGTTCTGCCTGCCCTTGTTCATGAATTTGTAGGACGGCGTCAAAACCATCTTCGGCTGGGACGCTTCGTCCGAGCAGCGGCAGGATTCCCACGTGGTACAAATGATCGATCAAGCGTTCCACGCCGCCCGTTCGTTTGGCGGAGCCTTGCTTCTGCTGGATCGTTACTTCCTGTCCATTCCGGCACTGAAGTGTTTGGGTGAAGGCAATCTCTCCGGCGAGAGCTGGATGTACATCGTGACCAAGGCAAAGATGAATGTCGTCGCCTATGAGCGCCCCGTCCGCAAAACCGGCCGGGGACGGCCCGCCCAAGCAGGGAAAGATGCTCAAGCTCGCCGAGTTATTTCACACGCGGGCAACGGAATTTCAACCGGTCAACGTGACGATTTACGGGAAGGAAGAAACGCTCTCTTGCCTGTGCCTGGACTTGCTCTGGGGACAGGGCCTGTACCAAGGGCTTCGCTTTGTTTTGGTCAAACAAGGCGACCGCCATTCCATCTCGTCAGCACCGACCTGTCCCTGGAAGGGGCGGAGATCATCACGCTGTACGGGTATCGATTCAAGATCGAGTGCACCTTTCGCGAAATGAAGCAGGTGATCGGCGCATTCGGCTACCGATTCTGGAGCCGCTCTATGCCAAAGCTGAAGCGATACTTGCGCAAAGACGAGCCGCATCCGCTGGAGCAGGTGAAGCGCGAAACGGATCGCTTGCGCATTCGGCAAACCCTGCAAGCGATTGAGGGCTTCGTCATGTGCAGTGTCATTTCGACAGGTATTATCCAATTGATCACCCTGCGGTTTTCCGGACGGACTCCCGCGCTGTTCTTTCGATATCTTCGCACGCCTTCCAAAGCGATTGTCTCGGAAGCGACGGTGACGGCCCATTTACGTCATTCGATTTTTCGGCTATTTGCCCAAAACAGGCATCTTTCCGTAACCCAAATTATTCGTTCCAAGCAAGATTTGTCCGCTGCTGACGCAGATTCATGGGCTTCTTAAGGTTGAGAACTTTTCACTGTCCAGTTATAAACTTCCTTGTTTATTTTTCCATCTCATTTAAAATTTTATCAATTTCTTTTTTTAAATTATCATAATTTAGTGCTGTGCTATCATCAAGTTTTCGTCCGTTAATTAAAATAGTAGGTGTTCCAGTAAAACGATTTTCTTTTGCAATTTTAACTTGATTATCCACTTCTTCACTGTATGTTTGGCTATCAATGTCTTGTTTTAACTTGTCATAATTAATATTTAATTCTTTTTCTTTGGCTAAATTCACCAAGAATTCTGATGTTGCCCATTCGATTCTTTCATCTTGCTGGTGTTCAAAAACAGCATCATAAAATTTCCAAAACTCTTCATTACTTTGGTGAAAAACAGCTTGCCCAGCCAAAGCTGCTGTATAAGAATCTGGCAAAAAAATCGTAAAATTTTGAAATGAAAATGATACTTTTCCAGTGTCGATATACTCAGCTTTTAATTTAGGCATGATCTCTTCACTGAAATATTTGCAGGCAATGCATTTAAAATCACCGAATTCGACAATTTTAATTGGAGCTGATTCGGAACCAATTGTTGGAGCTCCATTGTAATTAATTGCTATTGGCTTCGGTTCGGGCTTTAATAAAATGGCGGCCACGACAAGGGCAATGAAGCAGACGACCGTCGCCCATATGATGATTCTCATTCGTTGCTGTTTTTTTCGTTGTTGCTCCTGGCGTATTTTTTTGGTTGTCGCCTTCCGTTGCGATTTGTCCATATTCTGCTCCTCTGCTTGTATTAAGTAAGAAACTAACGCATAATTTCAATCTCTAATTGTAACCGATAAAGCTTAAAAAATCATGAAAAACGTCAAAAACCCTCAAATCCGTATATTTGCCCGGATTTGAGGGCGAAGCTCACGATGATACTTTTCGTTTGTCGACTCGCTTTCCTGACTCGCGCCGCTTTCGAGGCGGCTGCCGCGCCGTCGCGGCTCAGGACCCCTTTTGCAGCGATCGGCGAACTTCTTCGCGGACTCGGTCGGGGTAAAGCTGCAAGGAGCCGAAATTTCCGTCCGTCGTCCAGGGAAAGCCTCCGTCGCCTCCGACGGCCCCGCCATTGCCGTAGCCGATGCCGTCAACAGGCGTTCCCGTTCCGTTGCCGGCGTTTCCGCCGCCGCTTGCGGCATGAACGGCGGCGTCCACGTCGATCTGGCCGTAGCCGAAGTCGTTATCTTTGCCGGCCGGCCCGAGGTCTCTCGCGGTCGAACGGACGATTTCCGCGATCTCGTCGACGCCGAGTCCGGGGTTGGCCGCCTTGACGAGCGAGACGAGCGCCGCGACGTGCGGCGTCGCCATCGACGTGCCGGACAGGGCGGCGTACCGGCTGCCCGGATAGGTGCTCGCGATCGAGCTGCCGGGAGCGGCCACGTCGATATAATCGCCGAAGTTGGAATATTCGGCTCTCGCTTCGCCCGGATCGGTCGCCGCCACGGCGATCACCTCGGGATAAGCCGCCGGATAACCCGGGCGATCGGTATTGTCGTTGCCGCTGGCCCCGACGAGCACGACGCCCCGGTCGTACGCGTACTTGACGGCATCGTGCAAAAACTGGGCTTCGGCATAGTTGCCCAAGCTCATATTAATGACGTCCGCGCCGTGGTCGACGGCCCAGATGATGCCTTCGGCGACGGAATAGGTTGTGCCGGCGCCGGTGCTGTCGAGCGCTTTGACGGGCATGATTTTCGTATACCAGGTCATGCCGGCGACGCCCTCGCCGTTGTTCACCTGCGCGGCGATGATGCCCGCGACGTGCGTTCCGTGGCCGACGTCGTCATCGGGGGGCTGGAAGGGTCGACGATGTTGATTCCTTCCACGAGGCGCCCCTGCAGATCCGGATGATCGAGCTGCACGCCGGTATCGACGACGGCCACGACGATTTCGTCTTTCCCGCGGGTGACGTTCCAGCCCTTCTCGGTGGCGATTTCGGGCAAATTCCACTGATAGTCCCCGTAGAGCGTATCGTTGGGAATGACCGCCGCCGGTTCGGTCCCGTCGTCCGGTCGGGCGGCGCCCGACGTTTCGTTCGTCAAATACAAGTAATGAGGCTCCATGAACGACGGATTCCATTTGGCAAAGTACGTTTTCAACTGCTCCATCTTGTACTTTTTGGAACGGAACAAATACGTAGGGCCGCGATGGCGGACGACGGTAATGTGCAGGTCTTTCCTAAGCTGCAGCAGCTGCTTTTCCGAAAGCGGCCGTTTGAATTTGACGACCAGCTCGTCGACGGCGTAATGGCTGACGTTTCCGTTGTCGTCTCCTTTCCGCACGGTCGTGTCTTTGTTCGTGTTGGGCAGGACCGATTCTACCCGGTATCTTCCTTCGGCGGGATAGGGAACGACGCGCAGGTTTTTTTCCTGATGCCGCTGCACTTCCTCTACGATGTCGGAGTGAACGAGAGCCGCCACGCCTTCTCCGGGCTTCGTCCCCGGAACGGCGACGACGAAATTCGTTTCGTTCCCGCTTGCAAAAGAAGGAGAATGATAATTTTTTCCCTTGAGCAGGGCGGCATTGGCTTTCGCCACGTAAGGAGCGGCCTTGCGCTTCAATTCCGCCGGCGCCGAATCGGCCTCGTACGTCCGGCCATCCGTTTTCCACCAAACGGAAACGAAATGGCCGTGCGTTTTCGTCATCCGTTCCAGCTTGGCCTGGCGCTCCGAGGCTTTTATTTTATTGCCGCCGGAGAGCAGGAGCCGCAGATCGCGCTCGCTGTCGAGGCGGCTGAGCCTTTCCGTAGCGAGCTTGTCTTGCGCGATCGTTTTGTGTTTGAAGGACGCTTCTCTTTTTGCGGACGGAACGAAAGCCCGTCCCTCGTTCGCCGCCGGGGAGGGGGCGGGAGGCCCCGGATCGTTTCGCGGAGGGACGATCAGCGGCAAGGCGAACAAGACGACGGCAACGGCAAATAACGGGCCGAACCACGATTTGCGGTTCATGCTGCGGCACCTCCTGGTTTCGAATCGCGTATAACGCAGGTTTAACGATAGCTTTCAGCACAGGGACAAAATTAATACGATCGATTTTGGCGGGAGCCAGTACCGTTTCATTGGAATTTATGGTACGATGGGGGTAAGTTTCGCCGACGTCAAGCCTGCGAAACGTTTTTGCTTATGACTACGACAACGAATGTGTCCGTGTGAACCGAAAGGAGCAAGTGAGTGATGCCATCCGCCAAAGCCAGGGGCCTCGCCGAATCCAGCCGAGACAAGTTGAAAGCGGCCTGCGCCGAACTGGAAGCTTTTTTGAACGCTTATGCGTTGCCGCAATTGAACGAAGAACAGGATGAGAAGCTGAACGCTTTTTATGCCGGCATGCTTTCCGACCTTCGTCATTTGCTCGTCTTTTCCGAAGTGTCGTACGAAAAGCTCGGCGCGCTGCTGCGCCGGCCGAATTTCGACGCGGAAGCGGCGGAAAAAGCTCTTTACGAGGTGTACCACAATTGCGTGAACGCGTTTTTCTATCCTAAAAACGAAGGCTATTCCGAAGACGGAAGATATGCCTATACCGGACAAGACGCGATCCGTTTCCGCTTGAAGCCGGTTCGCGCCGTGCGCGATATCGTGCTGAGCGTTTCGCACGTGTATGAGGAACTGCGCGACGAGCTATCGTATTACGAAAGCGAATACTTGATTCAACGGCGCTTGCACAATCAACAGAAATAGGCTTATTGCCGGCGAACTTCCTGCAACCCCCGTCCTTCCGGCCGCATACCGCATAACGCGATGCGCACACTACTACCGGAGGTGAGGCGCCATGCCAAACGGGGTGTTATGCAGCGTCAGCAATTGCTCGTTCTGGAACGAGGGCAACCGCTGCGGAGCGCAGGAAATCGCCATCGAAATCGACGCTCACGCGCGTTTGAACGCGGAGAGCGAGGAATTCGCCGACGAGTTTGGCGAAGAACATCAGGACACGGCCGGAACGTCGGCGGTAACCTGCTGCTTGACGTTCAAGCCGAAAAGCGAAGGCTGACGGCCGCCTCGCGGTAGGCCCAAAGGCGCGTTTTGCGTTTCCTGCCGGCAAATTCGCCGGTTTCGGCTTTTCACGGCTTTCGGGTTTGATGTACAATGTGAAGAGACAGGCATCATTTTCCGGGAGCGATACTGCACAATGATCGACATGAAAATTTCGACGGACCCGCGGGTCATCAAGGAATTGCTGTTGTCGCAATGGTTATCCGGAGCGGATCCGCTTGGAAACGACGCGAGTTCCGCGACATCGATTCGATCGAACGACGACGATCAGATCTTCAGTCAGCTTTTGGCGCAAATGCTCGGTCTGGACTCGTCGGCCGCCAACGGATTGTACGGGGACAGCCTCGAATGGGCCGGTTCTTCCGGGTCGGTCGGCTTGCTAGGATTTAGCGGTTTTAATCCTTCAGGCAGCACGTCCTGGGGACTGGGAAGCCTGGGCCTGGGAAGTTTGGCTGACGATTTGGGCCGTACGGGATCGTACGACGCGATCATTCATGAAGCTTCCGCGCGCTACGGCGTGGATCCGGCCTTGATCAAAGGCGTGATCCAAACGGAATCCTCTTTTCGCGCCGACGCCGTTTCTTCGTCCGGAGCCAAGGGCTTGATGCAGCTGATGGACGCGACCGCGCAAGGGCTTGGCGTAACGGATTCCTTCGACCCGGTGCAAAATATCGACGCCGGAACCCGCTATTTATCGTACCTGCTGCGCAAATATGACGGCAACGAAATGACGGCGCTTGCGGCTTATAACGCAGGGCCGGGGCGCGTCGACCGGCTGGGCCTCAGGACGAACGAGGACGTGACGGCACGTTTGCGCGAGCTTCCCGCCGAAACGCAAGCTTACGTCGCCAAAGTTTTGAATGCGAGAATCGGCTGGACTTCTCCTTTGTAACGAAGAACGCCGCTATTATAAGGTTTTATCCGACGGGGATCAAATAGGGATGACGACATCCCTTTTGATCTTTTTTTTCAGCGATTCAGACGTTTTCGGAGGATATTGCGAATGGAAATGCTTTATTTTGACAATGCCGCGACGACCGCTCCCTATGAGCAGGTCGTACGGACGGTCGGCGAGCTGATGACGCGGCATTACGCCAACGCGGCAGCCTTGCACCGCTCGGGTGCCGAAGCGATGAAGCTGGTGGAACGGGCGCGCGCGAACGTAGCGGGCCTGTTCGGGGCGAAAGCGGAAGAAGTGGTGTTCACGTCCGGCGGCACCGAAGGCAACAACTACGCGATGAAAGGAACGGTGCTCGCGTCCCGCAAACCGACGAAGCATATTGTCACGACGGCCGTCGAGCATCCTTCCGTTTTTTATTGCGCCAAACAGCTGGAGGAACAGGGCGTGGCCGTCACGTTTCTTCCCGTGGACCGGCAGGGCTTCGTCCGGGCGGCCGACGTGGCCGATGCTCTGCGCGACGATACGGTTCTCGTCAGCGTCATGCACGTTAACAACGAGACCGGCGCCATCCAGCCGATCGAGGAAATCGGCCGTTTGCTGAAAGACCGGCCGCAGGTTCGTTTTCATGTGGACGGCGTTCAGGCGATCGGAAAGGTTCCGGTCCAATGGAAGGAATGGGGAATCGATCTGTATACCGCATCCTCCCACAAGTTTCACGGGCCGAAAGGCGCCGGCTTCGTGCTTGCCCGCGAAGGGCTGAAGTTGAGCCCGCTTCTTGCCGGAGGCGGGCAGGAGGACGGCAGGCGCAGCGGAACCCATAACGTGCCCGGCATTGTCGGTACGGCGCAAGCGCTCAGGCTTACGATGGAGACGATCGAGGAACGCCGAACGCGCATGTACGGGTTAAGACGGAAATTGATCGAACGGCTGAAAAGCATTCCCGAACTCGTGCTCAATGTCTTGGAGGACGAGAGCCGATTCGCTCCTCATATCGTAAACGTCTCCTATCCGGGCATGAGGCCGGAAGTGCTCGTGCATATGCTGGAAAAGCACGGGATTCTGATCTCGACGCAGTCGGCGTGTTCCTCCAAAAGCTTGAAACCGAGCCGGGTGTTGACGGCTATGGGAATGGACGAGCATCGGGCGTCGGGAAGCATTCGCATCAGCTTCGGGGACGAGCAAACGGAACGGGATATCGATACGCTTGCCGAAAGATTGCGCCTCGCCGTCGCCAAGCTGAAGCCGCTTGAGAGGAGCTTGACATGATTTACAACTTAATTTTGGTGAGATTCGGAGAACTGACGATCAAGGGACGCAACCGGCGGAAGTTCGAATCCCTTATGACGGCCAACATCAA
Organism: Cohnella algarum; assembly: GCF_016937515.1. Lineage (NCBI taxonomy): Bacteria > Bacillati > Bacillota > Bacilli > Caryophanales > Paenibacillaceae > Cohnella > Cohnella algarum. Next base: position 4,323,737 of record NZ_JAFHKM010000002.1, read on the forward strand.
ACAATCGCTCGCGGCGTTCCGGGGCTTGTCCTATGAACGATCTTACGGCAGGGTGTTTATCCACCTGAACGGAGAAGCATACGAATCCGTCGCCGCCCGCCTTCGCGAAATATTCGGGCTCGCATCGTTCAGTCCGGTGCTGAAAGCGGAAAACGAACTCGCGGCCATCCAGGCAGCCGCTCTCGCGGTCATGCGGGGGCTGGACGTTCCGCCCAAAACGTTCAAAGTATCGGTAAAACGAACCTGGAAGGACTTCCCGCACGATTCGCAGCAAATGAATCACCTTGTCGGCGCTCACGTGCTGCGCAATACGCCGGAGCTGAAGGTAGACGTCCGCCATCCCGACACCGAGCTCAAGGTCGACATCCAGGCGGAGGCAACGTACGTCTATTGCAAGGTCGAGCAAGGCACCGGAGGGTTCCCGATCGGGATGAACGGCAAGGCGATGCTGCTGTTGTCGGGAGGAATCGACAGTCCCGTAGCCGGATGGATGGCGATGCGAAAAGGGCTGGAAATCGAAGCGGTTCATTTTCACAGCTATCCGTTTACGAGCGAGCAGGCGACCGAGAAAGTGATTACGCTGACGCAGCGGTTGGCTCATTACGGCGGCCGGATCAAGCTTCATCTTGTTCCTTTTACCGATATCCAGACGAAACTCGCGCAAAACGGCCAGGACAATCTGATCATCACGCTTATGCGCAGATCGATGCTGCGCATCGCCGAAAAACTGGCGGAACGCAGCGGCGCGCTTGCGCTCGTGACCGGCGACAGCCTCGGGCAAGTCGCCAGCCAGACGCTCGGAAGCATGAACGTGATCGGACGAACGATATCCTTGCCGCTGCTGCGCCCGCTGGTCATGATGGACAAGCTCGATATTATCCGGCAAGCCGAAAAAATCGGCACCTACGAAACGTCGATCCTGCCGTTCGAGGATTGCTGCACGTTGTTCGTGCCGAAATCTCCGGCGACCAATCCGAATTTGAAAATCGTCGAGCGGCTGGAGGATGGAATGAAGGCCGATCTGGAGCGCATGATCCGGGAGGCGGTCGAGGGAACGGAGACGGTGTGGATGAACGCCCAGGGCCGGATCCAGCGAAAAAAAGAAGCCCCCGCCGAGGAGGACCGCTGGTTTTAAGCGGGTAACGACGCAGAGCGCCCTTGGGACGGGGGCAACGAATAAAAGATGCCGGCCCAATCCGGGCTCGCTCCTCGATCAAAATAACGGCCTCCGGTCCCGGGGCCGTTATTTCGTTTGCAGTTAGGAAAATTTCGTAAATGGCGGCCTCTCGGGACCGCTGATTCGGACGCCAATCCGAGGCTTGTCCGGGCAAACGAATGCAAATGGCCGCTCAATCGGCGTCTCCGCCCGATAAACGCCCCTGCTGCCTTTTCGCCTTGATGGCGTTCGTCCAAATGCCGCCGACGATGACGATGGCGATCATGAGCGCCACGAATGTCCAGACGGCGACCGGATTGTCGTGGAACAAGCCGCCCAGCCGGGGCTCGTGCGTGACCATCGTCGAAGCGGTATAGGCGAGGACGGCGGCCCCGATGTACACGATCCACGGAAACCTTCCGAGCAGCTTGACGAACAGCGTGCTTCCCCAGACGACGATCGGGATGCTGATGAGCAGGCCGAGGATGACCAGCAGGTCGTTACCGTGGGCCGCGCCCGCTACCGCGATGACGTTGTCGAGGCCCATCGCCGCGTCGGCGATGACGATCGTGCGGATGGCGCCCCACAAAGAGTCGCTCGCTTGAATGTCCTCGTGGCTGTCCTCTTGAACGAGCAGCTTGTAGGCGATCCAGAGCAGCACCAGGCCGCCGACCGCTTGCAGAAACGGAATTTTGAGCAAGGTGACGACGAGCAGAGTGGCGGCGACCCGAATGACTACCGCCCCGCCGGTCCCGTACCAGATCGCTTTTTTTTGCAGGTGCTTCGGCAAGTTGCGCGCCGCAAGCCCGATCACGATCGCATTATCCCCCGCAAGCATCAAATCCATAAAGACGATTTGCAATAACGACCCTAAAAACTGAAGACTGAATACTTCCTCCATGCCGGCTTCCTCCCTGTTGTCCAACTTCTTGCCTACGTTCCGCCCGACAAAAAGATTCGTTTTCGAACCCAATATTTAATAACATAACCTGAATGGCTTGTACATACAACGGGTAAGAGGGGGGATTTCGAATGGGACTGGGCGAAAATATTTTGGTTTTTGCGCAAATCGTTTTGATTAACCTGCTGCTTAGCGGCGACAATGCGGTCGTCATCGCGATGGCCGGACGGCGTCTGCCCCCTGCGCAGCGCCGTGCGGCGATCTGGTGGGGAAGCGCCGCCGCCATTGCCCTTCGCTGCCTGCTGACCGTCGGGGCCGTCGCGCTGCTCCGGATTCCGCTGCTGCAGACCGCCGGATCGCTTTTGCTGTTCGCCATCGCGCTGAAGCTGCTTGTCGACAATAACGGGCACGAGCAGGAAACGAAGGCGGCGGTTACGCTGAAAGGAGCGGTATGGACGATCGTGACCGCCGATTTCATCATGAGCCTGGACAACGTGCTCGCCGTAGCTGCGGTCGCAAAGGGGGATGTCGGCCTTCTCGTCATCGGAATTGCGATGAGCATCCCGCTCATCATCTGGGGCAGTTCGTTTATGATCAAAGCGCTGGACCGCCTTCCGTTTCTCGTTTACATCGGGGGAGCGCTGCTCGGCTACGCGGCCGGCGAAATGCTGCTCAAAGATCCCTTTTGGCAGCGCTGGCTGCCGCAAGTTTCCGCCCATGCGCTCGAAGCGCTTCCGTTCGTGACCGTTTCGCTCCTGATCGCTTCGGCTCTCCTCCTGCGCAGAAAGCGAGCGTAAAGTCGAACCGGCTAACCTTTGGCGAATCTCGCCAGTTTGCGAAGGGCGATCTTTGTTCGAATTTTAGCTTGCCGCCCTAGTTTTTTCTCCTCAATTCCATTACACTAAAAAGGAATTCGTTGAATGCATAGAAGTTTTTGAAAGAATTGGGGGGCCATCGTGAACAAACAATCCGCCGCGGTCGGCGTTCTGGTGTTGGCTGCGGGGTTGGTCATTTTGCTGGGGAAGCTTGGCGTTTTTGCTTATATCGGTTCCTTGTTCTGGCCGTTGTTCATTTTGATCGCCGGGGTGCTGCTGCACGTCCTGTATTTCGGCCGGATCCTGCCCGCGATCGCGCTCGTGCCGGCGGGGATTTTGACGGTCGTGTCCGTCCCGCTGCTGATCGGCCGCTGGTTCGACTGGAGCTTGATGAAGTACTTGTGGCCATTGTTCGTATTTGCCGTCGCCGCGGGCCTGTACGAATATTACATATTCGGACCGATGCGCAATCGCGCCATCTGGACCGCGTCGATCGTTCTCGGAGCCGTTTCGCTGCTCATGTTCGTCATGTCGCTGCTGTGGACGTGGGGCATTTATCTCATTGCGGTGCTGCTGATCGGTTTCGGGGCCTACCTCGTGCTGCGCCGGCCGAAAATTTGGTAGTCCCTTGATTTGCGACGATTTTCGCATATAATAGAAGGGATGTAGGTATACGTCGACTAAAACGTCGGCGTTTTATGTTGTGATACAGAGAAAACATGAGGAGTGGAATCATGCATCAAAGAGATCGGATTCGAAATATCGCCATTATCGCGCACGTCGACCACGGGAAAACGACGCTGGTCGATCAACTGCTGCGCCAATCCGGCACATTTCGGGACAATGAGCAAGTGCAGGAGCGCGCAATGGACTCGAACGATCTGGAGCGGGAACGCGGCATTACGATCCTGGCGAAAAACACGGCGGTCCACTATAAAGACTATTTGATCAACATCGTCGATACGCCCGGACACGCCGACTTCGGAGGCGAGGTCGAGCGAATCATGAAAATGGTCGACGGCGTGCTGCTCGTCGTCGACGCGTTCGAAGGCTGCATGCCGCAAACGAAATTCGTATTGCGCAAGGCGCTGGAAGCGGGACTTACCCCGATCGTCGTCGTCAACAAAATCGACCGCCCCGCGGCCCGTCCGGCCGAAGTCGTCGACGAAGTGCTCGAGCTGTTCATCGAGCTCGAAGCGAACGACGATCAACTGGATTTTCCGGTCGTCTACGCCTCCGGCCTCAACGGGATCGCGAGCATGGACGCTTCCGAGCTCGGCACGACGATGGAGCCCCTTTACGAAACGATCGTCGGGCATATCCCGTCGCCGACCGAGGATACGGAGCAGCCGCTGCAGTTTCTCGTTACGCTGCTCGACTATAACGAATATTTGGGGCGCATTCCGATCGGCCGGGTGAACCGCGGCAAAATCCGCCAGGGCCAGCCGGTCGCCGTCCTTGACCGCGAAGGCAAAATCCGCCAGGCCCGCATCGAAAAGCTGTTCGGCTTCCAAGGGCTGAAGCGCGTGGAAATGGAAGAAGCGGCCGCCGGCGACATCATCGCCATTGCGGGCATAAAGGACGTCAACATCGGCGAAACGATCGCCGATTTGGCGAATCCGGAGGCGCTGCCGGTACTGAAGATCGACGAGCCGACGCTGCAGATGACGTTCATCGTCAACAACAGCCCGTTTGCCGGCCGCGAGGGCAAATTCGTCACGTCCCGCAAGCTGCGCGAGCGGCTGTTCAAGGAGCTGGAAACGGACGTCAGCCTCCGCGTGGAAGAAACGGACAGCCCGGACGCGTTCATCGTGAGCGGCCGCGGCGAGCTGCACCTCGGCATTTTGATCGAGAATATGCGCCGCGAAGGCTACGAGCTGCAGGTGTCCAAGCCGGAAGTCATCGTTCGCGAGATCGACGGCGTGAAGAGCGAACCGATCGAGCGCTTGCTGATCGACGTGCCGGAGGAGAGCATGGGCAGCGTCATGGAAAGCCTGGGCACCCGCAAAGCCGAAATGGTCAATATGATCAACAACGGCAACGGCCAGGTGCGCCTGGAGTTTCTGATCCCCGCCCGCGGGCTGATCGGGTACCGGACGAATTTCCTTACGCTGACGCGCGGCTACGGGGTCATGAACCATGCGTTCGACCACTACGGTCCGGTCGTCGGCGGGCAGGTCGGCGGACGCCACCAGGGCGTGCTGATCGCCAGCGAAACGGGCACCTCGACGATGTACGGCATGCTGAGCGTCGAGGACCGGGGCATCCTGTTCGTCAATCCGGGCACGGAAATTTACGAGGGCATGATCGTCGGCGAGCATACTCGCGATAACGACATCATCGTCAACATCTGCAAGGAAAAGGCCCTCAACAACATCCGGACGGCAACGAAGGAAGAGACGGTGAAGCTGAAGACGCCTCGCCTCATGTCGATGGAAGAAGCGCTCGAATATTTGAACGACGACGAATATTGCGAAATTACGCCGAAGTCGATTCGCCTGCGCAAAAAGTACTTGAACAAAGGCGAGCGCGACCGGTTCGAAAAGCAGCGGAAAATGGCGGAGTCGGGCGTATAATCCTGTCCCGGCTCGCCGCTGAACGCAGCCAAAGGGGGAACAAGCCGTGCAGACGTGGTTTCAGGAGCATCCGCTCATCTCCTATATCCTGATCCTGGCGTTTACGATTTATATTTTCAACGCCGTCTTTCGGCCCGGGCGTCTGCCGATTTTGAAGGAAATCCTGGTTTACGTCATGATGGCGCTCGGTTGCCTGGTGCTGCTGGTGCTGCAAATCGACAAGCTGCCGATCATTCAGTGCATGGGCGTCGCCGTCATCATGATGCTCATGCTGCGCTTGCGCCAGCTGTACGACAAGCTCCGCAAGCCGAAGGATGGCGGGGACAAGCCTTCGGCCGAGGCCTCCGAATCCAGGTAGTTGACCATGTAAGCGAAAGCGAATAGCGAATCTCGCATGCGGCCTTGCCGAGCGCGGAGGGATCGGAAATGCGTCTGAACGATGCGCTGTTCTATTGGCTCCAAACGAAGCTGATGACCGAAATTCGCCCCGACGACGAAGCCGCGCGGGGTTCGCTTCGCTTTTTTGCGCAAATTTTGTCGGAAGATCACGGGCTGGCGTCGGTTGAAGTCGATTCAAGCGATGCCGCCAAATATCGCGTTTCCTATCGGGCGAAAGACGGAACGGCCCGCGAAGTCCGGTTCGACCGCGAAGCGGCCGAGCAGCTCGCGGCCGACCTGTACGGCCATGCTTCGATAGAAGACGGAGAGTCAGAGGTGAACGAATGAACGCGAACGCACCGTTGCCGCCGCGAGCCCGTCAAACGCCTCCGCGCAAAACGTCGGCAACCCCGAAAAAGAAAAAACCGAAACGGCGCAAGTGGGTCGTCGCCCTGCTTTCGTTTTTTGCCGTCGTCATTTTGGGCCTGGGCTTGTTCGCCGGGTATTTGTATCTGGAATTGAATAAAACGCTGGACGATATCGCGTTGCCGGAAGGGCCGGATTCGAAGCCGATCGCTTCCGCCGACAGCGCCCAGGTGAAGCCGGTTTCGATGGTTTTGCTCGGCCTTGACAGCCGCGAAGGCACCGGGACGCTGAACACGGACGTGCTGATGGTCGCCGCGTTCAACCCGAAATCGAATACGGCCACGGTCGTGTCGATTCCGCGCGACTCGCTGCTGGACATCGACGGATACAAGCAGCGGAAGGCGAACGCCTACTATGCCAATTTTTACGCGGGCAAGCGGGATGAAGGGCTAAGCAGCGACGATGCTTATACGTACGCCCGAAGCGAAATGCGCGACATGTTCGGCGAGTTTTTCGGCGTGCCGTTCGACTATACCGCCATTATCAATTTCAAAGGATTCTCCGACGTCGTCGACGCGCTCGGCGGCATCAAAGTCTACGTCGACCAGGATATGTACTATACCGATTCGGCGGACGGAACGAAGATCGACTTGAAGAAAGGCGAGCAAACGCTCGACGGCGAAGACGCGCTCGGCTTCGTCCGCTACCGGAAGTCCAAGGGCGGCAGAACGCCGGAGTCGAGCGACTTCGCGCGGAACGACCGCCAGGCCCGCGTGCTGGCCGCCATCACCGACGAAATGAAATCGCTCGGCGGGGTGACGAAGCTCGGGAAGGTGATCAGCGCCGTAGGCGACAACATGACGACCGACATTCCGCGCGAGCAGATCACCAATCTGTTGAAGGCCTATTACGATCTCGACTCCAGCCAGATCCGGTTTATTCCGCTCGAAGGCAGCTGGAGGAGCCCTTACGTTTATTTGAACGACAGCAGCGTCGAGAAAGCGAAGGCCGCCCTGGCGGAGGAGCTTTCGCCCGAAGGGCGCCAGGCTGGCGCGGCAACGCCCTCCGCCGCCGGTTAATTCGGGACGGCCGCTTACTTGGAAACGCCTCGGAGCGTGTGGTATAATGAGGCCATGAACAGCTGCGAGGAGGTCTGCCAATGGCGGTGCGCGTCTTCATTCATCCCGACTCGGGAAAGCTTCCCGCCGTTGTCGCAGCTCCGTTGCCTTGCGGTTCGGCCGACCGTTTACATGGACAAGTTTTCGTTAACATGCGCAAAAAAGCCCAGTGAATTTCGCTGGGCTTTTTTGCGTCTTTCGGGAAGGTTGACGACCTGGCCGACTTGCTAACGGGAGGTGCGGCGATGGCCGTTTTGAACCGAATTCGTCTCTTGCTGCCGGACGGAATCGTCGATATCCGGGGATGCGGGCGGGATGATGCTGCGCGGCATTTGCGGCACGAGCCGGCCGACGATGTCCGCGAGCTCTTCGGCAAATCCGGCGATCGGGCGCCCTTGGTTCGCGTCCTGCCGGATTTCCCGAATCCGCTGGGCGAGGTCGACGTCGGCCGTGACCAGCGCGTCTACCCCGTAAGGGTCTTTGCGGAACGCTTCCGCAACGGCGTATTTAACCGTTCCGACCCGCGATCGCTCCATCTTCGGTTCCACGTCGATGCCGACGATCGCGTAATTGCCGAACACGACGCAGTTGGCGCCCCTGACGCCCTGAACGCCCGCCGCGAGCTGCTCCAGATGCGCGGCAACCGCCTGCGGATCCGTAATCTCCCTTCTCGCCGCGTCGGCCGGCTGTTCGTCCTGCGCTTCGAGACGGTTTGCCGGCGGTTCGGGCGCCGCTTGTTTCGCAGCGCAGCCTGCGGCCCCTGAAGCCAGGGAAGCGAGCATCAGGCAGACCGCAAGTCGAGATCCGTAACGCTGCCATTGCATGATTTTCACCTTCTTCGTTTGGTTGCTTTTCTTATTGTCCCCTGTCGTCCGGCTCCTATGTAAACACGCGAAAATTCGTCGAACCCGGGAGGGACCACCCGTGAAAAAAATTTACGTACTCGATACGAATGTGCTGCTGCACGATCCGCTGGCGATGTTTTCTTTCGAGGAGAACGTGGTTGTCATCCCGTCGGTCGTACTGGAGGAAATCGACTCCAAAAAACGGCTGGCCGACGAAATCGGGCGCAACGCCCGCTTCGTATCCCGGGAACTGGACCGCATGCGCGGACTCGGGCATTTGCATAACGGCGTCCCGCTGGAAGGCGGCGGTCAGCTCAAGGTGGAAATGAATCACCGCCGGTTCGTCCGGGTTCAGGAGCTGTTCGGGGAAATGACGAACGACAACCGCATTTTGGCGGTTGCGCTCAATTATCATATGGAGGAGCAGGAGCGCGGGGAAGAAGGAAGCCCCGTCATTCTCGTCAGCAAAGACGTGCTCGTGCGCGTCAAAGCCGACGTGCTCGGCATCCATGCCGAGGACTACTTGTCGGACCGCACCGTGTCCCCCTCCGACCAATATACGGGGCACGCGACGCTGCGGGTCCATCCTTCGATCATCGACGAGTTTTATACGTACCGTTTCCTCGATATTCAAAGCCTGGGGCCGGGCGTTCATTTGCACCCGAACGAATTCGTCATTTTGCGCGACGAGCTCGGCACTTCCAAATCGGCGTTGCTGAAGGTCAGCCAGGACGGGCAGCGGCTCGATCCGCTGCACCTCGGCAACGATCCCGTCTGGGGCATCACCGCGCGAAACGCGCAGCAGCGCATGGCGCTCGAACTGCTGCTGAACGACGACATCCCGCTCGTTACGCTGACCGGCCGCGCCGGAACGGGGAAGACGCTCATTACCCTTGCCGCGGGCCTCATGAAGGTCGAGGACGAGCACAAATTCAAAAAGCTGCTGATCGCCCGTCCCGTCGTGCCGATGGGCAAGGATATCGGGTATTTGCCGGGAGAGAAAGAGGAGAAGCTGCGTCCGTGGATGCAGCCGATTTACGATAATCTGGAGTTTCTGTTCGATACGAAAAAGTCGGGCGATCTCGACAAAATTTTAATGGGTCTCGGCAGCATCCAGGTCGAAGCGCTCACGTACATTCGCGGCCGTTCCATTCCGGGGCAGTTCATCATAATCGATGAAGCGCAAAATTTAAGCCGCCACGAGGTGAAGACGATCGTTTCCCGCGTCGGCGAAAACAGCAAAATCGTGCTGCTGGGCGACCCTGAGCAGATCGACCACCCGTACCTGGACGCGCAGAGCAACGGGCTGACGTACTTGGTGGAGCAGTTCAGAGGAGAGGGCATTAGCGGCCACGTCACCCTGGAAAAGGGCGAGCGCTCGCGCCTCGCGCAGCTCGCCGCCGAAAGGCTGTGAACCGGCCGGATTACTCATCCAGCCACTCCGTCCGGCAGCCGTAGGCGCGCGCGATTCGGTCGGCCAGCTCTTGAAGCCCGCCGTCGATCGCGAACGCCGTACGGCCGTCCGCCTCGATCGAGCAGACGAGATGCTCCTCCAATTGCCATCGGGCCGGCGCGATCGAGGCGTCCGGCTCCGATTCCGCAAGCCGGAACAAAGCCGTCGACGTCAAGTCGAGGTAGGCGTTGCCGGCGCGCGATTCGAAGCCGTAATCGTCGAAAAGGCCGGTCCGGACGACGCCGTTTTCCGGCAGTTCAAGCAGCGGACGAGGCTCGAACGCGACGTTGTACCGCGTCAGAAATTGTTCGACGGAGGGGAGATGTTCCCGCTTGTCGAAAATGAGCAGCTCCTTGTGCCGGTCGTATAGCGGAGCGCGCTCGGCGATTCCTTTGACGATCTGGGCATAGAACCCCGGAAGCTTATTTTCCGGAAGCGTCATGCTCAGGCCGAATTTTTTTTCCATCCGTTTGTTCCCTCCCTTCATGCTTTGAGGCGTATCGGACGGTTCGTCGCCCGAATGGCTCGGCGGCAGGCTGAAGCGTTTGCAAAAAAGCGAGACATTCCTGATCTTACCTGATATCATAGGAAAATGGCAACACAAGCATGAGGAGTGAGCGGTGTGAAGAGTCGCAAATCGAGCGTCGTTCTCGTGCTGCTGGCAATAGCCGTTCTATTGCTGTCGCTTTGGGATTCCGCTCCCGCCCCGACGACGGAGTCGATTTTGACGAGCGAAGGCGGGGAAGCATCCCCGCCCGCGGCGGACGAGCAGGAGCCGAACGCGGAGCTCAAAGTCACGGCGGTCGCGAGCAGCTCCGATTTCGCCGCATTGTCCCGCCAGAACGAGTCGTTTCGGCTCCGCTATCCCGACATCCGCGTCGAGCTCGCCCGAATGGATCCGGCCGAAGCCGACCTGCTGTGGGAACGGGAACTGTGGAGCGCCGAAGACTCGGACCTGTGGCTCGTGCCGAACGAACGCGTCAAAGCGCTCGCGGTGGCGGGGGAGCTAATGCCGGCCGACGGCGTGTTCGTCGGGGAGGCGATATCGGAACCGTTCGACGTTCTCCTCTCGCAAGTGCGGTGGAACGGCTACATATGGGGCGTGCCCCGCGATATGGATCCGCATGTCATCGTTTGGAATCGCGAAACCCTTCGCGAGCTCGGAAACGATGCGGATCCGCTTTCCGTGCCGCTTTCGCTTGCGGAATGGCGGGAACTGGCGTTAAAGCTGGCCGAAACCGGCGGGGACGCGGATTGGCTTGCGATCGACGATACCGATCCGCTTGCCCTGCTCGCATGGGTCGGATCCGCGGCCAGGCTGCGGGAAGACGCGGTGCTGGACGGGACGAGCTGGACCGGAAGCGGGGAAGCCTTCGAGCAGGCGCTTTCGCTGCTGGCGGAATTCCGCGAGGGCGTCCGCACGGGCCCGCAAAACGCCGCCTTCTGGCGAACGTTCGCGGAAGAGGGCGTGGCGGCGGTCGCCAGGCATTCCGAAGCGCTGCTGGCGCTGGATGCCTTGCCGGAAGCGGCTTCGGACCGCCTTCACTTGGACCGCTCCTCGTGGGAGCGCGCGTTCGTATGGCCGGGCGGCCAAAGCTTCGTGCTGTCCGCCAAATCGCAGCATGAAGAAGCGGCCCAATTATGGGCCGCCGAAATGACGAGCAAAGACAATCAACTGCAAAACTACCGCGATTCGCGCAAGCTGCCCGTCTATCGTTCTCTCTTTTCGGCTGCCGGCAGCGTTCCGATTCCGCTGCACGAGGCGGGAACGGGCGCGTTTCCGAATATGCCCGCGCTCGCTTCGGGGCCGAACGCCGCCGAACGGCTAAGCGAGCTCGGCGCGGCATGGAACGGCCTGATGGACGGTTCCGTAACGGTGGAGGACTGGAAACGGCTCGACCCGGGGCTATTTGCCGATTTTTAAGCCGACGACCAGTTCCCCCTCTTGAATGTCCACCGTGTCCGCCGTCACGTACTTGATCAGCCGTTGCGGATAAAAACCGAGATCGAATTCCCGTTCCAAATCGGCCCTCGTCGTGTCGGGCAGCTCCAAGCCGTTGAACACGAGCTTGTCGACATGAAACAGAATGGCGTTTTGCGGCTCGTTTTCGAGTGTATAATGGCCTTCGATCCGCACGCTCAGGCTGCCGTTGTCGCCTTCGAGCACCATTTTTCCCGGTACGAACGAAATCTCGAATTGCTCGAATCGCCCGTCCTCGCTTCGAATGAACTCGTTGAGCTGCTCGTCGGTGACGGTAATCGTCGCCTTCAGTCCGCTAGTCTTCATGATGCCGGGGTTTTGCTGAATCCAATCCGGCAAGCGGCCCATCGCTTTCGACAGCGCGCGGAAATGTTCGCGAACTTCGTATAAGCCGACGTTGCGCCAGTAGGCCTGCATTTCGTTCATCAACTGCCGCAAATACGCTTCCTGCCCGCTGCCCGCGAGGGCTTCGTCGACTTCTTGCCGCAAAGCCGTTATCCGGTCGCGCTGGGCGATCAGGGCGTTCTCGACCTCGGAAAGCTCCGTCTTGCTCTTCGCAAGGGCCTCGTAGCTCTGGCGCAGCCGATCGTATTCTTCCTGGTACGCGAGCAGGGCTTCGCGGTCGGAGCGGAAGACGAGCTCCATGAGCTCCCACGTCCGGAGCAGCTCGGAAAGCGATCCCGCATTCAAAATTCCGGACAACAGAATATCCTTTTGACCCATATAATAAGAGCGCAAGGCGCGGCCGGCCTTTTCCCGGTGGGCCGCAATCTCGATTTCCTGCCGGGCCAGTTCCGTTTCGCTATGGATGATGTCTCGCTCGGCTTCGGTTCTCAGGCTTCCGATCCGTTCGATTTCCCGTTCGAGCTCGGTCACGGATAAACTTTTTTCCAGCAGTTCCCTCGTTTGTTCGGGGATTTCGGCCGGATCGGCGTAAACGGGAACGAGAGCCCCGGTTCGCGTCAATGCCGCAAGGAGCAGCAATAACGGCAAGCCAATCCCTATCAATCGTCGCATCGGGGCCTCCTTTCTGCGGCGGACGAGCGGCGAGGGTAGTTCAACCTATGTCCGAACCGCCGAATTTAGAAGCGCGTCCGGTATTTGTTCCTTCGCCGAGGGCGGCTTTGTCACGACTTTTATTATAATCGCTTGGCAATGTCAGGGAAAGGAGCCGGCAGCGATGAAACGGAATCGATCTCGACCGCCTATTGCCGATAAATTCCGGGAACAGCTCCTTCGGAGCGGCCGCGAAGGGCGGACCGCGGACGGAGAGACCGTCGTTTGCCTGACGTTTTGCGACTATATGCGGCTTTGCCTGTACGACCCCCATTACGGCTATTATCGAAGCGGCCCCGCGCGCGTCGGAAGGGAGGGCGACTTTTACACGAGCCCGTTCGTCGGCGATGCGATGGGCAGGCAGCTCGCGAGCTCGCTTCGAAAGCTGGCCGACGAGCATTTCGGCGCCGGCATCGTAAACGTTGTCGATTGGGGAGGGGGAACGGGAAGGCTGGTCCGCCAGCTGGCCGAGGCCTGGTCGGACGAAGCCGGCGGCGGAAGGTTTCGGCTGTTCGTCGCGGAGGATCACCCCGCGCACCGGCGGGAAGCGGAGAGGACGCTTTGCGGCGACCGTGCGCGGCCGATGGCGACCGTGATGGACAGCGCCCAGGCGGAAAGCTATCCGTGGAAGGAACACAACGCCATCGTCATCGCCAACGAGCTGCTCGACGCGTTTCCCGTTCATCGGGTGACGGTGCGGGAAGGCGAGCTCCTCGAATGGGGCGTGGCCTGGGCCGAGAGCTCGGCGAAACCCGAGGCCTGCCTGACCCGGCCAAGCAGGCCGGAGCTGGCGGCGTGCCTCGCCGCGGACGGAATCGGTTTGCGCGATGGGCAAACCGTCGAAATCGGCCTGGAAGCCGTCGAGTGGATCGCCGGCATGGCCGGAAAGCTGGGCGACGCGCTGCTGGCCGTCATCGATTACGGCGACGAGGCGGGGGATCTGGCGGCGCCGCACCGGACGGACGGGACGCTCGTCTGCTACCGGCGGCATGCGGCCGGCGTCGATCCGTACGAAGCGCCGGGCGAGCAGGATATGACGGCGCACGTGAATTTCACGGCGGTGCGGGCCGCTGCCGCAGCGGCGGGATGGCGGCCGGTCTGGCAGGGGACGCAGCAGCGTTTTTTGATCGAGTCTGGCATTTTGGAACGGTTGTCGGCGCACGCGATAACCGACCCGTTCGATCCGGTCGTCCGGAGGAATCGCTCGATCCGCCAGCTGCTGCTGTCCGACGCCATGAGCGAGCTGTTCAAGGTGCACATTTTTTTCAAAGGGAACGGTTCGAGAGTTTAGCGATTGTCAGCGTGCGCTGCCCGCTGTCCGTTATGTCGAAGTCGAAAGCCAAATGCCGATCGCTCCGGCAAAATGACTGAAAAAAGCCCGAGTCCCGCACGGAAAACCGCGCGAGACTCGGGCTTCTGTTCGCTGGAATGCGTTCGCCCCAAGCTTAGTAAGGCAAATCCATTTCGAACACCGACCAATATGTAAAGCCAAGGAACGCAATGATCATATATCCCCAAAACATGTAGATATAGGTCTTTTCCGTGAATTTCAAATATCCGAGCAGGAAAAATACCGCCGACTGGATAAAGAACAGCAAAGACATTTCCCACATGTCGCCTGCGAAAGACATAAGAGCGATCACAAGCGTGAAGAAGCCGAGCACCCGAAACATGCGTGCCATGAATGATCCCCCTCTCTGCTGACATACCAACCCAATTTCTAATCGTTATTATACCCGCTGTCCGCACGAAGTGTAAACCGGAAGAAGTGACGAATTGGCAAACTTTTTAACTTGCATTCATCATTCCGCAAAGACCGCCGTTTTATTCCCCATTCGTTCGTCATCGCCGACCGCAGGTATACGCGCGTGAAATTTGGATATACATAGGAGTATCCGATAGATTCTATGAATTTCTCGCCAAGCATAGAAATGAAATGAAAAGGCATCGAAGCAAGGATGACGAGGAGGGAACAAGCCATGACAGCCGCGAGACAGGATGCATGGACGGAAGACGACGATTTGATTTTGGCAGAGGTAACCTTGAGACATATTCGGGAAGGCGGCACGCAACTGGCCGCGTTCGAAGAGGTCGGGCAGCGAATCGCGAGAACGGCGGCGGCGTGCGGCTTCAGATGGAACAGCTGCGTGCGGAAACGGTATAACGAAGCGATCGCGCTCGCCAAGCAGCAGCGGCAAAAACGGAATTATCTCAAAAAGCAGGGGATTGCCGAGCTGAGTTCGGCCGACGAAACGGTTTCGGTCGAAGCGGGCGGCGCCAAATCCGAAGCGCTGACGGCGGAATCTATGTCGCTCGAAGCGGTTATCCGCTATTTGCGTCAATGGAAGGGCTCGATTCAGGAGTATAACCGCCAAATCAAGCAATTCGAAAAGGAATTGAAAGAGAAAGACGAGCGGATTGCCGAGCTCGAGGAAGAGAACGAGCGGCTGTCCAAAGCCGTAAACGAGGTGCAAACCGATTATCGCGTCGTCAACGACGACTACAAGGCGCTCATAAAGATTATGGACCGGGCGCGCCGGCTCGCTTTTTTGGCGGAGGAGTCGGAAGAGGAAAAGGCTCGGTTCAAAATGGACGCAAACGGCAATCTGGAACGCATCGAATAAAGGCGCGACCTGCTTCCACAGCGATTTTGTGGGCAGGTCGTTTTTTTTGCCCGGACGAACGGGACGATGGCCGCCCGCCGGATCGAGGATGGCAGATCGGACGATCTTGCGATAAAATAGGGCAAAAAAGGGAGGCGCGGCAAGTGCGGATCGCGATCGTAGGAGGAGGGGCGCTCGGCTTGCTGTTCGGAGGCAGGCTGGCGGCCGCGGGACGGAAGGCGGAGCTGTGGACGCGAACGAGGGAGCAGGCGGAGCTGCTGTCGTCCGCGGGCATCCGCCTCATGGACGCGGACGGAGGCTCGCCCGTCGACGTTCCCGTGGCCGCGCGGGCCGTCGACGACGTGCCTGCGGACGGCGGCGGGCCGATCGCCTTTCTTGCCGTAAAGCAAACCTCGCTTTCCCCGGAGCTGCTCGCCGGGCTGAGGCGCGCCGTTCCGCCCGGCGGCGCGATCATCGCGCTGATGAACGGCATCGGGCACACGGACCTGCTCGCCGACGCTTTGCCGGGACGGGCGATTGTCGCGGCGGTGACGACCGAAGCGGCGCTGAAGGTCGACCCCCGTTCGGTTTTGCATGCCGGCCGGGGGACGACCTGGCTCGGACAAGCCCCGCTGTTCGGGACGTATCCCGCCCGCTATGCCGATCCGATGCCGGAGGAAACGGCGTTCGCCGTCGAAAAATGCCTTCTGCAGGCAGGATTTTCCGTTTCCCTGTCGAATGATATGATGGACAGAATGCTGCGCAAGCTGCTCGTCAATGCGGTCGTGAATCCGCTGACGGCGCTGCTTCGGCTAAGGAACGGGGAACTGTCGGCGACGGCGGACCGGCGTTCGCTCATGCGCGCCGTTTACGAAGAATCGGCGGCCATCCTGGCGCCGTACGGTTTGCGGGATCCGGAGCTGCTCTGGCGGGAAGTGCTCGACGTCTGCGAAGGAACGGCCGCCAATCGCTCCTCCATGCTCCAGGACGTGCTGGCGGGACGCCCGACGGAAATCGACGCCATCAACGGGGCGATCGCCCGCATGGGTTCCGCGATCGGGAGAAGCGCGTCCTGGAACGAGAAGCTCGCGGCGTTGGTAAAGGCGATATCCGGCGAATGAGGAGAGATGACGATGGCGGCGATATGGGAAGCATTAAAGTATGCTTATGCTGCGTTGGCCGTTGTGCCGATGATTCCCTTTCTCCTTGTCTTCCTCGTCGTGCATGCCCGAAGCAAGGATAAAAAGCGGGCCATCCAGCTGTCGATGGACGTGACGACCCTCTTTCTGATCGGCATCGTGTCCAGCCTCCTGAACCAGTTCGGCACGTCGTTCGGTCCGTATTTGATTTTGCTGTTCATGCTGCTGCTTGCGGGGCTCATCGGCAACGCCCAAAACCGGGTCCGCGGCAAGGTGGACGGAACAAAGCTCGTTCGAGCGGTGTGGCGGCTGTCGTTTTTTATGCTGAGCGTCGTCTACGTCCTGCTGATGGCGGTTACGCTGGTCAAATACCTGTTCGTGCAGTCGGCGTGATCGCCTGACCGTGAATAAGAGCGACGGGACCAAACTCTCCTGCGCGGAGATTTGGTTTTTTTCGCGTTTTCGGCCAGCCCGAACCCGAATCGCGCCGCCGGCGTACACTTGAGAGAACCCGATGGAAGTCCGCGATATTCTCTTTTGACGCCAATTCCGCTGTTGTGTACAATCAAGTTTGATAAGTCTCAAACTTTGGGAGGACCCCTGAATGAATCTAACACCCTTGGATGGGTTGTCTTCTCCTTCGCTGGCGGAGTTATATCGACGTCAAGACGAGAGAGTTCGCGGCCTTTTCGGAAGCCACCCTTCGGCGGAAGGCGATTGGCGCCGCCGCGCCGCGGCGCTGGATGCGGCGGCCGGACGCCGCGCGGACCGGAAGCTGGTCGCCGGCGCGATCCGCGAGTACCATGCCCGGCTGCCGGCGTTCGAGGCGGTCGCGCGTTCGCTGGCGAAGCTGGAATCTTCCGACAGCCTTGTCGTCGTAGGCGGTCAGCAGGCCGGCCTGTTCGGCGGTCCCCTTATGATCGTATACAAGGCGCTGACCGTCATCGAAACGGCGCGCCATGCGGAGCGCCTGCTCGGCCGTCCGGTCGTCCCGGTATTCTGGATCGCGGGCGAGGATCACGATTTTGACGAGGCGAACCACGTCTTCGTGGCGGCTGCCGGCGGCGAGCTCGCCCGGATCCGGATGGAGCGCCCCGAGGGCGCGCGTCATTCCGTCAGCCGCACCCCGCTTGGCGGACAGGAGTGGGAGGCCGCGCTCGAGGCGCTGTCCGCCGCCTTGCCGGACACCGAGTTCAAGCCCGGCTTGCTCGAACGCTTGCGCAAGCACGTTTCGGATGAGCCGACGCTGACGCTCGCCTTCGCCCGTTTGCTGGCGGACTGGTTCGGACCTTCCGGGCTGCTGCTGCTCGATGCGGACGACCCGAACCTGCGCGCGTTGGAAGGTCCTTTTTTCCGCGAGCTGATCGAGCGGAACGACGAGCTGGAACACGCCCTTCGCGAAGGAGAGGGAGCGGTCCGCGAGCTCGGGTTTCCGCTGCAGGCCGAATCGTCGCCGGGCTGCGCCAACGTATTCGTTCATCTGGAATCGGGAAGGACGCTGCTGTTCAAGAAGGACGGGCGTTTTTCCGATAAAAAGGAAGAAGCGTTTTTCTCCAAAGACGAGCTGCTGGACATGGCGGACGGCGGTTCAACACGGCTTAGCAATAACGCGTTGACGCGGCCGATGATGCAGGAGTACCTGCTGCCGGTTTTGGGCACCGTTCTCGGTCACGCCGAAATCGCCTACTGGAGCTCGCTCGGAGCGGCGTTCAAGCGCTTCGGCATGTCGATGCCGATTATCGTTCCGAGGCAATCGTTTACATTTTTGGAGCCGAACATCCGCAAGCTGCTCGACAAGTATGAAATCACGGCGGAAGAGGTTATTCGCGAAGGCGAAAGCCGGAAGGAAAAATGGCTTGCCGAGCAGGACCGGTGGCAGCTCGATGCCAAATTCGCCGATGTCAGAGACCGGTTCGCAGAGCTTTACGCGCCGATCCTGGATACCATGTCGGCGCTTCAGCCGGCCTTGCGAAAGCTCGGGGAAAGCAATCAGGACAAAATTTTCGAGCAAATCGCCTACCTGGAAAAGCGCGCCTCCGACGCGCTCGCCAAGCAGCACGAAGCGGGACTTCGGCAGTGGGATCGCATGCGCGGCTCGCTGGCGCCCCAGGATAAGCTTCAGGAGCGGGTGCTCGGAAGCATTCATTTCCTGAACCGGTACGGGCCCGATTGGCTTGCGGGCTGGCATCAGGTGCCGTTCGAAGCGACGGGCGGCCATCGGCTGGTCGAGAACCTGATCTCGGAAGCGTTGGTCTGACATCTGACCGGATCGCAGAAATTGGTTTTTATTATGGATACGACTTGGAGGAGATTCGCAATTGGCAACGACTAACAGCATTATCCGGGACCCTTCGCTTGCTCCCGAAGGCAAACTGAAAATCGACTGGGCGCAAGCGCACATGCCCGTGCTGAATCGCATTCGCGAGGAATTCGAGCGCGAGTTGCCGTTCAAGGGACTTAAAGTTGCCATTTCGCTTCACCTGGAAGCCAAAACCGCGTACCTGGCCAAGGTTATTCAAGCCGGCGGCGCGCAAGTGGCCATTACGGGCAGCAATCCGCTGTCCACGCAGGACGACGTGTGCGCGGCGCTCGCGGAAGACGGAATAACCGTTTTCGCCAAATACAATCCGACGGCGGAGGAATACCACGATCTGCTCGTCAAAACCGTGGAAACGAAGCCGGATTTGATCATCGACGACGGCGGCGATCTCGTCACGATCCTCCATACGGAGCGCCAGGATTTGCTCGCCACGATCCGCGGCGGAGCGGAAGAAACGACGACCGGCATTTTGCGCCTGAAAGCGATGGAGAAGGACGGATCGTTGAAATTCCCGATGGTGGCGGTCAACGACGCGTACTGCAAGCACCTGTTCGACAACCGCTATGGGACCGGCCAATCGGTATGGGACGGGATCAACCGGACGACGAACCTCGTCGTCGCGGGCAAAACGGTTGTCGTCAGCGGCTACGGCTGGTGCGGCAAAGGCGTCGCGATGCGGGCCAAGGGGCTGGGCGCGAACGTCGTCGTCACCGAAGTCGACGCGATTAAAGCGGTCGAGGCTTACATGGACGGCTTCGCGGTCATGCCGATGGACGAAGCTGCCAAAGTCGGCGACTTTTTCGTTGCGGTGACGGGCAACAAGGACGTCATTCGCGGCACCCACTTCGAAAATATGAAGGACGGCGCCATTTTGTCCAACGCGGGCCATTTCGACGTGGAAGTCAATCTGGTCGAGCTCGCGGCGATGGCCGTTTCCAAGCGCACCGTCCGCCGCAATATCGAGGAATACGCGCTGAAGGACGGCCGCCGCGTTTACGTGCTCGCCGAAGGACGATTGGTCAATCTGGCCGCCGGCGACGGACACCCGGCCGAAATTATGGACATGACGTTTGCGCTCCAGGCGCTTGCGTTGCGTTACGCGAACGAGAACTATCAGTCGCTCGGCGCAAAGGTTATCAACGTGCCGTACGAGCTCGACGAGCAGGTTGCCCGGACGAAGCTGTCGGCCATGGGCGTCGCCATCGATACGCTGAGCGGAGAGCAAAAAGCGTATTTGGACAGCTGGACCGCGCACTGAGCGGAATCATTGTCAAAAGAAAAGAGGCGGATCGCCTTCCGTTGAACGGGGGCGGGCCGCTTCTTTTCATGCAATTGGGTAAAAATGAATCGTCTCGCCGTCTCCGCACGCCCGCTAACGATCCAGTTGAGTCGTGGCGACTCATCTCGACCCTTCGCACGCAAACAGCCGCCTGCAGTTGAGTAACCATTACTCATCTCGACCCTCCGCACGCCCGCTAACGATCCAGTTGAGTCGTGGTGACTCATCTCGACCCTTCGCCCGCAAATAGCCGCCTGCAGTTGAGTAACCATTACTCATCTCGCCGTCTCCGCACGCCCGCTAACGATCCAGTTGAGTCGTGGTGACTCATCTCGACCCTTCGCCCGCAAATAGCCGGACTCAAATGAGTAACCATTACTCGTCACGCCGCCCTCGCACGCATGCAGTCGATCCGGTCGAGATGCGGCTACTGCTCGAAACACGCTTGAAGGCTCATGGGCCGCGCTTCCGGGAGCTTGGATGAAATGTCGGCTGCGGACGGTGGCTTGGCTTGGGCTGGGCTGGTTTGGACTAGTTGGACGGGTTCCTGGTCCCCTCTGTCAGAATAGTTGTCGTACCCCCAAATTGAATATATAGTGAGGAGAAACGAGGACGAGGTGGAGAACGTGAATCCCGTAACCAAAGAATTCAAGCAAAGCATTGTACAGCGTATGATGCCCCCGTACAACGAGCCGGTCAGTCGGCTTGCTAAGGAAATCGGTCTATCGGAGACGACTTTATTTAAGTGGAAGAAGGCGGCAAAAGCACAAGGTATGATACCCGGTGATGACGTACAGCCCGAACGTTGGAGTACGCAGGAGAAGTTCGCTGTCGTCGTCGAAACCGCAAGTTTGAGCGAAATCGAACTGGCAGAGTATTGTCGGACAAAAGGGCTGTTTGTTGAGCAGGTGGAAGCATGGCGGGATGCGTGTATGCAAGCCAATGGCGGAATCGTCTCGCAAGCGAACAGGCTTCAGAAGGAACTCCGCGAGAAAGAGCAAGAGAACAAGGCATTAAATCGAGAGCTTAAGCGCAAAGAAGCAGCGCTCGCCGAAGCCGCCGCCTTGTTGGTGTTGCGAAAAAAGGCCCAAGCGATCTGGGGGGACCAAGAGGACGAATGATCAGTGCCTCAGATCGCGAGCATGCCCTTACACTGATTCAAGAAGCCGTTGCTGCCGGCGCAAGAGAAGCGGCTGCTTGCCGAGAGCTCGGACTGACTCAGCGAACGCTGCAACGCTGGCGCAAGCAAGGCGGTACCGTAGACGGACGCCCTCACGCCAAACGGCCGACACCCGCTAACAAGCTAAGCGATGCAGAAGAGCAGCAGGTGCTGGAGGTTCTTCAGCAGCCGCCGTACAGGAGCCTGCCGCCAAGCCAGATTGTGCCGGCGCTGGCCGATGAAGGAACCTACATCGCCTCCGAGTCCAGCTTTTACCGGGTGATGCATAAATACAATCAGCAGCACCATCGCGGGCGCAGCAAGAAACGCACGCCTAAACCCATCACCAGCCACGCTGCGAGCGGCCCGAATGAAGTATGGATGTG
This sequence comes from Cohnella algarum, assembly GCF_016937515.1. NCBI lineage: Bacteria > Bacillati > Bacillota > Bacilli > Caryophanales > Paenibacillaceae > Cohnella > Cohnella algarum. The sequence continues at coordinate 4,345,268 of NZ_JAFHKM010000002.1, forward strand.
GGATATCACTTGGTTGCCCGGGCCCGTGAAGGGGTTGTTCTTCTACCTGTATCTCATCCTGGATTTGTACAGCCGTAAAATTGTAGGCTGGGAGATTTGGGAAGAAGAGTCTGCCGAGCATGCCAGTCAATTGATCCGTCGTACGGTCGTGCGAGAGCAATGCGTGATTCGTCGGCAGCCGCTTGTGCTTCACTCGGATAACGGAAGCCCGATGAAGGGGGCCACGTTGCTGGAGACCCTGTACAGTTTGGGCATTACCCCTCTCGAAGCCGACCACGCGTCAGCAACGACAACCCTTACGCAGAATCGATTTTCCGCACATGCAAGTACCGTCCTGGCTATCCAACGGAAGGCTTTAAGGCCTTGTCAGAGGCGCGTGAATGGGTCATGCGATTTGTTCGCTGGTACAACGAACAACATCGACACAGCGGACTGAATTTTATTACACCTAACCAGCGGCATGAAGGATTAGCACACCAAGTGTTTGAGAAACGCAAGGAGATTTATTTGGCCGCAAAAGCCAGAAACCCTAATCGCTGGTCTGGCACCATTCGCGACTGGAGCCTGAAAGATGAAGTCTGGCTGAATCCTGAAAAAGTGACGCTTATTCCGGCTGCAAAAAAATCGCTATCTTAACATTTACTTTCCCTAAGGAATCGCGACAACTATCTTGACAAATACCGTGGTTTTAGCCGGTTGAGGCTGTTTGGCTGGGGTTGACTGGAACTTAATGGAACGGACTTGGGGTGGCTGGAGCCGGCTGGGGCTGCCTGGGGCGCTGCGATCGGTGTCTATGTTGGATTTTATCCACTCTACGGAGCTAAAAACGAGGGGACCGCCGTCTAGAGTGGATTTTATCCAACGAGGAGCTTGGAATCGGGGCAAAATCTCCTAAAATGCCTCTCCCGATTGGACAAAATCCAACGAAGGCATCGAGTTTCCTGAAAAAGCCGTTTTTGATTGGACAAAATCCAACGAAGCTTCGCCTTAACTTGCATGCAACCCGATATCCCTCGAAACATCGCAATCACACCGAGCAATTCGCCCTTATGACTGTCCTGAGCCTGCAAGCAGCTAATGTCCCCGAACATTTCGCCCACATGACCGCCCCAAGCCTCGCAAGACGCCAATGTACTCTAACATCTCACCCTCATACCCGCCCCGACTGCCGACCGCTCAATTTATATATGCATGACTTAAGCAATGAAAAGCGTTTGTTTCGGTTTCCTTGCGTCCGGCCGAATCGGCTTTCGGCTCAAAAGCAAGCGGTTTGAAGGCAAGCGAATGCCCGACGAAACGCCTCCGCAGAAATATGTAACATTTTCCTTTTGCGCCGCGTCTAACGGTCAGAACTATAAAAAGGGGGAAATGGACATGAGGGGGATTTGGCAAAAGAAGCAAGGAAGCGCGGTCGGCAAGGCGAGTTGGCTTTCGTTGCTCTTGCTGACGGTTCTCGTGCTGCTCGCGGGAGGCTGCAGTTCCGCGTCGGATGAAGCCGACTCGGCTCCGCAGGAGATGGCGGCGCCGGCGGCGGAACCCGGGGCCGGCGGGGCGGAGGCCCTGTCCATGACCGCCGCTTCGCAAAGCTCGCAGTCGGCGGCCGGACAATCCGGCGCCGCCGGCGAAACCGGCGGTTCTCCGGCCGCGGTGCCATCCGCCAGCGCCGGCGACGGGAGTGCCGCCATGGCGGACTCGGCCGGCGCCGCGGCGGGAGCGGGCAACGCGCAGGCGGGCGAGATGGAAGAGGGAACCGGCGCCCAGGCGGGAATCGGCCCGATCGCCGATGCCGCCGGCGGCTACAACCGAAAAATGATTTATACCGCAAACGTGACGATGAAAGTGGAATCGTTCGCCGAAGGGGAAGAGCGGGTGGCGAACGCGATATTTCAAACCGGGGCTATATCGTCCAATTCGCGGACAGTCAAACGAATGGGCGCGCCGGCTCCACGTACGTCATTAAAGTGCCGTCCTCCGGCTTCAGCTCGTTTCTCGACGAACTCAAGCAAATCCCCCATCTCTCTTTCGAACGGCAAATGGAAGGCAACGACGTTTCCGAAGAATACGTCGACCTCGAAGCGAGACTGAAGGCGAACGAGGCGCTGGAGGCCCGGTTGCTGAGCTTCATGGATAAGGCGACGAATTCGGACGATCTGGTTCATTTCTCCAATGAAGTGGCGCGCGTTCAGCAAACGATCGAGCAAATCAAGGGGCGAATGCGCTATCTCGACCAAAACGTCGCCTACTCCACCGTCAATTTGCGTCTTTACGAGGGCGCGCAGGAGGCGGAATTCGAAGAAAACGAAGGCGCGTCATTGGGAGAGCGGCTGTCGGCCGCGATGGAGGGCAGCGCCCGCGTCTTGCGGGCCGTCGGCGAAAGCCTGCTCACGTTTTTGGCCGCGTTGCTGCCCGTGCTGCTCGTCATCGCGATCGTCGCCGTCCCCGCCTTTTTCGTCGTCCGCCGAAGCCGGGCTGTCAGAAACCATCGAAGCGCGGAGAAGCGAAAACGGCTGAACGCCGATAAAATGCCTTCGGACGCCGAACTCGCCGAACAGCCGGCACCAGCCGACACGGACGGCGGAGAGGAAAGCCGATAAAACTCGTTTAATCCCGTAAAATATTTTTTTAAAATCCTGCCATCCAGGCAGGATTTTTATTTTATGACGCGAATAATCATCCTAAGTGGCACAAAGTGGGGGAAAGTGGTGTATAGTGGAGGGGGTGACGAGGGCTTATGTTTTTGGGGGAATTTCAGCATTCGATTGACGACAAAGGCCGAATCATCATTCCTGCCAAGTTTCGCGAAGCCCTCGGTTCCGACTTCATCGTTACCCGCGGATTGGACAACTGTTTGTTCGTCTACCCCCGCGAAGAATGGAACGCGTTCGAACAGAAGCTGAAGCAGCTGCCGCTCATGAAATCGGATGCGCGGGCGTTTACGCGTTTCTTCTTTTCCGGCGCGTCCGAATGCGAATGGGATAAACAGGGAAGGGTAACGTTGCCCGGCCATTTGCGCGAGTACGCAAAGCTGGAAAAAGAGTGCGTCGTCATCGGCGTCTCGACCCGGGTCGAGATTTGGGACAAAGCGGTCTGGGATTCCTACAAGGATCAATCCGAGGAATCGTTCAACGAGATTGCCGAGAAGCTCGTCGATTTCGATTTGAACTTCTAGGTCGGCTTAACCGGCTCCGACGACACCAAAAACGTTAACAAATTACTGCAAGATAGAAAAAACGAAGGACCCACGAGGTTGCCGGGAGGGCTTGCATTTGTTTCACCATGTTACGGTGCTGAAAGAGGAAGCGGTCGAAGGGCTTAACGTCCGCGAGGACGGCGTTTATGTCGACTGCACGTTGGGAGGAGCCGGCCACAGCGAAGCGATCGCCGCAAAGCTGACGCCGCCGGAAGGCCGGCTTTTCGCCCTCGATCAGGACGATCGGGCGCTGGCCAGCGCCCGGGAGCGGCTCGCTCCGTATCGGGATGCGGTGACGCTGGTGAAAAGCAACTTCCGGCACCTGGAATCGGTCCTGCGGGAAGCCGGCGTTCCGCTGGTGGACCGGAAGCCTCAAGTCGACGGCATCTTGTTCGACCTGGGCGTATCCAGCCCGCAGCTCGACGAGGCCGATCGCGGCTTCAGCTACAATCACGATGCCGAACTCGATATGCGGATGGACCGGCAGCAGGAGCTCGACGCGAAGCAAATCGTCAACGAATGGGAGGAGCGGGAAATCGCCCGCATCATCCGCGATTACGGCGAAGAGAAGTTCGCGCGGCAAATTGCCCGGCGGATCGCGGAGGCGAGAGCGAAAGCCCCGATCGAAACGACGGGCGAGCTGGTCGAAATCGTAAAGTCCGCGATCCCCGCGGCGGCCCGCAGAACGGGGCCGCATCCGGCGAAGCGGACGTTCCAGGCGATCCGAATCGCCGTCAACGACGAACTGGAGGCGTTTCGCGAGGCGCTGCTGCAGGCGATCGATTGTTTGAAGCCCGGCGGGCGGATCGCCGTCATTACGTTTCACTCGCTGGAAGACCGCATTTGCAAAGAAACGTTTGCGAAAGAAGTGCCGAAAAATATGTCTCCGCCGGGGTTCCCGGTCGAGATCATGAGCGAGGGCAGGCTTAAGCTTACCCCGCGCAAGCCTGTTCTGCCTTCCGAACGCGAACTCGAGGCCAATCCGAGAGCGCGCTCGGCCAAATTGCGAATTGCCGAAAAGCTCGCGAAGGCGAGTCTCGACGAATAGACCGGAAGGGGATTGAAGGAATGCCGCAACAATATTATGGGAACCTGGCTCTCCGTCCGGAACGGAAGCCCGAGGAGCCGGCAAGAAAGAAAGCGCCTGCTCCTTCGCGGTCGCCCGATCCGCGCCGCCGTTCGATTCCGGTCGGGGAAAAACTGCTTTATTTGCTGTCCGTATTTTTGTTCGTTGCCGTATCCAGCGTCGTCATCTACCGATACGCGGGCCTCTATCAGCTCAACCGCGAAATTCAAACGGTCACGACCCAGTACGAGCAGCGGGTGGAAGAAAACAAAGAGCTGCAAAGAGAAATCGACAAGCTGAAAGATCCCAGCCGAATCAAAGAGATTGCCGGGCAAAACGGACTTTTGCAAAACGACGAACAACCGATCACGCTGTCTCCCGACTCCGGTCAACCTGCCGCGGATTCGAATCCGTAAAGCTTTTGTCAGAGGGTGAAAGGGTATGGAAAGACGAATCAAATTGCGCACGCTGCTGTTGGGAGGGCTCATCACCCTCCTGTTTTTCGGTTTGATCGTCCGAATCTATTGGGTTCAAGTCGCCAATGCCGAGTTTTGGGAGGGACAAGCCCGCCAAACCTGGGTAACGAGCAAAAAGCTCGTGCAGGACCGCGGGACGATCACGGACCGGGACGGCAAGGTGCTGGCCGCCGACACGGTCGCCTATACGCTGGCCGTCGGGCCGAAAAAGCTTCACGAGCTTGAAGAAGAGCATCCCGAATGGCGCTTGGTCGACCAGATCGTTTCCAAGTTCGGCATCGTGCTGGGCAAGGACGAGACGGAGATTCGCGAGGCGATCGACGCCAAAAAATCGGACGGGACCTACCTTGCCCAACGCGAAATCCGTCCCGAAGGCTGGAAAATGGACAAGGAAGTCGCCGACCGGTTGATGGCGTTTCGCGATCAGTTGAAGGAGCAAACCGGCCAATCCGACGTCGGCATTTATTTTATCGAAGAGAAGAAACGTTTTTATCCGAACGATTCGCTGGCTTCGCATATTCTCGGCTACGAGAATAAAGAAGGGGAAGCGGTCATGGGGATGGAAAAAACGCTGAACGAAGAATTAAAGGGACAGGAAGGCTCGATCACCTACGAAAAAGACGGCATCCGGACGCAATTGGCCAACGGAAACGTAGAGGTCAAGCAGGCGGTCGACGGGAAAAACGTCAGGCTGACGATCGATCAGGACATTCAGTTTTACATGGAAGAAGCGCTGAAAGAGGCTTACAAGCAGTATAATCCGGTCAGCATCACGGCGATCGCGGCCGACCCGAAGACGATGGACATACTGGGAATGGTCAGCCTGCCGGATTTCGATCCGAACAACTATTGGAATTATTCGTCCAATCAGGAAGCGTTCAAAAACAACGCGATCCAGTCGGTGTACGAGCCCGGTTCGACCTTCAAAATCGTGACGCTGGCGGCGGCGGTGGAAGAAGGGCTGTTCAATCCGAACGCCTACTACGATTCGGGGAGCATCAGCATTTCCAGCAAGGACAAGCCGATCCACGATCACAACTGGAGCGGGTGGGGCCGGATCTCGTATTTGGAAGGCCTGAAATATTCCAGTAACGTCGCGTTCGTCAAGCTCGGCTATCAAATGCTCGGCAAAGAGTTGTTCAAGCAATATATCGACAATTTCGGCTTCGGCGCCAAAACGGGCATCGAGCTGCAAGGCGAAGTGATCGGCAAAACGTCGCTGACGTGGAATCGCGACTACGCTTCGGCCACGTTCGGCCAAGGCGTAACGGTTACGCCGATCCAGCAGGTTGCGGCGGTCGCGGCGGTCGCGAACGGCGGCAAGCTGTACCAGCCGCATTTGGTCAAAGAGATCGTCGATCCGGCAACGGGAGAAAAAACGGTGACCGAGCCGAAGGTCGTGCGCCAGGTCATTTCCGAGGAAACGTCCAGGCAGGTCGGCGAATATTTGGAGCAGGTCGTCAGCGACCAGGAAATCGGCACGGGCCGCAACGCGTACATTCCCGGCTACCGGATTGCCGGCAAAACGGGCACCGCCCAGGTCGTCGAAAACGGGATTTACTCCGAGGACAAATTCGTCGTTTCGTTCATCGGCTACGCGCCGGTGGAAGATCCGCAGATCGTCCTGTACGTCCTGGTCGACCGTCCGCAGGACGAATATGCGGGCGGCGGCTCGGTCGCGGCCCCGATTTTCAAAAAAATCATGGAGCAGTCGCTTCGCCATCTCGGCGTCATGCCGCAATTGGAAGAGGAGGACGCCGAAACCGGCGAAGAGACGGAAAGCGCGCCGGTAACGGCGACCGTTCCCGACGCCGCGGGCAAGACGATCGAGCAGGCGGCGGCTTCGCTGCAAAGCGCGGGGTTTCAGGCGGAAGTGCTCGGCAAGGGCGATAAAGTGCTCCACCAGCTGCCCGTCGCGGGGAGCGTGTTTCCGACGGCCGACCGCGTCTACTTGCTTACGGAGGAAAAAGTCGGCAGCGTGCCGGACATGACGGGGCTGTCGCTGCGCGACGCGCTCGATCTGTGCTCGCTGCTCGGCGCGACGTGCCGGGTGACCGGCGAAGGCTACGTAAGCGCCCAACAGTCCACGGTCACGGACGGCGCCATATCCGTCGTGCTGGCCCTTGCGCCTCCCGGTCAAAAAGCCGAAATCGAGGACGGCGCTTCGGACGGGGAGACCGGCGATGCCGCCGACGGACAATCGGACGGAGATGCCGGGCAGACCGAAGAAGAGACGGACGATCGGACGCAATCGAATCCATAAGGCTTGTTCTAACCCCCCTTCCCCGGAATAGCTTGAACTAAGCGGTGCGGGCTCGGCCCGCCGGTTCCGGGGAGGGGGGACTTTGCATGAAAATATCTCAGGTGACCGTGCGCAGGCGGCTGTTCGCCGCTCTCATTTTCGTAATCGTCGGTTTCGGCGCCCTGATTTTCCGGCTCGGATACGTTCAGCTGTGGAACGGGGAGGAACTGTCGGAAAAAGCGGAAGATTCCTGGAGACGCGAAATTCCGTTCGCCGCCAAACGCGGGGCGATCGCGGATCGGAACGGCGTCAGCCTCGCGTATAACGTCAGTTCGCCGACGGTGTACGCCGTCCCGGCCCAGGTCAAGGATCCGGGAGAAACGGCGAGAAAGCTGTCGCCCTTGCTCGGCATGACGGAGGAGAAGCTTTATTCGCAGCTGACGAAAAAGGAGAGCAACGTCCGGCTGCAGCCGGGGGGACGCAAAATGACGACCGAGCTGGCGCAGCGGGTCCGGGATCTCGATTTGCCGGGCATCGTCGTCGCGGAGGACAGCAAGCGCTACTATCCTTACGGCAGCATGGCGTCGCACATTCTCGGCATCGTCGGCTACGACGGGGGACTGACGGGGCTGGAGAAAAAGTATGACGAGCTGCTGTCCGGCATCAACGGGAACGTTTCGTTCCTGACGGACGCGGCGGGCAGGCAGATGCCGAATTCGTCGGAAAATTACGTGCCGTCGCGCGACGGGCTCACGCTCCAGCTTACGCTCGACCAAAAAATCCAGTCGATCGTCGAACGCGAGCTCGATCAAGCCATGCTTCAATATCAGGCCGACAGCGTCATCGCCATCGCGATGGATCCGGACACCGGCGAAATTTTGGCGATGGGAAGCCGTCCGACGTTTCAGCCCGATTTGTATCAGGAGGTCGACCCGTCCGTCTACAACCGGATTTTGCCGATCTGGATGACGTACGAGCCCGGGTCGACGTTCAAGATCATTACGCTCTCCGCGGCGCTCGAGGAAAAAAAGGTCGATTTGAAAAACGAGTTTTTTTACGACCCCGGCTTTGTGGACGTGGCCGGCGCCAAGCTGCGCTGCTGGAAAAAAGGAGGGCACGGCAGCCAGTCGTTCCTCGAGGTCGTCGAAAACTCCTGCAACCCGGGCTTCGTGGCGCTGGGGCAGCGGCTCGGCAAGGACGCGCTGTTCAAGTATATCCAGGATTTCGGCTTCGGGAAGCGAACCGGAATCGACCTGGAGGGAGAAGAAAACGGCATTTTGTTCAAGCCGAAGCAGGTCGGTCCGGTCGAGCTCGCGACGACCTCGTTCGGCCAGGGCGTTTCCGTTACGCCGATCCAGCAAATTACGGCGGTGGCGGCGGCGATCAACGGCGGAAAGCTGTATAAGCCGCACGTGTCCAAGGCATGGGTGCACCCGGAAACCGGGACCGTGCTGGAGGAGACGCAGCCCGAGCTCGTCCGGGAGGTCATCTCGCCCGAGACGTCGCGGCAGGTTCGCGAGGCGCTCGAAAGCGTCGTCGCCCGCGGCACGGGGGGCAACGCCTTCCTGGACGGCTACCGGGTCGGCGGCAAGACGGGGACCGCGCAAAAGGTCGTGAACGGCAGGTACTCGCCGAACGAGCACATCGTGTCCTTTATCGGCTTCGCGCCGGCGGACGACCCCGAGCTGATCGTTTACGTCGCGGTCGACAATCCGCAGGGCATTCAATTCGGCGGCGTCGTCGCGGCGCCCGTCGTGCGCAACATCATGGCGGACGCGCTGCCGTACCTCGGCGTCAAGCCGAGCGCCGACCAGCTTCCGAAGGAATACAAGCCGGGCGAAACGCGGATCGTGACGGTGCCGAACGTCGTCGGGAAGACGGTTTCGGATTTGTACGAGGACCTGAACATGAATTTTACGTTGTCCGCTTCGGGCAAAGGCTCGACGGTCATCCGGCAGGCGCCCGCGGCCGGCTCGCGGGTGGCGAAAGGGTCGGTCATCCGCATCTATTTGGGCGAAGAAGCCGCGGACGAATGAAAAACGTTTCATTTTCAGAAAATCGTGCGGGATTCACTTGTGTCGGCGAGTCCGTTCGTTGATAATGAGTGTACTGCATGTCGAAGGAGGCCGATGGCTTATGTTATTGGAAGAACTTGCCCGGCAGTTGATCGTATGCCGTCCCGTCGGCGATATCCGGGTCCCTATACAAGGCATCGAAGCTGATTCCCGTCGCGTGCGGCCGGGTCAGCTGTTCTTTTGTTTGCCCGGCCATACCGTGGACGGGCACGATTTCGCGCCGCAAGCGGCGGCGGCCGGCGCGGCGGCGCTCGTCGTCGGCCGCGAGCTGGACGTCGCCCTGCCGCAGCTCGTCGTGCCCGACGTCGGGCATGCGCTGGCGCAGCTTGCGGACGTCTGGTTCGGACGTCCGTCGCACAAGCTGCTGCCGATCGGCGTCACCGGCACGAACGGCAAGACGACGACGACGTATTTGATCGAGCGCATTCTGGCGGACGCGGGCATCGCGCCCGGCGTCATCGGCACGATCGAGACGCGGTTCGCCGGAAGGAGCCTGCCGATGTCGGGGACGACGCCCGACGCGCTGAACCTGCAGCGGATTTTCCGGGAAATGGCGGACGCCGGAACGGAGCGCTGCGTCATGGAAGTCAGCTCCCATGCGCTCGCGCAGGGCCGCGTGAAGGGGACAAGGTTCCGCGGCGCGGTATTTACGAACCTGACGCAGGACCATCTCGATTATCACGGCACGATGGAAGCATACGCCGACGCGAAGGGGCTGTTTTTCTCCCGGCTCGGCAACCATTACGAGGACGATCCGTCCTTGCGCGGCTACGCCGTGCTCAACGCGGACGACGACGTTTCGGAACGGTTCGCCCGGCTGACCGCGGCGGAAGTGGTGACCTACGGCGTGGAGCGGGAGGCTCACGTTCGGGCGTCGAACGTCCGCATCTCCGCCGGGGGAACGTCGTTTACGGCGGACACGTTCCGCGGCAGCCGCGAAGTGAAGCTCAAGCTCGTCGGCAAGTTCAACGTCTACAACGCGCTGGCGGCGCTCGCGGCCGCGCTTTGCGAAGGCATCGGGCTCGACCGGGCGATCGCGAGCCTGGAGAGCACGCCCGGCGTTCCCGGCCGGGTGGAAGCGGTCGACGAGGGCCAGCCGTTTGCCGTCATCGTCGATTACGCGCATACGCCCGACGGGCTGGACAACGTGCTCCGCACCGTCCGGGAGCTGGCAAAGGGACAAGTGATATGCGTTTTCGGCTGCGGCGGGGACCGCGACCGGACGAAGCGGCCGATCATGGGCCGAATCGCCGCACAGCTCGCCGACAGGCTGATCGTGACGAGCGACAATCCGCGCTCGGAGGATCCGGCCGCGATTTTGCGGGACATCGAGGCGGGGCTCGCGGACATCGGCACGCCCCGGGAGCGCTACATACTGGAACCGGACCGAAAGGCCGCGATCGAGATGGCGGTTGAAATGGCAAGCCCGGGAGATGTAGTATTGATTGCGGGGAAAGGTCATGAAACGTATCAAATCATCGGCGGCGTCACCTACGATTTCGACGACCGCCTCGTTGCGAAAGAAGCATTAAGGAGACGAAAGTCGTGATGATCGCATCTTTGCATACTGTCGCGGACTGGTGCGGAGGCGTCCGCATCGAGGGGGCGCCCGGCGCCGGACAGACCGAAATCGCCGGCGTGTCGACCGATACGAGGAGCCTCGCGCCGGGTCAGCTGTTCGTGCCGCTCGCCGGAGAACGCTTCGACGGCCACGATCATTTGCGGGCGGCCGAGGCGGCCGGAGCGGCGGCCGCCCTCTGGCAAGCGGACCGTCCGATTCCGCCCGGGGCCGGAATTCCGCTCGTCGTCGTCCGGGATACGCTTGCCGCCTTGCAAAAGCTGGCCGAAAGCTATTTGGCCGGCTTGAACGCCCGCGTCGTCGGCGTAACCGGGAGCAACGGCAAGACGACGACGAAGGATCTGATCGCCTCGGTGCTGGCGACCGGGTTCAAGGTGCACGCCACCGCGGGCAATTTCAACAACCATATCGGGCTCCCGCTGACGATCTTGCGGGCGCCGGCGGATACGGAAGCGATCGTGCTCGAAATGGGCATGAGCGGGAAAGGCGAAATTTCGCTGCTCTCGCGCCTCGCGAAGCCGGACGCCGCCGTCGTCACGAATATCGGCGACGCCCACCTGCTGCAGCTCGGCTCGCGCCGCAACATCGCGCGCGCCAAGCTGGAAATCGCGGAAGGGCTGAAAGCCGGCGGCGCCCTCGTCTACAACGGCGACGAGCCGCTGCTCCGGGAAGAGCTCGCGCATCTTGCCTTGCCCGAAGGCGCAAGGCTCGTCTCCTTCGGCGAAGGGGAGGGCTGCGACGTTCGCCTCCGGGAAGCCGAGGTGACGCTGGAAGGGTGCGTTTTCCGCATCGCGGACCGCCCGGACGCCGCTTTCGAGCTTGGCGTGACCGGACGCCACAACGCGGTGAACGCGCTCGCGGTCGTCGCGGTCGGCCGGCTGTTCGGGCTGGGCGACGAGCAAATCGCAACCGGGCTCAAATCCGCGAAGCTGACCGGAATGCGCATCGAACGATCGAAGGCGTACAACGGGGCGGTCGTGCTCAACGACGCTTACAATTCCAGCCCGACGGCGGTGCGCGCGGCGATCGGACTCGTCGCCCAGCTGAAAGGCTACCGCAAAAAGTGGATCGTGCTCAGCGACATGCTGGAGCTCGGGCCGGACGAGGCGGCGTTTCATGCGGGCATCGGCGAGGCGCTGACGCCGGACAAGGCGGATGCCCTGTACACGGTCGGGCCGCTTTCGGCGCATACGGCCGAGCGGGCGAAAGCTTCTTTTCCGGAAGGAGCCGTCCGCCACTTCGCAACGAAGCGCGAATTGATCGAGGCTTTGCTGCCGGAGCTGTCTCCGGACGATCTCGTGCTCGTGAAAGCCTCGCGCGGCATGAAGCTGGAAGAGGTCGCGTTCGCGCTGCAAAAAGGAGCCGTGGGGTGAGAGGATGGACTATACGACGACGCTGTGGACGCTAGGCGTTTCCTTTTTGCTCGCCGTCTTGCTCGGCCCGCTGTGCATCCCGGTTTTGCGGCGCCTCAAGTTCGGCCAGCAGGTGCGGACGGAAGGACCGGAATCCCACAAAAAGAAATCCGGCACGCCCACGATGGGCGGCGTCATTATTTTGCTGGCGCTGACGATCGCGTTTTTGCGGTTCGCCGACCGGGGCCCGGAATATTGGGCGCTTATCGTCGCCTGTCTCGGATTCGGGCTGGTCGGCTTTCTCGACGATTATATCAAGATCGCGCTGAAGCGCTCGCTCGGCCTTACCGCCAGGCAAAAGCTGCTCGGCCAGCTGCTGTTCGCCGTCGTTTTTTGCGTGCTGCTGCACGGGATGGATCATTCGACCGCGGTCGGCATTCCCGGCACCGATTGGTCGCTCGAACTCGGCTGGGGCTATTATCCGCTCGTCGTCGTCATGTTTTTCGCGGCGAGCAACGCGGTCAATTTTACCGACGGGCTGGACGGCCTGCTGTCGGGGACAAGCGCCCTGGCGTTCGGAGCTTACGCGCTCATCGCGCTCGAAGCGTCGCAGTCGGAATCGGCGATTTTTTCGGCGGCGATGATCGGCGCGGTGCTCGGTTTTCTCGTTTATAACGCCCATCCGGCGAAAGTATTCATGGGGGACACCGGGTCGCTCGGCATCGGCGGAGGACTGGCGGCCGTCGCGATTTTGACGAAGGCGGAGCTTTTGCTCATTCTGATCGGCGGCGTGTTCGTCATCGAAATGCTGTCCGTCATCATTCAGGTCATCTCGTTCAAAACAAGGGGCAAACGGGTGTTCAAAATGAGCCCCATCCACCATCATTTCGAGCTGTCGGGCTGGTCCGAATGGCGGGTCGTCACCACGTTCTGGTTCGCGGGGCTCGTGCTTGCGCTGGCCGGATTCATCTTGTACAAGGGGATATAGAACATGGAGCAACCAACCCGTTACCGGGGGCGGCGGGTCGTCGTCCTCGGTCTCGCGAGAAGCGGCGTCGCCGCCGCGAAGCTGTTTCATCGGGCGGGGGCGGTCGTCGTCGCGAACGACCGCAAGCCTCGCGAACAATGCCCCGAAGCTTCGGAGCTCGAAGCTTTGGGCATTTCTGTTGTGTGCGGGGGACATCCGGACGATCTGGTGACGCGGGAAACGGCGCTCCTGGTCAAAAATCCGGGCATCCCCTATACGGCGCCTCCGCTGGTCAGGGCGGCCGAGCTCGGCGTCGAGATCGTCACGGAGGTCGAGGTGGCCGCGGCGATTTCGCCGGCTCCGATCGTCGGCATCACCGGCTCCAACGGCAAAACGACGACGACGACGTGGACGGGCAGGCTGCTGGAGGCCGCCGGCCTCAAGCCGCTCGTCGCCGGTAATATCGGCCGCCCGCTGACCGACGCGGTGTCGGAGGTGTCGCCCGACGGCTGGCTGGTCGCGGAGCTGAGCAGCTTTCAGCTCAAGGGGACGAGCGCCTTCCGGCCGCGGATCGCCTGCCTGCTCAACGTCGCGGAGACGCACCTCGATTACCACGGAACGATGGACGATTACGTCGGCTCGAAGGCGAAAATGTTCGCCAATCAGACGGCGGACGACGTCGCGGTGTACAACGCGGACGACGAAGCTTGCCGGCGGCTTGCCGGATCGCTCAACGCCAGGACGCTGCCGTTCTCGCTGACGCAAAGCCTTGCGCGCGGCGTCTGCGTGGAGCCGCCGTATCTGTCCGCCCGGCCGGCGGAGGGCGAGGCGCCGGAGGACGAGTCGCGGCGCATGATCGTGTACCGGCCCGGCGACGGCACGGAGACGGCGATCCTTCCGGTCGCCCGCCTGGGCTTGCCCGGTCGGCACAACGCCGCGAACGCGCTGGCGGCGATCGCGATCGCCTTGAGCGCCGGAGCGTCGCCGGAACGCCTTGCGGCGCCGCTCGAGACGTTCGCCGGCGTGGAGCATCGGCTGGAGTACGTCGGCACGTTCCGCGGCGTCAAGTACTACAACGACTCGAAAGCGACGAACCCGACGGCGACGGCGATGTCGATCGCCTCGCTGCCGGCGCCGCTCGTGCTCATTGCCGGCGGCCTCGACCGCGGCTCGGACTACATGGAGCTGCTGCCGTCGTTTCGCGACCGGCTCAAGGCGGTCGTCGCCATCGGGGAAACGAGGGAGAAGATCGGCAAGGTGGCGGAGAAGGCCGGTTTACGTTCGGTCCGAATCGTCGATCCTGTAGAGGATGCCGCCGATACGCTTCGCCTTGCCGTCAAAGAGGCCGCCGGACTTGCTGAAGAAGGGGACACCGTACTTTTGTCCCCGGCTTGCGCGAGCTGGGATATGTTTGCGTCCTATGAGGTGCGGGGCCGCATTTTTAAGGAATCGGCGCATACGTTGTAAGAAGGGGGCTCGTCCCCACTTCTTCGTCTACGTGAGGTGTCCGGTACCATGGTCAAGACCCGTTCCGCTCCCGATATCTGGATCATCGCGGCGACGCTCGCCATTTTGGCGATCGGCATCGTCATGGTTTACAGCGCCAGCGCCGTAGCCGCTTTCCACGATTACGGAGACAAGTTTTATTACGTGAAGCGCCAGCTGGTGTTTGCCGCGATGGGCATCGCCGCCATGTTCGTCACGATGAACGTCGATTACGCCCGGCTCAAGAAATGGACGCTGCCGGCGCTCATCGCCTGCTTCGCGCTGCTCGTCGTCGTGCTCGTTCCGGGTATCGGCGTCGTGCGGGGCGGGGCCCGAAGCTGGCTGGGGATCGGATCGTTCGGCATCCAGCCTTCGGAATTCATGAAGCTGGCGATGATTTTGTTTCTCGCCCATTTTCTTTCCGAGCGTCAGGACCGGATGCATTCCTTCGCGCGGGGGCTGATGCCTCCGCTGGGCATTCTCGGCGCGGCGTTCGCCCTCATCATGCTGCAGCCGGATCTTGGCACCGGAGCCGTCATGATCGGGGCGTCGCTGCTCGTCATTTTCGCGGCCGGAGCCAGGCTCGCCCATCTGGGCGGCCTCGCGCTGCTCGGGGTTGCCGGCTTCGTCGCCCTGATCGCGGCGGCGCCGTACCGCCTTCAGCGCATCACGGCGTTTCTCGACCCGTGGCAGGACCCGCTCGGCGCGGGCTACCAGTCGATCCAGTCGCTTTACGCGATCGGGCCGGGCGGGCTCGTGGGCTTGGGCCTCGGCATGAGCCGGCAAAAGTACAATTACTTGCCGGAGCCGCAGACGGATTTCATTTTTTCGATTTTGGCGGAGGAGCTCGGTTTCATCGGAGGATCGCTTTTGCTGCTGTTGTTTCTCCTGCTCATCTGGCGCGGCATGCGCTGCGCGATTACGATTGCCGATCCGTTCGGCAGCTTTCTCGCGGCCGGCATCGTCGGCATTTTCGGCGTTCAGGTGCTTATGAACGTCGGCGTCGTCATCGGCCTGCTGCCGGTGACGGGCATTACGCTGCCGCTCGTCAGCTACGGAGGCTCGTCGCTTACGCTGCTGCTGACGGCGCTCGGCATTTTGCTTAATTTATCCCGTTATTCGAGGTGAACGTATGCGTATCGTATTGACCGGCGGAGGCACCGGCGGCCATATTTATCCCGCGCTCGCCATCGGCCGGGAAGTGACGGCGCGGGAGCCCGACTCGTCGCTGCTGTATATCGGAACCGAGCGCGGGCTGGAAAGCCGGATCGTTCCCGAGCAGGGCGTCCGGTTTCAAAGCATTCACATTACCGGCTTCCGGCGGTCGCTGTCGCTTGACAACGTCCGCACCGTCATGCGCTTCCTTAAGGGCGTGAAGCGCTGCAAAGCGATGCTGAGCGAGTTCAAGCCGGACATCGTCGTCGGCACCGGCGGCTACGTGTGCGGACCGGTCGTTTACGCCGCGGCGAAGCTCGGCATCCCGACGCTCATTCACGAGCAGAACGTCGTTCCCGGGCTGACCAACAAATTTTTAAGCCGGTACGCGGACGGCGTCGCCGTCAGCTTCGCGGATTCGAAGCCGCATTTCGGCCGCAAGCCCAATGTGGTGCACGCAGGCAATCCTTGCGCTTCGGCCGTCGCCAAAGGAGACAGCCTCAAGGGCTTCGCCTCGCTCGGCCTGGCGCCGCAAACGCCGTTCGTGCTCGTCGTCGGCGGCAGCCGGGGAGCGAAGGCGCTCAACGACGCGATCGTCGACATGGCGCCGAAGCTGGGCTCGCTAACCGGCGTCCATTTTATTTTCGTAACGGGGGAGCGTTATTACGAAGAGACGCTCGCGCGGATGAAGGGACCGCTTTCCGCCGCGGAAAGCCGCGTGCATGTGCTGCCGTACGTCCGCAACATGCCGGAAGTGCTGGCGGCCGCATCGCTTGTCGTCAGCCGCGCGGGCGCCTCTTCGCTGGCGGAAATCACTTCGCTCGGGGTACCGTCGATTCTCGTGCCGTCTCCGAACGTCACGAACAATCACCAGCAGCCGAATGCGGAAAGTCTGGAGGCGGCGGGGGCGGCGGTCATGATCCTGGAGAAAAATCTGACCGGGGACGCCCTGTTTCGGACGATCGCCGGCATTATGGGCGATCCCGCCCGCCGGGAAGCGATGTCTCGCGCTTCGCGCGGCCTCGGCATGCCGGAGGCGGCCGCGACGATCTACGATCAAATCAAGGGCATTATTCGTAAACGTTAATGAAAATACAAGGCTTGTTTCGGTCGGCCGTTGGGCGTTTGTCACCAGCGCGGGCCGCTCGTCATACTATACAGCGTAATCGCGACTGTCGGTCCGGCGGCGAGCGGCGCCGCGGGGACGGCTGACCGAAACGCTTTAGGAATTGGGAGGAACTATTTATGCAACGGTTGGTCGCGGAATTGGAACAAGCCCGAGTCGGGCGCGTGAAGCTGAACGAATCGCTCGCCGAACATACGACCTGGAAAATCGGCGGACCGGCGGATCTCTTCATCGTTCCCGAATCCCGCGAACAATTGTCCGGCGCGCTCGGGATTTTGCATCGGCACGGGATTCCCTGGACTCCGCTCGGCCGCGGATCCAACACGCTCGTCTCCGACAAAGGAATTCGGGGCGCCGTCATCAAACTGGGCAATGGGTTCGACCGCATCGATTTCGACAACAACGCCGTTTGCGCCGGAGCGTCCTATTCCTTCATCAAGCTGTCGGTCATGGCCGGAAAGCAGGGCCTCACCGGACTGGAATTCGCGGGAGGAATTCCCGGTTCGGTAGGCGGAGCCGTCTACATGAACGCCGGAGCGCACGGTTCCGACGTGTCGCGCATTTTAAAGTCGGCCGATATCGTCTGGGAGGACGGTAGCAGCGGGACGTACGGAAAGGATCAACTGGATTTCGGCTATCGCCATTCGATCCTGCATGAACGCCGGGGCATCGTAACGGATGCGACGTTCGTCCTTGAACAAGGCGATCGCAAGGAAATCGCCGCCGTTATGGCGACGTACAAGGAGAGGCGGCTGCGCACCCAACCCCTGCAAGCGGCTTGCGCGGGCAGCGTGTTCCGCAATCCGCCGAACGATTATTCCGCGCGGCTCATCGAGGCCGCAGGATTGAAAGGCGCCCGCGAAGGCGGGGCCGAGGTTTCCCTTCTGCACGCCAACTTTATCGTCAATCACGGCGGAGCAACGGCCGAGGACGTCCTCGCCCTCATGGAGCGGGTTCAAAACACCGTCGAGGACCGTTTCGGAATCCGATTGGTGCCGGAGGTTCTATTGATGGGCGAACGGTAATCCGGAGGTGAAACCCTTGGACAATTTGGTGATTGAAGGCGGCACGCCGCTTTCGGGCACCATTCGCATCCACGGAGCCAAAAACGCCGCTCTGCCGATTCTGGCCGCCAGCTTGCTGGCCGAAGGAACGGTAACGATTCGCAACGTACCCCGATTGCTCGACATTCAAGTGATGCTCGACATTTTGCAAAATCTTGGCTGCCGCGCCAGCCGTCAGGACGAGGAAATCAAGGTCGACGGCGCGCTGGCTTCCTCCTCGCACGTTCCGGAGGTCCTGATGCGCCAGATGCGGTCTTCGGTTTTTTTGATGGGACCGCTGCTTGCCCGCTTCGGCGAAGTGCAGGTGTACCAGCCCGGAGGCTGCGCGATCGGCGAGCGTAAAATCGATTTGCACCTGCGGGGGCTGGAGGCGCTCGGCGCGGAAATCCAGGCGATGGGCAACCGGATCGTCTGCAGGGCGAAACGGCTGCGCGGCGCGGAAATCATCTTGGACTTTCCCAGCGTCGGCGCGACGGAAAACGTTATGATGGCGGCCGTTCTGGCCGAAGGCCGGACGACGATCGTCGGCGCGGCCCGCGAGCCGGAAATCCAGGATTTGGCGAAGTTTTTGAACGCTATGGGCGCCTGTGTCCGCGGGGCCGGCACGGATACGATAACCATCGAAGGCGTGTCGTCGCTCTCCGGGTGCGAATTCGAAGTGATTCCGGACCGGATCGTGACGGGGACGGTCATGGTCGCCGCCGCGGCGACGAAAGGCGACGTCTCGCTCGCCGGTGCCGAGCCCAGGCATCTTACCGCTCTCATCCATGTGCTGCGGCGCGCCGGTGTTCAAATTCAAATCGAAAATGATATAATAAAAGTCTGCGCGGCCGCTCGTCCGCGCGCCGTGCCTCGGGTCGTGACCTCGCCGTATCCGGCGTTTCCGACCGATTTGCAGGCGCAACTGATGATTTTGCTGTCGCTGGCCGACGGCGTAAGCGTCATTAAGGAAACCGTGTTCGAAGGCCGCTTCAAACATGTCGACGAGCTTTGCCGCATGGGGGCCGACATCCGGACCGATTTGAACAACGCCTTTATCCGCGGCGTGCCGAAGCTGTTCGGAACGACGGTGGAAGCGACGGATTTAAGGGCCGGTGCCGCGCTTGTCATCGCGGGACTCGCGGCGGAAGGCCGGACGGTCATCGAGCAGGTTCATCATATCGACAGGGGATATGATCGGATAGAAGAGATGTTCGG
Source organism: Cohnella algarum (assembly GCF_016937515.1). Taxonomy (NCBI): domain Bacteria; kingdom Bacillati; phylum Bacillota; class Bacilli; order Caryophanales; family Paenibacillaceae; genus Cohnella; species Cohnella algarum. The sequence continues at coordinate 4,364,242 of NZ_JAFHKM010000002.1, forward strand.
CCGATTGGGAGGCCGGATTGTCAGACAGTGCAGCGACAGGGCCAATATCGCGGCTTTTCGCTGAGGGGTTCCCCGCTGAAGCTTAACCCCATTCTTTGGCGGGGGATTTTTATAGGCTGACCGGGACAAGCCGCATGGGGGCCGAGCGGAGGACCCGAACGGAACGGGGGGAGGAGGAGCGAGATGGCAGAGCGGATACCCGCGTTGAAAAGAACGTCCGCAGAAGGCGAAGCGGCGCCGCGCCGCAAGGGCGGAAAGCTGCTGTGGATCGTTTTTGTTTTGTTCGTCGTCGTGATGATCTTCTTGTTTTTCCGCTCCTCCTTGTCGAAAGTATCGTCCGTTCAAATTTCCGGAAACGTGCACGTCACGGCGGAAGACGTCATGTCCGCCGGAACGGTGCGGGAAGGCGATTCGTTTTTCTTCCCGGGCGCGGAGGAGATGGAGCGGCGCATTCGCGAGCTTCCGCCGGTCGAATCCGTCAAGGTGACGAAGCGTTTTCCGGGCAAGATCGAAATTGCCGTGAAGGAATTCGAAGAGGTCGCCGTCGAGCTCGACGAAACCGGAAAGACGCTCGTCGTGCTGGCGAGCGGGATCGCGGTTCCGGTGTCCGGAGATTTGCCGGACAAGCCGGTGCTGACCGGCTGGTCGGAAATGGAAGCGCAGCGAAGCGCGCTGTGCGTCGCGCTCGGCCAGCTGCCGGACTCTCTGCTGAGAGATTTGTCCCAGATCGCCCCCGATCCTTCTTCCGCCTATCCGGACCGGATCAAAATCTTTACCCGTTCCCGTTTCGAAGTGACGACGACGATCGAAAGGCTCCCCGAGAAGACGACCGTCCTTTCGGAAATCGTGGAAAACCGGGAACCCGGAAAAGTCGTTCTCCTCGAAGCGGATACGTACAGGCCTTTTTCGGCACAAACTGAGCCGGATAGCGCGGGATAATCTTTTAAACTAAGGAAATGGACTCTACTCAACTGCCGAAAACAGTGCTAGAATTTCTTTTATGGACTTCCGGGAATTCACAGTCTGAAAGGAATAATTTTCACGCCCGATTTTATGAAAAAATTTGTTGAAAAAAGAGGGAAAACCTCGCAGACGTTGAATATGTAGAGGAAGCGTCCCATATCATAGCCATTTCATCGAACCAACGGGAGGTGCCACCGGTTGAGCAGCAACGACCTCATCGTCAGCTTGGACATAGGCACATCTAAAGTCCGGGTGATCATCGGGGAAATAAGCAACGGGGCCATCAATATTATAGGCGTCGGTTCCGCGGATTCCGAAGGCATCCGCAAAGGCGCCATTGTCGATATCGATCAAACCGTACAATCGATCCGCAACGCGGTCGATCATGCCGAGCGCATGGTCGGCATCACCATTAGCGAAGTTTACGTCGGAATCGCCGGCAATCATATCTCGCTGCAGAGCAATCACGGCGTCGTCGCCGTTTCCAACGAAGACCGGGAGATCGGCGAAGAGGATATCGAGCGTGTCCTGCAAGCGGCAAAAGTCGTCGCCCTGCCGCCCGAGCGGGAAATTATCGGCCTGCTGCCGAAGCAGTTTCTCGTCGACGGCTTGACGGGCATTCAGGATCCGCGCGGTATGATCGGCGTTCGCCTCGAAGTGGAGTGCACGATTATTACCGGCACGAAAGCGGCCGTACATAATTTGATGCGCTGCGTGGAGAAGGCCGGCCTGAAAATTTCCGGCATCGTGCTGATGTCTCTGGCATCGGGAATGATGGCGCTGACCAAGGACGAAAAGCAGATGGGAACGGTGCTCGCCGACATCGGCGCCGGCGCCACGACCATCGCGATTTTCGAAGGAGGCAGCCTTGCGGCGGTCTCCACCTTGCCGATCGGCGGCGATTACGTGACGAGCGACATATGCTACGGGCTGAAGACGCAAACCGAACATGCGGAGAAGATCAAGCTAAAGTACGGTTGCGCCCGTGCCGAAGATGCAGACGAGGATCAGAAATTCAAGGTGATGCGCGTCGGCAGCAACGTGGAGAAGGATTTTTCCCAATACGAGCTGGCGATCATCGTCGAACCGCGCATGCAGGAAATCTTTCAAATGATCCGGCAGGAAGTGAAACGGCTCGGTTATTTGGACAAGATCAACGGTTACGTGCTTACGGGCGGATCGGTATCGATGCCCGGCGTGCTGGCGCTTGCCCAGACCGAACTGGAATCCAATGTCCGAATTGCGGTGCCCGATTTTATCGGAGTGCGCGATCCGTCGTTCAGCAGCGGTGTCGGCATGATTCAGTACGTCATGAAGTATGTTCGAACGCATGGCGCGTCCGCTTCCAAACGCCCGTCCAAAAGCAAGTCAACGGGGGGAACGGCGCCGACCAAGCCCGGCATCAAGGAATGGTTCAAAAACATTTTCAAAGAATTTATTTGAACCGCCGCTCAGGACGGATCAAGCAAGCGATGCGAGGAGGAAAATGGAAATATGTTGGAGTTTGATTTTGAAATGGAACCGCTCGCTCAAATTAAAGTGATCGGAGTCGGCGGCGGCGGCAGCAACGCCGTCAACCGCATGATCGAAAACGGAGTGAAGGGCGTCGAGTTCATTACGGTGAACACCGACGCTCAAGCGCTGCAGCTGACCAAATCGGAACAAAAGCTGCAAATCGGCGATAAATTGACCCGCGGACTCGGCGCCGGCGCCAACCCGGAAGTCGGCAAAAAAGCGGCCGAAGAATCCAAAGAGCTCATCATGAGCGGACTTCGCGGTTCCGATATGGTATTCGTCACGGCGGGAATGGGCGGCGGCACGGGTACGGGGGCCGCTCCGGTCATTGCGGAACTCGCGAAAGAATGCGGGGCGCTGACGGTAGGCGTCGTGACGCGCCCGTTCACGTTCGAAGGCCGCAAACGGTCGACGCAGGCCGAGCAAGGCATCGAAGCGTTGAAAGAGAAAGTCGACACGCTGATCGTCATCCCGAACGACAGGCTGCTCGAAATCGTCGACAAGAAGACGCCGATGATGGAAGCGTTCCGCGAGGCGGACAACGTCCTGAAGCAGGCCGTTCAAGGCATTTCCGACCTCATCGCGGTGCCCGGGCTGATCAACCTCGACTTCGCGGACGTCAAGACGATCATGACCGAGCGCGGCTCCGCCCTGATGGGCATCGGCATCGCAACCGGCGAAAATCGCGCGATGGAAGCCGCCCGCAAGGCGATCATGAGCCCGCTGCTGGAAACGTCCATCGACGGCGCACGCGGCATCATCATGAACATTACCGGCGGCTCGAATTTGTCGCTGTTCGAAGTAAACGAAGCCGCCGAAATCGTCATTGCCGCTTCCGACCCGGAAGTGAACATGATTTTCGGCGCCAGCATCGACGACAGCATGAAGGACGAGATCAAGGTAACCGTCATCGCGACGGGATTCGAGCACAAGCCGGCCGCCGCTCCGCAGCGCCGTCCGCAAATGCCGGCATCGGCGCCGCAAGCGCAGCAGCATGCGGAAACGCATGAGACGCAGCGCCCCGCTTCGTCCGGGGGCAATCTGCGGCCTTTCGGCAGCAGCAACAATACGTCCAGCGACCATCTGGACATTCCCGCCTTTTTGCGGAATCGCCCGCGCGGCGATCGTTAATCGGCTATCCAGCGAACCCCCTTTCCGGCTTCCGGAAAGGGGGTTTTTCGTTGGCCGCCTGCCGTCCGAGTCGTCGCTTATGCGGATGGGGCGCGCGCGAAGATCGGCGTAACGTGTTATCGCTTAAGTGAAGGGGGCGCGCGAAGTGCGGCAATCCGGAGTCGTCGCTTAAGTGGAGAGGGTGCGCGAAGAGCGGCAGTCCGGAGTCTTCGCTGAAGTGGAAGGGCGCAACTAACCGGAAACGATGTCGTCGCCCAGGCAAGGGGAGGTCGTGTGGCGGTCCGATCATCGCTTAGGCGAAGGAGAGATTGCGTTAAGTGACGGTCATCGGTATGCCTAGGTTGGATTTTATCCACTCTACGAAGCTAAAAACGGAGGGACCGCTGTCTAGAGTGGATTTTATCCAACGAAGAGCTTGAAATTGGGGTGAAACCTCCGAAAAGGCCTCTCCCGATTGGACAAAATCCAACGAAGGCATTGAGTTTCGCGAAAAAGCCGTTTTTGATTGGACAAAATCCAACGAAGCATCGTCTTCTTTCGAATGTAGTCCGACTCCTCCTCCTAACTGCTCGATTGTACCGGGGAAATTCGCCTTTTGATCGCTTCTCACCCGCAGGTCGCCGTTCCCGCCCTCATGTCCGCCCACGCATCCGAACATCGCCAATGAACCGAAAGTTTCGCCCTCATGGCCACGTGGCGCAGTCGACCAGGTTGCGCGTGCTTGCCAAGTTTGACGTAACATGCCAGATCGCCGCGCCGCGCCGTGCGCTAGATCGCGCTGCACCAGTGCCAGATCGCCGCGCCGCACCGTGCGCAAGATCGCGCTGCACCAGCGTCAGATCGCCACGCCGCGCCGTGCGCCAGATCGCCGCGCCGCGCCGTGCGCCAGATCGCCGCGCCGCGCCGTGCGCAAGATCGCGCTGCACCAGCGCCAGATCGCGCCGCGCCGTGCGCCAGATCGCGCCGCACTGTGCGCCAGATGACACGGGCGTCTGGCGGCTTGAGCGGCGCCGCCCATTTCCTTTTTTCTTCAGAAACGTTGACAGGAGTTCGAACATGTTATATGGTTAATTACAAGAGTAATTAACCAGTTAGGGGGAGGGGCAATGGGCGTTCAAATGGATGACAGCCGTCCGATTTTTCTGCAAATCGCCGAACGAATCGAAGACGACATTATCGACGGCGCGCTGCCGGAGGAAGGGCAGGTCCCGTCGACGAACCAGTTCGCGGCTTTTTACAAGATCAATCCGGCTACGGCGGCCAAAGGCGTCAATTTGCTCGTGGACCAAGGCATATTGTACAAGAAGCGAGGGATCGGCATGTTCGTGAAAGAAGGGGCAAGCACCGTTTTGAAAGAAAAGCGCAGGCAGCAATTTTACGACCAATATGTCGTCACGATGCTGAGGGAAGCGGAAAAGCTCGGCATTACGGCATCGCAAATCGCGGAAATGATCCAAAAAGGGGAGGAAAGGCCATGACGAACGTGGTGGAAGTTCGCAACTTGACCAAATCGTACGGCGATTTCAAAGCGCTCGATTCCGTCAGCTTCGCTCTCCGGGAGGATAAAATTTACGGCTTGCTCGGACGCAACGGGGCGGGCAAGACGACGATCATGCACCTGCTGACCGCGCAGCAATTTCCTTCGGGCGGGGAAGTGAACCTGTTCGGAGAAAATCCTTATGAAAACAACCGGGTGCTTGCGCGGACCTGCTTTATAAAGGAAAGCCAGAAGTACCCCGATACGTTTACCGTTCGGGACGTCATGAGCGTAGCGGCTACCCTGTTCGAGAACTGGGACCGGGAATATGCTTCCCGGCTGATCGAGGATTTTCGGCTGCCGCTGAAACGGAGAGTGAAGAAGCTCTCGCGCGGCATGCAGTCTTCGGTCGGCATCGTCGTCGGACTGGCGAGCAGGGCGCCTCTCACGATTTTCGACGAGCCTTATTTGGGGCTCGACGCCGTCGCCCGCAGCCTGTTTTACGAACATTTAATCGAGGATTACGGGAAATTCCCTCGTACGGTCATCCTCTCGACGCATCTCATCGATGAAGTGAGCCTGATGCTGGAGCACGTGCTGCTGATCGACAAAGGCAAGCTGATGATCGACGAGGACGCCGAAGCGCTGCGCGGAAGCGCCTATACGGTGACAGGGGCGGCGGCCAAGGTGGAGCGATTTTCCAAAGACAAGCAAATCATCCGGAAGGAATCGTTCGGCGGCCTGCTGTCGGTCACGATCGTCGGCCAAAGCTCGGAGTCCGAGCAGGAGGAAGCGAGAGCGTCGGGCCTCGAAACGGCGCCGGTTTCGCTTCAGCAGCTGATCGTTCATTTGACGAAAACCGAATCTTCGCAGGAAAAGGAGGGCGAGCGGAAATGAACAGGGTAGCATGCGTCGTTCGCTCCCATTCGCGCGACAAGTGGTCTTGGTACGTGCTGCCGTGGTTCGTGGTGGGCATGGCATTCGTTATCAATTGGGCCATCGGCGCCTTGGCGGCCGAGGGGGATGTTATTCAAACGGGCGGGATAGCTTCGATTTTCGTGTATATGTTTGTCAGCGGCTGCATATCGGTCACGCAATCGTTTCCGTTTCTCATCAGCTTAAGCGTAAGAAGAAGAGATTATTTTTTGGGCACGACGATCATGGCTTCGGCGGTCTGCCTGGGGTCGGCCATTTTGCTGTACGCGTTAACGGAGATCGAAAAAGCGACGGGCAGCTGGGGCATCGGGATGCGATTTTTTACGATTCCCTGGATCGATTCGATTCCGGACGTCGGAAGGATATGGATGTACCTGATCGTTCTTCTGCTCATGTTTTTTCTCGGATTTTTCATCTCGTGCTGGCACCGGCGGTTCGGACGGATCGGCCTTTGGCTGCTGTCCATCGGGATATTCGCGGCGGTTACGCTGGCCCTCGTTCTGACGACCCGGTACGAACGGTGGGACGACCTTGGCCGATTTTTAGGCGGCTTCAGCCCTCTCGGCCTGATCTCCTGGCTTGCCGCGCCGACGGCTTTGCTGTTCGCCGGATCGTACTTGCTGTTGCGCAAGGCTACCGTCTGACGGAGCGCCGTACCTATACCGAAACGCACGACCGGCCGACGCGGCCGGTCTAATTTTTTGTCGAATCTTTATAAAAAGATAAGAAACGGAGCGAAAGATTGCGTTAGAATAGAGTGGTAAAGGAGGAGAGTTATGCTAGAAATACAGGGACTGTCCCACAGCTTTCGGAACGGGACGGAAGAGACGCTCGTATTGGACGGAATCGATCTGACCGTACATAAAAAGGAAGTCGTCGCTCTGCTCGGGAGCTCGGGCTCCGGCAAATCGACGCTGCTCAACCTGATGGCGGGTCTGATGAAGCCGACGAAGGGCACGATCAAAATCTCCGGGCAAGCGATCGAAAAAATGAACGAAAACAAGCTCGCCGAGTTTCGCAGGGGCAACATCGGATTTATTTTTCAATCCTACGAGCTGATCCCCCATCTCTCGGTGTCGGAAAACGTAGAGATGCCGCTCGTCTTCCAGGGGGTAAAACCGAAGGAGCGAAAAGAGAGAGCCGCGCGCATCCTGAACCAGGTAGGCTTGTCGGAAAAACTGGGGCTCTACCCTTCGCAGCTGTCCGGCGGCCAGCAGCAGCGGGTCAGCATCGCCCGTTCGCTCGTCACTTCTCCGTCGATCGTGTTCGCCGACGAGCCGACCGGCAACCTGGATACGAAAACGGAAAAGGAGATTATCGATCTGCTGCTCGATTTGAACGACCGGCTCGGCATTACGTTCATGATCGTAACGCACGAGCACGAAGTGGCGCAAAGGGCGCAGCGCATCATCTATTTGCGGGACGGAAGACTGGCGTCGCCCGAGGAATCGCGGGGGGAAGCCGGATGAAAATAAGGGACTACGTCGTGCTCGGCTGGGACCAGCTGCGGCGGCGAATGGTCGTCACGGCTTTGTGCGCGATGGGCATCGCCATCGGCTCCGCGGCGATCATCGTGGCGCTCGCGTTCGGCGAATCGATCACGCATTATGCCAGGGAACAAATGAACTCGTTTTTGAAAATGGACGAAATCACTGCGTTTCCGGGCGCTTCAGTCTCGCAGGGCAGCGGAACGGCCGGACAGGGCGGCGACCTGACCGAGCAAAAAATCGAGCTGATCCGGCAGCTGCCCAACGTTCGGAGCGCCGCGCTGTTCCGGCAAGTCGACTATGCCAATTTTATCGTGGACGATACGAAGCGCGGGAGTCTGCAATTGATCGGAGCCGACGTCTCGAAGCTGGAGGAGTTCGGGTTCGAGCTGGGGCAGGGCGCTTTTTCCGATCAGGACAACGCCATCGTTATCAGCTACTCGGCGCTGTACGACCTGTACGACACCCGGCTCGAAGGCCTTCAGGCGGCCGGTTCCGGCGACGCGGCGGCAAGGGATCGAAGGCAGGAAAGAATCTCTTATCCGTTATACCAGAAGCAGCTGACGCTTAGCGTCTATATCGGCGAAAACGACGGAGCCGCGAGATTTGCCGAATTTCCGGTCCGGGTCGCCGGCGTGCTGCAAAAGCCAGAAGGAACGGAAGGGTACGAAGGCCAAAAAATCGGCTACGTTTCCCTCGGGCTGGCGGACCGGATCGAGCGGGCCAAACGGGACGCCAACGGGGCCGGAGGGACGGTTCAACCCTATCTTATCGTTAAAGTCGAAGATCCGTCCCGCGTCGGCGAAACGGAGGAACTGATTCGAAAGCTGAACCTGACCACGCAATCGAATGTTCGGTATCAGGAAGAGACGAATTCGCAGTTCAAAATCATTCGCTATATTTTCGGCGGGGCGGGCCTCTTCATTTTGTTCGTGGCTTCCATATCGATCATCGTGGCGATGACGATGTCGACTTACCAGCGAAGGCGGCAAATCGGCATTATGAAGGTGCTCGGCGCGAATTTGGCCCAGATCCGGAACATGTTCGTCGTCGAATCCGCGCTGCTCGGCTTTATCGGCGGCTGCGTCGGCATTTTATTTTCCTATTGGGTCATATGGGCGATCAATATCGTGCTGCAGCGGTTTGCCGAAAGCGACGAAATTTTGTTTATCGATCCGTGGATTTTGGCGGTCGGCCTGTTTTTCGCCCTGCTGACCGGCGTGCTGTCCGGCATCTATCCGGCGATCAAAGCTTCGCGGACGGACGCCTTGACCGCAATCAAAAGAGAATAGATTCAGAGGAGACCGAACATGAAAAAAAAGTCGACATGGATAATCGTTCTGTTGCTCGTCCTGATCGCCTTGTTCACTTATTTGCTGTACAGCATGAACCGCAATGCCGGGCAGTCGGCGCCGTCCGACGGATTGGACCGCAACGTCATCCGGCTCGAAGCGACGAAAGAGACGATCGCGAATACGATCGAAGTGAAGGGAAAGTCCTCGTATGCGGACGAGACGCCGGTTTATGCTCCGTTCGCGGCCGAGGTGAAGGAATGGAACGTGCAGGAGGGATCGCAGGTCGAGAAAGGCCAGGTGCTGTTCAAGCTGGAAGATTCGGCGCTGCGGGACAGCATTGAGCTGGCTAAAGCGAACGTGCGCAAGCAGGAACTGGATTTGAAGCTCGGGGCGATGCGGGATCGGGTCGAACAAGATGCCGCCGACGCGAAGTGGGGGGACCCGACCGTCGCCTTCGAACAGTACGCCGGCGAGGAGCAAAAGGCGGCGGAAGCCGAGCTCGGCGGCGTCCAACTGGACATTGCGAGGAAAGAGCTCGAATTGAACGAGGAGAAGCTCGCCAAAGCTCAGTATATCGCTCCGGTCGGCGGCATTTTCCTGTTCTCCGAAACGAAGGAGCCCAAAATGGTCGATCCCGCCGCGGCGATCGGCAAAATCGTCGATACGACGAAGCTCGAGCTGATCGCGACGGTCGGCGAATACGAAGTGTTCCGAATCAAAGAGGGCATGGAAGCCGTCATCAAGGCCGAGGCGTTGAAGCGAACGGAACTGAAGGGCGTCGTTGAGCACGTGTCCAAATTCGCCAAGACGGGCACCGATCCGGCGCAGTTCGAGGTCGTCATCTCCCTGGAAGCCGATCCGGAGCTCATTGCCGGCTTGACGCTGACGGGAACGATCCAGACGGACAAAAAGGACGAAGCGATCGTCGTGCCCACTTTGGCCGTCATGCAGGAGAACGGCGATTACTTCGTTTACGTCGAGCGAAACGGCGCGATCGAAAAGCAGCCGGTCGAAATCGGTCTCGAAACGCCCGACAAGACGGAAATTTTAAACGGCGTAAGCGTCGGGGACGTTGTGGTCCTGCAATAAAACGAACGCGAACTCGACAAAAAAACAGCGGATGGGGCGGCAAATTTAGACAGACTCCGAAAACGAAACGGATTATACTGGGTTCATCCTTACCGGTGGTGCTTTCAAGGGTGGCGATATCCATTGACCGTTTACGTGGATCTTGTATTTTTAACCAATCTGGCTGTTGATGGAACGGTGCTGCTCACGACGGCGAAAGTCCGCAAACTGCGGCCCGGCAGAACGCGGATCGCCTTGTCGGCCGCGGCTGGCGCCGCTTATGCCGCCATCATGTTTCTTGCGGACATCCCTTACCTGTACACGTTCGGGGCGAAGGTGATCGTTTCCGCGATCATGGTGTGGATTGCATTCGGATACGGAGGGCCGCTTCGGTTTATCCGCCTGTTCGGGGCCTTTTATCTCGTCAATTTCGCGACGCTCGGCGGCGTGATCGGCATCTCCTTTTTGCTTAAGCAAACGGGTTCGCCCTGGGGCTCGGTGACGGTGACGGAGCAAGGGGGCTGCTGCTCGATTGGCAGATGCAGCTTGGGCTTCTCGCGGCGGCGTTCGCCCTGTCCGTCTGGCTGTTTCGCAGCGCCTCCTCCAGCGCCCAAAGCCGGGAACGGCTCGAGACGCTGCTGGCGGACGTGACGGTGACAATCGGCGAACGAAGTTTGCGCTGTCGGGGATTGATCGATACGGGCAATCGCCTGTACGACCCGTTTACGCGAATTCCGGTGATGGTCATGGAAGCTTCGATTTGGAGCGATTGGCTGCCGCTCGGATGGGCCTCGAGGCTTGCGGCCGAGCCGGCCGACCGGATGGTGGCCGAGCTTGGCGGACAGACGCCCGCGGACGCCGATTTCCATGACCGGCTGCGCCTTATTCCTTACCGGGGCGTGAACGGAAACACCCGGATGATGCTGGCCGTCAAACCGGACGCCGTATCGGTCGTTCTCGGGGATCGCTTGCCGCAAACGAGCCGGCGCGTGCTCATCGGCCTGGACGGCGGGAGGTTGTCCTCCGACCAGACCTATCGGGCGATCGTCCATCCCGACCTCGTGCCGGCTCCAGGTTCGGATCCCGCCCCATCTCAGCCTGCATGACAGGAGGTTGTCGAATTGTTCGTGAAATGGAAGCTCCTATCCCAACTGACGCTGTATCGCCTGTTGTTCCGGCTCGGATGGAAGTCTGAAGAGGTGTACTACATCGGCGGCAGCGAAGCGCTGCCGCCGCCGCTTACCCGCGAGGAAGAGGAATATCTCCTGGGCAAGCTTTCGACGGGCGACGCGGCGATCCGGGCGATGCTCATCGAGCGCAACCTGCGCCTCGTCGTCTACATCGCGCGGAAGTTCGAGAACACCGGCATTCACATCGAGGATCTCGTCTCGATCGGCGCGATCGGCCTCATCAAAGCCGTCAACACGTTCGACCCCGAGAAAAAAATCAAGCTTGCCACCTACGCGTCCCGATGCATCGAAAACGAAATTTTGATGTATCTGCGCCGCAACAGCAAAACGAGAACCGAGGTGTCGTTCGACGAGCCCCTGAACATCGATTGGGACGGCAACGAGCTGCTGCTGTCCGACGTGCTGGGAACGGAGAACGACACGATTTACCGCAATATCGAGGAACAGGTCGACCGTAAGCTGCTGCACAAGGCGCTGGATAAGCTGACGGACCGGGAAAGAACGATTATGGAGCTCAGGTTCGGGCTTGCGGACGGAGAGGAAAAAACGCAAAAGGACGTCGCCGACCTGCTCGGCATTTCGCAGTCCTACATTTCGCGGCTCGAGAAACGCATCATCAAGCGGCTTCGAAAGGAATTCAACAAGATGGTGTAATAAAATGGCTGACCCCCGGAGACACTTACCATTAACGCTGCTCCCGGGAGGAATCGTCTTGACCCGCAACAAAGTGGAGATTTGTGGAGTGGACACCTCAAAGCTGCCTGTCCTCGCCAATGCCGAAATGAGGGAGTTGTTTACGGCTCTGCAAACCCGCGGCGAACTCGCCGCGCGGGAAAAACTGGTCAACGGCAATTTGCGTCTCGTCCTTAGCGTCATTCAGCGATTCAATAACCGCGGCGAATATGTGGACGACCTGTTTCAAGTCGGCTGCATAGGCCTGATGAAAGCCATCGACAATTTCGACCTCAGCCAGAACGTCCGGTTTTCGACGTACGCGGTGCCGATGATTATCGGCGAAATTCGCCGTTACTTGCGGGACAACAATCCGATCCGGGTATCGAGGAGCCTCCGGGATATCGCCTACAAGGCGCTCCAGGTGCGCGACCAGCTGACGAATCAGCATTCGCGCGAGCCGACGATCATGGAAATCTCCGAAGTGCTCAACGTGCCGAAGGAAGATATCGTGTTCGCTCTCGACGCGATTCAGGACCCGGTTTCGCTCTTCGAGCCTATTTACCACGACGGCGGGGATCCGATTTACGTCATGGATCAAATCAGCGACGAGCGGAACAAGGACATCCAGTGGATCGAGGAGATCGCTCTTCGCGAAGCGATGCGCAAGCTGAACGATCGCGAGAAAATGATTTTGTCCATGCGGTTTTTCGAAGGCAAAACCCAGATGGAGGTCGCCGACGAAATCGGCATTTCCCAGGCGCAGGTGTCGCGTCTCGAGAAATCCGCCATCCAGCAAATGCAAAAGCACGTCAAAACGTAATTCGGATTTCGTTCGCCGGACCGGGGGAGTTTCCCCCGGTCCTTTCCGCGCGTTCATGAAACTTTTGCGGGCATGGCACATATATTTAGAATAAACGGTACGGTAGCCTATACCGACGCCGAGGGCGGAAGGCGGGAAGGCGGCAAATGAAAATATCCGATTTTCAAGCGAAGGACGTCATCAACATCGTCGACGGGAAAAAGCTCGGCCAAATCAGCGATCTGGAGCTCGATCTCCGGCAGGGGAGGATCGATTCGATCGTGGTGCCGACAAGCACCCGCTTTTTCGGGATGTTCGGAAACGGCAGCGACGTGGTCATCCCGTGGAGAAATATCGTCAAAATCGGAGCCGACGTCGTGCTTGTCCGGCTGGACGACGCCAAAGCCTACCGGGCGGAGGAAGCGGAAGGAAGCGCCAGGTAAGGGGGGTTCTTCTTTTCGCGGCCCTTGCCGCTGTGGTACACTGTTAGGACGGAGGTGGCGCTAGTGGAGCCATTTGGAAGAAATGCCGCCGACGGAGCGGGACCGGCGCTTCTCCGGCTGGGAGCGAGCTGGGCGGAACCGGCGAAAGCCGCCGGCTTGACGGCCGGCTTTACGACGCGCGGCGGAGGCGTCGGCAAGCCGCCCTGGGCGTCGCTTAATGCGGCTCTGCACGTCGGGGACGATCCCGCCGACGTCGTCCGGAACCGGGAGCTGATCGCAAACGCCCTGGATTGGGATTTCCCGGCCTGGACGTGCGCCGAGCAGGTTCACGGCAACCGGGTGCATGTCGTGACGGGAGCCGACCGGGGGAAAGGGCGGCTGAGCCGCGAAACGGCGATTCCCGATGCGGACGCGCTCATCACGGACGAGCCGGGCGTGCTGCTAACGATGTTTTTCGCGGATTGCGTTCCGCTTTATTTTTACGATCCGGACGCAGGCGCGGTCGGCCTTGCCCATGCCGGGTGGAAAGGGACGGCCCTCCATGTGGCCGAAGCCGCGGTCGAGGCCATGGGAAAGGCGTACGGAACGCGTGCCGATCGGCTGCTTGCCGCCGTCGGGCCTTCGATCGGCCCGTGCTGCTACGAGGTCGACGAGCCCGTGCTTCGCCATATGCTGCCGCTAGGCGCGGACGAGAGCTGCGTTCGCCCGACGGCAAACGGGAAGGCAAAGCTTGACTTGAAACAAATTAACCGACATCTTATGATAAAAGCAGGAATTTTGCCGAGCCGCATCGAAATGTCTTCTTGGTGCACGTCGTGCCGTACCGACTTGTTTTTCTCCCATCGCGCGGAGAACGGTTCGACCGGAAGAATGGCGAGCTGGATCGGCAGGAGATCGGGGTGAACGTCGTCGTGCATTTGCAGCAACGGTTGCAGGACGTAGAGAGACGGATTCGGGAAGCTTGCGCGCGAAGCGGCAGGCGGCGGGAAGACGTCAACGTCGTCGCCGTCACCAAATATGTATCCGCCGCCGCGGCGGCGAACGTCGTCGCGCACGGAATCCGGCACGTCGGGGAGAACCGGTGGCCCGATTCCGAAGAGAAGTGGCGGCAGTTGAACGGACAAGCCGTGTTTCATTTTATCGGCTCGCTGCAGACGCGGAAGGTCAAGGACGTCGTCGGCAAGTTCGGTTACATCCATTCCGTCGACCGCTTGTCCCTTGCCGAGGAAATTGACAAACGCGCGGACGCGCTCGGAATCGACGTGCCCTGCTTTTTGCAGGTGAACGTGTCGGGCGAGGAGTCCAAGCACGGAATCGAGCCGGACAAGCTCGAGGAGCTGGTCCGAGGAGTGTCGGGCCTCCGGCGCGTCAAGCCGGTCGGCCTGATGACGATGGCTCCGCACGAGGACGATCCGGAGCACACGCGGCCGGTATTCCGCCGGCTGAAGCAGCTCCGCGACGAACTGAACGAGGGGAGCGCGCTGCGCGAGCCGCTGACGGAATTGTCGATGGGCATGTCGAACGATTTTGAAGTGGCCATAGAAGAAGGAGCGACATGGATCCGGTTGGGTAGCGTTCTCGTAGGCAAAGAGGAGGGATAGGACATGAGCGTAGTCAACAAGTTTCTGAACTACTTCGGCTTGCAGGACGAAGCCGTGGACAAGGACAAGGACGCGATCGCGGAGGATGAAGAGCAAGAAATTGAAACTCCCGCGTTCGAGCCGCGTAAACAAATGGGAAAGAATAACGTGGTGAGCATTCATTCGCAGAAGAACGTCCGCGTCGTGCTGACGGAACCGCGCACGTACGACGAAGCCCAGGAGATCGCGGATCAATTGAAGTCGCGCCGCACGGTCGTCGTCAATTTGCAGCGGGTAAGGCGCGATCATGCGGTGCGCATCGTCGATTTTTTGAGCGGCACGGTTTACGCGCTGGGCGGACAAATCTCGAAACTCGGCCCGAACATTTTTCTCTGCACCCCGGACTCCGTTGAAATCTCGGGCACGATTTCGGAACTTTATGCGGAGGAAGCCGACTATTCCAAAATGAGGTGACCTCAGGTTGTACCAAATTGAAAGCTACATTTGGCTGTTGCACGATATTTACTTTTATATGATCCTGATCTACGTGCTGATGTCCTGGGTGCCCGCGGTGCGCGAAAGCTTCGTCGGCGAGCTTCTGGGCAAGATCGTCGAGCCGTACTTGTCGCCGTTTCGCCGCATCATCCCGGCCATCGGCGGGGTCATCGACATTTCGCCGATCGTGGCGATATTCGCCTTGCGCTTCATCGCCATGGGGCTGATCGCGGTGCTGAATCTCTTTTTCGGTTAGGAGTTAAGAACGATGCCTCATTCCGAAATATACGAGCATTTCCACCCCGACGAGAAAGGGTTTGTGGATCGCGCCTGGGAATGGGTCGAGCGGGCCGCCGAGCTTCACGAAGTTCGGCGCACGGATTTCCTCGACCCGCGCCAGGCGCATATTTTATTTTCGCTGGCGGGCCGGCGTTCCGACGTCGCGATACGGCTCGACGGGGGCTACCCGGAAGCCGAACGCAAACGGGCGGTTCTCGCTCCCGATTATCGTCCGGTCGAGCACGAGGAAATCGGAATCGAGGTGCTCGAGGTCGCCTCGGACGACCGCAAAATCGGCGAGCTCGATCACGGGGATTATCTCGGGGCCCTGCTCGGTCTCGGCGTCAAACGGGAAAAAATCGGCGATTTGCACGTTCATGAAACCGGCTGCCACGTGCTGGTCACCGAGGAAATCGCGGACTTTTTGCGGATTCACCTGAAGCAGGCCCACCGGGTCGAAGTGACGACGGCCCTGCTGCCGCTGTCCGCGCTGAACGTTGCGCGGCCGGCATTGGAGGAGACGACGCTGTCCGTCGCTTCCATGCGGCTCGACGGCATCGCCAGCGACGCGTTTCGGCTAAGCCGCGCGAAAATTATGGCCCCGATCCGGGCCGGACGCTGCAGGGTCAACTGGAAAACTGAAGAAGACCCGTCCAGCCCCGTACGGGAAGGCGATATCGTCTCCGTCAAAGGCTTGGGGCGCTTCAAAGTGCTGGAAGTGCAAGGAACGTCAAAAAGCGGGAGAATACGCGTTCGCATCGGCAAATTTGTCTGAAAAGCAGAAGGAATTCCAATTCGGATGTCGAATACCCTGATTAACATAACGAATCTTTCCGCATTTTTCTCACAGGAGGTTAGCCGATGCCACTCACGCCATTGGACATCCATAACAAGGAGTTCGGCCGCCGGCTTCGCGGTTACGACGAGGACGAAGTCAACGAATTCCTCGATCAGGTCATTAAGGATTACGAAGCGCTGATCCGTGAGAACAAGGAGCTGCAAAACCAGGTCGCATCCCTTCAGGAAAAGCTGGGGCATTTCTCCAACATCGAGGAGACGCTCAGCAAGACGATCATCGTTGCCCAGGAAGCGGCGGACGAACTGAAGAACAACTCGAAGAAAGAAGCCCAGCTGATCATCAAGGAAGCAGAGAAAAACGCGGACCGAATCATTAACGAATCGCTGGCCAAGTCCCGCAAGGTGGCGATGGAAGTCGAAGAACTGAAAAAGCAGGCTTCGATTTACCGCGCCCGCTTCCGCGCGCTCGTGGAGACGCAGCTGGAACTGCTGACGAAGGACAGCTGGGATTCGCTGGAGTCGCAGGAATCGCGCATTCACGAGATCGAGGTTTGAGCCGATTGACAAACGCCGGATTTCCCGGTATAAAGAAATGAAAAGCAGTGAAAATCGATGACGGGAACAAGTGCGCCTTGCGCGGATGCGCAGAGAGCTGGCGGCGGGTGCGAGCCAGCGTGAAGCGAAGGCGGCATATCCTCCCCGAGATGCCAGGCCGAACCCTGCCTTCGGGCGCCAGTAGGCTGAAACGGCGGCCCTCCGTTAACGGGGTTCGCAGTCCGAAGCAGGCTGCGCTTGTCAAGAGCCGTTTCGGCCGATCGAGGCCGAGCGGAACAAGGGTGGTACCGCGAGCGATCCTCGTCCCTTTCAGGGGCGGGGTTTTTTGTTTTTTCCAAAGGTTTTCGCAAACAAGGAAAGGTGGAAGCAAGCTATGAATCGCGTGGATGTCAAGGAAAAGGCGCGCAATCGCGAGCTGCGCGTACTGGAATATTGGAGGCGGGACGGCACGTTTCGCCGCTCGATCGAAAGCAGGGCCGGCAAGCCGAACTTCGTCTTCTACGAGGGCCCGCCGACCGCAAACGGCAAGCCGCATATCGGCCACGTTTTGGGCCGCGTCATCAAGGATTTCGTCGGCCGATACAAGACGATGGCCGGCTACCGGGTCATTCGCAAAGCCGGTTGGGATACGCACGGCCTTCCCGTCGAGCTCGGCGTAGAGAAGCAGCTCGGCATTTCGGGCAAGCAGGAGATCGAAAACTACGGCGTGGAGCCGTTCGTCCGGAAATGCAAGGAGAGCGTATTCGAATACGAGCGCCAATGGCGCGAGCTGACCGAAGCGATCGCGTACTGGACCGATCTGGACGATCCGTACATTACGCTCGACAACCGCTATATCGAGAGCGTATGGCATATTCTCGCGACGATTCACGAAAAGGATTTGCTGTACCGCGGACACCGGGTCAGTCCGTACTGTCCCGATTGCCAGACGACGCTCAGCTCGCATGAGGTGGCGCAAGGGTACGAAGACGTCAAGGATTTGTCCGCGACGGCAAAATTCAAATTGAAGCAAAGCGGCGAATACGTGCTCGCCTGGACGACGACGCCGTGGACGCTGCCCGCGAACGTGGCGCTTGCCGTCCATCCCGACATCGAATACGTGCGCGCGAAGCAGGACGACGGCGTTTATATCGTCGCCGGAACGCTTGCCGAAACGGTGCTGAAGGGCGAATACGAAACGCTCGGCACGGTAAAAGGGAGCGAGCTCGTCGGGCTCGAGTACGAGCCGCTGTTCTCCTACGTACAGGTGGATAACGCGTATCGCGTCATCGGCGGCGACTATGTCAGCGACTCGAGCGGCACGGGCATCGTCCACATCGCGCCGGCCCACGGCGAAGACGACTACCGGGTGGCGCGCCAGCACGATATTCCGATGCTGATGGTCGTCGGAGGCGACGGCCGGTACGTCGACGCCGTGACGGATTTGGCCGGCCGGTTCGTCAAAGATCCCGAGGTCGACATCGCCATCGTCAAAATGCTGTCCGAGCGCGGCCTGCTTTACCATAAGGAGAAATACGAGCACAGCTACCCGTTCTGCTGGCGCTGCAAAACGCCGCTCCTCTATTACGCGACGGAAAGCTGGTTCATCCGGACGACCGCGGTCAAAGATCAGCTGATCGCGAACAACCGGAAGGTGAAGTGGTATCCCGAACATTTGCGGGACGGCCGGTTCGGCAAATTCCTCGAGGATCTGGTCGACTGGAACATCAGCCGCAACCGGTACTGGGGAACGCCGCTGAATGTTTGGGTGTGCGACGATTGCGGGGCGCAGAAGGCGGTGCACAGCCGCAAGGAGCTGCAGGAGCTGGCGACGGAGCCGGTCGCGGACGATCTGGAGCTGCACAAGCCGTACATCGACGGGGTGAAGCTGCGGTGCACGTGCGGCGGCGCGATGACCCGCACGCCGGAAGTGATCGACGTCTGGTTCGACAGCGGCTCGATGCCGTTCGCGCAGTATTTCCATCCGAACGGCGACGAGAAAACGTTCAAGGAACAATACCCGGCCGACTTTATTTCGGAGGGCGTCGACCAAACGCGCGGCTGGTTTTACAGCCTGCTCGCGGTGTCGACGCTGTACAACGGCGAGGCGCCTTACAAATCCGTTATTTCGACCGGCCACGTACTGGACGAGAACGGCCAGAAAATGAGCAAATCGAAGGGCAACGTCATCGATCCGTGGGACATCATCGATGAATTCGGCACCGACGCGTTCCGGTGGGCGCTGCTTGCGGACAGCGCGCCGTGGAACAGCAAGCGGTTTTCCAAAGGCATCGTCGGAGAAGCCAAATCGAAAGTCGTCGACACGCTCGTCAACACGCATGCGTTCTATGCGCTGTATGCCTCGATCGACGGCTTCGATCCGGCGAACCATCCGCACGCGCCTTCCGCGAACAAGCTCGACCGCTGGATCGTCTCGCGGCTGAACAGCCTGATCGCGGACGTCAGCCGCGGCCTGGAAACGAACGATTTCCTCAATCCGGCGAGAGCGATCGAGGCGTTCGTCGACGAGTTGTCGAACTGGTACGTGCGCCGTTCCCGCGACCGCTTCTGGGGCAGCGGGCTGCCGGCCGACAAAGTGTCCGCCTATCAGACGCTGCGCGAAGTGCTGCTGACGCTGGCCCGTCTGACGGCTCCGTACCTGCCGTTCGTGTCCGAGGATATTTACGGCAACCTCGGCGGCGGCGACAGCGTGCATTTGGCCGATTACCCGGTCAGCGATCCGGCGAAAGTCGACGCCAAGCTGGAGCGGGACATGGAGACGGCGCGCAATATCGTCGAGCTCGCCCGCAACGTGCGCAACGAGTCCGCCATCAAGACGCGCCAGCCGCTGTCCGAGCTGCTCGTCTCGCTCGGCGGCGATTTCGACCCGGCGGAATACGAGGATATCATCAAGGACGAAATTAACGTCAAGAAAATTACGCTCGTCGGAGACGACAGCGGGTTCGTCGATTTCAGCCTGAAGCTGAATTTGAAGATCGCCGGGAAAAAATACGGCAAAAACGTCGGCCCGATCCAGGCGATGCTGAAAGGGCTCGAAGCGGAGCAGGCAAGCCGAGCGGTGCAAAGCGGGGCGATCGACTTCGAGACCCCGGACGGAGAAACGCTGAGCATCGAGCTGTCCGAGCTGCTCGTGGAGAAGCAGGCGAAGACGGGCTTCGCGTCGGCGTCCGGCAACGGAATGACGGTCGCGCTGAACACCGACATCACGCCGGAGCTTGAACAGGAAGGGCTTGTTCGCGAAGTGATCCGGGCCGTCCAGGATACGCGGAAAAAGCTCGACCTGCCGATCGAGCTTCGCGTCGGGCTCGTGCTCGACGCGGACGGCGAGACGGAAGCCGCGCTGCGGGCTTTCGATCATGTGCTTCGCGAAAACGTGCTCGTCCGCGATGTCAAATTCGCCTCCGAACCCGGCATGGAGGAGGTGCAGGCGGGGGATAAAACGATCGGCATCAAAATCGTCGCCGAGTAAGAAACGACGAAGGGCCCCGGGAAAAACGGAGCGCCCGCTCTTCCGCCAAAAACGGCCGCACGACCCGAACGGGGTCGGTGCCGGCCGTTTTTTTGTCTTGTCCGGACGAGTTCCGGGTTGCCCGCTCCGCATTGAAATCGTTCTTTTGGCCGCAAGATTGAGCGCGCGGCCGTTGTGGTAAGCTAACGTATGACGATTTATGGACGGGGGGAAAAACGATGGACGAACAAAACCGGATCCACGCCCAATCTAAATCGCGCAAGCCGGGCGCAAAGGAGGAGCCGACGCCGCTCGAGCGCACGCTTCATCTGCTGGCGGCGCGCATTGACAAGCTGGCCGGGGATATGGAAAAGGCGGAAATAAAAGAATACACGAATCTGATGCACCGTCCGTGGGCTTTGATCTGGCGCAACTTCGTTTCGGGCTTGTTCCGCGGCATCGGCATCGCGCTCGGCTTTACTTTTTTCGCGGCGACGATCGTCTGGCTTCTTCAACTGCTTGGCGCGCTGAACCTGCCGATCATCGGGGATTACGTAGCGGACATCGTCCGGATCGTGCAGCGGCAGCTTGAAATCAATCCGTACTGACGATCGGGCCTACTCGCGCTCGATCTCGTCGGGCTCGAGCAGCGGCTCGCCTTCCCGGTCGGCCAAGTAACGATGATAAGCCCGGTTCCGGACGACACTGATGTCCGTCCCCGTGATGTCGGTCGCAAGGAAGCTTTCAAGCGGTTCGACGAACCCTTCGTTTTCGTCGGCTTCCGTATAAACCATCTCGTAATCGGAAATGTCGGCGCCCTCCGCCAGGGCCGGACTGTCGGAGTTGCCCCAGGATTCCACGATTTGCCATGCGTCTTCGCCGTCGAATCCGTTTTGGTCGCCTTGGCCGTCGAGCGAAGTGCGGCCGAACGGCGGCTGCAAAAAATATTCTTCGATCGGGCGCTGTTCATGCTCGCGCTGGACGGGCTCGTGCTTGGCGCAATAGATCGCGGTCGGCTGCGCTTCGAGGCGTTCGGCCGGAATGAAGCCGCCGCAAGCGGCGCAGCGGCCGTATTCGCCGGTGTCCATTCTTTCGAGCGCAGCCTCGATTTTATCCAATCGGAACGCTTGCCTCTCCAGCAAGGCGATGTCTTTGGCTCGCTCGAACGTATCCGTTCCGGCATCGGCGGGGTGGTTGTCGATCCCCGAAAGCTCGCCGGTCGAATCCTTGTATGCGTTGATGAGGCCGAAATGTCCGTTTTGCCGCACGCGTTTTTCCAATTCGCTTTTTTCGTCCAACAGCCTGCGACGCAGCGAGTGCAGCTTTTCCTCCGTCAACTGTGTGGCCATAACCGTATGCTCCCTTCCCGTTGGCGTTGCAGGATCCAATCCGTTTGCGGCTTGATCGCGCCGTTAAAGGACGACGAGTCGTTTTTGGCTTTATGCCTCCGGTCTGTAGTTTTCTCCGGTTCGACTGTTTTGCGTCGCGTCCGCCGCGGACATGTTTTGGGCGCGCTGTCGTTTTTTGCATCCTCGTTCGTGGACTCTCCTCTCCCGAGTATGATAAAATCATCAGGAATATGCAGTGAGAGGCGGAGCGCTACGAATGCAACGGAGTCGATTGGGAATTTTGCCGTATTACGGAATTGCCTTGCTTGTATTTATCATCGACTACATCACGAAAAAAATCATCGAACGGAATTTGGAGCTGTACGAGCAAATCCCGGTCATCGGGGATTTCTTCCTCATTACCTCGATTCGGAACCGGGGCGCGGCATTCGGTATTTTGCAGGGGCAGCGGACGTTTTTCGTCATCGTCACGATCGTTGTCGCCGCCGGAATCATCTGGTATTTGCACCGCTCATACCGCAAAGGACATCCGATGCTGCCGACCGCTCTCGCGCTCGTGCTCGGGGGAGCCATTGGCAACTTTCTGGATCGGGCCATTTACGGCGAGGTTGTCGATTTCCTGCAGTTCAACTTCGGCAACTGGACGTTTCCGATCTTCAACATGGCCGACACGTTTCTCGTGTGCGGGGTCGCCCTGATTATTCTGGACACGTTTTTGGAGGAACGCCGGGCGAAGGACAAGAACAAGGAGAACGAAACCGATGACAATGGAGAAGAACAACAGCTTGTTTGATCCGGAACTGCCGGATGAGGAAGATTTCGGGCAACGGGAGCGATCGTGGATCGTGCCGGAGGAGCAGGCGGGACAGCGGCTGGACAAGCATGTGACCGACCGGTTTGCGGATGCGTCCGTTTCCCGTTCGCAGGTGCAGGAATGGATTCGGGACGGCGCCGTCGTCGTGAACGGCATGGCGGCGAAGCCGAACGCCAAGCTGGCGGCCGGAGACGCGATAACCGTGACGATTCCCGAGCCCGAACCGATCGAAGCGGCGCCGGAACCGATTCCGCTCGACATCGTACACGAGGACGAGGACGTCATCGTCATCAACAAGCCGCGCGGGCTAGTCGTACATCCGGCTCCCGGACATGCGTCCGGCACCGTCGTCAATGCGCTGCTGTACCATTGCAAGGATTTGTCCGGCATTAACGGCGTCGTCCGTCCAGGCATCGTGCACCGCATCGACAAAGACACGACGGGCCTGCTGATGGCCGCCAAAAACGACGCCGCGCATCATTCGCTGGCCGAGCAGCTCAAAGCGCATTCGGTCATCCGGCGCTATACCGCGCTCGTTCGGGGCGTCGTTCCCCACGACCGGGGAACGATCGACGCGCCGATCGGCCGGGACAGAAACGACCGCAAAATGTTCGCGGTCACCGACAAGGGCGCGAAGGACGCAGTCACGCATTTTACGGTGCTGGAGCGGTTTGCCGAATATACGCTCGTGGAGCTTCGGCTCGAAACGGGGCGGACGCACCAAATCCGGGTGCATATGAAGTACATCGGCCATCCGCTCGTCGGGGATCCGGTATACGGGGGGCGCGGCGGGCGCAACCTCGGGATCGAAGGGCAGGCGCTTCATGCCGGCGTTCTGGGTTTCTTCCATCCGCGAACCGGACGGACGATGGAGTTCAGCGCCCCGCTGCCGGACGATATGGAGCATGCGCTTTATATGCTCAGGACGCGATGACGGGGAATGCATTTGATGCGTATGTCGATCCGGTTGAGTCGTGGCTACACATCTGAACTTCTATACGCATGCAGCCCCGCTCAAGTTGGGTAACCATGACTCATTTCGCCGCCTTCGCGAGCAAGCTGTCGATCCGGTTGAGTCGTGGCTACTCAACTCGACCTTACGCACAAGGCACATTCATGTTGGGCTAGAGTGGATTTTATCCAACGAGGAACGGTCATTTCGGACGAAATGGATGAAACGGCCTTGCTCCATAGGACAAAATCCAACGAAGCCTGCGAACGTAGCGAAAAAGCCGTTTTTGATTTGGACGAAATCCAACGAAGCTCCGCCAAACTCGATTGATCCCGCCAAGAAACCCGCCAACCGTTACGCCGTCCCTGCGCATGAAGCCGCTCTCATCTCCATCCCCCCGCAAAGAAGCCTCCCAAGTACCGCAAGCCGAGATTACTCGCGCCAACGCGCCAGTCTCAGCTCCATTGCTTCGTTGTCGCAATAAAGTCTATCTCCCCAAGGTCGGCAAGACGATTTTCCTGGGAGAAAGTTATGCCCTTATCCAGCCGATATTTCCATTCATTCGGACAAGCCGTTCGCATGGGGTGGGGGCTGTGCCCGCTTCGCCCGGCTTTCGGATTTGCAAATCCTGCAAACCTTCTGCGCAAAAATCCATGGTGAGAAACGCGGAATTGCGGCATATTGAGAATGAGAGTAATTTAGGCGAGGAGTGTCGCAAACGTGAGCGTAGAAAAATATCAATCCACCTTTATTCAAGAGCAATTCGCCGACCGGATCGGCGGATCCAACTACGGCAAGGATACGAACATTTACAAGTTCGAAAAAATCAAACGCGCCAAAGCAGCCGCCAAAAAAGCGTTCCCCGACGTCGAGCTGATCGACATGGGCGTCGGCGAGCCGGACGAAATGGCGGACGCCGGCATCGTGGCCAAGCTTGCCGAAGAAGCGGCCAAGCCCGAAAACCGCGGCTACGCGGACAACGGCATCGCCGACTTCAAGGTCGCGGCCGCGAAATATTTGAAGGAAGTGTTCTCGGTCGACGGCATCGATCCGGAAACCGAAGTCGTGCACTCGATCGGCTCCAAGCCGGCGCTGGCGATGATGCCGTCCGTGTTCATCAATCCGGGCGACGTGACGATCATGACCGTCCCGGGCTACCCGGTCATGGGCACCCACACGAAATATCTCGGCGGACAAGTCTACAATGTGCAGTTGACGAAGGAGAACAACTTCCTGCCGGATCTGGACGCCATTCCGGAAGAAATCGCCCGCAAGGCGAAGCTGTTTTACCTGAACTATCCGAACAACCCGACGGGCGCGGCCGCTACGGCCGAATTTTTCGTGAAGGTCGTCGCTTGGGCGAGGAAATACAACGTCGTCATCGTGCACGACGCTCCGTACGCGGCGCTGACGTACGACGGCGTCAAGCCGCTCAGCTTCCTGTCGGTGCCGGGGGCGAAGGACGTGGGCGTCGAGCTTCACTCCCTGTCCAAGTCGTACAACATGACCGGCTGGCGGATCGGCTTTGTCGCCGGCAACCCGCTCATCGTCAAAGCGTTCAGCGACGTGAAGGACAACAACGATTCCGGCCAGTTCATCGCCATTCAGAAAGCGGCCGCCTACGGCCTGGCGAACCCGGCCATCACCGAGGCGATCGCGTCCAAATATTCGCGCCGCCACAACCTGCTCGTGGCCGCGCTCAACGAAATCGGCTTTAAAGCCGAGAAGCCGAAGGGCTCGTTCTTCCTGTACGTCGAGGCGCCGAAGGGCATCAAGGGCGGCCAGCGGTTCGAGACGGCCGAGGATTTCTCGCAATATTTGATCCGCGAAAAGCTGATCTCCACCGTGCCTTGGGACGACGCCGGCCATTTCGTCCGTTTCTCCGTCACGTTCATCGCGCAAGGGGAAGAAGACGAGCAGCGCGTCATCGGCGAAATCAAGCGCCGGCTGACGGACGTGGAATTTGAATTTTAATTCATAAAACTGCATAAAAATAAATACAATTCTGTTGACAACGGGTGTCGAAAGTGCGATAATCTCAGATAAATGAACGGTTGCCTTTAACTCAGTCCAGAGAGGCTGGCAAGGTGGCGTAGCGCACGACCCGATTCGGTCGCGGCCTGATTTCGCAAGCGGACGTCCGTCCGCCGAGCGGTCAAGCTGTGGCTAATCCTGTCGACATACACCTCCTTGCGTCTTATGCAAGGAGGTTTTTTTATGCCTTCATCGCCAGCGGGAGGGTTCGTTATGCAGGAGTTTCAAAACGTCATTATGGATGAATCCGCCATCCGGCGGGCGCTGACCCGAATTGCCCACGAAATCGTGGAAAAGAACAAAGGAATCGACGGCTGCGCGCTGGTCGGCATCCGAACGAGGGGCGTTTTTCTGGCGCGGCGGATCGCGGAGCGCATCCGGGACATCGAAGGCCGCCCGATCGGCGTCGGCGAGCTGGACGTGACCCGGTACCGGGACGACCGGCCGAGCGATGCCGACGCTTCCTCCATCGTGCCGGGCCTCGTTAGCGCGGAAGGCGACAAGCCTTTCGACATCAAGGACAAGCGGATCATTTTGTTCGACGACGTGCTCTATACCGGCCGAACGATCCGGGCGGCGATGGACGCGCTGATGGATTGCGGGCGACCCCAGGCGATCCAGCTGGCCGTCCTGGTCGACCGGGGACACCGGGAGCTGCCGATCCGGCCGGATTACGTCGGCAAAAACGTGCCGACCTCCAGGCAGGAGAAGATCGAGGTTTCCCTGAGCGAAGTGGACGAAAACGACTGCGTCCTCATCATGCACCCGCGGGAAGCGGAAGTGGAAGTGTAAAGCCGGTCATCGAACGGATCGGAGCAACAGACGGATACGAGGAGGCCTTTCGTAACATGACGACATGGATCTTAAACGGCTTGACGGTGAACCCGGAAAACGGAGAACTTTCGAAAAAGCATTTGAAAATAGAAAACGGCAAAGTCGCCGAATGGGCGGACGGCGAGACCGCGCCCGACACGGCCGGCGCCGAAACGATCGACGCCGCGGGCAAGCTGATTTCCCCGGGATTCATCGACATGCACGTGCACCTTCGCGAACCCGGCTTCGAATATAAGGAAACGATCGCGAGCGGCACCCGCTCGGCGGCCAAGGGCGGCTTTACGACGATCGCCTGCATGCCGAACACCCGTCCGGTGACGGATTCCCCGGAAACGGTGCGGCTGGTGCTGGACAAAGCGGCGACCGAAGGCGCGGTCAAGGTGCTGCCTTACGCCGCCATCACGAAAAACGAGCTCGGCCGCGAGCTGACCGACTTCGCCGCGCTCAAGGAAGCGGGCGCGATCGGCTTCACCGACGACGGCGTGGGCGTCCAGAACGCGCAAATGATGAAGGACGCGATGGCGCAGGCCAAGTCGCTGGGCCTTCCGATCATCGCCCACTGCGAGGACGATTCGCTCGTCGTCGGGGCTTCGGTGACCGAGGGCGCGTTTTCCCGCAAGCACGGTCTTAAGGGCATTCCGAACGAATCCGAGGCGATTCACGTGGGACGGGACATTTTGCTGGCGGAGGCGACCGGGGTTCACTACCATGTCTGCCACGTCAGCACCGAACAGTCGATCCGGCTCATCCGGCTCGGCAAATCGGTCGGCGTCCGCGTGACGGCGGAAGTTTGCCCGCACCACCTGGTGCTGTCGGACGAGGACATTCCGGATTCGATGGATGCCAACTGGAAGATGAATCCCCCGCTGCGGACGCCCCGCGATGTCGAAGCTTGCATCGAGGCGCTCGAGGACGGGACGATCGACATCATCGTGACCGATCACGCGCCGCACAGCGCGGAAGAGAAAGCGAAAGGACTCGAGCGCGCCCCGTTCGGCATCGTCGGCTTCGAAACGGCGTTCCCGCTGCTGTACACGAAATTCGTCAAGACCGGAAGGTGGACGCTGCCGTTCCTGCTCCGCCGCATGACGAGCGATCCCGCCCGGGTGTTCGGGCTGGAGACGGGGACTTTGGCGCCCGGTTCGGCCGCCGACGTCACGCTGATCGACCTCGAAACCGAGAAGGAAGTCGATCCGGAAACGTTCCTGTCGCTCGGGCGGAATACGCCGTTCGCCGGTTGGAAGCTTTCCGGCTGGCCGGCGCTGACGATGGTCGACGGCAAGGTCGTCTGGAGCGAACAGGCTTAAGCTTGTCGCTTGTAAGGCATACGAGGCGTTTTTGCTCACGCAAAGACTTGAGGAGGAAAAGGGATGCAAGCGAGATTGTTACTGGAAGACGGCACACTGTTCACGGGCCTCGGATTCGGCGCGGAAGGCGCGTCCACCGGCGAAGTGGTGTTCAATACAGGCATTACCGGATATCAGGAAGTTTTGTCCGATCCTTCCTACTGCGGCCAGATCGTCACGATGACGTTTCCGCTGATCGGCAATTACGGCATTAACCGGGACGACTTCGAGTCGATTCGCCCTTACATTCACGGCTTCGTCGTGCGCCGTCACGAGCCGGTGCCGAGCAACTGGCGGGCGCAGTATACGCTGGACAGTCTGCTCAAAGAGTACGGCATCATCGGCATCAGCGACATCGACACGCGCATGCTGACGCGGATTTTGCGCCGCCACGGTACGATGAAGGGGATTCTGACGACGGGAACCGAACGGGTGGAAGAGCTGCGGGAGCGGCTTAACGCCTCCTCGCTGCTGCGCGACCAGGTCGCCCGCACGTCGACGAAGCAAGTGTTTTCCAGCCCGGGCAAGGGCGAGCGGATCGTGCTGATCGACTACGGAGCCAAAAGCGGCATCCTGCGCGAGCTGACACAGCGCGGCTGCGACGTCGTCGTCGTCCCGCACGACACGACGGCCGACGAAATCCGCCGGCTGCATCCCGACGGCATCCAGCTGTCGAACGGCCCCGGGGACCCGAAGGACGTCCCGCACGCCGTCGAAACGGTGCGCCAGCTGCTCGGCGAATACCCGCTGTTCGGCATCTGTCTCGGCCACCAAATTTTCGCGCTCGCTTGCGGAGCCGACACCGAAAAGCTGAAATTCGGCCACCGCGGCGGCAACCACCCGGTCAAGGAGCTTGAAAGCGGCCGCTGCTACATTACATCGCAAAACCACGGCTACACGGTCAAGGAAGAGTCGATCCGGGGCACGGAGCTGACCGTGACGCACATCAACAACAACGACAAAACGATCGAAGGCCTGAAGCATAACCGCTATCCGGCCTACACGGTGCAATATCACCCGGAAGCGGCTCCGGGTCCGTTCGACAGCGGCTACCTGTTCGACCGGTTCCTGGAGATGATCCGCGAGCACAAACGCAACAACCCCGAACGGCCGCGCCAGGCGCAGTTGGCGGAGACGCTGAGAGGAGAACTGCAATATGCCCAAAAATAACGACCTCAAAAAAATTCTCGTGATCGGCTCCGGCCCGATCGTCATCGGACAAGCGGCCGAATTCGACTACGCCGGCACGCAGGCTTGCCAAGCGCTGAAGGAAGAAGGACTCGAAGTCGTCCTGATCAACAGCAACCCGGCCACGATTATGACCGATACCAATATGGCCGACAAAGTGTACATCGAGCCGATCAACCTCGAGTTCGTATCCCAGATCATCCGGCAGGAGCGTCCGGACGGATTGCTGCCGACGCTGGGCGGACAGACCGGCCTCAACATGGCGGTCGAATTGGCCCGCGCCGGCGTGCTCGAGCAGGAAGGCGTCAAGCTGCTCGGCACGCAGCTGTCGGCGATCGAGCGCGCCGAGGACCGCGATCTGTTCCGCGAGCTGATGCGCGAGCTGGGCCAGCCCGTTCCGGAGAGCGTCATCGTGACGAGCATCCAGGAAGCGGTCGATTTCGCGAACGAAATCGGCTATCCGGTCATCGTGCGCCCGGCTTATACGCTGGGCGGCACGGGCGGCGGCATCGCGGCGACCGAGGAAGAGCTGCGCGAAACGGTCGACAGCGGCATCCGCTACAGCCCGATCGGCCAATGCCTGGTCGAGAAATCGATCGCGGGCATGAAGGAAGTCGAATACGAAGTGATGCGCGACGCGAACGACAACTGCATCGTCGTCTGCAACATGGAAAACTTCGATCCGGTCGGCGTCCATACCGGCGACAGCATCGTCGTCGCGCCGAGCCAAACGCTGTCGGACCGCGAGTATCAGATGCTCCGCTCCGCATCGCTGAAAATCATTCGCGCGCTCAACATCGAAGGCGGCTGCAACGTGCAGTTCGCGCTCGATCCGCAAAGCTATCAATATTACGTCATCGAAGTCAACCCGCGCGTCAGCCGCTCTTCGGCGCTCGCTTCGAAAGCGACCGGCTACCCGATCGCCAAAATGGCCGCCAAAATCGCGATCGGTTACACGCTCGATGAAATCGTCAACCCGGTTACGGGGCAGACCTATGCCTGCTTCGAGCCGACGCTGGACTACATCGTCAGCAAAATCCCGCGCTGGCCGTTCGACAAATTCGTCTCGGCGAACCGCAAGCTCGGCACGCAAATGAAGGCGACCGGCGAAGTGATGGCGATCGGCCGCACGTTCGAGGAATCGATCCACAAAGCGGTTCGCTCGCTGGAAATCGGCACGCACCGCCTGCTGCTCAAGGGCGCGGGCGAAATCGCCGACGACGCGCTTCGCACGCGCCTCGCGAAGCCGGACGACGAACGGCTGTTCCTCGTCGCCGAAGCGTTCCGCCGCGGCTGGACGCTGCAGGACATCCAGGACTTGACGAGCATCGACTGGTGGTTCCTGGACAAAATCGAACGCATCGTCGCGTTCGAGGACGTTATTCGCCGCGAGCCCGGACTCACGGCCGAGACGCTGCTTAAGGCAAAGCGCATGGGCTTCACCGACCGCGCGATCGCCGAGCTGCGCAAGGAGGGCCAAGGCGTTACCGCGGCTCACGCGGACGAAACGGCCGTTCGGGAATACCGGCTGCAGCAAGGAATCAAGCCCGTTTATAAAATGGTCGACACCTGCGCCGCCGAATTCGAAGCTTCGACGCCGTACTACTACTCGACTTACGAGACGGAAAACGAAGTGATCCCGAGCGCGAAGGAAAAGATCGTCGTGCTCGGCTCCGGCCCGATCCGGATCGGCCAAGGCATCGAGTTCGATTACTCGACGGTTCACGCCGTGTGGGCGATCCGCAACGCCGGCTACGAAGCGGTCATCATCAACAACAACCCGGAAACGGTATCGACGGATTTCAATACGTCGGATAGGCTGTACTTCGAGCCTCTCTTCTTCGAAGACGTCATGAACGTCATCGAGCAGGAGAAGCCGATCGGCGTCATCGTCCAGTTCGGCGGCCAAACGGCGATCAATCTGGCGGGCCCGCTGTCCCGCGCCGGCGTGCGCATTCTCGGTACGTCGCTCGACAGCATCGACGAGGCCGAAGACCGCAAGCGGTTCGAGGCGCTTCTTCGCCGGCTGAACATCGCGCAGCCGAAGGGCACGACCGTCACTTCCGTGGACGAAGCGGTAGGCGCGGCGGCATCGCTCGGCTATCCGGTGCTCGTCCGCCCGTCCTACGTGCTGGGCGGCCGCGCGATGGAAATCGTCTACTCCGACGACGAACTGCTCGCTTATATGAAAGAAGCGGTGAAAATCAATCCTGAGCATCCCGTCCTGATCGACCGCTACATGCTCGGCAAGGAAATCGAAGTCGACGCCATCTGCGACGGCGAAACGGTGCTCATTCCCGGCATCATGGAGCATATCGAACGCGCGGGCGTCCACTCGGGCGACTCGATCGCGGTCTATCCGCCGCAGTCGCTGTCGGAGGAAATCAAGCGGCAAGCGGTCGACATCACGACCCGCATCGCGAAGGAACTGAAGACGGTCGGGCTCGTCAACATCCAGTTCGTCATCTGGAACGAGCAGGTGTTCGTCATCGAAGTCAATCCGCGTTCGTCGCGCACGGTGCCGTTCCTGTCCAAGGTGACGAACGTGCCGATGGCGAATTTGGCGACGCAGGCGATTCTGGGCGTCAAGCTGGCCGACCTGGGCTATTCCGGAGGCCTGTGGCCGGAAGACGAGCACGTATCGGTCAAAGTGCCGGTGTTCTCCTTCGCCAAGCTGCGCCGCGTCGACCCGACGCTGACGCCGGAAATGAAATCGACCGGCGAAGTGATGGGCCGCGACCGCCATTTCGCCAAGGCGCTGTTCAAAGGGCTGCTGGGCGCCAACATGAAAATCCCGACCTCGGGTTCGATCATCGCGACCGTCGCCGACAAGGATAAAGAAGAAGCGATCGAAATTTTGCGCGGCTTCTACAAATTGGGCTACAAGCTGCTGGCAACCGGAGGCACGGCGGAAGCGCTCGAACAAGCGGGGATGCGCGTCACGCGCGTGAACAAGCTGAGGGAGAACTCGCCGAACATCCTCGACCTGATTCGCACCGGACAGGCGCAATTCGTCGTCAATACGTTGACGAAGGGCAAAACGCCGGAGCGCGACGGGTTCCGGATTCGCCGCGAAGCGGTGGAAAACGGCGTCGTCTGCCTGACGTCGCTCGATACGGTCCGCGCGCTGCTGAACATGCTGGAGTCGCTGCGCTTCTCCAGCGAAGCGATGCCGGTGCTTACGCCTTAACATTCGCGCTTTTGCCCGGTCTCCAGCTACTGCCGGAGATCGGGCTTCTATGTGACATTTTACGTTAAAACAAGGGAGCTGAACGTGTTGACGATGCGTCTCGCACGCGAGCAAGCTGCCGCCAAGGTGATGGTAGCGCTCGACAAACCCGATGCCGAAACGGCATTGCGCCTCGCCGACGCGCTTCACGGCACCGGCTGCTGGATGAAAGTGGGCATGGAGCTGTTCTATGCCGCGGGCCCTTCGGTCGTCCGCGAGCTGAAAGCCCGGGGCTTCAAAGTGTTTCTCGATTTGAAAATGCACGACATTCCCAACACGGTGCGAGGCGGCGCCCGGAGCATCACGCGGCTCGGCGTCGATATGTTCAACGTGCACGCGGCAGGGGGAAGCGCGATGATGGGGGCCGCCATGCAAGGCGTGGAGGATGCGCTCGGGGAGGGCGACGCGGACGAGAAACCGATCGTCATCGCCGTGACGCAGCTGACGAGCACGAGCCTCGCCGTGCTTAACGAGGAAATCGGAATTGCAGGCACGGTCGAGCAGGCGGTCGTAAACTATGCGAAGCTTGCCGCCAGCGCCGGTCTTCGCGGCGTCGTCGCCTCGCCGCTCGAGGTCGAAGCGATCAAGCTCGCCTGCGGTCCGGAATTTCTCACCGTGACGCCGGGCATTCGGCCGCGCGGTTCCGACATCGGGGACCAGTCGCGCATTACGACACCCGGCGACGCCGTCCGGGGCGGCACCGATTATCTCGTGATCGGGCGGCCGATTACCGGCGCTCCCGATCCCGCCGTTTCGCTTCAATCGATCCTTGAGGAGATGAGCGCATCATGACCACTGTATCCATAGACCGCCTGCCGACCGAAGTCGCCGGCGCCTTGCTGCGCATCCAGGCGGTGGCGCTGCGCCCGAACGAGCCGTTTACGTGGACTTCGGGGCTGAAGTCGCCCATTTACTGCGACAATCGGCTGACGATGTCGTTTCCGGAAATCCGCGATCTGATCGCGGAAGGCTTCGCCGCCATCATCCGGGACCAATATCCGGATTGCGAAGCGGTCGCCGGCATTGCGACGGGCGGCATTCCCCATGCGGCCTGGGTCGCCCAAAAGCTGAGCCTGCCGATGCTGTACGTGCGGGACAAGGCGAAGGGGCACGGCAAGACGAACCAGATCGAAGGCAGCTTCAAACCCGGCCAAAAAGTCGTGCTGATCGAGGATTTGATCTCGACCGGCGGGAGCTCGCTCAAGGCGGCGGTAGCCGTCCGCG
The DNA here is from genome assembly GCF_016937515.1 of Cohnella algarum. Lineage (NCBI taxonomy): Bacteria > Bacillati > Bacillota > Bacilli > Caryophanales > Paenibacillaceae > Cohnella > Cohnella algarum. The sequence continues at coordinate 4,397,346 of NZ_JAFHKM010000002.1, forward strand.
ATGCCGGCTGCGAAGTGCAGGGCGTCGTCGCGATTTTCACGTATCAGTTCGAAAAGGCGACCGACGCGTTCGCGGCGGAAAACATTCCACTGCATACGCTGTCGAACTATACGGCGCTCGTCTCCGTCGCGCTCGAGACCGGAGCCATCCGCGAGGAAGACGTCGCGCAGCTGAAAGCGTGGCGCGAAAATCCGGCGGCTTACGGCGTATAAGCTTGTCGGCGCATCTTTGCATCACCCCCGTTTCGGTCGAAACCGGCGGGGGTATTTTTTTTGAGCGCGCCGGAACCCGATTCCCAATATTTACGCGTGCTTGCCCGTGCTGCTTCTCTGATAGGATAGAGGGATAGAGGCAAAAGAGGATAGAGGGATATCTGTCCTGCCGGAAAGAGGTGCGGGTTTTGCGTTTTTATCGTTTGTTGAATTTGGGGTTGGCCGCCTTTCTCGCCTGCGGGATCGCGCCGCCGGCGTTTGCGGCCGGAACCTCGGTCGGAACGCCGTTTCGCGATATCGCGTCCAGCTTCGCCAAGGCGGATATCGCCGCGTTGTACGCAAAAGGCATCGTCGGCGGAACGAGCGCCGATACGTTCAGTCCGAAGCGGGGGGTCACGCGCGCGGAATTCGCGGCGCTCCTGATCCGTCTGTTCGGGCTTGAGCCGGTGGCGAGCCGCATTTCTTCTTTTATCGACGTTCCGCTCGGCGCATGGTATTACGGTTCGACGGAGGCGGCGTCCCAGCTCGGCATCGTGAACGGGACGGGGGCCGGCGCGTTTCGCCCGGCGGCATCGCTGACGCGGGAGCAGGCGGCTGTCCTCCTGGCGCGGGCTTTAAAATTGGAGGGTTATGGCGGCGGCGAATCGTCTTCGTACGAGGACGCGGACGACATAAGCGTTTGGGCGGTCGCCTCGGCGCAGGTTGCGACGGAAGCGGGGCTGATCGAAGGGGATAGCGAAGGCCATTTCCGTCCGCAGGATGCGCTGACCCGCGAGGAGACGGCCGCGCTGCTGAACCGGATCGTTCGGAACGACGAATGGGCGGACGGTCTGGAGCGCGAGCCGGAAATGGGGCTGCAGCTCGGCTGGCAGTACTTGCAGACGACGGCGGAATTTATCGCAAGCGTAAAGCGGTCGACCGTGAATACGCTCGTTCCGCGCGTCTTTTTTCTGGAATCGGCTTCGGCGGTTTCAGACAGCACGGACGAAACGCTTGTCCGATGGGCGGACGAGAGCGGGAAACAGGTGTGGGGGATGGTCGGCAACCGATCGGATGCGGAGCTGACCCATCGACTGCTTGAAGACGAGAGCAACCGGCAGGACGTCATCGATCAGCTCGTCGCTTACGTCGACCATTACGGAATGGATGGTCTTAATCTCGACTTTGAAAACGTGCTGCCAATAGACCGCTTCGGCTTGACCGCCTTCGTCGAAGAGTTGGCCTGCCGGCTGCACCGGATCGGGGCGGTGCTGTCGGTGAACGTTTCCCCCGATCTCGGTTCCGACTGGACGGCGGCGTTCGACTACGCCGCTTTGGGGGAAGCGGCCGATTATATCGTCCTGATGGGGTACGACGAGCATTGGGGCGGTTCCCCGGTTGCCGGATCGGTCGCTTCGCTGCCGTGGGTGGCGAGCGGCTTGGACACGCTGCACGAGGCCGTGCCGGCGTCGCGGACGATTCTCGCCTTGCCGACGTACACCCGGAAATGGACGCTTGCGCCGTCCGTCTCCTCGACGATTTTGTCGATCCGCGAGCAGGCTGCGGCCGTCGAGTCGCTCGGGGCGGGGAGTTGCTCCTGGGACGAGACGATCGGACAGTACGTCTACACGTTCGCCAATTCGGGAACGACGTACAAGATTTGGGCGGAGGACAGCCGCTCCCTCGCGCTGAAGACGGCGGAGGCCGCGAAGCGGGGGATGGCGGGGCTCGCCTACTGGTACATCGGCGGCGAGACGCCCGATATTTGGCCGGCCGTCCGGAACGCGGCCAAGTACGCATCGTTCGCGTCCGGCTGACGGCGGCCGGGCGTTCGGCTGCATTCGAAGATGCGGGATTCATTCGATTCGACCGCGCCAATCGCGAATCCTGGCATTGAGACCGTCAAGGTCGGGCGCTTCCGTTTCCTCGTCGGACAGGCGGGCCCGCTCTTTCAGCTTCAGGATGCGATAGACGCTCTCGTCGATCCGGGTTTCCGCGATCGTGCCGTCCTTGACGCAACGGACAAGCGACTCGAAAACGGCCCGTTCGTTGTCGTAACCGTGGCCGATCAGCAGGATGTCGACGCCCGCTTCCACGGCATCGGCGGCGGCGTCGGCCAGCTTGTAGTTTTTGACGATCGCGCCCATTCCCAAATCGTCGGTCATGACGACGCCGTCGTAGCCCATTTTTTCCCGGAGCTGCGTGCCGACAATCGTCTTCGACAGCGAAGCCGGCCGCTTTGGATCGACTTTCGGAAATAGAATATGGGCGACCATGATCGCTTCGGCTTGCTCCTTGACCGCGGCCTGGAACGGGAGCCATTCCTGCTTCGCCAACTGCTGCGGCGTCTTGTTCACGACGGGCAAATCGAGGTGGGAATCGACGGACGTGTCGCCGTGCCCCGGAAAATGCTTGACTACGGGAATGACGCCGCCCCCGCGAATGCCCTTCATGGCTGCGATGCCCATTTCGGCCACGCGTTCGGCGGAACTGCCGAACGAGCGATCGCCGATGACGGGATTGTCCGGGTTGCTGTTGACGTCCAGCACGGGCGCGAAATCCATATTGAAGCCGAAAGCCAGCAGCGCTTCGGCAAGCAGATTTCCCATTTCCTCGGCCTGCTCCGGCTTGCCGCCGGCGCCGACGGCGGCGCTGGCCGGAAACGGTTCGACCTCGTCCGGCAAACGGCTGACCCGGCCGCCTTCCTGGTCGACGCCGATGAAGATCGGCGCGGGATTCCCTGCATTTGCGCGTTTGATCGCGTTAATGAGGGAAACCGTTCCGCCGACATCCGATATATTGTCCCCGTACAGGATGATGCCGCCGATTTTGTGTTCGCGGATCATTTTTATCGCTTCGTCGTCAAGCTCGTCGCCTTCGATGCCGGCCAACACCATTTGCCCGATTTTCTCCTCCGGCGTCATGTTCCGGATCTTCAACCGGATCGGATCTTCGGAGGCGGACGGCGGGGCTGCGGAAGAAGGGGAAGCTTCCGGCGGAACCGTTGCCGAAGGCGGCGCATTTTCGCCGGTTGCCGGGTTCGGCGCCTGTTCGCCCCCGGCCGTCGCCGTCGGCGGCGAAGCGGCGGTCGAAGCGGTCGGCGATGCGGAAGGGGAAGCGGGCGGCTCGTTATTCGCAGCGCATCCGGCTGCTCCTGCGATCGCGGCGGCAAGCAGAGCGAGTCTCGCGAGCGGACGCCATTTCATGGGACGGTCACTCCTTTCGGGCAATACGTTACGGGCGGCAAACGGTGCTCCCAGGAAAAACAGACTTGGATTCGCACGAAACGAAACTTATCCTTTCCGAATCGTCGAACAAAAATAGCGGTCGATCCCGACCGCTATTCGCGCACGTATTGAAGCCGACCTGTCTTGCGCTACCGGCGATCCGCCCCCACGCCGGTAGCCGCCCGCGCCCAAGACCGGGCGAGAGGGCGCTCGGCTTACTTGGCTTTGGAAATGTCGAACGAGCTTTTGAGCGAGACGATCCGGTTGAACACCGGACGCCCGGGCTTGCTGTCCTTCGGATCGACATTGAAGTAGCCGTGCCGGAAAAACTGGAATTTCTCCTGGGCCGCCGCATCCTTCAAGCCCGGCTCGACGAAGCCTTGCAGCGTCGTCAGCGAGTTCGGGTTCAGCCGCTCGAGAAACGGGGCGTCGTCGTCCTCTTCGTCTTCCGTAATAAGCGGCTCGTAAAGACGGAATTCCGCGGGCGCCGCCTGCGAGGCGTCGACCCAGTGAATCGTGCCCTTCACCTTCCGGCCGGTAAAGCCGGAGCCGCTCTTCGTCTCGGGATCGTACGTGCAGCGAAGCTCCACCACTTCGCCGGCTTCGTTTTTGATCGCTTCCTCGCACTTGATGAAGTACGCGTGCTTGAGCCGGACTTCGTTGCCGGGAAACAGCCGGAAGTATTTGCTCGGCGGATTTTCCATGAAATCATCCTGCTCGATGTAGATTTCGCGCGAGAACGGAATTTGGCGGTGGCCCAGCTCCGGGTTTTCCGAATTGTTCTCGGCGTCCAGCCATTCCGTCTGCCCTTCCGGATAGTTCGTGATGACGACTTTCAGCGGCCGCAGAACGGCCATCGTCCGCGGACACTTCAGCTTCAAATCCTCGCGGATGAAGTGCTCCAGCATTTGCTCGTCGACGACGCTGTAGCTGCGCGCGACGCCGATCTCGCGGCAGAACGCTCGGATCGCCTCCGGGGTGTAGCCTTTGCGGCGAAGGCCGGAAATCGTCGGCATGCGCGGATCGTCCCAGCCGTCGACGGCCTTTTCGTCCACGAGCATTTTGAGCTTCCGCTTGCTCATGACCGTGTTCGTCAGGTTCAGCCGCGCAAATTCGTACTGCCGGGGGATGTGGGGCATTTCGGTTTCCCGGACGACCCAGTCGTAGAACGGCCGCTGATCCTCGAATTCGAGCGTGCATATCGAGTGCGTGACGCCTTCGATCGCGTCCTCTAGCGGGTGGGCGAACGCATACATCGGGTAAATGCACCATTGGTCCCCGGTATTGTGGTGCGTCGCGTGAACGACGCGGTAAATGACCGGATCCCGCATGTTGATGTTCGGCGACGACATGTCGATTTTGGCGCGGAGCACCTTGGCCCCGTCCGGAAACTCTCCGTCCTTCATGCGCCGGAACAGGTCGAGGTTTTCCTCGACGGAGCGGTTGCGATACGGGCTCTCTTTGCCGGGCTGCGTCAGCGTGCCGCGCGTTTCGCGGATTTCGTCCGCGCTTTGATCGTCGACGTAGGCGAGCCCCTTGCGGATCAGCAAGGTGGCGCGGTCGAACATTTCGCCGAAATAATCCGAGGCGAAAAACAGTCCGTCCCAGTCGAAGCCGAGCCACTGCACGTCTTTTTTGATCGATTCGACGTATTCGGCGTCTTCTTTTACCGGATTCGTATCGTCAAACCGCAAATGGGTGCGGCCTTTGAATTCGTCGGCAAGCTCGAAGTTCAGGCAAATCGACTTCGCATGCCCGATATGCAGATAGCCGTTCGGTTCGGGCGGAAACCGGGTGACGATTCCCTCCACGCGGCCTTCGGCCAAATCCTCGGAGACGATGTTTTTGATAAAGTTCGATGACGACGTTTTGCTGTCCAATCCGACCAACCTTCCCTGGGAATTCTCTTGTTATTCCTTCATCATACACAAAATATCCCCTTCTTATAAAGAGGAAAGCAAAAAAATAAGCGCCGGAAGCCCTTTCTGTCGCAAGCTGCCGAAAAAATAGGCCCTTCCTCCTCTCATCTTTCTCATAAAAAATTGCTAAAGACGTAACTTTTCCTCGGTTTGGATCGTTATAATTGATGGAGCCATGGGGAAAGAACTGCATTCGTCGTCAATTTTTGCTATAGGCAACAGGGGGAGGAGCCAGAATCATGCGGTCATGGTTGCAGCGAAAAAAAGGTCCCGAGCCGCCGAAATCGATTGCGGCCGTCCTTGAGCCCTCGGAGCGGGAACAGCCGCCCGACGCCGCTTCCGCGCCGGCGGAGCCGCTTTTGACGGTGCGCGGGGTGGAGCGCTCGTTCGACGTCGGCAGCCAGAAGCTGCGCGTGTTGAAAGGAATCGATTTGCAGTTATATCCGAAACAGCTCGTCATGCTGAAAGGCCGGTCCGGCTCCGGCAAAACGACGCTGATGAACTTGATGGGCGGGCTCGATACGCCGACCGCCGGCGAAATTTATTTTCAGGGACGCCCCTTTCACAAATTGGACGACCGTAAGCGAACCGAGGTGCGCCGCAGCGAAATCGGATTTATTTTTCAGGCTTACGCGCTGCTGCCGCTGCTGTCGGCTTACGAGAACGTGGAGCTGACGCTGCGGATGGCGGGAGTTCCGAGAACCCAATGGAAAAAACGGATCACCGAATGCCTGGAAATGGTGGGGCTCGCGAAACGGATGCACCATCGGCCTTCCGAGCTTTCCGGGGGAGAACAGCAGCGGGTCGCGATCGCCAAGGCGATTTCGCATCGGCCGAGCTTGCTGCTGGCGGACGAACCGACGGCCGAGCTGGATTCGCAGATGACCGCCCAGATTATGGGGGTTTTTCGGGACATCGTTTCCGCGGAGAAAGTGACGATTTGCATGACGACTCACGATTTGACGATATTGGAGGTTGCAGACCATGTCTATGAAATGGTGGACGGCGTATTCGTATCCAAGTGACCGGAAAGGAGCTTGGCGCGGCTCCAAGCGAAAGCTGGCTTCGGCGTTCGCCGTCCTGTCCTTGAGCGCGGCGCTGGCCGGCTGCTCGCTGCTGCCCGACGAGCCGGAAGAGGAGGACCTGTCGGCGATCCAGCTGCCGCAAATTTCGAAAAAGCCGGAATACGAAGTTACCACGAAGACGCTGGAGACGAAGGTTCAGGGCACGGGCAAAATCATGTCCGAAGAGGAAAAAACGCTCTACTATACTTCCTCTTCTTTGGAAGGCAAAAGACTCAAAACGCTGTACATATCAAACGGCGACGCCGTGAAAGCGGGACAGGTCATCGCCGAACTGGACGTGGAAGATTTGAAAAAATCGCTCCGCAGCCAGAAGCTGCAATTCCGGAAGCTCGAGCTCGACATGAAAAACACGCTCCGCCAAAAGGACGAAATGGACCCGCTCGAATTCGAGCAAAAGCAAATCGAATTCGAGGAAGCGCGACAGGCGATCACCGACATGGAGCAGGACATCGCCGCCGCCGTGCTTACCGCGCCTTTCGGCGGAACGGTCGTCTCGGTGAGCGCCGAGGAGGGCAAGCAGATCAAGGCGTACGACCCGATCGCGGTCGTGGCCGACACGAGCCGTCTCGTCGTCGCCGCCAAGCTGTCGAGCGACAATCTCGCCAAGGTCGCCGTCGGGATGGAGGTCAAGGTATCCATTAATAACGTCGGCGAGCTGACGGGCAAAATCAAGGCGCTGCCCGAGCCGTCGAACGACCAGGAGAATCCGGGCGAAGCCCAGATCGACAAGGTGAGCAATTATTTGCTCGTCGACGTTCCGGATCTGCCGGCGGAAGCGACGAGAGGAACGCCGCTTACGGCGTCGGTCGTCACCAACCGCAAGGAAAACGCCGTCGTCATCCCGACTTCCGCGCTGCGAACGATCGGGGCGAGAACGTACGTGCAAGTCGTCGAGGCGGACGGCAGCAAGCGGGAGGTCGATATCGAAGTCGGCCAGCAGACGTCGACGGACGTCGAAGTGCTCCAAGGGTTGACTCCGGGACAGAAAGTCGTGGGTCGGTAAGCTATGGGCGCGCTCATTCGTTTTTTATTCCGAAAAATGTGGAACACCCGCTGGCTGACGCTCAGCACGCTCGCCGGCCTGCTCTTCGCCGTGGCGTTCACGACGAGCATTCCGATGTACGCCGACGGGGCGCTGAAGCGGGTGGTCGCCCAATCGCTCCAGGACAACAGCGAGGGGCTGCCGGCTGGATCGCTCTTGCTCCGCTACCAATCGACCGACGGAAAGACGGATTTGAACAGCTTTGCCGACGCGGACCGTTACATTACCGAAGACGTGCCCGCTTCGATCGGCTTTCCGATCGAAGCGAAGCAGCGCAGCCTGACGATCCGCAATACGCAGGTTACGCCGGAAGACCCGACCAAGGTCGACGCGAGCCGGACGAGAACGATGACGCTGGCCGCCTTCGGCGGGCTTAAAGACCAAGTCGAGCTTGCGGGCGGCAAATGGTTCGCGGACCGGGCCGCGGCGGACGGAACGCTGCAGGCTGTCATGATGGAGGAGGCGATGTTCCGCAACGATCTGCATGTCGGCGACGTGCTGCTCTACCCGATCTATGGCGGATTGAACATTACGCTCCGCGTGGAAATCGTCGGCTCCTACAAGCCGCTCGACGAAACGAGCGCCTACTGGTATCAGGGGCTTGACAGCCTGATGAACACGCTGTTCATCGCCGACGACGCGATGCTCCAGGACGTTGCCGGCGCGCAAGGCATTCCGCTGCAGACGGCGAACTGGTACGCGGCGTACGATCTTCGCGACATCCAGACGAGCCAGCTGTCGGATTTGAGCGCCACGCTTGGCCGGATCGACATCGAAGCGTACCAGAAGCTGAAAGGAACCGGCGTCGAGCTTTCGTTCGCCGACATGCTGAGCGATTTCCGCCGCGACAGCGTGCAACTGCAGACGATGCTGTTCATGCTCGCGGCGCCGATGATCGCGATGGTGTTCTACTTCATTACGATGAACGCCCGCCAATCGCTGGAGAAGCAGCGTTCCGACATCGCGGTCATGCGAAGCCGGGGCGCGGGCACGCGGCAAATTTTCATGCTGTTTTTGCTCGAAGGCGTTTTGCTTGGCGCCGTTTCGCTCGTCGCGGGTCCATTCATCGGCTGGTTCATGGCCAAAAGCATCGGCTCGGCCAGCGGATTTCTCGAATTCGTCAACCGGAAGGCGATTCCCGTCGGATTCGGAACGGACGGGATTTTGGCCGGAACCGCGGCCGTGCTCGTCGCCATCGGGGCCGCCGTCATTCCGGCGCTCGTCTTTACGCGGACGTCGATCGTCGACTACAAGCGGAAGATGGCGCGGGCGGACCGTTCGCCGGTATGGCAGCGCTGGTTTCTCGACGTCGCGCTGCTCGGCGTCGCCGGCTACGGCTGGTACTTGTTCAACGAACGCCAGATGGTGTCGTTCGCGACCGGCGTCACGACGGACCAGCTGAACGTCCAGCCGTTTCTGTTTTTCGTGCCGGCGCTCGCGATTTTCGCCGCCGCGCTCGTCTTTTTGCGGCTGTTCCCGCTGCTGCTGAAGCTGTTCAACTGGATCGGAAAGTCGTTTCTTCCGGTGTCGCTTTACTTGACGCTCACGCAGCTGTCGCGTTCGTCCCGCTCGTATTACCCGCTCATGATTTTGCTGATATTGACGCTGGGGCTCGGCGTGTACAACGCTTCGGCCGCCCGCACGATCGGGCTCAATTCGGAAGAGCGGATTTTGTACAAATACGGCGCCGACGTCATCGTTAAAACGAGCTGGGAAGCAAGCCCGGAATTCGAAGCCCCGTCCGGCGGTTCCGGCGGCGGCGGCCAGGGGCAAGGCGGAGGAGGTTCGGGCGGCGGCGGCCAGACGCCGACGGTTACCCGGGTCAACTACAACGAGCCGCCGTTCGAAGTGTTCCGCACGCTTCCCGGCGTGGAGCACGCCGCAAGGGTGCTGCAAACGAAGGCGAACATTACGATTTCCGGGCGAACGGCGGGGCAAGGGACGATCGTCGGCATCGACAACGTCGATTTTGCCCGGGTCGCCTGGTTCCGCGACGATTTGTATCCGGCCCGTCCGTACAAATATCTCGAATTGATGGGGAAAGCGCCGGAATATGCGCTCGTCAGCTCGAACCTGGCGAACCAATACAACATGAAAGTCGGGGATATCGTGCAAACCGTGCTGCAGGAGCAGCCGGTCGAGTTCGTGGTCGCGGCGATCCTTCCGTATTGGCCCGCCCAATATCCGGACCAGTCGCCGTTCATCGTCGCCAATCTGGACTACATCTACGACCAGGCGCCGCTTATGCCCTACGACGTGTGGCTGAAGATGGAACCCGACGCCTTGACGGCTCCGATCATTCCGGTGCTGCAAGAGAAAAGCATCCAGATCGCGTCGATCGACGACGCCCGCAGCGAGCTGATTACCCAGGCGAAGCATCCGGCCCGGGGCGGCGTGTTCGGCATTTTAAGTCTCGGATTCCTCGTGACGATCATCGTTTCGCTGTCGGGCTACATTTTGTTCTGGTTTTTCAATTTGTCGGGAAGAATCGTGCAAATCGGGACATTGCGGGCCATGGGCTTGTCGCGCGGGCAATTGACCGGCATGCTGCTTTTGGAGCAGATTTTTACGGCAGGGCTTTCGATCGGTCTCGGCATCGGCATCGGCAAGGCGACGAGCCTTCTGTTTCTCCCGTTTTTGCAAACGACCGACAACGCCGCCAATCAAGTGCCGCCGTTCAAAGTCGTGTTCGACAATGCCGACGATTTCCGGCTGTACGGCGTCGTCGGCGTCATGATGGCGATCGGCATCGCGATGCTCGTGACGCATATTCGCCGCTTGAAAGTGCATCAAGCCGTCAAGCTGGGAGAGGAGCGGTAACTTTGTGATTACTTGCGAAGGATTGGTCAAAATTTACAAGGCGGACGATCTCGAGGTCGTCGCGCTGCAGGGGCTGAATTTGGCCGTCGCCCCGGGCGAAATGATGGCCATCATCGGCAACAGCGGAAGCGGCAAGTCGACGCTGCTGAACATTTTGGGCGGCCTCGACCGCCCTTCGGCGGGCCAGGTGACCGTCGGCCCATGGAACCTGCTCAAGGCGAGCGACGACGATCTCGTGAAATACAAGCGGGAGACGGTCGGCTTTATCTGGCAGAACAACGCGCGCAATCTGCTGCCCTTTCTGACCGCGCTGGAAAACGTCGAGATGCCGATGATGTTTTCCGGCAAGCTGGACCGGGCTTACGCCAAGCAACTGCTGGAGTGGGTAGGTCTGAAGGAGCGCATGCACAACAAGCTCACCCAGCTGTCGGGCGGCGAGCAGCAGCGCGTGGCAATCGCGATTTCTTTGGCCAACAAGCCGCAGCTGCTGCTGGCCGACGAGCCGACGGGATCCGTCGACACGCGGACGTCGGATCTCATCATGGACATTTTCCGGCGATTCAACCGGGAGCTGGGGTTGACGATCGTCATCGTTACCCACGATCTGTCGCTGGCGAGCAAGGTCGACCGCGTCGTGGCCATCCGCGACGGCCTGACGAGCACCGAATTTATCAAGCGGAATCCGAATTTGGACGACGCGCCTCCTCTCGGAGGGGGGTTGAACGAAGAACACGAAGCCTTTGTCGTCGTGGACCGCGTAGGACGGCTGCAAATTCCGAAGGAGTATTTGCAAGCCCTGGAAATCGGCGACAAGGCGAGCATGGAGTTTGACGGGGAACAAATTGTCATCAAAGCACCGAAACCGATCGAGGAGGAACCCGCATGAAGAACAACCGATTTCGCAAGCTCGCGCTGGCCGGAATAAGCCTGACGCTAGCCGGCACTTTGCTCGCCGCTTGCAGCGGAGGCAACGAGACCGACGACCCGAACAACCGCCGTACGCTGCGCATCGGGACGATGTACGGCAGCAGCCAGGACGAACAATATTTCCGCCAGCAATATACCGACCTGTTCGAATTTACGCACGGCAACATCGACATCGAAATCGTGCCGGCGATCGACTGGACCGAGACGCAGTTCGAGGAGCAAACCCCGGAAACGCAGCAGCCGGATCCGCTGGAGAAGGTAAAGGAAATCATGACGGGGCCGAACCCGGTTGACGTCATGATTTTGAACGATTCGAGCATGCTGAGCACGATGGTGCAGGAAAATCTGCTCAAGCCGCTCGATCCGCTGATGAAAGAAGACGAAATCGACACCGCCGAATACGTTCCGGCCGTCATCGAAGGCATCAAGGACCTGGGCGACGGCCAAAATCTGTACGCTCTCGCGCCGACGTACTCGCCTTCCGCGCTTTTTTATAATAAGAAGATGTTCAGCAACCTCGGCATCACCCCGCCGACGAACGGCATGACGTGGGAAGAATTGTTCAACCTGGCGCGCCAACTGAAGACCGGCGAAGGCCAGGATGCGACGTTCGGGTTCACGTTCAACCAATGGGGCTACAGCAACGGCTATTACGATCTGACCAGCTTCGCCGCGCCGCTGCAATTGAAAATGTTCGACGAAAAAGGCGAAACGATGACGATCAATACGCCGCAATGGAAAAACGTATGGACGACGTACACCGATCTGTTCAAGGAAAAGGTGCTCCCGTCGCAGGAGGATCTCGTGTTCGAGCAGCCGGCGACCGACGGACCGTACCGCTACAATCCTTACGAGCAGCAGCCGTTTTTCCGCGGCAAAGTCGCGATGGTCATCGGCTCGTACAGCATGATCAGCGAAATCGACACGTTCAACCGCAACGTAGACAAGTTCGAAAACATGGAGGCGCTCGATTGGGATGTCGTGTCCGTGCCGACGTTCGCGGAAGCGCCCGGGATCAGCGGATATATTTATATGAATACGCTCGCCGCCATCAACTCGCAGGCTCCGAATCCGGACGACGCCTGGGAATTCGTCAAGTTCATGAACGGCAAGGAGTGGGGCAAGCTGCGGGCCCGCAGCAGCTACGAGCTTCCGTCGCTGATCGAATACGCGAAGCCAAAGGAAGGCATGAGCTACAACATGGAAGCCTTCACGACGACGAAGCCGATTCCGCAGCAAAATTTGGCGGTCTACACGAAACTGTATCAGGAACGTCCGAATTTGAACCTGATCGATTCGCTCGCCAATACCCAGTACAACAAAGTCGTCAACGGCGAAATGTCGGTAGAGGAAGCGCTCGCCGAATTCGAGACGAAGGGGAACGAACTGCTGCAGAAAATCAAGCTGACGCCGAACGGTCCGATCGAAGGCGTCAACGACGACGTGTACGGCGGAGGAGGCGGTCCGATTCTTTACGACTCGGCTACGTCTGCCGCGGTTGCAGTCGGCTGACGCAACAGGGTAGCGAAACGTCGCCGCGCAGTCAACCGACGGGGCGGTCTGCGCGGCGTTTTTACAAGGATAAGGGGGAATTTTCTTGCGCTCATTTCTTCGATTACATACGTTGAAGTCGCTGTCCGTCGTGCTCGTTTTGTCCGTCGTCGCCGCTCTCGCCGCCGCGTGCAGCGGAGGAGACGCGTCAGACGATCCGAACAATCGCCGCACGCTGCGCATCGGCATGGTTTCGGGCAGCCAGGACAGCGAATCCTATTACCGTCAGGAATACACGGATATGTTCGAACTATCCAAAGGGAACATCGACATCGAATTCCAATATGCGACCGACTATTCGGAGATGATGTACGCTTCGGAAGAGGAGCAAAAGGAATTTCAGCAAATCGATACGTACGAACGGCTCAAGGAAATGCTGACGGGACCGAATCCGGTCGACGTGCTCGTCACCGATCAGGGAACGATGGGCCGGCTGATTCAGGATAATTTGCTCGTTTCGCTGGATTCGTACATCAAGAAAGACAAAGTGGATTTGGAAGCGTTCGTGCCGTCCGTCATCGAAAGCATCCGGGAGGCGGGCAACAACCAGGTTTACGGGCTGACCTCTACGTTCAGCTCCAGCGTTTTGTTTTACAACAAGACGTTGTTTTCGAAAGCGGGCGTCACTCCGCCGACCGACGGGATGACGTGGGACCAAATTTTCGACCTGGCCACTCAAATGAGCACGGGAGAGGGCGCCGAGCGGATATTCGGATTGACGTTGAACGACTGGAACTCCGAATTGAGCATGTACAGCGTCAATAACATCGTCGCCCCGCTGAAACTGAGGATGTTCGACGACAAGGCCGAGACGATGACGGTCAATACGCCGCAGTGGGAACGGGCCTGGGAGCGCCCGATCGAGCTGGCGCAGCAAAAAGTGATTCCGAGCGCGGAAGATTTCGTGGAGGAGATGCCCGCCGACGGCAACTACCGCTACAATCCGTATTCGAACCGTCCGTTCTTTACGAACCGCGTCGCCATGATGATCAGCAACAATTACCTGATCAACGAGCTCAAGACTTATAACGATAACGTAGACAAAATGGAAAATTACGAGCCCCTTGATTGGGATGTCGTCACCTACCCGGTGCTTCCGGAGATGCCGGAAGCGAGCAGCGGGATGTACCTGGGCGAAGTGATGGTGATCAACGCCAACGCGGCCAATGCGGACGATGCCTGGGAGTTCATCAAGTTCAGCACGAGCAAGGAAACGGCCAAATTCAAGGCAAGAAGCACGTACCAGATGAGCTCGCTGACCGAGTTCGTCAAGCCTCTCGACGGCATGGCCTACAATATCGAGGCGTTCTACAAGCAAAAGCCGATTCCTTACGAGTATAATCAGGCCGAGCAAAGCCTTTATCGGGAACGCCCCAACCTGGGCTATATTCAGCAACTCGGCGACCAATCGTTCCAAAAGGCGGTCCGCGGCGATTTGGGCGTCAAGGAAGCGCTGCAGGAATGGCAGGAAAACGGCAACGAGCTGCTGCAGGAAATCAAGCAGAACCCGACCGGGGAGATCGATCTTACGCCTTATTTGGGCGATCAGGAAGCGATCCAGAGGGAAATGCTCCGTCGGGCGTCGGGAGGCTGATTTTCGGCTTTCCCGCTCTTCGGATCGTCCGTACGGCTAGCCCCTAAGAGTAGACCGAAGCGCGAAGGAGCATCCTAAAGCCTGGAGCTTATTCACCGGAAGGATGGCCAGCGATGAATTGGGTCTATTGGTCGAGGCTGTACGACAGCAAGTTCCAGGCAGGCTGTCTCGTTCGCCGGATGGAGCACGACGGGTGGCTGTTCGGGATCGACATGCCGCGGGAAATCGAAGTGTTTCGATCGCGCAAAGGGAAGTACGGAGTTCGTTTTATGCCTTAGCCGCCAAGGCCGGATTCGCCGTTTGCCGCGAAGCCGGCCTTGGCAGCGTGAAGGGGTTGTGTTATCGTTTTAGAAGAAAGGGGCGGGAGCATGCGAAGAATGCCGTTGACGGCGGAAACCGCGCAAAAGCTTGCCGAACATTTGAAGGTGCCGCTCGAGCATCTGATGCATATGCCGCAGCATATTTTGCTGCAGAAGTTGGCGGAAATGGCAAAGGCCGATGCGGCCTCCGGCGGAAACGTCAAAAAGGAGGAATAGCTCAAGCCGGAAGCGCGACGACTTTTTTTAACGGATTGTTATTTTTTCCTTGACTTATTCATTACTCTTGTAGTATATTAATTCTTGTCGCTGTCGACAGATTGATGGTGAACGTCGCGGGGTGGAGCAGTCCGGTAGCTCGTCGGGCTCATAACCCGAAGGCCGCAGGTTCAAATCCTGCCCCCGCAACCAAACTTAAACCTCAAACGGACTTCAGACGAGGGCCCTTAGCTCAGTTGGTTAGAGCGGTCGGCTCATAACCGATTGGTCGGGGGTTCAAGTCCCTCAGGGCCCACCACTGAGGATGCAAGCAGCGATGCAAAGGCGAATGCGAATCGTCTCTACTTCCCAAGCCGGTTAACGGCATCAAGCGGAAGGAGGCGTTTTTTTGTTTGTGCGGGAAACGGGCGCGAACGGCGGAAAGTCGGGCGCGGAAAGCGGGCCAATGATAAAAAGAACGCCCCGAAGGGCGTTTTTGACAGGCTGCGTTGAATGCGGGAATTGCGAATTGAGAGATTAGAGGGATAGCGGATTTCTGCGTCTCCGATGCTTGCAAATGATAATCGCTTTTTGACCGGGGCGGAGTTTGACGACGATCGTTTTTCTCCTCAAAGACATCGTAAGCCACCACCTTTCAGCTTCATAGTATAGTTTATGATGGAAGAAGAGGATGGCTTGGACGAAATCATTCGCAGATTCCCCCATTCTTGCGCGCCCGCTCTGCCATTGCTGGGGGAAGCCGGCCCGCGATTTTGTTGACGCGTATGCCCGGACGTGGTAATATGTAGAACGTTGATCGTTTTCGAATGGTCGATTTCGCGGTTGGCGGAATACGCGCCAATGCGCGCGGCAGCGCGATTTTCGCGCCGGGGTGGCGGAACAGGCAGACGCACAGGACTTAAAATCCTGGGGGTGGTGACACCCGTACGGGTTCGATTCCCGTCCTCGGCACCATTTTTTTAAGGAGCACTCCTTAACATTTAACGCCAGTTGTCCTGTCCGGCTAAACGCCGAGGCAGGATTTTTTGTTTTCCGGGCGGAACCGCAAGGGGACTTCGCGGCGGTTTCACGGATGTCCGATAGATTGCTATAATAGAAGAGTTAACGACGACAGAAAATGGAGGAACGCAAGATGGCGGCCGTATTCCGCAATGATTGGGGACCGGTTCTCGAGCCGGAAATGGAGAAGCCGTACTATCGGGAGCTAAGGCGGCAATTGGCGGAGGAGTACAGGGACAGACGCATTTATCCGGATATGTATCATATTTTTCAGGCGCTTCATCTGACGGCTTACGAGGACGTTAAGGTGGTCATTCTCGGGCAGGACCCGTACCACGGAGCCGGCCAAGCGCACGGGCTCAGCTTTTCGGTGATGCCGGGCGTGAAGACGCCTCCGTCGCTGCAGAACATTTACAAGGAGCTGCGGGACGATCTGGGTTGCGCGATTCCGAGCCACGGCTTTCTGGAGCATTGGGCCAGGCAGGGCGTGCTGCTGCTGAACGCGGTGCTGACGGTGCGCGAGGGCCAGCCGAATTCGCACAAAGGTCTCGGGTGGGAAAAGTTCACGGACGCGGTCATCGCGGCGCTCAACGAGCGAGAGAAGCCGATCGTGTTCATCCTGTGGGGAAGGCACGCGCAGGAAAAAGCGTCGTTCATCGACCGGTCGCGGCACCACGTCATCGCTTCGCCGCATCCGAGTCCGTTTTCGGCGCACAACGGATTTTTCGGCAGCCGTCCGTTTTCGCGAACAAACGCTTTTTTGCGGTCCGTCGGAGAATCCGAGATCGACTGGCAGATTCCGGAGGCGGACCGAGCCGCTGAAGGTCTTCGGGCGTCCGGAGGCGGAGCGCTTTGACGAGAGGGAAGGGGGCGGGACATCATCGGCCCCTTGGCGAAGCGGAATACGGCGCAGACGTTAACGGAGTCGGGGAATCGCCGTCCATCCTTAATTAACGGCCTAAAATGACCGACGCGGTTTGAAAAATGCGCCGACTTGCCGCGCATCTTTTTGCATAGCGGAGCCGCACGCGTTCCCGGCACGAGCGGTTTCGCTGTATAAGCGGCCAATCTTGCCGCAGGCGGGGAGAAGGGCTCGTAAAGCCTGTCCCGATGCTGCGCCGCCAACCGTCCCCTGTCGAGCCCAAGCAAAAAACCCCGCCAGCCGGCGGGGCTTCAAATGCGATATGGTGATCTGAACAGGGATCGAACCTGTGACCCCCACCCTGTCAAGATGGTGCTCTCCCAGCTGAGCTATCAGATCAAGAAGTGTTTCGACTTGATCTATTATAGCGGGATGCAGCCGGAATGTAAAGAGGGATCGGGAATTTTTTTTCGAATTCTTCAGCTTCGGTTGATTTGGCGCTGCTTGTCCCAAACGCGGTTGATCTGGTCGTGGATTCTCGCTTTTTCCTTCTCCAGCAGCTTGCTTTCGATCGTCTCCGCGCTGATGCCTTTCTCCTTGCCGATTTGCACGACGGATTTGCCCTTTTTAAGCTCTTCGATCAGCGCTTTCGGTTCCATGCCAAGCACTTGCGAGATGTCGTTCAACCGCTTCGCGCCCCGAAAGTGACGATGGTGCATGCCGCCTTTGCTGTCGACGAGCAGCCGCACTCGTTCCTCCATCTTCGATTTCCATTTGCCGGCTTCGTCTTCGGTAATCTGTCCGGCTTTGACCGCTTCGTTCAGCCTTTTCACATGCTGGCTGACGAGCAGATCGACGACCTTTTGTTTCGCAACGCCTTTGCTCGCGGCGACGTCCGCCAACGATTTGCCGGCGGCCAGCTCGTTATGGAGCGTAGTCTCGTCGATTTTCAACAGCTTGAGCAGTTCTTCGTTCGGGACGGGACGAGGCGGATGGGCCATCCGCTTATGAATCGAAGAAACGGAGGGCGTCTCGGCCCGGACGGCTTCGGGGGACGGTTCGGCCGCGCCGGCGGCGGCGGGCAGGAGAAGCAGGAAAGCAAGCGTCAACAGCAGCGTACGGCTTGTCGTGGATTTTTTGTTCGGCATGTTGTCTTCACTCCTTCGTTAACCTATTGTTGGTACGATGGAGCATCTCTAAACGGGTAACAAAAAGAAAAAAACCTTCCCGCGAATACGGGAAGGCTGGCTGTCGATTATGGTGATCTGAACAGGGATCGAACCTGTGACCCCCACCCTGTCAAGATGGTGCTCTCCCAGCTGAGCTATCAGATCATACTATCTCGCAAGCACATTTTGTATAATACCAACTTCGGAAAGCCGTGTCAACCGTTTGGGCGGGAATTGTTTTGCACAAAGAACGCCAAATTTTCGCGGACGGAAAAAGTAAAAGTAATGAAGCTTTCGGACCGGCGTATGTATAAAATAAATGCCTTGGAACGGGAGGAACGGTCCGATGGAGGAAGGCGTCATCCTGACGCTGGCGCTGCTCGCCATGTTCGGTCTGATCGGGGCGGTCATGCTGGCCGTCGCCCGCATGGTGCGCGAGGATTCGCTCAAACACGACCGGCGGTTCATTTGGACGATCAAGGACGATCCGGGCAAAAAAGGCGATCCGACGGATTAAGACCCGGATGCGGCGGGTATTCTGAGTAAAACGGAGCGACAGCGCAGCGTTCCGAATGAAAGGAAGGAGGCCGCCGCCATGCCGTTCGGTTTAGCGAACCGCCGCCGGGCGCTTCGCCGCTTCGCCGTTGCCGCCCTCCTGTCGGCGACGATCGGCCTGGCCGCCTGCGGCCAAAAGCCGGCCGTTCCCGCCGGCGCGATCGCCCCCGGCGCTTCGGATTCGGCCGAATCGAAGGTATTCGCGAGCGTATACCCGAGCGAAGTCTCACAAGACGTGTACCGGTCGCGAAACGTCACGCCGGGCCTGGAGTGGGGCGTCGGGTGGTAAGCTCGCCGCGCCCGCCGCAAGCGCCGAATCATAGCAAAAGCTCCGCTGCCGCTTGAAGGCGTCGGAGCTTTTGTCGTTCATTCTTCCCATTTGCGGGAGTAGGCTTTTTTGGTGACCCAGAGCAGCACCCAAATCATGACGACGAGCAGGATCGCGGATATCACGTAGGCGGCAACCAAAACGCAGGCATCCTTTCCGTAGGCGAATTTTTCTCATCATACCGCATTCCGGATCCGGTTGTCATCCCGAAAACGGAAGAGTATAGCGTTTATGCTGGTCGACGAACGTCATTTTTCCGGTTTTTCCGATGAAATCGGGCTGATCGTCTCCGTAATGCATAAGCCGGATTCGTTCCTGGATGTCGTCCGGCAGCGTCAGCAGCTGGGGAAGGCACGCGTGAACGGTTCCGGGCTCATGCAGCTGGCAGTCGTGAAAAATCGTAGTCACGCCCCGTTCGCGAACGAGCTTCGCGAGCAGTTCCGGATTAAACTTCATATCGGCCGTATAAAAGAACGAGTCGTTCAGCAAAATCGAGTAGCTGTATTTGTTCGGAATGTGATCGGTTCGAAGCAATTCCGCCCTCAAACCGCTTAGCAGCTCGACGCGAGTTCCTTCGGGAAGCGGCCGCACGTCGAAAAAATGCTGCAGCGAGTCGTAATGCTCCTGCTCCAGCCCGCCCCGCAGCGAATGCTGCCATAGCGATTCGACAAGCGTTTCGGCGATATACAACGGCTTTCTCGTCTTATATGTAAATTTGTACTTGAACGCGAGTTCTTCGAGTCCTCCGACGTGGTCGGCGTGGATGTGCGAAATCAAGATGGCGTCGATATCGTCCGGCGAAATGCCGAGTCGGTAAAGCATCTTCGGAGCCGTATGCCCGCAATCGATCAAAAGGATGCGGCCACCGGAATAGATCAGCGCATTGTTGTTGAAAAACGTTTTGGCGAAGGCGCTTCCCGTCCCCAGCATTTGGATATCCATTCCAAGCCTCCCAGCTGTCTCATCTGCCAGTTTGAATCGTTGCAAACGAACGCATTTAAAACTGAATTGAATATACCATAATCTGTATCGATGCAAAAGATTTCGTTGCAAAAAACGAAGCATTGCCCCGCCCTCCCGCATACGTTATGGTGGCTGCCATTTTCGCAGGGAAGGGGGGAGCCGCATGAGCAAACCGAAAGGCAAAGGGGCGTCGAAAAAGAAGGAGCTGTCCTCCGTCGTCCACCGCCCGCAAATGAAAATCGTCACCTCGGACGCGTGCGCGGTTTGCCGCACTCCGTGCGCGCGAGGGTTAGCCTATTTGGCCAGAATGTCGGAGCCGGGAGCGATCGGCAACGGCGTTCCGTGCGTGCTTACGCTGCCCAAAGCCAATTGAATCCCGGCAAACCGCGGGGAAATGGCGGAGCCATTATTTCCCGGGCGAGCGCACAATCGGAGCGGATTCGACACGTTCCGTCATGCCGAAGGGAGGGCCGCGGCGGATGTCCGCTCTGAATTTTCTTTCGCGTTCTCGCAACTTTTGCCCGGTTGTTCGGTATAACCATACAGGTAAAAGAGTGCGAACGACGGAGGTCATGCAGAATGAACATCCGCAAGCTGCTTTTGTTGACCGTGGCCCTATTGCTCGTAGGCGGTTCCGCGGTTTTTGCGGATACGGTTGCGCAGAAGGTGCGAATCGTATTCAATAAGCAAACGATCGAGGACGGCGGCATCCTCGTGGACGGCAAAGCGTATTTGGGCGTGCGCGAGGTCGGCGATCTCGTGCAGGGAATGGTCGCCTGGGACGAAAAGGACAAGAAAGTGACCGTCTCGAAGCCGAACGTACATATGTTTGCCATGAACGGCAGCACGCCGTTCGGCTCGGTCGAGAAAAACCAGAAGGTCAACTTCATCGTTTTTGCTCAAATCGACAACCTGCAAGCGGACATTTCCGCCTTCAAGGTCACGATTGCCGATCCTTACGGGGACGAGACCTATATCGACGGCAAAACGACCAAGGACAAGGATTTTCCGACCAAGGACAACTTCTGGTTCACGACCAGCGACAAATTCGGCTACGAGTTCAAATCAAGCGGCAAGTACACGATCCGCTTCTGGATGCAGCCCGCAGGGAGCTCGTCCATGCAGGTCGTCTCGGAAAAAACGATCATCTCGAAATAAGCGGCGGCGCTCCTCCCGATCCGGGGGAGCGCCGTTCGTTTGACCCGGGGATTTGGAAATGATACGATACGATGGAAAAGTAAATCCAACCGACTGAACGGAGGTTCCACATGAGCGATCATGTTCATGACGAAAACTGCAACCACGAGCACGATGAAGAAGCCGTTTTCGTCGTAACGGACGAAGAAGGCAACGAACACGAAATGGTGCTTGTGTACACATTCGAGAGCGGCGATAACGCTTATGCCGTTCTGCTTGACCGCAACGATCCCGAAGACGACGGCGTCATTTTCCGCATCGAGGAAGACGGCGAAGACGAAGTGCTCGTCAATATCGAAGACGACGAAGAGTGGGAGCGGGTCATGAAAGTTTACGAAGAGCTCGCCGCCCAGGAAGCGGACTGAGCCATCGCTTTTCGCGGGAGCTGCCAGGCATGCGCGTTTCGGCATGCCGCGGCAGCTCCGTTTTTTTATTTTCTGGAGCTGAAAACCATCGAGCGGCCGTTGAACAACGTGACTTCCGCCAGCAGCTGCCGGCCGAGCCATTTGCAATATTCGTTCGCTTTCGCTTTGTCGGCGTGCGTGGAGCCTTCGGGAAGGACGACCTGGATGTACGGAACGGAGCGTTCGCCGTCCGGGCGGCGGCCGACGCCGAAAACGATGAAGCGGTAGGGGGGCCTGGAGCCTTTCAAATAAAACCAGGCGTGCTTCTCGGAATTTTGGTCCTCGATGGAGTAGGGAAAGGCGGCGCCGGCGTAATCCCAGCCGAGCTGTTTGCCGGTCCGAGACGCCTGGTCGATATAAAGGCGAAGCTTGGCCTTTACGTCGTCGAGCGTCACTTCGGTTGCGGCGGATCCTTGGACGAGCGAAATGAAAGCGCTTTGACTCATCGTTTTCCACCTCCAAGCCCATCATAGCAAAATCGGATATCGCCTACAATCGTTTTGCCCGAACGTAAAAAAACCCCCCTGCGCCGGCATTGGGCGCGCGGGGATAGACTGCGACCGGCGGAATGCTGCGGGCCGCCTACGAAATCGCCGTCTCTTCGACGATCACCTTGATTTCCCTGACCGTCCGATCTTCCGGTCCTTTGACCGGCAGGCCGACCTCCAGATGGTCGACGATGTAATCGATGTTTTCCTGCGAGATGACTTCGCCCGGCAGCAAAATCGGAATGCCCGGCGGATATACGTAAATAAACTCCGCGATGATCCGGCCGGCGGATTCGGTCAGCGGGATCGTTTCCGTCTCCCCGTAAAACGCGTCTCTCGGCGTCAGCGACAGGTGGGGAATTTCGGGAACCTTGACGACGATGTCCGGAATTTCGCGCGTGTCGCGGAACTGCTCCGACATTTCGCGCAGCGCGTTCACGAGCAGACCGACGGAAGCGTCGTCGTCGCCCGGCGTAATCAGGCATAAAATGTTGTACATGTCGCTAAGCTCGACTTCGATCCGGTAACGCTCGCGAAGCCAGTTTTCCGCGTCGTAGCCGGTAATTCCGAGCCGCCGGACGTGAATGGTCAGCTTCGTCGGGTCGTAGTCGTAGGTCGCCTCGTCGCCGAGAATGTCTTCCCCGAACGAATAGAGCCCTTCGATTTCGTTCACCGCCTGCCGCGCGCGGTTGGCTAGCTCCACCGCTCGGGCCGCGAGCTCTTCCCCGTGCAGCGCGAGCTGGCGCCTTGCCGTATCGAGCGAAGCGAGCAGCGGATACGAGGTGGACGTCGTCGTCAGCATGCTCAAAATCGTTTGCACGCGCTGGACGTTGACCAGCCCGTTTCGCACGTTCAGGATGGAGCTCTGGGTCATCGAGCCGCCGAGCTTGTGCACGCTGGTCGCGGCCATATCGGCGCCGGCTTGCATCGCGGAGAGCGGGAGCTTGTCTGAAAAATGAATGAGCGCGCCGTGCGCCTCGTCGACGAGAACCGGGATATCGTACTCGTGAACGAGGTCGACGATTTCCTTCAGGTTCGCGCTAACGCCGAAATACGTCGGATTGATGACCAGAACCGCCGCCGCGTCGGGATGACGCTCCAGCGCGCGGCGGACCGAACGGGTCGTTACGCCGTGATCGATGCCGAGCTGATGATCGCGCGCCGGCGACAGGAAAACCGGCCGCGCCCCGGCGAAAATAATGGCGGACAGAATCGATTTATGAACGTTGCGCGGGACGACGATTTTGTCCCCGTTGCCGCATACGGACAAAATCATCGTCATGATGGCCGTGCTCGTTCCTTGCACGGAAAAAAAACAGGCATCCGCTCCGAAGGCGTCCGCGGCCAGCTTCTGGGCTTCGAGAATGACGCCGACCGGCTGATGAAGGTCGTCGAGCGGCGCGATGTTGATCAGGTCGATATCGAGAACGTTTTGCCCGACATACCGGCGGAATTCGGGATCCATGCCGGCGCCTTTCTTGTGCCCGGGGATGTGAAACTGCACCGGCCCGGCCTCGGAATGGCGCAGAAGCGCGTCGAACAAAGGGGTGCGGGTATGATCCAAAATGGATAGCGCCTGCCTTTCTTACCTAGCATGAGTCGAAGTTTGTTTCAAACTAGGTTGAGTATAGCAAAAATAGGGGGGAATGCAACAAGTTTGCCGCGCAGCCGATTTCCGTCCGAATCGGCTGTCACGAAAACGACAAATGGCGGCATTTGGAACGGGCTGCTTGCTGTGTTACCATATTTTAAGGAAAAACGACACTGCGTTTTAGAGGAGAGAACGACGTCCATGAGAAGCAAGCTCGCCATCGTAGCGCTCATGCTCATTACGACCTTTATCGGCTTCGGCATTATTATTCCGGTTTTGCCGCAAGTCGTATCCGACATCGACCCGGAAGCGGCCAATTTGCACACGGGCTTGATGCTTACGCTGTACTCGCTCGTCTCGTTTGTCGTATCCCCGCTGTGGGGCTCGCTCTCCGGCAGGGTGGGACGGCGGCCCGTCATCATGATCGGCGTTGCCGGCTTCTGCCTCAGCTTCCTGCTCTTTGGCCTGGCCGGCGACAATTTGACGCTGATGTACGCGTCCCGGCTGATCGGCGGCTTGTTTTCCGGCGCGGTGACCGCTTGCATCGTCGCGTACGTAGCCGACATTACGACAAACGAAGACCGGACGAAAGGAATGGCGGTCGTCGGGATGAGCATCGGTCTCGGCTTCACCTTCGGTCCTTTCGTCGGCGGCGTGCTCAGCCGCATTTCGCTCAGCGCGCCGTTTTTTGCCGCCGCGGGGCTGGCGCTCGTTACGCTGCTCGCGGCATGGGCGAAGCTGACGGAATCGCTCACGCCCGAGCAGCGGGCCAAAACGGCGGCGGCGCCCAAAGTTTCCCGGTGGACCGCCTTTCAGGGCCCGCTTAAAAATTTGTACGTGCTGGCGTTTTTCGTGACGTTTTCGCTGGCGATTCTGGAAGCGACGATGCAATTGTTCGGCATGGAGCGCTTCGAGGTCACGCCCTATAAAGTCGGCATCATGTTTTTCTTTTGCGGGCTGGCCGGCGCGCTCGTCCAGGGAGGCATCGTTCGCCGGTACGTGAAAAAGGGGCGCGAAGGGGCGTTCATCGCGGCGGGGCTCGTGCTGTCGGCGATCGGATTTTTCCTGCTGCTGACCGCGGACAACTGGATCGCCGCAACGGCGTACCTGTGCATTTTCGGCATCGGCAACTCGCTGACCCGGCCGTGCGTCACATCGCTCATTACGCAAAAAACGACGGTCGAGCAGGGGGTCGCATCCGGCCTCAGCTCTTCGATGGACAGCCTCGGCCGGATCGCGGGCCCGCTGCTCGGCACGCTCCTGCTCGGCGTGTACGATTGGCTGCCGTACGTCGTGTCCGGCGTCATTTCCCTGCTTGCGATCGGCCTGCTGGCCCGGTTCCGCATGGCGGACGGCGCATCGGCGAAGCCGAACGCGTAATCGATCGCCTTTGCCGCGCTGCGAAGCTCTCCCCGCTTTTTGGGGAGAGCTTTTTTGACAGAGCCGAAAAGCGGAAACGGCAGCGCCCATCTCTGCGGGGAACGCTGCCGTTTTTGCGCGCCGAAGCGCCGGTTTATGCTTCCGAAAGCAAACGATCCAGGTGCAGCCGGACGATGCGGCGGATCGTTTCGGGCGTCATGACGTCGGGACGGGAAACGCCGTGAACGAGGAGTCCGTCCACGAGCGCGTTCAATCGTCTCGCTTCCAGCTCGGCGTCGAGGCTCGAACTTGCGCCCGATTCCGCCTCGCGGAAGACGATGAGCGCCCGCACGAGCCGCAACATCCCCGCGTACAGTTCGTCGTACACCTGGGCGTTCAGCTCCGCCAGGGCGGGATCGGTCAGTTTCCGGCCCGTGAACGCGAGCCAAACCTCGCTTTCCGCGCGTTTTTCTTCATCGAGCGGAAGCAGTTCCCAGAGGATGCATTCCGCGTCCGCGCGGACGTCGCCGGACGGCTTGAAGTCCGCCAGCCGGCCTTTGACGCGATCGGAGACGAGGCGCAGCGAGAAGGCGAGCAGTTCCGATTGGGTCGAAAAATAATGCCTGAGCGATCCGAGAGACACCTCCGCTTCCTTCGCCACGTTTCGGACCGTCACCGCCTCCAGCCCCTCGCGCCGGATAATGCGCCATGCCGCTTCTCCCAGCTCCGTTCGGCGCCGATCATGATCGACGATTTTGGGCATGCGATTATTTTATCACTTTGTTTTTTAATACAACAGTGTTAAAATAAGCTTGTTTTCATACGATGTATTAAAAAGGGAGAATCGGTGATGATCGGATTTTTAATCGTAGCGTGCGAAATCGGATTTTGGGTGTTCGTCGGCGCGGGGCTTTTTTTCCGCTATGCGCTGAACAAAAGGAAGGCGGGCGCTTGGCTGCTGGCATGCACGCCCGTCGTCGATCTGATCCTGCTCGCGGCGGCCGTCATCGATTTGCGCAGCGGAGCCGAGCCTTCATGGACGCACAACCTGGCGGCCGTGTACGTCGGCGTATCGGTGGCGTTCGGCCATCGGATGATTCGCTGGGCCGACGCAAGGTTCGCTCATCGCTTCATGGGCGGGGAGGCTCCCCGCAAGCTGTACGGGAAAGAGCATGCGGCGCACGAACGCAAAGGCTGGCTGCTGCATCTGGCCGCGTGGGCGATCGGCGGCATTCTGCTGCTCGTCATGAGCTGGCTGGCGGGGGAAAAGGACTTGAACGCCGAGTCTCCGTTCGTGTCTTGGATCCTGGGGTGGGCGGTCGTGCTCGGCATCGATTTTCTGATCAGCTTCAGCTATACGCTGTGGCCGCGCGAGCCGAAAGGGGAAACCTCCGCCCGAGGCTGACGTTCCGGCGAGCCGCCGACCGCTTCGGGCGATCGGCGGCTTTCGAATGAGAGCCGGAATGGGAGCGGCTCTTTCCTCGCGTTACGCGTTCGCCATCCGGTACAGGGGCAGCAGCGTGGCGAACACGGATTCCGCCTTGGCGAGCAGCGCTTTGCCGTCCCGGAGCACCGGGTCGTCCCGGCGAACGTGCAGGCCGCACGTCAGCTCGGCGGCTTTGATCTTGCGGAGCCGGACGAACAGCTCCTTCAGCTCCTCGTCGGACATGTCCTTGTGGGCGGTTCCTTCCGGTTTCATATGATCCTTGGACCATTGATAATCGGCGGGCACGGAGGAGCGGATCGATTTCAGCTCATTTTCCGCGCGTACCGCGAGCACGTCTTTGGTCGGGCACTCATATATAATAGCGAACTGAATAAACAAATGCGTCGACCAGAGGCCGATCTGGAAATGCGGGAACATTTTGTAGCCCTTCGGGCTCGGAGACCATGCGACCCAAGTGTCGTCAGGCGGATTGACCGACCGCCTGGCGTGCTTGGCCACATGCGGATACAGCTGCGTTCCGGACAACCCGGTCAGGATCGGGGCAAGGGAATCGCCCAACGCGTGCAGCTTCGGCCGAACGCTTTCAATAATGGCGGACATCCGGTTTTCCAGGCCCGGGACGGCCATGGCGTCGAAGTCCGCGGCTTCGAAGCCGGCGAACTCGGCCGCGGGTTCGGCTGCGGAAGGTTTTGCGGTCGTGTTCATTTTTTTCACCTCGTCTGAATCGTTCAAGCGTTGAACCCACTATACCGGATAACGGTCAAAAATCCAAGTTGACAAAATAGTCAAGAAACCAAGTTGCCAGAACATAAGATGGGGTATAAGATAGAAGTAAGCAAGAAATGTCTGAACATTCGGTCAATAACTCAAGCCGTGCAACGATGCGGGAGGGGGGGATGGCCGTGAATCGAAGCTACGAAGTGGAATATTGCGACCTCGAGCTTCGTTTTGACCGCAGACAGATTCAAAATTGGATCCGCGAACTGATTCAGAACGGCTACTCTCTGTACTGGAGCGAGAACGATCAACATTTTCTCGTTTCGGTGCGAAGCGGCCGGAAGCTGCTCAAGTTCCGATTTCAGCGGACCCGAACGCGTTACAAGATGGTTGGGACGTACGTGGTTAAGGACGAACGGCTTGCTCGCAGCATCGAGAAGCTGATCAACGATACGCGCGGCCATGCCGTCGTCAAACGGTTTCGAGATCGACAGTTGCTCATCGAGAACATCATGTTTGGAGAAATTATCCGTCTCGTGGAGGTGTCGGGCATGGAGCATCGCATTATTTTTCAAAAACGCCCCCAAATCACGCTGGAAGACATGGTGCAGGCCTTCAAATCCAAGCGCGCCGAACTCCGGGCGGGAGTGCTTCGTCTCGAGCTCGATTACGAGCTTGCGGTTCTTCATGAAGCGTTGCAGCAAGGAGATGCGGAAGCAGCGGAAGCAAGCAAACAGAAGCTAGTCGAAATGCGCAAGGAAATGCTGATGCTGGAGCTGTAACGACAATTAACAAGCAACAATTCGACAGGCCGATTTGCCGGAGCGCTCGCGCAGAGCGTGAAGCCGTTGGAAATAGGGAAGGGCGCCGCGAGGGCGTCCTTTTTTTGTCTTTTACTTGAACACGCTTACGAGCGGAGTATAATAAGGCTGTCTGGAAATGATTTCATATGCGGATTCGGGGGAGATCGGGAGATGAAACTGGACAAAGGCGACAAGCTGGTCATGATCGGAGATTCGATCACGGACTGCGAACGGACGAAGCCGGTCGGAGAAGGGCTGTTCAATGCCCTCGGCAGGGGCTATGCCGCTTACGCGGACGGACTGCTTCAGGCCGTCTATCCGGAATTGGGAATTCGGGTCGTCAACATGGGAATCAGCGGGAACACGGTTCGCGATTTGAAGGCGCGGTGGCAAACCGACGTGCTCGATTTGAAGCCGGATTGGCTGTCGATCATGATCGGGACGAACGACGTGTGGAGACACTTCGATACGCCGACGATCAAGGAGTGGCAAGTGCCGGAGGAAGAGTATGCGGCGACGCTGGACGAGCTCGTGGCACGAACGAAGCCTCACGTCAAGGGGATCGTGCTGATGACCCCGTTTTATTTGGAGCCGAACCGCGCCGACGCGATGCGGGCCAAGATGGACCGCTACGGCGGCATCGTCAAGGAGACGGCGGAACGTCATGGAACGCTGTTCGTGGATACGCAGGCGGCATTCGACGCGGTTCTGGCTCATCTGTATCCGGCGACGCTGGCATGGGACCGCGTCCATCCGAACGTGAGCGGACATATGACGCTGGCGCGGTCTTTGCTGAACGCGCTCGGGTTCGAGTGGAATCCGCGTGGGCTCTGATGGCCGGCCGCCTCGCCGACTGGCTGTGGAACGTCCCGCATCGTTGCAGATTGTCTCGCATAGTTCCGGATAGTTTCGTATACAAGTCGAGAAGCACTCGCCGTTCGCGCCGGTTTGATTCCGGGCGGGCGGCTTATTTTTTTCAGGAGGGACGCGAAATGAACGGTCCGGAAACGAATGTTTACGATCGATGGATGAGCGATCAGCTTAAAGGCAGCGGAGGGGAGCGCGCGGCCAGGCTGCGAAAGGGGCTTGGCCGCGGTTCCGAGACATTTTTGAAAAACGTATGGTGGCCTGCGTTCGGCAGCTTCGAAGGGCTTTTTCCCGAGTTCGAGCTCCGGGATTATAAAGACGGCTGGCGTTACCTCGATTTTGCTTATCTAGCGGGCGGGTATCGAGTATGCTTGGCGGGATTTTCGGCAGCAGTCCGAATAGCGCTTGATCGGGTTGTATAGAAATTTTACCAAAAATGAAGATTCGGCAAAGAAGGTTTTCATCGGCGGGCAAAACGAGTACAATAACGATATTGTGAAAAATTTGTCTAAAGGATGAAGCGAAGATGTCTAAAGCACACATCGGCGTCGTCGGCATGGCCGTCATGGGACGCAATCTTGCTCTGAACATTGAAAGCCGCGGCTACACCGTAGCGGTATATAACCGTTCCCGCGACAAGACGGACGATCTGCTCGCCACGGACGGCAAAGGGAAAAACCTGGTACCGGCTTATTCCGTCGAAGAGTTCGTGGCATCGCTTGAAAAGCCCCGCAAAATTTTGATCATGGTTCAAGCCGGCGCCGGCACGGACGCGACGATCGCGTCGCTTACGCCGCACCTCGACAAAGGCGATATCATCATCGACGGCGGCAACGCCTACTTTCCCGACACCCAGCGCCGCTCGAAGGAATTGACCGAGCAGGGCTTCAACTTTATCGGCACCGGCGTATCCGGCGGCGAGGAAGGCGCGCTGAAAGGCCCGTCCATCATGCCGGGCGGCCCCGAAGAAGCGTACAAGCTGGTCGAGCCGATCCTGACGGGCATTTCGGCGAAAGTGAACGGGGATCCTTGCTGCACGTATATCGGGCCGGACGGCGCGGGCCATTACGTCAAAATGGTCCACAACGGCATCGAGTACGGCGACATGCAGCTGATTTGCGAAGCGTACCAGCTGCTTAAAGACGTGCTCGGCTTGTCCACCGACGAGCTGCACGAAATTTTCTCCGAATGGAACAAAGGCGAGCTCGACAGCTACCTGATCGAGATTACCGCCGACATCTTCTCGAAAAAAGACCCGGAAACGGGCAAGCCGATGGTCGACGTCATCCTCGACGCCGCAGGCCAAAAAGGCACCGGCAAATGGACGAGCCAAAGCTCGCTCGACCTTGGCGTGCCGCTGTCGATCATTACGGAATCGGTATTTTCCCGCTTCCTGTCGGCGATGAAGGAAGAGCGCGTCGCCGCCAGCAAAGTGCTGAGCGGACCGCAAAAGCCGGCCTTCCAAGGCGACAAGGCCGCCTTCATCGAGAGCGTGCGCAAGGCGCTGTACGCCAGCAAAATCTGCTCCTACGCGCAAGGCTTCGCGCAAATGCGCGCGGCTTCCGAGGAGTACGACTGGAACCTGCAATACGGCAACATCGCGATGATTTTCCGCGGCGGCTGCATTATCCGCGCCCGTTTCCTGCAAAACATCAAGGATGCGTACGACCGCGATCCGGCGCTGAAAAACCTGCTGCTTGACGAATATTTCCAAAACATCGTCCAAAACTATCAGGACGCATGGCGCGACGTCGTCGGAACCGCCATCCGCTACGGCGTTCCGGTTCCATCGTTCGCGAGCGCTCTGGCCTACTACGACAGCTATCGGTCCGAACGGCTGCCGGCGAACCTGCTCCAGGCCCAGCGCGACTACTTCGGCGCCCATACGTTCAAGCGTCTGGACAAGGAAGGCGTCTTCCACCACAACTGGATGGAATCCTAAGCTTAGGGGAGCATGTCCGCCAGCATCGCGCGCAAGCAAGCCGCATCTTCTCCGCACGGGTTTTGCCGGTGAAGCAGATGCATGGCGAGCCCCGCGTAGCAAGCGAAATGCGCCAGCAATCGTGGCCGATCGAGCGCCGTCCATTCGGGCGCTCCGTCGGCCACTTTTCTTTTGATATAGTCGAGCCCCCAGATCAGATCCTCCCGGCAAAGCGGATAGGAGGGATCGAGCAATCGTCTGAGCGGTTCGTCAAGCGCTTGCGGGCGAGGCAAACGGCCGGTACCGGCGGAATTCATGGGCAGACCACCTTGGCTTCAAAAGTCGTAAGGACAATCCGATCATTATCACCATACGAAAAAAAGAACGGATTTATACCTAGGGCGACCCGGCGGTTGTGTGATATGATAAGAAAAGTGTACAAGGGAGCGGGGAGAAAAGGTTTGAGCGAGCGAGCGACACCGAAAAATATCATCCTGGTCGGATTTATGGGAACGGGAAAATCGACCGTAAGCCGGCTGCTCGCCGAGCGGCTCGGGTGGAAGCGGATCGATACGGACGAGGAGATCGTCCGGCAAGCGGGGAAGGCGATTCCCGACATCTTCGCGCAGAACGGGGAAACGGTCTTTCGCGATTGGGAAAGCCGCGTGCTGAACGAGGTGCTCGGCGGCAGCGGGCATGTCGTCGCGACGGGCGGCGGGGCCGTGCTCCGCGAGGAAAACCGGCGCCGCATGCTCGCCGGCGGCTGGGTCGTCGCCTTGGCGGCGGACCGGGAGACGCTGCTCAAGCGCGTCATCGAAGCCGACCCGGAAGGGACCGGAGCCAGGCCGCTGCTCAAGGGAGACGCGGCGGAGCGAATCGACCATCTGCTGCGCACGCGGCGCCATGCCTACGATTTCGCGCATGCGACGGTCGACACGTCCGGCCGGTCGCCTCTCGAGGTGGCCGAGCTGCTCGTTCGCTGGGCGTTATAGCTGCTGCCAGGCCAGCATGCCGCCAAGCAGGTTGACCGGCTTCTTGAATCCGAGCGAGGTCAAATATTCGCAGGCCTGCCCGCTGCGGTAGCCGCTGCGACAAATGAAAATGACTTCCTCGTCCCGCGGAATTTCGTCAAGACGCTGGGGCACCTGGCCGAGCGGCAGGTGAAGGGCGCCGGGAATCATGCCCTGGGCGACTTCCTCGTCTTCGCGGACGTCGATCAGATGCAGGTTCTCGCCCGCGTCGAGCCGCTCTTTCAGCTGTTCGACCGAAATCGTCGCGTACTCGCTCATTTTGCTTCGTCTCCTCTCGTCGAACCGGTGATCGGTATCGTGACCGTACCGACAGAATAATCATAATGAACCGCCGGATACGCTGTCAAACGAATCGGACGAGGCGAATCGGAAAGGCCGTTCGGCCAACCCGCGCATTGCGTAAGGCACGATTTTTTCAACGGAGCTTATTTCGGAACAGGGAGTCGCGATGCCAAATGACCGTTATCGTTGCGATCGCGGTATGCGGATTTTTCGGGGCGGTTTCCCGGCACGGCTTGACGCTCGTCCTGCCGAACGGAGGAGGTTCGTCCTTTCCGTGGGCGACGCTGGCGATCAATTTGAGCGGCTCGCTGCTGCTCGGCTGGCTGTCGGGACTCGCGCTGCGCAAGCTGGTGTCGCCCTGGTGGAAGGAAGCGCTCGGCACCGGATTTCTCGGCGCTTTTACGACGTTCAGCGCGTTTAACGCCCAGCTGTGGGAGCTTTGGCGGCACGACGCATATGCTGCGGCCGTTCTTTACGCCGCATCGAGCGGCATCGCCGGCTGGCTGCTCGCTTCGCTCGGGCTGAAGCTC
The DNA here is from genome assembly GCF_016937515.1 of Cohnella algarum. NCBI lineage: Bacteria > Bacillati > Bacillota > Bacilli > Caryophanales > Paenibacillaceae > Cohnella > Cohnella algarum. Next base: position 4,429,751 of record NZ_JAFHKM010000002.1, read on the forward strand.
GGAAGGGGGCGGGAACGATGAACGGGTGGGCGCTTGCCTGTCTCGTCGGCGTCGGCGGTTCGATCGGCGCGGTGGCCAGGTACGGGGTCGGCCGCTGGACCGCGAAGCGGGGAGGCAAGCCGCGCAGCGCGACGCTCGCCGTCAATCTGGCCGGGTCGCTCGCGCTCGGCGCGCTGGTCGGCGCGAACGCCGACGAACGCAGCGAAGCGGCGTTCGCGTTCGCGGGAACCGGCATCATGGGCGGGCTCACGACGTATTCGACGCTAAACGCGCAAAAAGCGGAGCTGACCCGCGAGCGCCAAGGGCGGCAGCTGGCCGTCTATGTATTTGCTTCCTACGCGGGAGGCATGGCGGCTTTCGCCGCCGGCTGGCTGCTGGGCCGGGCGCTGCTGCGCAACTGACCGAACCAAGTCGTTTTTATCGGAACAAAAATGATGTCCAAGACAAGGGGCGTATGAACAGATGGATATGATCGTCACTCCCACGGGAAAACTGCAAGGCGAAATACAGGCTCTTTCCTCCAAAAACTACACGACCCGCTATTTGCTCGTCGCGGCTTTGGCGGAAGGAACGAGCACGATCCGGTTCCCCGCCCACAGCGAGGACAGCGACGCGATGCGCCGCTGCATCCGCGATCTCGGCGCCGTCCTCGAGGAAGACGACGAGAAAATCGTCATTAAGGGGTTCGGGCGCTTCCCGTTCCCGGCGAAGTCGCTTAACGTCGGCAACGCGGGAGCGGTGCTGCGCTTTCTCATGTCCGTCGCCGCCTTGCTGCCGGAGGTGACGTTCGTCAACGCCTACCCGCAGTCTCTTGGCAAACGTCCCCACGACGATCTGATCGCCGCGCTGCAAAGCATGGGCGTCGAGGTGGAGCACCAGAGCGGGAAGCTGCCGATCACGATCCGCGGCGGAAAGCCGCGCGGCGGCAAAATCCAGGTTTCCGGAAGCGTGAGTTCCCAATACTTAAGCTCGCTGCTGTTTTTGGCGCCGCTGCTCGAAGAGGACAGCGAAATCGAAGTGCTTCACGATCTCAAGTCCAAGGTCGTCGTCGGCCAAACGCTGGAGGTGATGCGGGAAGCGGGAATCGTCGCGGAGGCGTCGGACGACCTGATGCGCTTCCGCGTTCCCGGACGCCAGCGGTATCTCGCGCAAACGTATACCGTGCAGGGCGATTATCCCGGCTCGGCGGCGATTTTGGCCGCCGCCGCGGTGACGGAGTCGGACGTGACCGTTCACCGGCTGCTGGAAAACAGCAAGCAGGGCGAGCGAGCGGTCGTCGACGTTCTGCGCAGCATGCGGGTGCCTCTGACGCATGAAAACGGAATCGTGCGAGTAAAGGGCACCGGCAAGCTTGCGGCCGGGGAATTCGACGGCGACGAGTTTACGGACGGAGTGCTGGCGATGGTCGCCGCCGCGGTGTTCGCCGAAGGCACGTCGCGCTTTTACAACGTGGAGAATTTGCGCTACAAGGAGTGCGACCGCATAACCGATTATTTGACGGAGCTCCGCAAAGCGGGCGCGAACGTCGAGGAGAAGCGGGACGAAATCATCGTTCACGGCCGTCCCGAAGGCGTGGAAGGGGGCGTGACGATCGATGCGCACTTCGATCATCGCGTCATTATGGCGCTGTCGATCGTGGGTCTCCGGTCGAAACGGCCGATCCGGATATCGGACGCGCATCATGTGGCCAAAAGCTACCCAAACTATTTCGATCATTTGGCCTCGCTTGGCGCGAAGGTCGAGTGGGTAAAGGAATAAAAAGGAGGCGACCCGGCATGGCATTCGAAAATCCGCCGCGCGAGCGGATCAAGGAAATTTTGGAGGGCGCGGGCAACATCGCCGTCGTCGGGTTATCCGACGATCCCGAAAAAACGTCGCATCAGGTGTCGGCGGCGATGCAGGCGAAAGGATACCGGATTATTCCGGTCAATCCGAACGCGGAGCGCATTTTGGGCGAAACGTGCTACGCGAGCTTGAAGGACATTCCCGAGCCGGTCGACATCGTCAACGTTTTCCGCCGGCCGGAGCATACGCCCGCCGTTGCCGCGGACGCGGCCGCGATCGGGGCGAAGGTGCTGTGGCTGCAGCTCGGCATCGCCAACGACGAAGCGGCGGAGATCGCCCGCAAAGGCGGTCTGGAAGTCATTATGGACCGCTGCATCAAGGTCGAGGATTCGATTTTGCTTCCGGGCGGCAGAGCGGGACGTTAATACGAGACGATCCCGCCGGGCAGGCAACATGGGCGCTTCGCGGCAGACGTTTTCGGTTGCCGCGGGGCGCCTCTTGCTTAAACGAAAAATAGGCGCAAAGCGCTATATATAGTTGAAAGCTATGAACAAAATACTTTTTATATATTTCACCTCTTGCCGACGTTGGGCTACAATCGGGATAAACGATCGCCGCCAGGCGGAAAGCGGGGAAATTAATCATGTACGAACACGTTAAAAAATTGTTCGACCTCGGAGCGGACGGCTACGATTGGCAGCGCAGAAGCCTTATACCCGACTTCGACCAGTTTTACGGGATGGCCGTGTCGCTCATCCGGCCGGAGCGCGCCGCTCCGTCCATCCTCGATTTGGGCGCCGGCACGGGGCTTCTGACGTCGTTTGTCGCCGCGGCCTGCCCGCAGGCGAAGCTGACGCTGATCGATTTCAGCGAAAAAATGCTCGATCAGGCGCGAAAGCGGTTCGAGCGCCACCCCGCCGAAGTCCGGTTCATAACGGGCGACTACGCCGAGCGCGAATTTCCGGAAACGTACGATTACGTCGTTTCGTCGCTGTCGATTCACCATCTCGAGCATGCGGACAAGCAAAAGCTGTTCAAAAAGATTTACCGCATGATCCGTCCTGGAGGCGCATTCATCAACGCGGATCAGGCCGCGGGGGAAACGCCCTTCTTCGAGGCCTTCAATTTGCGGGAATGGGAGCGGGAAGTCGCCGCGACGGGATTGCCGCCGGAACTGATCGAGGCGTCCAAGGAACGGAGGAAGCAGGACCGCAACGCGACCGTCTCCGACCAGCTGCGCTGGCTGCGGGAAGCGGGCTTCGCGGATGCGGACAGCGTGTACAAGCGGCTCGGGTTTGCGGTTTTTTACGCCCCGAAAGCGAAATGAGCTTTTGACAAAACCGGCCGCATAGACGTAACATCGAGAGAAAGGAGGGGACTTCCGGCTCATGATGGGTGTGGGCTATCTCCAACGGTTGGGGCGGGCGATGATGCTGCCGATGACGGTGCTGCCCGCAGCCGCCATTTTTATCATGCTCGCGCATTTGCCATGGGCGATGCTCGGCTGGCCTCAAATGCCCGAATTGCTGCAGGCGGCCGGGTTGAATATATTTCAGTATGTGCCCTACGTGTTTGCGGTCGGCATCGCGCTCGGGCTGTCCAATCAGTCGGCGCTTGCCGGCATGTCGGCGCTTGCGGGAATGCTCATTTTCACGGCGGTAACCGCCGCTTACGATCCGGAAGGCGTGCAGCCGTCGATGTTCGCCGGAGCCGTGCTCGGGATCGCGTCGGGTCTCGCGAACGAGCGCTTCAAGGCGCTCAAGCTGCCGGAATATCTGCAGTTTTTCGGCGGCTCGCGCTTCGTTCCCGTCTTTATGGCCGGCGTATCGATCCTCTTCTCCTGGCTCATGATCGCCGTCGGCGCCGCGATCGGCGATTTCGTGGCGGCTTCCGGCGAGATGGTCGCCATGGCCGGAGGGTTCGGCGTCTTTTTGTACGGATTTTTGCACCGGATCCTGGTCGCGTTCGGCTTGCACCACATTTTGAATCATCTGTTCTGGTTCCAGGTGGGGGAGTACCGGACGGATGACGGAAACGCGTTTTTCGGGGACTTGCCGCGATTTTTCGCGGGGGACCCGACGGCGGGCGTCTACATGGCCGGCCTGTATCCCGTCATAATGTTCGCGCTGCCCGCCATCGCTTACGCGATCATTCACGAGTCGCGGGAAGATCTGAAGCCCAAAATCCGCAAGCAGTTCCGCGTTGCCGGCCTTACGGCCTTCCTTACCGGGGTGACCGAGCCTGTCGAATTCGCTTTTTTGTTCGTCGCGCCCTATTTGTTCATCGTTCACGCGCTGCTGTCCGGCGGCATCATGTGGCTGACGTACGAGCTCGGCATCCGGCACGGGTTCAGCTTCTCCGCCGGGGCGCTCGAATTTTTGATCAACCTGCCCTTGGCCAGCAGAGGCTGGCTGCTCATCCCGATCGGCCTTGCGGTCGGCATCGTTTATTACGTCATGTTCCGGCTCGTCATCCGCAAGTTCGAGTTGTCGACGCCCGGCCGGGAGGACGCTTCCAGGCTTGACGACTGGGCGGGCGACATTCCGTACCGCGCGCCGCTCGTGCTGCAGGCGCTGGGCGGCAAGGAGAACATCGTCCGGCTGGACGCCTGCATCACGCGGCTCAGGCTGACGCTTTCCGACGACCGCCGGATCGATTCGAAGTCGCTTCGCCATCTCGGCGCCGCGGGCGTCATCCATTTGGGCGCGGGCAACGTGCAGGTCGTATTCGGCACGTACTCGGATTTGATCCGCGAGGAAATTTTCAAGCTGATGCAGCAGGACGTTCACCAGGTACAGTTCCATGCGCCGGTTCAGGGCCGCATGATTCCGATCGAAGAGGTGGACGATCCGATCTTTTCGCAGCGGCTCGTGGGCCGGGGCGTCGCGTTTCTGCCCGACAGGGGGGAGCTCGTCGCCCCCGTCGCGGGGCGAATCGTTCATTTGTACCCGACGAAGCATGCGATCGGGATCGCGACCGACGAAGGGCTCGAAGTGCTGCTCCACATCGGGATCGACTCTTCGCAAATCAAGGATTGCTTTACGGCATTCGTAAAAGAGGGAGACGAGGTCACGCCGGGACAGCCGCTGATCCGCTTCCACCTGCCGAAGCTGAAACATCAGGCCAAGTCGATTGCCACTCCGATGGTGATCACCAATCCGGACGTCGTCAAGTCCTGGCGCTATGCGCCGTTTAAAGCGGTCAAAAAAGGTCAGGCGGCCGTCATGTCCGTCGTCGTGAGAGAGAGAGAGAACAAGGGGGGAGAGCATGATACAGGGATTGGGAGCCTCGGAAGGGATCGCGATCGGCAAGGCGTTCGTCTTGCCCAATTGGGAATGGGAGCTGCCGGAGCAGAAAATCGACGTCAGCGATTTGGCCGCCGAATTCGACCGCCTGTACGAAGGCGTGAAACGGTCCAAATCGGAGATCTACCAGATCAAGACGGAGATGGACGAAGCCGTCGGCCCCGAAGAGATCAGCATTTTCGACGCTCATTTGGCCATCCTCGACGATCCTGTGTTCATGAACGAAATCAAGGGCATCATCCAGCGGCAGTACAAGGCCGCCGAGGTGGCGGTGAAGGAAGCGATCGATCATTTCGTCACGATGTTCGATTTGCTCGACGACGAATATATGAAAGAGCGGGCGCTCGACATTAAAGATGTCGGCAATCGCCTGCTGAAGCATCTGCTCGGCGTTCCGGAAATCGCGCTGCCGTCGGACACGCAGCCGTTCGTGCTTGTCGTCCGGGAGTTGACGCCTTCGCAGCTCATTCACCTGAAGCCGGATGTCGTGCTCGGCATCGTGACGATGGTCGGCAGTCCGTCTTCGCATGCCGCCATCATGGCGCGGGCGTTCGGCATTCCGCTCGTGATGGGAATCGAAGGGAAGACGAAGGAGCCGATCGCGACGGGCGATTTACTGATTATCGACGGGGGAACCGGCCAGCTGCACGTAAACCCGAAGTCCGACACGCTGCAGCGCTACACGGAGCTGCGCAGGCTGCATCTGGAAACGCGGGTGCGGCTGCAGGCGCTCGCGTCGATCCCGCCGGTCACGCCGGACGGCATCGCGCTCGAACTGGCCGCGAACATCAGCAGCGTCAAGGAGCTCGACGCGGCTTTGGGGAGCGGCGCGGACGGAGTCGGCCTGTTCCGGACGGAATTTCTGTACATGGACCGCAGCCGGTTTCCGACGGAGGAGGAGCAGTTCGAAGTGTACCGGTCCGCGGCGGAACGGCTGAACGGCAAGCCGCTCGTCATTCGGACGCTGGACATCGGCGGAGACAAACATTTGGACTACCATGAAATGCCGGAGGAAGACAACCCGTTCCTGGGCTACCGGGCGATCCGGTTCAGCCTGGACCGGAAAGACCTGTTCAAGGTGCAGCTTCGGGCGATTCTCCGGGCGGCGGTTCACGGCGAGGTTCAGGTGATGTACCCGTTGATCGCGACGCTGGAGGAAGTTCGCGCGGCCAACGCTTTGCTTGCGGAAGCGGCCGGCGAGCTGGCCGCCGAAGGCGTGCCGTACCGCGACGTGCCCGCGGGCGTCATGATCGAGGTGCCGGCGGCGGTCGTCATCGCCGAGCTGCTGGCGGAGGAAGTGAGCTTTTTCAGCATCGGGACGAACGATCTCGTGCAGTTCACGCTGGCGGTCGACCGGATGAACGAGCAGATCAGCCATCTGTACGAGCCGTATCATCCGGCGGTCCTGCGGATGCTGCGGACGGTGAGCGAAGCCGCGAACCGGCGGGGAATCCCCGTCCGGGTGTGCGGGGAGCTCGCCGGCGACGTGCGGGCGATGCCGCTTTGGCTCGGTCTCGGCATCCATGAGCTCAGCTTGTCGGCGCAGGCGATTTTGCCGGTCAAGGAGACGCTGCTGCGCACGAAAGCCCAGGACTGCCTCGGGCTCGTCGGCGAATTGTTCCGCTGCGGCACGGCCCGGGAAATCCGGGAACGCCTGGAGCGTTTCCATGCGGAAATCGCGCTGGCGGGAGGGAATGTCAAGCCGGGAGTGAACTGACGCGAAAAGGAGGATTCCCGACCGGCGCAAGGCCGAAGGAATCCTCCTTTTTAACGTTTAGAGGCGGCCGAACAGCAAATCGCAAAACGCCTTGGCATATGCCGGCAAATCCGGCGGGCGCCGGGACGAAACGAGGTTGCCGTCGATGACGACGGGCTCGTCCACCCATACGGCGCCGGCGTTTTCCATGTCGTCCCGGATGCCCGGGGTCGAGGTGACTTTCCGTCCCCGCACGATTTTCGCGGAAACGAGCACCCAGCCGGCATGGCAGATTTGCCCGATCGGCTTGCCGGCGGCGTCCATTTGCCGAACGAACTCCAGCACGTTCGGATCGCGGCGGATTTTGTCGGGGGCCCATCCGCCCGGAACGAGCAAGCCGTCCGCCTTCGAAGCGTCCAGTTCGCCGTAGGAAAGGTCGGAAACGGCCGGGACGCCGTATTTTCCGATGTAGGTTTTCCCTTTTTCGGGAGCGGCGTACAGCACTTCCGCGCCTTCCTCGCGCGCCCGGTAAACGGGATACCAGAGCTCGAGGTCTTCGAATTCCTCGTCCAGCAGGCAGATGACTTTTTTGGTCTGAGTCACGGTTCTTCCTCCTTTTGAAAACCGACACGCGTTTTGCGGCTTCGTCAAAGCCGCGTCGCACTTATTTTAACAGAATCGGACGTCCCGTTCATCCGAAATTAACCCGCAAAGGAGTTTTCAATCTTCATGTCCAACGATTCCCCGACCGGCCGCCGCTTCGTTCGCTGGCTTCCCGCCGTCGTCGTGATGGCCGTCATTTTTATCTTGTCTTCCCGTACCGGAGACGAGCTGGACACCGTCCTGCCCTGGGTGCAAAAGCTGTTTCCATGGCTGGAAAGCTTCGATCCCGGACATTATGCCGCCTATTTCGTCCTCGCGCTCTGCTATGCGTTCGGCTTCGGTTTTCGCAGAATGAACGTCGGCAGGAGCTTGCTGGTCGTGTTGATGAGCTTGCTTTACGGCGTTACCGACGAATGGCATCAGTCGTTCGTCCCGAACCGGACGCCCGACTTGGCGGATTTGCTGCACGACGGGATCGGCGCGGCCGTCGCCGTCGTTTGCGTCGCCATATGGAACGGCTGGGAGCGCGGCCGCTCCGCAAGAAAACGCAAGTAAATACGTCTTGAAAATACCAGTATTTACAGCGCCTTATAAAGAAGGAGTTCCCTTCCGCAGGCGCGAATACGAGAGGGGAGAAACGAAATGGCCCGGAACGCGGTTCCGGGGGTTGGGAGAGAATGTCGTTGCATAAGCGCTGTCCATGCGGCCACGGCCAGCAATTAACGCTCCGCACCGTTTTGCACGCGCGCAAGGCGAGCATTGCCAACGTGCCGGTCTATTCATGCGATGAGTGCGGTCGAAACGAAGTGTTTCCCGGAGTCAAGGCGGAGCTCGGACGCCTCATCGGCGAGCTCGGGCCGGCGCCGCGGCCGCAGACCGTTCTTTTCGACGAGCGGCATGAGTGGGTCGGCGTTCTTGCCGCTTTGCACAAGCGGGAAAGGCGGATCACGGCGACGGCCGTCGCGAGACGGACCGAGGAGCGGATGGACGAATTGCTGGATTTGCTGCTGGTCGCATCCAACGTCGGAGACGAACAATGGAAAACGGAGCTGAACGGACGATTGTCGCAATTAAGCTCGCAATACATATGCTATTGACGAATGGAGCGAAAACGGGGCGGCATCGCCTCGTTTTTTGCGAAAAAAACGATTTTCTGTTACCATGAAAATAAAGAGCATCATTTTCAAGGAGGCATCGGCATTGGCACAAATACGCCGTTTGATGACGGTAGACGATTGGGAAGACGCCCTTCGCGCCACGAAGGAGAAGCCTTTGCTCGTATTCAAGCACAGCACGCAATGCTCCGTAAGCGCGGGCGCGCACGAGGAGTGGCAGCATTATACGGCGGACGACGAAGCGGGCGGGGTCGACTACGCTCTCGTTCATGTGATCGAGGAACGGCCCGTCAGCAACGCGATCGCCGAATCGCTCGGCGTTACGCATAAATCCCCGCAAGTGATCCTGGTTCGGGACGGAAAGCCGGTCTGGGACGAGTCGCATTGGCGAATTACGTACGATTTTCTCAAAGACCGTTTGAGTTCCGCGGAAGCCGGATGAGGCCATTCGGCCAAAAGTCGAGATTTGGCTTTTCAAGCGGCCGTGTTACATTGCGTTAACGGCAAATTTGTCGTATCATTACCTTATTATCCCATGGACAAGCCCTATCGAGGATGTCTATGAACATTGGAGCGAGGACTGTGACGGTAACCATTTATGACGTGGCTCGTGAAGCTGGCGTGTCGATGGCGACAGTTTCCCGTGTCGTTAACAACAATCCGAACGTGAAGCCGCAGACACGCAAGAAAGTATACGAAGCAATCGAACGGCTCGGTTATCGCCCCAACGCCGTCGCCCGCGGGCTGGCGAGCAAGAAGACGACGACGGTCGGCGTGGTCATTCCCGACATTGCCAATGCGATCTTCGCCGAGGTTGCGCGCGGTATCGAAGATATTGCGAACATGTATCACTACAATATTATTCTCTGCAACGCGGACAAGCGCAAAGAGAAGGAAATCCGCGTCATCAACACCCTTCTGGAGAAGCAAGTGGACGGTTTGCTGTTCATGGGCGGAGCGGTGACGGACGAGCACCTTCAGGCGTTCAGCACTTCGAACGTTCCGATCGTCCTGTGCGCGACGACCGACGAGAAGGGGACGATGCCGTCCGTGGATATCGACCACGAAGCGGCTGCTTTCGACGCGGCGAGCAAGCTGATCGCGGACGGCCACCGGCGGATCGCCATGATCAGCGGTACCCTTCAGGATCCGGCCAACGGCTATGCCCGTTACCACGGATACAAGCGCGCGCTCGAGCAGGCGGGGCTTGCGCTCGACGAAACGTACGTGCGCGTAGGGAACTACAAGTACGAATCGGGAATCGAAGCGATGCAGTATTTCCTGGAGCTGCCGGAACGGCCGACCGCGGTATTCGCCGCAACCGACGAGATGGCGATCGGGGCGATCCACAGCATCCAGGATGCCGGATTGAAAGTGCCGGATGACATTTCGGTCATCAGCGTGGACAACATTCGCATGGCATCGATGGTTCGCCCGCAGCTGACGACGGTCGCGCAGCCGATGTACGACATCGGGGCGGTATCGATGCGGCTGCTGACGAAGCTGATGAAGAAGGAAACGGTAGACCAGGCGAGAGTCGTTCTCCCGCACGAGTTGATCGTTCGCCGTTCGGCCAGCGCTCTTTCTTGAGCCTGATCGCGCAAGCGGCCATACGACAGGCCCCGCTCGGGAAGTTTCCGTCCCGGCGGGGTTTCTTTATCTGAAAACGAAGGGAATGAATGCCCGTGATCGGAATTATCGGGGCCATGCAGGAGGAAATCGACCTGCTCCTCCAAGGAATGCGCGATGTCGTGACGATGAACCGCTCCGGCATCGATTACGTCATCGGGTCGCTCCATGACCGCAAAGTGGCCGTATGCAAATCCGGCGTGGGGAAAGTCAATGCCGCCGTTTGCACGCAAGTGCTGATCGACCGTTTTTTGGCGGATAAAATCATTTTTACCGGGGTGGCCGGCGCGGTGGATCCGAGCCTGGAAATCGGGGATATCGTCGTCGGGTCGAGCTGCCTTCAGCACGACATCGACGTGACGCCGCTCGGCTTCAAACGCGGAGTCATTCCGTATCAGGACGTATCGGAGTGGAAGGGCGACGACACGCTGATCCGAATGGCGGTCGAGGCCGGCGAACGGCTATACCCGGGACGCTGCAGGACGGGCGTCATTCTTTCCGGCGACCAGTTCGTCGCCGACCGCGATGTCGTTCGGGCGCTGCACGAGCAGTTCGGCGGCGCTTGCACGGAGATGGAAGGAGCGGCCGTCGCCCAGGTCTGCGCCATGAACGGGGTGCCCCACGTCATTATTCGCTCGATGTCCGACAAAGCGGACGGCTCGGCGCACGTCAATTTTGCGGAATTTACCGTCGAGGCGGCGGGCCGCTCCTTCGCGATCGTCGACGACATGATTCAAAGGCTGTAACCCGAGCCGGAAAGGCAGGGCAGCCAGGCTTTACGCGAGGTGCTGGAGCGCGAGTTCCAGCACCTCGCGGTTTTTGGCGGCGATTTCGGCGCGTCTTGGCATTGGCGTCCACGCGGACGCATCGTCAAGCCAGGAAGCCGGCATGCCTTCGGGGACGCCGTCTTGCCGCGCCGGCAGCCAGGAGGCCGGCAGAGGCGCTCCGCTCGGCGCGGCGTCGATGGCTTCGAGAAGCGGATGGCCGGTCATTTCCAGCCACAGCAGCCCCCAAGCGCGGGGAACGACGCGGTAATGATCGTAGCCCCCGCCGCCCAGCGCGATCCAACGGCCGTCCGTCCATTCGTGGGCGAGGCGGTGGATCCGCTTTGGCATTTCGCGGTAGATGCGCATGCTGCAGTGAACGTGCGACAGCGGATCGAACGCATGGGCGTCGCAGCCGTGCTGGCTTACGATGACGTCGGGCTTGAACGCGCGGACGGCTTTCTCGATGGCGGCCCCGAAGCTGTCGAGCCAGGAATCGTCCTCCGTATACGGCTCCACGGGAACGTTCAGGCAAGCGCCGTAGCCGGACTGGGTTCCCCGCTCGTGGGCGAATCCCGTTCCCGGAAACAAATATTTTCCCGTCTCGTGAATGGACAGCGTAAAGACGTCGGGATCCGTGTAAAAACACCACTGCACGCCGTCGCCATGATGGACGTCCGTGTCGATGTACAGCACTTTCGCGTCATACTTCCGCCGTATCCAGGCGATGGCCGCCGCTACGTCGTTGTACACGCAAAAACCGGCTCCCCGGTCGGGAAACGCGTGATGCAGCCCGCCCCCAAATGAAGCGCATGCGGCGCCGCCCCCGACATGACCGCCTCGGCCGCGGCGATCGTGCCGTGCACGACCGCTTGCGCCGCTTCGTGAACGCCGGGGAAGTAAGGGGTGTCCCCGTCGGGCTCCAGACCGTACTTCGCCGCCAGTTCGACGGCTTCTTCGGCGGGAGAGGTCCCGCTCAAGCGGCGGACCGCCTCGATGTAGTCGGCGCGATGGATCCAGGCCAGCGCGGCTTCCCAGTCCGCCGGAGGCTGCGGGACGGCGATTTGCCGCGCTTCGAGCGCGCCGCATGCTTTCAGCAGCCGTTCCGTAAGCTTGAGGCGGACCGGGTGGAACGGATGGTCTTCGCGAAACCGGTACCGGCCCGAAGACGCGTTGTCGATCCAAATCGGGCCGGAAATCGGTGAATTCACAAACATCGCTTCCTTTCGTACGAGCGTTAGTACATAAACCGCTGCCGGAACCGGACCCGGTCGAACTTTTCCACGGAGGAAAGCGGCACGTCCTTGCCGATCCGGACCATGAGGCAGTTCGCCGGATGGGCGCAAATTTCCGGGTCGTCGGTTGCGAACCAGACCATCCCTACGGATTTCATCAATTTCTCCATCATCGCCCGGTATTCCCAGACGTTCAGTCCGCTTCCTTCCAGGTCCCAGTGCCAATAATACTCGGTCGTATAGACGATGGCGTTATCGAGCTGGCCGTCTTCGAAAGCCGTTTGAATCAGGCTCTTGCCGAGGCCGAGTCCCCGGTAATCGTCCGCCACTTCGATGGCCCCGAGCTCGATCAAATCGTCCATCCCGCCTTGCGACCAGGTTTCCAGCTCGTCCGGGTAGTGAAACGTGACGTAGCCGACGATCAGGTCGCCTTCGAGCGCCGCGACGATTCGGCCTTCGGGGAGCTCGGCGATTTCGACGAGCGCGGCATGCTGCTCCGCGGGACGCCGGAAAGCGTCCAGCTTCGGGTGAAGCCGGTACTCCCGGAGCCGTTCCGGCGGAATCGGGCCTTCGACGGAGATCGGACCGTTCGTCCCGTCGCGAATATGCCGGTGGAACCGTTTCAGGTGCTCCATGTCTTTCCCTCCTCGAATGCTGTCATTATACAACAAAAGGGGAGGAAGGAGGAGAGCGCTTACTTATAAAGCGCTTTATATGACAACATTGTGACGATTCGCCGGGTTTTATGATATACTTAATTTCGTTAGCCGGAAAACGAATGAATGAAAGCGCATTCCTTCGGCGTGATCGGCACTTTGAATTCGTATTCGAACGGGATGGTGAGGGCAATGACTCTGCAGCACAATGAGAAGCTGGCCGTAACGGCGAAAGGTTCCAACCTCGAATCTTATGAACAAGCGGTGCAAAACTTCCGTTGGGAAGACATCGAGCAACGATTCTCCTGGTCGACGACCGGCAAAGTCAACATGGCTTACGAGGCGATCGATCGTCATGTGGAAGAAGGGAAGGGCGACCGCATCGCGCTGCATTACAGCGACAGCGTACGCGATGAAAGTTATACGTATGCCGATCTGAGCAGGGAGTCCAACCGCTTTGCGAACGTGCTCCGCAGCCTTGGCATCGGCAAAGGGGATCGCGTCTTCATTTTCATGCCTCGGACCCCGGAGCTGTATTTCAGCCTGCTCGGGATTTTGAAGGTCGGAGCGGTTGTCGGTCCGCTGTTCGAAGCGTTCATGGAAACGGCCGTCAAGGACCGGCTGCAGGACAGCGGAGCCGCGGCGATCGTCACGACGCCGGCGCTGCTTCCCCGCGTCGCCCGCGACGAGCTGCCGGAGCTGAAGCATGTGATCGTATTCGGCGACGGCGTCGAGGAAGGCGGAGGCATCGTCGATTTCCGCAAAGCGATGGACGAAGCGCCGGGAGAAGCCGAAATCGAGTGGCTGACCCGGGAGGACGGACTTATTCTTCATTATACGTCGGGGTCGACGGGCAAGCCGAAAGGCATTTTCCACGTGCAAAACGCCATGATCCAACATTATTATACGGGCCGCATCGTCCTGGATTTGCGGGAAGACGACGTTTACTGGTGCACCGCCGACCCGGGCTGGGTGACCGGAACGTCGTACGGCGTCTTCGCCCCGTGGCTGAACGGCGCTTCCAACGTGATCCGCGGCGGAAGGTTCAGTCCGCAGGATTGGTATTCGACGCTGCAAAAATATAAAGTAACCGTTTGGTACAGCGCGCCGACCGCGTTCCGGATGCTGATGGGCGCGGGCGAAGAAGCGGTCAAATCGTACGACCTGTCCCATTTGCGCCACGTGCTCAGCGTCGGCGAACCGCTCAACCCCGAAGTCGTGCGGTGGGGGCTGAAGGCGTTCGATCGGCGCATCCACGATACGTGGTGGATGACGGAAACGGGCGGGCAGCTCATTTGCAACTATCCGAGCATGGAAATCAAGCCGGGCTCGATGGGCAAGCCGATCCCGGGCGTTCAGGCGGCCATTCTCGACGATCAGGGCAACGAGCTGCCGCCTTATCGGATGGGCAATCTCGCGATCCGGACGCCGTGGCCGTCCATGATGCGCAAAGTATGGAACAATCCCGCCAAGTACGAGGAATATTTCCGTATTCCGGGCTGGTACGTGTCCGGGGATTCCGCTTACAAGGACGAGGAAGGCTACTTCTGGTTCCAGGGCCGGATCGACGACGTGATCAATACGTCGGGCGAGCGGGTAGGGCCGTTCGAGGTGGAAAGCAAGCTCGTCGAGCACCCGGCGGTCGCCGAGGCGGGCGTCATCGGCAAGCCGGATCCGCTTCGGGGGAAATCATCAAAGCGTTCATTTCGCTGCGAGAAGGCTTCGCTCCTTCGGACGAGTTGAAGACGGAAATCTCCAAATTCGTCAAAGAGGGATTGTCCGCGCACGCCGCGCCCCGCGAAATCGAATTCCGCGACAAACTGCCGAAGACGCGCAGCGGCAAAATCATGCGCCGCGTGCTGAAGGCTTGGGAATTGAATTTGCCCACCGGCGACTTGTCGACGATTGAGGACTAATCCATGATCATCCGGCCATTCGGCACTCTTGAAAATAAATAAAAGCAAACGAAGGGCGATCTTCGCGGTTTCGCAACCGGAGGATCGCCCTTCTGCCGTTCTTTATTCCGTTAGTTCGTTTTCACTTCGATCGCGGCGGAAGGCTCGGATTGGCCGACGCCGTTAATCGCCGTAATCCGGTACCAGCCGGCGTTGACCGGCGCCGGCGCTTCGTAGCCGGGGGTTTGCGCGGAGCCGAGCAGCGTGTACTTGCCGTTCTGGGACGGACTGTACCAGACCTCGTACTTGGTCACCGCGTCGGCGTCCGAATTCGGGTTCCACGACAGCGCGAGTCCGGTATCCCGGATTTGCGCCTGAAGCCCGGAAGGCGAGCCCGGCGCCGCGAGCGGATTGCCCGTTCCGGGAGCTTCGGACCCCGGAGCCTCGGTTCCGGGAGCTTGGGTGCTGCCCGGATCGGAAGTTCCGCCGCTGCCCCCGTCGGTTCCGCCTGCGGGCGGCAAATTCGGATCGACCGGAATCTCTCCGGCGCCGCTTCCCGCGCTTACGACCGCGCTGCGCCCGGACTCCTTGCCGACCACGTCCACGGCGGTGACGTAATATTGATAGGCGTTGCTGGACGAAATGTAATTGATGAACTTCGCCTCGTCACCCGTAAAAACGGAGTTTTCGACTTTTTGGAACGGGCCTCCGTTGACGGAGCGGTACAGGCGGTAGCCGGCCACGTCCTTTTGCGGGCTTGGCGTAAACGTAATCCGAACCTTGCCTCCGTCCAGCGTTTCCGCCGAGACGTTGGACGGAGCGGAAGGCGTCCCTCCGTCGTCGCTGCGCGGGTCGGTCTTGGACGGGGCGCTGTCCTTGGCGTCTTTCGGCAAATAGTACGAGAGCGACTTGCGGCTTTCCGAAGAGACGTTCGGCAGCGCGGCCTGAAGTTCTCCGATCAGCTCGTCGATCGGCTTCTCGCGCTTCACCATAATCGCTTCCCGCAGCAGATCGGAAGGCGTTTCGTCGTGCGGCAAGTAGTTGACGCCGTTGTACGTGATATATTGGACTTTGACCAATGCGTCGTCGGACTCGGTCGGGATGAACTTCTTGTTGAAAATGTCCGTCGTAAGCCGTCCTGCCTGCCGAGTCAGATCGGTCGGCAGCTTTCCGCTGACGCTCGATACCGTCATCGAAACGATGCCGTCGGGCTTTTCGAACTTGTCGGTCGGGAACAGCTCGGGCTTCGCTTCGGTCACTTCGTTCATGATTTTCGCCCAAATTTCCCTGGCGCGGGCGCGTCCTTTGGTCGACAGCGTGTGGGTCGATTTCTCGTAACCCGCCCACACGCCGAGCGTAATGTCCGGGGTGTAGCCCTCGAACCAGACGTCCGCATAATTTTGCGTCGTTCCGGTTTTGCCGACGACCGGGATTTTGCCGTAGTTCTCGAATTGCGATTTGATCGACGTCGCCGTTCCGCTCGTAATGACCGTACGCATCATATCCGTCATCAAATAAGCGGACTGCTCCGAAACGACGCGCTGCGGATTCGGCGTGTGCTTGTAGACGACGTTGCCTTCCGCATCGGTAATTTCTTCGATCATGTAAGCGTCGTTGAACACGCCCTTGTTGGCAATAGCGGCGTACGCGTTCGTCAATTCCTCGACGGACACGCCGTACTTCAGGCCGCCGATGACGCCCGTTTGCGCGTAATTGTCTTCCTCGACGAGCGAGGTGATGCCGAGCTTGCGCGCGAAATCCCAGGCTTCCGGGATCGTCAGCTTTTCCAGGAAAATTTTCAGCGCGGCGGTGTTCAGCGACTTGTCGAGAGCCGTCCGCGCGGTGACGAGACCCGTGTACGTGTTGTTCGAGTTTTTCGGGATATGTTTGGCTCCGCCGCTTCCGTTGTTCAGAATGATCGGCGCGTCGTCCAGTACGCTCGCCGGCTGAATGAGCCCTTTGTCGATCGCCGGCAAATAAGCGGCGATCGGCTTCATGGCCGATCCGGGCTGACGGAGCATTTGGGTCGCGAAATTCAATTGCTCGATATGAAATTCGCGGCCTTCGATCATGCCGAGAATGGCGCCGGTTTTATGATCGATCATGATCGACGCGATTTGCTCGACGCCCTTCGTCGCGTCGTCCGGCGAGAAATTGTCCGGATTTTCGGCGATGTCGTGCATGAGGTCGTACACTTCTTTGTCGATCGTCGTCTTGACCTTGTAGCCTCCCCGCAGCAATTGCTCGCGGGCCTGCTCGAGCAGCGGGGCGTTCTCCTCCTTGCTCAAATCCTCTTTCGTCAGTTCGGGGTATTCCTTGAGCACGAGAAGCTGGGCCGCTTGGCGTTCGACCTCGAGCATTAAATAAGGATACGTATTGTAAGCCTTCTGGACCGGTTTGGCGAGCGAGGCGTAAAGATCGAACGCGAGCGCCTCCTCGTACTCCGCCTGGGTGATCTTCCCGTACTCCAGCATTTTGGCCAGGACGAGCTTTTGCCGGTTGACGGCCCGGTTGAACCGGCTTTCGTTGAATTCCCCTTTGCTGGTGAAAGCGGAATGGGCGGACGGAAGCTGCGGAACGCCGGCCAGGTAGGCGGCTTGCGCCAGATTGAGGTCCTTCAGCTCGACGCCGAAAATCCCCCTGGCCGCCGCTTTGATTCCGTACAGGTTGTAACCGGACGAGCCGTTGCCGTAAGCGATTTTATTCAAATAAGCGGTTAAAATTTCTTCCTTGTTCAAAAAGCGTTCGAGGCGCAGCGAGAGAAAAATTTCCTTCGCTTTGCGCGTGTTCGTCCTGTCCAAGGTCAAAAATACTTGCCTTGCGAGCTGCTGGGTAATCGTGCTTCCGCCCGTCTGCACGGATTCGTTGAGCACCTGCTGCTTGACCGCGCGCATCAGCCCGTTCGAATCGATCCCGATATGATTGAAAAAATCTTTGTCTTCGATCGATAAGACGGCGTCGATGACGATTTGCGGAATTTCGTCATAGGTGACGGGCTGCCGGTCTTCTTCGGTGCGAAGCTGGCCGACCAGCGTGTTGTCGTTGAAATACACGAATCCGGTAATGGCGTTTTCGTTGATTTTCTCCTCGATGAGCGAGCGCGGGCGCACCGGATCGTCCTTGACGAGCGCGGCTACGTAGCCCCCGACCGCTCCCGCGGCCACCAGTCCCGTCAGGATGCCGAACAGAATGAGCCATAATACGGTGTACACCGCAATCTTCACGCCGAGTAGCCAGCCTGAGCCTCTCCTTTTGGAGGGGGGAGGGGTCTGCATCGTTTCTTCCATAAAGAACCTCCTTCAACAAACAGAAATATTATACCACAACTAACCATCGTTTGACTTCCTTCGAAGGGGTGTGCTATAAAGAGAGAAATTGTGAACTTATTCGGAGGAATATGAGCCGCCATGTCTGAAAATATAGGAACTTTGACTCAAGAACAGCAGCGGGAGGTCGACCGGCAGCTGGCGATCATCAGGCGCGGAGCCGTCGAAATCGTTCCGGAAGAGGAACTGGCGGCCAAAATCGCCGAGGCCGTCCGTACCGGACGATCGCTGAAAATCAAGCTCGGGCTCGATCCATCCGCGCCGGACATCCATATCGGCCATACCGTCGTGCTGCACAAGCTGCGGCAATTCCAGGAGCTCGGCCATGAAGTCCAACTGCTGATCGGCGATTTCACGGGGCGGATCGGGGATCCTACCGGCAAGTCCGAAACGCGCAAGCAGCTTAGCGAAGAGGACGTCAAGCGCAACGCAGAAACGTATCAGAAGCAAATTTTCAAAATATTGGACCCCGGCAAAACGAAGGTCTACTACAATTCCTCCTGGCTGTCGCCGCTTCAATTCGCGGATATCATCCAATTGGCGGCCAAGCTCACCGTGGCGCGCCTGATGGAGCGCGACGATTTCACGAAGCGCTTCCAGTCCGGACAGCCGATCAGCGTGCACGAATTTTTCTATCCCTTGATGCAAGGCTACGATTCCGTGGCGCTGGAGAGCGACGTGGAGCTGGGCGGAACCGATCAGAAGTTCAATCTGCTGATGGGCAGGACGCTCCAGAAAGAGTACGGCAAGCCGACGCAGGCCGCCATCATGCTGCCGCTGCTCGAAGGGCTCGACGGCGTCAACAAAATGAGCAAAAGCCTCGGCAACTACATCGGAATCGACGAGGAGCCGAACCAGATTTACGGCAAGGCGATGAGCGTGCCGGACGAATTGATGCTGAAGTACTACGAACTCGCGACAGACCTGACGAACGAGGAAGTTGGCGCTCTGCGGTCGGGACTGGAAGACGGAAGCGTTCATCCCCGCGACGCGAAGATGCGCCTCGCCCGGACGTTCGTCCGCATGTATCACGGGGAAGAAGCGGCGGCCGCGGCCGAGTCGCATTTCGTGACCGTATTCCAGCAGCGCGCGCTTCCCGACGACATCGAAACGCTGGAGCTGCCGGCAAGCGAGCTGGCGGACGGTTCGATCCGACTCGCGAAGCTGCTGACGCTTCTGGGGCTGCAGGCTTCGGTAAGCGAAGCCAGACGCAGCATTCAGCAGGGAGCGGTGCGCTGGAACGAAGAGAAGCTGACCGATCCGAATGCGGAAATCGCGCCGCAGGACGGCGACATCGTCCAGGTCGGCAAGCGGAAATTCGGCCGGCTGGCGATTCGCTAAGAAAGACCGCATCGGCCGCATGGGCCGAAAAAACGAAAGGACGAGCGAAGGGAAGTCCATACTTTCCGCGCTCGTCCTTTTTCGCTTCTTTTTCCGTTTCGGTCGGACCCGGGTCAGGCTTTGTTGACGCCTTCGAACAGCTGTCTAACGAAAGTTTCATGAAACTTTCACATATTTTGCGACGTATTATGAGAGTAAGGAAGGGAGTCCCAAGTTTGTCGGAAAGGAGGTAAACCGATGGATATCGTGTTCGGATGCTGCCTTGCGTTCGGGGCTTTGCTTGCCGCCTTCACGCTTTTTTTCGGCGACATCCTCGACAGTGCCCTAGACGGGATGTTCGAATGGCTGTCGATCGACGCGCACGAGC
Organism: Cohnella algarum; assembly: GCF_016937515.1. Taxonomy (NCBI): domain Bacteria; kingdom Bacillati; phylum Bacillota; class Bacilli; order Caryophanales; family Paenibacillaceae; genus Cohnella; species Cohnella algarum. The sequence goes on from NZ_JAFHKM010000002.1 coordinate 4,449,468, forward strand.
TTTTCCAGCCGGTCGTCGTGACCGGGGGCATTACCGTTTTCGGAGGCACGGGGCTGCTTCTGTCGCGTTATTCGTCCCTTCCGGCGGCAGGAGTGTATGCCGCGTCCGTTGGCATAGCGGCGCTCATCGCCATCGGGATGTATTTCGTTTACGTCCGGCCGATGAAAAACAGCGAAAATTCGACGGGGTATTCCATTCAGGATTTGGCCGGAAAGCGCGCGGAGGTGCTCACTCCGATTCCGGCCGCCGGCTGCGGCGAAGTGCTCGTTCGGGTGGGGGCGGGCAATTCGAACCATGTCGCGGCAAGCTTCGAAGGCGTGGAGGTGGAGGCGGGAACGCCGGTTGTCGTCGTCGAAGTGAAGGAAGGCACGCTGTACGTAGCGAAGCTGGATTAGCAACCAGGAGAAAGGGGTAATCGAATGGAAAATTTTCCGGACTATTTGTACATACCCGTCATCGTCGTTGCCGTTCTCGCGGTAATCGGCATCGCGTTCTGGGCAAGGTATAAGACGGTGTCGCCGGACGAAGCGATGATCGTCACGGGATCGTTTCTCGGCAGCAAAAACGTGACGGTCGACGATTCCGGCCGCCGCATCAAAATCGTCCGCGGCGGCGGCGCGTTTATTTTGCCGATTTTTCAGCAATCGCAATTTTTGTCCCTGCTGTCGCACAAACTGGACGTCTCGACGCCCGAAGTCTATACGGAGCAAGGCGTGCCCGTCATGACCGACGCGGTGGCGATCATCAAGATCGGAGGCTCCGTGGAAGACGTGGCCACGGCGGCGGAGCAATTCATGGGGAAGCCGACCGACGCGCTCAAGGGGGAAGCCCAGGAGGTGCTGGAAGGGCACCTGCGGGCGATTCTCGGCATGATGACGGTGGAGGAAGTGTACCGCAACCGCGATAAATTCGCCCAGGAAGTGCAAAGCGTCGCGGCCCGCGACTTAAAGAAGATGGGCCTGCAAATCGTCTCCTTCACGATCAAGGACGTGCGCGACAAGCACGGGTATCTCGAAGCGCTCGGCAAACCGAGAATCGCGGCCGTCAAGCGGGATGCCGACATCGCCGAAGCCCAGGCGATCCGGGATGCCCGGATTCAGAAAGCGCTCGCGGAGGAAGAGGGACAGAAGGCCGAGCTGCTTCGGGATACGAACATCGCCGAAGCGACGAAGGAGAAGGAGCTGAAGGTCGCTTCCTTCAAGAAGGATCAGGATTTGGCCAAGGCGGAAGCCGATCAGGCGTATGCCATTCAGGAGGCTCGTTCCAAGCAGAGCGTCGTCGAGGAGCAGATGAAGGTCGAACTGGTCCGCAAGGAGCGGGAAATCGATCTCGAAGCCAAGGAAATTCTCCGCCGCGAGAAGCAGTACGACGCGGAAGTGAAGAAGAAGGCCGACGCCGACAAGTACGCGGTCGAGCAGGCGGCGGAAGCGGACAAGGCGAAGCGGATCCGCGAGGCGGATGCCGTGAAGTACCGCATCGAAGCGGAGGCGAAAGCGAATGCCGAGCTGAAGCGGCTGAACGGGATCGCGGAAGCGGAAGCGGAGCGGGCCAAAGGCACGGCCGAAGCCGAAGTCATCCGGCTGCGCGGTCTGGCGGAAGCGGAAGCGAAAGAAAAGCTGGCGCAGGCGTTCGAGAACTTCGGGGAAGCGGCGGTTCTCGACATCATCGCGAAAATGCTGCCGGAGCTGGCGGGCAAAGTGGCCGAGCCGATCGCGTCGATCGACAAGCTGACCGTCGTCGACACGGGTCACGGCGAAGGGGCCGCCCGGGTGAGCAATTACGTCACTTCGCTGATGGCGACGGCGCCCGAAATGCTGAAAAGCGTTTCCGGCATCGACGTCGAAGGGCTGGTAAAGGGCTTGACGCGGAAAGTCGCGCCTCCTCCCTTACCGGTCGCGACGGTTAGGCCGGCCGCGGAAGCGAAGCTCGAGCCGAAACCCGATTCGCGGCCGGCCGCGGAATAATCGGCTGCCTAAAAGAAACGCCCTTGCCGAGCAAGATCGGCAAGGGCGTTTCTCTGGCGTCGCCGGCTTAGCGGCTGTAGAATTCGACGATTTGTTGCTCTTCGATGTCCTGGGACAGCTCTTCGCGGGAAGGAAGACGAACGTACTTGCCTTCCATCGCGTTCGCGTTGAAGTCCAGGTAGCCCGGCAGGTGGTGACGTCCTTCGAGCGCTTCTTTGATCGTTTTCAAGCCGCGGCTGCGTTCGCGAAGACCGATTACGTCGCCCACTTGAACGGTGTAGGAAGCGATGTCCACTTTGCGGCCGTTGACCGTTACGTGACCGTGCGATACGAGCTGGCGGGACCCGTAGCGGGTGTTCGCCCAGCCGAGGCGGTACACGAGGTTGTCGAGACGGCTTTCCAGCAGGAACATGAAGTTTTCGCCGGCTTTGCCTTTCATTTTCGATGCGCGGTCGAACAGGTTGCGGAATTGCTTCTCGTTCAGGCCGTACATGTGGCGAAGCTTTTGCTTTTCTTGCAGCTGCACGCCGTAGCCGCTCAGTTTGCGGCGTTGGTTGGCGCCGTGCTGCCCCGGAGGGAATGCGCGTTTCAGTTCTTTGCCGGATCCGCTCAGGGAGATGCCGAGACGGCGGCTCAGTTTAAACTTCGGTCCTGTATAACGTGACATGGATGCAAGCTCCTTTTTCCAAAAAAAGTTTTTTGAAAAATGGGTGCCGTTGCGCCGGATTTCTCCAAATCGAAAACTGGTTTCGATTCCGACAGGAAGTTCAGCCGCTGCCCGTCGGCGGATTGTCCGTGAGGGTGACACAAACCTTCAGCCCAATATTCAACTACTAATATTATAAGAATAAACGAGCCTATGTCAAGTGCGCGCAGGGATTGTAAGCGCTATCCAAAACATATATTTCACGCCTGCGAATTCATGCCGCAAGTCCCCTTAATTTCGGTTCGATATAGTGCAAAATTCCTGTATTCATTGTATAGTTAGTGTATAAAAAGAGAAGAAGAGGGCACGAGCGGACGGTAAGGAGGATGGCGGGATGGCAAATCATGACGGAAACCGCGGGATTACCCGGTATATTCAGGCAAACGTTTTACCATCCCTTACTCCGAGCGAATTGCCGACGTGGGTGCAACGCCAGGATTTGTCGGAAGCGGACTTGCCTTATATACAGGCTTTGCTTACCGAAAGCTTCGCGGATTGGAACGAGCAGGCGGAACAATTTCCGTGGCTGGCGGGGTGTTCGATCGTTTTGCTTCACCCCGACGGCACGAAGGCGGCTTGCAAAGGAGAGCCGGACGGCGACAACCGGTTACCCGCGAACTGGAAGACGGAACGGATCGGAATGACGGCCGCCGGCTCGGCGCTGCAAACCTGCCGCCCGGCGCTTACGCGCGGAGACGAACATGAATTTGAGGCGTTTCGCTTTTTCGATATGATGGCCGCCCCGATGTTCACTAGGTCTTCAGGACTACTTTGCGGCGTGTTGGTCGGCTTGATGCCGGCCGGACAAGCGCAAGCCGGCGAACTGAAGCTGCTGCAAGCCGCAGCCCTTCATTTGCGCAGCTGCCTGTACCGGCGGTTCGAACTGATGCTTCTGGGCGACCATCTGCATTCGACCGAGCTGGTCAGGCGGGAAGAACGCCGAAGCACGCTGTTGTTCGAAGCGATGCGGAAGCTGAACGACCATATTTACGTGGAAGACGTTCTTTCGGAAATGCTGGGCATTTTGGATCAGGTTTATCCGTTCTGTTGCGCGGATTTGTTTTTGTCTCAGGATTACAGCAGCATGAACGAGAAAGTGAAGCCGCTTGCCTTCCATCAGCAGGAAATGGACTTGTGCTGGAAAGCGTTCATGGACGGCGAAATCCGCGAGGAATTTCAGGGGACGAACCGCCGGATCGCCTTTCCGCTTGCGGGCAAGCAAGGCGTTTACGGCGTGATGCTGCTGGAAATGCGCGGCAAGCCTTTCGACGAAGCCGATCTGCGATTCGTGACGATGCTGACCGGCGTCGCCGGAACCGCATTCGAAAAGGCCAAGCTTCACGAGCAGGCCAATACGCTTGTCGGAGAGCTGCGGCTGATCAACGAGCTGACGCAGCGTCTGAACAGCAGCCTGAAACTGAAAGATACGATGACGTTCGCCACCGACGCGCTGCTCGATATGTTCAAGGCGGATTATTGTTTTATTTTGCAGCTCGATTCGTTCAAGGCCCAGTTCACCGTGATCGCCTCGAACGTGCCGGAAATGACGACCGAAGTGTTCGCGGCCGATTACGGATTTTGCGGCGTCATGCTGTCGACCAAGGAACCGATCATTTTATCGGATTATCATAACGCTACGCCCGTTCACTCGCGAATTATGGATGAGACGATTTCCAGATCGCTGCTTGCTTCTCCGCTCATCATTAACGGGGAAGTGATCGGGGCCGTGCTCGTCACCCACCGGCTTCCCAACCATTTTTCGTACGACAATTACAAGCTGCTTCAGGTGCTGGCCGCCCATCTGGGTCTGGCCGTTTCGAACGCCACGATGCACGCGGAAATGCGGCGGATGGTCATCACCGACAATCTGACCGGCTTGTTCGCCCGGCATTATTTGAACGAGCGGATTCAGCGCAGACAGCTTCGGGACGGGTCGGGCTCGCTTATTTTGGTCGATATCGACCATTTCAAAAAAATCAACGACACGTTCGGCCACCAGGTGGGGGACGTAATTTTGATGCAGGTCAGCAGCATCGTCCAATCGGCCATCCGGGATTCGGATATCGCCGCCCGCTGGGGCGGGGAGGAGCTGGCGATTTATTTGCCCCAGCTCGGGCTGGAGCAAACGAAACGAATCGCGGAGCGGATCCGCAGGCGGGTGGAAGAGGAGACCGATCCGAAAGTTACGGTGTCGTGCGGGGTTTCGCAATGGACGACGGCCGACGAGCGGGTCAGCGTAGAATCGCTGTTTTACCGGGCGGACATGGCTCTCTACGACGCCAAGCACAGCGGACGCAACAACGTGGCCGTCGGATAAACGGATCGAAGCGGGGGAGAGCCTCGCGAACGGACAATCGGCCGGACCGGGAACGGATCGTTCCTGTCCGGCCGATTGTTTGCGTTTGCGGCCGGGTTGCGTTTTAGCGGAATAAGCGGCACATATCGGGACACGATAGGGGGAAACGAGCGGGGGGATGAATATGGAGACGACGGACCGGACACGCGGCAGAAGCAAATTCAGGCGCTCCGGATTTCGCTGCAAGGGGCTTTGCGCGCTTGCGCTCATCGGGCTAAGCCTGTCCGGATGCCTGGCCGACTGGAACCGTTTGACCGCCGAGGAGGCGTTTGCCCGATCGGCATCGGCGCTTGCCGGATACGATTATTTCGCCTTCGACGGCAATGTCGCTCTCTATGCGCCCGGAGGAAACGTAGAGAAGCAATTGGAGTTTCGCGGCGAGGTGGCGGGCCACAAGACGGCGGCGCTGGAATGGGACCGGGAAAACGTGCCCGCGCAAGAGAAGGGCGGCCACCCGTTGTCGCTGCTGAAAATCATGCAGTCGCAAGCGAAATCGGTTGCCTTCGCGCCGGATTCGGAGAAAGGGGCTGTCGCGCTGGCCATCCAGGTTCGGCCCGAAGCCGCGACCGCCCGGTTGAAGGATTCGATCCGGGAACGGATGGCCTCGGTCCGGGACGAAATCGAAAGCGGGCCGGCGGAGCCCGGAACGCTCCCGGCGGCGGGAGCCGGCAACGGCGGGAGGAAGCAAGCGAAACGAATCCTTGCCGAAGCGGAGAAAGAGCTCGAGGCCGCGCTGTCCACGTTGAAGGTGGAAACGGAGTGCCTGTGGACGGCGGACAGCAAAACCTGGTTCCCGAAGCGAATGACGGAGACGACCGTGCTCACCTATGCGCTGAACGGGAAAACCTACACGGAAAAAAGGACGTCCGTCACCAATTTCCGCTTGGACCCGGGCGGTGATACAATGGATAAGCAACCAACCTTTTGAATACCGGGGAGGAACACCGAAATGCGAGATCCTCGTCTTGCGAAGCTTGCGGCCAATCTGGCCGGCTATTCCATCAACGTGCAGCCCGGCGACAACGTGCTGATCGAGATGATCGGCTCCGAACGGGAGCTTCTCAAATGCCTGATCGAAGAGGTGGCCAAGCGGGGCGGGCGCCCGTTCGTCGAAATCGAGGACCGTTCGGTCACGCGGACGCTGCTGAACGTCGCCACGCCAGAACAGATGGAAGTGTGGGCGGCCTACGATTTGGAGCGAATGAAGCGCATGCAGGGGTACATCGGCATCCGTTCCGGCGACAACGCGAGCGAACTCGCGGACGTGCCGTCCGACAAAATGAAGCTGTTCGACCGGGTTCACCGGCATCCCGTGCATATGGAACAGCGCGTCAAAAAAACGAATTGGGTCATTTTGCGCTATCCGAGCCCCTCCATGGCGCAGTCCGCGAACATGAGCACGGAAGCGTTCGAGGATTTCTATTTCGACGTCTGCAATTTGGATTACGAGAAAATGGACCGCGCGATGGAACCGTTGCACGAGTTGATGGCCCGAACGGACAAAGTCCGGATCGTCGGCCCGGGAACGGAGCTCGAGTTTTCGATCAAGGGCATCGGCGCCAAAAAATGCTCCGGCAAGCGGAATATTCCGGACGGAGAAGTGTTTTCGTGTCCGGCGCGCAACTCCGTGAACGGAACGATCGCCTACAATACGCCGAGCGTCTATAACGGGTTTACGTTCGAAAATATCGCCTTTACGTTTGAAAACGGAAAAATCGTCAAAGCGACGGCCAACGATACGGACCGCATCAACGCGATTCTCGACAGCGACGAAGGGGCGCGGCACATCGGCGAATTCAGCCTCGGATTCAATCCGTACATCCTTCATCCGATGAAAGACACGCTGTTCGACGAAAAAATCGCCGGCAGCCTGCATTTTACCCCCGGCCAGGCGTACGAGGAGTGCGATAACGGCAACCGCTCCTCCATTCACTGGGATCTGGTGCTCATTCAAAGGCCCGAATACGGCGGCGGGGAAATCTATTTCGACGACAGGCTCATTCGAAAGGACGGCTTGTTCGTCGTGCCCGAGCTCGAAGGGTTAAACCCGGATTCTTTGAAATAAAGCGTTTTCCCTATTGCATCCGCAGGCGGGAACAAGGTATGATGAGGGAAGAAATTGACCACCCTAACTTTTGGAGGGATTTCCATGTCCAACAATGCAGCAATCGTGGAATTGTCTCAAACCGCCAACAAATTCCGCTCTTCGATTGTGCTACAAGCTGAAAATAAGTATATCGACGTTAAGAGCATTCTCGGCCTGTTTACGACGCTGGTCGGCGGCCATTCCTATGAGCTTCACGTTCACGGTCCGGACGCCGACGAAGCGAAAGCCGAGCTTGGCAAAGTGTTCGAAAAGCACAACCTGAATGTGACGATCGTCGACTAAGGCAGCTTCTCCGAAGCTCGCCGGCATGGATTTTCCGTTCCGCTTTTTTCATCCGGCAGCCTGCCCCCGTTCATTCGCGAACGGGGGCTTTTGACCAACGAGAGGATGATGGCGTTGCCCGTTACCGACCTGCTTTTGGGGCTGATGTTTGAATTCGGGTACTGGGGGCTTTTGCTGGCGATGGCGCTAGGCATCGCGGGCTTACCCATGCCGGACGAGCTGCTGCTGACGGCCTCCGGCTATATGATCGCCCAAGGACGCATGTCGCTTGGCTTCACGATGCTGGCCGCCATCGGCGGAAGCGTCGCCGGCATGTCGCTCAGCTATTGGGTCGGAAGGAAAGCGTTCGCCGGATTCGTTCGGAAATTCGGTTCGCGCGTCGGATTGACCGAAGAACGTCAAGCGCGGTTCGACAGGCAATTCGAAAGGTATGGCCATTCCGTGCTGCTGATCGGTTTTTTCGTTCCGGGCATGCGGCATTTGACCGCGCTGTTGTACGGCGCCAGCCGCAAGCCTTTCGGCGCTTTCGCGCTGCACGCCGCATTGGGGTCGCTCACGTGGACGAGCGCGTTTCTGCTATTCGGCGTCATGCTCGGAGAAAATTGGCGCGACGCGGCGGAATGGGCGCAACGGGAGCTGGCCGCCGCGCTTGCCGTAATCGCGCTGATCGCGGCGATTGCCTGGCTTCACAAGCGGCATTTGGGAAAGCGGGGAGCGAGCGGAACGTAAAAAAAGGGGCTTCCATCGAGGAAAAGATCGACTTTCCCGATGTCCTGTCCTTGTGCTGGCGGCCAATTTCGTCTAATATGAAAGGGATAGCTAAATTGGCAAGTTAGGGCACAGGGGGAGTGGGAATGGCTTCATCGGATGTTATGGTGGATCTGAATCAGAAGGCTCTTCGCCTGCTGCAGGACGACGCCAGCAAAATCGAAAAACTGATCGCCATTCAAATGGAAAATTTGGCGACCCGCAAATGCCCGTTATATGAGGAAGTGCTGGACACGCAAATGTACGGCTTTTCCCGGGCGGTCGATTTTGCAGTAAGGGCAGGACTTGTGGAAGACGGCGCAGGGCGGCTTCTCGTCAGTCAGTTGGAACGCAACCTGGCGATTTTATACGAAGCGATGGCACAGAAGGAAGAAGCTTGATTCAGGATCTGAACGGACGGCATACGTAAAGGGCATTCCGAAGCGCGGACGACGCGGCGCTTCGGAATGCCCTTTATTGCTTTTGGGAGGCTTGGGCCCTTCAGACGAAGTAGAAGGCGACTCCCAAAATGATGTAGACGAGAAGCAGCAGCGTGCCTTCGTACCAGGTCGTGGCGCCGTCGCGAGACACGGAGGTCGCGATGAAAACCGCGACCGCGATCGCGGCGAGCTCTACCGTCGTAAATAGAATGTCCATATGCGGCGTGAACAGCAAACTGACGAACACGAGCACCGGGGCGACGAACAGGGCGATTTGCAGGCTGCTGCCGACGGCGATTTCGATGGCCGCCCCCATTTTGTTTTTCAGGGCGAGCATGACGGCCGCGCTATGTTCCGCGGCATTCCCGACGATGGCGACGATAAAGGCGCCGACGAACAGCTCCGACAGCCCGAATGCGCGCGTGAACACTTCAAGCGTCCCGACGAGCCACTCGCTGATGAAGGCGACCATGACGGTGGCAAGGACAAGGTAGACGATCGACCGGCCTTTGGACCAGGCGGCCGTCTCCCCATGGTCGGGCGACGTCTCTTCATGGTCTTCGAGAAGCTGCTTGTGCGTTATCATCGAGTAGACGAGCCAACCGGCATATGCCACGATAAGCACGCCGGCGATGATGACGCTGAGCGCAAGCGAGTTCTGATTCGCAAGATGCTCGCTTTTGACGAATACGGCGGGAATAAACAAGGCAATGACGCCCAGCAGCATCAAGGTCCCGTTTTGGCCGGCGAGGTGAAGGTTGAATTTTTGTTCCTTGTATTTCAACCCCCCGGCAAGCGCGCTTGCTCCCAGCACAAGCAGAAGGTTGCCGATGATCGAACCGGTCAGGCTCGCTTTGACCATTTCGAACAAGCCTTCCTTGACGAGAAAAATCGCGATAATCAGTTCGGCTGCGTTGCCGAACGTCGCGTTCAGAAACCCCCGAGCCTTTGGCCGGCGTAATGCGCCACGGATTCGGTCGACTTCCCTAGAAAGCCTGCCGCGAAGACGATCGCGACCGCCGCGACGACAAACTGGGCGATCGCATTCCAATCGGCATAATGAGCGACGGCGCTGAGCGCAAATGTCGCAAAGAGCAGCGGGAAAAAAAGCTTTTTCAGACGGACCACCTCGGATCGGGTTTCGTGAAGTCAAGCGCTAAGGTCTAATATAACCAGATTTTAGGATAAAATAAATCGGAACCCGATCTTAAGTCCAGTTGCTTGCGCGGGGGAAATTCCGATACAATGGAATTACGAAATAACGGGAGAGTGAGCCGCCGATGACCGAACATTTGCAGGATGGATTAATTCGAATTTCAAACGATGTCGTCGCAACGATTGCCGGAATGGCGGCATTGGAAACTCCGGGAGTCGCCGCTATGTCGGGAGGTATTTCGGAAGGACTTGCCAAACGCTTGAGCGGCCGAAACGCGCAGAAGGGCGTTTCCGTGGAAGTCGGCCAGGTGGAGGCGGCGATCGATTTGCGGATCGTCGTTCAATTCGGAATTCCGATTCAGGAAGTCGGCGTCCGGCTGCAGAACAACGTGCGCGAAGCGGTAGAGAATATGACGGGCCTTCGGGTCGTCGAAGTGAACGTGAAGGTCGAAGGCGTTGCCTTCAAAGACGAACCGGAAACGGAAGACGCGAATCGAGTCAAATGAAAACGGCGCCTGCGGGCTGTGAAAACAGCCGACGCAAGGCGCCGTTTTTCGATTCGGTTCAGGAAGCGTTCGCCGTTCTGCGTTGAGAAGTTCTGGCGTTCGATTGCGAGGTTTTGCCGACCCGGTTGTATTCTCTGGAAATGCTGAGCAGCACGCCCATGCCCATCATCAAGCTGAGCATCGACGAGCCTCCGTAGCTGATGAACGGCAGGGTTACGCCCGTAATCGGGATCGCGCCGCTCACGCCCCCATGTTGATCAGCGCCTGGATGGCGATCAGGGAAATCAGTCCGATGCCGACCAGCGTCCCGAAACGGTCCGGGCAGCGGATCGAGACGATCAGGCCGCGCCACAGGAACAGAACGTAAAACAAAAGGAACAGCGTCGTCCCCACGAAGCCGAGCTCTTCTCCGATGACGGCAAAAATAAAGTCGTTATACGCATACGGCAAATAGAACAGCTTCTGAACGCTGTTGCCCAGCCCGGTTCCCGTAAACCCGCCGTGACCGAACGCTTCCAGCGAGCGCAGCAATTGCAGCCCGTAGCCCTGGGGATCGGAGAACGGATCGAGAAAGGCGGTAAAGCGCGCAAGCCGGTAACCGCCGTCGAAATCCGGATTGGCCAGCAAATAAACGCTGAGGCCGAGCGCTCCGATCCCGGCGATGATGCCCGCCGACAGCAGCAAGTGCTTCAAGTTGGCCCCGCCCGCGACGATGATCGCCGACGCGCACAGCAGCAAGATGACGCACGAGCCCAAATCCGGCTGAAGCATGATGAGACCGGCGATAAAGCCGATGACGATCATGACCGGAAGCAAGCCCCGCTTGAACTCGCGGAATTTCTCCTGCTTCTTGGTGATGATGGCCGCCAGGTAAAGAATGACCGCAAGCTTGGCGAATTCGGTCGGCTGGATGCCGAAGCCGGCGATTTTCAGCCAGCTGCTGGCGCCGTTCACGTCGCCGACGAACGGCACGATGAACAGCAGAACGATCGTGAACACCAAGAACGGCAAAAACAGCTTTTTGTACCGTTCGTATGGAATATTCATCAGGACAAGCATGGCCACCGTACCGAGCCCGGCCCACATGACCTGCTTTTTCGTGAAGTACAAGGCGTCGTATCCGAAATCCTTCGACACGACCGTCATGCTGGAGCTGGCGCTGAACACCATGACAAGCCCGAATCCAACGAGCAAAAGCGTCATGATCAACAGCAAAAAGTCAGGCGTTCCCCGCTGTCCGCTCCCCGGGTTTTTCATTTGCTACCACCCGGCCGTCAAAGAAGGAGCTGCTTCAGCTGCTGGACCCTTTGGTTGGCCGTATCCAAAATCGCGGGCGGAATCGGGGACTCGTATTCCATCCCGTGCGGGAACGTAGCGCGGCCTATGTAGACGGATTCAATTTGCAGGATCGCTTCGGGATTTTCCAGTTTGCCTTCGACGGCGCGCGTGTTAATGCGCAGGAAATAATCGGAGCCGCTTGCGGCGTCGTGAAGCTTGAGATCGTAAGTGGCCCGGCGGTACTCCCATTGCCACCGGACGAAGCCGAGTTTCTCGCCGGAGTCGTCGAGGTGCGCGAGATCGCTTTTGATGCCGTTCAAGCCCGTATTTTCGAGAATCATGAAGGTTCCTCCTTAAACATGCCATTCGTGCCAATGTTACCCCTTCATCATAGACGGTTTGTCTTTCTTGCGCAAGCCTGCCTTCGGGGGAAATCGCGCAAAAAAGGCGGGAACCGGGACGCCGGTTTACAAGGAGGAACCCTTTTCTGATACAATGAAAGACAAAACGAGGATTGGGGAGCGGCGCTGTGAGCCTAAACGAAGAAACGCTGCTGTCGTTGTACGAAAGCATGGTCGAATGGCGGCGGCATTTGCATCGGAATCCGGAGCTGTCGTTTCAGGAAAACGAGACGTCCCGCTTTATTGCGGATAAATTGGAAGCCTGGGGCTACGAGGTGGTCAGGGGAATCGCCGGAACGGGGGTGCTCGGCCGTTTGCGTGGCGGACTGCCGGGGAGGACGATCGCGCTGCGCGCCGATATCGACGCCCTGCCGATTCAGGACGAGAAGTCGTGCGAATACGCCTCCGCCGTTCCGGACGTCATGCATGCTTGCGGGCATGACGGACATACGGCGGAACTGCTCGGGGTCGCCCGTTATTATTCGCTGCATAAGAACGAAACGCGGGGCGACCGCGTGCTGTTGTTTCAACCGGCGGAGGAGGTGCTGCCGGGGGGAGCGCTTCGCATGATCGCCGAAGGAGCGCTGTCCGGCGTATCGGCGATTTACGGCGTGCATCTGTGGTCGTCGTTTCCGTACGGCATCGCGACGACCCGCCCGGGCGCCTTCATGGCTTCCCCCGACGAATTCGAGGTGGAGCTCGTCGGCCGGGGCGGACACGGTGGCTTGCCGCATCAAAGCAGGGACGCCCTGTTGGCGGGGGCTCATCTGGTAACCGCGCTCCAGACGGTCGTGGCGCGCAACGTCAATCCGGTCGATTCGGCCGTCTTGACGGTTGGCCGCCTTCAGTCCGGAACGGGGAACAATATTATCGCCGACAAGTGCAAGCTCGGCGGGACGATTCGCACCTTCGCGCCGGAAGTCCGGGCGCTCATGAAGCAGCGGCTGGAGGAGGTCGTTCGCCATACCGCCGCCTTGCACGGAGTCGAGGCGAGGGTGCAGTTTTTCGAGGGCTACCCGCCGGTCGTCAACGACGAGAGGGAAGCGGCGCGGGTGCTGAATATCGCGGCAAACCGGCTCGGTTCGGACCGCGCCCGCCCGTGCGAGCCGATTATGGCCGGGGAAGATTTTTCCTATTATTTGCAGGAGAGGCCGGGCTGCTTCATCTTCATTGGCGCCGGACGGGAGGACGGGAGCTCGCCGCCGCATCACCATCCCCGCTTCGATATCGACGAGCGGGCGATGCTGATCGCGGCGGGGCTGCTGATCGCCGTAGCCGACGATGCGGCGGCGGACGACGAGCCTGCGGCCGGCGCATAATGCCGGTGCTATATGATGGAACGAATGAGGATCGATCCCTTCGGTGATGCTAAGGCACGGAACCGAAAGGAGGAATCCGTTTTTTCATGAGAAAAGTATCCGATGTCATGTCGACCGATTGCGTGACCGTTGCTCCTCAAGACAACATTTACGAGTGCGCCGTCAAAATGAAGGACCACGATATCGGGTTTTTGCCGGTCGTCGAAGGCCGCAAGCTGATCGGCGTCATTACGGACCGGGACCTGGTCATTCGCGGGTATGCCGAGAAGCACCCCGGGTCCGAATCCGTCATGACGGTGCTGACCGAAGGCGTCGAAACGATCTCTCCCGACACGTCCGTGGACGAGGCGGTTTCGCTTATGTCTTCCCGGCAAATTCGCCGCCTGCCCGTCGTAAGCGGCGGAGAGCTGCAAGGCGTCGTTTCGATCGGGGACCTGGCCATTCGGGAAATTTTCGTTCAGGAAGCCGGGGAAGCGCTCAGCGGGATTTCCGAGCACGAGCACCGGGAATCTTCCTTTATGCATTAAGGAGTATGTTTCGCAGGCCGGCAAACGCCGTCTCTCAAGAGCCTTTGGCCTTGGGGGACGGCGTTTCCTTTTCGGCATTCCCGTCCCGGAAGACTTATTCGTCGCGGAAATGGACAAAATGCAAAATAAACGCTTTTCGACCTTCCGCGTTTCGCAGCGGGATTTCGCAAGGAGGATATGGAACATGCCGTTTGCCGATTCGAAGCCGCTGCTTATGCAATCGGACGGAACTGTGCTGCTGGACGAGCAGCATCCGAATTACGACGAAGCCGTCCGGTCGCTGAGCGAGTGGGCGGAGCTGATCAAACGTCCCGGGCGCTTCCATACGTACCGCATGACGCCGGTAACGCTTTGGAACGCGGCCGCGGCGGGCTGGACGGCCGCAACCGTACTCGCGCGGCTTGACGAATTGTGCCGGTACGGGGTGCCGGCCGTCTGGAAAGACAAGCTTCGCGCGATTATGCAATCGTATGGCAAACTTCGGCTCGTGCAGGATCGGGAAAAGCTCCTGCTGCGCGCCTCGGATGCGGAGCTGATGAAAGCCGTCAAAGCGCTAAAGGGACTGGAGACGGCCTGGCTCGGCGCGGATGGCGACGATGCCGTCCGCGTCAAGCCGGAAGCGAGAGGATGGCTGAAGCGGGAGCTTGCGGCCAAAGGCTATCCGGTCGTGGACGATGCCGGTTACCGCGCCGGCGAAACGCTTGCGGTCGCGTTCCGCGAAGCGGCGGACGACGGCCGCGCTATCCGGCTCCGCGATTATCAGCGGGAAGCGGCGGAGGCGTTCGCGGATGCCAGCATAGGCGCCGGCGGCAGCGGCGTCGTCGTTTTGCCGTGCGGCGCCGGCAAAACGTGGGTCGGCATGGCGGCGATGGCCCGGCTGCGCTGCGAGACGCTCATTTTGACGCCGAATGCCGTTTCCGTTTCGCAATGGGTGCGGGAGCTGCTGCAACATACGACGCTGACGGAATCCGATATCGGCGCGTATACGGGCGAGACGAAAAACGTCCGTCCGGTCACGGTCGCCACCTATCAGGTGCTGACGTACCGCAAGCGGAAGGAAGGGGATTATCCGCACTGGAAGCTGTTCGGGGAGCGAAATTGGGGGCTCATCATCTACGACGAGGTTCATCTGCTCCCCGCTCCCGTGTTCCGGTTGACGGCCGAGCTGCAGGCGACTCGGAGGCTCGGACTGACCGCCACGCTCGTTCGGGAAGACGGCAGAGCCGGCGACGTGTTCGCCCTGATCGGCCCGAAAAAGTACGAACTTCCGTGGTTTCGCACCGCATCGGAAGGCTGGATCGCGAAAGCTTCGTGCCGGGAAGTGAGAGTGCCGCTGAACGGGAGCGCGGCTTTGATGTACGCGTCGGCCGCAAGGCGCGAGCGCTTCCGGATCGCTTCGGAAAACCCGGCGAAAGCCGAATTCGTGCGGCGCCTGCTCAGCCGCCATCCCGACGAGCCTACGCTCATCATCGGCCAGTACTTGAATCAGCTTCGCGATATCGCCGAATCTTTGTCGCTGCCGGTCATCACGGGAAGCACTCCGCAAAAGGAGCGGCGAGAGCTGTTCGACCGCTTTAACGCCGGCGGGCTCAGGGCGCTCGTCGTATCCAAAGTCGCCAACTTCGCCATCGATTTGCCGGACGCTGCCGTCGCGATCCAGCTGTCCGGCAGCTACGGCTCCAGGCAGGAGGAGGCGCAGCGGCTGGGCCGGATTTTGCGGCCGAAAAGTTCCAAAAGGGAAGCGCTGTTTTATACGCTTGTCAGCGAAGGGACGGAGGAAGTGGAATACGCGCGCAAGCGGCAACGGTTTTTGCTCGAGCAGGGCTACCGGTACGAAATCGAGTTTTGCGGCGATCGCTCGGAAACACCGATGGAAGGAGCGGGAACATGAATTTGGCGGAGACGCTGTCCAGACTGCCGGACGAGGCGCTCTTTTCGCTTCGGTCCGAGCCGCTGCTGGCGTCGAGGCTGGCATCCGGCGGCACTCTGGAGCGGACGCTCGCGGATCGGAGCTGGGCGAAGGAGTGGCTTGATGCCGCGGGCTCATCCGTCAGGGAGACGCTCGAGTGGATTGTCGGGCGATACGGGGCGATGCCTTTCGAGGCGGAAAAGCTGGAGCGGGAGATGCGGCACGCCACCCGCTGGACCGGAGCGGAAATCCGGGTAGCGCTCATTCGCCTGCGAAAATCGGGGATCGTGTTTGCGGTACGCAAGCTGTGGGGGGAAACGCTTATGTACGTTCCGACGGATACGGCCGCCATGTGGAGGCGTCTGCTGCTGCCGGTCCGAAGCGCGCCGCTGGAAACGGGCGAGGAGCGAAACGTCCGGAAGCCGGAGGCCGATTACCGGCCGCCGCTGTCGATTCAACTGCTCGCCGTTTGGTCCGACATCCGGAAAACCGGACTGCCTCTTACCTCGAAAGGACTTCCCCACAAAACGGCCGCCGCGCGAATTGCCGGAAGTTTGCGCTTTGCCGCTTCCGAGCTCGGCGCCATCGCGTTCGCGCTGCCGAATGCGGAGGGCTGCCCCCGCCTCTGTCGCTGGCTCTCGACCTGGGCCTGCTGACGGGCGTCCTCGTCAGGGAGCCGTCCGCGATCGCGGCCGCTCCGGATCCTCAGTGCCCGAGCGAGTGGGCCGACCTGCTCCCGGAGCAATTCGACCGGCTGCTGCTGGGGCAAATCATCGACCGGTTCGCTTCGCAGCAGCCGCTTCTGTTCGGCGCGGCCGTCGCGATTTCGCAGCTTGTCCCGTTTCGGTGGCATGTCGAACGGGAGGCGCGCGCCGGACTTCCCGAAGAAGCGTCGGCCGATTTCGCGGCGTGGATCCGACTGCTCGAAGCGTTCGGCTGGATCGAGAGGGGCGAGTGGAGATCCGAAAGCGTTTTGCGCTGGAAGATCGACCCCGGATTCGCCGAGGAAGACGGGGAACCGATAAAGCGAGCTTCGGCGGAAAAAGCTTTCGTGCTGCCGGACTTGGAAATTATGGTGCCGCCCGGGGTGCCCGTCGGCCCAAGATGGCTCCTGGAGGAAATCGCCGACCGAAAGGCTGTCGATGTCGTGTCGACGTATGCGTTGACGAAAGAAGCCTGCGTAGCGGCCGGCAGGCGAGGCTACGATCCGGAGTCGCTGCTCGCGGCGCTTGAGCGGATTTGCGAAGGCGAACTGCCGGGCAACGTGCGTCTCGTCGTCCGGGACTGGTTTCGGACGATCGGCAAAGCTTCGGTCGAAAGCGCCGTTTTGCTTCGCATCGGCGACGAGAAGCTGACGTCGCTGATCGAACGGGATCCCCGGGCGCAGTCGATGCTGGCGGAAAAAATCGGACCCCGAGTTTACCGGATTCTGCCCGAGCGCGCAGACGATGTCGGCCGATGGATTGCTGAATTCGGATACTCGACCGACAGGGCTGCCGATTCTCCGGCGCTGCCGGCGGGGAAGAAAGAGACGGCGGGAGACTTGCGCGCGAAAGCCCCGGCAGCGGGGACGGCCGCCAAACCGGCCGAAGCGGCGATCGGCGGAGGAAGCGGCGGCGGATGGGCGCTGCGCCGCCATGAGTTGGGCTATTACGAGCAGGATCCGCTGCTTCCGGACGAAACGGAACTGTTTCCCGGGGTGGACGGGATTCCCGCTTCGTGGTTGAGCAAGCCCGCCGCCTACCATCCCTCGACTCGCCGGAAGCTGATCGAGCGGGCGATCGCCTGGCGAACGGCGCTGCGCATCGGCAGCGGGCAGGCGGGGCGGATTTTCGTGCCGGAAACGCTCGACGGAGACGAGGGAGGCTGGCGCGTGTCGGGAACGGTTCGGCCGGACGGCCCGTTCGGGGCAAGCGATTCGCCGGGAACCGAAGGGAAATTGACGCTGACGGCGGACGAATTCGGGGAGATGATGATCGTCCTGCCCGGAAAGCCGTAACGGCGATAGTGTAAAATCTCTGTGGGTGTAGGAATTGGAAAAAGCGGATATAGAAAAAGAGCTTCTCCCTTGGTAAAGTGATGTTTGCGCACAACACACCAAGAAGGAGGAAGCTCCTGTGAGCCACTTTACCACAACAATGCCGACGATGAAAGAGATTGAGCAATGGATTTTCCGGAAAATGCAGGAGGAATTCGCTCGTGCGATGAAGCAGGTACTGGAGGCGCTGGATCAGCAGATCCTGGAGCAACGGGACCGAGAGCGTTATCGAGTAAAGGACGAGCGTGAAACAAGCGTCAACACAGTGTTCGGGAATGTGCGCTTTAAGCGGAGATTGTACTGTGACCGTAGAAGCGGCAAACACGTGTATCTGCTGGATCAGCTGTTGCAATTCGAAGGGCGCGGGAAAGTCAGTCCGCATTTGGAAGAGACAGCAATCGCATTCGCAAGCCAAGGACCGTCGTACCGGGACAGCGCAAAGAGGCTGGAGCAGCTTTTGGGCTACAATGTGCTGAGCCACCAAGCGATCAGGGAAAAACTGATGGAGCGTGCGCAACAGCCGATGCCAGCGGTGAAACGGCGCGCTGCCCGCGTGCTGTTCGTGGAAGTGGATGGGCTGTACACGAAGCTGCAGCGGAGCAAAAAGCGCGGGATGGAGAACGCAATTGCAGTCGTACACGAAGGCTGGGAGAAGAACGGCAAGCGGGTACAGCTGAAGAACAAACAGCATTACCTGCATACGAGCGGCGGCGACTTCTGGGAAGGGTTCGGGGACTTTCTGGTGGAGCGTTACGAAATCGACGAGAACACGTGGCTTGTGGTGAACGGAGACGGCGCGGCGTGGATCGGGGAATGTACATCCTACTTTCACCAATGTCTGTACATGCTGGACCGCTTTCATGTGGCGCGTGATTTGAAACGCTTTGTTGGTCATTTGCCGCAGGTGTGGGAGACCGTGAGACGGTCTTTGGCCAAACAGGATGCAGCCGCGCTTATGGCGGTCCTGGAAGGCGTGTCGGAGCAAGAGATAGCGGAAGAGAACCGGAAGGATTGGAAGCCGTATAAAAGATTTCTAAAGCGGCATGAGAAGCATTTGGACGACTACCGAAAAACACTCCAGGCGAAGGGGATCGACACAAGCGGTATGCGCCCGATGGGAAGCGCGGAATCGCAGATGCGTATATTCGCCAAGCGGACGAAGCGTGGCGGGTACAGTTGGAGTGAGCGAGGCGTCAGGGCGATGCTGAGGACGATGATGAGGATTCAAGAAGCGGGCACGGTGGTAAGAACGGTTGAAGGACAAGCGAGTAAGCAGGCAACGCCGCAGCAGTCGATAAACATGCGGCAATTGCTCAAGAACGTGACGCAACCGGTCAAGGGTTGTATCGCTGGAATGATTCGCATGCTGCAAGGACCGAAGCAAAGCAGCACAACGGGTATGGCACTCAAAGCACTTCGCGGATAACGGCAAAAAATTCTGACAAATCACTTGTGTTTGATGAAAGAACGAAGCAAAGCGCTTACAAGGAAGAGGTTCCTTCGGGGTTCGCGTTCCAGGCATCTTAAATGACTGCCCACGCTAGCTTGACACTGACCGTAACGGCATAAGGATTGACCAACTTCCCGGGCTTTGTGGTATGATAGGATAGATCGCAAGCCCAAAGGTGAGGTGGACCCTATGGTTAACGGAGCGGAGACCCTCCCGGCGGCGAGGCCTGCGGGAAGATCGGCCCAAGGAGGCGTCGCCGATATGACATTGCTGATGACCCGCGCTTTCGAGCTGGGGGATATGATTAAACAATCCGCTCTCGCGGCGGAATACGTTTATTGCAAGGAATGGGTGCGGCGCGACGAGAGAGCGAACGAGCTCTCCCGCGAATTCGTCAAGGCGAAGGAGAAATTCGCCGACTGCGAGCGTTTCGGACGCTTTCACCCCGATTACAACGAGGCGCTGGACCGGGTGAAAGGGCTCGAAAAGACGCTGGCCGACCATGAACCGGTACGCCGGTTCAAAGCGGCGGAGGAAGCGGTCGATCTGCTGCTTCACGAAGTTTCGCTCGCGATCGCCCGCGCCGTGTCCGAAACGATCAAGGTGCCGGACAACAATCCGAACCCGAAAGGGTGCGGGGGCGGGGGCAGCTGCTCGTGCGGCAGCGGCGGGTGCGGTTGACGGCGCCGCAAAAACGCCCGAAACGGTCATTAACTTTGCGGGAGGCTCGCGCATGATTGCGGAACGAACCGGATACATCGTTTGGTTCAGCGATTGGAAGGCGGCGCGCGGACTGGACAAATACGGAACGCTGCACTATTTGTCCCGCAGGATGCATTACGCCGTGCTTTACGTCAATGCGGAAGCGGCGGAAGAAACGATGCGAAACATTCAGCGGCTGCCCTACGTTCGAAAGGTCGAACGTTCCTATCGCGGCGAAATCAAGACGGAATACGAGCGCAACGTCCCCGACAAAACCCGGTTTTACGGGCTTTGAACGGAATGTTGCCGAAAAGAAGGAGCGCGCCCGGATCGTGGGCGCGCTCTTTTTTTTTGCCTTTAAGCGGCACGGCGCATAGAACGGGAATGCTGCAACTTCTTAATGAATTTCGAAATCGTCGATGTTGATCCGCTGGCCGCTCGTTCCGCCGACGACGATCTTGAAGCGGACGTTGCCGGTTTCGCCGACGGCGATCGTTTGCGAAGCGAGCGCGCTGCCGCTTGTATGGGAGCCGCCGACGGCCGTCCAGGTGGAGCCGCCGTCGAGCGATTTCTGAAGCGTCCAGCTTGCGCCCGAATCGGAGCCGAAGTTCGCGTGCCAGACGGTGACCGAATTCGCTCCCGCAACGTCGAAGTTCATCGCGATCGAGCCGGCGGATCGAATCCGGGCGGCTTTGGTTCCGTTCTTCTTGTCGGTCGCCAGGTCCCCGAGCAGCGCGTTGTCGAAATGCCAGGAGCCCGAGGCGAGCGTCACGTTCGCGGCGGCATAAGCCGTCTTGACGCCGGATTCGTAAGACTCGCCGACGCTTGCCGCCGGAGTGACGGTGAAATCGTCGATGTTGATCCGCTGGCCGCTCGTTCCGCCGACGACGATCCTGAAACGGATGTCGCCGGTTTCGCCGACGGCGATCGTCTGCGAAGCGAGCGCGCTGCCGCTAGTAAAGGGTCCGCCGACAGTCGTCCAGGTGGAGCCGTCGTCGAGCGATTTTTGAAGGGTCCAGCTTCCGCCCGAATCGGAGCCGAAGTTCGCATGGCTGACGGTGACCGATGCCGCGCCCGGTGCGTCGAAGCTCATCGCGATCGAGCCGGCGGAGCGGATCCGGGCCGCCTTGGTTCCGTTCTTCTTGTCGGTTGCCAGGTCCCCGAGCAGCGCGTTGTCGAAATGCCAAACGCCGGTGTCCAACGTAACGCTCCCGGCCGTATAGGCGGTTTTGACCCCGTCTTCGAAATCTTCGCCGTCGCCGATCGTTCCGCCGCCTCCCGGACCCGGGTCCTCATAACCGTAAGAGCCGGGTTTGAACGTCGAACGGTCCCACCATTTGTAGCCGGCGGCCGGAGCAGTCCAAGGTTCGGGAGCCGGTTCCGTCGACACGGACGGCGTTTCCATCGCAAGCAGCGGGGTCGGCGAATCGAGCGTCAGGCCGGGCACTTGATCGAGAGACGTGTAGCTCTCCGGGGTCGCGAGCCAGTTGACCAGGTTGACCAGCAGTTCGCCGTTATCCAGCTCGGTAAACCCGTCGTACGTCGTTTTCGCGCCGCCCGTTTCTTCGCGCAAATATTTGGGCGTGCTGTCCTCGACGGGGGAAGAGTCGCCGATGGCCGCGACTTTTCCGAGCTCCGCTTTCGCGACGGCGACGAACGGACCTTCGTCGATGCCGCCGCCGTTGTATACCCCTTGATCGACGGCATTGCCCCACGCCTCGGTCGTCTCTTCCATGTAGACGATGCCTTTCGCTTTCGTCGGATCGGTAATCGCGATCGTCGAGCCGGCATGCATCGTGACCGTTTCAATGCCGGCCGTAATGCCGAACGCTTGCGAAGGAGCAACGATATAGCCGGAGTCGACGTTGCCGAGAGCGTTGTAACGAATCCGCATTCCGAAGTTGTCCGAAAGCCAATCCGAGCTGCTGACTCCGTCCATGGCGTCCGATGCCGTCTCTTCCGCGCTCATGCCGGCCGCGGGATTGCTCCATCCGCCGCGTCGGTAGCCGTTAAACGCTTCGGAGGAATCCCAGCGGTTTTTATTGCGGTCGGCATTGTAATGGTCCGCGATAAAGAAAATGCTGCCGCCGTTCTCGACGTAATCCAGCATCGCCTGCTGTTCGGTCGTTTTATAGGGAATATTGGCTTCGGGCACGATGAAAACGTCGAAATCCTCCAGATCGGAAAGAGCGATGGGGTTACTCTTGCGCAGTTCTTTGACGTAATAGCCTTCGTCCGCCAGCGCTTCCGCAAAGTCGGAAAAGCCGCCGTCGATCACCCAGTCGGCCGCCCCGGCGGTTTGGGCGTGCGTGTTGTCGAACAGAACGGATTTGCCGTTGGCGGTGCCGGAAGGGAAGATTTCGGGAGCCGGATCGGAAGGGCCTTCGGCGAGCGCAAGGGGGACGGGGATCAACGAAAGGGCGAGCAGGAGGGCAAGGGCGACGGAGAGAAAGCTTTTTCGCGAGAACATCATGAATTACCACCTTCCATTAAATTGGATTTGGCGTAGTCAGTCTCGGATGTGTTCGAACCGAAAAACGACGGCGCGTTTCGTCTCGGAATCTCTCAGCTCCTTTATTTTCGTCATGTAGAAAGTGAATCCAGTATAGCATAAATAATAGGTTAAAAATGTAATAAAAGTTTAAGTCTGAGTAAAAAGTGGGAATGCGGAAACCGGCGCCGCCCCGTTCATTCACATAAATTTAATAGTTTCTTTACAAATGGAAGGAGGTTGTCCCGCCTTATCGGCCGGAATTGTAAGGTGGACAACAATTTTTCTAATCGATATAATATAAATATTAAAGAAATATTAGGAATCAAAACATTTGACGACGACAAGAGGTGCCCCACATTGACCAAAATTCTCGTCATCGAGGATGAGAAGATTGTCGGAGAAATGATATCCATGTATCTGACGGATGAAGAATTCTCCGTATGTAGTGTCGAAAGCGGCGAAGAAGGCTTCGAGTCGCTTCGCACGTTCAGGCCGGACGTCGTGCTGTTGGACCTTATGCTTCCGGATATCGACGGAACGCAGTGGTGCGAACAAGTCCGGCGCTATTCCGATACCCCCATCATCGTCATTTCCATGAAGGCGAAGGTTAACGAGCGCATTCAGGCGTTGAACGCCGGCGCCGACGATTATTTGGTCAAGCCGTTCAGCATGCAGGAGTTGAAGGCGCGCATCGGAGTGGCGCTCCGCCGGGCGCGGCCCGGCCATGCCGCCGAATCCGACATCGCCGCCGCGTCGGAGACGGCGTATGCCGAACTTCACCTTGATTTGCAGAAGCGGCTCGTATTCGTGCGGGACGCCTCCATCGAGCTGACGTTTTCCGAATTCGAGCTGATGAAGCTGTTGTTCGAGTACCCGGGACGCGTCTTTACGCGGGACGAGCTGATCAACGCCCTCCGCGGCATCGACTCGTACGTCAACGATCGGGCGATAGACGTTCACATTACCAATCTTCGCAAGAAGCTGGAATCCAATCCCAAAGAGCCGCAATATATTAAGACGGTTTGGGGAGTCGGCTATAAATTGCAACTCGATAAAGCCGGCGCCTGAGGGGATGGTCCGCAGGCGCGGACAAATCGCAACCTTCTTCTTTCAAGCCCGCTTGAACGTTCATGCTAAGAAGAAGGTTTTTTGTATGACCGCTTTCGGCCAAGGGGGCGCTTGACGTGTTACGATCGCTGCGATTTCGCACCTGGTTTTTGCTGCTGCTGACGACCGTCTGCGCGATCGCCGCATTCGGGACGATCTATTATTCGGCGGCCGAGAAGACCGCAAGGGCATCGCTCTTCGACAAGGCGGAGTCCGACGTCCGCGAGCGCGCGGAGGAGCTGTCCGCGTGGCTGGCTTCCCGGTTGGAAACGGCCGGGGGCATCAGCGTTTCCGAATCGCTTAGGACCGGCACCGCCGACTCCCGGAACGCTTATTTGGAAAGCGAACGAAAGAAGCGGAACGGGGAATTTTCGAACCTGGCCTATATTGACGGCGACGGGTCGCTTCGCATGCCCGGCGGCCGAACGGAAAGCTATGCGAACAGTCCGTATTTTCTCCGCGCAATGAACGGCGGACAAGCGATTCAGCCTCCCTTCTTCGAACCGGAAGACGGGCGGAATGCCGAGATCGCCCTTTACTTGCCCGTCTACGATCTCTCTTACCGGATCGAAGGCGTGTTGAGGGCAACCTTGCCATGGGACTCGATCTTCGGCCGGCTTGCCGAGCGAAACGGCATGGCGGTCGCGGGCTATCTCGCCGACGAGTCGGGCACCGCCGTCTATCACACCCGCAATGCTTCCGCGCTCGACGCGCAAACGCGCTCCGCCGTTTTCCGCCTCCTGTCCGAACGGCTTCGATCGGTCGATAACGGTCGCGGCGAGCTTTTGATCGCCTATCCCGTCGAAGGCAGCGAGTGGCATTACGTAGCGGGTTTCTCCGTGGAGCGGCTTTACCGGCCGCTTGACGCTTTGCTGGGGCGGACCGTTACGGCCTGCCTTGCGGCGACGCTGCTGATCGCCGGATTGCTGCATCTTTCGATCGAGCCTCCATTTCGCAGAATCAAGGCGATGCTTCAGGCTACCGAAGCGGTCACGGACGGCCGGTTTGGCGTGAAGCCGCTGGAAGAGCAGCCGCGCGACGAGATCGGGACGCTCGCCGCTTCGATCAATGCGATGGCGGAAAAGCTGCGGAAACGGTACAAGCCGTTCGATGCCGTGCGCAGCCAAAGCGAGTACGGCATTATCGTCACCGATCCGGATTACGTTATCGTCAGCTTCAACGAGGGAGCGTCGCGCATACTCGGTTACCGCGAGGAAGAGGTTACGGGCGTTACGCCGGCCTCTTTTTCCGATCCGTCCGACCTCGAAGAGAAAGCGGAGCGCCTCTCCGCGAAATTGGGGAGGACGATCGCTCCCGGGGTTTCGTACTTTACGGCCCGCCTGGAAAATCGGCTGTCCTACTCGGAAGAAAGAATATACGTGCATAAGAACGGCACGGGGGTTCCGGTCTTTTTAAGCGTCAGCAAAATGGTGAGCGACGACGGGCAGACGCTCGGCTACATCGGGCTGTTCCACGACATCGTCAGGCAGAGATCGATTCAGGCGGAGCTTTCGCAGGCCAAGCAAGCGGCGGAGGAGGCAAGCCGCGCGAAAAGCATGTTCCTGGCGCGCATGAGCCACGAAATCCGCACGCCGCTCAACGGCATCGTCGGATTGTCCAAGCTGTTGCAGCGGACGAAAATGACCGACATTCAGCAGGATTACGCGCTGAAAATCGTCTCCTCCTCCGAAGTGCTGCTGGGCATCGTCAACGACATTCTCGATTTTTCCAAAATCGAGGCCGGCAAAGTGGAACTCGAAACCGTCTCGTTCGAGCCGGACGAGCTGTTTCGGAAGCTGGCGGACACCATCGGCATTTTTATCGGCAAAAAGCAGATCGAAGTCGTCTTCGACATCCCCCGGCCGATGCCGGGCCGTTTGATCGGCGACCCGCTCCGGCTGGAGCAGGTGCTGCTTAATTTGCTTAATAACGCTATCAAATTTACGGACGAAGGCCATGTTCATTTCCAGGTGCAGACGTTCGGCGTCCGCAATGGCGAGGCGATGCTGGAATTCGCCGTGGAGGATACGGGCATCGGCATCGCGGAAAATCAGCTGGCGCATCTGTTCACGCCGTTCACCCAGGCGGACGGATCGACGAGCCGCAAGTACGGCGGGACGGGGCTCGGGCTCGTCATCTCGGAGGAATTGGTCAAGCTGATGGGCGGACGCCTTGAGGTGGAAAGCAGAAAAGGCGTCGGCAGCCGCTTTTCGTTCGCGCTGCTGTTTCCGGTCGTTCCCGCAACATGGGCCGAGCCGGAAATTTCGGTTTCCCGCCCGACCGTTCTCTGCATCGAACGTCCGGGCTTGATGCAGCGCGCTCTCACGGACATGCTCGGTTCCATCGGCATGGAGGCGACGTGTTCGGGCAGCTGGAAGGAGGCCATCGCGCTCCTTTCCGGGCTGCCCGAAGGCGAGTCGTTCGATTACGTTTTTTTTAATATGGAAATGGCCGACATGTACGGGGAAGAGACGTGGTTCGCCCTTCGCAAGGCGGTCCGTTCGGCCAAAACCATCGCCATGACGACGGCGTTCGGCCAAAACGAGTGGCTGCGCATGCCGCCGGAGGAAAGGCCGGACCGGACGCTGATCAAGCCGGTAAACCGGAGGGCGGTGCAGCATATGCTGGCTCACCTGGCGGAAGAAACGAGGCACCTCGAAAGCTCGGGCTTCCGGCGAAAAAAAGGACCTCTTTTCGCCCCCCGCATTTTGCTGGTCGAGGACCATGCGATCAATCAACAGGTGGCGAAAGAACTGCTCGCGGGCAAAGGGTACGAAATCGGGATCGCCTGCGACGGTTACGAAGCGCTCGACATGCTGGAGCGGGAAGATTGGGATCTCGTCCTGATGGATCTGCATATGCCCGGACTGGATGGAGTCGAAGCGACCCGCGCGATTCGGCGCGCTCGGACCGGCTGGGAGCTTCCCGTGATCGCGATGACCGCGAACGTGGTGCAGGAAGACCTGCAAAAATGTTTCCAGGCCGGAATGAACGACGTCGTGACGAAACCGATCGAGCCGGAGGAACTGTTCGCCGCCGTCGAACGGGGGCTTCGTGCCGCCGGCCGGCTGAAATGGGAAGAGGCGAGCCGAAGGGTAGGCGGCAAACAAGCGATTTTATGGCATATGCTTCACACCTTTCGCCTGGAAAATCGTTCGTTCGGGGCGCAACTGGAGCGGAGCCTTGCCTCCGGAGAAGTCGAAGGAAGCCTGAAAATGCTGCACGGGCTCAAAGGGGTGGCCGGCAATCTCTCGGCCGTCTACTTGTTTGATGAGGCGGCTGCATTGGAAACGCTGCTGCGTCGGCAAGGGCTTGCCGGAGACGAGTGGCGCCAGCCGCTCAAACGCCTGCAAGATGAGATTCGCGAGCTCTGCGACGCCATCGAATTCGAAGAAAATGCAAAGAGAGTATCCTGAATATGGAAAATATGGGCCCGGTTTATTTTTTTGTTGAATCTTCTCGAATCCGTGAGTTAAAATAATCTTGACTTCCTGTTTCTCTGCCATGAACGTAGTCCTATAGGCCCGGAAGGGGAGAGCCCGGTGAGAGACAAACAAAACGAGCGATGGAGTACATACGAACCTTTTCATGTTGTTTTAGGAGACAAAAAGGTTGTAGACATTATCATCACCAACCATGCGCGCGCTCGTTGGGCCGACCGGGTACAAGCCGAGAAGGCGGATTATGCCGACATCGCCGAATTTTTGTGGCAATGTCTGAAGGAAGGCAGAATCGCTTCTTATTATCGCAACGAGCAGGACGTTTATATGGTTGACGAAGATTTGATTTTCGTTGCAGAATTTGCCGTGTCGGACAAGGAAGTCGATTTGCTGGGCAACCCTCTTCACAAGATGATCGTCGTCACGTTTCTCGGACGGATGTCGGAAACGATGGAACTGCGAGATTTGAAAACGTATTACTCCTGGCTGAGACATTCCCGAAGAATGACCTTGATCAAAAACAACCGCAAACGCCGCTGACCGCAGTCGGAGGGAGCCGCGAGGACTCGCTTCGGCTCTTTTTTTTGCGCCCGGCGCCGGCCCGCGGGTCGGGAGGCGGCTTTATCTATGGTATAATGGAACGAACGACTACGAACGGAAGGCGGAATGGGCGGATGTCGCTGAACGTGCATCAACTTCATATCTTTTACATGGTGGCGGAACGGGGAAGCTTCTCCGCGGCCGCGCAAGCCCTGCACATGACCCAGCCTGCCGTTACGATGCAGATCCAGGCGCTCGAGGAAAGGTTCGGCGTCAAGCTGCTGCACCGGTCGACCAAAAAATTGGAGCTGTCGGAAGCCGGCCATTGCCTGCTCCCGCAGGCTCGCAAGGCGGTCGAGCTCATGCGGGAAACCGACATGAAAATGGCCAAATATACGGAAGAACTGAAGGGACAACTGCAATTCGCCGCGAGCTTGACGATCGGCGAATACGTGCTTCCGAGACTGCTAGGGCCTTTTCTGCTTCGGTTTCCCAATTTGTCGGTCAGCATGCGGGTGATGAACACGACCGAAATCGTCGAGGAAATCGCGCGCCATGCGCTCGACTTCGGCCTTGTCGAAGCGCCGACCGACGACCCGAACGTCATATCCGAGCCGGTCATGGACGACGAGCTGCTGCTCGTCGCGCCGCCGGGCCATCCGTTTGCCTCAAGGGACGAGGTGGAGCTGAAGGAAGTGCTGGCCGAGCCGCTTGTCCTGCGGGAGCGAGGCTCGGGCACGAGACAGGTAATGGTGGAGGAATTGGAGCGGCAGGGCATAGAGGAAGGAGACTTGCGGATCGTCAGCAATTTCGGGAGCAACGGAGCGGTCAAATCCGCCGTCGAGGCCGGTCTCGGCTTGTCGGTGCTGTCCAAATGGACGATCAAAAACGAGGTCGCCCTCGGCTTGATGAAACCGGTGAAAATCAAGGATGTCTCGTTCCGGCGGAAATTTTTCGCCGTGCGGTCGAAATCCTCCGAGCTGCCGCTGCACGCGGTTACGCTGCTCGATTACGTCAGGGGGCTTGCCCATGAGCAAAGTTGATTTGCATACGCATACGACGGCATCGGACGGATTGCACCGTCCGAAAGAGAACGTCCGGATGGCGGCGGAAGCGGGGCTTTCGGCCGTCGCCATCACCGATCACGACACGGTGGCCGGCATTGCGGAAGCGGCGGCGGCGGCCCCGATTTACGGCATCGAAGTCGTTCCCGGCGTGGAGATCAGCACGTCGCTCGCCGGAAAAGAGATTCACGTTTTAGGTTATTACATCGACATTCGGGACGGGCTGCTGCTTGAAAGGCTGATTTCCCAGCGGAAAGTGCGGGATAGCCGGAACGAAGGCATCGTCGCGAGGCTGAACGAGCTCGGCATTCCGTTGACGACGGAGCAAGTGGCGGAAGCGGCCGGCCGCAAGCCGGGCGCCATCGAAACGATCGGCAGGCCCCACATCGCCGAAGCGCTCGTGCGAATCGGCGCGGTCGACAGCGTGCAGGAGGCGTTCGACCGGTATTTGGCCAAAGGCCGGGCCGCCTACGTCGATCCGCCGCCGCGAATTACGCCGTTCGAGGCGTTTGCGTGGATTCGCGAAGCGGGAGGCGCCGCGATCGTCGCTCATCCGGGCTTGTACGGAAACGACGAGCTGGCCGCGGAACTGCTCGACGGCGGAGCGGACGGCCTGGAGGCGTACCATTCCGACCACGAGGCCGAACAGGCGGAGCGGTATCGCGGCCTTGCCGAAAACCGCGGGAAAATCGTCACCGGCGGATCGGACTTCCACGGGGCGCGCAAAGGCAAGCTGTACCACGGCGCCATCGGCAGCCGGTCGGTCGACGCGAGCGTGCTTGAGCGGCTGCGCGGCGCGCGGGGGTGAAGCGGGATAGGCGAATCCGCCTGGAACGCTTGTTCTTTTTGCTGCGCCAAGCCCGCAACCCGTCGAGCGGCACCGGACCGCACACCGGGAGCCGGGCAAGGGGAGATTGCCGTCAAGCCCTTTCCTACATCTGCTTAATCGTGCTTGGCAGCTCCTTGACCGCCGCTTCGTCCGGCGTAACGAACAGCGTTCGCTGGCCTTCGTAGATGACGAAGCCGGGCTTGGCGCCGTTCGGCTTGCGGACCTGGCGGATGCGCGTGTAGTCGACGGGCACGCCGCTCGACTCGCGCGCCTTGCTGTAATAGGCGGCCAGCATCGCGGCTTCGCGCAGCGTCCGCTCCCCGTATTCCGAGGCGCGGATGAGCACGTGCGAACCCGGAATATCCTTCGTATGCAGCCACGTATCGTTCGGCTGCCCGAGCCGGTTTGTGACGTAATCGTTTTGCGTATTGTTTTTGCCCACGAAAATCGAAATTCCCTCGCTGGACTCGTAGCAGAGCAAGGCCGGGCGGTCCTGCTTTTTTTTGCGCGCGGATTTGCCCGCTCCCCGCTGCCGAATGTAGCCCTGCTCTTTAAGCTCCTCCCGGATCTCCTCGATATCGCCCGGCGTCGCGGTTTCGAGTCCCTGCAGCACCGAGGCCAGGTACCGGATTTCCGCTTCGGCTGCCCCGATCTGCTCGGCGACGACCGCGCGGCTGTTTTTGAGCTTGTTGTATTTGCGGAAGTAGCGCTGCGCGTTCTCGCTCGGCGTCAGCTGCGGATCGAGGGCGATCGAAACGAGCGGCTGGTTCTCGTCGTAGTAGTCGACCACCTCGGCGGCGGCATCCCCTTTGGCGATCGCATGCAAATGCGCGGTCAGCAGTTCCCCGTACTTGCGGAAGCGGTCGGCTTCCTCCGCGTCCTGCAGCGTTTCCTTCAGCTTGTCGATTTTTTTCTCGTTTTTGGCCGTTTCGTTGAGGAGCAGCCGGGTCAAATCGGTCGTCCGCTGGCGGACGAGATCGCGCTCGGCTTTGTCCTTGTAATACTCGTCGAGACATTCGCTCGCCGAATCGAATTCGCGAACCTCTCCGCTCAGGTGCGAGAGCTCGAACACCGAAAAAAACGTCTTGCCGCCGTCCGTCTCGACGCTGGCCGGGCGGTACCGATGAAGCTTCGCCCGATCGACGATCGCGGCGAATTCGCCCCATAGCCGCGTGCGGTTCCCCTCCGCCCGGTGAACGATTTCCTTGGAAAGCAGCGGACTCAAACCGGTAAAAGCGTTCAGCAAAAACGAAGACAGCTCCTTGGACGACGGCTCCGAATCGGGCGCCAAATCGGCCGAAGCCAAAAGGCTTGCGAACTCGGCTTCCGTCGTCTCGAGCGGATTTTGCTTGTTTTGCTCGGGCGGTGCGACGTAAGCGGAGCCCGGCAGCACCGTCCGGTAGCTGCTGATCGCCGGCGTCACGTGGTGGATGCTGTCGTGAATCGTTCCGCTCTGCGGATCGAGCAGCATCAAATTGCTGTGGCGGCCCATCAGCTCGAGCGTAAGCCGTTTGAGCGACAAGTCGCCGAGCTCGTCCCGGTGGCGGACGTCGATTTCGACGATGCGCTCCATTCCGATTTGCCGGACGGTTTCGACGATCCCGCCTTCGCAATGCTTGCGCAGCAGCATGCAGAACATCGGCGGCTCCTGCGGGTTCGTCCAGGTTTGCTCGGTAAAATGCAGGCGCGGCATCGAAGGGTGGGCGGAGAGCAGCAGCTTGCGGCTGGCTCCCTGGCCTCTTAAATGAAGGACGATTTCATGTTCCGTCGGTTGATAAATTTTATGAATACGCGCGCCGGCGAGCGTTTGCAGCTCGCGCACGATCGCGCGGACGACGAATCCGTCGAGTGACATGGTCGTTGCTCCCGTGTGCAATGAATTCGGAGATTTCCCGTCCTCCTATGATGCCACAGTTGGCGGGAAAGGGAAAGTGGCCCGGCCGCCCTTCCGTTCAAGCTTCCTTTGAGGGAGGCGGGATATTTCGCGGCTTGTCTGAATACATATAGGGCAGAACGGCTGTCCCACTTCGGCATCGGGACGGCGAACTCGCGGGAGGGGATGACCGTCGTGGAAGGTAAGGCTTGGCATCAGATGAACGAAACGGAGTTGGCCTTGGCGCTGGGCACCGATTTAAAAGGGGGCCTAAGCCCTGACGAAGCGGCATCGCGGCTGAAAAGCCAAGGGCTGAACGAGCTGGAGGAGCGGAAAGGCGAATCGCCGATCAAGCTTTTTCTCAACCAGTTCAAGGATTTCATGGTGCTCGTGCTGGCCGGAGCCACGATCGTCTCGGGGCTGCTCGGTGAAATGCTGGATGCGCTGACGATCATTGCGATCATTATTTTGAACGGCGTGCTCGGCTTCTTTCAGGAATTCCGGGCGGAGCGCTCGCTGCGCGCGCTCAAGGAGCTGGCGGCGCCGAACGCGAAGGTCATTCGCGGCGGCTCGCTGCACGTCGTGCCCGCGCGGGAGCTCGTTCCCGGCGACCTGGTGCTGCTGGAAGGCGGAGACCGGGTTCCGGCGGACATCCGGCTTATCGAAAGCAATCAATGCGCGATCGAAGAAGCGGCGCTTACGGGGGAATCCGTCCCGGTGGCGAAGGAAGCGGCCGCGATCGCGGCCGCCGAGCTTCCGCTGGGCGACCGCAAAAACTGCGGCTTTCTCGGCACGATGGTGACGAAAGGAACGGCGAAAGGCATCGTCACGCTTACCGGCATGGATACGGAAATGGGCAAAATCGCCGGCCTCATCCAGCAGACGGAGGAGGCGGAAACGCCGCTGCAGCACCGGCTTGAGCAGCTCGGCAAAATTTTGATCGTCGTGGCGCTGGCGCTCACCGTCGTCGTCGTCGTCGCGGGCGTGCTTCACGGACAGCCGCTGTACGGCATGTTTCTCGCGGGCGTCAGCCTGGCGGTCGCCGCGATTCCCGAAGGCCTTCCGGCCATCGTGACGATCGCCCTGGCGCTGGGCGTGCAGCGCATGATCAAGCGGCGGGCGATCGTCCGCAAGCTGCCGTCGGTCGAAACGCTCGGCTGCGCGTCCGTCATCTGCTCGGACAAGACGGGGACGCTGACGCAAAATAAAATGACGGTCACCCGGCTCTGGCTCGGCGGGCGCCATCTCGACGTTTCCGGAGAAGGGTACGAGCCGGCGGGCCAATTTTTCGAAAACGGCAAGCCCGTCGAACTGAAAGGGGACGTCGAGCTTCGCCGCCTGGCGCAAGTGGCGGCCCTGTGCAACAACGCCGAGCTGACGATGGAGGAGCGAAGCGAAGACGCCAAACGGAAAAAACCGGCGAAGGAGACGAATGCCGCCGCGGCCGGGTCCGGCGAATGGACCGTCAAAGGCGATCCGACCGAAGGCGCATTGCTCGTCCTGGCGGCCAAATCGGGAAATTCCCGCTCCTCCCTCGAAGCGCTGTACCCGAGGGTCAAGGAATTTCCGTTCGACGCCGACCGCAAGCGGATGTCGGTTCTCGTCTCCCACCAGGGCGGCCAGCTGCTTTGCACGAAAGGGGCGCCGGACCTGCTGATCGAGCGGTGCGCTTACGTGCTCTGGAACGGCAACGTCGTGCCGTTCACGGGAACGCTTCGGCAGAAGGTGCTGCAGGCCAACGAAGCGATGGCGCAGGATGCGCTTCGCGTCCTCGGCTTCGCCTTTCGCGAGGTTCGGCCGAACGATCCGTGCGAGGGCGAGGACCAGGCGGAACGCGGCCTCGTGTTCATCGGCCTCGCCGGGATGATCGACCCGCCGCGCCGCGAAGTTCCCGAGGCGATACTCAAATGCCGCCAAGCCGGCATTCGCACGGTCATGATTACCGGCGACCACCGGACGACGGCCGAAGCGATCGCGCGGGAGATCGGGATTTTGCCCCGCGACGGCCGGACGATGAGCGGGGCCGAGCTCGCCGGCTTAAGCGACGAAGAGCTGGAAAAGCAGGTGGACAACGTCTACGTGTTCGCCCGCGTTTCGCCCGAGCATAAGCTGCGCATCGTGCAGGCGCTGCAGCGGCGCGGACACGTCGTCGCGATGACCGGAGACGGCGTCAACGACGCCCCTGCCGTCAAAGCGGCCGATATCGGCATTGCGATGGGGATCGCCGGCACCGACGTGACGAAAGAAGCGTCCGCGCTCGTGCTCGCGGACGACAACTTCGCCTCTATCGTGTCCGCCGTCGAGGAAGGCAGGGGCATTTACGAAAATATCCGCAAATTCATCCGCTATTTGCTCGCTTCGAACGTGGGGGAAATTTTGACGATGTTCCTGGCGATGATGGCGGGCTTGCCGCTGCCGCTCGTGCCGATTCAAATTTTGTGGGTCAATCTCGTGACCGACGGATTGCCGGCCATGGCGCTCGGCGTCGACCAGGCGGAAGGCGATTTGATGCGGCAAAAACCGAGAGCCGCCAAGGAAAATATTTTCGCCCGGCGGCTCGGCTGGAAAATTATCAGCCGCGGCGTGCTGATCGGCGTCTGCACGCTCGGCGCGTTCGTGCTTGCGCTCGGAGACGGGGCGGGAGACCCCGAGAAGCTGACGCATGCGCAAACGGTGGCGTTCGCGACCCTCGTCATGGCGCAGCTCATCCACGTTTTCGACTGCCGGAGCTCGCGCTCGATTTTTCACCGCCGCCTGTTCGAGAACAAGTTTCTCGTGCTTGCGGTCGTATCGTCGCTGGCTCTGATGTTCCCCGTCCTGTACGTGGAGCAGCTGCAGCCGATTTTCAAAACGGTTCCGCTGTCGCTTCGGGATTGGGCGCTCGTCTTCGTCGCCGCCGGCATTCCGACGTTCGCGATGGGAATCGGCAGCGTCTGGGGATCGTCCCGCCGCCGCCGCAAAGGCAATCGCATCACGTACGGAGCGGCGGGCGGCAACCCGCGCGCCATCGCGAGATAAACGGCGAAGCGGAGAAACGCTTTACACGATGCCCGTTTCGTCGTCGTTCCGATCGTCCGCGATGCCTTTGGTCGAATTGCGAAATTCGCGAAGCGTATCGCCGAAAGCTCGGCCGAGCTGGGGAAGCTTGGCCGGGCCGAAGACGATCAGCGCGATCGCCAGGATGATGATGAGCCCCGATACGCCGATATTGTTGAACATGCCGCCACCTCCTTTTCGTTTCGATTGACTCCGTGCCGGGAACGTCAGGCCGGTCGCGCCGCAAGCGCGGCTTTTCGCCGGTAGTAGCGGCCCGACACGAACGCGCTGATTTCGAACAGCAAAATAAGAGGGACCGTCACCGACAAATGCGAGACGAAGTCCGGCGGCGAGATGCACGAGCCTACGACGGCCAGTCCGACGTAGGCGTATTTGCGCACCTGCTTCATCATGCCGGGCTCGAGCAGCCCGATCCGGGTCAAAAACAGCATGACGAGCGGCATTTCGAAGGCCAGTCCCATCGGCAGCAGAAATCCGGTCAGAAACGACACGTAATGCTGGATGCCGTACACTTCCTCGGCGCCGATGCTTTGATTCAGACGGACCATGAACCGGATCATCATCGGCAGGGCGACGGCGTAGCCGAAGCCGACTCCGAGCGCGAACTGAAACAGGGAAAGCGGCACGTACAGCAGCGCCGATTTCGCTTCCGCGGCCGTGAGCCCGGGTTTCGCGAACAGCCACAGCTGAAGCAGCAAAAACGGCAGCGTCAGCGCCATGCCGATCGCAAACGCGCACTTCATGTAGACCATCAAGCCGTCGGAGAGCGAGAAGACGCTCCACTGTACGCGCAACCCTCCGAGATGATCGCGGACGTAAGCCAGCAATCGGGGGGCTCCGCCGAAGCCGGCGCCAAGCGCGGCGACGAACCAGACGGAAACGTACAACAGCCGTTTGCGAAGCTCGCTCAGATGGGCGATAAGTTCCCGGTCCGCCGCCGAATCCGCGCGGCTCACACGAGCATGCCGCCTTTTTGCAAATATTTCTCGATCCCTTCGGCCGTCCGGTAAGCGAGCGCGCCGACGGTCGCGGTCGGATTGTACCCGCTGTTATGCGCGAACGCCGTAGCCCCGCAAACGAACACGTTTTCCGCATCCCACATCTGCAAATAGCTGTTGACCGCGGACGTATCCGGGTCGCTGCCCATAATGGCTCCGCCCGTGTTGTGCGTCGACTGGTAAGGCACGATGTTGTAGGTCGACAGCGTGTCCTTGACGACGACGTTCGAGGCGCCCATTTCGTCGGCGATCCCCTTCACTTTCCCCGCGATGAATTTCACCAGCTCTTTGTCCTGGTCCAGAAAATCGAACGTCATCCGCATAAGCGGCAGCCCGTAAGCGTCCTTGTAGGTCGGGTCCAGGTCCAAGTAGTGGTAGCGGTACGGCAGCGAGCAGCCTTGCGCCCCGATGTTGAGCACCCGGTTCGCGTATTTGAGCGTCGCCTGCTTGTAGGCGAGGCCCCAGGACGGCGTGTCCGGCGGCGTCGGATTGTTCGCGATCGGCCGCAGGCCGGCTTGCGTGAACCGGATGTTGGCGCCGTGAAGGAAATTGAGATCGCTGTGATCGAAATTGTCGCCGTTGAAATCGTCGAGGCTGCTGCCGAGCGCGCCGGCTCCCATGAAGATGTTGAACTCCCGGTCGTCGTAGAAGGCGGTTCCCGACGCTCCGTTGTTCTGGTAGCAGTAGTTTTTGCCGATGACCCCGGTTTGCGTTTTCGGATCGTAGGGCTTGCCCAGCTTGGAAAGCAGCAGCAGCTTGACGTTGGTGAATACGTAGCCCGCAAGCACGACGACGTCGGCAGGCTGCGTGAACTCTTCGCCGGTCGTCGTTTGCACGTACGTGACGCCGGTCGCTTTTTTGCCGTCGTTTTCGACCCGGATGACGTTGCAGAACGTGCGCAGCTCCATTTTGCCGGTTTGCTGGGCGACGGGGAGAACCGTGACGACCGGGTCGGCCTTGGCGCCGTACTCGCAGCCGAACCGCTCGCAAAATCCGCAGTATTGGCAGGCCGCGCGCGCGATGCCGTCGGGGTTCGTGTAGTTTTCCGACAGGTTGGCCGACGGAATGATGTACGGGTGGTAGCCGAGCTTTGACGCGGCTTCCTCAAACAGCTTCATGCCGGGCGTTTTTTTCATCGGCGCCGTCGGGTAGGGCTTCGACAGCTTGCCGACGTTTTCCGGCGTCGTCGGTTCCCCGGAAATTCCCGCCATCTGCTCGTATTTCACGAAATAGGGATCGAGCTCGTCATACGTGATGCCCCAATCCTGCAGCGTCATTCCCTCCGGAATTTTCGCCTTTCCGTATCTTTCGACCGTTTTCGAATAGATTTCGAAATCGTACGGCAAAAAACGGTAATACTGCCCGTTCCAGTGAACGCCGGCTCCGCCGACGCCGTCCCCGAGCAGAAACGACCCGTACGATCGCATCGGCAGCGCGCGCACCTTTTCGTTGTTGCGGTAAGTCACCGTTTCCTTGGACAAATCCTGCATCAATTCGTAGCGGCTCGCGTAACGCAGCTCGTCGTGGACGTGGTAGTAATCGGACGTTCCCCGGTTTTTCCCCCGTTCGAGAACGACGACCTGGTGGCCGGCCTTCGTCAGCTCGGCCGCGATGATGCCGCCTACCCAGCCCATCCCGACGATGACGACGGACGCTTTAGGCAGTGTGGTTGCCACTTTCGCAGTTCCTCCTTTTCGGTCAGGTCGACAGATGATCGCTCAGGCTGAGAGGCTCGTACTTGACGAACTCCTCCTTGTCGATCACGTCGAAATAGCTCATCTGGTTGCCGGGAAAGTTGCGCATTCTCCAGCCGTTCATGTTTTTGTTGCCTCCGTACAGCGGGTCGGAGTAAACGCCCTCGATCGTAAGGGTTCGAAACATATTGAAAAACGTGGCGGCCGGAACGCCCTTCAGTTCGACTTCGTTCGCTTCGAAAGCGGCCAGCACCGCATCCTGCTCCTCCGGCGCGAGCTTCGTGAACGTTTTTTGATACTTGTCGCTGCTGTAATCGTTAAGCGCGGCAAGACCGAGCGAGATGAGCTCCCGGCGCTTGAACGCAAGCTGATAGCCTTGGTACGCCTCGGCTTTGTAAAACGGAGGCAGCATATAGTCGCGCGAGTTCATGCCGTAGCCGCCGGCCAGCTGATGGTCGATAAAAAACGCGACGCCCAGCTCCTTCGCACCGGCCCCGGCGTCGTCGGCGGGAAAAATCCGCTCGGCCGCGGCCTCGGCGATTTGGAACTCGTCCTGCGTGAAATACATGAGCGCCTGGTTGTAATCTTTGCCGTTCTGCGCGGCCGGGGATTGGGTTTCGGCCGGCTGCTGCTGCGGCTGGCCGCCGTTGCCGTCAAGCTGCGAGCCGACGATGCCGCCGACGACGCCGCCGACGACAAGTCCGCCGACCGCCGCGCCGGTGTACTTCAGAAACCTTCGTCTCGATTCGTCCTGGGGCTGGTTCGGTTTGTCGTTTGCCATGAGATCGCCAAGCCTTTCATTTATTTGTAAGAGGGTCGCTTGGCGGTATTATTTCCTCGATTGCAAAAGCTATCCATTGAGGACGGAAGCCGGGCTCGCCGATTGCGGCGAAAGCGAAAAAGTGCAAACAAAACCGAAAATCCTGCATCCGCAAAAAGAACGGAATTCGGTATGATAAAAACAAACGAAGGACAACCGCGGATCAAAGCGGCTGCAGGAGGGAATGCCCGATGAACTTTACGAAAATGCATGGCCTCGGCAACGACTTTATCGTCGTTTACGGAGAACGGGAACTTCCGGCCGGCGCGCCCGAGCTGGCTCAGCGCCTGTGCAACCGGTATTTCGGCATCGGCGCCGACGGACTGGTCTACATTCTGCCTTCCGAGAAGGCCGATTTCAAAATGCGCATCATCAATTCCGACGGTTCCGAAGCGGAGCAATGCGGCAACGCGATCCGCTGCGTGGCCAAATACGTGTACGACAACAAGCTGATCGACCGGACGGACATTACGATTGAAACGATCGGCGCCGGCGTGCAGCCGCTGCAGCTGGAAGTCGAAAACGGCGCGGCCAAGCTCGTCCGGGTCGATATGGGCGCACCCGTCCTGAACGGGCTGGACGTTCCGACGACGATCGACGCGAATCCCGTGCTCGGCCACAAGGTAACGGTGGACGGGCGCGAATTTGCCTTTACCGCCGTTTCGATGGGCAATCCTCACTGCGTCATTTACGTCGACGACGCGGTGAATTTCGATTTGGCGGCGTGGGGACCGAAGCTGGAGACGCATCCGCTGTTCCCGCGCAAAATCAATGTCGAGTTCGCGAAAGTCAACTCCCGCGACCAGGTGGACATGCGGGTATGGGAGCGCGGAGCGGGACCGACGCTCGCGTGCGGCACCGGCGCATGCGCGACGCTCGTTTCTTCGGTGCTGAACGGCCTGACCGACCGGAAAGCGACGATCTCGCTTGCAGGCGGAGACCTGTTCATCGAATGGAACGAAGACAACAATCGCGTTTACATGACGGGACCGGCCGAAGCCGTGTACACCGGAACCGTGTAAGCGGCGAATTTCAGCGTCTTTTCCGACCCGGCCGATGCCGGGTTTTTTATTGGTCTTATTTTGACATGGATGGGCATGGATGAGGGGTTAAGCCTTGGCCGTGCCAAAGCGCCCGTGAAGGCTTGCGGGCACCTGGCGGGCGCCGTTCGGACGGGGCGGAACATTTCTTAGGCGACATCTCCCGCATCCGCTGAGAAGTCGGCTCGGCCCGCGGGGGTCTGGTTGAGTATGGTAACTTCTCCCCACCCGCCGTGCCCATGAGGCCACACCTATTTGAGTAATCCCCTATGACGTTACCGTCACCGCCATAGATGAAAATGTGGTCGTACGCGTCCTTTTATCCTTCTTACATTCTGGACAAACAGATAATGAACAGATCAAAAGACGGAAATTTATTGGTCCCCCGTTGAGTAATCCGTCTTATTGCAGTTTGCGAGAGCCGCCCATTGTCCCTAAAGACGCGTATAAACTCTCTCCTTTAGGACTGCATGGTCTGTTTAATCTGAAACAAGAGGGTGTTGGTATGGATGCTGTACGTCAAATTTGTGCTGGTCTGGATGTCCATCAGGAAACCGTAGTTGCATGCGTCTTGTCGGGTTCGTTGGAACACAAACCCAAGTCCGAAATCCGCACGTTCGGTACCACTACCCGCGAATTGCTGGAGTTGCAGGATTGGCTCGAGGAGCGCGAGTGCCGAGAGGTAGCGATGGAGAGCACCGGTGTGCTGTGGAAGCCAATATGGAACGTCCTGGAGTCCACCTGTGAATTGACTCTCGCCAATGCACGGCAGATTCAAAAGATGCCGGGACGTAAAACCGACGTTCAAGACGCACAGTGGATCGCCCAGTTGCACCGCTGCGGGTTGGTACAACCCAGCATGGTCGCCCCACAAGAAATCCGTGAGCTTCGGGACTTGACGCGGTATCGTCGCAAACTGGTGCAGCAAACGACCTCCGAGAAGAACCGTGTTCACAAAATCTTGCAGGATGCCAACATCAAGCTCACCACCTTTATGTCCGATTTGTTTGGCGTCTCCGGCCGGGCTTTATTAGACCGACTTGTCGACGGCGAGGTATTGGAGGAGGCGGAAGTTCGCCAGCTCGTCAAATCCCAGTTGAAGAAGAAAGTCAAACAACTCATGGACGCACTGAATGGTAAACTGCTGAAACATCATCGCGAAATGATCAAGTACCACCTGGAGCACCTGAAGTTTCTCGAGGATCA
The DNA here is from genome assembly GCF_016937515.1 of Cohnella algarum. Lineage (NCBI taxonomy): Bacteria > Bacillati > Bacillota > Bacilli > Caryophanales > Paenibacillaceae > Cohnella > Cohnella algarum. Next base: position 4,489,517 of record NZ_JAFHKM010000002.1, read on the forward strand.
AATTGGGCGGTTAGAAGAGAAAGTTCAAGCGCTGATCCAACCATACGAAGAAGAGGTGAAATTGCTAGATACGATTCCCGGCATGGATCGCACAGCGGCAATCACGCTGCTGGCTGAAATTACGCCTAATGCGGCTAAGCATTTCTCGTCAGATGCCAAGCTGGCCTCTTGGGTCGGTGTAGCCCCTGGGAACAACGAAAGTGCAGGCGTAAAAAAAAAAGTTAAAGCCCGTAAAGGGAACAAACATGCAAAAGGGATCTTATGCCAAGCGGCATGGGCAAACGCTAGAAGCAGCAACCGAATTGGCGACTATTTCAGGAGGGTAAGAAAGCGCCGAGGTGACCAAAAAGCAGCTGTCGCCACAGCCCATCTGATTTTGCGAATCGCCTATGCGATGCTTCGAGACCGGGTAAATTACCAGGAAATTGAATCCACCGTATTTCAGGAGTCGACCTCCAAGATGGTGGAACGTTTAACGAAACAGTTGCACCAGCTTGGATATAATGTCGATTTGAAACCTACTGGAACAACCTAAATTTTAAAAAAATTAGGGTTGAGATTTCGGGGTAGTGGGTCTTTTTTTTGCCTTCTTACGGCACTTCATTTTCGTATAAAAAAATACACATCTCAATGGTTAAGCGTCTGAAAGCCACATCCAATTGAGTCACCGTTACTCATCTTTGACCGGCCGAGCGCCTGGAGCCGCACCTATTTGAGCAATAATTAGGGCTTGCTGAACGCTTGAAAAACCGACAAAAACCGCATAACCACAAGGATTTTGAGGCCGATTTGTCGAAATCATATGCAAAGGAAATGTTCGAAAGCAGCCCAAAACCCTTGCAGATGGAGTGACGAAAATGTTCAAGCCGACCGCGCACCTCGAAAATCAATTGCTCCTGCCCGGCGATTTCTTTCTGCCCTTCGGCGGAAAGCTGGACGAAGAGAATCGCTGGGTCCGGTTGGCGCGATTGGTGCCGTGGGCGGCGGCGGAGCAGAAATACGGTCAGTTCTTCAAAAACACCTTTCGCGGCCAACAAACGATCAGTCTGCGAACGGGGCTCGGCGCGCTCCTCATTCAGGAGCGCATGCAACTGACCGACAGAGAGACGGTGGAGTCGATCAGCGAAAATCCCTACATGCAATACTTCATCGGTCTGTCCGGCTTCACAATGAAGCCGCCGTTTCATCCTTCGATGATGACGCATTTCCGTAAGCGTCTGACAGACGTGCTGGCCGAGCTGAACGAGATCGTCGCCATCGAAGGCGCGAATGAAACGAAAGACGATGACAACGATGGTCCCGGCATAAGCGGCGGCGGGAAACGCAAGCGGAAGGCGCCTCATCAAACGACGGACACGGCCAAGATCGAGCAACAAGTGCTGTTCGGAGACACGCCGATGGAATCGACCGCGCAACGGTCTGCTACGGCGCAGACCGTTGAAAGGGCAGCGCCACTTGAAGCGACCGAACGGGATGTTTATGAGGCGGAGGCTTCCGCCGCCGTGTCGGAAGCGCCGGAGCAACCGAATCAAGGAACGATGCTGGCGGACGCCACCTGCGCGCCAGCGGATGTAGCGTATCCGACCGATCTGAATCTGTTGAACGAAGCGCGGGAGAAACTCGAAGCGATCATCGATACGCTGCATGAACGGGTGATCGGACAAACGGCGAAACCGCGTACCTACCGGGAGAAAGCGCGAAAGCAGTTTCTGGCGGTATCCAAGCAGCGCCGGCCGGGACCGAAGGTGATCCGCCGCGCGATCCGCCGGCAACTGGGATTTGTGGGACGGAACCTTGCCATCATCGCCGAGCAAGTGAAGACGCAGCCGCTTACGCGTTTGAGCCGCAAAGCGTATCGCGATCTACTGGTGATTCAGGAACTGTACCGTCAGCAGCTTCACATGTACCAGAGGCGATCGCACCAGATCGACGGCCGGATCGTGAGCATCCATCAGCCGCATGTAAGGCCGATCGTGCGCGGGAAAGCGAAGGCGCGGGTAGAGTTCGGTGCGAAGCTCGCCGTCAGCATGACGAAGGGCTACGCATTCCTGGATCGGGCGTCCTGGGACAACTTCAACGAGAGTACCACGCTCATCGAGACGATCGAGAACTACCGCCGACGCCTCGGCTATTATCCGGCCGTCGTGCAGGCGGATCAAATCTATCGCACACGCGAGAACCGGAACTTCTGCAAGCAGCATGGCATTCGGCTCAGCGGTCCGGCTTTAGGACGGCCGCGGAAGGACGGTTCGACGAACGAGCAACGGAACCAGGACAAACGGGATGCCGGCGAACGCAACGCCATCGAAGGTAAATTTGGAGAAGGCAAGCGCAAATATGGGCTTGGCCGTATTCGCGCGCGTCTCGCGCAGACGAGCCTGTCCGCCATCACGCTGCAACTGCTGGTGATGAACCTGGAACGCAGGCTGCGCGTTCTTTTTGGCTTCCTATTTGCCATCCTGCTCCGCCGACGCCTCAGCCTGAATTTCGGGTAAAGTATCGTTCAGCAAACCCTAATTACTCATCTCGACTGGCTAAGCGCCTGGATCGACATCCAATTGAGTCACCGTTACTCATCTTGACCGGCCGAGCGCCTGGAGCCGCACGCAGTTGAGTCACCATTACTCATCTCGCCTATGGACGCACGCTTGAGTGCCGCAAATATTCGGGATCCCCGGCAGTTCCGCCATTCCGGGGATGCCGCCGGGTTTCGTGAACATGCGTTTTTGCCGGGCATGAGCGTTCGCATGTTCAAGGGAGCGGCGAAATGTGCTAAAGTAAGGTTACTCTGAATAATGAAATGGATGGGAAGCCTTGTGAGAACGGATTTGCGTGCCGCGCTGAAGGCCCGAACCCGGGTCGGCGACGGAGCGATGGGAACCTACCTGTATCAGTTGGGGGTTCCGATCGGCGTATCGTTTGAAGAATACAATTTGCTGAACCCGGAATTGATCGCGGACGTTCACCGCCGCTATATTTCGGCCGGCGCCGAAGTGATTGAGACGAACACGTTCTCCGCCCAGCGCTCGAAGCTGGCCCGATTCGGGCTGGAAAACAAGACGGAGGAAATCAACGCGGCGGGGGTGGCGATCGCCAGGCGCGCGGCGGGCGATCAAGCGTACGTGGTGGCGTCCGTCGGCTCCGTCAAAGCCGGCCAGCGCAGCGACGCGAGCGATGCCGAGGTGCGGCGCGACTTCGAGGAGCAGCTCGGCGCGCTGATCGCAGCGGGGGCCGACGGCGTCCTGCTCGAAACGTTTACGGATTTCGCGGAAATGTCGCTCGCCGTCTCGATCGTCCGCAAGCAAAGCGATCTGCCGGTCATCTGCCAATTCGCGGTCGGAGACGCGGCCCGGACGCACGACGGCGTTCCCCTTCCCGACGCGTTCGCGCGGCTTGCGGCCGGAGGAGCCGACGTCATCGGCTTCAACTGCCGCAGCGGGCCGGTCGGCATCCTGCGCGCGCTGGAGGAGCTGCCGGGCGGGCTCGGCATGCCGCTGTCGGCGTTCCCGAACGCGGGGCTGCCGGAATACGTGGACGGCAAAGTCGTCTATCCGGCGTCGCCCGACTACTTCGCGACGAACGCGCGGCGGTTCGCCGACGCGGGCGTGCGGCTGCTCGGCGGCTGCTGCGGCACGACGCCGGAGCATATCGCCGCGATCGCGGGCGCCTTGAAAGGCTACGAGCCCGACGCCGCTCCGGCGGCGGACGGCGCGGAGCCGCGCGAGCCGGAGCGGATCGAGGTCGCCGAGCCGGAACCGGTTCCGCCCTCGCCTCCGGCCCGGGAGCCTTCGATCGTCGATCTCGTCCGCGAGCGCCATACGGTCATCGTCGAGCTCGATCCGCCCCGCGATCTGGACATTTCCCGCTTCATGGCGGGCGCCGAAGCGCTGAAGGCGGCCGGCGCCGACGCGCTGACGATGGCCGACAACTCGCTGGCGGTGACGCGCATGAGCAACATGGCGCTCGGCGCGCTGCTCAAGGAACGGGTCGGCATCCGGCCGCTCGTTCACATCGCGTGCCGGGACCGCAATTCGATCGGCACGCAGTCGCATATGATGGGCTTCGATGCGCTCGGCATCGACCATGTGCTGGCGGTAACGGGCGACCCGGCGAAGTTCGGCGATTTGCCCGGCGCGAGCTCGGTTTACGACATGACCTCATTCGAAATCATTCGCATGATCAAGCAGCTCAACGCCGGCATCGCGTTTTCGGGCAGACCGCTGAAGCAGAAGGCGAACTTCGTCATCGGGGCGGCATTCAATCCGAACGTCAAGCATCTGGACAAAGCGGTGCAGCGGCTCGAGAAAAAGGTGGAGGCGGGCGCCGACTACATTATGACGCAGCCGGTGTACGATTCCGCCCAAATCGAAAAAATCGCCGAAGCGACGAAAGGCATCGGCATTCCGATTTTTCTCGGCATTTTTCCGCTGGCCAGCGGCCGCAATGCCGAATATTTGCACAACGAGGTGCCCGGGATTCAATTGTCCGACGAAGTCCGCCGCCGGATGCGGGGGCTCGAAGGGGCCGAGGGAAGGGCCGAAGGGATCGCGATCGCCAAGGAGCTTCTCGATACGGCCATGAAGCACTTTAACGGAATTTACTTGATGACGCCGTTTCTTTTTTACGAGATGACCGCGGAGCTGACCCGGTACGTCGCCGCGAGCCGATCCGCCGAAACGCGAAAATCGCGGTAGTTTGCTCTACCCCTTGTCCGGGCCGGAATTTTCAAGTAAAATTAATCAATATGACTTCCGGGGCCGTCCCCTTCCGAAGAGGACGGCCGCTTTTCCGGAAGCGGGCGCCAAGTACCGTCACACATGCGTACAGCGTCGATTGCGCAGGCTGATTGTATCGTTATCCTGCAGTATGCGAGGGACATCATCGGGCAACAATGGAAGAGTGTCCGACGTCTCGCGAGAGCGCTGCGAGGACCGACCGGAGGGAAGAGTTGCATGGCGATCAAACTGATCAATATCGGTTTTGGCAACATCGTTTCGGCGAACAGGATCATATCCATTGTCAGTCCGGAATCGGCGCCGATCAAACGGATCATCCAGGAAGCGCGGGACAGGCATATGCTGATCGACGCGACGTATGGCCGCCGCACCCGCGCGGTCATCATTACCGACAGCGATCACGTCATTTTGTCGGCCGTTCAGCCGGAAACGGTTGCGCACCGGCTATCCACCAAAGATGACGAACATGACGAATGAATCGGGGAAGTCCATGAAAAAAGGTTTGCTCATCGTACTGTCAGGCCCGTCCGGAGTCGGCAAGGGCACCGTATGCGCTTCGCTGCGCCGCCGGATGCCGGAGCTCGTCTATTCGGTTTCGGCCACGACCCGTCCGCCCAGAGAGGGAGAGAAGGACGGCGTCAACTATTTTTTCAAGACGCGGGAACAGTTTCTCGATATGCTCGCCTCCGACGCCTTGCTCGAGAGCGCGGAGTACGTCGGGAACTTTTACGGCACGCCCCGCGAATTCGTCGAGCGCACGATCGCCGAAGGCAAAGATATCATTCTTGAAATCGAAGTTCAGGGAGCTCTCAAGGTAAAGGAGAAGTTTCCCGAAGGCGTGTTCGTGTTCCTGCTGCCCCCGTCGCTCGGCGAACTGAAGCAGCGGATCGTCGGACGCGGCACCGAATCGCAAGACAAGATCGACCATCGCTTGTCCGTCGCGGTCGAGGAGATGAATCTGCTTAACAAGTACGACTACGCGGTCGTGAACGACGAGATCGATCGCGCGTGCGAGCGGATCCAAGCGATCATAACGGCCGAGCATTGCAAGCGCGAGCGGTTCCGGCATGAGCTGATCGCGGAATTGCAGGACCTGACCACGGCCAAAAACGGATCGGAGAGATGAACCATGCTTTACCCTTCTATTGACGAACTGGTAAGGAAAGTCGACAGCAAATATACGCTCGTCGTCGCGGCGTCGAAGCGGGCCCGGAGCTTGCGCGAAGGCAAGCAATCCGAGCTGATCTCGCCCAAATCGCATAAATTCGTCGGCGTCGCGCTCGAGGAAATCTATCACGAGTTTATAAACGTAGAAACGATTCAACCGGAAGAAGCCGTGCAAGCCGAATCGGAGAACGAATGAGAAAACAACCCTCGCGGTTGTTTTTTTCATCGCGGCAACAAGTTTTCGCGCATTTTTCAGATTGACGGGGGAGGGAACGCCATGTCTGGACCGCTTGCAGGCAAGACGATCGTGCTCGGGATTACGGGGGGAATCGCCGCGTACAAGGCGGCGACGGTTTGCAGCCGTCTCGTGTCGCTCGGGGCCGAAGTCCGCGTCATCATGACGGACGGCGCGCAGCGTTTCATCGCGCCGCTTACGCTGCAGACGCTGTCCCGGCATCCGGTGGCGACGGATACGTTCGACGAAAGGGAAGCGTCCAAAGTGCAGCACATCGACTGGGCCGACGCCGCCGACCTGGTCGTCGTCGCTCCGGCCACCGCGAATATCATCGGCAAAATGGCGGCCGGCATCGCCGACGACATGCTCAGCACGACGCTGCTCGCGACGACGGCGCCGGTGCTGATCGCCCCGGCGATGAACGTGCACATGCTGGAGCATCCGGCCGTCGTGCGCAATCTCCAGACGTTGGCCGAGCGGGGCGTCCGGTTCGTCGAGCCGGGAACGGGACAGCTCGCTTGCGGCTACGTCGGCAAGGGCCGGCTCGCCGAGCCCGACGACATTGCGGCGGCCGCCGCGCGGCTGCTGGCGACGGACAAGCCGCTGGCGGGCAGGCGGGTACTCGTCACCGCGGGCGGAACGATCGAGAGGATCGATCCGGTCCGCTACATTACGAACGATTCGTCGGGCAAAATGGGCTTCGCGCTCGCCGAGACGGCGCTGCTGCTGGGCGCGGACGTGACGCTCGTATGCGCCCGGACGGACGGCGCGCCGCCTGCGGGGACGAAGCTCGTGTCCGTTCGCTCCGCGGAGGAAATGCTCGAAGCCGTCATGGCGCGCGCGGGCGAAATGGACGCCATCGTTATGGCAGCCGCGGTCGCCGACTACCGGCCCAAAGCCCCGCTCGAACGGAAAATGAAAAAAGGGCCGGAGACGCTGACGCTGGAGCTGGTCCGCAATCCCGATATTTTGCAGACGGTCGGAGAGTGGAAGGCGGATCGGATTCACTCCGGCAAAACGCCGTTCGTCATCGGCTTCGCGGCGGAAACGGACGAAGTGGAAAAGCATGCGACGGACAAGCTCAGGCGCAAGCGTTGCGATTTGATCGTCGCCAACGACGTTTCGCAGGAAGGCGCGGGCTTCGGCGCCGATACGAATATCGTGAGCGTCTACGGGCCGGAGGGTCTGGTGGAATCGCTGCCGCTCCAGTCCAAACGGGCGGCGGCGGAACGCATCTGGCGGATCGCGGCCGCGCGTCCGCCGTGGCGCGAAGCGGGAGAAGCCGCAAAGGCCGGGCAACCGGCAGCCGCGGCGGCGGACAGCCGGACCGTCCCGGCAAGCAGCGGCCGCCCGGCTGCTACCGGGGAGGCGGCCGACGCATGAAGGTTGCCCGCGTCATCGTCGACGTGCCCAGCCGGGACACGGACCGGCCGTTCGATTACCGCATCCCGGAGCATCTCGCCCGGTGGATCGACATCGGCAGCCGGGTTGCGGTCCCATTCGGCGGCAGGCTGCTTCAGGGGATCGTCGTCGCCGTTCCGGACCGGGCGGAGGTCGATCCGGGCAGGCTCAAGCCGGTCGAGGACGTCCTCGACTCGCTGCCTCCGCTGTCGGCGGAACTGGTGGAGCTCGGGGAATGGATCAGCCGCCGCTGGCTTTGCCCGCTCACGGTCGCGCTGCAGGCGATGCTGCCCGCGGCGCTGAAAGGGAAGACGGAGAAGTACATAGCGCCGATGCCGGGAACTCGCTGGACGGAAGCCGACAGGGCCGCGGCGCCCGGCCTCGTCGAAGCGCTCGAGCGGCAGGCTCCGCTCAAGCTGACTGCGCTCGCGAAGCAATTTCCGGATGCGGCGGACGCGATCAAGCGATGGCTGAAGCAGGGAAAATTGGGGGAACGGCAGAAGGTGGAAGACCGGCTGTCGGTCAAAACCGTGCTCACGGTCGTTCCTCCGGACGAGCGGCGGCTTCGCGAGGCGCTCGCGGACATTCCGGGTCGCGCCGCCAAGCAGCGGGAAGTCCTCGAATATTTGCTCGCCCATCCCGAGCCGATCGCCCAGCAGAAGCTTGCGGACGCGGCGGGGACGAACGTCTCCGTCATTCGGGCGCTGGCCGACAAAGGCTATGTCGCCGTCGAAGCCGTCGAGGCGAACCGGGATCCGTACGCGGACCGGACGTTCGCGCCGTCCTCGCCGATGACGCTGACCGAAGCGCAGGCGGCGGCCTTCGAGCCGATCGCGCGGGCGATCGACGAGGAGCGAAGCGAAGTGTTTTTGCTGCATGGCGTCACGGGAAGCGGCAAGACGGAAATTTATTTGCAGGCGATTCAGCGCTGCCTGACGTTGAACAAGGAAGCGATCGTGCTCGTGCCGGAAATCGCGCTGACCCCGCAGATGGTCGAACGCTTCAAAAGCCGGTTCGGCGATCTGGTCGCGGTGCTTCACAGCCGGCTGTCGAACGGCGAACGCTATGACGAGTGGCGGAAAATCCGGGACGGAAGCGCCCGCGTGGCCGTCGGCGCCCGCTCCGCGATTTTCGCTCCGTTCGAAAACATCGGGCTGATCGTCATCGACGAAGAGCACGAATCTTCGTACAAGCAGGAAGAAAGCCCGAAATATCATGCGAGGGACGTGGCGGCGGAAAGGGCGAGAAAGCACGGCGCCGCCGTCGTGCTCGGCTCGGCGACGCCTTCGATGGAGTCTTACGGCGCCGCCAAATATCCGGGCAGCGGGGTGGAAGCCGATCTTCGCCCCGTTTACGTTGCCTTGCCCGAGCGAGTCGCCGCCCGCCCGCTTCCGCCCGTGTCGATCGTCGACATGCGCGAGGAGCTGCGCCTGGGCAACCGGGCGATGTTCAGCAACCTTTTGAAAGAGAAGCTGGAGGACCGGCTCGAAAAAGGGGAGCAAACCGTTTTGCTGCTGAACAGGCGCGGCTACTCCACGTTCGTCATGTGCCGGTCCTGCGGATATACGGCGCAATGCCCGCATTGCGACATCGCGCTGACGTACCATAGGGGATCGCGCAACCTGCGCTGCCACTACTGCGGCTACGCGGAACGGGAGCCGGAGGAGTGCCCGTCGTGCCAAAGCCGGCACATCCGCTTTTTTGGCACCGGAACGCAAAAGGTCGAGGAAGCGCTCGCCCTCGCGTTCCCCGGCGTCCGCGTCATCCGGATGGACGTCGACACGACGTCGGAAAAAGGCTCGCACGAAAAGTGGCTGACCGCGTTTCGCGAGCGCAAGGCGGACGTCCTTCTGGGCACGCAAATGGTGGCGAAAGGGCTCGATTTTCCTTACGTCACGCTCGTCGGGGTGCTTGCCGCCGATTCCGCGCTGCGCCTTCCCGATTTCCGGGCTCCCGAACGAACGTTCCAGCTGCTGACCCAGGTGGCGGGGCGGGCGGGAAGGCACGAGCTTCCGGGCGAGGTGGTCATTCAAACGTACGAGCCGGAGCACGCCTCGATCGCGGCCGCCCGCCGCCACGACTACGGCGGCTTCGCGCTCGAGGAGCTTCGCCATCGGCGAATGATGGCTTATCCGCCGTACGGGAGGCTGATCGCCGTCACGTTTTCGCACGAACAGGTTCCGCTGCTCATGTCTCTCGGAGAAACGTTCGCCTCCAAAATGCGGGCGAGGGCGGAATCGGCCGGGCTTGCCGGAGCCGCGGGCTTGCCCGCGTTCGAGGTTCTCGGTCCCGTCGCGTCGCCGATTCCTCGGCTGAAAGATCGCTACCGTTTTCAATGTATGGTAAAATATCGGGGAGCGGATGCGGACGCTCATGCCTGGACGGCGGAAACGCTCCGCGAAATCGCGGACCCCGCCAAAAAACACGGCGTGCAAATCAGCGTCGACGTCGATCCGCAAATGATGTTATAGCCGTTTGCAACGCCAGTCTGCTTGAAAAGGAATGATGAAACCATGTCGATTCGATTGATCGTCAAACACCCGGACGATGTGCTGAGGGAAAGGGCTCAGGAGGTTACCAAGTTCAACGCGAATCTCCACAAGCTGCTCGACGATATGGCGGATACGATGTACGACGCGGATGGGGTCGGTCTCGCGGCTCCGCAGGTCGGCATTTTGAAGCGCGTCATCGTCGTCGACGCGGACGAAGAGCAAGGGCTGATCGAGCTCGTCAACCCCGAGATCGTCTCGGCGGAAGGCGAGCAGCTCGGACCGGAAGGCTGCCTTAGCATTCCGGGGCTGCAGGGCGACGTGCGGAGGGCGAACAAAGTCGTCATCCGCGGACAGGACCGTCACGGCAACCCGGTGCAGTACGAAGGAACCGGATTGCTGGCGCGCGCTTTCCAGCATGAGGTGGATCATTTGAACGGCGTGCTTTTTATCGATATAGCGGAATCGGTATACGAGGCGCGCAAGGCGGAACAGGACGGGGAATAAAATGAACATACTGTTTATGGGAACGCCCGATTTCGCCGTTCCTTCGCTTCGGGCGCTCCTGGAGCGAGGCCTGAACGTCGTCGCGGTCGTCACGCAGCCGGATCGGCCGAAAGGCCGCAAGCGGGAACTCTCCCCGCCGCCGGTCAAGGCGTTCGCGCAGCAGCGGGGACTCCGCGTGCTGCAGCCGGAGAAGCTGCGATCGCCCGACGCGGTCGCGGCCGTAACGGAGCTGGCCCCGGATTTGATCGTGACGGCTGCGTACGGCCAAATTTTGCCCAAGGCGGTGCTGGATTTGCCGCGCTTCGGCTGCGTCAACGTGCACGGCTCGCTGCTGCCGCGTTACCGCGGCGGAGCTCCGATCCAGCGCTCCATCATGAACGGGGAGCCGGTAACCGGCGTAACGCTCATGTACATGGCGGAGGGGCTCGACACCGGGGACATGATCGCCAAAGTCGAGGTCCCGATCGGCGACGACGATACGGCGGGCTCGATTTTCGCCAAGCTGAGCGACGCGGGGGCCGAGCTTCTGATCGAATGGCTGCCTCGCCTGCTCGACGGAACCGCCCCGCGGATCGCGCAGGACGATGCAGAAGCGACCTATGCGCCGAACTTGACCCGGGAAGACGAGCGGATCGACTGGAATCGGACCGCCCGGGACATTTTCAACCAGGTCCGCGGCCTGCATCCGATGGCCGGGGCGTTTACGTTTTTGAACGGGGAAGTGTTCAAAGTATGGGGCTGCCGGGCGCCGGGGGAAACGGATGCCCGACTGGCGGCCGAATGGGCCGAAGCCAAGCCCGGCACGGTGCTCGAAGCGGGCGCGGACGGCATTCGCGTGCGGACGGGCGACGGCAGCGTCGTCCTGACGCAGGTGCAGCCGGCAGGCAAAAAAGCGCTGCCCGCGGCGGAGTATGCGAGAGGGGCGCGCATCGCCCCCGGAACGGCGCTCGGTTAATACGGGCGCCGTTTTTTCGCATCGCAGCGAATCGGGAACCCCAAAATACATCACCCGCCCGATCCGGCGCAAACTAGGTTTGCGCGGACCGGAACGGGGCATGCGGAAGGACGACGAAATCGAGGTGCGAACATATCGTGGACGGTCAACATCGAAACACGCCGGGACAAACCGGCGCTAAAAAAGCCGGGCCTGCCGGGGGAACCAGAACCCGCCGGGATCCCGGGGGAGCGGGAGAGCACGGCAGGAGAACGCCGGCCAAAAGGAAGCCCGAGGGAGCGCGCGAAACCGCGCTCAACGTGCTGGAGCGGGTCGACCGGGAAGGGGCGTACAGCGGGCTTGAGCTCAACCGGACGCTGAACGAAGCGGGCTTGTCGAGGCAGGACGCGGCGCTGGCGACCGAAATCGCGTACGGCACGATTCAGAGGCTGAATACGATCGATTACGTCCTCTCGGACCGGGTGAAAGGCTGGCCGCGCAAAATCGAGCCCTGGGTGCGCAGCCTGCTCAGGCTCAGTTATTACCAGTTGCGCTTCCTTGACCGGGTGCCGGCGCACGCGGTCGTCGCCGAGGCGGTGAACATCGCCAAGCGGCGCGGCCACGCCGGCATCGCGGGCCTCGTCAACGGCACGCTGCGCGGGCTGCTGCGGGACGGCGTCGCGCCGTCATTGCCGGACGGGCTGGACGAGGCGGAGCGGATCGCGCTCGTCCACAGCTATCCGCTCTGGCTCGTCCGGCGCTGGCTTGCGGCCTACGGCGCCGCAAGGACGGAATCGCTGTGCGCGGCCGGCAACGAGCCGCCGCGAGCGTCGGCCCGCGTCAACCGGCTGCGGGCGGACCGAGACCGGCTGCTGGCCGAAATGGCCGAAGCCGGCATTGCCGCGATGCCGTCGAAGCTGTCGCCCGACGGCATCGTCGCGGTGCGCTCCGGCAGCCTCGCCGCGACGCCCTGGTACAAGGACGGCCTGCTCACGGTGCAGGACGAAAGCTCGATGCTCGTCGCCGCCGTCGCCGATCCGCGCCCGGGCGATCGCGTGCTCGATTGCTGCGCCGCCCCGGGCGGCAAGACGACGCAGCTTGCGGAGCGGATGGGCGACGCCGGCGAAGTGACGGCGAACGACATTCACGCGCACAAGGAGGCGCTCATCCGGGAGCAGGCGGCTCGGCTCGGCCTCGGCTCGATCCGGACGATGACCGGCGACGCGCTCGATCTGGCCGACCGCCTGCCGCCGCTGTCGATGGACGTCGTGCTGCTGGACGCGCCTTGCTCCGGTCTCGGCGTCATCCGCCGCAAGCCGGAAATCAAATGGAACAAGCGGCCCGAAGACATCGCCGCGCTGGCCGGCTTGCAGCGCCGCCTGCTGGAGCGGGCAAGCGCGCTGGTCCGGCCGGGGGGACGCTAGTGTACAGCACGTGCACGATCGCACCGGAGGAAAACGAGGAAACGATCCGGCATTTTCTCTCGTCCTTTCCCGAATTCGCGCTCGACCCCGGCTGGCCGGAGGAGGCGGCTCGGCCGCTTCGCGAGGCGGGCGTTCTGACCGACGCGTTCGAGGGAATGCTGCAGCTTTTGCCCGATCAGTTCGGCAGCGACGGTTTTTTTATCGCCAGGCTCCGCAGGAAGGAAGCTTAGCCTCTCGCGAAAGGCCGGGTTCTTTCTGAGCCGGCGGTTTTTATGGTAAAATAGACAGAATGGTGGTGACAAAGTGGAAAAACAAACGACGGTCAAAGGATTGGCCGATAAGCTCAATTACAAAACCGAGAAACCTTTTATTTACGACTATACGCTCGAACAGCTTCAAGATTGGGTCAAGGAGCAGGGCCAGCCGGCTTTCCGCGCCGGCCAAATCTTCGACTGGCTTTACGTGAAGCGGGTCGACGATTTCGAGGGCATGTCCAATTTGCCCAAAGCGCTTCGGGAAAAGCTTGCCGAGACGTTCAATTTCGTCACGCTGAAGGAAATTACGAAGCTGCAATCGAAGGACGGAACGGTCAAGTTTTTGTTCGGGCTGCACGACGATCACGCGATCGAGACGGTCATCATGCGCCACAACTACGGCAACAGCGTCTGCGTGACGACGCAGGTCGGCTGCCGGATCGGCTGCACGTTTTGCGCTTCGACGCTCGGCGGTTTGAAACGGAATTTGACGCCCGGCGAAATCGTCGCCCAGGTCGTTCAGGCGCAAAAGCTGCTCGACCCGGAAAACGAGCGGGTTTCCAGCATCGTCATTATGGGTTCGGGAGAACCGTTCGAAAACTATGACGCGACAATGACGTTTCTCCGCTTGATGACGCACCCGAAGGGGCTCAACATCGGGCAGCGCCACATTACGGTTTCGACAAGCGGCATCGTGCCGAACATGATCAAATTCGCGGACGAGAACACGCAAATCAACCTGGCGATCTCGATTCACGCGCCGAACGACGAGCTGCGCTCGAAGCTGATGCCGGTCAACCGGAGGTTCCCGTTCAGCGAGGTCATCGACGCCTGCAAATATTACATCGAGAAGACGGGCCGGAGAATTACGTTCGAGTACGCGCTGATCGGCGGCGTCAACGACCGCCCCGAGCACGCGGAGGAGCTCGGCAAGGTGCTCAAGGACATGCTGTGCCATGTCAACCTGATTCCGGTAAACTACGTGCCCGAGCGCGACTACGTGCGAACGCCGCGGGACGATATTTTCGAGTTCCACCGCATCCTGGTTCGCAACCGGATCAACGCGACGATCCGCAGGGAGCAAGGGCACGACATCGCGGCCGCTTGCGGCCAGCTGCGGGCGAAGCATATGGAGTCACAGGCGAGGTGAACGATGTGAAGACGGCTTGGCGAAGCCATGTCGGAAGAGTCCGGCATTTGAACGAAGACAGGGCTTGGACGGGGCAGCTCCGGAACGGCATTGCGGCGGCGGTAGTCGCCGACGGAATGGGGGGCCACAAGGCGGGGGACGTGGCAAGCGGCCTTGCGATCGACAGTTTGACGCAGTCGCTGACCGAGTGGAACGAGGATCTCTCTTCGGAGGCGAGCGAGGATCGCCTTCGGGCAATCGTTCGCAAGGCGAACGCGGCGGTTTTCGAAATGGCTTCCGGCAACGAAGCTTATTCCAACATGGGGACGACGGTCGTCCTCGCCATGGCGGACAAGGAAGCCGCGATGATCGGCCATATCGGCGACAGCCGGGCCTATCGGATGCGCGAGGGCGAACTCCAGCAGCTGACGGAGGATCATACGCTGGTGAACGAACTCGCCAAATCGGGCCAACTGAGCCCGGAGGAGGCGGCGAACCACCCGCGGCGCAACGTGCTGACGCGGGCGCTGGGAACCGACCGGGAAGTCGCGGTCGACGTCAGGCGGATCGATCTGCGGCAAGGCGACCGGCTGCTGCTGTGCAGCGACGGGCTCAGCTCCCTGGTGGAAGACAAGCTCATTCTGGATACGCTGAAGGAACCGGACGCGAATATGGAACAGATCGCGGACCGGTTGATTACGCTTGCTCTCCTGGCCGGAGGGGACGACAACGTGACGGTGGCCATCATCGATTGCGCCGAGGATGATGCCGCGGAAGGGGGAGCGTCATGATCGGTCATACGTTGAGCGGCAGGTACGAGCTGCTCGAGCGGGTCGGCGGCGGCGGGATGGCCCTCGTTTACAAGGCGAAGGACAATCTGCTCAACCGATTCGTTGCCGTGAAGGTGCTTCGCCAGCAGTTTATGCACGACGACGAATTCGTCCGCCGCTTCCGCAGGGAAGCGCAAGCCGCGGCGTCGTTGTCGCATCCGAACATCGTGAGCATCTATGACGTCGGGCAGGAAGAAGATACTCATTATATCATTATGGAATTCGTGGACGGCCGCAATCTGAACGAAATTATTCGCGAGCGCGCGCCGCTGCAGGCGGAGGAAGCGGTGCGGATCGCGTCGCAAATCTGCGACGCGCTCGATCACGCGCACCAGAACCAGATCATCCATCGCGATATCAAGCCTCATAACATCCTTATCGGAAACAACGGACGGGTGAAGGTTACCGATTTCGGCATCGCCCGCGCGGTCACCTCCTCGACGATTACGCAAACGGGCTCCGTCGTCGGCTCGGTCCATTATTTTTCGCCCGAGCATGCCAAGGGCGTGACGACCGGCGAGAAGTCGGATATTTATTCGCTGGGGATCGTTTTGTATCAAATGCTGACGGGCCGTCTTCCGTTTTTGGGCGAAAGCCCGATCAGCGTGGCGCTCAAGCACCTGCAGGAGCCGTTCGAGCAGCCGCGCCTGGTCAATCCGCACATCCCGCAAAGCGTCGAAAACATCATCCTTCGCGCGATGCGCAAAAATCCGCAGGAGCGGTACGCTTCGGCCAAGCGGATGCTCGACGATCTGGAGACGTGCCTGTCTCCGCAGCGACTGAACGAACCACCGGTTTCGTTCGAGAGCGACGACGACGAGGAGGAAGACCGGACGAGGGCGATCCCGGCGCTGAAGCCGGATATGCGGCTGTCGGGCGAAGAGACGATCGTTCGCGGCGAACCGGAGTCCGATGAAGAAGAGGAAGAAGAGGAGCCGAAGCGCCGGTGGGTGATGCCGACGGTGCTCAGCGTCATTGCCGTCATCCTGATCGGGATTTTGATCTGGGCGATCATGACGCTGCGGGGATCGCTCAGTCCGGACGACGTCGAAGTGCCGACCGTCATCGGCCACGATATCCAGGAAGCGATGCAAATGTTGGAAAACGTCGGCCTGGTAGGGGTCGAGGTCGCCTCCGAGCCGAGCTCCGAATACGAAGAAGACGTCGTCATCAAGCAGAACAAGCAGGATATGTCCGTCAAAAAAGGCGCCACGGTCGAACTTACGGTCAGCAGCGGACCGCTCATGATCGAACTTCCGCCGCTCGTCGGAGGGACGTACGAGGATGCCGTCGTCAAGCTGGTCGGTCTCGGCATCGACGAGGGCAGGATCGAGAAAACGGAAACCCATGACAAGAGCGAGCCGGGCACGGTTATCCACCAGTCGCCGGGCGAGGGAACGGAGTTCAATCCGGAAACGGACACGATCGAGCTGACCGTCAGCCTCGGCGAAGAGTCGTTCCCGATGCCGAACCTGATCGGGATGACGCTTAGCGAAGCCAAAGCCGCCATTTTGCAAAACGATCTGGTGCTGCCGAAGGAAAACATCCTTTACGAGCCAAGCTACGCGACGGAGAACAAAGTATTCAAGCAGTTCCCGGCCGAGCAGAACGAATCGGTGACAGCCGGATCCGAAGTGCAAATCTGGATCAGCAGCGGCTATCCGGCCGAGGCCAAGGAGCGGAAGTACAACGTGACGGTGCCCCCCGCGCAGGAAGGCGCGCAAAGCGTCATCCGAATCGAGTATTCCGACGCGCGCGGCGACAATATCGAATGGGGCACGAAAAAAATTACGACGACGGAGACGTTCCCGGTCACGCTCGTGCTGTCGCCGAGCAAGGAAGGCTTGATCCGGATTTACCGGGACGATCAAATATTGGACGAAATTCCGATCCCGTACGAGGACGTCCCGGCTTCGGAGACGCCTGCGGTAGAGCCGTCCGGGGAACCGTCGGACAATCCGGACGCTTCCGGCGAACAGACGGACGCCGAGCAGGGAACGTTTAACGAAGACGGGAACGGAGACGGAATCGAAGGCGAAGGAGAAGGCGGAGAACAGGAGAATCAAGGATGAGCAGAGGAGGCCATACATGCCCGAAGGCATGATTTTCAAGGCGCTCAGCGGCTATTATTACGTCAAACGGGACGACGGCGGAGAGCCGGTGCAATGCCGGGCGCGCGGCATCTTCAAAAAACGGGGCGTTTCGCCGCTCGTCGGAGACCGGGTAAAGTTCAGCGAAACGGAAAACGGGGAAGGCATGGTGGATGAAATCCTTCCCCGCTCGACGGAGCTGATCCGGCCGCCCGTCGCCAACGTCGATCTGGCCGTGCTCGTGTTTTCGGTCGTTCGTCCCGAAATGAACTTGCTGCTGCTTGACAAATTTCTCGTCCATACCGAGCATGCCGGGCTTGACGCGCTCATCGTGCTGACGAAGCTGGACGCCGTCCAAAACGACCCCGAGCATGAACGGATCGTGCGGGAAATGGAAGAAGCGAGAACGTTGTACCGCGCCATCGGGTACGATATGCTGGCGACAAGCTCGAAGCAGGGCGAAGGGATCGAAGAGCTGCGCAAGCGGCTAGCGGGCCGCGTCAGCGTGTTCGCCGGCCAATCGGGCGTAGGCAAATCGTCCCTTCTCAATGCGCTCGTGCCCGGTCTGACCCTCGAAACGAGCGAAATCAGCGAGCGGCTCGGGCGGGGACGCCACACGACGAGGCACGTGGAGCTGGTTCCGCTTGCGGGCGGCGGCTACGTCGCGGATACGCCCGGCTTCAGCCAACTGGACTTCGCGGAGCTCGGCATCGATCAGATCGGCTCCTGTTTCCGCGAACTCCGCGAGCTGGCGTCAAGCTGCAAGTTCCGCGGGTGCACCCATATGCACGAGCCGGGCTGCGCCGTTCTCGCCGCCAAGGAAAGCGGCGAGATCGCGGCGAGCCGCTATCAAAATTATGCCGAGTTTATGAACGAATGGAAACAGATTCGACGGAGGTATTAAGAGATGGCTATTATTGCGCCCTCTATTTTGTCGGCGGATTTCGCCAAGCTGGGAGAGGAAATCCGGGAAGTCGACCAAGGCGGCGCGGATTGGATTCATATCGATATTATGGACGGCCAATTCGTGCCGAATTTGACGTTCGGCCCTCCGGTCGTAGCGGCGGTTCGCCCGTACACGAAACTTCCTTTCGACGTTCACTTGATGGTGCATACGCCCGAGCGGCTGTTCGGCGATCTCGTCAAGGCCGGGGCGGATCGGATCACCGTGCACGCGGAGGCTTGCGTTCACCTTCACCGGACCGTGCATATGATCCGGGAGCTCGGCCTCAAGGCCGGGGTGGCGCTCAATCCCCATACGCCGCTGTCGGTGCTGGACTACGTGCTTGAAGACGTGGATCTCGTTTTGATCATGACGGTGAATCCGGGATTCGGCGGACAAGCGTTCATTCCCTCCACGTTGGCGAAAATTCGCGCCCTGCGGGACGCGCTCGACGCCCGGGGCCTTTCCGGCGTTCATATCGAGGTCGACGGCGGCATCAACGCGGAGACGGCGAAGCTTGTTGCGGAGAGCGGGGCGAACGCGCTCGTCGCCGGAAACTCGATCTTTTCGCAGGCCGACCGGGCGGCCGCGATCCGGGCGCTGAGGCCGTAAGCTTGCCTTCGCGAAAACGGCTGTGCCTCTCCTTGCGGGGAGGGCTCAGCCGTATTTTGATAATATTCTCTGTCCCGGGGACGTCTATGTCGTTTTGCTTGTTTTTACTTGAAATATAAAGAAGGTTTTATTCTTTCGTCGCGAAGCCGACCGAGAAATCTTTCTGGACATTTGCGCGCCGTTCGGACAGCGGGAACATTTCCCCTTTGATGTTTTTTCCATCTGCGCCGCAAATCGGCTCGCCCTTCCGCGGATCCGATGGAGTCGTAGTTGCTCAACTTAACCGATTAAACGCATGTGACCGCACTCAGTTGGGTAAATATGACTCATTTCAACCGGATAGACGCATGTGACCGCACTCAGTTGGGTAAATATGACTCATTTCAACCGGATAGACGCATATGACCGCACTCAGTTGGGTAAATATGACTCATTTCAACCGGATAGACGCATATGACCGCACTCAGTTGGGTAAATATGACTCATCTGAACCGGCTAGACACATAGGCCGGAGTCAATTGGGTAAATATGACCCGTCTCACAGGAGGCAGAGCTGTTTTGACCTGGCTGCCGGCCGCCCGCAAGATGGGCGCGCGATCTCTTCGATCGCCGTCATAGGACAAAGAGGCACGTGCATACAATGGAATCAATAGCGTGCGCACTGCGGAACGACCGCCGCCGCGGACCTATGTCTGCTTTGCCGCGAAGGGACCGGAGGAGGGTGAAGGATGAAATTTTACACCATCAAACTGCCGAAATTTTTAGGCGGATTTGTCAAGGCAATCCTGAACACGTTCCAGAAAAACTGACGCCTCACCGGGACTACTTTCGTTCCGGGGGGCGCCGGCCTTGCCGGCACCCGGCCGCAAATCGCAACCTTTCCAACGACAACAAAAAGCACCTGGAGCCCAGGTGCTTTTGTCATGTCGCCGCAATGGCGGCCGATTATACGCGAGTCACTTTGCCGGATTTGAGAGCGCGGGTGCTCACATAAACCCGTTTCGGTTTACCGTTTACCAAAATACGCACTTTTTGTACGTTAACCCCCCACGAACGGCGGGTATGATTGTTGGCGTGAGACACATTGCAGCCGGACCCCGGACCTTTGCCGGTAACAAAACACTTGCGTGCCATTTAACTCCACCTCCCTGCCAAGACCATGCAAACACTCTACCTATCATAGCACAGCCTATGAGGGGTTGCAATCGATGTTCCGCGCTTCAAACCGAAACTTTTTTGTAGTAAAATGGGGATAATCCTTAGGTAAGGATTGAAGGAGGAGTTTCCATGTCCATGCAACTGACGACAGAAACCGGAAAAATCCACGTCTCGGACCAGGTTATAGCGATTATTGCCGGGTCGGCGGCGCTGGATTGCTTTGGATTGGTGGGAATGGCCTCCCGCAAGCAGCTGAAAGACGGATTCTCGGAAATGCTCGGACGGGAAAATCTTTCGCGCGGCGTTGAGATCAGGCGCGAAGGAGAACAGCTGCATCTGGATCTGTACGTCATCGTCGCATACGGAACCAAAATTTCCGAAGTTGCGCATAACATTCAATCGCAAGTCAAATATGTGCTGGATGAAGTGGTAGGGCTCAAGGTCGATCATGTCAACATTTTTGTTCAAGGCGTACGCGTTAGCCGCTAGGACACGACCGGGAAAGAGAACAACTTTATCGATGCCGATCGTATCTTTGGAAGGAGAATTTACATTTGAGCAGACGCAGCTTGAACGGAGCGGAATGGTCGGCCATGGTGCTCGCGGGTTCGGAACGGCTCGCGGAGCATGCCGAGCGAGTGAATGAATTGAACGTGTTTCCCGTGCCGGACGGCGATACGGGAACGAATATGAGCATGACGATGAAAGCGGGAGCGGCCGAGCTCGGGGCGAGGCCGCAGGCGGAAATCGGACGGGCGGCGGAGGTTCTGTCCAAGGGACTGCTGATGGGCGCAAGGGGCAACTCCGGCGTTATTTTGTCCCAGCTGTTCCGGGGGTTCGCCCGCGCGGTCGCAGGGCACCAGGAATTGACAGTGCCGCTGTTTGCGACCGCTTTGCAGCAGGGAGTTGACACCGCTTACAAATCCGTCGTCAAGCCGGTGGAGGGAACGATTCTGACCGTCGCGAAGGAAGCGGCGCGCCACGGCACGGCGATCTCCCGCCGAACGCCGGATATCGGCGAGTTCATGAAGGAAGTCCACCGCAAGGCGGCCGAAGCGCTGTCGCGCACGCCGGATTTGCTTCCGGTGCTGAAGCAGGTCGGCGTCGTCGATTCGGGCGGTCAGGGCCTAGTCTACGTTTACGAAGGCTTCGTCGACTATTTGTTCTCGGGCGCCGTCGAAGCCCCGGGCTTCGGGGCGCAGTCGGCCGGGCGTTCCGCCGCGGAACCGCCTTCGGCTTCGGCGCCGTCTTCGGCAGCCGTTTCGGGAATCGCGCCGACGAGCCGATCCGCCCAATCCCGAATCGCGACGGAATCGATTCGATTTCCGTACGACATGGAATTTTTTATCCGGAAATTGGCTTCCCCGGGCGGCCGGGCATTTTCGGAATCCGCCTTCCGAAGAGAGCTGGAGAAGGACGGGGACTCCATCATTTTGATCGACGACGGAGACGTCATCAAGGTGCACGTTCATTCCCGCCGGCCGGGCGACGTGCTGAACGCGGCGCTTGCCTACGGCGAACTGACCCAGCTGCATATTCTGAATATGCGCGACCAGCATCGCGATTTGCTTCGGCCGGAGACGGCGATGCTTCCGGGCGTCCGCCTCCCGGCGGAGGACGAAGCGCTCGGCATGGAAGCGGCGTCCGGCATTCCGGCGGTGCAGGATCCGTTCGGAGCGGACGTCCTGCAGCCCGGACAAGCGCCCCATCCTTACGTGCACGAAATGGCGGCTTTCGGCGTCGTTGCCGTCAGCGCGGGGGAAGGGAACGCGGAACTTCTGCGCAGTCTCGGCGTCGACATCGTCATTTCCGGCGGTCAGAGCATGAATCCGAGCACCGAGGATTTGCTGCAGGCGATCCGTTCGCTTTCGGTCGAGCACGTATTCGTGCTGCCGAACAACGGCAATATTTTGATGGCGGCCGAGCAGGCGTCCGAGCTGGCGGAGCGGCCGGTTACGGTCGTGCCGACGCGATCGGTGCCGCAAGGCTTTGCGGCCATGTTCGCGTTCCGCGAAGAGGAATCCGCCGCCGTCAACAAGGAGCGCATGCTGCAAGCCATCGAGCGCGTCGGAACGGGGCAGATCACCCGGGCGGTGCGCGATACGCGGATGGACGACATCGACATTCGCAGCGGGCAGTTTATCGGAATCCAGGACAAGACGATCGTGGCGGCGGCGGACGAGCTCGGCGATACCTGCCGGCAACTGCTGGCGCGGCTGATGAAGTCCGGCGACGAAATCGTGACGATTCTGACCGGCGAAGGCTCGGAAGAGACGGTTACGGCCGATTTGCTGGCATGGCTCGAGGAACGGTACCCGGACGCGGAAGCCGAACGGCATGAGGGCGGACAGCCGCTATATCCGTACTGGTTCATGGTGGAGTCGGATTGACGGGCGAGTCGAATCGATTAACTGAAACGGGAGGATTGCCCATGCAAGTCGCGATCGTAACGGACAGCACGGCGGATATTCCGCGGGAAGTGCGCGAGCGTCTCGGGATCGACATGATCCCGCTGCAGGTTCATTTCGGCGACGAATCGTATCTCGACAATATCGATCTTGAGCCTGCGCAATTTTACGAAAAGCTGAAGGCGTCGAACGTATTGCCCAAAACTTCGCAGCCGTCGCCGGCCGACTTTCACGAAGTGTACAGCCGGCACGTGCAGGCCGGGCGGCCGGTCATTTCCATTCATCTGTCGTCCGCGATGAGCGGGACGTACCAGTCCGCGCTGCTGGCGAAATCGATGCTGGAGGACGAGGGCAACGTCACGGTCATCGACTCCAAGTCGGCTTCCTACGGTTACGGCATGCTGGTCGTAGAGGCGGCGGAAATGGCGAACCAGGGCGCCTCCGTCGATGAAATTACCGCGAGAATCGACAAGATTCGCAAAGATACGAAGCTCTATTTTCTGGTCGATACGCTGGAATATTTGCATAAAGGCGGCCGCATCGGCAAAGCTTCCGCGATGTTCGGATCGCTGCTCAATATCAAGCCGATTTTGACGATCGACGGCGAAGGCGTCGTCTCTTCGATCGACAAGGCCAGAGGACAAAAACGCGCCTTCGCGCGAATCGCCGAACTGCTGGAGGCGGATTTCGGATCCGCGCCTTTGCAGCTCAGCGCCGTCGTGACGCCTGGCGATACGGCGATGGCGGACGAACTGATCGAGCTGCTGCACGAACGGTTTGCGATAAGCCGGTTTTTCCGTTCGGAAATCGGTCCCGTCATCGGCACGCACGCAGGGCCCGGGACCGTCGGATTGTTCGCCCGGGCGGCCGCCTCGGACCGATAGTAGCCAGATTCGAATGGGGTAGGTTCTATGTCTTCATCTTTATTTTCCATTCCGGTGAAGCGACTTCAAGGCGTGAGCTCCCAGAAAGAAGAGGAGCTTCACGCCTTGGGCGTTTTTACGATCGGGGATCTGCTGGAGTATTATCCGTTCCGGTACGAAGATTACCGGATTCGGTCGCTTTCGGAAACGAAAGACGGCGAAAAAGCAACCGTTCAGGGAACGGTGGCGTCCATGCCGTCGCTCCAACGCTTCGGCCGCAAATCCCGGCTTATTTGCCGGGTGGCGGTCGACGGGATGATCGTCACGGGCGTATGGTTCAACCGCGCGTTTTTGAAGGAGCAGCTGACGCTCGGCAGGGAGATCGTGCTGACGGGGAAATGGGACCAGAGGCGGCGGCAGATGACGGTGGCGGAATCGGAGTTTCCGGACCGCCAAAACGCGAAGTCCGGGACGCTGCAGCCTGTCTATTCCGTCGGCGGCAGCCTGACGCAGGCGTGGATGCGCCAGCGGATTGCCAAGGCGCTCGATCAATACGGCGCGATGATTCCGGAGCTGCTGCCGGCGGAGCTGCTCGAGCGCTACAAGCTTCCGCCGCGCCGGGAAGCGATATGGCGCATTCACCGGCCCGAGGGCACGGCGGAAGGGCAGGAAGCGCGTAGGCGCATGGTGTATGAGGAGCTGTTTTTGTTCGAGCTCAAATTGCAGGGTTACCGGGCGATGAACCGGAAGCAGCCGGACGGAATCGCGCATAAAATCGACAGCGAAGACATTCGCGCGTTCGCGGCCGGACTGCCGTTTGCGCTCACCGACGCCCAAAAAAAAGTCATCAACGAAATCACGCACGATATGCGCCAGCCTTACGCGATGAACCGGCTGCTGCAGGGCGACGTCGGATCCGGCAAAACGGTCGTGTCCGCGGCGGCGCTCTTCGCTACCGTCAAAGCGGGCTGCCAGGGAGCGCTCATGGTGCCGACCGAAATTCTCGCCGAGCAGCATGCGAGATCGCTCGGCAAGCTGTTCGAGCCGTACGGCATTCAGATCGGCCTGCTTACCGGCAGCCTGACCGAGCGGAAGCGGCGGGACATGATCGCCGGGCTTCAGATGGGGCTGACCGACATCGTCATCGGCACGCACGCGCTGATCCAGGAGGACGTTCATTTTCGCCGCCTCGGCCTCGTCGTGCTGGACGAGCAGCATCGCTTCGGCGTGCAGCAGCGGAGCATTTTACGGAAAAAGGGAATGAATCCCGACGTGCTGTCGATGACGGCGACGCCGATTCCAAGGACGCTTGCGATCACGGTGTTCGGGGACATGGACGTTTCGACCATCCGGGAACGGCCGAAAGGCCGCCTGCCGATTTTGACCTATTGGGTCAAGCATGACAAAATGGACCGCGTGCTCGGATTTATCCGGCACGAAGCGGAACTGGGGCGGCAGACGTTTTTCATTTGTCCGCTCATCGAGGAATCGGAGAAGCTCGACGTGCAAAACGCGATCGACCTGCACGCCCAGCTGCGCCAGGCGCTGCCGGAGCTTTCCGTCGGCCTGCTGCACGGGCGGATGTCGTCGGCGGAGAAGGACGAGGCGATGAGCGCGTTCGCCCGGGGCGAGACGACCGTGCTCGTGTCGACGACCGTCATCGAAGTCGGCGTCGACGTGCCGAACGCGACGCTGATGATCGTGATGGACGCGGACCGGTTCGGCTTGTCCCAGCTGCATCAGCTTCGCGGCCGCGTCGGGAGAGGCGAGCACCAGTCGTATTGCGTCCTGATCGCCGATCCGAAGTCGGAAAACGGCCAGGAGCGGATGAAGGCGATGACGGACACGGACGACGGCTTCGAAATCGCCCGGCGGGATTTGGAGCTGCGCGGGCCCGGCGAATTTTTCGGCACGAAGCAAAGCGGGATGCCGGAATTCCGGATCGCGAACCTCGTCAACGATTTCGAGGTGCTGGAGCAGGCGCGGGACGACGCGGCGGAACTTACGGCGAAGCCGGAGTTTTGGTCGTCCCCGGCTTACGAAGGTTTGCGGGATTTTTTGCGGCGGGAGTCGCAGCTTAGCGGAGAGCCGCTCGATTGAAATGGGCTTGCGAGGATGTTTGGCAAAGCGGGTCATCCCCGCCCGCCGTTCGGCATAGGATAGTCAAGAATGCCGAAAGGACGTGAAGACGGATGGCCAGCTGGCAAAAGTTCGGCATCAAGCCGGAACTCGTGGAACGCGTAAAGTTCAAAATGAAAAACCCGACGACGAAAGAGAAGATGAAGCAACTGCTCGACGGCGTAACCAAGTACGACCTCCAGGACCGGCTGAAGGTGAAGCGCCTCGTCAAATCGGCGTCCAGAATTTTAAACGAACCGCTTTCGGAACTGCAGGAGGAACAGCTCGTCAGCTTTGTGTTGAGCCAAAAAATCGACCCGCAAAACACGCTGCATCTGATCAAGCTGTGGGCGATGTTCAGGTAGAAATCCGCTCGATGCAGGACGGATCGTCGTTGGCGACGTTGCCGACCCGCTTGTCGACTTCGTAAGCTTCCATCTCCTCGTCGGGGTAGGGCGCAAGCAGCCGGTTCAGCCGCTCCGGCTCGCGGATTCGCCGGTCAAGCCAAACGCTCTCGTCCTCTTCCCGCAAAATGACCGGCATCCGGTCGTGAATGTCCGCCATCAAGCGGTTCGGGGCGGTCGTGACGACGGTGCACGTGTGCACGACTTCCCCGCTCGGGGAGGTCCACGTCTCGTACAAGCCCGCGAGGCTGAACAGTTTCTTGCTGCGCAGACTAATCCGGTAGGGCCGCTTCGCCCCGTCCGCCGCCTTCCACTCGTAAAAGCCGTCCGCCGGCAGCAGGCATCTTTTGCGCCGGTAGGCGTCGCGATAAGCGGGACGATCGGCAAGCGTCTCCGCCCGGGCGTTGATCATTTTGTAACCGATTTTGGCGTCTTCGGCCCATGGCGGGACAAGTCCCCACTTCAGCTGTCCGAGCCTGTTGCCCCGCCCGTCGCTGACGATCGCCGGCACGAGCTGTCCCGGCGCCACGTTGTAGCGGGGGGCGTAAAACGGAACGGCGACCTGTCCGGCCATGTACCGGGCGATTAATTCTTCCAGCGTGACGGTAATCGTATATCTGCCGCACATGTTTTGCGTGCCTCCTGTCGAGGTGCTGTTATGTTTAATCCTACTAGGAAAAGCGGCGCGGCGCCAGTCCGGTTGAGTCGCGGTGACGCAACTCAACCCGCCAAACGCAAACAACCGTACGCAGTTGAGTGAAAATTACCCATCTCAACTCCTCGGCAAGCACGTTACCGCTCCAATTGAGTCGTGGTGACACAACTCATCTCACAAATGCTACTCAAGAGTGCGCAGAGCCCTTCACCTACGTTTTATTGCCTAACGGCCCGTCAAGAGTCGGCAGGAAATTCGTCTCCCGTGTCAAATTATGCAGGAACAGGAAGAAGCGCCGTCACGCGTCATTAGCCCCGCTCCGAGCAAATTCACGGCCCAGATTACCGGAACGGATTTGAATTGGGTCGGATCGGATCTTAGCTTCGCGTCATGAACAGGGCGTCGACCCTGTACCGCCTCGTTTCATTTTCAAGATGCATGTTCGAAAGAGCGTTACCCCCTTTAACAGGAGCTGCCGCTCTTATCCTGCAAAGGGGGATGAAGCGTGAAAAAGCCGATCGTTTATGCGCTTGCGCTGGCGCTCGTCGCGGCCAGCCAGCTTCTGGGTGATCCTGCTCGTCCGCCGCGCCGGGCGGGAGCTGTCCGGACCGGGCGGAGACGGCGACGGGAGCGCGGAATCGGAGGGTCATGCGGAGCGACGGATCGATATCGCCGTTTGACGTTGTTGACGAAATTTCGATTAAGCGGTATATTCGAAAAGGATAAATCGTACGGACAACCGAAAATCGCCCCCGGGAGCTTAGGGAACTATGCTGAGAGGAAAGCTGATCCGCTTTCGACCGGATAACCTGATCTGGATAATTCCAGCGTAGGAAGGTGGCCGCAATCGCGACGGTTTCGTTGCGTTTGCCTAAGTGCAGCTTGTGCGCCCTCCGAGATCGGGGGGCGTTTTTCATGCGTTCCGTAACCAGGGAAAGAGTGGATTGGGGAGGATGGCCATGGAACGGCAACATCAAAGAAAAGGCTGGAAATCGAAAGGGGCGGCCGCGTTCGCGGCGCTGCTTGTAATAGCGGGCTGCGGAGCCGGCGGGAACGGGGGAAGCGGCAACGAAGGCGGGGCCGCCGCTTCTCCTTCCGCGACGGCGCAGCCGCTCAAGGAAATCAAAGTCGTGCTCGACTGGACGCCGAACACGAACCATACGGGCCTGTACGTAGCGGCGGCGCAAGGCATGTGGGAGAAGCGCGGCCTGGACGTCGAAATCGTGCAGCCGCCGGAAAGCGGCGCGGATCAGATGGTCGCGAGCGGAGCGGCCGAATTCGGCGTCGGCACGCAGGAAGGGCTGACGCTCGCCCGCGAGCAGGACATTCCGCTCGTGTCGCTGGCGGCGGTCATTCAGCACAATACGTCGGGCTTCGCTTCGCCCGCGGACAAAAACATCACCGAGCCCAAAGATTTCGAAGGCTATACGTACGGAGGCTGGGGGTCGCCGGCCGAGGAAGCGGTCATCGGCTCGATGATGAAGGAGCAAGGGGCGGACGTCGGCAAAGTCAACATCGTCAACATGGGCATGGCCGATTTCTTTACCGCGGTGCAAAAGGACATCGATTTCGCCTGGATTTTTTACGCGTGGACCGGAATCGAAGCGGAGCAGCGCGGCATTCCGATCAATATGGTGTACTTGTCCGATTTCAACGAGCAGCTCGATTATTACACGCCGGTGCTCGAGACGAGCGAGAAGATGATCGCGGAGCAGCCGGACGTCGTGCGCGCGTTCGTGGAAGGGGCGTCCGAGGGGTACGAGTACGCGATCGAGCATCCTGCCGAAGCCGCGGACATTTTGCTCGAAGCGGTGCCGGATTTGAACGCCGAGCTGGTCAAGGAGAGCCAGGAATGGCTGGCCGGCAAATATCAGGACGACGCTCCCCGCTGGGGCGAGCAGAAGCGGGAAGTTTGGTCCGGCTATGCCGAATTTTTGCGGGAGCACGATCTGCTGAAAAAGGAACTCGACATCGACGCGATGTTTACGAACGAGTTTTTGCCCGAATAAACGATAAAACGAAACGCAACGGAAAGCGGGGAAACGACGATGGCGCAAGCGCTGCTCAGCATTCAAATTTTACCGAGAACAAAGTCCGGGGACGACAGCGTCTATCCGTACGTGGACAAAGCGATCGACATCATCAAGGCTTCCGGCGTCCCTTACCGCGTCGGTCCGCTGGAGACGACGATGGAAGGCGATCTGGACCTGCTGCTGGATATCGTCAAGCAAATGAACGCCGCCATGTTCGAGCTCGGCAGTCCGTCCGTCTTGTCCCAAATCAAGCTGTCCGTCGATCGGGATAGCAACGCCTCGATGGCGCGGCTGCTGCAAAATTATCCCGATGGGAAGTAAAGCGTACCGCCGCGTCCTTCTGCCGGCCGGGACGCTGGCCGGCATTGTGCTCGTATGGCAGGCGTGCTGCTCGCTGCTTCGCATCGATCCGTGGATGCTGCCGAGCCCGCTGGCCATCGCCGAGCGGATGGGGACGGACGCTTCGCGGCTTGCGGAGCAATCCGTTTCCACCCTGCTGCTGGCGCTCAAAGGAATCGGGCTCGGCGTCGGCTTCGGCGTGCTGTCGGCGATCCTCTTTCATCTGATTCCCGGCGTGCGGACGGCGCTGTCTCCGATCATCATCATTACGCAAAACATTCCGATCATCGCGCTCGGGCCGCTTCTCATGCTGTGGTTCGGCTTCGGGCTTTTGCCCAAGCTGATTTTGCTGGTGCTCGTCTGCTACTTCCCGGTCGCCTGGTCGATGCTGGCCGGCCTCGGTCAGTCGGAGCCGCATCTGCGCGAATATTTGGCCATGATCGGCGCGAGGCGCTGGGAGGTGCTCCGAAGGCTGGAGCTTCCGGCTTCGCTGCCGTACTTCTTTTCCGGATTGAAAATTACGGCGACATACAGCATTTCTTCGGCCATCGTGGCGGAATGGCTCGGAGGCAGCGAAGGCATCGGCCACTATCTTGTCTTGAAGAAAAACGGCTACGATACGGCCGGCGTTTTTTCGGCCATCATCTGCATCATCGTGCTGTCGCTCGCGTTTTACGGGCTTGCCGCGCTGCTCGAGCGGCTTTCGATCCGCTGGCGCCCGGCCGGAACCGAAGCGAAGGGAGGGAGGAACGCATGAACGCGCAAAACCGTCCCAAGCTGGAGCTCTCCGGCATCAGCAAAAGCTACGCGCGGGGCAAGCTGAGCCATCCCGTGCTGGACCGCATTTCGCTGACCGTACGCGCCGGCGAGTTCGTGACGCTCATCGGGCCGTCCGGCAGCGGCAAGTCCACGCTGTTCCGGCTGATCGGCGGCGTGGAGCGGCCCGACGAAGGGGAGATCCGGATCGACGGCGAGCTGTCGACCGGCCGGCGCGGGCGGATCAGCTACATGCCGCAGCAGGCGTCGCTTTTTCCGTGGCTGTCGGTATCGGCGAACATTTCCTCGGCGTTGACGACCGCCGGCGTGCCGGCGAAGGAAGCGGCCGCCCTGGCGGACCGGTGGCTCGACCGCATCGGACTCGGCGGCGTGGCGAAGCAGTATCCGCACGTGCTGTCCGGCGGGATGCAGCAGCGGGTGTCGTTTTTGCGCGCTTTGCTCATGCCTCGCGGCTTGATGTGCCTGGACGAGCCGTTCGCGGCGCTCGACGCGCTGACGAGGGCGGACATGCAGGCGTGGCTGCTCAAGCTGTGGGAGGAGGAACGCCGCTCGGTGCTGTTCGTGACCCACAGCATCGAGGAGGCGCTCACGCTGTCGGACCGCATTTACGTCCTGTCGCTGGCGCCGGCCCGCGTGCTTGCGGAGCTTGAAATCCCGTTTCCCCGTCCGCGGCGGACGGACGTCTGGACCGAGCCCGCTTTCGTCGAGCTCAAGCGCCAGGTGCTCGAGTTGCTCGGAGAGACGGGCGGCGGGCAAGGCCGTTAAACGTTAACGTCGTCTCCAATCGTACTCGCCCGATCTGCGGCGCAAGCTGCCGGATCGGGCGAGCGCGCGTTTGCGGGCGTGCCGCGCCGGAGGCGGGGGATTAACGAGCTTCCTGCATTCGCGCAATTTCGGCTACGATCTCTCGCCGTTCCGTTTTTTCGAGGGCGGCGATTTCCGGCTGCGCCGGAATGTCGAACCGGAGGTGCGAATGCGCAAATTTCAGCACTAACGTTCCGATTCGATTCCGCTACCGAACGTACGACAAGTTTCAGGAAGCGAAAATCAGGCTGTTGAAATCGCTGCAAAACGCGGTCTACGCCGAGGAAACGGTCCGGCTCAAGTCCGCGATCGGAAACGCCGCGTCCGGGGATTTGCCCGCCCTCAGCGCGCTGATCGAGTCCGCGCGGGAGGCGCGGCATCGCCGGCAGCGAGAGCAGCTGCGCGGGCTGCACCGGCTGTATCGGCTTTGCGAGGCGCTCGGATTGCTTTGAATTCCGCCGCAAACCCGCGCCTGACCGCGCCATGCGAAGCCGATCCGAAGGCGCGCCGAAAATGGCTTTGAGAAAGGGGGCGTCGGCCATGGCCGTTGACGCTCATATTCATTTGGATTCGTATCCGCCCGATCGGCGGGAGCAGCTGCTGAACCGGGCGTTTGCGTCCGGCGTGGAGGGGCTCGTTGCCGTTTCCATGGGGTTCCGATCGTTCGCCGTCGTTCGCGAGTGGGCGGCGCGGTTCCCGGGCCGCATCCTTCCCGCATACGGGCATCACCCCGAACAGCCGCCCCTTGCGGAGGAGGAGCTCGCGAGGATGCGCGACTGGATCGGGCAGCTCGGGGACGGCGCATTCGCCATCGGCGAAGTGGGGCTGCCTTACTATTTGCGGACGGAAGCGGAAACGTCGGGCCGTTCGTTCGACGAGGCTCCCTATATCGTTCAGCTCGAAGCCTTCGTCCGGCTGGCGGCGGAGCTGGACCGCCCGATCGCGCTTCATGCCGTTTACGAAGACGCCGACAAGGCGCTCGAGCTGCTGGAGCGCCACCGGGTGCGGCGCGCGCATTTCCACTGGTTCAAAGGCGGGCCGGAAACGATAAACCGCATCGTCGCGCGCCGGTACATGATCTCGATCGCGCCGGACGTGCTGTACGAGCCGGAAATCCGCGAGCTCGCGGCGCGCGTGCCGCTTGCGCAGCTCATGACCGAAACGGACGGGCCCTGGCCGTTCGAAGGACCGTTCGCGGGCAAGGAAACCGTGCCGGAAATGGTGCTGGACGTCGTCCGCGAGATCGCCTCGCTGCGCGGTTCGGACGAAGCGGAGACGGCGGCGGTTCTGCGCGCGAATGCGCGAAGATTTTACGGGATCGGGTGAAATGAACAATTTTTTGATCGAAACCTGATTGAAATTTGATCATTTGTCTATTAGAATGATAGCAACGATGGATTTCCCGGTATAAGGAGAAACTTGATGCCAAATTCCAGACAGGAACAATTGATTCGCTGTCTCGGCGAGAAATCGCCGCTGTCGGTGGAGGAGCTGTCCGTCCTGCTTTCGGTTTCGGAAGCGACGGTCCGGCGGGATCTCGTCGAGCTTGAAGACAAAGGCCTGATCGTCCGCCAGCGCGGCGGCGCTTCCTTGCCCGGATTGGGCGTCGAGCCGCTGTTCAACCAACGTCAAAAGCTCAATCGGGATTGGAAGAGGAAGATCGCCCAGCACGCCGCCGAGCAAATAGCGGAAGGCGAAGTCATCGCGCTTGATGTCGGAACGACGACGGCCGAGCTTGCCAAGGAACTGCTCAAAAAGGCCAACCTCACCATTTTCACGTACTCGCTGCAGGTGGCGAGTATTTTGTCCCGAAGCCGCCATAAGGTGTATATCGTCGGCGGGCATTTTCGCATGTCGGAAATGTCGATGGTCGGCTCCATCGCGCTGAGCACGATCAAGCAATTCAACTTCGACCGGTTTTACCTCGGGCTTGCGGGCTTGTCCAAATTCCAGGGCCCGACCGATTTCAGCCTCGAGGAAGTAGAAATCAAACGCGCCCTTATCGAACGTTCCAAGCAGGTGATCGCGCTGGCGGATCCTTCGAAATTCGGCGTTTCCTCCTTGGTCAAGGTATGCGAATTCGATGAAATCGACGAGATCGTGACGGAGGAGAGCGGGCGCAAGGCGGCGGAAGAGCTGGAATTCGCGGGCAAAATAACGATCGTATAGCGCGTGGCGGTTATGCGGAAAGAGCGGGAGCGGCGTTCCCGTTCTTTTTTTGCATGTCAACATTGTTGAATTTCTGCCCCTCGCCATCCGCCCAGGGGCGATTCGGAGAATCGGTTCCGGCTTTCAATTTATATGTAATAAAACATGACGCTATAAAAGTGAATGTTTGTTCCAGAAACCCGCCTCATTTTGCAATTATGCCCACATTTGTGCATGAAACTATGGTTTTTTCGTTCGGTTCAAGGTGATTTTTGATTTTTTTTGATTGAAACATGATTTTTTGTTGACAGTATTTGATCGAAATATTATATTTAACTTACGGAACGAGAAAAGGGTTATGTGATTTATGTGTAATGTAAGATGACATCATTTCTTCGTTTGCCGCCTGCTCCGGACCGGACCTTCCGTCCGGCAACGCCGAACGCATCATACTTGCAGAGGAGGAGTCGATATGGCCGTCACATCGACCGAAGGAGTGCCGGAACAAAAGCGAAGCAAGCCGATGCCGTTCCCCGTGATCGACACGGACGTGCACGAGCGTTTCGCTTCCGTCGAGGAATTGCTTCCTTATATGAAGGAGCCGTTCTTAAGCTACATGAAGCATTGGACCGGATGGGGAGAACTCAAATATACGCATCCGATCGGCGGCTCCAGGCTGGATTCGCTGCTGCCCAACGGCAACGTGCCGGGTTCCGACTACGATGTGCTCCGGGAGCAGCTGTTGGACGAGTACGACATTCAGTACGCGATCTTGACCGGGCTGTTTTATCCGGCGACGATGGAGGCCCAATTCGAGCTGGCCGGGGCGCTAGCCGCCGCCTATAACGAATGGGTGGTCGACAACTGGCTGGGCAAGGACGACCGGTTTCTCGGATCGATTCACGTCGCGCCGCAAATTCCGGAGCTCGCGGTCCGGGAAATCGAAAAATGGGGCGATCATCCGAAAATGGTGCAGGTGCTGCTGCCGATCGGCAACGTCGCGCTCGGGGATCCCTACTATCACGCGATCTATGAAGCCGCCCAGCGGAAAAACCTCGTCATCGGCATGCACCAGGGCAACTCGGTCACTTCCTGCTTCGGACAGCCCCGCTACTATGTCGAATGGCATACGCTTCTTTCCCAGGCGTTCATGGCCACCGCGGTCAACCTCATCCTGAACGGCGTGTTCGACAAGTACCCCGGAACGCGCGTCGCCATGATCGAAGGCGGATTTTCCTGGGTGCCGTCGCTCATGTGGCGCATGGACCACAATTACAAATCGCTCCGCGTCGAAGTGCCGTGGGTCAAACGGCTGCCGAGCGAATATATCAAGGATCACTTCCGCTTCGCCACCCAGCCGATCGAGGATCCGAACCCGCAGTTCATGCTGCGGATGGTCGAAATGATGGAGAGCGACGAGCTGCTCATGTTCTCCACCGACTACCCCCACTGGGACTTCGATTCGCCGCTGCGCAGTCTTCCGACGACTTTTTCCAACGAACTGAAACGCAAAATCTTTTACGACAACGCCAAAAATTTCTACAAGCTGCCGGACAGGCCGAACGCTGCGAGGTGACGTTGACATGAGACAAGTGGTTTGCAAGGCCGACGAAATGGCTTGCGGCGAAAAACGGGCCGTCCAGATCGGCACGCGCTCGCTCGTGCTCGTCCGGACGAACGACGGGGACTATTGCGCGCTGCTCAACGCCTGCCCTCATCAGGGGGCGAGGCTGTCGGATGGCGACCTGACCGGAACGACGCTGCCTTCCTCCGTCGGGGAGTACGTGTTCGGCCGGGAAAGCGAAGTGCTGCGGTGTCCCTGGCACCGCTGGGAATTCGACGTCAAAAGCGGCAACACGCTGTTTCCGGACAGGCGGGCTTGCGTTAAGCGGTACGAGGTGACGATCGAAGAAGGAGACGTCGTCATTCATTACTAATACGTCTCGCAGAAGGGAGCGGGGAGAGGATGGCTATGGCTGCGGAACAACTCGGGAAGGTGGCCCGGTCCGAAGCGTGGGCGCTCGAATTCAAGGACGTGGGCAAAACGTATCAACGTCACACCGGCGAAAAGGTTGCGGTCGTGCGCGACGTCAACCTGAAGCTCGAGAAAGGGGGCTTCCTCTGCTTGCTCGGCCCGAGCGGCTGCGGCAAAACGACGCTGCTGAATCTCGTCGCCGGCTTCGAGGGAGCGACCGCGGGGGAAATTCTCGTGAACGGCAAAGCCGTCAAAGGGCCCGGGCCGGAGCGGGGCGTCGTGTTCCAGAACGATCTGGCGCTGTTTCCGTGGCTGACGGTCGAAGAGAATATCGCCTACGGCCTGAAAATCAAAGGCGTGCCGAAACGGGAACGCCGGGAGCAGGCGCTCGCGTGGATGAAGCAGGTCGGGCTCGAGCAACACGGGAAAAAGTATCCGAGCGAGCTTTCCGGCGGGATGAAGCAGCGGGTGCAGATCGCGCGGGTGCTCGCGAACGATCCGGACATTTTGCTGATGGATGAGCCCTTTGCCGCGCTCGACGCGCAGACGCGCACGCACCTGCAGCTGGAGCTGTCCTCGATTTGCCGGCGGTCCGGCAAGACGGTCCTGTTCATCACCCACGACATTCAGGAGGCGCTGCTGCTGGCGGACCGGATCGTCGTCATGGCGCGGGCGCCGCAGGAGAACATCAAGGCGGACTTCAAGGTCGATTTGCCTTACCCAAGGGAGCGGATGAACGAGCAGTTCGCGGATTTGTACAACCGGCTGCTCGACGAGATCGACAATCCGTTCAAGGCGCAGACGGCCCCGCAGCTTGCGATAGCGGGAAAAACGTCCGGCGAAAAGGACTGAAACGATGAACGTTCGAGCGTTATGGCGCAACAAAAGTTGGACGGCGGGCCTGATCGGCTGCCTGATCTTCGCCCTGCTGTGGCAAATCGCGGCGATGGCGTCGGGACCGGATTTTTTGCCCGCTCCCGCCCGGGTGATCGGCACGTTTATCGAAATGCTGGGCACGAGGGAGTTTCTCCTTACCGTTCTCGCGAGCTACGAGCGGGTTTTCGCCGGCTGGGCGATCGGCGGCTTGCTCGGCGTCGTTCTCGGCATCCTGATGGGCCGCTACAAGCCGCTTAGTCAATTTTTTTACTCGCCGATTCAGTTTTTCCGGGTCATTCCGTCGGTCGCGCTCGTTCCGATTCTTGTCATCTGGCTCGGCATCGGCGAAGCGATCAAAATCATCATCATCGCCTACGGCGTGCTGTTGGTCGTGGCCGTCAGCATTTCGGACGCGGTGCACCGGGTGTCCGCCTCGCGCCTTAGGGCGGCGCAGTCGATGGGAGCGGGTCCGCTCAGGCTGTTCTGGGGCGTGCTCATCCCGTCCGTCATGCCGGAAATTTTGAAGGGGGTGCGGGGCGCGCTGGCCTTCGCCTTCATGAGCATCGTCGGCATCGAGATGCTCGCGGCGCAAAACGGGATCGGCCAGCTCATCTGGAACGCGCGGGTGCTGCACGAGACGGAAACCGCCCTGTCGGGCATTCTGGCCCTCGGATTAATGGGGATAACGGCCGATTTTGCCGTTCGAACGGTGTTCCGGTTAACGGCTCGCCGGTTCATGCTGCGGGGGTGACTTGACATGATCCGATCACAGAAGACGTATATGAAATGGATTCTCGGCCTATTGCCGTTCGCGCTCGCGCTTGCCATCTGGTATGCCCTGTCGGCGTCGGGGGCGGTGCTGGAGCTGTTCCTGCCAAGCCCGGCCCAAACCTGGGACACCTTCGTCGCCCTGCTTCGCGACGGAACGCTGATCGAAAGCGTCGGCGTGAGCCTGCGAAGGCTCGTCGTCGGCTGGCTGATCGGCGTGCTTGCCGCCACGCTGGTCGGGTGGGCGCTCGGCATGTTCGATTGGGCGCGCCGCGCGGTACAGCCGCTGCTTTTTCCGCTTCGTTTTATCGAACCGGTCGCCTGGCTGAGCATGGTCATTCTCTGGTTCGGCACCGGCGAAACCTCCAAAATCCTGCTGCTCGCCTATTCTTCCTTTTTCGGTTCTTTTCTGTATATATTAACCACCGTTTCCAATATTGATGAAACCAAACTGCGAGCATCGCGCTCCCTCGGAGCCAACCGCCGGCAGCTGTTTACGAGCGTCATCGTGCCGTCCACCATACCCGGCATTCTGTCCGGAGCCCGGGTCGGCATGGGTTACAGCTTCCTGACGATCGTTACGGCCGAGATGGTCAATTCCACGTCCGGAGTCGGGTACATCATCGCCTACGGCAGCGTCTACATGCAGGCGGACCGGATTTTCGTCGGAACGATTGTGGTCGGGCTGATGGGCATCGCCGTCGATTGGCTGTTCCACCGCACGACGCGCAGGTTTGGCCGAAAGTATTTTCTGGACCACATTTAACAAGGTTTCAACAAAATATAAATCTTGAAAAGGTGGAGAGGTCAACATGAAATTCGGAAAATTCGGTCTAATCGTTTCGCTTGTCGCCGCCATGTCGCTTGTCGCCGCATGCGGAAGCAATTCGGGAAGCGGCGGGGGGGCCGCCTCCGGTTCCCCGTCCGGAGAGGCGTCCGCAAGCGCCGCGCCGGCGGAAAGCGCGAAGCTCGTCATCGCCCGGGAATCGGGCGCCTCGTCCGGGCTGCTGTTCATTGCGGACAAAAAGGGCTTTCTGACGGAGCAGGGCCTCGAATACGAAATCGCTTCTTATGCCAACGGCTCGGCCGCGGTCGATGCGCTGCAGGCGAAAGAAATCCAGGTGGCGTTCGGAGCCGCCGACACGTTCCCGATCCGCGGAGCCGACAGCGGAATCAAGGGGCTTGCCGCCATCAGCCAACAGCCGGACGCCGTGCAGCTCGTCGCGAGCAGCGACGTTAACGGCCCGGAAGACCTGAAGGGAAAAAGCATCGGCGTCGTGCCGAACACCGTCAGCCAGTTCGTGCTCGAGAACGTGTACATGGAGCAGGCGGGACTCAAGTCCGGCACCGATTACACTTCGGTTCCGACGCAGCCGGCGCAAATGGTCGCGCTGATGGCGCGCGGCGGCATCCAGGCGTTCGCGCTGTGGGCGCCGTTCCCGGCGAAGGCGGTCGAAAGCATGGGCGACAAGGTCAAAATTCTGGAATCCGCGGGCAATCTCGGCTTCCCGAACACGACGTTCATGCTCGTTCGCGAGGATTCCCTGACCGACGACGCGTACCGCGCTTCGTACGTCAAGTTCCTCAAAGGGCTTAAGCAGGCGCAGCAATTTCTCGCCGAAAACCCGGACGAGTCCGCGCAAATTATCGGCGATGCGACGCAGGTGTCGAAGGAAGACGCGCTCGCCACGCTCGAGGACATCC
The DNA here is from genome assembly GCF_016937515.1 of Cohnella algarum. Taxonomy (NCBI): domain Bacteria; kingdom Bacillati; phylum Bacillota; class Bacilli; order Caryophanales; family Paenibacillaceae; genus Cohnella; species Cohnella algarum. The sequence goes on from NZ_JAFHKM010000002.1 coordinate 4,527,298, forward strand.
GCCTGGAGCCGTTCCTCGACGACTCGGCGTATACGGAAATCAAGACGTATAACGACGTGCTGCTCAAGTCCGGCACGATCGAGGCGGCGGTCGACGGCAGCACGGTTATCGACGATTCGATTATGAAAGAAGCGGGGCTGTAACGAACGGGAGGAGGCCGGTCCCGCCGCGCGCCCGGCGCCGGGACGGCCGAGTCCGCCCGAACCCGCCGGGGCGGGGGCTGGCGCTCGCCTCCCTGCGGCGATCCCGACACAGGAGGGCGAATAGATGGCGAAAGAGCACGTTTTGGACCCGTCTCCGCAGACGGTGCATTGGGGATATATCGGCGGCCCGCAGCGGCCGGCGCTGACGGTCGACCCGGGAGATTTGCTTACGCTCCGCTCGGTAAGCGGAGACCCCGCCGATCCGGTGCCGGAGGATTGGATTTCCGAGCCGCTGAAAACGATTCATGCCGAGGTCCGCGACAAAGGGCCGGGCGTTCATATTTTGACCGGTCCCGTATGGGTGAACGGCGCGGAGCCGGGCGATACGCTGGCCGTGACGATCGGGCCGATCCGGCCGACGGCGCCGTACGGCTTCAACTACATGGGGCCGACTTCGGGGCTGTTCCGGGAAGAGCCGGAGGTTGCCGAAACGGCCGTCATCGCCTATGACGAGGAACGGCAGAACGGCTTCCTCGGCAGGATCAAGGTGCCGCTTCGTCCGTTTTTCGGCATTGTCGGCGTAGCCCCTCCCGAAAGCTGGGGACGCATTTCCAGCGTCATTCCGGGCCGTTACGGCGGCAACATGGACAACAAGGAATTGATCGAAGGCACGACGCTGTATTTGCCGGTGCTTCGCGACGGCGCCTTGTTTTACGCAGGGGACGGCCACGGAGCGCAGGGCGACGGCGAGGTCAACGTGACCGCGATCGAGACGTCGCTGGAAGGCCGGTTCGAATTCGGCCTGATCAAGGGAACGGGCCAGAGGTGGCCGTACGCGAAACGCGGGTCGCTGTTGATCAGTATGGGCTTCGACGAGGATTTGACCGCGGCGCTCAAGGACAGCGTCCGGCAGATGATGGAACTGCTCGAAGACGGGTACGGCTTTTCGGCCATGGAAGCTTATCGCGTCTGCAGCCTGGCGGCGGATTTTCGCATTACCCAGGTCGTCAACGGCGTGAAGGGCGTTCACGGCATGCTGGATACGTCCGTCATCGCGGAGGAAGGCGCATAACGAACTCGGAACGAAACGGAGGCAAACCGCATGCTGTCGCAAAAAGACAATGAAAGGATTACGCAAGTCGGAGAAGGCACGCCTGCAGGCGAGCTGTTCCGCAGGTACTGGATTCCGGCCTTTTTGTCGGAGGAGCTTCAAGCCGGCGGCGCGCCGCTTCCGGTGAAGCTGCTCGGAGAGCGGCTCGTCGCCTACCGCAACAAGGAAGGCACACTTGGCCTTTTGGGCGAGTTTTGCCCGCACCGGGGCACGTCGCTTACGCTCGGACGCAACGACGATTGCGGGCTGACCTGCATTTACCACGGCTGGGCGTTCGATACGGAAGGCGCCTGCACGAGCATGCCCTCGGAGCCCGATTACAGCAAATTCAAGGAAAAAATCAAAAACAAAAGCTATCCCGTCCATGAAGCGGGAGGCATCGCCTGGACGTATATGGGACCTCCCGAGCTTCGGCCGCCGGTTCCGAATTTCATCTGGACGTCGCTGCCGGAGTCGCACCGGATGGTCGCGAAAGTGTATCAGGAATGCAACTACATGCAAATTTGGGAAAACGAAATCGACTACATGCACGCCTCCTTCGCGCATTTGGCCCTGAAGGAGCAGGACATGAAGGAAGGAGCGCTCAGCACGGAGCTCGGCATCAATCCGTCCCATCCGCTGGTGACCTCCCGCAATCCGCTGCTCAGCGTGCAGCCGACGACGTACGGCTTCCGCAATATGTTCGTCGGCCAGACGGACCAGACCGAGAACGCGCAGCAGTTCATTCTCGAAGCGCCGATTTTGATGCCGTCCTTCGCCTATACGCCGCGCGTTCCGGAGGAGGACCACCTGTTCCACGCCTATGTGCCGATCGACGATACGACGACGTGGTCCTACGACGTCCACTTTACGCTCGAACGCCCGCTGAACCACGAGACGCAAAAGGAACGCCGCGGCTTGTGGGTCGATGAAAACTATAAAAAAATCTACAACAAGGACAACAACTACAAGCAGAACCGCGAGCTGATGGACGGCGACAATTTCTCCGGCATTCTCGGCATCAGCAACCAGGATCACGCGGTGACCGAAAGCATGGGCCCGATCGTCGACCGGTCCAAAGAGCATCTCGGCACGAGCGACGTCGGCGTCATCGCGCTGCGGCGCATGGTGCTTCAATCGATCAAGCGGATGGAAAAGGGAGAGCCTCCGATCGGCCTCGACCCAACGATTCCGACCGACAAAATCTACAGCGAAGGCGTCATTGCGCCCAAGGGCATCCCGTGGGAGGAAGCCTGTCCGCTGAATCCGGCATTCTCGCCGGTCAAAACCGAAAAGCCGGAGCTGACGAAGGGGGGAGCCGGATGAACGGATCCCCGGCCGCGCACGACGGAACGGCGATCGGAGCCGTGCATTTGAAAGTAAGCGATCTGGCGCGGTCGGTCCGCTATTACACCGAAACGATCGGCCTTGGCGTGCTGAACCGCTACGGCGGGCTCGTGCGGCTGACGGCCGACGGCACGTATCCGCTCATCGTGCTCGAGGAGCTTCCGAACGCGCGCGTGCTGCCTCCCGGACGCAACAGCGGCTTGTACCACTTCGCGCTGCTCGTTCCGAGCCGCGCCGATCTCGGCGGCGTGCTGAAGCGCTTGCTTGAGACGAAAGCCGGCTTCGGCTCGGCGGACCACGACGTGAGCGAGGCGCTGTACTTGACCGATCCCGACGGCATCGGCATCGAAATTTACCGGGATCGCGACCGGTCCGAGTGGACGACGCTGCCGAGCGGAGAGGTGTACATGTCCACGGACCCGCTCGACGGCAAGGGCCTGCTGCGGGAAGCGCCGGAAGGCGAATGGAAAGGGCTTCCGGTCGGCACGAAGGTCGGCCACGTGCATCTGCACGTCGGCGACTTGAAAACGGCGGAGGAGTTCTACTGCGGCCTGCTCGGCTTCCGGCCGATGCTGCGCTTCGGGCCTTCGGCGCTGTTTACCGGCGCCGGCGGCTATCATCACCATATCGGCCTGAACGTCTGGGCGGGCGTCGGCGCGCCGCCGACGCCGGACGACGCGACGGGGCTTTCGTTCTTTACGATCGTTTATCCCGATCCGGCCCATATCGAGCTGATTCTGCGGGAGCTGGAGCGCCGCGGCGTCCGGACGGAGGCGAAAGGCGACGCCTATTACTTCCGCGATCCGTTCGGCATCGGCATCCGGCTGACGACGTGCGGCATTTTGTAGACGGCGATATGCGGCGGCGATGGCCGCCGCCAACGAAACGAGGTGAAAGCGATGTCCGCTTATGCGCTTGGAATCGATATCGGCACGACGGCCGTCAAAGTCATCCTGCTGTCGGAGGACGCGATCGTCTACCAAACGAGCGCGGAGCACCATTTGCTCTCCCCCCGGCACGGCTGGGCGGAGGAGGACCCGCGGCAGTGGTGGAGCAACGCCGCGAAGGCGGTTCGCGAGACGCTGGCCGCGGTGCCGGACGCGCGGGACGGCATCCGGGCGATCGGCGTCAGCGGCATGGTGCCGGCGATCGTGCTGCTGGACGAGCGCGGCGAGCCGCTGCGCAACAGCATCCAGCAAAACGACGCGCGGGCCGTCCGGGAGATCGAGGAAGTGAAGGGCGCGCTGCCCCAGGCGGAGCTGTTCGCGGCGACCGGCGGCTTCACCAACCAGCAGCACGTGCTGCCGCGGCTGCTCTGGGTGAAGCGCAACGAGCCGGACGTCTGGAGCCGGATCCATGCCGTGATGGGCTCTTACGATTACGTCAATTACAAGCTGACGGGACGAAAATCGCTCGAAATGAACTGGGCGGTCGAAAGCGGCATGTTCGACATCCGTTCCCGGAAGTGGCTTCCGGAAACGTTTTCCGGCTTCGGGCTTGCGCCGCAGTGGCTGCCCGAGGTGTTCGAATCGGGCGACATCGTCGGCGAGGTCGGCGCCGAAGCGGCGGCCGAAACCGGCCTTAAAGCCGGCATCCCGGTCATCGCGGGAAGCGCCGATCACGTGGCGTCGACGCTGGCGGCCGGCATCGTGGAGCCCGGCGAGCTGCTGATCAAATTCGGCGGCGCCGGCGACATCCTGTACTGCACGGACGAGATTCGCCCCGTGCCCGAGCTTTTTTTCGATTATCACGTGTGTCCCGGCAGCTATTTGCTCAACGGCTGCATGGCGTCCAGCGGCTCGCTCGTCAAATGGTACGCCAAGGAGTTTCTTCAGGACGAATCGCCAGACTTGTTCGCCCGGCTGGATCGGGACGCGCAGCGGGTTGCGCCCGGCTCCGACGGCCTGATCATTCTTCCGTATTTTCTCGGAGAGAAGACCCCGATTTTCGATCCGGAGGCTCGCGGCGTCATGTTCGGGCTCAGTCTCGCGCACAAGCGGGAACATATTTTCCGGGCGATTTTGGAATCGGTCATTTACGGCTTCCGGCATCACATCGAAATCATTCGCGAAAAGGGGTTCGAGCCGACCGCGATCCGGGCGACGAACGGCGGCGCCAAAAGCAGGTTCTGGTGCCAAATCGCCGCCGACGCGCTGAACGCGGACATCCGCTCGTACCCTTCGCATCCGGGCTCGGCGCTGGGCGTGGCGTTTCTGGCCGGCAAGACGACGGGCGTCTACCGCTCGTGGGAGCAGATCGCCGGCTTTCTGACCGAGTACCGGGATTTTCGGCCGCGGAAGGACGATGCGGCGATATACGACAAAAGCTATGCGATCTACCGGAAGCTTTATGAGCAGCTCAAGCCGTCGTTTCGGCAGGTAAACGGGCTGTACGGCTGACGGACGGATCACGGGCGGATCACGGACGGATAACGGGCAGATCTCGAACGGATCACGGACGGCGGCAGGGGCAGGCGGTACGGATCCGGCGAAAACGGCAGCCGCAGGCCCCTCGCGGGCGTCCGCGGCGCGCCCGTCGGAACCGGATCGCGCCATTCCGGCCGCGGCAACCGACAGGAGGAACGAACATGGGAGAACTCGACAATCAAATCGCCGTCGTGACGGGCGCGGGCAGCGGCATCGGCCGCAGCATCGCCGTTCGTCTGGCGGAGGCGGGAGCGACGGTCGTCGTCGCCGACGTGAGCGAACCGGCCGGGAAGGAGACGCTGGCGCGGCTTCCCGCCGCCCCAGGCGGCGAGCACGCGTTCGCGCGGATCGACGTCACGAGCAAGGACAGCGTCGGGGAGGCGTTCGCGTCGATCGCGGAGCGGTTCGGACGCATCGATATTTTGGTCAACAACGCCGGCGTCTCCACGATGAACCGGATCGAGCAGTTGACCGAAGCGGAATGGGATTTCAATTTCAACGTCAACATCAAAGGCGTGTTCCTTTGCACGCAGGCGGCTTTGCCGTACATGAAGGCGCAGGCGAAGGGAAAAATCGTCAACACCGCCTCGATGGCGGGCAAGCGCGGCGTGCCGCTGCTGGCCCACTACGCGGCGTCCAAATGGGCCGTCATCGGCTTCACGAAAAGCGCGGCGATCGAATTCGCGCCGTTTAACATCACGGTCAACTGCGTATGCCCCGGCTACGTGAAAACCGGCATGCAGGACCGGGAACTGCAATGGGAAGGCGAGCTTCGGGGCATGACGCCGGACGAGGTGCGGGAAGAGTATATTCGGCTGACGCCGCTCGGCCGGCTGGAGGAGCCGGAGGACGTCGCCAAGGCCGTCTGGTTTCTGGCGACCGACCACGCCGGCTTCATCACGGGCGAAGCGCTCGACGTCACCGGCGGAGCCGATCTGCTTTGATCCGCTCCGGCCCTTATTGCGGTAAGCAAGCACTCCTACTTTACGATCGGAGGGATCGTTCATGAAGTTCGACGCGCTGCACTATCCGAACCCGTCGCGCCGGACGGCCGTGTACGGCCGGAAGGGCATGGTCGCCACCTCGCAGCAGCTCGCCGCCCAGGCGGGGCTCGAGATGCTGAAGAAGGGCGGCAACGCCGTCGATGCGGCGGTGGCGACCGCCGCCTGCCTGACCGTCGTGGAGCCGACCTCCAACGGCATCGGCGGGGACGCGTTCGCGCTCGTTTGGACGGGCGGCAAGCTGCACGGGCTCAACGCGAGCGGTCCCGCTCCGGCCGGCATCTCCATCGCCGCGCTTGCGGCGCTGGGACATCGCGAAATGCCGAAATACGGCTGGCTTCCGGTCAACGTGCCCGGAGCGCCGGCCGGTTGGGCGGAGCTGTCGCGCCGTTTCGGCCGGCTGCCTTTTCGCGAGCTGCTTGCGCCCGCGATTCGCTACGCGGAGGAGGGCTATGCCGTATCCCCGACGCTCAGCCGCTTCTGGAACATGGCGTACGACCGCCACCGCGCGGAAATGACGGGCGAGCTTTTCGACGAGTGGTACAAGACGTTCACGCTGAACGGCAAGCCGCCCGCGCCGGGGCAAATCTGGGCGTCGCCGGATCATGCCCGGACGCTGCGCGAGATCGCCGAAACGGCGGCGGAGTCGTTCTATCGCGGCGAGCTGGCCGAGCGGATCGACCGGTTCGCGCGGGAAACGGGAGGCTTTCTCCGGAAGGAGGATCTTGCCCGCTTTGCGCCCGATTGGGTGGAGCCGATCAGCGCCCGCTACAAGGGCTACGACGTCTGGGAGATTCCGCCGAACGGCCAGGGCATCGTGACGCTGATGGCGCTCAATATTTTGAAGGGGCTGGACGAGAGCGCGTTCGGTTCGCCGGAGCATGTCCACCGGCAGATCGAAGCGATCAAGCTGGCGTTCGAAGACGGCTTGTGGGAAGTGACCGATCCGGCCCGCATGGCGCCGGGAACGGTCGCCTCGCTGCTGTCGGACGCCTATGCGGCGGAGAAGCGCAAGCGGATCGGAGACCGCGCGCTCGAGCCGCGCCCGTCGCCGGTTCCGACCGGCGGCACGGTTTACCTGTGCGCGGCGGACGGCGAAGGCAACATGGTTTCCTACATTCAAAGCAACTACATGGAGTTCGGTTCCGGCCTCGTCGTGCCGGGCACGGGCATCGCCCTGCACAACCGCGGCCATTCCTTCTCCCTGAACCCCGGCCACATGAACGCGCTGGAGCCGGGGAAGCGGACGTATCATACGATCATTCCGGGATTTTTGTCCCGGGACGGCGAGGCCGTCGGACCGTTCGGCGTGATGGGCGCGTTCATGCAGCCGCAGGGCCATCTCCAGGTCGTCGTGAACGCGGTGGACGGAGAGCTCAACCCGCAGGCGGCGCTTGACGTGCCGAGGTGGCGGTGGGACGAGGGCAAAAAGATTTTGATCGAGCCGTCGTTTCCGAAAGAGCTGGCCCGGGAGCTGGCGGAGCGGGGGCACGAGCTGGAAGTCGCCGAAAACGCCGGCTTGTTCGGCCGGGGGCAGATCATCTGGCGCGATCCGGACACCGGGGTGCTCTGCGGCGGCACCGATCCCCGCACCGACGGAGCCGTGGCGGCTTGGTAGCCCCGAAGGCTTCGCAAGCGGGGAATGTCCCCCGCGCAGGCCGCAGAAAGCAAACGCGAACAGGAGGGCGACCGAATGACGGCTTTGCGGATTAACGGACAGCGCTACGAGGTCGACGTCGTCGTGTTCGATAAAGACGGCCTGCTGTTCGATTCCCAGCATTTCTGGAAAGCGCTCGCCAAGGTTCGGATCCGCTGCCTGCGCGAAACGCTCGGCGACGAGGGCGTCCGCCGCTGGTGCCGGCTGTTCGGCGTCGCGCTGAACGAGCGGGAGGAGCCGGCGCGGATCGATCCGAACGGCATATTCGCCCTCGCTTCGCCTCAGGAGGAAATCGTCGTCACCGCGTCCGTGCTGAAATCGGTCACGGGAAGCGACTGGGGCGAGTGCCGCCGGAACGCCGCCGCCGCGTTCGAGCGGTCGGACCGCGAATTCGAGCCGGCCGAGGGGTTGCTTCCGAAGCCCGGCTTCCCCGACATTTTTCGCCGGCTGAAAGAAGTTTCGATTCCGTTCGGGATCGCCACCTCCGACGACTACGAGCGGACGAAAGCTTCCGTCGAGCGGTACGGCGTCTGGGACGAACTGCGGTTTCTCATTACGCCGGCCGACGTCGAGCGAGGCAAGCCGAATCCCGACATGCTCCTGCTAGCGGCCGAGAAGATGAACGTGCCGCTTTCGCGGATCGCGATGGTGGGCGACTCGTTCGTGGACGTGCAGATGGCCCGGGCCGCGGGCTGCATCGGGATCGGCATTCCCGACGATCCGGACATGGCGCGCAAAATGCGGGGGCTCGCGACGTGCATCGCCAGCGATTTGAACGCGATCGAGACGGAGCGGGCGCCCGCACGCGCGGAGGGAACGATTTTAACTTAACTTGCGAATGGGGAGTGTGCCAAATGACCTGGCTGAAAGATGTGATCGGAACCGAAAAACCGATTATCGCGATGTGTCACCTGCTGCCGTTGCCGGGAGATCCTTACTATGACCGCGACAAAGGAATGGACTTCGTCATCGCGATGGCGCGCAAGGATTTGCGGGCGCTGCAGGACGGGGGCGTGGACGCGGTCATGTTCTCGAACGAATTCAGCCTGCCGTATTTGACCGATGTCAAGACGGAAACGGTCGCCGCGATGGCCCGGATCATCGGGGAGCTCATGCCGGACATCCGCATTCCGTTCGGCGTCAACGTGCTCTGGGACGCGAAAAAATCGCTGGACCTGGCGATGGCGACCGGCGCGAAGTTCGTGCGCGAAATTTTTACCGGCGCTTACGCCAGCGATTTCGGCATCTGGAACACGAACATCGGCGAGACGATCCGGCATCAGCGGAGCATCGGCGCGCAGGACGTCAAGCTGCTGTTCAACATCGTGCCGGAAGCCGCCAAATATTTGGCCGACCGGGACATCGAGAGCATCGCGCGCTCGACGGTGTTCAACAATCGTCCGGACGCGCTCTGCGTTTCGGGGCTGACGGCCGGTTCCGAGACCGACCCGCAAGTGTTAAGGCGCGTCAAACAGACGGTGCCGGGCACGGTCGTGCTCGCGAACACCGGCGTGCGGCTGGAAAACGTCGAGCAGCAGCTGTCGATTTCCGACGGCGCGGTGGTCGGCACCACCTTCAAATACGACGGAAAGTTTGAAAACCATGTGGATCCGAAGCGGGTGGAGGCGTTCATGGGCAAAGTGAAAAGCTTCCGCGCGGGTCTCGTGGAAAACGCCGTCTAGGGCGCGCCGGGTCTGTGCATGTTAAGCCGAATATTGTGTGCAGTTAAGCGACCGTCCGGGAATTCCCCGGGCGGTCGTTTTTCTTCACCGTGTGAAAGTGTCCGAGCAAGCTTGCGGGCACAGGCGTACCGCTCGGACGCGCTCCAGTTGAGTCGTGGCGACTCAGCTCGGCCCGCCATACGCCTATGCCCGCACGCAGTTGGGTGAAAATTACCCATCTCGCCGCCTCCGCATGTCCGCCAACGCTCCAATTGAGTCGTGGCGACTCAACTCGGCCCGCTATGCGCCTATGCCCGCACGCAGTTGGGTGAAAATTACCCATCTCGCCGCCTCCGCATGTCCGCCAACGCTCCAGTTGAGTCGTGGCGACTCAGCTCGGCCCGCTATGCGCCTATGCCCGCACGCAGTTGGGTGAAAATTACCCATCTCGCCGCCTCCGCATGTCCGCCAACGCTCCAGTTGAGTCGTGGCGACTCAACTCGGCCCGCCATGCGTATGCATGCTTGAGGCGGTCGCCTTTGCCGGGGAAATTTCATGTCCTTGATAGCCAATATTCCCATCTATCCAAGGCAAAGCGGTTTTCAGCGTCCCCGCCTTCCAAAGCGAGGCCGGCTCGTCCCTTCGTTGGATTTCTTCAGATTTCTTCCAATCTACAGGAAGAAAAAAGCGACAGAGCGGCCTATGCAGGATTTTACCAACGGGAATCGGGGATTTCGGGCGAAATGCCTCAAAACCCGTTCCTTGGTTGGATGAAATCCAATCGGGGGCGGCGAAGCCTTCAAATAGACCGCTTTTCATTTGGATGCAATCTGATGAAATCCAATGGAGCCCGCGGGCCGGGGCGGCCTCAAAACACTGCCGGCACCGCCCGCCGCGAAGGCTTGTCCGCGTTCGGCCGGTACTTCAGCGGTTTCCGGGAGACCGATCCTTCCGCAGCGTTTGCGCGATTTCCAGCATGAGCTTGGTCAGGTACGTTCGCAGCGGCATTCGTCCGTTTCGCATCCGTCCTATCCCTCCCTTGGTTCGTATGGAAAATTGTTCTATATTCAATTTCCCCGAAACGAACCGGGTTGAAACCCCGCGCCCGCTTATGACCCGCGAATGGCTTGCCTGCTCCCGCCGGCGGCCATTTCGCGGTCGTTTCCGGCCGATGTCGCTTTCCAAGGGCGCGGCCGCTAGCCGTGATAGCTGCCTACCGGCTCGTTCAGCACCCATTCGAGCAGCAGCATTTGCTCCTCGAGGCGGGCGATCGCCGCCTGGCCGGCGGCGGAAGCTTCGCCTCCGGCATTTGCCGCTTCTTCCAGCTGCTTTTTGCGGGCGGCCAGCTCGTTGTATTTTCGCTTGATCTGATCCGCTGTTCTCATGTCGTCCCTCCCCTTCTTGTCCCTGCATGATCCCGCCGAAGCGGTTCTTTTCCTTCCATTGATAGCACAAACCGGGCCGGCGCGCAACGGAAAAGGCGGAGCGGTCCCGCGGGCCGTTCTGAACTGCCCTGGCGGATCGAACCCGTCCGAGCCTCCGGCCCTTGCAAACAAACGTCGAATTCCCGCAAGCGAATGGAAACTTTGCCCGGCAACAGGAATAAATTGATTGTTGTAAGGGAACAATTGTTCGTATTATAATAGGAACATAAGTTCTGTTTGGGATTATCGGAATGGAGGCGGAGGCCATGCCCATGGAGAAGTACGTCGGGCACACGGTGGAGATTATTTACGTAGACGCCGAAGGACGGTTCACGCAGAGAAAGATCACGGTCCGCTCCGTGATCGACGGGCGCGTGCGGGCCTACGACCACTCGAGACGGGCGTTTCGGGTATTCAAAGCGTCGAATATTTTGGCGAGGAAGCCGGTGAACGGCCATGCCTCGTGAACGCACCATCTTCCTGGTCGACGGCCAATCGTTCTATGCCTCGGTTGAAAAATCGGGCTACCCCCAATACCGGAACAAGCCCGTCGCGATCGGGGATCCCGACCGGCGTTCGGGTATCATTCTGGCGGCTTGTCCGGTTGCCAAAGCCCGCGGAGTCACGACGGCGGAGCGGATCTTCGAGGCTCGCGCCAAATGCCCCGACCTCGTCGTCATCCGCCCGCGAATGCAGCGCTATATTTCCATATCGCTGTTGATCACGCAGTTATTCGAAAATTTTACCGACCTGGTGGAGCCGTACTCGATCGACGAGCAATTTTTGGACGTGAGCGGGTCGATCTCGCTTTTCGGGAGTCCTTACGAAATCGCCCGCCAGATTCAGGCGCAGGTTAGGGCCTCGACCGGCGTATGGTCGCGGGTGGGGATCGGACCGACGAAAATCCTCGCCAAAACCGCGACCGACAACTTCGCGAAGAAGCGTTCCGACGGCATTTTCGAACTTAATCGGGACAACATCGAAACCGAGCTGTGGCCTTTGCCCGTTCACCAGATGTTCATGGTCGCCAATCGGATGACGCGCCATTTTATCCGAATGGGGCTTCCCACGATCGGCGACGTGGCCAGGCTGGAACTGGGCGAGTTCAAGCGGCGGATGCGCCGGGAAATGGGCAAGCAGAGCGACATTCAGGCGGAATACTACTGGCAGACGGCGAGGGGGATCGATCCGTCCCCGGTCGTTCCCGGCATCCGGGGCGCGCTCAAGTCGGTCAGCCACGGAAAAGCGCTGCGAAGCAGCTTGTACCGCCGGCTCGAGGATATCGAGGTGGTGCTTTTGGAGCTTGTCGTCGAGGTATGCCGCAGGGCTCGCCGTCACGGGTATATCGGGCGCGTCGTCTCCGTCGGCGCCGTCGAAACGGACGGCGAAAGAACGCTGCATTTCGGCCGGCAAACGACGCTGCCGCACGCCACCTCCCTTACCCATGAAGTGGCCGCCGCCGCCCGCAAGCTTTTCGTCGACCATTGGCGCGGATTGCCGCTTAGCCGTTTGTTCGTTTCGCTCAACGAACTGTCGGACGACAGCGCGTACCAGCTTACGTTATTCGATGACCGGCCGGCAGCGTATGCGATCGAGCAGGCAACCGACGCGATCAAGGATCGTTTCGGAGATGCGGCGATCATGCGGGCTTCCTCCCTGCTGGAGTCGGGCGTCGCGCGGGAAAGAGCGGAACAGATCGGAGGTCATTATCGATGAGCAAATTGGACGGCAACGAACGCTGGAAATCGAAAATGCTGCTTACCGAGCATCAGGAGCAATACGAACAGCGCAACGCGAAACCGGTCAACCAGCAGACGGAGGAAGAACGTTATCTCGTTCGCGACTACGTCGTTTTGCCGCATATGCTGACGATGGCCGATAACAGCCACCGCGCGATCCTTTCCACGGCCAATCCGCTAAAATCCGTTATCGCCGTTTTCCTGCAGGTGCTGATGGATCAAATCAGCGGAGAAATTCAGCGCACCGTCCGGGAGTTCGGAAAGCGGAACATAAGAGTCATGCAGGACGAGTGCGTCGACGGGATTTATTATTATCAGGTTCGCTGCCGCGGATTTACCGAGAAGGTCGGGTTTACGCGGGAAGTCATGAGGTCGGAGATCCGAAACAAAATGACCAAATTCACGGAAGAAATCCTGCAGCGAACCGACGGGAAAAGGGCATGAGGGACAGAAGGATCGGAAATGGCCGCTCGAAACAGGGGGACCCGACCCCCCCCCCCCGAGTTCGAGCGGCTTTTTTTCGCATCTTCACAGCCCAGGACCCGGGAGCGGTTAGAAACGAATCGTGACACGCGTGCCGACCGGGACGAGCGATGACAGCGCCAGCACGTCCTCGTTGTACATCCGGATGCAACCGCGCGACACTTCATAGCCGATCGAAGAGGGATCGTTCGTGCCGTGGATGCCGTAGTGCGGCCGCGACAGCCCCATCCAGAACGCGCCGAACGGACCGCCGGGATTGGCCTGCTTGTTGATGATCGTGTATTCCCCGACCGGGGTTACCGTGGCAGCCCGGCCGATGCCGACGGGAAACTCCCGTTCGACGACGTTCCCGTCCAGCAAATAAAGCCGCCGATCCGACAGATCGACGATAATCCGGTAATCGGGCACGCGCGTTCTCTCCTTTGCGGCGATGGTTGATCAAAATCAGCTTATGCGGATAAAAAGGCAGGGGTAACCGGACGAAAACGGCCATATGGATGTCATAAAAGCGCTATCGGAGGTCGATCGAAAATGAACGAGGGCCAACTGTTCACCTGGGCATCCTTGTCGGCGATAGGCGGGGCGTCGCTGCTGACGTTTTTTGTCGTGCAATACACGAAAGAGCTGGTCGACCGTTACGCGAAGCGGCTGCCGACCGATCTATACGCGGTTTTGGTCGCGTTTGTCATTTTGCTGCTGGCGCAGCTGGCGAACGGAGCGAATGCGGGGGATTGGCGCGTTTACGTGCTGGCGCTGGCCAACGGCTTTCTCGTGGCGGCCGCGGCGGGACAAATCCAGAACAAGGCGCTTCATCCTCCGGGAGCGAAGAAAAACAGCGGAAACGGCAACGGCGGCGACAAAAGCGCAGCGGGCGAAACGGAAGGCGGCCGTGGCGATTCCGGCGACGGAAACGCCGAAAAAAACGAGTAGAACGGAATTGTCAGCCTGAAAAGTTGCAAAAAAATGTCGAAAACGCACATTTGCTGTTAGAATGTGGTTAAGGGCTTCATTCATTTTCATCAAGGATCCGATAGTGAGAAAATATTATCTTGGCTATAACGGCCAAAGAGTAGGAGAGCCGATGCAGCGGGACGAGGCGACCAGGCTGCTGTTCGCCACCCGCCGCTCGGTCAAAGGGCTTTGCCTCCTGATCTATGACGAAAAAAACCGCCTGATTCGGCAAATCCCGAAAAAGTTAAAACGATAAAAGAGGCTTTCGGGGTTCCGATGACGGGATGATCGTGATATTTTATTACGAGGAGACCATAAGCGGGAGGAAAACATGAGACTTATCCGAACTTTTGCCGAGGGCGACGAAATAACGGGCTTTTACCTGTTGAAAAACGTGGAAATCAAACAAACGAACGGGACGCCGCCCAAGGACTTTCTCGATCTCGCGCTGGCGGACAAAAGCGGCGAAATTCCGGCCAAGCTATGGGACGCCTCCCCGACCGACAAGGAAGCGTTCGTGGCCCCCATGCTGGTCAAAGTGCGCGGAATCGTGCAGTCGTACCGCGAAAAGCCGCAGCTCAAAGTCATTCAAATCCGTCCGGTCGTTCGGGAGGACGGCCTGAACATTACCGATTTTGTCCGTTCCGCCCCGGTGCTGCCGGTGGATTTGCTTCACGCGATCGCGACGACGGCGGGCAGCTTTCAGGATCAGGACATCAAACGGATCGTGGAAATGTGCCTGGCCAAGGCTTCGGACAAGTTGATGCATTATCCGGCGGGAAAAGGCATGCACCATGCGTTTTACGCCGGCTTGGCCTACCATGTCGCCCGAATGCTGGAGCTCGGAGAGTTCGTGTGCAGGCAGCGGCCGTTTTTGAACCGGGATTTGCTGCTGGCCGGCATTATTCTGCACGATATCGCGAAGACGGAAGAAATGGAAGCGGAGCTCGGCGTCGTGTCGGACTACAGCGTCAAAGGCAAGCTGCTCGGCCATCTGGCGCTGGCTTACGGCTGGATTACCGAGTCGGCCGTCGCGCTTGGCATGAGCCTGGACGACGAGAAGGTCGTCGCCCTTCAGCACATCGTGCTGTCCCATCACAATTTGGGCGAGTGGGGCAGTCCCGTGCAGCCGCAGCTCCCCGAAGCGGTCGCCCTGCATTACATCGACCAACTGGACGCGAAGCTGCAGGCGGTCGAAGACGCGGTGGACGCCGCTCACGACAACAGCAAATGGACCGCCCCGGTTCGGGTCGCGGAAAACAAGCAAATGTACGTCATAACAAGGCGTAACGCGCCTTGAGGTTTCGCCGTTATTCGAATCCCGCTTTTTTCAAATTGCGGTAACTGATGGCCAGGCTTTCGAACGCTTCCGTCGGCCCTTGATCCCGTTCGACCAAGTACCATTTCACTCCGGCATCCTCGCAGGCGGCGAAGATAGCCGGCCAGTTCAGATTGCCCTCCATCACCTCGGACATGGTCGTCTGCTCGTCGGCGATGGCCGAAAATTTTTGGGGAAGGCGGCATAGCCGTCGGCGCTGCGGAATTCCTTGGGCGGCGCGTCGGGCCTCTCCGCGAGCCATTTATGCCTTTTTTTCCAAGGGTTCGGGCGGGGGAAGAAAAACAGGGGCCGCCGAAATCGTTGCCGCGGCAGCCCCGCAAACCCTTATTCCATCGTAGCGTGCAGCGACCAATAAAGCCGAACCAGCTGCGATTCGTACATAAAGTGCTTTTTGTAAAAGTAGATGTGTTTTTCCGGGTCGATGTGTTCGTAATATTTGGCCAAAGTACCGTACAGGCTTGCCTTTTGCAGCAGTTGCGCCAAACGCGGATCCAATTTCATCTCTCCTTGGGGTTGATTTCAAACCAGCATATGCGGAGTAGGCGTTTACCGCTACCGGAAAGGAGCGAGGGGAGGAATAAAGAAATCGAGCCACGTCTCGCGACGTAGCCCTCATGGGAGACGGATTTGCTTTTTCTGGAAGGCATTGTCGCCGGCTCGGCGAAGGCAATGGATGAAGTCGCGGCTGCAGTACACCGCCATGTAACAAAAGCAAGCTTTTCGGCATATGCTAAATCAATTTAATCTGATTGGAGGCAGCGGCCGATCAGATACTCCCGGCTCATCATCGGCCTGCCGGATGGAGAGTGACAAAATGGACAGGACAGCGAATATGGGACTCCCGCAGTTGGATCAAAATGATCCTTGGAGCGTGGAGGACTTTAATAACTCCCTTATGCAACTGGACAAAGAAATTGCGCATCGTGGAATCAATCTGAATTGGTATGGCTTGAGTTCCGATAATGCAGATAATTTACCCCACATACTCCGCGCGATTGATGAAAATCCGCCTGGAACGACCTTTATAACGCCTTACTCTCCGGCTCCTTACAAGATTAAGGGCACGATTAAACCGAAATCAGGCATGAAATTCCTATCGACAGAAGGAGCGGTATTCGATTCCTCAGAATTTAATGGTGATTTGTTTTTGATTGACAATGTAGATGGAGTGGAAATCAGCGGGGTTACATTTATAGGACCTGCAACTCCAGGCTATAGCCGTGCCATTACAATCTCCGGCACTTCGAAAAGATGCAAGGTGAAAGACAACGAGTTTCGCAATTATTACGGCGGTGCGGTATTTGTCAACGCAAGCCGCAATTATATCCTTCACAATGATTTTTACACGGTGAATAACAAGCCGACACCCAGCGAAGCTGATTTTGGTACAATCCATATCTCAGGCGATCGGAACGTAATGATCGGAAACATCATCCGCGATAATGACTATTCGGGGATTTCCCTCTACAAGGCATCGTACAACATTGTTCAATCCAATGAAATTGTGTGTAAAGATGGATTCGGTCCCGGACAGATGGGAATTTACATTCTTTCCGGTTGCAGTTACAATGACATCTCGCATAACGTCGTTAAAAACAGCGGAAACGAAGGAATTATCCTTAATTCCAACGACAACTACGGTCCGATCGAGCACAATATCGTGAGTAATAATATTCTTGTTAATTGTTTGTATGCGGGCATTTCACTCGAAAAAGGGGGCAGTTACGGGGTTAATTATAATATCGTTGAGGCGAATCAGATCGCTTCGTTTTCAGTGCCTATACCGACCACCGATACAAGCCATGGCATTCGAGTGAACGGGGCCAATCATAATCTGATTAAAGGAAATATCATTCGATCTGACAGATCCCGCTTATTGGTTGGCATTCGAATCGAAAACGGCGCTATTGCCAATAACATCGAAGGAAATCAGATAATCGGGGCAGCTAGAGGGATAGCTGTCACAGGTGAGGATGTACATGTTCAAAACAACCATCTTTATGATAGTTTTGAGCTATCCATGAGAATAAGCTACGCAAGAAACGGGATTATTGAAAACAACACGATCAAAAACTCCGGTCTCGGCGGGTCGATTGCAATGGGCAATGATTTACACGGGTGCGTAATTCGTAATAATAAATTAGACCGAATGCCATATGATGAGGTTGGAGCAGTTGGCGTTCGCGCAATGCTTCATAGCAACCAAATCCATACCATCACATATCAAGGTACGGCTACGCTTGTTTCGGGCATGGCTGCGGTTTCTACCGTAGCGATAAATCCGGATAATTCCATTGGCGAGATTCAGTTGAGTTACTTAGCTCCGGCAGGTGTGGCTGCAAATCGTGGCGCATTATTTATAGACGGCGTCTTTAAAGAGAGCAGCCAGTTCGTTATTCGATCAACGAATCCTAACGATGCCTCAACAGTCGCATGGCGAATAATTCGATAAAAACAAAAAAATCGAGCCACGTCTCGCGACGTGGCCCTCATGGGAGAGGAGAAACCGGACGAAGAGCTTATGGGGAAACGTAAGTCTTCTCCGCGGTTGTCCCCGGCGCCTTGCGAGCGCCGGTACTATCATTGTGACCGCTTTGCGCGGAAATATACGCCGAACCGAAGAAAATTTTGAAACGCCGGTTCGGCGGCCGGAGGCTGCGCTTTTGCGATGCGGCGAAATGTGGTAACATAGCACCATTGACGCCTCGGACAAGCCATGCGCTTGCGAGGCGATGCGTGCGAGGGATAACAAACGTGAGAGTCATATCGGGACAAGCCAGGGGACGGCCGCTCAAGGCGGTTCCCGGCGACGCGACGCGTCCGACGACGGACAAGGTGAAGGAAGCGCTGTTCAGCATGATCGGGCCGTATTTCGACGGGGAAAGGGTGCTCGATCTGTTCGCCGGAACGGGCGGGCTCGGCATCGAGGCGCTAAGCCGCGGGGCGGGGCATGCGGTGTTCGTGGACGCGAGTCCCAAGAGCGTGGCGGTCGTCCGAAGCAATCTGGAGGCGACGAGGCTGGCCGATCGGGCGGAAGTGTACCGGAACGATGCCGGCAAGGCGATCCGGCTGCTGGAGAAGAAGGGGCTTAAGTTCGATCTGCTTTTTTTGGACCCTCCCTATATAATGAAAGATTGCGCGGAGCGGCTGCTCGACCTGGCCGCCAGGGGGCTTGTGGCCGAAGGCGCGACGGCGGTCGTGGAGCACGAATCGGCCTTCGATTACGGAGACGGGTTCGGCCCGTTTCGACGGCGGCGGCACGCGGCGTACGGCGAGGTTGCCTTATCCATCTATCGATATGAAGGAGAAGCGTAAATGACGCGGAACACATCCAGGCAGGAAGGCGAGCATCCGAACCGGATCGCGGTCTATCCGGGCAGCTTCGATCCGGTCACGTTCGGCCATTTGGACATTATCCGGCGGGCGGCGAAGCAGTTCGACCGGTTGATCGTGGCGGTGCTGAACAACACGAAAAAAAACGCGCTGTTCACGGTGCAGGAGCGAACCGAGCTGCTGCGGGAAGTGACGAAGGACATCCCGAACATCGAGATCGACAGTTTTCGGGATTTGCTCGTCAAATATATGCGCTCCCGCAATGCGCAAGTGAGCGTTCGAGGCATTCGTTCGGTGACCGATTTCGAGTACGAGCTGCAAATGGCGTCGACGAACCGGCATCTCGACGAAGGCATCGAAACGATTTTCATGATGACGAATCCGAAGTATTCGTATTTGAGCTCGAGTATTGTCAAGGAAATCGCTCAGTTTAACGGGCAGGTGCAGGAGCTTGTGCCCCCTGCCGTGGAAGCCGCGCTCAGACGCAAGTTCGGAACGTCGTAGGCGGCGGCGCCGGCAGATCGGAACCGGCGGCGGCGCTTCGGCGGAGGCAAGCGAAAGAAAAATACCGTCCGGGCGAACGAACGCCGCGGGCGGTATTTTTTTGACGAATTTTTTGACGATATGGAAGAACGCATCAAGGCTCCGGCGGGCGCTTGGGCGGGCGAATGAGCGCGGCGAGCAGGGCCAGCAGCAAAAAAACGGCGATGGATGCGACCGCGGTCGCCAGCGTCGCCGAAGAAAGCGCCCAGCCGCCGGGGAACGATAAACCGGCGCTTTCGGTTCCGCCCGGCGGCCCGCCGGCGGCCCAAGCCGGGACCAGCTGCGCGAGCCACCCTTGCCGGACGGCCGTGGCGAGCGGATAAACGAAGGCGAGCGCGAGGGCGGCATGCAGCAGGCGTCCGGCGATAAAGCGCAGCCAGGGGAACGGGCGGCCGGCGCCGAAAACGGCCCGCGCCTGCAGCAGGCCGCTGAAGCCCGTCCAGGCAAGCACGGCGGCAAGGAGAGCGGCGGCGTGAACCGGCTCGGACTCGAACAAGGCGGAGCGGCCCGTTTCGTAAGCGCCGAGGTGCATTTCGTAGACGCCGGGCACCGCCAGCCAGGCGTCGGCGCCGGGAAACGCGACCTGAATCATGCGCAGCAGCACGGCGCTCAGCATCATAAGGCCGCCGACGGCCATCAGCGTCGCGACGGAATGGGTCACCGCGTCGGAAATTTGCTGCCCGAACGGCCGCCCGTCTTCCTGCCGCGCTTCGCGGACGGCGCGATAAGCCCGGCGCAGCGCGGCGGAAGGGGAGCCGACCGGCAGCGGCGGCGGCACGGCCGGGGCCGCCGCCTTCATCAGCCGCGCCCACAGCCACCCCGCGGCGGCCGCCGACAGCCATAACCCCGCCGCAATCGCCCATCCGTACAGAGGAGAATGCAAAAAACCGCTGCCGATCACGAGCACGACCAGAAACGGGCTCGGCACGTGCGAAACGAGCAGCAGCGTGTCCGTATCCTCGTCGCGCACGAATCCTTTTTCCCTGAGCCGCGCCGTTTCTCTCGCGCCCGCGGGCGCTCCGGCCGCCCAGCCCAGGGCGATGGCCCAACCGGATACGCCCGGCAGCCGGAACATCTTCCGGGTAACCGGCTCCCCAATAACCGCCAGCCCGTGGAGCAGGCCGGACGCCGCCAGCAGCTCGGCCAAAATAAGCGGCGGCAGCAAGCCGGGAAACACCGTCTGCCACCACACCTCGAACCCGCCGAGCGAGGCGCGGAACGCTTCCCCCGGCGAGCGAACGATGCTGGCGACAAGCAGCAGCGCGCACGCGCCAAGCAAAACGGACACGAGAACGGATTTTTTCTTTATGCCTTCGCTCACGTCGCACCTCCTTTTTCTCCGAAGCCCGATAACCCGCCGAACCGTGAATTCGCGAGCGGGCCGCAGGGCGTAATGTTGTCGAAAAAACGTTCAATTGGCCGATGTGTCCGCGCTTGAGCCGCTGGGTTAAGCTGCCGCAGCGATGCTCGGGTTGCACGCCGCGGGACAAGCGGGCTTCAGTTATAAGTACGCTGCGAACCGGGGAGGTAGACCAAGGGAGCGAGCATGGAGGGCAAAAGGGGCGCAAAAAAAAAACGGCGCCGCACCGACGATCCGGCAGCGGCGCCGCGCCTGTCTTTAAAAGCGAACCGGAGGCTCCGTATAATCGCGCCAGGCGCCGCCGGGCGAAGCGGGGTCGAAGGCAAGCGAATAGACGGCGGTCGCTTGCGCGTCCAAGCGCAAATAAGCCCAATCGCCCTCTGCCGCGCTTTGGACGACCGGGACGGACGCGGACGTTTTCATCCGGCGCAGCAGGGTCCGGCCCCGTTCGCCGAAGCCGAGAACGCGAATATACTCGATGCCGGACGCGAGCCGCTCCGGCGAGAGCTCCTCCTTGCGGTGGCCGAGCAAAATGCGCAGCAGCGTCCGCTGCAGCTTCGTGCGCGTATAGCGCTTCGTCTTCAGCGTCTCGAGCAGCGCCTCGACGGCGTAGGACGGAAGCGCACGGAGCGACTGGCGGATGCGGAACTCCAGCCCTTCCGTCACTTCCGCGAACGCGGCCAGCTCCGCCTCGCTCGATTGCAGCAGACGGTGGAACAGCGGGCGGGCGAACGCTTCCCACGTGATCGGCGCCCTGCCGGCCGCCGCCTCCCGCCGCAAAACGTCCAACGTGCTCTCGGGCACGAACGGCGCGATGGCCGACAAGTCCGCCTGCTCGGCGAGCAGCTTGCGCAGCGCGGTGGCGCTGGCGATCCGGTCGTCGGTAATCGACGTCTGATTGTAGCCGGATTTTTCGCGGCGGATCGAATAGGGCTCGATTCGGCTGTCGAGCCGCCGGAGCGCAAGCAAATAGTGCAGGCCGAGCGTATGGTTCGGCTGATCCAGCCGAAAGCCGGCGTCCGCGATCAAGCCCTCGCCGGCCAAATACGAGCGGACCGCTTCGTTGAACGCGGTCGGGTACGGCAGTCCCGTTTTCAGCAGTTCGCCGAGCCGGGCCCCGACCGCCTCCGGCTCCTCCGCGAGCCGCTCCGCGATGCTTACGAGCGGAGCCAGCTCCCCGCTTTCGCTGCCGAAGCACAGCGCGTCGACCGCTCCGGTCGCCGCGAGCACGCCGACGGCTCCGTACGCGAACCACTGCGCCGGCTGGGCGCTGTACGCGACGGGCAGCTCCAGCACGAGGTCGCAGCCCGCGCGGAGCGCCATTTCGGCGCGCGCCCATTTGTCCGCGAGCGCCGGCTCCCCCCGCTGCAAAAAATGGCCGCTCATGACGGCGACGACCGCGTCCGCTCCCGTTATTTTCCTTGATTGCCGAATGTGATAGAGATGGCCGTTATGCAATGGATTGTATTCGACGACGATTCCGACCGTGCGCATCGCGTTCTCCTTCCGTATGGACCGCGTTTTGGCCGCAAGCGTTTTTTTTCAATATACACATCTTCGCGCCCGAACGGCAACCGCGGCGTATGCCGGGCATGCGGCCGAACCGGGGAACGAAGCGGGAAGCGGACCTGCGCCCGGCGATCCGATAACGGCGCAGGCCGATTCCCGAATCCCGTCCGCGACCGAAGGGAACGGCAATCGCCGCAATCGGCCGAGGCAAGAAAATATCCGGCAAAAGCCGTATAAGGAGAAGGGCTCCCGCGCAACACTCTAGTATGGCGAGCGGCTCTTTTCTTTTTTGGCCTGACGCGACCGGCATGCGCAACCTGCATAAATGTTGACAAAACGTTAATAACCTCGATATAATAATTTTTGTTTGTTTGGAGTGATGGTCTATGTTGCTGAACGTTCAAGAACTCGCGGCCCGCAAGGTCCCCGTACGCTTAAGCGAGTCCTTCGATGCGGCGAAAACGGTTGAAAATCTGCGCGACGTGAAGCCGCTGAGTCCCGTCTCCGCGGAACTTACCGCGGAATACGCGAACGGAATGATCGAAGTTTCGGGCCATCTCGACTGCCGACTGCAGCTTGCGTGCTCTCGTTGCCTTGATCCGATCGAGTACGATTGCAGGGTTTCGTTTCGGGAATCCTTCAAGATCGTATCGAAAGAAATGGCCGAGCGCGGGGAGCAGGACGACGAAGATTTTGTGCCGATATACGGCGACAGCCTGGAGCTTCGCCCGTATGTGGAGGAAGAATTGCTTCTTCATCTGCCGTATGCGCCGCTTTGCCGTGAGGACTGCAAGGGATTATGCTCCGAGTGCGGGCACAATCTCAATCACGGAACTTGCGGATGCAACAGGGAGAAAATCGATCCCCGGCTTGCGGCGTTGAAGGATTGGTACGATACGAGGCCGAACTGACTTTCTCTCGTTAATGAACGCCTATACAGGGGCAGCAGCTTTGAGCACTCGACTCGGATAAGGAGGTGGGAACATGGCAGTCCCTTTTGGAAAAACATCGAAATCCCGCAAAAACAAGCGCCGCACGCACTTCAAACTGGTCGTTCCGGGCATGGTTAAATGCGATCAATGCGGCGAGCTGAAGCTGGCGCACCGCGTTTGCAAAGTATGCGGTACGTACAAAGCTCGCGAAGTCATCAAGCAATAATCGAATGAACGCGTCTAGGGGTCATTGCTTCCGGGCGCGTTTTTCTTTATACTCTGGTTTAGTACCTGGTATCAGTATGAACCTTTAAGGCGGTGGCGAACGTGGAACGGCTTCCCAAACGTCAGCGCCACCAGCAGCTCAGCCGCTTGCTGGAGGAAAATCCGTTCCTTACCGACCGGGAGCTGACCCGCTTGCTCAAAGTGAGCATCCAGACGATCCGGCTCGACCGGATGGAACTGGCCATTCCCGAGCTTCGGGAAAGGCTGAAAATGATGGCGGAACGATCGTACGATTCGGTCCGTTCGCTGCCTCTGCACGAGGTGATCGGCGATATCGTGGATTTGCAGCTGGACAAGAGCGGCATTTCCATTTTCGAGATTCGGGAGGAACACGTGTTTTCCCGCAGCGGCATCGCCCGGGCCACCACGTGTTCGCGCAGGCCAACTCGCTGGCGGTAGCCGTGATCAACGACGAAATCGCCCTTACCGCGTCGGCGGACATTCGCTTTATCCGGCCGGCCAGGCTCGGAGAGAAGTGCATCGCCAAGGCTTACGTTCGCTCGAGCGGGAGCCAGAAGGGAAAGGGCAAAGTCGAAGTCTTTACTTACGTAGGTGAAGAAATGGTGTTTCAAGGGAACTTTGTCATTTATCGTTCGACGGGGGAACCGGATCGCGAAGGAGGAAGCGCCCATGAGAATCGCCATTGACGCGATGGGCGGAGACCACGCCCCCGAGGCGCCGGTCGAAGGGGCGCTGGCCGCGGCGGCCGAGTGGCCGGATACGGAGCTGATTCTCGTCGGCAAGCCCGACGCGATCGAGCCGCTGCTGGCCGGCCGGAAGCCGGCCAACGTTTCCGTCGCGGCCGCGACGGAGATTATCGGCGGCGAGGACGAGCCGGTCCGCGCGGTGCGGCGCAAGACGGATTCCTCGATGGTCGTCGCGGGAAAAATGGTCAAGGAAGGCGCGGCGGACGCGATGATATCGGCCGGCAACACCGGCGCGCTGATGGCCGTCGGCCTGCTCGTGCTCGGCCGGATGAACGGCATCGAGCGTCCGGGCCTGGCGCCGATGCTGCCGACGCTGGACAGGGTCGGCGTGCTTGCGCTCGACCTCGGCGCCAACATGGACGCCAAGCCCGAGCATTTGCTTCAGTACGCGCTGATGGGCAGCATGTACCGGGAGAAAGTGCACGGCCTGCAGAAGCCGCGCGTCGGGCTGTTGAACGTGGGAACCGAGCCGGGCAAGGGGAACGAGCTGACCAAGGCCGCGTTCGAGCTGCTCGGCGGCGCGCCGATTCACTTTATCGGCAACGTGGAATCCCGCGACGTGCTGACGCGCAACTGCGACGTGCTCGTATGCGACGGTTTTTCGGGCAACATTTTGCTGAAGGCGATGGAAGGCGTAGCCGATACGGTTTTCGGCGTGTTGAAGAAGGAGCTGACGTCCTCCCTGAAGTCCAAGCTGGCGGCCGCCATGCTTCGGCCCAACTTCCGCAACATCCGGAAGCTGATGGATTCCAAGGAGCATAACGGCGCTCCCTTGCTCGGCGTGAACGGTCTCATCGTCAAAAGCCACGGCTCGTCCGACGCGGTCGCGACGAAATTCGCGATCCGCCAGACGCGGACCGCGATCGAAAGCGGACTTATCCCCGCGCTCGCGGGGGAATTCGGCAGAAAGTGAGAGATAACGGATGAATGGATATCCCGTAGGCGTTCTGGGCGTCGGCATGTACGCGCCGGAACGCCGTCTGACGAATCAAGAGCTCGAAAAAATGGTGGACACGAACGACGAATGGATCGTCAGCCGGACCGGCATTCGCGAGCGGCGGATCGCCGCGCCCGAACAAGCGACGTCCGACCTCGCGTACGAAGCCTCGCTGAAGGCGCTCGCCGCGGCGGGCATCACCGCCGAAGAGCTCGACCTGATCGTGGTGGCGACGATTACGCCGGACATGTTTTTCCCGTCTACGGCTTGCATCCTGCAGGAGAAGCTCGGCGCGAAAAAGGCGGCCGCATTCGACCTGTCCGCCGCATGCTCCGGCTTTATTTACGGACTGGCGAACGCTTCCGGATTCATCGCGTCGGGCATGTACCGGTACGCGCTCGTGATCGGAGCGGACAGCCTGTCGCGGATTACGGATTACACCGACCGCAATACGTGCATTCTGTTCGGCGACGGCGCGGGAGCGGCGGTGCTGGGACGGGTGCCGGAGGGCCGCGGCTTCCGCTCGTTCGAGCTCGGGGCCGACGGAAGCGGAGGGGAACTGCTGAACCTTCGCGGCGGCGGCTCGCGCCTGCCGTCTTCGGAGAAGACGATCGCCGACCGCAATCATTTTATTTACATGAACGGACGCGAAGTGTTCAAGTTCGCCGTCCGGATCATGGGCAACGCGGCGGAAGAAGCGCTCCGGAAAGCGGGCAAGAGCAAAGAGGACATCGATCTGCTCGTCCCGCATCAGGCCAACATCCGGATCATTCAATCTTCCCTGGAGCGCCTGAGCCTTTCCGAAGACAAGTGCAAAATCAACGTCGACCGCTACGGGAACATGTCGGCGGCTTCGATCCCGCTCGCGCTTGCCGAAGCGGTGGAGGAAGGACGGGTCCGCGAAGGGGATTGCCTCGTGCTCGTCGGTTTCGGAGGCGGGCTGACGTGGGGCGCTTCGGTGCTCGTTTGGTAAGCCGCAAGCCGCCGGAAGACCCCTGCATGAATTAGGAGGAATCGTCACGATGGGTAAAACAGCGTTTGTGTTTCCCGGCCAAGGGGCGCAAGCCGTCGGCATGGGCCGGGACGCTTACGAACGGTTCGAATCGTCGCGCGCGATCTACGACCGCGCCGACGAGGCGCTCGGCTTCTCCGTATCGAAGCTGGCGTTCGAAGGGCCGGACGAAGAATTGAAAAAAACGGCCAACACGCAGCCGGCGCTGCTGGCGACGAGCATCGCGCTGCTCGAAGCGTTCAAGGCCCGCGGCGCGAGGCCCGATTACGTCGCGGGACACAGTCTCGGCGAGTACAGCGCGCTTGTCGCCGCCGGCGTGCTGGCGTTCGACGATGCGATCCGCCTCGTGCGGGCGCGGGGGTTGTTCATGGAGCAGGCCGTGCCCGGCGGGAAAGGCGCGATGGCCGCGACGCTGGGCGCGGAGCGCGACGCGCTGGAAGCGCTGTGCCGCGACGTGTCCGCTTCGGTCGGCCTCGTGGAGCTCGCGAACGTGAACTGTCCCGGGCAGATCGTCGTTTCCGGCACGGCCGAAGGCGTCGCCGCCGTCGCGGAGCGCGGCAAGGAAGCCGGCGCGAAGCGGGTCGTCCCGCTGGAGGTCAGCGGACCGTTCCATTCGTCGCTGATGCAGCCGGCCGCCGACAAGCTGGAAGCGGAGCTCGCCGGGGTCGCGTTCGGCGACGCGGCCGTGCCGGTCGTCGCGAACGTATTCGCGCGTCCGGTCACGTCCGGGGAGGAGCTGCGCGGCCTGCTCGTCCGGCAAGTCGTCTCGCCGGTGCTGTGGGAAGACAGCGTGCGCTTCTTGCTCGGCGAAGGCGTCGACACGTTCGTCGAAATCGGGTCGGGCACGGTGCTAGCAGGCCTGATCAAAAAGATCGACAAGACGGTCAAGATCGTGTCGATCAACAGCGCGGCAGCCGCCGAAGAGGCGGAATGGAATTGACCGCGATTACGCTTGGCATCGAAAGGAGGCGTTACGGATGGCGAATTGGGATTTGAGCGGCAAATCCGCGCTCGTTACGGGCGCGTCCCGCGGCATCGGCCGGGCGATCGCGATCGCGCTCGCGGAAGCCGGAGCCGACGTGGCCGTCAACTATTCCGGCAGCGAAGCGGCCGCGGCGGAGACGGTGCGCGCGATCGAGGCCCTCGGCCGGAAGGCGGTCGCCGTCAAGGCGAACGTCGGCAAGGCGGCGGAATTCGAATCGCTCGCGCAGACGACGCTGGAAACGTTCGGAAAATTGGATATACTGGTGAATAACGCGGGCATCACCCGAGACAATCTAATCATGCGGATGAAAGAAGAAGATTTCGACGCCGTCATCGAGACGAACCTCAAGGGCGTGTTCAACGGCATCAAGGCGGCAACGCGGCCGATGATGAAGCAGCGTTACGGAAGAATCATCAACATTTCGTCCGTCGTCGGCGTGCTCGGCAACGCGGGGCAGGCGAATTACGTCGCCGCCAAGGCGGGCGTCATCGGCCTCACCAAATCCGCCGCCCGCGAGCTCGCTTCCCGCGGCATTACCGTCAATGCGGTCGCTCCCGGCTATATCGAAACGGATATGACGGACAAGCTCCCGCAGGAAGCGCGCGAAGGCATTTTAAGCCAGGTGCCGCTCGGACGCATGGGCAAGCCGGAAGACGTCGCCAGCGCGGTCGTCTACCTGGCGTCGGATGCGGCGTCGTACTTGACGGGCCAGACGATTCATATCGACGGCGGCATGTACATGTAACGGCGTCCGGGGTTTGGCCGCTTCAAGTAAACGGTTGCGCTATGGCTTTTTGTCCATGATTCACGTATAATACGTTAAGGGAGGTGAACCGGATGTCCGATATACAGGAACGCGTTAAACGCATCGTAGTCGAACGCCTGGGTGTCGACGAGGCGGAAGTGACCAACGAAGCATCCTTTAAAGACGATTTGGGCGCTGATTCTCTCGACGTGGTTGAACTCGTGATGGAGCTCGAAGATGAATTCGACTTGGAGATCTCCGACGAGGATGCAGAGAAGATCACAACGGTGGGAGAAGTCGTGAATTACATAAAATCTCATTCGTAATGATCCGACAAAAGTCCCGTTCGTGGAACGGGACTTCTCCGCATCTAGGCGCCTTTTTTGCGGTTTGCGGCGCGGATGTTTGACATGGCCATTCAGGTACCCGAAGAGGTGAACTTCTTTTGAAACAGCGTGTCGTCGTGACCGGGATGGGGGTTATCACCTCCCTCGGCGCCGATTTAAATACGTTTTGGAATCATCTTTTGGCCGGCAAATCCGGGGTCAGCCTTGTCGAGGCTTTCGATATGACCGACTACCCGACGAAGATCGCGGCCGAAATCAAAAATTTCAACCCCGAACAATTCGGCATCGACAAAAAGGACGCCCGTAAAATGGACCGCTTCGTGCAGTTCGCGATGGTCGCGAGCGGCGAGGCGATCAAGGACGCGGATTTGCGGATCGGCGACAACGCCGAAGCGGACCGCGTCGGCGTCAGCATCGGCTCCGGCATCGGCGGGCTGGGCACTTGGGAAGATCAGCATACGATTTTGATGGAAAAGGGCCCGCGCCGCGTCAGTCCGTTTTTTATCCCGATGATGATCGCCAATATGGCCAGCGGCCAGGTTTCGATCGCCACGGGCGCGAAAGGGCCGAATACGACGGCCGTCACCGCTTGCGCCACCGGCACGCATTCGATCGGCGACTCCTTCAAGATGATTCAGCGCGGGGACGCCGACGTGATGATTTGCGGAGGCGCGGAAGCGACGATTCGGCCGATCGCCATGGCCGGTTTTTCCAACATGCGCGCGATGAGCACCCGCAACGACGAACCGGAAAAGGCAAGCCGCCCGTTCGATACCGGGCGGGACGGGTTCGTCATGGGCGAAGGCGCGGGCGTACTCATTTTGGAATCATTGGAACATGCTCGGCGCCGCGGCGCCCGCATCTATGCCGAAGTGATCGGATACGGCATGAGCGGCGACGCGCATCATATGACGGAGCCGGATCCCGACGGCGCGGCCCGCTGCATGTCGCGGGCGCTCAAGGATGCCGGCATCGCGCCGGAAGCGGTCGACTACATTAACGCGCACGGCACGTCGACGCCCGTCGGCGACAAGTCGGAGACGGCGGCGATCAAGGCGACGTTCGGCGAGCACGCGTACAAGCTCGCCGTCAGCTCGACGAAGTCGATGACCGGGCATATGCTCGGCGCGGCCGGCGGCGTGGAAGCCGTCATTCTGGGGCTGTCGCTGCAGAACGGCGTCATTCCGCCGACGATCAACCTCGAGGACCAGGATCCGGAGTGCGATCTGGACTACGTGCCGAACGAGGCGCGCAAAGCGGACATCGACGTCGCGCTGTCGAATTCCTTCGGCTTCGGCGGGCACAACGCGACGATCATTATGCGTAAATATGAAGCCTAACGGCGCGAACGTGTGACGCAGGCGGCGCGAGCCGCCTGCGTTTTTGCTTGGCGGGCAGCTGGCGATTGGAAGGCTTCGTTGGGTTTTATCCAATCTGCAGAGCCAAAAAGGCAAAAGGCGCGACCCAGAGTGGATTTTATCCAACGAAAAATGGGGAATTCGGGCAAATAGCTTAAAAAGGCTGCGGCGGACGGGTGCCTGGATGAAAAGTACGGACGCATCAACCGCCAATTACAATGTTACACCCATCATTAACCCCGGGTCAGGTTTGGGAGGTGCCCTCATGGACGATCATTTTCGTCGTTTGCAGGACAGGCTGAATTTGCGGTTCCGAAATCCCGCGTTGCTTCGTCAGGCGTTTACGCATACTTCGTACGTGAACGAGCAGCGTGGGGCGCGGACGCAGCATAACGAAAGGCTCGAATTTCTCGGAGACGCCGTTTTGCAGCTTACGGTTTCCGAGAAGCTGTACCGGATGTACCCGGATCGGCCGGAGGGGGAATTGACCCGGCTTCGGGCAAGCATCGTCTGCGAGCCGTCGCTTGTCCGTTTTGCCGAGGCGCTCGATTTCGGAAAGGTCGTGCTGCTCGGCAAAGGGGAGGAGCAAACGGGGGGCCGCACCCGGCCGTCGCTGCTCGCCGACGCGTTCGAGGCGTTCGTCGGCGCGCTCTATTTGGACCAGGGGCTGGATGCGACCCGGTCGTTTCTGGAAGAGCACCTGTTCGTCCATTTGCCGAAAGACACGGCAACGTCGCTTAAAGATCACAAAACCGAGCTCCAGGAGAAAATCCAGCAGCTCAATTTGGGCCAGCTCGATTACCGTACCGTCGAAGAGAGGGGACCCGCTCACGATCGGGAATTCGTCGTGATCGTCTACGTCGGCGACCGCAGCCTCGGCGAAGGAGCGGGCCGCTCCAAAAAAGAGGCCGAGCAAAAAGCCGCGGCCAAAGCGCTGCAGCGGCTGCAGGAAGGCGGCATCCCCGGCCGGATGAAATCGGGGGAACGCAGGAGGTGATTTAAGCCGCTATGTTTTTGAGAAGGATCGAGCTAGCCGGCTTCAAATCGTTCGCGGACCGACTCGAACTCGAGTTCGGACGCGGAATTACGGCCGTCGTCGGCCCGAACGGCAGCGGCAAGAGCAACATCTCCGACGGCATCCGCTGGGTGCTCGGGGAGCAAAGCGCCAAAAGCCTGCGCGGCGGCAACATGCAGGACATTATTTTTGCCGGGAGCGACAGCCGCAAGGCGGTCAACTTCGCGGAAGTCTCGCTTACGCTGGACAACACCGACAAAGCCCTGCCGCTGGAGTTTTCCGAGGTGACGGTCACGCGCCGCGTTCACCGCAGCGGCGAAAGCGAATATTTGATCAACAAGCAGCCGTGCCGGCTGAAGGACATTACCGAGCTGTTCATGGATACGGGGATCGGCAAAGAAGCGTATTCCATTATCGGACAAGGCCGCATCGAGGAAATTCTCAGTACGCGATCCGAGGATCGGCGCGGCATTTTCGAAGAAGCTTCGGGCATCGTCAAGTACAAATCCCGCAAAAAAGAAGCGCAAAAAAAGCTCGAGGACACCGAAGCGAACCTGCTGCGGATCAACGACCTCGTCGTGGAGCTCGAAGGCCAGGTCGAGCCGCTGCGCAAGCAGTCCGAAAAGGCCGAAACGTACAAAACGTTAAAAGAAGAGCTGAAGGCGAAAGAAATCGCGCTTTACGTCCACCAGATCGAGACGACGCACAAGACGTGGTCGGAAACGAGCGAGCGGCTCGCGAAGCTGAAGGAAGAGGAAGTGGCGCTTTCCGCCGAAG
The DNA here is from genome assembly GCF_016937515.1 of Cohnella algarum. Lineage (NCBI taxonomy): Bacteria > Bacillati > Bacillota > Bacilli > Caryophanales > Paenibacillaceae > Cohnella > Cohnella algarum. The sequence goes on from NZ_JAFHKM010000002.1 coordinate 4,558,404, forward strand.
TCGCGCTTCACGACGCGAAGCTGGAGGAGGACCGCCAGTCGCTGCACCGGCTCGAGGAAACGCTGGAAAAGCTCCAGGACGAGCTGCTCCATACGAGCGAAGAGACGGAAAAAAGCGAAGGCTATGCCGAGCTGCTCAAGGAACGCCACGCGAATTTGCTGCGCAACCGGGAAACGATCGAAGGCAGCCTGGAGCAAACCGCGTCTCGCCTTGCCGAGGCGGAAGCGGAAGGGGCGGCTCTCGCGCAGCGGCGCGGCGTTCTGGAGATGGAGCTCGCGGCTTTGAAGGAGCGCCTCGAACGGGAAGAGACGAGGCTGGCGCTTGCCGACGGAAGCGGCGAGGCCGAAGAGAAGCTGAAAGCCGAGCTGTTCGAAACGATGAACGCGATGGCGCAGGCGCGCAACGATATCCGCTATTGCGAGCAGCAGCGGGAAGTGCTGGAGCGGCGCATGCAGCGCTCGGCCGAGGAGAGGGCGAAGCTCGGCGAACAATCGGCGCTGCTTGCGTCCCGCAAGGAAGAAGTGGAAAGCCGGCTTGCCGAAGGGGCGGCCGCCGTCATCCGGGCGCGCGACCAATATGTCGCCGAGGGAGCGAGGTCTTCCGACCTGCAGCGCAGGCTGGAAGAAGCGCAGGCGGCGTTCCGCCGCGCCGAGCAAAAACGGGAAGCCCTCGTGTCCCGCCGGGATACGATCAAGGAAATGCAAAACGATTACGACGGCTTCCAGCACGGCGTCCGCGAAGTGCTCAAAGCGGCGAAACGGGGCCAGCTGCAAGGCGTGCACGGGGCGGTAGCCGAGCTGATCGGGGTTCCGGCCCAGCTCGAAACCGCCATCGAAACGGCGCTCGGCGGCGCGATGCAAAACATCGTCATGGAAAACGAAGCCACCTCGCGGACGGCGATCGGGTATTTGAAGCAGCGGCAATCCGGACGGGCTACTTTTCTGCCGCTCGATGTCATCCGTCCTCGTCAGCTCGGCGATCACGACCGAAAAATCGCCGGCGAAGCGGAGGGCTTCGTCGGGGTCGCTTCCGAGCTCGTCAAGTCGGAAGCCCGGTACGCGAACATCGTCGGCAGCCTGCTCGGCAACGTGGTCATCGCGCAAAAGCTCGAGCATGCGAACCGGATCGCCTCGCGGCTGCAATACCGTTATCGCGTCGTGACGATCGACGGCGACGTCGTCAATCCCGGCGGCTCGATGACCGGGGGCAGCCTGCAGAAAAAGTCGTCCAGCCTGCTCGGCCGGCAGCGCCAGCTCGAGGAGCTGGAACGCGAGATCGGCCAGGCGGAAAGCGACCGCGCCGCCTCGAAAGGCGAAGTCGACGACCTGAAGAAGGAGCTGTCGATCGTCGCCCAAAATATCGAGCAGCTGCGCGAGCTGGGCGAGCGGGAGAGGCTGAACGAGCAGCGGCTGACCGCCGAGCTTCAGCAGCTGACGCACGAGGAGAAGCAGCTCGGCGAGCAAATGGCGGCGCAGGAAGGCGAGACCGCCGCGCTCGGCGCCGAAGCGAGCGGGCTGGAGGCGGCTCGAAGCGAAGCGGACGCCCGGCTTGCCGCGTTGACGGCGGAGGAAGCGAAGCTTAACGAGCAAATGCGCGAAGCGGAAGAGCTTCGCCGCCGAAGCCAGACGGAGAAGGAAGAGCTGCAGGCGGAAGTGACCGAGCTGAAGGTGAAGACGGCCCGGCTCGAGCAGGATCGCCAGGCGGTCGACGACCAGTTCGGGCGGCACAAGAGCGAGCGGCAGCGGCTCGAGGCGGAAAGGCAGCAGCTGGCCGATGCGCTCGCGCAAAACCTGGAGGAGACGGCGCGCACCGAAGAAGAGCAGGTTCGGCAGCAGGAACGGCTCAACGAGCTGCGGCTGGCGAGAAGGGAATTCACGGAAGGAATCGAATTCAAGCGTTCCGACCGCGCCGAGCGCCTCCGGCAGCTCGAACTGAAGGAGAACGAGACGAAGGAGCAGCGCACCCGCCACAAAAACGTCGAGGAACAGCTCCGGCAGACGGAAATCGCCGTCAACCGGATGGACGTCGAGCTGGACAATTTGCTGCGCAAGCTGAGCGAAGAGTATGAAATCGGCTTCGAATGGGCGAAGCAGAAATATCCCGTGCCGGAAGATATCGCGGCGGCGCAGAACGAGGCGCGCGAGCTGAAGCGCCGCGTGTCCGCGCTGGGCGACGTCAACATGGGCGCCATCGAGGAATACCGCCGCGTCAGCGAGCGCTTCGCGTTTTTGTCCGCGCAAAAGGAAGATCTGATCGAAGCGAAGTCGAAGCTGCATGAAATTATCCGGGAAATGGACGAGGAAATGTCGAGGCGTTTCCGGACGACGTTCGACGAAATCCGCAAGCATTTTATCGTCGTGTTCTCCCGGCTGTTCGGAGGCGGCCGCGCCGATCTGATTTTAAGCGAGCCCGACCGCCCGCTCGACACGGGCATCGACATCGTCGCGCAGCCCCCGGGCAAAAAGCTGCAAAACCTGCAGCTGCTCTCCGGGGGCGAGCGGGCGCTGACGGCGATCGCGCTGCTGTTCGCAATTTTGAACGTCAAGCCGGTTCCGTTTTGCGTGCTCGACGAGGTCGAAGCCGCCCTCGACGAAGCGAACGTGGCCCGGTATGCCCAATACATGCGGGATTTTTCCGAAGTGACGCAATTTATCGTCGTGACGCACCGCAAAGGAACGATGGAGGAAGCGGACCGCCTGTACGGGGTCACGATGGAGGAGGGCGGCGTATCCAAACTCGTGTCCGTCCGTCTGGACGAAGACGAGGATTCGGTCACGGCCACGGCCTGATTATTTTTTCGGCAATCGAACGAAGGTTGGAGGTTGGACGTTATGAGCTTTTTCAAAAGGCTGAAAGAAAGCATCGCCTCGAAAACCGAAGCGGTGACGAGCAAGTTTCGCGAAGGGCTGGCCAAAACCCGCGACGCCTTCGTCGGCCAGGTGATGGATTTATTTTCGCGTCGGTCTAAAATCGACGAAGCGTTTTTCGAGGAGCTGGAGGAAATTTTGATCGGCGCGGACGTCGGCGTGAACACGGTCATGGACTTGATCGACGACCTGCGGGCCGAAGTGAAAAAACGCAAAATCGAGGAAGCGTCGGAGCTGAAGCCGATTTTGTCGGAAAAGCTGGTCGCCCTGCTCAAAAGCGAAGACGAGTCGGCCGAGATCCGGATGAATCCTACGGGAATTACCGTCATCCTGTTCGTCGGCGTCAACGGCGTCGGCAAAACGACGACGATCGGCAAGCTCGCCTGGCGCTTCAAGCAGCAGGGCAAGTCGGTGCTGATGGCGGCGGGGGACACGTTCCGCGCCGGCGCGATCGAACAGCTTGAAGTATGGGGCGAGCGCGTCGGCGTCGACGTGATTCGGCAGCAGGCCGGTTCGGACCCGGCGGCCGTCATGTACGACGCCGTGCAAGCGGCCAAGCAGCGGGGCGTCGACGTGCTGCTGTGCGATACGGCCGGCCGGCTGCAAAACAAGGCGAATCTGATGGAGGAGCTGTCCAAGATTTATCGCGTCATCCAGCGGGAAATTCCGGGCGCCCCGCATGAGACGCTGCTCGTGCTCGACGCGACGACGGGGCAGAACGCCCTGCAGCAGGCGAAGCTGTTCGGCGAAAAAAGCGGCGTCTCCGGCCTCGTGCTGACCAAGCTTGACGGAACGGCCAAGGGCGGGATCGTCATTGCCATCCGCCAGGAGCTCTCGATTCCGGTCAAGCTCGTCGGCCTCGGCGAAAAAATGGACGATTTGCAGCAGTTCGACGCCGAGCAATTCGTGCATGCCCTGTTCGCCGGGCTCGCCGAGAGCGAACAGGCGGATTCGAAGCCGAGCGAATCGTCGGACGAATAAAGAACGAATCCGAAAACCCCGTTTAACAAAAGCTATTTCCGAAGGTCGAAAAGACTATCGGGAATGGCTTTTTTCGTAGTTCGACTGAAAGCGCTTTGAATATTATTTCCAAAAATAATAATTGACTACAAAGTGTTCTATTAGTAATATATTTCGTATGCGAAATATTTATAGGCATATCTTTTAGTAATAAGGAGTTGTCTGGAATGGAGGATGAGCTGCAAATAAGCAAACTGTTCAAATCGTTTCGCGAAGTAAACCAGGTGTTTCATCAAGCGATTTGGCGGGCGGCGGAAGGCATGGGAGTCACGCCGATTCAATTCCACGCTTTGAAGACGTTGAAGAAGCATCCGCGCATCAGCTTGACCGAGTTGGCGGAACTTATTCATATCGGCAACAGCGCGACCAGCGGCATCGTGGACCGGCTGGTCAAGGCGGGCATGGTCGCCCGCGAGAGGCCGGAAACCGACCGGCGCACCGTTGCCTTGAATGTGACCCCGAAAGGCGAGGAGCTGCTGCGGAAAGCGAACGATTCCGCAATGCTGGGAATGTCGTCGCTGACGGAGCTGCCCGAAGGGGACATCGATCAATTGCTGCGCATCCACCGGGCGATCGTAGAGAAATTACAGAACGTGGAGAGAGGGAATGAACAATGAGTCAGGCTGCTGCACAATTTAAAAGGGCGCCGATTATGGCGGCTTTGATCATCGGGGCGTTCGTGGCGATTTTGAACCAGACGCTGCTGAACGTCGCGCTGCCGAAAATCATGGACGATCTCGGCATTACGACGAATACCGCCCAATGGCTGACGACGGGCTTCATGCTCGTCAACGGCGTGCTGATCCCGATCAGCGCTTATCTCGTAGGAAAATTTTCGACTAGACAGCTGTTCAATACGGCGATGGGGCTGTTTACGATCGGTACGCTCATCTGCGCGATATCGGGCAGCTTTTCGATGCTGATGATCGGCCGAATCGTGCAAGCGGCCGGCGCCGGCATTTTGATGCCGCTGATGTCGGTCGTCACGCTGACCATCTTCCGGGTGGAAGAACGCGGCAAGGCGATGGGCGTCATGGGCATCGCGATGATTTTCGCGCCGGCGGTCGGTCCTACGCTTTCCGGCTGGATCGTCGAGCATTATGACTGGAACGTGCTGTTTTACTTGCTGCTTCCGCTTGCCGTCATCGCGCTCGTGTTCGGCGGCATCTTCATGAAAAACGTCGGCCAGCGCACGAATCCCCAATTGGATACGTGGGGCGTTATCTGGTCGACGCTCGGCTTCGGCGGCCTGCTGTTCGGCTTCAGCGAAGTCGGCAACAAGGAGGACGGCTGGAGCGATATGACCGTCATTCTGTCGCTGGTCGTCGGCGCCGTGTCGCTATTGCTCTTCGTTTTCCGCGAGCTTCGGACGAAGGTGCCGGTGCTCGAGTTCCGGGTGTTCAAGTACAACATGTTTTCGCTGACGACGGTCATCAACGTTATCGTGACGATGGCGATGTACGCCGGGATGATTTTGACCCCGATCTATTTGCAAAACATTCTGGGCTTCACGCCGATGAAGTCGGGCTTGCTGCTGCTGCCCGGAGCGATTCTCATGGGCTTGATGAGCCCGGTTACGGGGGCGATTTTCGATAAAATCGGCGCGCGCTGGCTCGCGGTCGTCGGCCTTGCCATTACGGCGGCGACGACTTGGGAATTTTCCAGACTGACGGTCGACACGTCGTACACGCACATGATCTGGATTTACTCGATCCGGATGTTCGGCATGAGCTTGCTCATGATGCCGATCCAAACGGCCGGCCTCAACCAGCTTCCGCAGCGGTTGAACGCCCACGGCTCGGCCATGTCGCAGACGCTAAGAACGGTCGCCGGAGCGCTCGGCACCGCGCTGCTCGTCTCGATCATGTCGAACAAAACGAAGAGCGAGCTGACGGAAGCGATGATCTCGCAAGGCATCGCCCAGACCGACACCGCAGCCGTGCTCGAAGCGACCCGGCATGCGACCGTCGCGGGCATCAATCACGCGTTCCTGTACGCGTTCTGGTTCACGATTGCCGCGCTGGCGCTTTCCTTCTTCATTCAAAAGACGAAGCCTAGCGAGGATTTCGCCAAAACCTCCGAGGCGCCGAAGCCCGCGACTGCCAAGTAACGGGCGGCCTCTCAAATGCCATCCTTTCGATCGCGCCGCGATCGGGGATGGTTTTTTTTGTATTAATAACCGACAAAAATCAATTTAAATGTTATGTAACTTTACATAAACTATTGCATTGAGGCGATGTCGAACCTAAAATGTTATTAATGATGACGAGGCGGAGGGGGATCTATGAGTACGATGTATTTGACCGTCGAGCAAGCCTTATCCGTCTATCCGCTTACGGAAGCGAAGCTGATTGCGGGCGATGCCGGCAAAAACCGGATCGTCAAGTCCGTCAACGTCATGGACGCGCCCGACATTACGGATTGGATCAAGGAGGGCGAAATGCTGTTTACGACCGCCTATTTGATCAAGGATCGGCCCGAGGAAGCGGCGGACCTCATCGACAGGCTCGACCGCCGAGGCTCGTCGGGACTCGGCATCAAGCTGGGCCGCTTCTGGTCCTCCGTCCCCGAACCGCTCGTCGAACGGGCCGACAAGCTCGGCTTTCCTCTCATCGAGCTTCCGTTTCAGTTCACGTTTTCCGATCAGATGAACGGTTTGTTCCATGCGGAAATGAAGCGCAATACGAGCGTGCTGCAGGACGTGCTCGACAAGCAGGTCCGGCTGATGCGGTTCGCGCTCCAGGCCAACCCGGTCCGTCAACTGTTCGATTCGGTGGCGGAGGTGATCGGCGACCCGATCGCGATCGTCGGTTCCCGGGGGAAGCTCGTCTACAACACGACCGGGCTGCCGGAAGCGGAGCTGGCGCGCGGCCGGCCATGGCCGCAGCATCCGACGTGGGTGAAGGAAGGGGGCTGGCAGGCGTTCGGCGTGCCGCTTAAACATTCGGAGCGCTGCACCGGTTACGTGCTGTTTTTTACCCCGCGAATGGCGTTATCCGCGATCGAGGAAAGCCTGTACGTCCAGGCGGCCGAACTTCTTGCCTTTCATTTGAATTTTAACTACGAAAATGTTTACGAGCTGTCGGTGCGCAAGGATTTCGGGCAGCTCGTCAAGCGCCACCTGAAAAACGGCCTGTCGGCCGAGGCGCTTTCGGAGTATGCGGACCGGTGGGATATCGATTTGTTCCGGAACGCCTACCGCTGCGTGCTGACGGACGTCTCCGGCATGGCAAGCGAGGCGGCCCGCGCCGAAACGCTGGAAGCTTTGAAAGAGGAATACGTTTGCCATACCCGCCTTCAAGAGTTGAAGGGGACGCATATCGTAATGGAAGAAGGGCTCTTGTCGTTGTTTCCGGAGGCGGAAGCCGACGACGGAGGGGGCTGGCCGCGGCGCTGGACCATTGCCTCGCCTGCTACAAAGGAGCGGAACCGAAGGCGGCCGTCAGCAGCCGAAAGAAACAGCCCGCGCTGCTTGCGGATGCGTTCAGGGAATGCGCGGAAACGCAGCGCTTGGCCCGGGACTGGGGGATCGGCGACCGGATTTTGCGTTACGAGACGCTCGATTTTGCGTTCATTTTCGAAAATGTGCCCACGGAAAAAATGCAATTTTATTGCGACCGGCTGCTCGGCGGCCTGATGAACAAAGATCCGGAATATGTTCAGGAGATGCTGCGAACGCTGGAAACGTATTTGGAAAACGACGGCCAGCTGAACGAAACCGCAAAGAAGCTGTTCATTCACCGCAACACGGCCACATACCGGATCGAGAAGCTGGGCGAGCTGCTGGATGTCGATTTTAAGCGGATAAACGATCTGCTCCGGCTCAAGATGGCGTTTCTGTTCCGGAAGCGGTTGTCGGGCGGGGCGGGAAGCCGTTCGGAGCGCGTTCGCTGACCGTTCAAAAAAAAGGGGGAGCAACAATGGCGACTACGCTTGTTCGCAATGCGATCATCATGACGATGAACGAATCGGGCGATATCGTGCATGGAGACGTTCTGGTCGAGGGGAACCGGATCAAACGAATCGGCGCCGACATCCGGGAGGAGGCGGACCGCATCGTCGAAGCCGGCGGGAAGGTTCTGCTGCCCGGCTTCGTGCAGACGCATATCCACCTGTGCCAGACTCTGTTTCGCGGGCGCGCGGACGATCTGGCGCTGATCGACTGGCTGCGCGAGCGGATTTGGCCGCTCGAGGCGGCGCATTCGGAGGATTCGATCTATTATTCCGCGCTGCTCGGCACGGGGGAGCTGATCCGGAGCGGGACGACGACGATTTTGGATATGGAAACGGTGCATTATACGGAATCGGCGTTTCAGGCGATCAAGGAAAGCGGGATTCGCGCCATATCCGGCAAGGTGATGATGGATCACGGGACGGAAGTGCCGCTTGCCCTGCAGGAGGATACGGACCGATCGCTGCAGGAAAGCGTCGATTTGCTGGAAAAATGGAACGGGGCGGCCAACGGCCGCATCCAGTACGCGTTCTGCCCGCGCTTCGTCGTTTCGTGCACGGAACGGCTGCTTGTCGGCGTGCGGGATTTGTCGGCGCAATACGGGGTTCGGGTGCATACCCACGCTTCCGAAAACCGCGAGGAAATCGCCATCGTGGAAGCGGAAAGGGGCATGCGCAACGTCGTTTATCTCGACCATATCGGCCTGGCCCGGCCGAATCTTATTCTGGCGCACAGCATTTGGCTGGATGAAGAGGAAAAGCGGATCATTCGGGACCGCGGCGTCAAGGTGACGCATTGTCCGGGTTCCAACCTTAAGCTCGCCTCCGGAATCGCCGAAATTCCGGATTTGCTGGAACGGGGCGTCGCGGTCGGAATCGGCGCCGACGGCGCGCCATGCAACAACAACCTCGATATGTTTCAGGAAATGCGGCTGACCGCCTTCATTCAAAAGGTGCAGCACGGGCCGACTGTCATGAACGCGCGCACGGTGCTGCGCATGGCGACGATGGGCGGGGCGGAAGTGCTCGGCCTCGAGAAGGATATCGGCAGCATCGAACCCGGGAAGCTGGCCGATTTTCAGCTTCTCGATCTGGAAGACTTTCATGCGTATCCTTCGCATGACGCGGACCTGTATTCCCGCGTTGTCTATGCCGCGACGCGCGGCGATGTGGATACGGTGATGATCGACGGGGAAATCGTCATGTCGGGCAAAGTCGTGCGGACGATCGACAAGTCGGCCGCGCTCAAAGGAGCGGACCGGTCGCTTGCGAAATTGCTCGCCAGAATCGGGTAGGGGGGATACGGATGGACGGTTACGAAATTTTGTCCTTTCTTCGGCGGAACGCGGAACCGGCCGTCCTGGCTACCGTCGTCGAGGTGAAAGGCCACGCTTATCGAAAAGCCGGCGCGATGATGCTGCTGAAGGAGGACGGAAGCGCGGTCGGGAGCGTCAGCCCCGGCTGCCTGGAGTCCGATCTTCGCGAGCGGGTTCGCGGGCTGCTCCGCAGCGGCCGGAGCGAGATTGTCGCCTACGATCTGCGTCCGGAGGAGGACGCGGTGTGGGGGGAGGCGGTCGGCTGCGGGGGCGCGCTGCGGATTTTGCTGGAGCCGGTCGGCGGCGAGCTGCGAAGGTTGCTCGGGCAAATCGCCGAACGCAACGCTCGGGGAGAAGCCGTATGCTTGGAGCGAATCCGCGCGGATGGCGGGCTTCGGTATAAGCTCGCGGCGGCCGCGGGCAGCGAGGGCGGGAATTCGCGGGTACGAGAGCTGGAGCGAGGCGGAGCGCTTTTTTTCAGTCAGCTGTTCGAGCCCCGGCCGCGGCTGATTCTGTTCGGCGCGGGAAGGGATGCGGACCCGATCGTGCGGCTGGCCGGCCGCATCGGCTTTCAAGTGGCGGTAGCCGACTGGAGGCCTTCGCTCGTGAGCGAAGAGCGATTTCCCGGCTTGGAGCTCGCGGTCGGATCGGCCGCGGCGATTGCCGAACGCCTGAACATCGGCGCCGGCGATTACGCGCTTTTGTGCGGACACCAGCTGCAAAGGGATCGCGAAATGCTGGAGCTGCTGCTGGCGATCGGTCCCGCATACGTCGGAGTGATGGGCTCGCAAAGCCGGATCCGGCATTTGTTCGACGGATTGCCGAAGAGGGACTTCGTGCACGCTCCGGTCGGCCTGTCGATCGGCAGCGAGGGCGCCGAGGAAATCGCGGTCAGCATTGCGGCCGAGCTCATTGCGGTGAGAAGCGGTCTTCGCGCTTCGGCGGCGGGCCGGCGAACCGAAGCCGCGGGCATGCCGGCGTTAGGCGAGGCTGATGTTTTCGAGGCCCAAAACGTCTGCGAATGGAGATAAAACGTCAGGAAACTTGACTTATATCGGAAGAGAGTGCACGGCGCACAATGCGCGAGGGGTCCTTTTATTCTTGCGTCCAATTAAATGTCATTTAAGTTGACTTGAAAATAACGCGACCTTATAGTATGAACTACATCCGAGATTGGACTCCAAGACGAAGACAGAGAGTCGGGGAGGAAAAAAATGAAAAGGATGAAAAGGTCATGGTCGCTGGGCGCTATCGGGATTTTGACATTGACGGCCGCGCTGTCCGCGTGCGGCGGCGGCAATAACGGAAATTCGTCCGCTTCCGGCGAGCCGGCGGCGCCGTCGTCGCAGGCGGCAAGCGAATCGCCTTCCGGGCCGGGGCCGGCTTCGGGCATCGAGAATCCGCGGGTTGCCTTCGTGTACATCGGTCCTCCCGGGGACGGCGGCTGGACGTACCAGCACGACCAAGGAAGGCTGTACATGGAAAAGGAGCTCGGCATCGAAGCGGACACGGTCGAAAACGTTCCGGAAAGCGCGGATGCCGAACGGGTGATCGCCGAACTGGCGCAAAATCACGACATCGTGTTTACGACCAGCTTCGGATACATGGATCAAACGCTGAGCGTCGCCCGGAAGTTCCCCGACGTTAAGTTCGAGCACGTCTCCGGATACAAGACGAACGACAACATGGCCACGTATTTCGGAAAAAACTGGGAAGCGAGCTATTTGAGCGGGATCGCCGCCGGCAAAATGACGAAGGTGAACAAGATCGGCTATATCGCCGCGTTCCCGATCCCCGAACTCATATACAACATCAACGCGTTTACGCTGGGCGTGCAAAGCGTCAACCGGGACGCCAAAGTTAGCGTCGTCTGGTCGAACACCTGGTTCGATCCGACGACGGAGCGAAACGCCGCCATCAGCCTTCTCGACCAGGGAGCCGACGTGCTGCTCGCCTATCAGGACTCGCCCGCGGCGCTGCAGGCTGCGGCCGAAAGGGGCGCGATGGCCGGAGGCAACGACTCCGACATGACGCGGTACGCTCCCGAAGCGTACTTGACGAACCCGGTCTGGAACTGGGGGCCGTACTACGTGAAAAAAGTGAAGGCGCTCATGGACGGCACGTGGACGAACGAACCGTACCTCGGCTCGTTCCGGGACGGCATGGTCGATATCGCGCCGCTCGGCCCGAGCGTCCCCGACGACGTCAAACAGCTGGTCGAGGAAACGAAGGCCAAATTCGTGGCCGGCGAGCTGAACGTGTTTACCGGACCGATCAAGGATCAAAGCGGAACGGAGAAAATCGCCGCGGGACAGGAGCTTGCGGATGCCGAAGTTCTTGAAATGAACTGGTTCGTCGAAGGCGTGGAAGGCACGATTCCCCAATAAGGAAGATTCGAACCGACAAATCCCTTGCGCAAGGGATTTGTTGGTTTAAGCGGAAGAAGAGCGCCGAGGGCGAGGGTGCAGGCATGGTTGCTCCCTCGAGGCGGAGCGCAAGGAGGAAACGGCAATGGCGGAAACGTTCTCGCTCGAAATGAAGCGGATCGTCAAGCGGTTCGGAAGCGTGCTGGCGAGCGACGGCGTCGATTTCAGCTGCAAGCCCGGCGAGATTCACGCTCTGCTCGGAGAAAACGGAGCCGGCAAGAGCACGATCATGTGCATGCTGTCGGGCGTTTATCGTCCGACGGGCGGCGACATTTTTATCCATGGCCGAAACGTGCGGATACGGTCCCCGAAAGACGCGGCCAAGCTCGGAATCGGCATGGTCTATCAAAACTTCCGCCTTGTGCAGACGCTCACGGCGACGGAGAACATCGTGCTCGGCGAGAAGGGCTCCTTATGGCGGGGGGCGAAATGGATGCGGCGAAAACAGGAGGAAATCGATGCGATCGCGCGGCGGTTCGGACTGGCGTTTCCGGTCGATCGGCCGATCTGGCAGCTGTCGGTCGGGGAACAGCAGCGGGTGGAGATTGTCAAGACGCTGTACCGGGAAGCCGAATTCATCATTTTGGACGAACCGACCTCGGTTCTGACGCCGGGAGAGGCGGAACGGCTGTTCGCAACGCTGGAGCAAATGAAAGCCGAGGGCAAAACGGTCATTTTGACGACGCACAAGCTGAAGGAAGTGATGGCCGCGGCGGATCGCATTTCGGTCATGCGCAAAGGGAAGATGATCCGTACGGTCGATAAAGCCGCGACGAGCGAACGGGAATTGACGCTTTGGATGGTCGGCAAGGACGTCGCCGCCGATTCGCGCGAACGGGCGCCGCGTCCGAAAGGAAATCTATTGCTTGACGTTCGGGAGCTGGACGTTTACGCCGAACACGGACGGAAAGCGCTCGACCGGTTGACCTTGAACGTGTACGAAGGCGAAATCGTCGGCGTGGCGGGCGTTGCCGGCAACGGGCAGAAGGAACTGGCCGAGGCGCTTGGCGGCTTGATTTCATGGAAGAAGGGGAGCGTCTCGTTTGCCGGCAAGTCGTTCAACGCCGCATCCGTCCGCGCCGCGATCGAAGCCGGCATCGCCCACGTTCCGGAAAACCGGATGAAGAGCGGCCTCGCCGGCAGCCTCGGCGCCGTCGACAATCTGCTGATCAAGTCGTACCGGACGGCCGACCGTTCGAAGTTCGGATTTTTGCGGATCGGCGCGAACCGCGAGTGGGCGCAGAAGCTCGTCGAGCGGTTCGACGTCAAGACGCCGAATCTCGAAACGCCGGTTCGGCAGCTGTCCGGCGGCAACCAGCAAAAGCTTCTGTTCGCCAGGGAAATCGATCGCCGGCCCCTGCTCATGGTGGCCGTTCATCCGACCCAAGGACTTGACGTCGGGGCGGCCGAAGGCGTGCACCGCATGCTGTCCGATCTGCGCGACGATTCGAAGGGCGTCCTTCTCATCTCCGAGGACCTGGATGAAATTTTGCGGCTGGCGGACCGGATTTTGGTCATCTATGGCGGCCGGATCGTCGGAGAGATGGGAAGGGAGGAAGCCGACCGTCAGACGATCGGCATGTACATGGCCGGGCTAACGCCGGAAAAGGGGGTGGCGGGATGAGCGAGCGAACGACCGCAGCCTTGCCGCCGGAGCCGCGGACGGCGCGCGCGCCCGGACGCTTTCCGTTTCGAATCGAAATCGATCCCGCCGGCAAGGAGAGCCCTTGGTGGATGACGATCGCGTCGGTCGTCCTCGCGCTTCTCGTTTGCGCCGTCTTCATCGCCGCAAACGGGAAAAATCCGGTCGAAGTGTACGCCAAAATGCTCCAAGGAGCGTTCGGCAGCGAATTCGGGTTTACGGAAACGCTGGTCAAGGCGATTCCGCTGCTGCTATGCGGCCTCGGCGTCTCGATCGCTTACCGGATTTCCGTCTGGAACATCGGCGCGGAAGGCCAGTTTGCCGCCGGGGCGATCGCGGCGACCGCCGTCACGATTTATTTTCCGGAACTGCCGTTTTATGCGGCCATCCCGCTCATGATCGCGTTTGCGGTTGTCGCGGGCGGGGTTTGGGGCGCGCTGACCGCCATCCCGAAGGCGTTTTTCCAGGTTAACGAACTCATAACGTCGCTGATGCTGAACTATGTGGCGCTGCTGGCGCTCGATTACTTCGTGTTCGGCCCGTGGCGCGATCCGAAGGGCTTCAATTTTCCGGGCACGCCGATGTTCACCGAGGCTCAGTCGCTGCCGACGCTGGGCGGTACGCGGCTGCACTTCGGCCTTGCGATCGCGCTTGCCGCCGTCGCCGTCTACGCTTTGGCGATTCGCTACACGCGCTGGGGCTACGAGCTGCGGCTGATCGGCGCCAATCCGGAAGCCGCCAAAAACGCCGGCATCCGCCTCAATCGCCACATTCTCGTCGTCATGATCGTCAGCGGGGCGCTTGCGGGCATCGCGGGCATGGCCGAAGTGTCGGGCGTCGCGCACCGGCTGATGTACGGCATTTCGCCCGGCTACGGCTATACCGCGATCATCGTCGCCTGGATCGCCAAGCTGCATCCGCTCGGCCTGATCGCCGCTTCGGTTCTGTTCGGCGGTCTGATCGTAGGGGCTACAGCGTGCAAACGCTGGGCCTCCCGTCTTCGATCTCAAGCATGCTGCAGGGGGCCATTCTGTTTTTCCTGATCGCCGGCAACATGCTCGCCAAATTCCGCTTGCGCCGCAACGGCCGATAGGAGGTGGGGAAATGGATTGGCTCGCCCAACTGGCAACCGCCGCGATCGCGTCCGGCACCCCGCTCCTGTTCGCGACGCTCGGAGGGATCCTGATCGAGCGTTCGGGCATCATCCAGCTCGGGGCGGAAGGCTTGATGCTGATGGGGGCGGTGACGGCCTGCATCGTGTTTCTGCAAACCGAAAGCTTCGTCCTGACGCTGCTGGCGGTCGCCGGCATCGGGGCGGCGCTCGGGGCGCTGCATGCGTTTATGTGCGTCACGCTCCGGACGAACCAGGTTGTCAGCGGGCTGGCGATGACGCTGTTCGGGGCGGGGCTGAGCGCCTATTTGGGCAAATCCGTGACGGGGCTGCCTCTTCCCGGCGCCGTGCCGAAGGTGGAACTTTCGTTTCTGGCGCCGATTCCGTTCGTCGGCGACGTGTTCGCCCGCCTCGATGCGCTTGCTTGGCTGAGCTTCGCGCTTGTCCTCGCGCTGCATCTGTTCATCCATCGGACATCCTGGGGGCTGCACCTGCGGGCGATCGGGGACGATCCGGCGACGGCGGACGTCATGGGCATCCGCGTCCAGTTGTTCAAGTACGGCTGCGTTGCCGCCGGCTCGGTTCTGATCGGGCTGGCCGGCGCGGATCTGCTGCTCGTTTATTCCCCGACCTGGATCGAGGGGATGACGGCCGGCCGCGGCTGGATCGCGGTGGCGCTTATCATTTTCGCCCGGTGGAATCCGCTGCGCGCCTTGTTTTGCGCTTATTTTTTCGGCGTCATGGATACGATCGGCTTTAAAATCCAACTGCTCGGCAGCGAGATTCCGTCCTATTTTCTGAAGATGATCCCGTACATCGTCACGATCGCCGTTCTGATGTATTTGGGCTGGCGGAACCGCAACAAGCCGACGGGGGCGCCGGAAGCGCTCGGGGTTCCGTACATTCGGGAGCAGCGATCGTGAACCGGCGAATTCAAAACCCGCTTTTTCGCCGAAACAAGTTTTTTAGCCGCCGTTAGAAACGCATGTCTTCGACTTGCGCGAAATCTCGTAACACAATTTCAGGGAGGGGAGTTCGATGACAATGCATCAAGAGGAGTTTGTTCCGTCTCCCTCCGTATGGCAGCCCGCCGATCCGGGGACGGCCGTTCGATGGAAGGAACAGTTCGGGCCGGACGCGGCATACGTGGCCGGCAGCACGCTGCTTCGCACCCAATGGGAGGCGGGGACGGCGGTTATGCCCCGGCATCTGATCGATTTGAGCTCGATTCCGGGGCTTTCCGGCGTTTCGCTTCAGGATGGGGAACTGGCGGTCGGGGCGCTGACCACGCTCGGGCAGTGCCGAAACGATCCGCTGATCGGGGAGTTCGCCCCGATGCTGCGGGAGGCGGTCCGGGCGATCGCCGGCTGGTCGGTTCGCAACTTGGCCACGATCGGCGGCAATGTCGCGTTTCGCGTCGGGGACGCGCTGCCGGCGCTGCTCGCCTTGGACGCCGATCTCGTTTGGCACGACGGGCGGGCCGAACGGGCGGAGAAGGCGGCCGACTGGCTGGCAAGTTCCGCAAGCCCGGATGCGCGGCTGCTGACGCAACTTCGGCTGCCGGTCGCGCAGGACGATGCGAATTCGAACGCAAAGCGAATGTTCGCTTATCATAAAGTCGGACGAAGGGAAGCTTTCACGCCTTCGCTTGTCACCGTCGCGCTAAGCGCGCATACGGAGCCGGACGGCGTCCTGCGCCGCGTGCGGATCGCGGCCGGCGGCGGTCAGACGCCGCCGAAGCGGCTGATGCGCGTCGAGCGGCTGCTGGAAGCGCGCAAGCCGGATCCGGAAGCGCTGGGCGAAATTTACCGGGCCGCGCTGGAAGAGTACGAGCCGAAGCCGGATCCGTTCGCTTCGAACGAATATCGCAAAGCGGCGTGCGCCAACCTTATCGTCGCGGAGCTGTGGAAACAGGCCGGCGCCGGCCCGCAACAGAAGGAGGGAGCCTGATGCTGAATCGGAAGACGAGCGGGAGCAGATGGCGGGTTCGTCCCGACGGCCCGGACAAAGTGTCCGGACGCTTGCCGTATTTGACGGATTTGTCCTCGCCCGATATGCTTTACGGCCGCGTTCTGAGAAGCCCTCATCCGCATGCCCTCCTCAAATCGATCGACACGGCGAAGGCGCGTTCGATCCCCGGCGTCCGAGCTGTGCTGACGAGCGCGGACGTGCCCGGGCTGAACCGCTTCGGCATCGCGAAGCCCGACCAGCCGGTGTTTTGCGAGGACCGGGTGCGGTTTATCGGGGACGCGGTCGCGGCCGTCGCCGCCGAATCGGAGGAGCTCGCGGCCTACGCGCTCGCGCAAATCGAGGTCGAATACGAAGAGCTCGACGTCGTCGACGATCCCGAGCGGGCGCTGGCCGAGGATAGCGTCAAGCTGTTCGAGCACGGCAACGTGCTGCACCGAAACGACTACGGATTCGGCGACGTCGAGGCGGGGTTCGCGGCATGCCGCTTTATCGTGGAAGAAACGTACGAGACGCCGAGGCAGATGCACACCTATATGGAAACCGAAGGCGGCCTGTTCGTCCCGGAAGCGGACGGCAGGCTGACGGTTTACGCGCCGACCCAGCACGGATTTATGGACCGGATGCAGCTGGCGCGCATCCTGAACCGGCCGGAGGATTCAATCAGGGTCGTATCGAGTCCGATCGGCGGTTCCTTCGGCGGAAAAGACGAGCTCAACGTCCAGCCGTACGGAGCTCTCCTCGCGCTCGCCTGCGGCCGTCCGGTCAAGGTTCACCATTCCCGCTGGGAATCCGTAAGGGCGGGACTTAAGCGGCACCCGATGAAAATTACGATGAAAACGGGCACGGACGAAAACGGCAGGCTGCTTGCCCACCGCGTCCGGGTCGTCTCGGACGCGGGACCGTATTCGACGCTCAGCGCCGAGGTGCTGAACTTCGCGGTAGAGCATGTGCTGGGGCCCTATGTTTACGAGGCGGCCGAAGTCGAGAGCGTGTCCGTCTTTACGAACAACGGAATGTCCGGCGAATTCCGCGGCTTTGGCGGCAACCAGGCGATCTTCGCCTTGGAGGGCCAGATGGACCGCCTGGCCGAGCGGCTCGGCCTCGATCCTTGGACGTTTCGGCTCATGAACATGCGGCAGCCGGAAGATCCGGGGCCGTTCGGCCAGCCGATCGCGCCGACGGACGGGGCGCGTCTCGTATGGGAGGCGCTGCCGGAATGCCGGCTATGGCGGGAAAAAGCGGCCGCAACGGCCGAAAGGGACCGGCTCCCGTGGATCAAAACCGGTTACGGAGCGGCGTTCGTCATGCACGGCGCGGGCCTCGGCGTCGGCATTCCCGATCCAGCGGGCGGCCGCCTGCGGCTCGCGGAAGACGGAAAAATCGAGGCTGCGTTCGGATACGAGGAGTTCGGCCAGGGGCTCCTCGCGTCGCTGGAGCAGATGCTGATCGAGCAATTCGGCTTTGCGGCGAGCGATTTGCGCATCGTCATCGGCGATACCGACGCCGTGCCGGACAGCGGCTCCAGCACGGCATCGCGGGCGACGAGCATGATGTGGCAGTCGCTGAGGCGCTTGCGGCCGCCGTTCGTCGGGGCGCTGCGCCGGCAGGCCGCGCTCGCGCTCGGAATCGCCGAGGAGCGGCTCATTCCGGGCGCGGGCGGGATCCGGTCGGCCGATTCCGGAGAGCTCCTGCTTTCTTACGCGGCGCTTGCGGCCGGATCGACCGAGCCGATCGCGGCGGAAACGAGCTTTTCGTTTCCGACTTCTTCCGTCGACCGCGTGGGCGCGCACTTTTTATACAGCTATGCCTCCGTTGCGGTCAAGGTCGAGGTCAACACGCTGACGGGCCGGGTCAAGGTGCTGGACCAGTTCCACGCCGTGTCCGCCGGGCCTGTCGTCAACCCGCAAGGTTATCTCGGCCAAATCGAAGGCGGGAGCGGCATGGCGCTCGGCTTTACGCTGACGGAAGACGCGGTCATGGATAAAGGCTTGTATTTGACCCGCAACCTGGACACGTACCTCGTGCCGACGATTGCCGATGCGGGCGGCGGGTTCGAGGTGCTCGCGATCGAGGATTTGCCCGACGGAGACGAACACGGACCGCGCGGGATCGGCGAAATCGGTTCGGTCGGGCTCGCTCCGGCGATCGCCCAGGCGGTGTTCGACGCGGTCGGCAAACGCGTCCGCAAGCTGCCGATCGATCCCGAGCAGCTGCAGGAACAGCCGAATTTTTTGCCGAAGGCGGTGGAACTTCGATGAGCGACGCAATTCGCCGGGCCACGGCGGAAACTTTTATACTGGAATGCGAGATTAACGGACAGAACGCAGCGCTTGACGTCGCCCCGGCCGAGCGGCTCCTTTCCGTTTTGCGGGACGGCCTCGGGCTTACCGGAACGAAGCGTTCCTGCGAAATCGGCCGCTGCGGCGCCTGCATGGTGCTGATCGACGGCCAACCGGTCAATTCGTGCCTGACGATGGCCTACCAATGCGCAGGCAAAAAAATTACGACGATCGAAGGGCTCTCTTCGGAAAACGGCCTGAACGCCGTGCAGAAGAGTTTTTTGGAGGAAGGCGGCTATCAATGCGGCTACTGCACGCCCGGCATGGTCGTGACCGTTACGGCGCTGCTTCGCGAAAATCCGCGCCCGACGGCGGAGGACATCGAAGAAGCGCTGTCGGGCAATATTTGCCGCTGCACGGGATACGCGGGCATTCTCCGCTCGGTCCGGAAGGCGATGGGAGCGAGCGGGGAAGGGGGAGCGACGGCATGAAGGGCAACGGCAGGGAACGGTTGAAGGAAAAAACGGGAGACAAAGAGGTTCACCTTACGTTTTTGCGGTTAAGCATCGAAGCTTCCGTCAAGGCGCGGCGGACCGGGAACACGCCGTTCGGCGCCGTTCTGGCCGACAAATACGGCAGGGTGCTGTGGGAGCAGGGCAATGTCGAGATGACCGAGCGCGATTGCACGGGGCACGCCGAAGCCGCGCTCATGCGCGCGGTGTCGAAGCGGTTTACGAAAGCCGAGCTTTGGGATTGCACGCTCTATACGACGGCCGAGCCTTGCGCGATGTGCGCCGGAGCGATATATTGGGGAAATGTCGGCCGCGTCGTGTACGGGATTACGGAGCATCGCTTGGCCGAGCTGACCGGCGACGACGAGCGGAATTTGACGCTCGACTTGCCTTGCCGGGACGTTTTTGCGAGGGGGAGGAAACCGATCGTCGTGATCGGCCCCTTCCCCGAAATCGAGGCGGAAGTCGTAGCCGCGCATGAGGGGTATTGGAGATGAAGGAAACGGTGAAAAAAAGTTCTGTAAACGAAATTAACGCGATGGACCGGGACGAATTCGTCCGAACGCTGGGCGGCGTCTTCGAGCATTCGCCCTGGGTGGCGGAAAGCGCGTGGGCGCTGCGGCCGTTTGCCTCTGGGCAGGAGCTGCACGAAGCGATGATGCGGACGGTCCGCGGCTCCGGCCCCGATGCGATCCTCGAGCTGCTCCGCGCCCATCCGGACTTGGGGACCCGGCTTGCGGTCAGCGATTATTCCGCGGCGGAGCAGCAGGGAGCCGGACTTGGCGAATTGACCCCGGAAGAATACGAAACGTTCCGCGGGCTGAACGAAAGCTATGTCGGGAAATTCGGTTTTCCGTTTATTCTTGCCGTTCGGGGAAAAAATAAGGAAGATATTTTGGCCGCCATGCAAAAGCGGATCGACCATTCTCCGGAAGCGGAGCGCGAGCAGGCGCTGCGGGAAATTGAAAGGATTACCGGTTTTCGGCTCGCCGATCTGATCGAAGGCGACGGGGAGGCGACGGCATGAGCGGGCGGCTGACGACGCATGTGCTGGACGTTTCGATCGGCCGGCCCGCCGCGGGAATGCGGGTGCAGCTGTGGCGGCTGCCGGAGGAGGGCGCTCGGACGCTGCTGAAGGAAGCGTTCACGAACGACGACGGCAGATTGGACGAGCCGCTGCTCGCGGCGGGCGAAATGGCCGAAGGAACGTACGAGCTGATGTTCGATGCGGGAACGTATTTTCGGGGAACGGCGGGCGCCGTTTTCCTCGAATGGATTCCGGTGCGCTTCGCGATCGCGGAGCCGGAATCGCATTATCACGTTCCGCTTCTCGCCGCTCCCGGCGGCTACAGCACGTACCGCGGAAGCTGAATGAGAGACATTTGCGAGGAAGAGGCGAAGCGCACGACGGCAACGGCGTCGGGACGGGAGAAATCCGCGGGTCCCGGCGCCGTTCTTCGCCATGCCGGTTTGCGCTCGCTCGCGGCGCGCGGGGACCGCCGGCGGGTCCCGGGCGAACGGGACGTGTCGAGGTTGTATCGTAGCTGAGCGAGCGCCCTTATTTCCTCGTGTTTCCCCGTAATCGCGCCGAATTATCGTCCATAGCGTAATTCGTTTCCGTTTATAGGCATCCAATCCCGAATTTAGACGAATAAGATCTCCGGCAGCCGTAAGCGCCCTCTTGATCAAGCTTGTGCTCCGTCCCATCCGTCGAATCCGGACCTATGGCCGGTCGGAGGAGGGGGAATGCCCAAGCGGAGGGAGCTTATGTTGGATTTTGTCCAACCAAGGGAGCAGAAATTGGGGAAACCGCTGTCTAGAGTGGATTTTATCCAATGAGGAACTTGGAATTTTGGTTGAAAAAGCGGAAAAGGCTCCGCCAGATTGGACAAAATCCAACGAAGACGACGTGTTTTGCGAAAAAGCCGGTTTTGATTGGATGAAATCCAACCAAGCTTTGCCGAATTCAGTACCATCCCGTGCAACTTCGCAAAACCTGCGCAACCTGCGCAACCCACGCAAACTGCGCATCCCGCGCAACCCGAAAAACCCGCAAAAACCCGCAAAAAACCGCAAAAAACCGCAAAAACCCGCAAAAATCCGCAAAAACCCGCAAAAAACCGCAAAAACCCGCAAAAACCTGCAAAAACCCGCGTCCCCCTCGTTCATCCCGCCAGGAAGTTTGCCAAGTGCCTGCATGCTGCCGCCTCTTGCGCTATCCCGCTAACCTCTCTTTAACGGTAAGAGGAAGTCCGTCTATTCAAAGGACGCCGCCGGGGATTTTTCTTAGAGGTGTTAAGGTGATAGTGTAAAATCTCTGTGGGTGTAGGAATTGGAAAAAGCGGATATAGAAAAAGAGCTTCTCCCTTGGTAAAGTGATGTTTGCGCACAACACACCAAGAAGGAGGAAGCTCCTGTGAGCCACTTTACCACAACAATGCCGACGATGAAAGAGATTGAGCAATGGATTTTCCGGAAAATGCAGGAGGAATTCGCTCGTGCGATGAAGCAGGTACTGGAGGCGCTGGATCAGCAGATCCTGGAGCAACGGGACCGAGAGCGTTATCGAGTAAAGGACGAGCGTGAAACAAGCGTCAACACAGTGTTCGGGAATGTGCGCTTTAAGCGGAGATTGTACTGTGACCGTAGAAGCGGCAAACACGTGTATCTGCTGGATCAGCTGTTGCAATTCGAAGGGCGCGGGAAAGTCAGTCCGCATTTGGAAGAGACAGCAATCGCATTCGCAAGCCAAGGACCGTCGTACCGGGACAGCGCAAAGAGGCTGGAGCAGCTTTTGGGCTACAATGTGCTGAGCCACCAAGCGATCAGGGAAAAACTGATGGAGCGTGCGCAACAGCCGATGCCAGCGGTGAAACGGCGCGCTGCCCGCGTGCTGTTCGTGGAAGTGGATGGGCTGTACACGAAGCTGCAGCGGAGCAAAAAGCGCGGGATGGAGAACGCAATTGCAGTCGTACACGAAGGCTGGGAGAAGAACGGCAAGCGGGTACAGCTGAAGAACAAACAGCATTACCTGCATACGAGCGGCGGCGACTTCTGGGAAGGGTTCGGGGACTTTCTGGTGGAGCGTTACGAAATCGACGAGAACACGTGGCTTGTGGTGAACGGAGACGGCGCGGCGTGGATCGGGGAATGTACATCCTACTTTCACCAATGTCTGTACATGCTGGACCGCTTTCATGTGGCGCGTGATTTGAAACGCTTTGTTGGTCATTTGCCGCAGGTGTGGGAGACCGTGAGACGGTCTTTGGCCAAACAGGATGCAGCCGCGCTTATGGCGGTCCTGGAAGGCGTGTCGGAGCAAGAGATAGCGGAAGAGAACCGGAAGGATTGGAAGCCGTATAAAAGATTTCTAAAGCGGCATGAGAAGCATTTGGACGACTACCGAAAAACACTCCAGGCGAAGGGGATCGACACAAGCGGTATGCGCCCGATGGGAAGCGCGGAATCGCAGATGCGTATATTCGCCAAGCGGACGAAGCGTGGCGGGTACAGTTGGAGTGAGCGAGGCGTCAGGGCGATGCTGAGGACGATGATGAGGATTCAAGAAGCGGGCACGGTGGTAAGAACGGTTGAAGGACAAGCGAGTAAGCAGGCAACGCCGCAGCAGTCGATAAACATGCGGCAATTGCTCAAGAACGTGACGCAACCGGTCAAGGGTTGTATCGCTGGAATGATTCGCATGCTGCAAGGACCGAAGCAAAGCAGCACAACGGGTATGGCACTCAAAGCACTTCGCGGATAACGGCAAAAAATTCTGACAAATCACTTGTGTTTGATGAAAGAACGAAGCAAAGCGCTTACAAGGAAGAGGTTCCTTCGGGGTTCGCGTTCCAGGCATCTTAAATGACTGCCCACGCTAGCTTGACACTGACTGTTAAGGTTAATCGCTTGACATCGCCGGGCGAATTGCGTAACATAAGATGAGTTGAAACGCTGTAAAGTGCTTTTCCTTGACAATGGCGAGGGGTGAACCTTTGTGCATGGGGAGAACGCGCTGGAGAAGACGAACCGCATCAACGTTTTGTTCGATTTTTACGGTTCGTTGCTGACGGAGAAGCAGCAGACTTTTCTCAAGTGTTATTATCAGGACGACTATTCCCTCGGCGAAATCGCCGAAGAGTTCGATATTAGCCGGCAAGCGGTGTACGAGCACCTGAAGCGGGCGGAGCAAGCGCTGGAAGACTATGAAGCCAAGCTTTCGCTGACGCTCCGGCACGAACGGCTGCGGCAAGGGTTGAACAAGCTGGAGCGGCAGGTGAGCGAGCTTCCCTCGCCGTGGCGGCAATCGCTCGAAACGACCGTTTCGCTGCTGCGGATCGCGGACAGCGGGCAGCCTCAGGGTGACGCGTAAGGTTCGGACAGGTACGATTACGATTCGGAAGGAGGGGATCCGGCATGGCGTTCGAAGGATTGACGACGCGCCTGCAGAATGTGTTCGGCAAACTGCGGGGCAAGGGCAAGCTGTCGGAAGACGACGTAAACGAAGCGATGCGCGAGGTCAGGCTGGCGCTGCTCGAGGCGGACGTCAACTTTAAAGTCGTCAAGGATTTCATCGCGAAGGTGAAGGAGAAAGCCGTCGGAGCCGAAGTCCAGAAGAGCTTCACTCCCGGCATGGTCGTCGTCGACATCGTTCACAAGGAATTGATCGAGCTGATGGGCGGCACGCAGGCGAAGCTCGCCAAGTCGAACAAGCCTCCGACGATCGTGCTGATGGCCGGTTTGCAAGGCGCGGGCAAAACGACGCTCACCGGGAAGCTCGCGAAGCTTTTGCAATCGCAAAATCATAAGCCGCTGCTCGTGGCCGGCGATATTTACCGCCCCGCGGCGATCAAGCAGCTGGAAGTGCTGGCCGGCCAAATCGGCGTTCCGGTGTTCACGCTCGGCGATCGGGTAAGTCCCGTGGAGATCGCGAAGCAGGGAGTGCAGCTCGCGAAGGAGCAGGGCAACGATTACGTGCTCATCGATACGGCGGGCCGGCTTCAGATCGACGAAGCGCTCATGGAGGAGATCAAGCAAATCCATGCGGCGGTGAAGCCGGACGAGGTGCTGCTGGTCGTCGACGCGATGACGGGCCAGGAAGCCGTCAACGTCGCGAAAAGCTTTCACGAGCAGCTCGAGCTGACCGGCGTCGTGCTGACCAAGCTGGACGGCGACACGAGAGGCGGCGCGGCACTGTCGGTCAAGGCCGTCACCGGCTGTCCGATCAAGTTCGCCTCGATCGGCGAGAAGATCGACCAGCTCGAGCCGTTCCATCCCGACCGGATGGCTTCGCGGATTCTCGGCATGGGCGACATGCTGTCGCTGATCGAGAAGGCGCAGACGAACATCGACGCCGAGAAGGCGAAAGAGCTCGAGAAGAAAATGCGCACCGCCGACTTCACGTTCGAGGATTTCCTCGAACAGATGGAGCAGGTGCGCAAGCTCGGACCGCTCGATCAGCTGCTCGACATGCTGCCCGGCATGAACAAAGTCAAAAACATGCCCAACTTCAAAATCGACGAGAAGCAAATCGCCCGCACCGAGGCGATCGTCAAGTCGATGACGAAGGCCGAAAAGCAAAAGCCGGATATCATCAACTACAGCCGCCGCAAGCGGATCGCGGCCGGCAGCGGAACGACGCTTGCCGACGTCAACAAGCTCATCCGGCAGTTCGAGGACATGAAGAAGATGATGAAGCAGTTTTCCGGCATGATGGGTCCCAAAGGCCCGAAGGGCGGAATGAAAGGCCTGAAAAACATGAAAAACATGCTCGGCGGCAAAAACATGAAGTTCCCGTTTTGACCGCAGCCTGCGGATTATATTAAGGAGGTGAAAGTTTACTATGGCAACTCGCATTCGTCTGAAACGCATCGGCGCCCACAAGGCTCCGTTCTACCGCGTAGTCGTATCCGACTCCCGTTCCCCGCGCGACGGCCGCTTCATCGAAGAGATCGGGATCTACAACCCGGTCGCTCAACCGGCCGAAGTGAAGATCGACGAGGAAAAAGCGCTGAAATGGCTGCAAAGCGGAGCGCAAGCTTCCGATACCGTTCGCAATCTTCTGAGCAACGCCGGCGTTCTGAAAAAATTCCACGAATCCAAGCTCCAGAAGTAATGTCGGATTCCCGGAGGGCATAAACCATGGAACAATTAATTCGGGTTATCGCCCGAGCTTTGGTGGATCATCCGGAAGACGTGCAGATTCAGGTCAAGGAGGACGCGCGAGGCTTGGTGTACGAGCTTTCCGTTCACCCCGACGACGTCGGCAAAGTGATCGGGAAGCAGGGCCGCATCGCGAAAGCGATGCGCACCGTCGTCACTTCCGCCGCGGTCAAGGAGCGGAAGCGTGTCATCGTGGACATTATATCGGAATAAAGGGAAGAAGCGGGGTCCGGGCTGCATGCCCGGACCTTTTTAGACTCATCTTAAAGAAAAGAAGGGAGCTGTTTCCGTGACGGAAGAGCGTTTGCTCAATGTCGGCAAAATCGTCAACACTCACGGCATCCGCGGCGAGCTTAAAGTGTGGCCGCAAACGGATTTTCCGGACGTGCGCTTCCGTAACGGAAGCCGCTTGCTGCTCTGTCCGCCGGAGGCGGCAGCCGGCGAGTCGATCGAAGTGGAAGTGCAGAGCGCCCGCGAGCAAAAAAAACTGTTCGTCCTCAAGCTCAGAGGCTACGACCACATCAACCTCGTCGAGAAGTACAAAGGCTGGGAACTGAAGGTTTCTAACGAAGACCGGGTCGAGCTGGAAGAAGGCGAGTACTACTTGCGGGACATTATCGGCGCGGAGGCCGTGACGGAAGACGGAGAGAAGCTCGGGTTCATTTCCGACGTGCTGTCGCCGGGCGCGAACGACGTATGGGTCGTCAAACGCCCGAAAGGCGGCGACCTGCTGCTCCCGGTCATCGACGACGTCATTCTGGAGGTCGACGTGCCCGGCCGGCTCGTGAAGGTGCGTTTGATGGAAGGGCTGCTCTAACATGCGAATCGACGTTTTGACCCTGTTTCCGGAAATGTTCGAAGGGGTGTTCGGCAGCAGCATTTTGGGGAAGGCGCGCGATCGGGGCAAGGTCAGCTTGGCCACGGTCAATTTTCGCGATTTCGCGACGAACAAGCACAATACGGTGGACGATACGCCCTATGGCGGCGGAGGAGGGATGGTGCTCAAGCCGGATCCGATCTTCGCGGCGGTGGAAGCCGTCGTCGAGTCCGCGCGGCAAGCCGCGAGCCCCGAAGCGAAGCCTCCCCGCGTCATTCTGATGTGTCCCCAGGGAGAACCGTTATCGCAGGCGAAAGCGCGGGAGCTCGCCCAAGAGGAGCATCTCGTTTTTATTTGCGGCCACTACGAGGGCTATGACGAACGGATCCGGGAGTTTCTCATTACGGACGAGCTGTCCATCGGGGATTACGTGCTGACCGGCGGCGAGCTGCCGGCGATGGTCGTCATCGATGCGGTCGTCCGGCTGCTCCCCGGCGTTCTCGGGAACGACCAATCGGCCCTTCACGACTCGTTCAGCGACGGTTTGCTCGAATATCCGCATTACACGCGTCCGCCCGAATTTCGGGGATGGAAGGTGCCGGACGTGCTGCTGTCGGGCAATCATGCGGAAATCGACAAATGGCGGCGGCGGCAGTCGCTGCTGCGCACCGCCAAACGGCGCCCCGAGCTGCTGGAACGGGCGGAACTGTCGGACAAAGAACGGGATTGGCTGGAGCAGGCAAAAAATCGGCCGGATCTTGAAAGATAAGGTTGAGTTTGGCGGGCGCATGTGGTAAAATTTCAACTGTTGTGTAAGTCGGACGCCTGGTTTTTTCGAATCCGGCGCCGGCGATAATCGGACGGTCCTCTGCACGCCGTGAAGCGATCGTAAGGATTCGTGGAGCGGGTACGAACGTCTATGGTGGAAGGAGTGGTATCCATGAATCTTATTCAAGCGATCACGCAAGAACAATTGCGTAAGGACATTCCGAGCTTTCGTCCGGGCGACACGCTCAAAGTGTACGTCAAAGTAGTCGAAGGTTCCCGCGAACGGGTTCAGCTGTTCGAAGGCGTTGTCATCAAACGCCGCGGCGGCGGCATCAGCGAAACGTTTACCGTGCGTAAAATTTCGTATGGCGTCGGCGTCGAGCGCGCTTTCCCGCTGCACTCGCCCCGCATCGACAAAATCGAAGTGGCGCGTCGCGGCAAAGTCCGTCGCGCGAAGCTGTACTACCTGCGCGGCCTGCGCGGCAAAGCAGCTCGCATCAAGGAAATTCGATAAGGCTAATCAAAAGGGGGCTTGGCTTTTGTTCAAGTCCTCCTTTTTGCTTTTTCGCAAAAAAACGGCCCGCCGGGCCTGACCATAGAAAGACGGACTCAGGAAAAGAGGCGAAATCGACATGGATCAGTCGCGTGACTTGAACAATGAACAATCCAAACCAAAAGCGGGCGACCGTCCGGAAACGACGGGGGCGTCCTCTACATACGAAACTCCCGAAGCCGGCCGTTTGCACGGCGTACCCGGGGCCGCGGCCGACGGCAACCCGACCGTGCCGGGCAAGACGGCCGCGCCGCGCAAAAACAACGAGCTCGTGGAATGGATCAAGGCGCTGGCGATCGCGGCCGTGCTTGTTTTGATTATCCGCTGGCTGCTCGTTTCGCCGTTCATCGTCGACGGTTCCTCGATGGAACCGAATTTCTGGGACGGAGAACGGATTATCGTCAACAAGGTGCTGTACGACATCCGCGAGCCGAAAGCGGGCGAAGTGATCGTGTTTCACGTTCCCGAAGAAGGCCGGGATTATATCAAGCGGGTAATCGCCACGCCAGGGGATACCGTCCAGGTGGACGGCGATACG
The DNA here is from genome assembly GCF_016937515.1 of Cohnella algarum. Lineage (NCBI taxonomy): Bacteria > Bacillati > Bacillota > Bacilli > Caryophanales > Paenibacillaceae > Cohnella > Cohnella algarum. The sequence goes on from NZ_JAFHKM010000002.1 coordinate 4,586,337, forward strand.
GTGTACGTGAACGGGGAAGCGATCGAAGAGCCGTATCTTCAGGAAACTTACGAAGAAGCTCATGCGGCGGGCGCGTTGTACAACGAAAGAAGCTTCAGCAGCGATTATCCGAATTCGCAATTCCAGGAAACGACCGTTCCCGAAGGCGAATTGTTCGTGCTCGGGGACAACCGTCCGGACAGCAAGGACAGCCGGATGATCGGATTCGTCTCGCAGGACGAGGTCGTTGGCCGGGCCGAGCTGATTTTCTGGCCGCTTAACAAAATTCAGTACATCGGACGCGGCTGGTGACGACATGACAATTCAATGGTTTCCCGGGCATATGACCCGGGCCAAACGGCAAATCGAAGAAAAGCTGAAGCTGATCGACGTCGTATTCGAACTGCTTGACGCGCGCGTGCCGGAATCCAGCCGCAATCCGATGATCGACGAAATCGTCGGGAGCAAGCCGAGGCTTGTGCTCCTGAACAAAGCCGATCTCGCGGATGCCGAGGCGAACAAGGCCTGGAACGATCATTTTCGCTCTATGGGGCTTGAAGTGCTGGCGATAGACGCCAATACCGGAACCGGGGTGAAGGAAATTCCGGCGCGGATCAAAGTGCTGCTGAAGGAGAAAATCGAGCGGCAGATCGCCAAGGGGATGCGTCCGAGGCCCGCTCGCGCGCTTATCGTCGGAATTCCCAACGTAGGCAAATCGACGCTCATCAACCGGCTGGCGGGGCGAAACGCGGCGGTGACCGGCGACCGGCCCGGCGTGACGAAAGGACAGCAATGGATTCGGACCGGCGGAGATCTCGAATTGCTCGACACGCCGGGCATTTTGTGGCCGAAATTCGAGGATCCGGGGGTCGGGTTCCGCCTCGCGGCTACGGGCGCGATCAAGGAGGAAGTGCTGCCGATCGAGGAAGTGGCCTGCTTTTTGCTGCAATGGCTGGCGGCGTCGTACCGGGATGCGCTGAAGGAACGGTACGGTCTCGCGGATTTGCCCGAAGAGCTGCCCGACATGGCCGCCGCCTCCGAAGTGCTGGAGGAAATCGGCCGGCGGCGCGGCTGCCTGGGGGCGGAGGGCGCATCGATTACGAAAAGGCGTCCGGCGTGCTTTTGCGGGATTTACGGTCCGGCAAGCTCGGGCGCATTACGCTGGAGGCTCCGGGGAACGAGCCGTCCGCAAGTTCTTGAAGCCGGCTGTGGGCAGCCGGCCTTTTTATTTGCCGACAATTCCCTCCGTCGGATGTTCATCCGATTCCAATTGGAAGAAATCCAACGCGACGGCGAGACGCCGCGAAGAGGCGGTTCGGATGGGGAAATCCCGGGTATCCGCAGAGGAGAATCCGGGTTTCGCCGTCCAGGCGTTTTTTTAATCTAAAAAAGCTTGCCGTCGGCGGCGCGATGACGGACAATACAAGAAAGAAAAGAGCAATCGCTTGGGGAAGGCGGGTAAGAAGTTGCCGCAGGATCATGCACGGGAAGAGCCGGATCGGCTGGAATTCGAACGAAAGCTGTGGGAAAGCGGTCTGGTCGCCGTTGCCGGCGTGGACGAGGTCGGGAGAGGCTGCCTGTTCGGCGACGTCGTCGCGGCGGCGGTCGTTTTTCGGCCGGGAACGAAGCTGGAAGAAATCGACGATTCCAAAAAATTAAGCGAGAAAAAACGAGAGCTTCTGTACGACCGGATCGTGGCCGAAGCGGCGGCGTGGTCGGTCGCCCGGGTCGACGCGGAGACGATTGACCGGATCAACATCCGGCAAGCGTCCCGCCTTGCGATGAAGATGGCGGTCGAGGGCTTAGGCCAGGCGCCGCAGCATTTGCTCGTCGATGCCGAGACGGTGAGTCTCGACATCCCGCAAACGGCGATCGTCAAAGGCGACGCGAGAAGCCAATCGATCGGGGCCGCTTCGATATTGGCCAAAGTGACCCGGGACCGGCTCTGCAAGGAAGTGTGGGACGTATTGTATCCGGGCTACGGCATAGCCGGGCACAAGGGCTATGCGACGAAGGAGCACCGGGACGCGCTGCTGGCGCTCGGGTCGACGCCGCTGCACCGGAAATCGTTTTTGGGCGGGATTTTGTCGGTTCAGCAGGAGCTGTTTACTTGAATTTGCGACGGACTTTGCCGATACATAGGGTAAGGATTTTCGGGGGAAGGAGGGGACGCGCATGAACGCCAATATCGGATCGATGCTTCGGGCGATGATGGGTGAGACGCAGCCGGCGGAAAGCGTCCGCGCGCTCGAGCTGAAAATCGGGCAAATCGTCAGGGGCGTCCTGCTGCAAATGCTGGACGAACGCGAAGCCGTCATCAACGTCAACGGGGTCAAGGTAAGGGCCACGCTCGATGCCGAAATGCCCGTCGGAAAAGGGACGCTGCTGCAGGTGATGCCGGATTCGCAAAACGGTTTTGTCGTGCTGAAGCCGCTTGCCGAAACGTCCGAATCCGTTCCGGACGAGACGGTGCGAAACGCGCTCAAATCGTTCGGCCTGCCGGAGAACGATTGGGCGAACGAGCTCGTGCGCGGATTGAAGCGGGACGGGTTCGCGCTCGACCGGGACGCCGCCCGATGGTTTCGCCAGGCGGCCGAAGCCAGACCCGCAAACGTCGGCGCGCAGGAATGGATGAACGCCGCGGGCGTGGCGTTCCGTCGCGGCCTCGAGCCGTCGGAAACGACGATCGCCTCGCTGCGGCAAGCGCTGTTCGGCCAGCCGATGCACGCGCAGCTGGCGGAAATGCGAACGCTGGCCGGAGAATTCGCCGCCTCGGTCAAGCCCGGCAGCCCGGCCGCCGAGACGATCGGCCAGCTGCAGCGCTTGCTGGCGCAAGGAGCGGCGCTGCTGGACGAAGGCGCGGCCCCTTGGACGGGGGACGCGAGCGAGGCGCCGGCCGGCCGACGCGCCGACGGCGGAGCAAGCGGGGGCCCGAATCCGGCCGGGGCGAAGCCGGAACGGGCCGATGCCGCCGGTCCGAACGCAGCTTTCGCGGCGCTCCCGCAGGCGGAGAACGGCGCGGAGCGCGCCGGGCGGGCTGCAGGGAGCGGTCCTTTGCCGCAGCAGCCCGCAGCGCCGTCGGGGGCGGTTCCGCGCCCCGCCGGGGAAACGGCCGCCGGCCGGACGCCATTGGCGGCGGCGATGGGCGGCGCGGAAACTGCCGAAACGGACGCCGCCCGTCAGGCCGGCCCGGACGAACGAGCCGACGGATCGCCGCGGCGAGCGGTCTCCGACCAGGCGCAACGCCCTCCTGCGCCCGTGCCGGCACCCAATCAGGGGAACGCGGCGCCGGCCGCATCGCAGGAAACGGCGCGAACGGACGAAGCGCAGAGGGCGGCAGTCGGGCAGACGGGACGCGACGCCGGCTTCGAAACGGCCGCGCAGCGCCCGGCCGCCGAAAGCGCGGATCGCGCGGAGCCGTGGATCGGCCGCTTTTTGCAGTGGCTGGGCGTCGGTCACGAGCGTCAGGCGCTGATGACGGCCGAAGCGGCCAACGGCTGGCCGGCGCCGGGCGGCGGCGATCCGTCTCCGGCCCAGGACGCGGCCAAAGCCGGAGAGACGCTGAAGGGCGCGCTGCTGGCGCTGGCAAGCCAGGAAGACGTTCCCCAGGCGCTTCGCGAAGCCGCGGGCAATCTGGCGCAGCAAATCGCCGGCCAGCAGCTGCTGCTCTCTCCGGAACGCCAAAACGCGACGCTGCTCAGCCACATGACGTTTTTCGTCCCGCTCAAAAACGCGGACGGAGAGACGACGGCGACGATTCACGTCCAAACGCGCCGCGGCCGAAAAGGCGAGTGGGATTCGGATAATTGCCGGCTTTTATTTGATTTGAAGATGTCGCACCTGGGGGATACGCTCGTCGATGTGGCCGTCGTGGACAAGGTCGTCTCGCTCAGGCTGCTCAACGACCGGCCCTGGGTGGCGGAGCTGGTGGAAACGGCCAAGGAAGAAGCGGCCGAAGGCCTGCGCTCGGCGGGCTATCAGCTGCTGTCGCTTAAGGCGGCGCCGTTTCCGAAGCCGATCGCGGAAGAGGGGGAGCCGTCCAAGCCGGACGTTGTCCGCCGGGATGGCTCGGCCGACAAGACCCTGCAGGAGCCTTATGCGTCCAAGCTCTACAAGGGGGTCGATTTTCGCGCATGAGCGCCCAGAACAGCTATCCCCGCAAAGAGCCGGAGCAGCGAACGCTCACCAAAAAAGCCGTAGCCCTGAAATACAGCCCGGAGCGGGCGCAAGCGCCGATCGTCGTCGCCAAAGGGCAAGGCGCCATGGCCGAGGAAATTTTGCGCCGGGCCAAAGAAGGCGGGGTGCCGGTTCAGGAGGATGCCTCGCTTGTCGAAGTGCTTTCCAAGCTCGATCTCGAGCAGGAAATTCCGCCGGAGCTGTATCGGCTCGTGGCCGAGGTGCTCAGCTTCGTCTATCGCACGGACCGGAAAGCCGGACTCAAGTCCGCGGGCGAAGGGATCGCGGACCGGAGGGGGAGGTAGAAGGATGAACGACGGGTCGACGAACGGGCGTCCCCGCGCCGGGAAACGCGCCGATCGCCGAAAACAGGCGGGAAGGGAAGCGGAAGAGGCGGCCGCCGCCTATCTGGCCGACCAAGGATTCGTCATCCTGGAACGGAATTGGCGCTGCCGGACGGGGGAGATCGATCTGATCGCGAAGGACGGGGAGAGGCTCGTCTTCGTGGAGGTGCGTTCCAGACGCGAATCATCCCGCTTCGGGACCGCCGTCGAGGCGGTAAACGCCCGCAAATGCGCCCGGGTTCGCGCCGTTGCGGGCGTTTACTTGTCGATGTCCCGCGCGGGTTCCAAGCCGATTCGCTTCGATGTCGTAGCCGTCACGTTCGCGGGCGACGGAGGCGTCGGCGAGCTGCGGCACATTGCCGGAGCGTTTTGAGAAGGACGGCGAACGCTCGCCTCAATCGGGGACGGCGGGCTTGTCCAGGCAGCGGTATTGAACCGCTTCGGCGACGTGCTCGGCCTCGATGGCGTCGCGGCCGTCCAGGTCCGCGATCGTGCGCGCCACTTTGAGAATGCGGTCGTGAGCCCGGAAGCTGAGACCAAGCCGCTCGTACACGCTGCCGAGCAGCTTCTCGGCAGCCGGCGAAAGCCTGGCGTGCTCGGCCAGCTTTCGCCCGTAAAGCTCGCTGTTCCAGCGGATCGCGCCGCCCCGGTAGCGGGCTTTTTGCCGTTCGATCGCTTCCTCCGCGCGGGCTCGCGCCATGGCCGATGTCCAGCCTTCGGCGGACGCGGGCTCCCGGGCCGTCTGTCGCGGCATTTCCACCTGGAGGTCGATGCGGTCGGCCAGCGGCCCCGACAAGCGGGAGCGGTAACGGGCGACGGCCGCCCCCGAACAGGTGCAGGCGCGATCCCCGTCGGACCCGAAGTAGCCGCACGGACAGGGGTTCATCGAGACCGCAAGCAAAAAGTGGGCGGGGAACTGCGTTACTCCGCGGGCTCTTCCGATCGTCACCCGAAAGTCTTCCAACGGCTGCCTGAGCGCCTCCAGGGCGCCGCGCGGAAATTCGGGCAGCTCGTCGAGAAACAGCACGCCGTGGTGCGCGAGCGTCACCTCTCCGGGCTTGGGCGACGGGCCTCCGCCGATGAGTCCGGCGATGGAGATCGTATGGTGGGGTGATCGGAACGGACGCCGGCGGATCAGTCCGTGCCGGCGGCCGCCGAGCTTTCCGCAAACGCTGTAGATTTTCGTGACGGCCAGCGCCTCCTCGTCGTCCAGCGGCGGAAGCAGCGTCGGCAGCCTGCGGCAGAGCATGGTTTTCCCGGTTCCCGGCGGACCGACGAACAGGATATTGTGCTTGCCGGCCGCGGCGATGAGCAACGCCCGCTTGCCATGGGCTTGGCCGATGACGTCGGACAAATCGGCATCGTCCGCGGGATCCGAAATCGCGTCGCCGGAGCTCGGCGCCGCGCCGCGGCCGGGCGGACGGCCGAAGCGCGTCGTTCCCCCGCCGGCCCATTCGCCGAGCCCGCGGACTCCGAACACTTCGATGCCTTCGATAAGCTGCGCCTCGCCGACGCTGGCCTCGGGAACGATCACCCGCCGCAGCCCTTCGCTTCGGGCCCGCTCCGCCATCGGCAGAACGCCGGGAACCGGCCGAATCTCGCCGCTCAGCGACAGCTCGCCGATGAGCAGGGCGCCTTCGATTTTCTCCGCGGCCAGCTGGCCGCTGGCGAGCAGAATGCCGGCCGCGATCGCCAGATCGTAGGCGCTCCCTTCCTTGCGCACGTCGGCCGGCGCGAGATTGACGGTGATCCGGTCGAGCGGAAAGGTCATGCCGCTGTTTTGAATGGCCGAGCGGACGCGCTCGACCGATTCCCGGACCGCGGGATCGGGCAGGCCGACGACCGACACCTGCGGCAGCCCGGACGAAATGTTGACCTCGACTTCGATCAGCCGCCCCTCGATGCCGACGACGCTTGCGCTGAGCATTTTCGCATACATGCCAAAAAAGCCTCCTTCTTTTTTAACGTCATTCGTTAACAAAGAAAGGTGCTTCCTTTTCCTTGACGGACCTCGCGGCTCCGCTTCGTTTATCCTCAGTCTAGCGCGCCGGAACCGGGCTGTCAATCGCTCGGCGCGTTCGCGTCTTCGGGCTTCAGCGCCGCCTTCCCGTCTCGCCGGACGGGAGGGGCGCGAGCATGAATCCCTCCTTTTTGGAAAATCTATTACCGGCTGCCTGCTATTTCATCGAATCCCGAGATGAAACCATTGCCAAACGGAGCTAAAAAATTGATGAAAAACAGAGGAACGATCGGACAAATAGTGATACAATAGGGAAGGTTTCGGTACGATTCGTAAGTGCCGACATGTTCTTCAGAAGCGTGTTAAACGGGAGGATGCAGGATCATGAATATTCATGAGTATCAAGGCAAGGAAGTCTTGAGACAGTACGGCGTCACCGTCCCTCGCGGGAAAGTCGCGTTCTCGGTCGACGAAGCGGTCAAAGCCGCCGAAGAGCTGGGCACGCCGGTCACGGTCGTCAAAGCGCAAATCCATGCGGGCGGCCGCGGCAAAGCGGGCGGCGTCAAAGTGGCGAAAGGTCTTGACCAAGTGCGCGAGTACGCCGAGCAAATTCTCGGCAAAGTGCTCGTCACCCACCAAACCGGCCCCGAAGGCAAAGAAGTGAAGCGTCTTCTTATCGAAGAAGGCTGCGACATTAAGAAAGAATATTACGTCGGCCTCGTCGTCGACCGCGGCACGGGGCGCATCGTCGTGATGGCGTCCGAAGAAGGCGGCACCGAAATCGAAGAAGTCGCCGCGCACTCGCCCGAGAAGATCATCAAGGAAGTCGTCGATCCGGCGGTCGGCCTGCAAACGTTCCAAGCTCGCCGTCTCGCTTACGCGATCAACATCCCGAACGAATTGGTCAACAAGGCGGCCAAGTTCATCATGGCTTTGTATACCGCTTTCGTGGACAAGGATTGTTCGATTGCCGAGATCAATCCGCTCGTCGTCACGGGCGCGGGCGACGTCATGGCGCTTGACGCGAAGCTGAACTTCGACTCCAACGCCCTGTTCCGCCACAAGGACATTCTGGAACTGCGCGATTTGGACGAAGAGGACGAAAAGGAAATCCAGGCGTCCAAGTTCGACCTGAGCTACATCGCCCTCGACGGCAACATCGGCTGCATGGTCAACGGCGCGGGACTCGCGATGGCGACGATGGACATCATCAAATATTACGGCGGCGAACCGGCGAACTTCCTTGACGTCGGCGGCGGCGCGACGAAAGAGAAAGTAACCGAAGCGTTCAAAATCATTTTGTCCGACGCGAACGTCAAGGGTATTTTCGTCAACATTTTCGGCGGCATCATGAAGTGCGACGTCATCGCCGAAGGCGTCGTGGCGGCCGCGCGCGAGCTCGGTCTGGACAAACCGCTCGTCGTCCGCCTCGAAGGCACGAACGTCCAACTGGGCAAAGAAATTTTGAACAACTCCGGGCTCAATATCGTAGCTGCGGATTCGATGGCCGACGGCGCGCAAAAAATCGTGTCGCTCGTGAAATGACAAGGGAGAACGAACCGGGGAGTGTGAAGTCATGAGCATTTTGATCGATAAAAACACCAAGGTGATCACCCAAGGCATTACGGGAGCGACGGGTTCGTTCCACGCCAAAGGGGCTCTGGAATACGGCACGCAAATGGTCGGCGGCGTTACGCCGGGCAAAGGCGGCCAAACGATCGATTTCGACCTGGAGAACGGCACGAAGGTGACGCTGCCGATCTTCAATACGGTCAAGGAAGCGGTCGAGGCGACGGGCGCCACGGCTTCCGTCATCTATGTCGCGCCTCCGTTCGCGGCGGACTCGATCATGGAAGCGGTTGACGCCGAGCTGGATCTGGTCATCTGCATTACCGAAGGCATTCCGGTCATCGACATGATCAAGGTCAAACGTTACATGGAAGGCAAAAAGACGCGCCTGATCGGGCCGAACTGCCCGGGCGTCATCACGCCGGAAGAAATCAAAATCGGCATCATGCCGGGCTACATCCACAAAAAAGGCCACGTCGGCGTCGTTTCCCGTTCCGGCACGCTGACGTACGAAGCGGTTCACCAGCTGACGAACCGCGGCATCGGCCAATCCTCCGCCGTCGGCATCGGCGGCGACCCGGTCAAAGGCTCCGAGTTTATCGACATTCTTCGCCTCTTTAACGAAGATCCCGATACTTACGCCGTCATCATGATCGGCGAAATCGGCGGCACGGCCGAGGAAGAAGCGGCCGAATGGATCAAGGCGAACATGACGAAGCCGGTCGTCGGCTTCATCGGCGGCGCCACGGCGCCTCCCGGAAAGCGCATGGGCCACGCCGGCGCCATCATTTCCGGCGGGAAAGGCACCGCCGCCGAGAAGATCGCCAAGCTCGAAGAGTGCGGCATCCGCGTCGCTCCGACGCCGTCCGAAATGGGCTCCACGCTCGTCAGCGTGCTTGAGGAACGCGGCCTGCTTGAAAAATGCAAAAGCTGATCGTAAAATAACAGCATAATCCGATTTAGCGGACAGGCAAGCAGCCTTCGGCTCTCCCCAGGGAGAGCGCGGGGGCTGCTTTTTTCATTCCGTGCGGCGCAGGCCGCGCATGTTAGGGGGATTTGCACGATGTCCACATTTCATCCGGACCGCGAGGTCGTCATCGCCATGCACGAGACGGAAGGCATAACGCACGACAAAATCGATCGGCTGTTCACGGAGGGCGCCATCGACGGCGCGCGGTCGAGGCGGCCCGCGGATTGGCGGGACCTGGGCCTGCGGGCGAAGGAGGCCAAAGCGCTGGCCGAACGCCTGCGGCCGGAAGCGATCGAGGCGGCGATCCGGCGGCGGGAGAAGGCCGGAATATCGATCGTCACCGCGCTCGACGCGGGCTATCCGATGCAGCTGCGCCATACGCACCGGTTTCCGTGGGTTTTGTACTACATCGGGAATCTTGCGCTTGCGAGAAAATCATCCGTGGCCATCGTCGGAACGCGGTCGGCGACATCCTACGGGCGCCGCGTTGCCGAGGAGCTCGCCCTTGCCTGCTCGATGGCCGGTTTGGTCGTCGTCAGCGGCATGGCCAAGGGCATCGACGCCTGCGCCCATGCCGGCGCCCTGCAGGGACCGGCGGGCACCGTGGCGGTGCTCGGCGGCCCCGTCGACTCGCCTTATCCGCGGGAGAACGCGGGCTATACCGGCAAATTGCGGAGAGTGGGCTTGTTTTATCGGAAATTCCGCCGGATATGCCGGTGTATCCTTACTACTTCCCGCTGCGCAATCGAATTATCGCCGGCATATCGCTTGGCGTCGTCGTGGTCGAGGCCGGCGAGAAAAGCGGGGCTCTCCATACGGCGGCCTATGCGAACGATGCGTCCCGGGACGTGTTCGTCGTGCCCGGCCCGATTACGTCTCCGCGGAGCAAGGGCGGCTTGAAGCTGCTTCGGGAATCGTGGGCGAAGCCGGTTATCGAAGCCAAGGATATATTGGAAGAATACAAGCGGCAGCTCGGCGAGGGAAGCAAGCACCGAACAAAGCGGGACAAAGCCGGAGCCGGGCAGGCGGGGGACGCGGCGGAACAAGCCGAGCGGGCGGAACTGCCGCCGGAGGAGGCGGTTTTGTACGATCTGCTGCTGGACGGCCCGAAATCGATCGACGAGCTGCTCGCCGCAAGCGCCTTGGGCGCCGGGCGGCTCCATCAGTTGCTTCTGTCCCTGCAGCTCAAACAAAAAATCGAAAGCCGGCCGGGCTCCGTTTTCGCCGCGATTTAAAGGCGAAAGCGACTTTCCCGAAGGCTCGCCGGAAATCCTTTTTCGTCCGGAATTTGACCGCGGGCTACGGGATGATATACGATGTTTCCGAAGCACATGAATCGGAAGTCCTTGCCCGCGTTCGCCAGGCGCCGGTAATTGCGCTTTGTTGCGAACAGGGCGGCGAATGCATTATGCTACAGATTAAGAGTTTATGACACCAGTTTTCAGGATCCGTATATACTGTCCTTTGCGAGGCCGCCGAAACGGCGGACGAAAGGACCTGTCGACCGTTGAGAGGAGGAGTGGACGTGGCAGACTCATTGGTCATCGTCGAGTCGCCGGCCAAAGCCAAGACCATTGGCAAATATCTGGGCAGCAAATATATCGTCAAAGCGTCCATGGGCCACATTCGGGATTTGCCGAAAAGTCAAATCGGCGTAGAAGTGCAGAACGATTTTCAACCCAAATATATAACGATCCGCGGCAAGGGGAACGTCCTGAAGGAATTGAAGGACGCAAGCAAGAAGGTAAAGCACGTCTTTCTGGCGGCCGACCCCGACCGGGAGGGCGAAGCGATCGCCTGGCACTTGGCCCACTATTTGGAATTGAACGAAAACGACGCCTGCCGCGTCGTATTTAATGAAATAACGAAGCAAGCGGTCAAGGACGCGTTCAAGACGCCCCGCCCGATCAACATGGACCTGGTCAACGCCCAGCAGGCGCGGCGCGTGCTCGACCGGCTCGTCGGCTACAAAATCAGTCCGCTTTTGTGGAAAAAGGTGAAAAAAGGCTTGAGCGCGGGCCGGGTGCAGTCGGTAGCCGTCAAGCTCATCATCGACCGGGAAAACGAGATCAAGGCGTTCGTGCCGGAGGAGTATTGGAGCATAACGGCCGTCCTTTCCAAGAACGGCTCCGAATTCGAAGCGAAATTCCACGCTTTGAATCAGGAGAAGAAGGAGCTCGGCAGCGAAGCCGAGGTCAATGCCGTTTTGGAGCAGATCGAAGGCGGCGCGTTCGTCGTGGGCGAAGTGAAGGAGAAGGAGCGCCAGCGCAATCCCTCTCCGCCGTTCATCACCAGTTCGCTGCAGCAGGAAGCGGCGCGCAAGCTCAATTTCCGCGCGGCCAAAACGATGCAAATCGCCCAGCAGTTGTACGAGGGCGTCGATCTCGGCAAGGAGGGCACGGTCGGTCTCATTACCTATATGCGTACCGACTCCACCCGGATTTCCCCGGTTGCCCAGGAGGAAGCCAAAGAGTACATCCTGGGCAAATTCGGCGAAAAGTATTACCCGGAAACGCCCCGCGTCTATGCGAAGAAGAACGCCAACGCCCAGGACGCGCACGAAGCGATCCGTCCGACGTCCGTGCTGCGCGAACCCGATCAGGTCAAGCCGTATGTGACGCGCGACCAGCTGCGGCTGTACAAGTTGATATGGGAACGTTTCGTTTCCAGCCAAATGGCGTCCGCCGTCCTGGACACGATGACCGTCGATCTGCGCAACGGTCCGGCCGTATTCCGGGCCAACGGCTCGAAAATGAAATTCCCGGGATTCATGAAGGTATACGTCGAGGGCAACGACGACGGCACGACCGAGGAGGACCGGCTGCTGCCGCCGCTCGAACCGTCCGACGAAGTCGAGACGAAAGGGATCGAGCCGAAGCAGCACTTCACCCAGCCGCCTCCGCGGTTTACGGAAGCCCGGCTCGTGCGGACGCTCGAGGAGCTCGGCATCGGCCGGCCCAGCACGTACGCGCCGACGCTTGAAACGATTCAAAAGCGGAATTACGTCGCGATCGAAGAGAAGAAGTTCGTCCCGACGGAGCTCGGCGAACTGGTCATCCAATTGATGGAAGAGTTTTTCCCGGAAATTCTCGATGCCGAGTTTACGGCGCATATGGAGGACGATCTCGACCACGTCGAGGAAGGGAAGGAAAATTGGGTCGACGTCATCGGCGAATTTTACAAATCGTTCGAAAAGCGGCTGGAGGTCGCGGAGGACGAAATGAAGGAAGTTGAAATCCGCGACGAGCCGTCGGACGAAATTTGCGATAAATGCGGAAGTCCCATGGTTTACAAAATGGGGCGCTTCGGCAAGTTTCTCGCGTGCTCCGGGTTCCCGGAGTGCCGCAATACGAAGCCGATCGTCAAGGCGACCGGGGTCGCCTGCCCCAAGTGCGGCAAAGGCCATATCGTCGAACGCCGCAGCAAGAAGGGACGAATGTTCTACGGATGCGACCAGTATCCGGAATGCGACTTCGTATCGTGGGATAGGCCGGTGGCCAAGGCTTGTCCGGACTGCGGCGGCCTGATGGTCGAGAAGCGAACGAAGGGCAACGTCATGTGGCAGTGCACGCAATGCGCCCACAACGAAGCGGCGCCGGAAACGGATGAGGCCGCCGAATGACGGAGGCCGGGTTTGCGGGCGCGGCGCCCGGGCGGCAGCGCGCCTTCGAACATTGCGGGAGGTAAAGGAAATTGACGACGAAAACGACCGTGACGGTCGTCGGAGCGGGACTTGCGGGCAGCGAAGCGGCTTGGCAAATCGCCGCGCAAGGCGTTCCCGTCACGTTATACGAGATGCGGCCGCAGCGGCAGACGCCGGCGCATCATACGAGCCAATTCGCCGAGCTGGTGTGCAGCAACAGCTTGCGGGCGAACGGGCTGACCAATGCGGTAGGCGTGTTGAAGGAAGAAATGAGGCGGCTCGATTCGCTCATCCTGTCGGCGGCGGATCGCCACGCGGTGCCCGCGGGCGGAGCGCTTGCGGTGGACCGGGACGGGTTTTCCGGCGAGGTCACGGCAAGGCTGCGGGAGCACCCGCTCGTGACCGTCGTGCAGGACGAGGTGACGCGAATCCCGCAGGACGGCATCGCGGTCATCGCCACGGGGCCGCTCACGTCGCCGGAGCTTTCGGAGCAAATCCGGGAGCTGCTCGGGGAAGAGTACTTTTATTTTTTCGACGCCGCCGCTCCGATCGTGGAGAAGGATTCTATCGACATGAGCAAGGTGTTCCTCGCGTCGCGGTATGACAAGGGCGAAGCGGCCTACTTGAACTGCCCGATGAACGAGGAGGAGTTCGAGATTTTTTACGAGGCGCTCACGACGGCCGAAACGGCGGAAGTGAAGGACTTCGAGAAAAGCATGGTGTTCGAAGGCTGCATGCCGATCGAGGTGATGGCCGGGCGCGGCAAGCAGACGATGCTGTTCGGGCCGCTCAAGCCCGTGGGACTGATCGATCCGCGAACGGGCAAGCAGCCTTACGCGGTCATCCAGCTTCGCCAGGACAACGCGGCGGGCACGCTGTACAACCTGGTCGGGTTTCAGACGCATCTGAAATGGGGAGAGCAGAAACGGGTGTTCTCGCTTATCCCGGGGCTCGAGAACGCCGAATTCGTGCGCTACGGAGTCATGCACCGCAATACGTTTTTGAATTCGCCGAAGCTTCTCCGCCCGACGTACCAGTCCAACGTCCGCGAAACGCTGTTTTTCGCGGGGCAAATGACGGGCGTCGAAGGCTATGTCGAGTCCGCGGCTTCGGGACTTGTCGCGGGCATCAACGCGGGAAGGCTCGCCCGGGGGCTGGCGCCGGTCGTACCGCCCCAGGCGACGACGCTCGGCAGCATGTCGCATTACATTACGACCGCGGATTTTCGCCATTTTCAACCGATGAACGCCAACTTTGGCTTGTTTCCACCGCTGGAGCGGCGAATTCGCGGCAAAAAGGAAAAGAACGAGGCCATTGCGGCCAGGGCGCTCGAACAAATCGAAAGCTTCAAGTCCGAATTGGCAAGCGGCGCCGGTTTCGCGACTTGAACAAGGCAGAAGGCAGCGGAAGCGAACCCGCTGCTTTGCCGCGTTACTCGGACCGTTATCATTCGGGCGGCCACGGGCTCGAATGCCATGCCGCCATTCATGCAAAGGAGCGATAGGGATGGATATGAGCTTTCACGCCACGACGATTTGCGCGGTGAGGCATAACGGAAAAGGCGCGATCGCCGGCGACGGGCAAGTCACGTTCGGCAACAGCATGGTCATGAAGCACACCGCCAAGAAGGTGCGCCGGCTGTACCGGGGACAAGTGCTGGCCGGATTCGCGGGATCGGTCGCCGACGCGATTACGCTGTTCGAGAAATTCGAGGGAAAGCTCGAGGAGCATCACGGCAATCTGCAGCGGGCGGCGGTGGAGCTCGCGAAAGACTGGCGTTCCGACCGCGTGCTGCGCAAGCTCGAGGCGATGATGATCGTCGTGGACGCGACCGGAATGCTGCTCCTTTCCGGCAACGGGGAAGTGATCGAGCCGGACGACGGAATTCTCGCGATCGGTTCCGGCGGGAGCTTCGCGCTGGCGGCGGCTCGCGCCCTGCAGCGGTTCTCGCCCCAACTGGAAGCGAAAGAAATCGCGCGCAACGCGCTGCAAATCGCCTCGGAAATTTGCGTGTATACGAACGACAACCTGATCGTCGAAGAAATTTGATTTGCGAAAGCGAGGGAACAGGGGATGAATGGACAATTTACGCCGCGCCAAATCGTCGCCGAACTGGATAAATACATTGTCGGTCAAAAGCAGGCCAAGCGCTCCGTCGCGGTCGCGCTTCGCAACCGGTACCGGCGAAGCAAGCTCCCCGAAGCGCTTCGCGACGAGGTCGTGCCGAAAAACATATTGATGATCGGACCGACGGGCGTGGGCAAGACGGAAATCGCGCGCAGGCTCGCGAAGCTGGTGCAGGCCCCGTTCATCAAGGTCGAAGCGACGAAATTTACGGAAGTCGGCTATGTCGGACGGGATGTCGAATCGATGGTTCGCGATTTGGTCGAAACGGCCATTCGCATGGTCAAGGAAGAACGGATGGAGAAAGTGAAGGACAAGGCGGAGCAGGCGGCGAACGACCGGCTGGTCGCGCTTCTCGTTCCTTCGAACGCGAAGCCGAAGCCGCAGCGCAACCCGTTCGAAATGCTGTTCGGGGCGGGCAGGCCGGGCAGCAGGAAGAAGCGGAGCCGCAGGATCCGTCGCTCGCGACCAAGCGTAGCGAAGCCAAGGCGAAGCTTGCCGCAGGCGAGCTGGAGAACGAGCTCGTGGAAATTGAAGTCGAGGACGCCGGCCCTTCGATGATGGATCTGTTCGCGGGAACGGGCCAGGAACAGATGGGACAAAACATGCAGGAAATGTTCAGCCAGTTCATGCCGAAACGCCGCAAAAAACGCAAGCTCACGGTAAAGGAAGCAAGGAAGGTGCTTGCGGTCGAAGAAGCGGGCAAGCTGATCGACATGGACGACGTCATTTCGGAATCCGTCGGCAGGGCGGAACAGGCCGGCATAATCTTTATCGATGAAATCGATAAAATTGCAAGCGCAGGCCGCGGCCAAGGGCCGGACGTTTCGCGCGAAGGGGTGCAGCGGGATATTCTCCCGATCGTGGAAGGCTCAACGATCATGACCAAATACGGGCCCGTGAAGACGGATTACATTTTGTTCGTTGCCGCCGGCGCCTTTCATATCGCCAAGCCGTCCGACCTCATTCCCGAGCTTCAGGGCCGCTTTCCGATCCGGGTCGAGCTGTCGAGCCTGACCGACGAAGATTTCGTGCGCATTTTGACCGAACCGGAGAACGCGCTGACCAAGCAGTATGTCGCGTTGCTGTCGACCGAAGGAATCGAAGTCGAGTTTACGCCGGAAGCGATCGCGGAAATCGCAAAAATGGCGCAGGACGTGAATCGGAACACGGAAAACATCGGCGCGAGAAGGCTGCACACGCTGCTGGAGAAGCTGCTTGAAGATCTGTCTTTCGAGGCGCCGGAGCTCTCGCTCGGCCAATTTTCCATTACTCCTGAATATGTGAGGGAAAAATTGTCAACCATTGCAAGCAACCGGGACTTGAGCCAGTACATTCTTTAAGGCGTTGCTTGTCGTTATGTAGGAGGATACAAAAAGATGACGTTGCTCGGAAAAACCCGTACGCTGAATACGCTGCTTCAAAAGGCGGCGGGAAAACCGCTTAACTTCCGCGAGATGGCGGAGGTGCTGGGCGAGACGCTGCAGGGCGGCGTTTTCGTCGTCAGCAGAAGGGGAAAAGTGCTCGGGGCCGCCCCGTCCCAGGACTTTCCCGAAGCGTGGCTTAGGCAGGAAGAATCAGACGAATTGCGGTTTCCGAACGAGACGAACGATCGATTTTTGCGAATCGTCGAAACGGAATCCAACGCTTCCCCGTCTGAAATGCTCGTTCCGGTAGAGGCCGCGTTCAATGGTCAAATCGTGACTATCGTCCCGATTATCGGCGGCGGAGACCGCCTGGGGACCCTTGTTCTCGCCCGGGAAAACCGGCAGTTCGGCGATGACGATCTCATCCTGGCGGAGTATGGCTCGACCATTATCGGGATGGAAATTTTGCGCGAGCGGGCCGAAGAGCGGGAGCTGGAGGCGCGCGGGAAAGCAGTCGTTACGATCGCGGTCAATTCGCTTTCGTTCAGCGAGCTTGAGGCCGTGGAGCATATTTTGGAGGAATTGGAAGGCAAGGAAGGGCTTCTCGTCGCTTCCAAAATCGCCGACCGCGCCGGCATTACGCGATCCGTCATCGTCAATGCGCTGCGCAAGCTGGAGAGCGCCGGAGTCATCGACACGCGATCGCTGGGCATGAAAGGCACCTATATCCGCATATTGAACTCCCGATTGCAAGATGAGCTGGCCTCGCGAAAACTTTAAATCCTTATAAAAAAAGTCCTAATTTTCGGAATTAGTCCAATCTTGTTCCTAAGATTAGGACTTTTTTCTTATTGTCACATTTCACTCTGTCGGAGATGATTGTTCTTAGAAAATTTTAATTTGTCATCTCCTGGCGCTTGATTGGGACGAATGACGAATTAATTGTCGAATCAAGCAGGAAAATGTTAGTCGATGTTGAATTAAAAAATTGGCCGATAAAATCGAGAAAGGTGGTGGCATTATGGATTTATTGAGCGGCGCTTCGTTTCAAAGGCTCGAAGGAGCCGTCAAAGCCGCTACTCTCCGGCAGCAGGTGCTGGCCAACAACATCGCCAATGTCGATACGCCGAATTTCAAGCGGTCCGACGTTGTGTTCGAGGAACTGTTGTCGCAGGCTATGGGAACCGGAGCGGAACAGGGCATTTCCGGCATCCGGACCGATCCGAGACATATCCCAATCGGGGCATCGGGCGCCATTCCGGCCGCGCAGGTCGTAACGGACGGCACGACGGCCATCACCAATAGCTTGAACAACGTCGATATCGACAAGGAAATGTCCACGCTCGCAGCCAATCAGCTTCGCTACAACCTGATGATTCAGCAGATCAACCACGACATTTCGATGTACCGGATCGGCATCAAGGGGCAATGATAGCGGTGCGAATCGAAGAAGGAGGCATGACAATTGAAGCTTGCGGGATTTGATATCAGCGCGACCGCCCTCACGGCTCAGCGATTGAGAATGGATGTCATATCGTCTAACATTGCCAATGCCGAAACGACGAGAGCCTCATATGTCAATGGGGAATTTGTCCCATATCGCCGTAAAATGGTCGTCGTCGAACCGAGCGAAACGAGCTTTAGCGATATGCTGAACAATCAACTCGGAACGCTCGCCAATCAAGGAGTCAAAGTGACGGCGATCACCGAAGACCAGACTCCGTTCAAGACGGTGTACAACCCTTCTCATCCGGACGCGAACGCGGACGGAATGGTGAGCATGCCGAACGTGGATATTTTGAAGGAAATGGTCGACATGATTTCGGCAACGCGTTCCTACGAAGCGAGCGTTACGGCGCTCAACGCTTCCAAAGCGATGTTTACGAAGTCGCTGGAAATAGGGCGCGGCTAACGCCCGGAACGGCGGCGCTTGAACATCATCCGGAAGACAGGAGGGACGAACGATGATTCAAAACCATTTGATCGGGGCAGTGGGGCAAGCGGCATCCGGCATTCCCTTCGCGAGCAAGCCGACGACGACGCCAGCGGAGGCGACGGAGAGCTTTGCCTCATTTTTGAAATCGGCGCTGGACGGCGTTGCCGCCCAGGAAGCCAACGTACATAAAGTAAACGACGCTTTTATTATCGGCGAAGCCGACGTAAACGAAGTGATGATCGCTGCTTCCAAAGCCTCGCTTAGTTTGGAGCTGACTTCCCAAGTCCGCAACAAGGTGATAGAAGCCTACCAGGAAATTATGCGGATGTCGGTATAGTCGCGCCATTTTGTTGCAGCAAAGCTAGCAGTGAGGTGAAATCGTGAGCGAGAGATGGGCCCGGATCCGGGAGAAGTGGTTAAGCTTTTGGAACCAGTACAGCAAGAAGCAGAAATGGATGCTGGCTTCATCGGCTGCTTTTTTGGTCATTACGATCATTGTATTGACTTACGTATTTACGAGGACCGAATACGAGCTGGCGTTTCAGGATTTGGACAGCGCCGATGCGGCGGCCATTACCGAGTATTTGGACGGAAGCGGCATCCCGTACAAGCTTGGCAGCGGGGGCACGAGCATTTCCGTTCCGAGCGCCGACGCCTCCAAAGTCAAAATCGCCGTTGGCTCCCAAGGTCTCGTTCAAAACGGTTCGTTGGGTTTTGCGGAGATGAGCAACAACTCGTCGATGATCGGCACGACCGATCAAGAGTTCGAAGTCAAGTATCGCAACGCCCTGAACGGAGAGATTCAGCAGCTGCTGCTCGGCATGCAAGGCATTCAGAAGGCGAAAGTGCTTGTCAATCTCCCCGAAGAGAGCGTCTTTCTGAACGATTCGGAACGCGAACGCGCCACCGCGTCGGTCATGCTGACGTTCAAACCGAGCTTCCGCCCTTCCCAGGAGGAAATCGACAGCTACTTCAATCTGGTCAAGACTTCCGTCCCGAATTTAAGCGTGGAAGACATTACCATCACGAGCCAAAATTCGCAGCTCACCCCGTCCGCCGCGATCGGCGGAACCGGCGCGGTCAGCGGAACGCTTCTCGACCAGCAGTTCGAAGTGCAGCGCAAATTCGAGAACGGGATCAAAAACAATATCCAGCAATTCCTCTCCACGCTGGTCGGGATGGACAGCATGGTCGTCAGCGTCGTATCCTCGCTTAATTTCGACCAGAAGACGATGCAGGAGCAATTGGTTCAACCGTTGGAAAACAACGACAACCGCGGCATCATCATCAGCGAGTCCAACACGTCGGAAAGCTACGAAGGCACCGACGGCGCAGCTGGCGGCGTAGCCGGTACGGGAGAGACCGACATTACGAATTATCCGTCCGGAGGCGGTTCGACGGGAACGACGAGCGAACGGACGTCCACGACGACGAACTACGAGCCGAGCCGGGTCACGACTAACACGACGTTCGCCCCTTACCAGGTCAAGGACCTGTCCGTCAGCGTCGCGCTCGATTCTTCGAAGGTGACGCCGGAAACGCAGCAGGCGATCCAACAAAAGCTGGTCAACGACGTGCGCACGCTGTTGGCCGATTCCGGACAAGACTTGTCCGCGGAGGCGATGGCAAACCGGGTCTCCGTCATTACGCAGACGTTCGATGCGGCCGCAGACGAATCGTCCGGCATTTCGGCATCGACCTATTGGCTGGCGGGCTTGGGCGTTCTGGCGCTCGCGCTGCTCGCAGGCGGCGGATATTTCGTTTACCGCAGACGCAAAGCCGCTCGGGAAGCCGAAGCGGTGCCTGAAGATGTGCCGCGCGTCGAACTTCCGACGATCGACATCGACAGCGTTTCGAGCGAAAGCCAAGTTCGAAAGCAGCTGGAAGGATTGGCCAAGCGCAAGCCGGACGAATTCGTCAATTTGCTCCGGACGTGGCTTGTGGATGAATAGAGGTGGCGGGTTATGGCTAAAACGGGTCAGTATCAATTAAGCGGAAGGCAGAAAGCGGCCATTCTGCTCATTACGCTCGGGCCGGAAGTATCCGCTCAAGTGTTCAAGCATTTGCGGGACGACGAGATCGAGCAGCTGACGCTCGAAATCGCCAACGTCCGCAAAGTCGATTCGATGGAGAAAGAGCAGATTTTGGCGGAGTTCCATCAGATCTGCATCGCGCAGGAATACATTTCGCAGGGCGGCATCGCGTATGCGAAGGAAATTCTGGAGAAGGCGCTCGGTTCGCAGAAAGCGAGCGACATTCTCAATCGTTTGACGGCTACGCTGCAGGTACGGCCTTTCGATTTTGCCCGCAAGGCGGAACCGACGCAAATTTTGAACTTTATTCAAAACGAAAACCCGCAAACGATCGCGCTTGTGCTTTCCTACTTGCAGCCCGATCAATCCTCGGCCGTGCTCTCGTCGCTTCCGCAGGACAAGCAGGCGGACGTGGCGAGAAGGATCGCCCTGATGGACAGCACGTCACCGGAAGTGATCGCCCAGGTCGAACGGGTCCTGGAGCAAAAGCTGTCGGCGACGGTAACGCAGGATTACACGAACGCCGGCGGCATCGAATCGATCGTGCAAATTTTGAACGGCGTCGACCGGGGGACGGAGCGGACGATTTTGGACGCGCTGGAAATCCAGGACCCGGAGCTCGCCGAAGAAATCAAAAAGCGGATGTTCGTGTTCGAGGACATCGTCAATTTGGACAACCGCTCGATCCAGCGCATTATCCGGGACATCGAAAATGCCGATTTGCAGCTCGCGCTCAAGGTCGCCAGCGAGGAAGTGCGCGAAGCGATTTTCCGCAACATGTCCAAACGCATGTCGGAAACGTTCAAGGAAGAAATGGAATACATGGGGCCGGTTCGGCTTCGGGACGTCGAGGAAGCGCAGACGCGCATCGTAGCGACGATCCGCAGACTGGAAGAAGCGGGCGAGATCATTATCGCTCGAGGCGGAGGCGACGATATCATTGTCTAATCTGATCAAATCCTCCCATGTCATACCGTTGGAAGATTTGAAACGAATCGAGCTGCTGCGAAAGGCAACAAGTCCCAAAAATATTTCAGATTCCGACAATGCGAACGAAGGAGATTCGACGATTGATGTCGAAACAGTGTCGTTAAGGGATCAAATTTTGCGGGATGCCGAGCAAACCGCGGAACAAATCATTGCCGAAGCTCGCGAAACGGCCGACCGGCTGCGATCGGAGGCTCAGGAGCAGGCGGATGTCTGGTGGCAGCAACGGCGTCAGGAAGACGAACAAGTCGTGGAACAATCGCGAGCGGCCGGTTACGACGCGGGCTACGCGCAGGGCGCGGAGGATGCGGAGCGCGCGGTACGCGGCGAATGGGAGTCCAGACTCCAGGACGCGGGAACTATCGTTCGTCAGGCCTATGCGGCCAAAGACGATATCATCCGGGACGCAGAGCATTTCCTTGTCGAACTAAGCTGCAAAATCGCCGAGAAAGTGCTTGCCCGCCAGTTCGAGCAGCAGCCCGAGCTGACGATCGAGCTGATCAAGAAAGCTTTGACAAGGCGAAAGGAACAGGGCGTGATCACGCTGTGCGTCGCGCCGTCGCAATTCGCCTTTGTCCGGGCGTCGAAGGAAGAACTTGCGCTTTTGGTCGATTCCCAGGCGGAGCTGCAAATCGTCCCCGACGTTTCGGTCGCCGAAGGCGGCTGCGTCATTCGTTCCTCCTTCGGGAGCATCGACGCCCGAATCGACACGCAGATGGCTTCGATAAGACAAGAGCTGCTTCGGGTGGCGGCCCAATCTTCCGAGGAGAGGGAAACCGATGAGCAGAACGCTTGACGCTTCCAAGTATTCGGAGGCGCTGCAGCACTTGGACCCTGTCAAGGTCAACGGCAAGGTGACCCAGATCATAGGTCTTACGGTGGAGTCCGAAGGGCCTGACGCAGGCATCGGCGACGTATGCACGATTCATCCGCTGAAGGGCGGAGAACCGATTTTGGCCGAAGTGGTCGGATTTCGCGACAATCGAGTGCTGTTGATGCCGTTGGGCGATCTGCATTCGGTCGGCCCGGGTTGCGAAGTCGTGACGACGGGCAGGCCGCTGACGGTGCAGGTCGGGTCCGAACTGCTCGGCAAAGTGCTGGACGGGCTCGGACGTCCCCTTGACGGAAGCCGGCTGCCCGGCCGAATGGCGCATTATTCGACCCATAACAGTCCCGGCAATCCGCTGCTCAGGCCGCGCGTCGTCGAACCTCTCGGAACCGGCGTCCGCTGCATCGACGGGTTGCTGACGGTCGGACAAGGCCAGCGCGTCGGGATCTTCGCGGGATCCGGCGTCGGAAAAAGCACGCTCCTCGGCATGGTCGCCCGCAACACGTCGGCCGACGTCAATGTGATCGCGCTCGTCGGCGAACGCGGCCGCGAGGTGCTCGAATTCATCGAGCGGGACCTCGGCCCGGAAGGGCTCGCGCGTTCGGTCGTCGTCGTGGCGACGTCCGATCAGCCGGCGCTGATCCGGATCAAGGGCGCGCTGATCGCCACCACGATCGCCGAATATTTTCGCGATCGCGGGCTGAACGTCATGCTGATGATGGATTCCGTCACCCGCTACGCGATGGCGATGCGCGAGGTCGGACTCGCCATCGGCGAGCCGCCGGCTACACGCGGCTACACGCCTTCGGTTTTCGCTTCGCTGCCGAAGCTGCTGGAACGGGCCGGCACCGGCCCGAACGGATCGATTACCGCCTTCTATACGGTACTCGTCGACGGCGACGACATGAACGAACCGATCGCGGATGCGGTCCGCGGCATTTTGGACGGTCATATCGTGCTCAGCCGGCAGCTCGCGAACAAGGGACATTTTCCCGCGATCGACGTGCTGGCGAGCGTCAGCCGGGTCATGAAGGACATCGTTTCCGGCGAGCAGCAGGACGCGGCGGAACAGCTTAAGCGATTGCTCTCTATTTATAAAGATTCGGAAGACCTGATCAATATTGGGGCGTACCAGCGCGGATCGAATCCGGAAATTGATAAATCGATCCAGTTTATCGACTCGATCAACCGGTTTACCCGGCAAAAGACGACCGAAAAAGTCACGCTATCGGAAGTTCAGGAGCGTTTGGTCATCGATTTTTACAAGAGATGAGGTCATGATGGGTGAAATTTCGTTATCCTTTGCAAAAGATCGTCGATCTGAAGGAAAGCGAGAAGTCGATGGCTGAATGGGAGTACGCTTCCGCAATCGGAAATCTTCGCAAGGAAGAGCACATGCTGGAAACGCTGCGAAGGGAGAGGGAGGAAGCCGAACGCAGGCTGTTCGAGCAAGCCCAACGACCGACGGCGCTGTCCGAATTGCAGCGCATGCAGCAGACGATCGAATGGCTCGACAAAGGGATCCGCAAGCAGATCGAAATTGTCCGCCAGGCCGAAAGGCAAACGGCCGAACGAAGAGACCGGCTAACCGACAAAATGGTGGACGAAAAAGTCTGGCACAATGCGAGAGACAAGGCGCTTCAGCGTTTTCGCCATGAAGCTTTGCAGCGCGAACAGAACGAATTGGACGAAATGGCGATTATGCGCTCGGCCGCGGCCGCCCGCGGTTGATAGAGCCGGAGGCCGCAACCCGAGTCGAATGGTTGAAAGGAAGGGGATAACGTGGCGAATGCAGACGTGGAAAAAAGCGGGTATTCCGGTTTCGAGCGGTTCCTCTTTTTTCTGACCCCCATATTGTTTACGGCTGTATTATTAGGCATTTTGCTTATCGTGTTCAACCCGAACTGGCGCCAGGGGGCGCTTGAAGTCGGCAACAAAATCCCGCTTTTGAACGCGGTGCTCCCGGAACCTTCGGGTGCAGCGGAAGGCGGGGGAGAGGTCGATACCGACCAGCTCACAGTTGACAATGCAAAGGAGAAAGTTGACGAACTAAGGGCTCAGCTCGCCGAGCAGGAAGCGGCATTGCAGCAGACGACGGCGCAGGCGACCGCCCAGCAGCAGACAATCGCAAACCTGGAAGCCCAAATCGCGGCGCTGACCGAACAAAACGAGCAGCAGGCGATCACGGCGGAGGAATACGAGGCGCGCATTCGATCGCTGGCGGATATGTACGGGAAGATGACGGCCAGCAAGGCGGCTCCGATTCTGGAAAGCATGACGCTCGAAGAAGCGGCGCTCGTTCTCGGAGCGATGAACGATAACGCCCGCGGCCGGATTCTGGAAAGGATGACGCCCGCCGTCGCGGCCGAAGTGACGACCCGGCTGAAAGACGCCGATTCGGTGGCGGATCAGCAAATCGCGGCGCTGCAGGCGAGAATCCGGGAGCTTGAGCAGCAAAGCAATTCCGATACGTCGACGCTCGATACGGCGCAGCTGAAGCAGACGTTCACGTCGATGGATCCCGCCAGCGCGGCCAATCTGTTGCTGGAAATGGCGTCGACGGATCAAAGCAAGGCGCTGCGCATTCTGGGAGCGCTTGAAGATGCGACGCGCTCGAGCATTTTGTCGGCGATGTCCTCCTTGTCGACCGAAGACAACAAAACGGCGGCAAGCTTGATTGCCAAGCTCATGCCCGCAAATCCATAATTGGTAGCTTCATCCCGCTGGATGCCTTCGATTTCTCGAGGAAGGAGGTGAGATTATGGCTATGAACGTTAATTTATTTCCGACCGTGACCGGGACTGCGAATTCGGCAGGCGGAAGCGGGGCATCGCAAGGAAGCGGATCGGGCAAGGCGACGAACGCCGGCGGATTCGCGGGAGCGCTTGTCGAAGCGATCGGCGGCGAACCGGCGATCGAATCCGGAACTCAGGCGATGCCGATTAGCGCGGCTTTGCTGTTCGGGACGCTGACCGAAGCGGCCGATTCGTCCGATCCGTCGGGAGAGAAGGCGGAAGGCGAAGTCGATGCATCCGCTTTGCTTTCGCTTCTGGGAGAGCTTATCGCGAAATTGCAAGCGTCGCTTCAAGGCGATCAAGCGGAGAGCGATAGCGAGCAACATCAGGAAAACGCCGATTTGCTGGCGGCGATCCAGGCGTTTCTCGTACAGTTGCAGCCCGCGGCGACGGTCGATCCCGACGCTTCCGGAATTCCGCTGAACGGACAGGCTGGCGAAGCCGAAATTGCAGCGCTTCCGGATGACGTGCTGTCGGCATTGCTTGTCCGGTCGGAACAATTGTCGAAGCAGCTCGACGGAAAAAACGTTACGCCGGGGACGGCCGCGCAGTTTGCGGACCAAGTGATGAAGGCGGCGGCTATGTTGTCGCAAGCGGACGCCGCGAAGAACGCGGTTGTCGCGGGCCCTGCCCAGGATGTTTTGCCGGACGTTCCGGGTACGCCGGAAACGGCGCAGGAGCAACCGGGCAAAACGGCGCCTTCTTTATCGGACGCAAATTCGGCGAAAGCAGCGAGCGTCGCCGACGGCATCAAGTCCGCAGTCGAATCGCCGGAAACGGCATTGCAGCGGCAACCAGTCGCCGAGGCGGCGAATCCGCCGGAAACGGGGCGCAAAGTCGCGGCATTCCGCGAGCCGTTTGTGATGTGGAATTGGGCCGCCGAAGCGGACGCCGAATTGCCGGATTCGAACGCGGCGATCGTAAGCGGCGCGACCGAAGCCGGGCAAGCGGACAATGAAGCGAATTCGTTTGCGTTGCCGCTGTTCAACGGGGCTTCCGGCGCGGTAAAAGAAGCCGCCGTGCAGCCAAGCGTTCCGACCCAGGTGCCCGTTCAGCAGTTTGCCCGCGAAATCGGAGGCTTCCTCGTCAAGCAATTCGTCCTGCTCAACGGCAACGGAATGACCGAAGCGAAAATTTCGCTGCATCCCGAGCATTTGGGACATGTCGACGTCCGGATCGTCATGCAGGATGGGCAAATGACGGCGCAGTTCGTCGCTCAGAACGAGTCGGCCAAAGAGCTGATCGAAAATCAGCTGGGCTTGCTTCGCACCTCGTTGCTGAATCAGGATATTCGGGTCGAGCGCATCGAAGTCACGGTGCAGCACGCGGAATTGCAGGATCCGGCAGCGTACCAGGAGCAAGAGCGCCGCGAATCGAACTCGGGCCGCGATAGCGGCGGTTCCGCCGGGACCGGCGGGGACGCTTCCCTTGAAGACGCAGGCGAATTCGAAGAGGAACTTAATCGTTCGAGCGGTTTAAGGGAGGCCGGCTACGGCAGCTCGCTGAACGTGACCGCATAAACGAACGAAGGGGGTGAAGCGAGTGGCTTCCAGCAGCGTCGGCACGACGAACGTTTGGCCGTACTATTCCTCGCAAAACGTGCAAAAGGCCGTTTCGCGAAACACTTCGTCGGAGCTGGGCAAGGACGAATTCCTTAAAATTTTGATCACGCAGCTGTCCAATCAGGATCCTTTGCAGCCGATGGACAACGCGCAATTCATCTCCCAAATGGCGCAATTTTCCTCCTTGGAGCAGATGATGAACGTCGCGACGCAAATGCAGGCTTTGCGCTATTCTCCCAGTCTTTCTTCCGGCGTAATCGGCATGCAGGCGGAGTGGTACTCCACGAACAGCGACGGTTCGACCGAAGTCAAATCGGGAATCGTGGAGTCGGTCGTCATGAGGGACGGCGTTCCGTACGCCAAGATCGGGACGGACGAAGTCGAAGTCGAGAAGCTGACTTCCATCGCGTTCCCGACGGCAAACGAGGACGACGGCGAAACGACGGAGAGCGCCTCATGACCGATCGGATGCTCATCGGCCATTTGACGCCGGGGCCGGCCGGATTGCTGAAAGGCAGCCGTCCTGAAGCCGCTTCGCCGGAGCGGAGCGATTTGACCGGCAACAAGGGGCGAACGAGCTTCAAGCAGCTGCTGGCGAGGGAACAACTGCATTTCAGCCAGCACGCGGAACAGCGGCTCCTGCAAAGAGGCATCGTTTTGCAGCCCGAGCAGCTTGACCGGATCGCAAGCGCGGTCGAGCAAGCCGCGGCAAAAGGCGCGAAAGATTCTCTCGTTCTTTACCGGGACATCGCCATGATCGTCAACGTGCCGAATCGCACGGTCGTCACGGCCATGGACGGCAGTTCCATGAAAGACCACATTTTCACGAAAATCGACAGCGCGGTCGTTGTCGCCTAAGACGGGGCTGGACCTTCGATAGGAGGCCCCTGACCGCAGAACGACGGAAGCGGTCATACACATTCGGGAGGTTGAAGGGACAAATGATACGTTCCATGTATTCCGGAGTATCCGGGATGAGAGGCTTTCAAACGAAGCTGGATGTCATCGGCAACAACATCGCGAACGTCAACACGACGGGATTCAAATCCGGCCGCGTCATGTTCCAGGACATTTTGAGCCAAACCGTTGCCGGAGGCACGACGCCCGACGCCGGTACGATCGGCGGGGTCAACCCGCGTCAAATCGGTCTTGGCGTGACCGTATCTTCCATCGATACCGTTCATACGCCGGGCAGCGCCCAGACGACGAACGTGCCGACCGACCTTCGAATCGACGGCGACGGCTTTTTCGTTGTCAGCGCGGACGGCACCGACGCCACCGCCTTCCTGACGCGGGCGGGGAACTTCTCGGTCGATGCGGAAGGATACTTGGTGAACGCGGATGGCATGTTTGTCATGGACGCCGGCGTGGGCGGCCCCATTCAAATCGATCCGGCCACTTACGTTGCGTTCACGATTGAGTCGGACGGAAGCATAACGGGGACGGACGTCGACGGCGAAACCGCGGATATCGGCGTGCAAATCGGGATTGCCAAAGTGAGAAACCCGAACGGTCTCGAGAAAGCCGGAGGCAACCTGTACCGGCTGACGCCTTACGCCGATCCGGATGACCTTGCTACGATCACGACCACCGCCGGAGACGCCGGAAGAGGAACGCTCGTTCCCGGTCAGCTTGAAATGTCCAACGTCGACCTGACGAACGAATTTACCGACATGATCGTCGCCCAGCGGGGCTTCCAGGCGAACTCCCGGATCATCACCACTTCCGATTCCATTCTGGAAGAGGTCGTCAACCTGAAACGGTAATTAAAGCATCTCCGGGGAGGGCGCGATCCTCCCCCCCCGGAGATACGGGAGGACCCTTATGATCTCCGTCACCCGTTTGAACGGAACTTCATTTTACGTCAATGCTTTGCTGATCGAAACGATCGAACAAACGCCGGATACGCTCATTACCCTTACGACGGGAAAGAAGTACATCGTGATGGAAAATTCTTCGGATGTGATCCGGTCCATCCGGCAATATTTGCGCAGTATCGGCGCGCTTGCGGCGGTCGCGGGACCGGCTTCGGGCGCGCAAACGGAGGGAGCTACGTCATGAGAAAAATGTTGCCTTGGCTCGTTTCGCTATTGCTAGCGATTACGCTCATCGCCATCGTTGTTCTTTATTCTTGGTCCACTTTATTCGGAGGAACGGATTCGAGCGATCCGGAAAAGCAGGCTCAAGAGAGCGTGGAGAACGTCCAGGCTGAACCGATGTCCGCCGACGAGATTATCAAGGTCACATCCGAATTGAACGATATTAAGACGAACATTGCGGATACCAATTACGTGGTGTCTTTCAGCTTCTCGTTCCAGCTGGACTCCGAAGCCGCAAAGGAAGAATTCGACAAAGTGAAAGAAACGAAGATCAAAGCGCTCGTCAATCGCGCCTTATGGCAGCTGGAGCCGGAAGAGCTGAGCGGAACGGCCGGCAAGGACCGTTTGACCGCCGATCTTCTTAACGATATCAATCCCGTTCTCACCAAGGGCAAGCTGACCCAGGTCGAGGTAACCAACTTTATTATGACGCCAATTTGAACCTAGCCGTTTCGCACATTCCATCGGAAAGGGGTGAGAAGATTGGTAGACGTCCTTTCGCAAAACGAGATTGATGCGCTGCTAGCCGCGCTATCCTCCGGAGAAATGGATGCCGAAGAGCTCAAAAAGGAGGAAGCCCAGAAGCGGGTTCGCGCTTACGATTTCAAACGGGCCGTGCGGTTTTCCAAAGATCATATCCGCAGCCTCACGCGCATACACGAGAACTTTGCCCGGTATCTGACAACCTACTTTTCCGCGCAATTGAGGACATTCGTTCAAATCAATGTCGTGCAGGTGGAACAGCTTCCGTATGACGAATTCATCCGTTCCATCCCGAAAATGACGATCTTAAACATCTTCGAGGCGGAACCGCTTGAAGGTCGGATGGTTCTCGAGGTTCACCCCAATGTCGCGTTCGCCATGCTGGATCGCCTTTTGGGCGGGGCCGGTTCGGCTCCCAGCAAAATCGGCAGCCTGACGGAAATCGAGAACATCATCATGGAGAAAATATTCAGCCGGGCGCTGGAGACGCTGCAGGAAGCTTGGAAAACCGTCGTGGACCTGGAGCCGCGGCTCGAAGCGCTCGAAACGAATCCGCAATTCATGCAAATCGTTTCTCCTAACGAGACGATCGCGCTCATTTCCCTCAGCACGAAAATCGGCGATACGACCGGGATGATCAATTTGTGTATCCCGCACGTCGTGATCGAGCCCATTATGTCGAAGCTGTCGGTTCATCATTGGTTCGTTTCGCAGAAAAAAACGAGAGCGCCGGAAGAAGTCCATATGCTGGAGCAACGGGTGCATAAAGCCAAGCTGCAAATTATCGCCGAATTGGGCAGCTCGCACATATCCGTGAACGAGTTTCTGAATTTGGCCGTCGGCGATGTCATTACCCTGCAGAAGGGGACAGACGCCGGGCTGGAAATCAAGGTGGGCGGCAAGCTGAAGTTTGTCGGCAGCCCCGGAACCGTTCGCGACAAAATGGCCGTTCAAATCGACGAAATCGTCAGCGAAGGAGTGGAAGAAATCGATGACGAGTAAAGATTACTTGTCGCAAGAGGAAATCGACGCGTTGCTGCGCCAGTCTTCCGGAGGCGACGATAGCGCGCCCGCGTCCGGTGACAGCGCCGAGCTTAAAGTGGAGGATTATTTATCGCCTTTGGAGCAGGATGCGCTGGGCGAAATCGGCAACATTACGTTCGGCAGCGCCGCGACCGCGCTGTCCACGCTGCTCGGCAAAAAGGTAGACATCACGACGCCGACGGTGTCGATGATTCACCGCGCCCAGTTTATCGACGAATTCCCGCGGCCGCACGTTGCGGTCCACGTTCACTACGTCGACGGGTTTGAAGGCATCAATTCGCTCGTCATTCGTTCGCACGACGCGCAGGTCATCGCCGATTTGATGCTGGGCGGGGAAGGCAATGTGACCACGGAAGAGCTGAACGAAATCCATATCAGCGCCGTGCAGGAAGCGATGAACCAAATGATGGGCTCTTCGGCGACGTCGATGTCGACGATCTTTAACCGTTTCGTCAACATTTCGCCGCCGGGCATCGACATTATGGATGTGAAAAGCGGAGAAGGCCTGAACAACATTCCTCCCGAAGAAGTGTTCGTCAAAGTGTCGTTCCGGCTCAAAATCGGCGACCTGATCGACTCCACGATCATGCAGCTGCTTACCGTCAAGTTTTCGAAAGAACTGGTAAGCTCGCTGATGGGCGCGTCTTCCGCGGAATCTTCTCCTCCGCCCAAGCCGCCGGCAGCCGCCGTGCCTCCGTCGCCTCCGCCGCAGCCGCAAGCGCCGCCGCAGCACTCGGCCCCGCAGCCGGCAAGCAGACCGAGCTTCGAGGAGCCCGTGCAGGCACACCCTCAATCGCTTGGGGGAAGCGTCGGGATGAATCGGAACGTGAACGTCCAGCCCGTACAGTTTGCCAACTTCCAAGGTCCGGGCGTTCATGGAGACGAGACCAACTTGAACTTGCTGTTGGACATCCCGCTTAAGGTAACGGTCGAACTCGGCAGAACGAAGAAAGAAATCAAGGAGATTTTGGAATTGTCCCAAGGTTCGATCATCGAGCTGGACAAGCTCGCGGGCGAGCCGGTCGACATCCTCGTCAACAACAAGCTGATCGCCAAAGGCGAGGTCGTCGTCATCGACGAAAACTTCGGGGTCCGCGTAACGGACATCGTCAGTCAATGGGATCGCGTTCATAAAATTCAATGACTCTAGTGGGAGGAACCTCAAATGGCTAAACGGATTTTGATAGTTGACGACGCTGCGTTCATGCGGATGATGATTCGCGACATTTTGACGAAAAACGGGTACGAGGTCGTCGGGGAAGCGCAGGACGGCGCGCAGGCGATCGAAAAATATAAGGAGCTGCAGCCCGATTTGATCACGATGGACATTACGATGCCCGAAATGGACGGCATCGCCGCTTTGAAGGAAATCCGCAAAATCGATGCCAACGCCAAAGTGATCATGTGCTCGGCAATGGGCCAGCAGGCGATGGTTATCGATGCCATTCAGGCGGGGGCGAAAGATTTTATCGTTAAGCCGTTCCAGGCGGATCGCGTTATCGAAGCCATTACGAAGACGCTCGGCTAACCCCGGGAGACATTCGCATGTCAAACGGATGGATGGCCGCCGATATGCCCGGCAGCTCGCCCTGGGATTTGGTGCGCATCGTGGTCGTGCTGGTTCTCATCGTCGGCTTGATCATCGTGCTGCTCCGTTTTGTCGGCAAGCGCAATCGCGGCTGGTGGATGAATCGATCGCTGCGCTCGTTGGGCGGACTCGCGGTCGGGACGAACAAATCGATTCAAATCGTAGAATGGAACGGTCGGATTTACGTGCTTGGCGTAGGCGAGAACGTAACGCTGCTGGAAGGGATTACGGATCCGGAACTGGTCGCGGAGCTTCTCGACAAGCATGAGAGCGAAAACGCAACCCCGGATATCGCCATGCCCGCGTTTCTGAAGCAATGGGTATCGCGGCGCAAAGCGGAGGAGCCGCCTGCGGCCGACGATCCGGGCGCGGCGAAGCGAATCTTCGAGCAGACGCTGGAAGAACGGATGCGCGAGCTTTCGCAGCGTCGCCAGAAGGTGGAGCAGCTGCTGGATGACGGCGACTCCGGAAATCGGACGGATAAAACATGACCAAAAAATTGATTTACAGCTTTCTGATGTTGCAAGCGGTTTGGCTAACGGCCGGCGTTCCGGCTTTCGCAACGGATTCATCGATCGTCGACATCAACTTGAGCGGAGGCGAGGAAAGCGTCGGCGTTTCGGCGCTTTCGCTGCTGCTGCTCATTACCGTGCTAAGTCTGGCTCCGGCTATTCTGGTTCTGATGACCAGCTTTACGCGTATTGTCATCGTTCTCGGATTTGTCCGGACATCCCTCGGTACGGCGACGATGCCGCCGAACCAGGTGCTGATCGGTCTTGCGCTGTTTTTGACGCTTTTCATCATGTCTCCGACCTTGTCGCAGGTCAACGAACAGGCGCTGCAGCCTTACCTGGCCGGGGAAATGACGCAAACGGAGGCGCTGGAGCAGGCCGCCGTTCCGATGAAGGAATTCATGTACAAGCATACGCGGGAAAAAGACCTGCTGCTTTTCATGAATTACACGCAAACCGAAAGGCCGGAAACGTTTCAGGATATTCCGCTTACCGTGCTTGTGCCCGCCTATGCGATAAGCGAGCTGAAGACGGCGTTTCAGATGGGATTCATGATTTTCATCCCGTTTCTCGTCATCGACATGGTTGTCGCCAGCACCTTGATGGCCATGGGGATGATGATGCTGCCGCCGGTCATGATCTCGCTGCCGTTCAAGATTTTGCTGTTCGTCCTGGTAGATGGTTGGTATTTGGTCGTCCAGTCGCTGTTAACCAGCTTCCAGACGTAGAGTAGCTTGACGCAAGTATTGGGGGAAAAGCAATGAGTTCCAATTTCGTCATCGGCTTGGCAGGGCAGGCGCTGTTCGTCATATTGAAAGTCAGCGCGCCGATGCTCGGCCTGGGGTTGATCGTCGGGTTGATCATCAGCATCTTTCAGGCGACGACCCAGATTCACGAGCAAACGCTGGCCTTCATTCCCAAAATCATCGCCGTTTTCGTTGCCGTGCTCGTGTTCGGACCGTGGATCTTAAACACGCTGGTCGACTTTACCGAACAATTGCTTGGCAATCTGGCGAGCTATATCGGATGATGTCGTATGGAACAAGCGATGCAGTTGTTTCCGGCGTTTTTGCTTGTTTTATGCCGCATCAGTGCGTTTATGGTCGTCGCTCCGGTATTTTCGACCCGGACGATTCCGAATACGTTTAAAATCGGGCTCGCTTTTTTTATCTCGATTATCGTATTTTTAAACGTCGGCTTCGACGACCGGGTTACGGCCGATGCAAATTACATACTTGCAATTTTGAAAGAGGTTTTGGCGGGGCTCGTCATCGGCTTTGTCGCTTATTTGTTTTTTTCGATCGTTCATACTGCCGGTTCTTTCATGGACATGCAAATGGGACTTGGAGTGGCCAATATCGTCGATCCGTTGACGGGAGTATCGGCGCCGATTCTCGGCAATCTGAAATTTATGCTTATGGTTTTGGTTTTTTTAAATATAAACGGCCATCATTATTTGCTTTCCGCCATAATGGAGAGCTACCGCTGGCTGCCGCTCGACAATCATTTTTTTCAAACGGTATACGGAGGCAGTTTGACGCAATTTTTGGCCCGGACGTTTGCGGATACGTTTTTGCTTGCATTGCAAGTAGCGGCTCCCCTTGTCGTGGCAATGTTTCTGACGGACGTAGGTCTCGCTTTGCTCACGAGAGCGGCGCCGCAGTTCCATATTTTCGTTATCGGGATTCCGATCAAAATATTGCTGGGACTTGGGGTTCTAATTTTGCTGAT
Organism: Cohnella algarum; assembly: GCF_016937515.1. NCBI lineage: Bacteria > Bacillati > Bacillota > Bacilli > Caryophanales > Paenibacillaceae > Cohnella > Cohnella algarum. The sequence continues at coordinate 4,620,068 of NZ_JAFHKM010000002.1, forward strand.
GCCCGGAATCGGCATCGTGTTTCAAATGTTGTTCGATCAGATGTATAACGCGCTGGAAAAGCTGTTCGTCATTTTGCAAAACGGCGAAACGTAAACGCAACGCTTTGAAGGAGGTGCTTTTCCGATGGCCCGGTTTCATCTGTCGATGGATTTACAATTGTTCTCCGGGGAAAAAACGGAAAAGGCCACCCCTAAAAAGCGTAACGACGCCCGTAAAAAGGGACAAGTCGCGCACAGTCAGGAAATGGTGTCATCCGTCGAACTGCTGGTAGCTGTCGCCTTGTTTCTGGCATTGGGGAATTATTTTTGGGATCGAATTATCGGAATGTTTAGCGACGTGTTCATGCATCGGTTGACGACGGATATTAGCGAGTTAAACGTTTATCAATTATTTGCCAGCTACACCTTTCAGATGTTAATGTTTCTTGCTCCTATTTTTATCGGCGCTCTCGTCGTCGTATTCGCAGTCAGTTATATGCAATTCGGCTGGTTGTTTACGACGGAGCCGTTAAAATTCAAATTCAGTCCGTTGAATCCGATACAAGGCTTCAAACGCATGTTCAGCGCGCGTTCGCTTTTCGAACTGGTAAAAAGTTCGCTAAAGCTCTTTGTCGTTGCCGTTGTCGTCATTATTATATTATGGGCCGAACGCGACAGCGTGCTGGCCTTGTCTCATGTCCCGCTGCAGGATATTTATTCGTTTGCCGCGGACTTGACGATTTGGATGGGACTGATCGTCGCCGTGCTGCTGTTCGTTCTGGCGATCGGAGATTTCTATTTTCAAAAATATCAGTTTGAGAAAAGCATTCGAATGAGCAAGCAGGACATCAAAGACGAGTACAAAAATATGGAAGGCGATCCGAAAGTCAAGGCACGGATTCGAGAACGCCAACGCCGGATGGCGATTATGCGGATGATGCAGGAAGTTCCGAAAGCCGACGTCATCATCACCAACCCGACGCACTTCGCCGTGGCGCTGCAGTACGACGGCACGAAGATGGATGCGCCCAGGGTCGTTGCCAAAGGCCAGGATTACTTGGCGCTGAGAATTCGCGAAATCGCCAAGGCGAACGACGTCATCACCATGGAAAACAAGCCGCTCGCCCGCGCCCTGTTCGAACGCACGGAAATTGGCGAAACGATTCCAGGCGATTTGTTCCAGGCCGTCGCGGAGGTGTTAGCTTACGTATATCGTCTCAAAGGGCGCCGCAATGCATAACGGCCTCGCTTTTTGTAACCGCGCGTCTTTCGCGCAAGCAATCCGCAGGAGGGAGGGAACGTCATGAAAATCCGGGACATTTTCATTCTTGTCGGCATTATAGGCATCGTCCTGATGATGGTCGTCCCTATTCCTCATCAGCTGCTCGACGTTTTGCTGATCATCAACATTTCCGTTGCGCTCATGATATTGCTGCTTTCGATGAACACGACCGATGCGCTGCAATTTTCCATTTTCCCGACGCTGCTGCTCGTTACGACCGTGTTTCGATTGGCGCTCAACATTTCCACGACGCGGCTTATTTTGTCGGAGGGCGAAGCGGGCAAGGTCGTCGAGACGTTCGGGAGCTTCGTCGCCGGCGGCCAGCTGGCCATCGGGTTCGTCGTTTTCCTTATCCTGATCGTCGTGCAGTTTATCGTCATTACGAAAGGCGCCGAACGGGTGTCGGAAGTCGGGGCGAGATTTACGCTCGACGCGATGCCCGGGAAGCAAATGAGCATCGACGCCGATTTGAACGCAGGCTTGATCAATGAGCAGCAGGCCAAGGAACGGCGCGAAAAAATCGAGAAGGAAGCCGATTTCTACGGCTCTATGGACGGTGCGAGCAAGTTCGTCAAAGGGGATGCGATCGCCAGCATCATTATCGTCGTCATCAACCTTGTCGGCGGTTTTATTATCGGGATGGCGATGCACGGGATGAGCTTCGAGGAAGCGCTCAACACCTATTCGATCCTGAGCATCGGCGACGGTCTTGTCAGCCAAGTGCCGGCGCTGCTCATCAGCACGGCGACCGGCATTATCGTGACCCGCGCGACTTCCGAAGGAAACATGGCGGACGACTTGTCGGAACAATTGCTGCGTTATCCGCGGCTGCTGTATATCGTAGCCGGCACGATCGCGCTGCTCGGCCTCGCGACGCCGATCGGTCCGATCGCCACGATACCGTTTGCGGCCATCCTCGCGATCGCGGCGTATCGGCTGCAGAAGAGCATGAACCGCAAGCAAAAAGCGGAGGATCTGCTCGTCGAGGAAAAGGAGATCGAAGAGGTGCGCAGCCCGGAAAGCGTCATCAGCCTGCTTCAAGTGGATCCGATCGAGTTCGAATTCGGTTACGGGCTTATCCCGCTAGCGGATACGCAGCAGGGCGGGGATTTGCTGGACCGGATCATCATGATCAGGCGACAGTGCGCCCTGGACATGGGGCTCATCGTCCCGGTCATCCGCATTCGCGACAATATTCAACTGAAGCCGAACGAATACGTCATCAAAATCAAAGGAAATCTGGTGGCGCGCGGCGAGCTGCTGCTTCATCATTACCTGGCGATGAGTCCGGGATTCGAGGACGATTCGATCACGGGCATCGAGACGAAGGAGCCGGCGTTCGGACTCCCGGCGCTCTGGATCGACGAGCAGATGAAGGAACGGGCCGAACTTGCCGGTTACACGGTCGTCGATCCGCCTTCCGTCGTCGCGACCCACCTGACGGAAATCGTCAAGAAATACGCGCACGAGCTGCTCGGCCGGCAAGAAACGAAATCGCTTCTCGACAGCGTCAAAGAAAATCATACCGCGCTTATCGAAGAGCTTGTTCCTTCGACGCTGTCGATCGGCGACGTGCAGAAGGTGCTTTCCAAGCTGCTGAAAGAGAAAATTTCGATTCGCGACTTGGTCACCATATTCGAAACGTTGGCCGATTACGGCAAATTCACCAAAGACCCGGATGTGCTGACGGAATACGTTCGCCAAGCGCTTTCGAGGCAAATCACGCTGCAATATACGAACCCGAACGAACCGCTCAAAGTCATCACGGTCAGCCCGGCCGTCGAGAAGAAGATCGCCGATTCCGTCCAGCAGTCCGATCAGGGAAGCTACTTGGCGATGGATCCGGCTTCTTCGCAATCGATTTATCATCGGCTTTCCGAGCAAGTGAACAAAGCCGTCCAAACCGGGCAGCAGCCGATCATTTTGACTTCGCCGAACATTCGGATGTATTTGCGCCAGATGATCGAACGCAGTCTTACGGACGTACCCGTCATATCGTACAGCGAACTAGAGCCGAGCATTGAAGTGCAGAGCATCGGGGTGGTGAGCGCATGAAGGTAAAACGTTATGTTGCGGGCGATTTGCCCGAAGCGGTGCAAAAAATTCGCAGCGAGCTCGGAAAAGATGCCGTTATTTTGAACACGAAGGAAATCCGCGTCGGCGGATTTCTTGGCATGTTCCGAAAGAAACGTGTCGAGGTCATCGCCGCGGTGGACGAGGGGGCGGCAAAGCCCGCCCCCGGCCGCCGACCGCTTCGCCGAAATTCGTCCCACCCTCTCCGGCAAAATTAGCGCCCGCGCTATCCGAAGAGCCGAGCGACGGCAAGCCGAAGGAGGTGCTTCCGCCGCAGGCGGTCCGGGAACGATACAGCAGGGGAACGGGAGATGCCGTCTCGCCGAAAGCTTCGGCGCCATCCGCCGCGGCGACGGCCGTCAAGGCGTTGCCCGAAGCGGAAGAGCAAAGACGCGAGGTTGCCGTCAGCTCGTTCGCGGCTGCGATGCAATCGGCTTTGAACGGGCAATCGGAGGCAGCCGAATCTCCTCCGGCGCGGAAATCCGAACCGCCCGTATTGGCGCAACGGGCCGAAAGCTCTTTCGAGACGATTGAAAAAGAGGAGAAGGAAGAGGACGAAGTTTCGGCCCTGCTCCAGGAGCTTCGTTCGATGAAAGAAATGATGATCCGCATCAACCGGCAGCAAAATGCGCAAGCGATGCCGGCCGCGGTTTTGAAGCTCTCGAAGCGCTTGGCCTCCCAGGGCGTTGAACCCGTCTATGTCGAGCAGTTCGCTCAAACGGTCATCGAACGGCTGGAGGAACATCCCGATCCCGACGACGAGGAGTTTCGGCAAACGGCTCGGGAGCTTTTGCGGGAATGGTTATTGCCGTCTGTCGGTCAGGGGATCTCTCCGAATACGCGAATCGTCAACTTCGTCGGCCCGACGGGGGTCGGCAAGACGACGACGATCGCGAAAATCGCCGCGGATCAGGCGTTCATCCACCGGCGCTCCGTCGGCTTCATCACGGCGGATACGTACCGGATCGCCGCCGTCGATCAACTCCGGACGTATGCGGATATTTTGAACGTTCCGCTGGAAGTCGTATTTTCGCCATCGGAATTGACCCGCGCCTACAAAAAGCTGGAGGACCGGGATCTGCTACTGATGGACACGGCCGGCCGCAACTACCGGAACGAGCTGTTCGTTTCCGAGGTAAACAGCTTGCTGGCGCCCGGTCAGCAGGCGGAAAACTTGCTCGTGCTCAGCCTTACCCATAAATATTCCGACTTGAAGGAGGTTGCCTCCCAATTCGCGAAATACGGCGTCCGGCGCCTTCTGCTGACGAAGACGGACGAGACGGATTCCTACGGATCCGTGCTTAATCTGGCACGGGAATTCGATTTCGAGATTTCCTATATCACCTGCGGCCAGACCGTCCCGGACGATATTCGCGCCTTCGAACCGGACGAGTGGGTAAACCGGTTGCTGGGGGATGCGTCCGATGGCTGATCAAGCGCAAGCGCTCAGGCATATGGTTTATTCCAAGGACAAGCAGTCCCCTCATTCCACCCGGATCCTTACTGTTACGAGCGGAAAGGGGGGCGTCGGGAAGTCGAATTTCAGCCTGAACTTCGCGATGGCTTTGCAAAAAAGAGGCTTCCGGGTGCTGCTGTTCGATGCCGATATCGGCATGGCCAACATCGACGTGCTGCTGGGCATTCCGGCGACGTATAACCTGTTCCATTTGTTGAAGCGCGAGAAAACGATTTGGGAAATCATTCAAACGGGACCGAGCGGCCTTCAATTTATCGCGGGGGGCTCGGGGTTTCAGGATCTGATTCGCTTGTCGGACAAGGATCTGGAGTATTTCGCCGGCGAGATCGGAAAGCTTCACGGACATGTCGATTTTCTTCTGTTCGATACGGGAGCAGGGTTGTCGAAGGAAACCGTGCGCTTCATCACCGCGGCGGACGAGACGCTCATCGTCACGACGCCCGAGCCGACCTCGATAACCGATGCCTACGCCCTGATCAAAATGGTCAAATCGATGGGCCACGACGTGACGTTCAAGCTGATCGTCAATCGCGTATCCGACGATCGCGAAGGCCGGCAAACGGCGGACAACATCCGGCAGGTCGCCAGCCGATTTTTGGGGCTCGACATCCCGCTGCTCGGTTTCGTTCCGGATGACGCAAGCGTGTCCAAAGCGGTGAAGCGCCAAACGGCGCTAGCCGTCGCTTTCCCGGAAAGCCCGGCATGCAGAGGCATCGACAACATCGCCTCTCGCTATCTCGCGGAAAAGCCCGATGACGATCGCGGGGGGACGGCCGTGCGCTTCATGCAAAAAATTCGCCGGCTTTGGAGCAGGTAAGCCGTTCGGGTTCACATCTTAGAGACTTGTAAAGGGGGAGCACCATGTCGCTCTATAAAGTGCTTGTTGTTGACGATTCCCCTTTCATGCGCAAAGTTTTCAGCGATTTCATCGCAGCCGATCCGGCTTTCGAGGTCGTCGGCATCGCGCGTGACGGCGTGGAGGCAGTCGAACGGACAACGCAGCTGCAGCCCGATATTATTACGATGGATCTCGAAATGCCGCACATGAACGGGCTGCAGGCGCTGCGCAAAATCATGTCCGTGCGGCCGACTCCCGTCATCATGCTGTCGGCGGTGACGGACAACGGAACCCGCGATACGATCAAGGCGTTGCAGTACGGCGCCCTCGATTTTATCCGCAAGCCCGACGGCGCGGTGAAGCTGGACATCCGGAAAGTCGGGGAACAGCTTCTGGAGAAGCTTCATATGGCGGCCGAAATGGCCGGCAGCGTCAATTTCCGCGCGTTGAAAGATATGGAGGAGCGGGAACCGGAGGAAACGGAAATATCCGCGCCGTCCGCGCGGGATCTTCCGCCGCCGGAAGGGAGAAAGCCGGAGACGGCCGCCCCCGCCGCGCCGGGCAAGCCCGCGCCCGAAGTCGGCGCCAAACCGCCGCTTTCAAGAAAAGCGCCCGTATCCCGCCCGCTTCCGGAACGGCCGGCTTCGCCGAAGACGACGAACCGGCTGGATTCAAGGCTCATGTCCAAAACGCCCAGGGACGGATTAGGGGAACAAGGGCGCGCGAAAAAGCCGGGAGAAGCGATGGCGTCTGCCAAGACGCCGCCAACGCCGCCGGCAGCGCCCGGGAAAACGGAGGCCAGGCCGGAATCGCCTTTGCGGAAGATCGGCGGGGCTTCCCCGTCACCCGTCCCGCCGGCGGAAAGCCGCGAGAGGGAAGGGCCGAAAGGACGCACCGATTTTACGGAAATCGTCGTGATCGGGACGTCGACGGGCGGCCCCCGAGCGCTGCATGAAGTGCTGTCGGGCATCCCGCAGTCGTTTCCGGCGCCGATTCTCGTCGTGCAGCATATGCCGCCCAAGTTCACGCACTCGCTGGCGCAGCGCCTCGATTCGTTCGCGGCGATCGACGTCCGCGAAGCGAAGGACGGCGAACCGCTGCTGACGGGGACGGCTTACATCGCGCCGGGAGGCCGGCATATGGCCGTAAAGCGGGAGGGCGCGGGCCGTTACCGGATCGAGTTGTCGGACGGGCCGCCCCAAAGCGGCCATCGGCCGTCGGTCGATTGGCTGTTTGAGTCCGTCGTCGGCATGAAAGAACTGAAAAGGCATGCCGTTCTCATGACCGGCATGGGCAGCGACGGAGCCAAAGGCATGAAGGCCTTGCGCGACGACGGCGCGGCGACGACCATCGCCGAAGCGGAGCAAACGTGCGTCGTTTACGGTATGCCCCGTTCCGCGGTTGAGCTCGGAGCGACGACGCATGTGCTCGACTTGCAGCAGATCGCCCCGATTCTCGCGAAAGTGGTAAGCGGAAGCGGAAAACGATAATACGAGAGCGGCTGGTTCAGCCGACCAGGAGGTGTCCGGACAGTGGAAATGAATCAGTACTTGTCCATTTTTATCGACGAAGCGAACGACCATTTGCAGTCTCTTAACGAAAATATGCTTCGGCTCGAGCAGGAGCCGGAAGACATCAGCATCGTTCAAGTGATTTTCCGTTCCGCGCATACGCTCAAGGGAATGTCCGCGACGATGGGGTTCGAGGACTTGGCGTCGCTGACTCATGAAATGGAAAACGTGCTCGACCTGGTTCGCAACAATCAATTGAAAATGAACGAAGTCATTTTCGACGCGTTGTTCAAGTGCCTCGACTCGCTCGAAGGCATGGTTCAGGACGTCGTCGGCGGGGGAGACGGCAAAGCGGACGTCTCCGATTTGGTGGAACAGCTGAAGGCGATCGTAAGAGGAGACGTGGGCGGGTCCTCCGGCAAATCGTCCGCTTCTTCGCCGCCGAACGACGCGCCGCTGGTCGCGACGGAAATGCTTCTCGACCAGTATCAGCTTTCGATATTGGAGCAGTCGGTCGACAACGGGCTGAGGGTGTTCCACATCGAGGTGATCGTCCGGGAAGATTGCGTGCTCAAGGCGGTTCGGGCCTACATGGTGTTCGAAGTGCTGGAGCGCAACGGCGAGGTGATCAAATCCCATCCTTCCGTCCAGGACATCGAACAGGACAAATTCGAACGCAGCTTCTCGGTGTACTATATTTCCCATATCGACAAGGACCAGCTGAAGAAAAGCATTTCGGGCGTATCCGAAATCGAAGAAGTCAAAATCATGGCGGTGGATCGCTCCTCGCTCGCCGAGCTCGATCAATCCAAGCAGCGGGAAAACGAAGCGACGGTTCAAGCGATTCAATCCGCCCGCGAAATCGCCGCGGCAGCGGCAGCGGCCCCGCAAGCCGCCGCCCAACCCGCGTCCCAGGCGGCTTCCGCCGAAACGGCCAAAAAAGCGCCGGCGGCTCCGGCCAAAGCTGCCGGCGCCGCAGCGGCCGGCGGCCGAACGATTCGCGTGGACATCGAGCGGCTGGACAAGCTGATGAATCTTTTCAGCGAACTGCTGATCGACCGCGTCCGGCTGGAACAGCTCGCTTCGGAAGTGCGCCGCAACGATTTGACGGAAACGGTCGAACATATGGCGCGCGTCAGCAGCGACCTGCAAAATATCGTGCTGAAGCTGCGCATGGTTCCGGTCGAAAGCGTCTTTAACCGGTTTCCCCGGATGGTGCGGGACCTGGCGAAATCGCTGGACAAAAAAGTCGATCTGGTCATTACGGGCGCGGAAACGGAACTGGATCGGACGGTGATCGACGAGATCGGCGACCCGCTCGTGCACCTGATCCGCAATTCGGTCGATCACGGGGTCGAATCGATCGCGGACCGGGCGGCCGCCGGCAAGCCTGAAACCGGCACCGTCCAGCTTCGCGCTTTTCACAGCGGCAACCACGTATTTATCGAAATCGAGGATGACGGCAAAGGCATCAACCGGGATAAGGTGCTGGACACCGCCGTCAAGCGCGGCGTCGTCACGCCGGAAGCGGGCAAGAAGCTGACGGACGAAGAGGTATACATGCTGCTGTTCGCGCCGGGCTTCAGCACCGCCGACAAAATTTCCGACATTTCCGGCCGGGGCGTCGGGTTGGACGTCGTCAAATCGAAAATCGAATCGCTCGGCGGCCAGGTTACCGTAACGTCGGCATTCGGCCACGGCTCCACCTTTTCCATCCAACTGCCGCTCACGCTGTCGATCATTTCGGCGATGCTCGTCAAGCTCGGCTCGGAAAAATACGCGTTTCCGCTGTCTTCGATCGTGGAGACGGCGGCGATCCGCCGCGAGCAAATCCGGGAGCTGCACGGCAATCGCGTCATCGAGTTCCGCAAATCGATCATTCCGGTCGTATCGCTTGCCGAATTGCTGGAATGTCCCGATTACCGGGACGACGAAGAAGCGGAAACGGAAATGCTCGTCGTCCGGAAAGGGGATAAGCTGGCCGCCGTCCTGGTGGAAGATTTCATTTCCCAAAGCGAAATCGTGCTGAAAACGCTCGGCAAATATTTGACCAACATTCCGTTCGTTTCCGGCGCGACGATTTTGGGCGACGGCCAGGTCGCGCTCATCGTCGATCCGAACTCGCTCATCAAATAATTTTCCGCATCCAAAAGGAGGAACGCCACATGGCAGAGGAATTGAAGGTCATCGTTTTCACGCTTGCGCATGAGGAATACGGCATCGAGGTAGACAAGGTTCGCACGATCGAGCGCATGGTTCCGATAACCCGCGTTCCGAAAACGCCTGCCTTCATCAAAGGCGTCATCAATTTGCGCGGTGTCGTCATCCCGGTCATCGATTTGCGGGGCCGGTTCGGGCTCCCCGAGTCGGAAACGACGGAAAATTCCCGGATTATCATCGTCGCCGTGAACGATCTCGAAGTCGGCTTCATCGTCGACTCGGCCAACGACGTCATCGACATTATGAGCGATACGATCGACGTGCCGCCGGAAGTCGTCGGCGGAATCAAGGCGAAATATTTGAGCGGCGTCGCCAAAATCGGCGAGGATCGCCTGCTGATTTTGCTTAACTTGTCGGAGGTGCTGAGCCGCTCCGAAATTATTCAGCTGGAACAAGCCGGGGAATAACCGTGAACATGTTCAGTCAGGACGCCGATTTTAAAATGGACGTGCTGCGGGAAGTGGGCAACATCGGAGCCGGAAACGCCGCTACGGCTTTGTCCCGCTTGCTGGACAGGCCCGTCGACATGGCCGTCCCCAAAGTCAATTTGCTTCCCTTCGAGTCGATCGCCGAACAGGTCGGAGGTTCGGAAGAGGTGGTGGTGGCCATCTTCCTCCGGATGGAGGGAGACGTTCCCGGCAACATGTTTTTTCTGATGAGCCGCAAACAAGCGAAGCAGCTGCTCGTCGGCTTGCCGGGCTTCGATGCGACCGAAGAAGGCGGGTACAGCGAGCTTGAACTGTCGGCGCTATGCGAAATCGGCAATATTTTGGCCGGCTCTTATTTGTCTTCTCTCGCCGATTTGACGGGCCTTTACATGACGCCTACCGTGCCGTCCGTCGCGGTGGACATGGCCGGCGCGATTTTAAGCTACGGCTTGCTGCAATTCGGAATTATGGGGGACGACGCGCTGCTGATCGATACGACGTTCGTTCAGGACTCCCGGGAGGCGGAAGGTCATTTTTTCCTTATTCCCGATCCCGAATCGTTCGAGAAACTGTTCCGGGCATTAGGAGTGCCGATCTGATGGTCGAAGCGAATTTGATCAAAATCGGAATGGCGGATTTAAACGTCGCGACATCGGGAGGTTTGCTCCGGACGACGGGACTCGGCTCTTGCGTCGGCTTGACGCTGCACGATGCCGAGCTCCGGGTGGCCGGCATGGCCCATATCATGCTGCCCAGCTCGGATATTGCCCGAGAAGGAACGCTGAATATCGCCAAATACGCGGATACGGCCGTGCCGGAGTTGCTTGCGAGGCTGTTGAAGCTGGGGGCCGATCGCCGGAGGCTGGTGGCCAAGCTTGCCGGCGGCGCGCAAATGTTCGCGTTTGCGGGCGCGAGCGACAGCATGCGGATCGGGCCGCGCAACGTGGAGTCGGTCAAGCACGCGCTATCGTTGTTGTCGATTCCGGTCGTGGCGGAAGATACCGGCGGAAATTACGGCAGAACGATCGAACTGGACAGCATTAGCGGCATTTTGAATATCCGAAGCGTGCAGTTCGGAATAAAGGAGATTTGAGAATGAGAGGCACATGGCGGTGGGTCGTCGTTTTTGCCGCTTTCGGCGCGGTTCTGACCTTTCTTTTCTCTTTGTCCAACAATCCGCTCGCGACGACGGCGCTTCGCAGCCTGTACGCCTTTTTGGCGTTCGGTCTGGTCGGCGCGGCCGTTCACGTGGCGGTCGGCCAACTGCTTCGGCCGGCGAACGCCGCGCCGCCGGAACGCGGGGACGCGGACGGCAGAGGTTCGGTGGTGGACCTTTCCACGCCGGACGACGACGGTTTGCTAAACGATATGTTGAAGGAGCAGAGGGAAGGGAGGGCGCCGGGAACGGCGGAGGCGGCGCCCGCGGGAGAGTTTCAGCCTCTCGCGCCAAAAAAATTGGTTTCGGTGGAATCTCCCGAGCCAGAGGCAGTTGTCCAGGCAATACGTCAAATGTCGGACGAATAAGGACGGTGAGCACGAATGATCGATCATCATGCCCGGTTATCCCATCGCGAAGTCTGGAAGCGCTGGAAGGAAAACGGGGATCCCGATGCGAGAAAACAGCTGATCGAGCATTATTTGCCGTTGGTTGATTACGTGTCCAGCCGCATGGCCGTCGGACTGCCCAAAAACGTGACGAAAGACGATTTGGCTTCGAGCGGGGCCATGGGACTTATCGATGCCATCGAAAAGTTCGATTACGAGCGGGGCCTTCAATTCGAAACGTACGCATCGTGGCGAATCCGAGGCTCCATTATTGACGGGCTGAGGCAAGGGGACTGGGTTCCACGCTCGGTGCGCGACAAAGCGAAAAAAATGGAAGACGCATATGCCGCGCTGGAGCAGCGCAACCTGCGAACCGCCACCGACGAGGAAATATGCGCCTACTTGAACATAACGAACAAAGAATTTCAGCACATGCTGCAGGAGGTAGCCGTCGCGACGGTATGTTCGCTCGAGGATCCGATTCGCGAGGAAGAATCGGAAACCCGAATGTCGCTGCTAATCGACGAGAAGGCGCTGAATCCCGAGTCGAAAGTTCATGAAACCTATTTAAAAGAAGCGCTGACGGCCGGCATCGAGAGGCTGACGCCGAAAGAACGGACGGTCGTCTCCTTGTTTTACTATGAGGATCTGTCGCTTAGCGAAATCGCGGAAGTGATGTCCTTGTCGCCTTCCCGCATTTCGCAGCTGCATTCGAAAGCGATTTTGAGGCTGAGGGCCGCCCTCGCCAAGCAAAAGGATCAGCTGCTGCAAAAATAACCACGGTTAAAGGAGGCGCTTTTGATGGTCCAAGATGCCGATTTGACGGAAATGCTGCAAATTACCGTCTCCGACGATAAAATGCACGCGTTTTTGACGTTCAAACGGGTCGAAGGAGATATCAAGCTTACGGTGCCGGACTTGGAACTCATGTTGGCTTCGAAGGGGATCACGTACGGCATTCAAAAAGATTTGCTCGCCCAGATCGCCCACCGCCCCGCGAATTTTTTCCTGAGTCAAACCGAAGTCGCGACCGGCCTGTCTCCGCAAAAAGGAACCGACGGTTACATAACAGTGCTTTTTGAATCGGACAACCAGAATCGTACACCGACGGAACGCGAAGACGGAAGCGTAGATTATCGGGAAGTATCTCGCCTGGCCAACGTAAAGGCAGGCCAACTGATCGCGGAGCGGCATCCGCCCGGCCCGGGAATTCCCGGAAAAACGGTCACGGGAGAAGAAGTTCCGCCGAAAGAGGGAAAGGAAGCCCATTTCAAACTGGGCAAAAACGTCGTCGTCAACCCGGAAAGAACCGGGATGTACGCGGCGATCGACGGGCTCGTGACGCGTACCGACAAAGACAAGCTGAACGTATTCCCCGTATTCGAAGTGAACGGGGACGTGGATTACAATATCGGCAACATCGATTTCGTCGGAACCGTCGTCGTCAGGGGGAACGTGCTCACCGGCTTTCGGATCCGCGCATCCGGGGATATCCGCGTAACGGGCGGCATCGAAGGGGCGGACGTGGAGTCCGACGGCTCGATCGAGATCAACGGAGGCATTATCGGCAGCAACAAAGGTCTTGTCAAAGCCGGGGGCAGCGTTCGTTGTTCCTTCATTCAGGAAGGGAACGTCATGGCCGGAGAAGACGTGCTGGTGACGCAAAGCATCATGCATTCCAACGTCAGAGCCGGCCGCAACGTAATCTGCCTGGGGTCCAAAGGCCTTATCGTCGGCGGCCTGACGCAGGCGGGGGAGAAGGTCACCGCGAGAACGGTCGGCAACGCGATGTCCACCGCAACGGCGATCGAGGTCGGCGTCCGGCCGGAACTGCGGCAGGCGCTGAACGACCACCGGACCAGCATCCGGCAATTGACGGACAGCCTGGACAAGACGGACAAGGCGCTCGCCATGCTCAATCAGATGGCGGCGGCCGGCAATTTGACTCCGGACCGGCTCGCTTTGCGCATCAAGCTGACGGCAACCCAGCGTCAGACTTCGCAGGAGCTGCAGGACGCGAAGGAGGCCGTGCTCGAAATCGAAAAGACGCTCGAAGACGCGGAATCATCGAAGGTGGACGTCGTCCATACGATATATGGCGGCACGAAAATCGTCATCGGAAGGTACACCCGATTTATCAAGGATACGATCATGCGCGTGTCGTTTCGCTTTATCGACGGAGAAATCGTTCCCGTGCCTTACGTTTAACCGACTAATTTGCGAAAAAGGCGGGTGTTTAAGGTGGGCTTCAAGCCGATCGATTTGCAAACGTCCATGCCGCGGGTTACGGAAGTATCGCCTCTCCAGCAAATTCAGCAGCAGCGGCCCGCGATGGAGCAGGAGATGCTGGGTCAGCAAGCGGAGAAGCTGAGGCAGAAGCAGGCGCAGAGCAATACCAAAACGGAGGCCTCGTCGCAGCGCACGATATCGGAGCGGGAGCCCAGGCAGCAAGGGAGCAAGGACCGTTCCCGAAAAAAGCGGTCGAACGGAGAAAAGACGGAGGAAAAGGGCGATGCGTCCGGACATCCGTATAAAGGCAAACACATCGATTTCACGCTGTAACGGTTCAGGAAAGGTGGCCATTGTATGCAGCCATGGGTAAGCATCGCGTTGACGGGCGCGGCGATCGCCGGATACGGCTTGCTGCTGTTGCCCAAACCCGATCGAAAAGAAAGCTCCCCTGGCTTTCAAGCCGAAGAAGCCTACGACCGGCTGCTCACCGATCTCGAGGCCGAAAACCGGGAATTGGTCGATGCCGTCGAAAAATATAAAGCGGAGCAAGACCGGACGGTCGAACGTCTGAGCCGCCGGATCCGCGAAATGGAAAAGCAGATGTCGGAGCTCGCGGAGCGGCCGGCTGCCGCAAGCGGCGGTTCGGATTCCGGGCTTGCGGGCGTTCCGCAGGCCGGGCCGCCGGCTGCGCCGGCCGTCGAGACGTCCGCCCAGGCGGAGCCGCCGGTCACTGCGGCGGCAAGCGCGGACGATGCGGCGATCGCGGCGGAGCCGCAGTCGATTCGGGAGCGCTACGCCGAGTTGCTGAACCTCGACGCAAAGGGACGCTCCGTCGAACAGATGGCAAAGGCGCTGAACATGAACAAGGGAGAAGTGCAATTGATTTTGCAACTGGCCAAACGGGAGGCGGAACGGCTTGCGTAAGTACCGGGGCTTGATCATCGGTCTGGGACTCGGGCTTATGCTGGGGGCCGCGATGCTGCAGCTGATTTTGACCGCGGAATCGATGAGCTTGCCGAGCGGCGGCATCGCATCGGAAACGCTGGAGGAAGAAGCGGAGGCCCAAGGCTTCGCGCTCGTTCCCGCCGGAGAGAAGACGTATTCGCAGCAAGAGCTGGATCGGGCCGTCGCGGAAGCCGTGAAGAATGCGGCGGCAGGCGGCGGCACGGAGACGGGAGGAACAAGCGAAGCCGACGCCTCGGCATCTCCGTCGCCGGAGGCGTCGCCCGCGCCCGCACCCGCACCCGAGAAATTGGTGTTTTACATCCGCGCGAACGCCACCTTGAAGGAAGTGGCGACGGCGCTCAAGGGGCTTGCGCTCATCGAGGACGAGGATGCGTTCATCCGGGAAGCAAGGTCCTACAGCGGCAAGCTTCGCGTCGGTCCGAGCGTGTTCGTCGGGAAGCCGTCGTTCGAGGAAATTATCGAAGAAATTACCCGGGCCAAGTACTAGCTCTCGCGGGAGTTGTGTTGTCCCATTTTCAAAATAAGAGCCGGCGGAACGCATTGCCAGTTGTCCGCCGGTTCTTATTTTGTGTAAAATACAATTTGTAAGTGCTTACATTCGAGTTGGCGATATCGCGCTGCGATGCAAGGGGATGGCGGGCATCGCGGGAAGGGGCGAATCAGATGTACGACATATTGATCGTGGACGACGAAGCGTCCGTCCGGGAGATGATCGTCGAGCTGGTGGACTGGAACGGCCGCGGCTTCAACTGCGTCGGCCATAGCGAAAACGGAATGGATGCTTTGGAAGCGGCGATCCGTCTTCGCCCCGACGTCGTGCTGACCGATATTTGCATGCCGTTCATGGACGGGCTCGAGCTTGCCCGCAGGCTCTCCGACGAGCTTCCCCGCTGCAGGGTCGTGTTCCTGACCGGGCATGACGATTTCGAATACGCCAGGCAGGCGGTAAGGCTCGGGGCCGAGGATTATTTGATGAAGCCGATGACGGCGGCCGAACTTTGCGCGCTGCTTGACCGGCTGCGGCAGCAGCTGGACGAGGAACGTTACCGGCTCGAGGATATGGACCGTCTGCGCCGGCAATTGAACGAAAGCTTTCCGGTTTTGCGGGAGCGCTTTCTTGAACGGCTAGTCATTGCGGGCGTGCGCAAAGGGGAAGCGGAGGAACGGCTTGCCTATTTCGGGATCGACCTGGGCGGACCGGATTACGTCGTGCTCGCGGTCGATCCGGACCGGTTCGACGACCGGCTCGGCGCCGAAGATCGGGAGCTGCTCCGGTTCGCCGTCTATAATATCGTGCAGGAGCTGACGGGAGCAGAGGCTGCGCCAGCCGTATTTCAAAGCCGCGAGGAGCGGGTGCTCGCGGTTTTGTCGGGCGACGCGTCGCGCGATCTGGAAGCGCGCGCGCAGCATCTCGCGGAGCAAATTCGCGACGCGGCCGAGCGGTATTTGCCGATTACGGTGACGTCCGGCATCGGGCGGCCGGCTTGCGGCCTGCGGGATTTGCCGCGCTCCTATGCGGAAGCCGCGACGGCGCTCGAATATCGTCTGCTGCTCGGCGGCAACCGGGTGATCGGCATTTCCGACATGGAAGGGAGGGAGAGCGCCCTTTATTTCGAGTCGGCGCAAGAAGAGAAGAAGCTGGTCACGGCGATCCGGACGGGAAACGCGAGCGAAGCGGAAGCGGCGATCTCGGAAACGTTCGCCCGGCTGCGCGGCGCGTTTCCGACCGTCGAGCGCTGCCGGATCCAAATTCAGAAATGGATCATGGCAATCGTCCAAACCGTGGCGGAGCTCGGGGGAGACGAGTCGGAGGCGTTCGGCCATCAAGCCCATCCGTTCGACATCCTGTCCTCCTGCAAGACGCTGGACGAAATCGAACGCCGCCTGACCGAGGCGGCGCGGCGGGCGATCGCCGCCGTATCCGCGGCCCGGACCGATTTTTGCCGGCTGCAGATGCTGAACGCGGAAGCTTTTATCCGGGAGCGATACGGCGACCCGGAGCTTTCGCTCAAGACGATATGCCGGCATCTGCACATGAGCACGAGTTATTTCAGCGCCGAATTCAAACGCCATACCGGCAAGACGTTCGTGGAGTACGTGACCGCCGAACGGATCGCCAAGGCGAAGGAGCTGCTCAAGCTTACCGATGCGAAGACATACGAAATCGCGGCGAAAGTCGGCTATAAAGACCCGCATTACTTCAGCCTCATTTTCAAAAAAGCGACCGGAGAGACGCCGAAGGAGCATCGGCAGAAGGCGGCCATGCCATGATGGCGCCCATGAGGAGGCTTTCTTTCGGCAGCATTCAGACGAACATGGCGGCCGCGTTCGCGAGCCTGATTTTGCTGACGGTGCTGCTGCTCGGTTTTATCGCTTACCAGCTGTCGACGGCGGCCGTCCGGAGGTCCGCGGAAGATTACACGGCCGAGCTTGTCCGGCAGGTGAACGCGAACATCCGAACCTATGTCGACAACATGCGAACGATATCGTCCCTCGCGCTGAACAACCGCGACGTCCGCTCGTTCGTCGCGGGCTTGGACGCGCTGCCGGAGGACGAGCGCCGGGCGACGGAGGAGCGAATCTCGGACTTTTTTCGCTCGATCCTCCTTTCCCGAAACGACATCGCCTCGATCCAGATCGCGGGCTATGACGGCTCGTTCGTCTCCGACCGGCGGGAAGCGAAGCTTAACCCATACGTCAGCATACCGGAGCAATCGTGGTACAAGCTGGCCCGTGCCGCGGAAGGCGGCATCGTCGTTTCTTCGTCGCACATTCAGCCTATTTACAGGAACGAGTATCGCTGGGTCGTGTCGCTCAGCCGCGAATTGCGCCGGGACGATGGAACCGGGGTGGGCATCCTGCTCGTCGATCTCAACTTCAACGTGATGAACGACATGCTGTCGCAAATCGATTTGGGACAACGCGGCTACGTATTTATCGTCAGCGATGACGGCAATCTCGTCTACCACCCGCAGCAGCAGCTCGTGTACAGCGGCTTGAAGACGGAGCGCATCGACGACGTTCTTCGCCGGGGCGGCGGCAGCTTCGAGACGGACGAAGGAAGCCAAAGCCGGATTTATACGATCCAGGACAGCGGCTTCGGCTGGAAAATCGTCGGCGTCTCGTACGTGAGCGAGCTTGTCGGCAACAAGCGCCAGATGGACCTCTCGCTTCTGGCGTGGGGCGGGTTTTGCCTGCTCGTCGCGATCGCGCTGTCCGTGCTGCTCTCCCGCGGGCTTTCCCGTCCGATCAAGCGGCTGCAGGAACGAATGCGCGAGGTCGAGCGCGGCAATCTGGACATATACGTGCCGCCGGACGGACAGCGGGAAATCGGGCTGCTTGCGCGCACGTTCAATATGATGGTGGCCCAAATCAAGGAGCTGATGAGTCAGGTGGTGCGGGAGCAGGAGTTCAAGCGCCGAAGCGAGCTGAACGCGCTGCAGGCGCAGATCAATCCGCATTTTCTGTACAACACGCTCGATTCGATCGTCTGGATGGCCGAAGCGAAAAAATCGGAGGAAGTCGTGCTTATGGCGTCCGCGTTGGCCCGCTTGTTCCGCAGCTCGATCAGCAAAGACCGGGAGCTTGTTCCCGTGCGAACGGAAATCGAACATATCGCGAACTATTTGACGATTCAGAAGATGCGCTACAAAAATAAAATCGATTACCGCATCGACGTCGATTCGGCCATTCTCGACTGTTTGACGATCAAGGTGCTGCTGCAGCCGCTCGTCGAAAACGCGATTTACCACGGGCTGAAAAACAAATACGGTCCCGGATGCATCGCGATCTCCGGCGAACGCGTTGCAGACCGCATCGTCTTTCGGATCGCGGACGACGGCGTCGGCATGGACGAGGACATGCTGGCGAAGCTGATGCGCCCGGACGCCCGGAAAGCCGACGGCCGAGGGATCGGCGTCGCGAACGTGCGCGAGCGGATCCGGCTTCACTTCGGTCCCGAGTTCGGACTGGTTTACGAGAGCGAGCCCGAGGAAGGGACGACGGTAACGGTGACGATTCCCGCCGTGGAGCCGCGCGAGGAAGAACGGTGCGACAAGGCCTCCGGCGAGCCGGAGGGGGGAAGGGAGGCCGCGCCATGACGACCGGAGTCCGGGGATGGGGGCGGCTGCTGACGCTGCTGCTCGCGCTTGCGGCGGCCGGCGGGGCGGTTTATTGCGCGACCGGCCGGCTCGCGGATATGGGAGGCGGGAGCGACAGGCCCCGCATCGTCGTCATTATCAAGGAATCGAAATCGATGGAGTTTTGGCAGGTGTTCGAAAGCGGGGCGGAAGCCGCGGCCAAGGAATTCGAAGCGGATATCGCGGTGATCGGGCCCGGCAAGGAAACCGACGTCGACGCGCAAATCGCGATGGCGGAGAAGGCGGCGGCCGAAAGGCCAGACGCGATCGTTCTCGCGGCGGCGGACTACAACCGTCTCGCGCCGGCCGCCGAAACGATCGGCAAGCTCGGCATCCCGCTGATCATGGCCGATTCGGCGGTGAACAGCGATCGCCCGAAAAGCTTTATCGCGACGGACAACGTGGCGGCGGGCGAAAAGGTCGGCCGATTGATGGCGGAGCAGCTGTCGGCCACCGGAGGAAAAGTCGCCGTCATGAGCTTCGTTCAAGGATCGGCGTCGCAAATCGACCGGGAGCGGGGCGTGCGCAACGCGCTGGAGAAGGCGCCGGGCGTCGAGGTAGTCGGCACGTTTTACAGCGACGGCATCGAACGGAAAGCCTACGAGACGACGCTCGAGCTGCTGAAGGAGCACCCCGATCTGAAGGGCATCGTCGGTCTGAACGAGGCGTCGTCCGTCGGCCCGGGAAAGGCGCTTCGCGACGCCGGCGCGGCCGGGCGGGTCAAGCTGGTCGGCTTCGACAGCTCGGTCGAGGAGGTCAAGCTGCTCGAAGAGGGCGTCATGCAGGGGACGATCGTGCAGCGGCCGTTCAATATGGGCTACCTGGGCGTCAAAACGGCGGTTCAAGCGATCCGGGGCGAGAAGGTGCCGAAGACGATCGACACGGGTTCCGTGATCATTACGAAGGCGAACATGTACGAGGACGAAAATCAAAAGCTGCTCTTCCCGTTCGTGGGAGAGTAGCTTTTTTCGCATTAGGCAAGCTGGGGGAGCGATCGTAAAATATTCGACTTTTTACGGAAGTTTTTCTATTCTTCTCGGAATTGAATCCGCTTACAATCAAGGCGTTAAGTTGAAATACCATGCCGGTTTCGACGGCGGGAAGGGGAGTGGCTTTGGAGATGAGCGAAATACGGGTCCGGATGGAGGACATCAGCAAATCGTTCCCCGGCGTCAAGGCGCTCGACCGGTGCCGGTTCGAGCTCCGGGCCGGCGAAGTGCACGCGCTCGTGGGCGAGAACGGCGCCGGCAAGTCGACGATGATGAAGGTTCTCACCGGGGTTTATACGAAAGATTCCGGATCGATCCGGTACATGGGGCGGGAGTTCGAGCCTGTCGGGACGAAAGCGGCGCAGGACGCGGGCATTATCATGATTCACCAGGAGCTCAACCTGGCGCAGGATTTGACCGTCGCGCAAAACATTTTCATCGGCCGGGAACCGCGGATCGCCGGATTGTTCCTCGACGAGAAGCGGCAGGAGCGGATGGCCCGGGAACTGCTGGACCGGCTGCGTCTGAACGTGGATCCGCGGGCGCCGGTGTCGAAGCTCACGGTCGCCAAGCAGCAGATGGTGGAAATCGCCAAGGCGCTCTCCTTCGACGCCAAGGTGCTGATCATGGACGAACCGACAGCCGCGCTGAGCGATTCGGAGATCGAGGACTTGTTCGCGATCGTCAACCGGCTTCGGCGGGAAGGCGTAGGGATCGTCTACATTTCCCACCGGATGGACGAACTGAAGACGATCGCGGACCGCATCACGGTGATGAGGGACGGCGCCTACATCGATACCGTTCACGCGGCGGACGTGACGAGCGACCGGATCATTTCGATGATGGTCGGCCGGGAGTTCTATTACAGCAAACGCTCCGACATCGCCTCCGGCGGCGGGGAGGTCGTCCTCGAGGCGAAGGGGCTCAGTCGGGGGAAGACGCTGAAAAACGTCGATTTCC
Organism: Cohnella algarum; assembly: GCF_016937515.1. NCBI lineage: Bacteria > Bacillati > Bacillota > Bacilli > Caryophanales > Paenibacillaceae > Cohnella > Cohnella algarum. The sequence goes on from NZ_JAFHKM010000002.1 coordinate 4,640,707, forward strand.
GGCTGAAAAAAGGCGAAATTCTCGGTTTTGCCGGCCTGGTCGGGGCGGGGAGGACCGAAGTGGCGAGAGCGGTGTTCGGAGCGGACCCCGTGGATTCGGGGGACATTTACGTCCGCGGCAAAAAGGTCAAGCTCAGAAGCCCGTACGACGCGGTGCGCCACGGCATCGGCTATTTGTCCGAAGACCGCAAGCGGTTCGGCTGCATCGTCGACATGGACGTCAAGACGAACGCGACGATCGCCGCTCTCCGCTCGTTTTGCGGGCCGCTCGGCGTCATGAAGGACAAAGCGATCGCCGGATCGTCCGAAAGAACCGTCGAGAAGCTTCGGGTGAAAACGCCCGGAATCGGGCAGAAAATGAAGCTTCTGTCCGGCGGCAACCAGCAAAAAGTCGTCATCGGCAAATGGCTGACCCGCGACTGCGACATCCTCATTTTCGACGAGCCGACGCGAGGCATCGACGTCGGGGCCAAAAGCGAAATTTACAAGCTGCTCGACGAGCTTGCGGCGCAGGGTAAATCGATCATTATGATTTCTTCGGAGCTGCCGGAAATATTGCGGCTGAGTCACCGGATCGTCGTCATGTGCGAAGGGCGCATTACGGGCGAGCTCTCGCACGACGAAGCGTCCCAGGAAGCCATCATGCGTCTTGCCACGAAGCATATGGCGTAGGCCGGAGGCTTCGGGCGACAGAAACAACAAAGGGGGAAACGGATATGAATCCGTCCGTCGCAACGACCAAGGCGTCATCCCGCTTCCGCATTCCGCCGGGAGCGCTGCAGCAATTGCTGGCCTTTGCCAGCCTGATCGTTCTCGTTGTCGTGTTTTCGCTTTCCTCGGGCAATTTCCTGCAGTTTTCCAACATCGTCGGCATTTTGATGTCGACGGCGGTCATCGGCGTTTTGGCGCTCGGGTCCACGTTCGTCATCATTACCGGCGGCATCGACCTTTCGGTCGGCACCGTCATGACGCTAAGCGCCGTCATGACCGGGGTGTTCATCACATTTTGGGGAATGCCGGTGGCAGTCGGCGTCGTCGGGGGCGTTTTGACCGGCGCGCTGTGCGGCTTTCTGTCCGGCGTCTTCGTCTCGAAGCTGAAAATTCCCCCGTTCATCGCGACGCTGGCGATGATGATGGTCGCCAAGGGACTTGCGCTTGTCATTTCCGGCGCCAAGCCGATTTATTTTACGGATCCGCACGCGACGAATTTCTCGCGAATTTCGCTCGGCAGCTTGCTCGGCATTCCATTCGCCGTGCTCGTCTTTTTCGGGGCGGCGATCGTCGGCGGTCTCGTGTTGTCCAAGACGATCGTCGGGAGGTACAATTTCGCGCTCGGCAGCAACGAGGAAGCGACCCGGCTTTCCGGCGTCAACGTCAACTTCTGGAAAATCGTCATTTATACGATCACCGGGACGTTTACGGGTCTCGCCGGCGTTCTCATCGCCTCGCGCCTGAACTCGGCGAATCCGGCTCTTGGCCAGGGCTACGAGCTGGAGGCGATCGCGGCCGTCGTCATCGGCGGCACCTCGCTCAGCGGGGGCAAGGGGACGATCGTCGGCACGGTGATCGGCGCCCTCATCATGAGCGTGCTCACCAACGGTCTCCGCATTTTGTCGGTGCCCCAGGAATGGCAGACGGTCGTCGTTGGCCTGGTCATTTTACTGGCGGTATATACGGACATTTTGCGCCGCCGGAAATCGGCGTAACGGTCCGGCGCGGCTTCCGCCGTCCGGCGAGCCGGGCGGGGAAGCGAAGGCCGCTTTTGAAGCGGCTGCGGACCTTCATCAATCATATCTTGTTGCCTTGACAGGGACAAAAAGGGGAGAAAACGGGGATGAGAAAAACATTCGGGAAATTCGTTGCCGGCGCGTCGGCTCTGGCGCTGTTGGGGTCGCTGCTCGCCGCCTGCGGGACGAACGCTTCGCAGAACGCCTCCGGGGGCGCCGGGGAAGCCGGAGGAGACGGCGGCAAAATGTATATTCCGATCGTATCCAAAGGCTTCCAGCACCAGTTTTGGCAGGCGGTCAAGCAGGGGGCCGAGAAGGCGGCCGCGGAGCTGAACGTCGAAATCACGTTCGAAGGGCCGGAGTCCGAATCCCAGGTCGACAAGCAAATCGAAATGCTGCAGGTCGCGCTTGACAAAAAGCCGGACGCCATCGGCTTCGCGGCGCTTGACAGCAAAGCCTCGGCTCCGCTGCTGGAGCAGGCGAAGGCGAATGACATTCCGGTCGTCGCCTTCGATTCCGGCGTGGAAAGCGACATCCCGGTCGCGACCGCGGCGACCGACAATATCGCCGCCGCGGGACTTGCCGCGGACAAGATGGCCGAGCTGATCGGCGGCGAGGGCGAAATCGCGATGATCGTGCACGATCAGACGAGCCGTACCGGCGTCGACCGCCGCGACGGCTTCAAAAACCGGATCGAGGAGAAATACCCGAACATCAAAATCGTCGACATTCAGTACGGCGGCGGCGATCATCTGAAGTCGACGGACCTGGCGAAGGCGATCATGCAGGCGCATCCGAATCTGAAAGGCTTCTTCGGGGCGAACGAAGGCTCGGCCATCGGCGTCCTGAACGCCGTCAAGGAAATGAACATGCAAGGCAAAATCACGATTATCGGATACGATTCGGGCAAACAGCAGATCGACGCGATCAAAAACGGCGAAATGGCCGGCGCTATTACGCAAAATCCGATCGGCATCGGCTATGAAACAGTCAAGGCGGCCGTCGCGGCGGCAAAGGGCGAAACCGTCGAACCGAACATCGACACCGGATTTTTCTACTACGACAAATCGAACATCGACGACGAAGAGATCAAGGCCGTTTTGTACGAATAGAAGCCTGAGGGATGCCATGCCAAAGTCCGGCGGGCATGAAAGCAAGAGAGGCGGCGAAGGGAACATGAACGTGGAATTTTACATCGATACGGCGGATCTCGCGCAAATTCGGGAGGCGATGTCGTGGGGCGTGCTCGACGGGGTGACGACCAACCCGTCGATCGTCGCCCGGGAAAAGCGCGGCTTCGAGGAGCTGATTCGGGATATCGGGCGCGCGACGACCGGCAAGGTGTGGTGCGAAGCCGTCGGCGCGAATGCCGACGCCATGGTCGAGGAAGCGCGCGCCTTCCGGCAATGGGCCGACCGCGTCGTCGTCAAGCTGCCGATGGGCGCGGAGGGTGTCAAGGCGGCGAGCCGGCTGGCGAAAGAAGGCATCGAGACGAACATGACGCTCGTCTACTCGGTCGGCCAGGCGGTGCTGGCGGCCAAAGCAGGAGTTCAATACGTCAGTCCCTACCTCGGGCGTGTCGACGACGTCGCCTGGTCGGGAGCCGAGCTGATCGGCGGCATCGCGAGAACGTTCTCGCGCCTTAGCCTTCCGACGAAGGTGATCGCGGCCAGCGTCCGCGGGCCGCAGCAGGTGCTGGATATGCTGAATATCGGCGTCCACGCGGTGACGACGTCCTACCCCGTTTGGGCGGCCATGATGAAGCATCCGATGACCGATATCGGGCTGGAGGGCTTTATGCGGGACTGGAAGGAAGCCGGATTATAGCCTGCCGGCGCGTTGTGGATCGCATGGCCGGTTCGGGCCGCCTGGAGCTGGACGTTCCGCGGCCGAACCGGCCTTTCGCTTGCAATTAGGAGGTAGACGATTCGAATCTGGGGGTGAATTCGGCAATGCCGCGCTATATTATGGCTCATGATTTGGGAACGTCCGGTCACAAATGCTCGGTGTTCGACGAGACCGGGCATGCGGTCGCGTGGGCTTCCTTGGCCTATCCGACTTATTACGGGGAGGGCGGCGAAGCCGAGCAGCATCCCGACGACTGGTGGGATGCCGTCGTCCGCTCGACGCGCCTCGTGCTGGATCGCGTCCGGCCATCCGACATCGCCGCGGTCGGCTTCAGCGCTCACATGATGGCCGTCTGTCCGGCGGACCGCTGCGGCCGCCCGCTCGGCCGGGCCCTCATTCACGCGGATACGCGCAGCGCTCCTCTTGCGGGCGAAGCGTTCCGGCTGCTTGACGCCGACCGTTTGTACGAGCGGACGGGCAACCGGCTCGACAGCCGCTATCCGCTGCTCAAGCTGATGTGGCTCAAGCGCCGCCGTCCCGACGCATATCGCGAGGCGGCGTACTTTTTGCAGCCGAAAGATTATCTTGCGGGGCGCATGTCCGGGACGTTCGGCGTCACCGATTATTCGGACGCCTCGCTGACCGGGCTTTTCGACATTCACGGCTGCCGCTGGGACGACGGGATCGCGGAGGCGTTCGGCATCGACCGGGCGAAACTGCCGGACATCGTGCCGTCGGCGACGCTCGTCGGCGGCGTAACGGCGGAAGCGGCGGCGGAAACCGGGCTCGCGCCGGGCACGCCGGTCGCGCTCGGAGGCGGCGACGGCTCGTGCGCCGCGCTCGGCGCCGGCGCGATCGCGCCGGGGGAAGCGTACGTCTATATCGGGACGACCGCCTGGGTGTCTCGCGCGGCCGCGGCGCCGGCAGCGGACGAAAAAAAACGGATTTTCACGATGTGCGGACCGGAGGCCGGGCTATACTACGGAATCGGGACGATGCAGGCGGCCGGGGCCGCCCATCAATGGGCGGCGCGGGAGCTCGGCTCGCGCGGGGCGCCGCAGGAGGACCCGTATGTACGGTTGGAGGAAGAAATCGGGCGGCTGCCATGGGGCTCGAACGGCCTCGTGTTCCATCCGTATTTGCAAGGCGAGCGGTCTCCGGTCTGGAACGAGGAGGCGCGAGGCCTGTTTTTCGGCCTGGAATCGGGTCACACCCGGTTCCATATGGCGCGGGCGGTGATGGAGGGGGTCGGATACGGGCTGCGCTCGATCGCCGAGGCGCTTCGGGGAACCGAACCCGCGGCCTGCTACGCGGCGATCGGCGGCGGCATGAAAAGCCCGGCGTGGCGGGAAATCGTCGCATCCGCCCTTGACGCGCCGATCCGGGTGCCGGCCCAAACGGAGGCGGCGACGTCGCTCGGCGCCGCGATGGCGGCCGGGGTGGCCGTCGGCATGTTCGCGGATTATGCGGACGCCCGGCGCCGGTTCGCGCGGGAGACGGCCGAAATCGCGCCGAAGGCCGACCGCGGGCGGGTGCTGGAAGGATACCGGCTTTACGTCGAGCTTTACGAAAGGCTGCGCGATTTGTACCCGCGTCTGCGGACGCTTCGCGGCTATTGATTCTTCAGGCACGATATGGTATAGTATCATGCAGTGTGAAAAAACGCACGCCGTTCAATTTCGCCGGCGGTGCTCTTCCTAGGTTCCTGCAAGGGGAGTTCCGGCGAAAGACGCGAAGCGGCGGAGGAGATTCACCTAAAACCATTTTACGGAGGTGCAGGAAAGATGGCAGTTATTTCCATGAAACAGCTTTTGGAAGCAGGGGTACACTTCGGACACCAAACCCGTCGCTGGAACCCGAAAATGGCGAAGTTCATCTTTACCGAACGGAACGGCATTTACATTATTGACCTGCAAAAAACGGTCAAAAAAGTCGACGAAGCTTACAATTTCGTACGCCAGCTCGCCGAGCAGGGCGGAACGATGCTGTTTGTCGGCACGAAGAAGCAAGCGCAAGATTCCGTTAAAGAAGAAGCGGAGCGCAGCGGTCAATTTTACATCAACCAACGCTGGCTGGGCGGCACCCTGACGAACTTCTCGACGATTCAAAAGCGGACCGACCGTCTGCACCAGTTGGATAAATGGGAAGAAGACGGCACGTTCGAACGCCTTCCGAAGAAGGAAGTCATCATTCTCCGCAAGGAAAAAGAGCGTCTCGAAAAGTTCCTCGGCGGCATCAAGAACATGCGCAAGCTGCCTGACGCGCTGTTCATCATCGATCCGCGCAAAGAACGCATCGCCGTGGCCGAAGCCCGCAAGCTCGGCATTCCGATCGTCGGCATCGTCGATACGAACTGCGATCCGGACGAGATCGATTACATCATCCCGGGCAACGACGACGCGATCCGCGCTGTGAAGCTGTTGACGTCCAAAATGGCCGACGCCATCGTCGAAGCGCATCAAGGCGAAGAGACGACGGCTTAAGCGAAGCGATCACAGGGCGGTCAGAAGAGAACCTTCTTGCCGCCCTTTTTTTACGAAACATAAGCATCTTTAAAAACGAAACATACGATCAGGAGGTTGTTGGGCGTGGCAGTGAATGCAGCAGACGTAAAAACGCTCCGCGAAAGAACCGGAGCCGGCATGTTGGATTGCAAAAAAGCGTTGGAAGAAGCGGGCGGTGACCTGACCAAGGCGGCGGAGCTTCTGCGCGAAAAGGGTCTTGCGGCAGCCGCCAAAAAAGGCGACCGCGTCGCGACGGAAGGCCGCGTGGAGTCGTACATTCACGGCGCCGGCCGCATCGGCGTGCTCGTCGAGGTCAACTGCGAGACCGACTTCGTGGCGATGACCGACCAGTTCAAGGAATTCGTCCGCGACCTGGCGATGCACATCGCCGCGGCGAACCCGAAATACGTCCGCCGCGAAGAAGTGCCGCAAGGCGATCTGGACAAGGAGCGCGAAATTCTCCGCAACCAGGCGCTCAACGAAGGCAAGCCGGAGAAGATCGTCGACAAGATGGTCGAAGGCCGCCTGAACAAGTACTACGAAGAAAACGTGCTGCTTGAGCAATCGTTCGTCAAAGATCCGGACAAAACGGTTCAAACGCTGCTCAACGAAAAAATCGCGACGATCGGCGAGCAAATTTCGATCCGCCGTTTCGTCCGTTTCGAGCTGGGCGAAGGCATGGAAAAGAAACAAGACAACTTCGTCGATGAAGTTATGGCCCAAGTGAAAGCATAAAGCAGCATTTCGTCCAACCAAGGGGAACACGCCGTGTTCCCTTTTTTCGAGGGGCTTAAAGCCGTTCCGGCGCCAGGGCAATCGAAAGAAATAGAACCAGTGGAGGTACAAACGTTGAATCGTCCCGTTTACAAACGCGTCGTATTGAAAGTCAGCGGAGAGTCGCTTGCCGGCCAGAACGGCTACGGAATCGACGCCGCGACCATTTTGTCGATTGCCGAACAAGTCAAGGAAGTCGTCGAGCTCGGCGTGGAAGTCGCCATCGTCTGCGGCGGCGGCAACATCTGGCGGGGCATTTCCGGCAGCCAAAAAGGCATCGACCGGGCCACCGCGGATTATATGGGCATGCTGGCCACCGTCATGAACTCGCTTGCCCTTCAGGACGCGTTGGAGCAAATCGACGTGCCGACGCGGGTGCAGACCTCCATCGCCATGCAGCAAATCGCCGAGCCTTACATTCGCCGCAGGGCGATCCGCCATCTGGAAAAGGGCCGCGTCGTCATTTTCGCCGCCGGAACCGGCAATCCGTTTTTCTCGACGGACACGACGGCCGCGCTGCGCGCCGCCGAAATCGAAGCCGAAGTCATTCTGATGGCGAAAAACAAGGTCGACGGCGTCTACAGCGCCGACCCGTTCAAGGACGCGAACGCGCAAAAATACGAGCAATTGACGTATATGGACGTGTTGAACAAAAATCTCGGCGTCATGGATTCTACGGCATCATCCCTATGCATGGACAACAACATTCCGCTGCTTGTGTTTGCCATTACCGAAAAAGGAAACATTAAACGTGCCGTCCTCGGCGAGAAAATCGGCACGATTGTGAAGGGGAGCGTGAACTAAAAGTGCCTCAAGCGATCAAGAAAAACGCGGAAGAGCGGATGGAAAAAGCGATCGGAGCGTTGAAGCGGGATTTGGCGACGCTCAGGGCCGGCCGCGCGTCGGCCGCCATTCTGGAACGCGTGCAGGCCGAGTACTACGGAGCGATGACGCCCGTCAACCAGCTCGGTACGATCAACACGCCGGATTCCCGCACGCTGATCATCCAGCCGTGGGACAAGTCCGCCCTCGCCGCGATCGAAAAGGCGATCCTGAAGTCCGATCTCGGCCTTACGCCGGCCAATGACGGTTCGATCATCCGCATCGTCATTCCGCCGCTGACGGAGGAGCGCCGGGCCGACCTCGTCAAATCGACCAAAAAATTCGGCGAAGAGGCGAAGGTCGCCATTCGCAACATTCGCCGCGACGCCAACGACGAAATCAAGAAAAAAGAAAAAGGCGAAATTTCCGAGGACGAATCCCGCCGCCATCAGGAAGACGTTCAGAAGCTGACAGACCGCTTCACGGCGGAAGTGGACAAAATTCTCGCCGCCAAAGAAAAGGAAATAATGGAAGTTTAATCGTTATCGACCCCATCGACCGGTGGGGTTTATTGTTCATCAGGGGGAAAGACCATGATCAATCCTTTCCGCGGCGGTTTGTTCCGCAAGCAGCAAGACGACGGCACGGAAGCGGATAAGCGGTCCGTCCGGGAAGACGGGTTGCCGGAAACGGATAACGTGCCTCAGCATGTCGCCATCATCATGGACGGCAACGGGCGTTGGGCGAAGGAACGGGGCTTGCCACGGATTGCCGGCCACCACAGCGGAATGAAGGCGGTCAAGCGCATTACGAAGGCGGCCGACCGCATCGGGGTCCGCTATTTGACGATGTACGCCTTTTCGACGGAAAACTGGAAGCGGCCCAAGTCGGAAGTGGAATTTTTGATGAAGCTGCCCCAGGAGTTTTTGTCGCTCGAGCTGGACGAATTGATCGAAAACAACGTTCAGGTGCGCATGATGGGGCTGCAGGACTTGCTTCCCGATCATACGCTGAGCGCGGTCGACGAAGCGGTCCGAAAGACGAAAAACAATACGGGACTCGTACTTAATTTTGCGTTGAATTACGGCGGGCGAACGGAGCTCGTGCAGGCCGCGCGGCAGTTGGCCCGCAAGGCCGCGTCCGGTCAATTGGACCCGGACGCCATCGACGAGGAAACGTTCCGTTCGTGCCTGCTGTCGAGCGACTTGCCGGATCCCGATCTGCTCATTCGGACGAGCGGCGAAATCCGGCTGTCGAATTTCATGCTCTGGCAGCTGGCATACAGCGAATTTTGTTTCGTGGACGCCTATTGGCCCGATTTTTCGGATCGGCATTTTTATGACGCGATTTGCGAATACCAACGGCGGGCGCGTCGTTACGGGGGGCTCTGACCGGATGGGTCAACGCATTGTGACGGGGGTTGTCGCGGGCGCGGGCTTTCTCGCGCTGCTGTATGTCGGAAGCGGGTATTATTCCGCCCTGCTGGCGCTGCTGGCCCTTATCGGGTTTTTCGAGTTCGTCCGGCTCAACGGAATGCCGCCCGCGCGGCTCGATGTCGCGATCGGCTATGCCGCCGTGCTGCTGCTGGCGCTGCCGACGCTCCCGTTCGGCTGGCAGCCGCCTTCCGTCGCGACGGTCGCATGGCTCGCGATGCTGGCATTCCTCGCCGCGACGGTGCTCAGCAAAAACCAAATAGACCTCGGGCACGCGGCTCTGCTGCTGCTCGGCGTTTTTTACATCGGTCTCGGATTCCGCTATATGTCGGCGACCCGGGAGCTCGAGCACGGCCTGTTCTGGTCGCTGCTCGCGTTTTTTTGCATTTGGGGCTCCGATGCCGGGGCGTACTTCGTCGGCAAGGCGATCGGCAAGCGCAAGCTGTGGCCGGCCATCAGCCCGAACAAGACGGTGGAAGGCGCGATCGGCGGCCTTGCGGTCGCGGCGGCCTGCGGAGTCGCCTTCGCCTTGGTCCGGCCGGAGCTGCTCTCGATCGGAAGGGCGCTCGCGATCGCCGTCTGCGCCGCCGCGGGCGGAACGCTGGGCGATTTGATCCAGTCCGCCTACAAACGGCTGAGAGGCGTCAAGGATTCCGGCGCGCTGCTCCCCGGCCACGGCGGGGCGCTCGACCGGACCGACAGCTGGATCGTCGTCTTCCCGCTGCTGCACGTTTTATCGCTGCTGCCGGTTTAAGCTGCCGACGCGGCCTGTTCATGTTTCGGATACATACAAGAAAGACGGAGGAAATCGCATGGCGAAGAAATTGGCTGTCCTCGGCAGCACGGGCTCGATCGGCACGCAAACGCTGGATGTCGTCGCCGGCGATCCCGACAGCTACGAAATTACGGGGCTCGCGGCCGGACGGAACATTCGGCTGCTGCTGGAGCAAGCCCGCCGGTTTCGCCCGAAGCTGGTGTCGGTCGCGACCCGGGAGCTCGCCGAAGAAATTCGCCCCGGTTTGCCGCCGGGCACGAAAGCCGTTTACGGCGAAGAGGGGCTCATCGAAGCGGCGGCCGGGTCCGGCGCCGACTATGCGGTGTGCGCGCTGGTCGGCAGCCTCGGCCTGAAATCGACATTGGCCGCCATCGACGCCGGGCTGTCGATCGGCCTGGCCAACAAGGAATCGCTCGTCGCGGCCGGACATATCGTCACAAAACGCGCGCGCGACAAGGGCGTGACGATTTATCCGATCGACAGCGAGCATTCGGCCATTTTTCAGTGCCTGAACGGGGAAGACGGCCGCGCCGTCAAGCGCCTGGTCATCACGGCTTCCGGCGGAAGCTTTCGCGACCGGACGCGGGACGAGCTTGCGGACGTGACGGTCGCCGACGCCCTGAAGCATCCGAACTGGTCGATGGGCGCCAAAATCACGATCGATTCCGCGACGATGGTCAACAAAGGCCTGGAAGTCATCGAGGCCCACTGGCTGTTCGACCTTCCGTACGACAGGATCGACGTGCTGCTACATCCGGAAAGCATCGTGCATTCGATGGTCGAATTTACCGATACGAGCGTCATCGCCCAGCTCGGCAACCCGGATATGCGGGTGCCGATCCAATACGCGCTTACGTATCCGGCCCGCAAGCCATCGCCGGCTTCCCCGCTCGATCTGGCGAAAGCCGGCACGCTGCATTTTCGCGAAATGGATTTCGAGCGTTACCCCTGCCTGAGACTCGCTTACGAGGCGGGGCGGGCGGGCGGCACGGCGCCCGCCGTGTTCAACGCGGCCAACGAGGCGGCCGTGGCGCGTTTTCTGAAAGGGGAAATTCCTTTTCTGGCCATCGATACGATCATCGAACGGATGCTTCGGGAGCACCGGACGATCGGAGATCCGGACCTGGAGACGATTTTGTCCGTCGACGAGCGGACGCGCGCCGAAGCGGCCGTTCTCCGATAAAATTGCGACTGATAGCCTACCGATCCCGTATTCTCTTGTAACGGCCTGGAGAATAATGATAATCTAAGGACAGCCGTCACAGGCATCGGGGGTTGAACAACGATATGGAAATGATTCAAATCGTATTATTGACCGTGCTCGTTTTTTTCCTGCTTGTTTCGATTCATGAATTCGGTCATTTCTATTTTGCCAAACGGGCGGGCATTCTCGTTCGCGAGTTTGCGATCGGCTTCGGACCGAAGCTGTTTTCGATCAAACGGGGCGAAACCCGGTTCACGTTGCGCTTGCTGCCCGTCGGCGGCTTCGTGCGGATGGCCGGCGAAGATCCGGAAGTCGTCGAGGTGCAGCCGGGGCAGACGATCGGCGTTCGCGTCAAGGAAGACAAGGTTGCGAAGCTGTATTTGGATAAGCTGGACGAAAGGTCCAATATCGTTCTCGGCGAAGTGAAGTCGCTCGATTTGGAAAAGGAGCTTTACGTCGCGCTCGACGTCGACGGCGAGGAACAGCGCTACGCCCTGCATCCGCAGGCGATGATCGTCTCGAGAGGGCAGGAGACGCAGATCGCGCCGGCCGACCGGCAGTTCAACGGCGTCTCCCCGGGCAAGCGGGCCATGGCGATTTTCGCCGGCCCGATGATGAATTTCGTGCTCGCGTTCGTGCTTTTCGCCGTTTACCTGCAGCTTGCCGGCGTTCCCGTAGAAAATTCGTCCAAAGTGTTCGTCAGCGGACTCGAATCCGGGATGGCGGCGGAGCAGGCGGGACTTCGGGAAGGCGACTGGATCAAAAAGGTGAACGACGTCCCGGTCGAAGGCGACAGCACCGCGCTCGTCGAGCAAATCCAGGCGTCGGCCGGCAAGCCGATGAACTGGGTGGTCGAGCGGGACGGAGCGGAAGTGACCGTTGCCGTTACCCCGGACGAAGAAACCGGGAAGGTCGGCATTTATTTGAGTCCGGAAATGCGCCGCGCGGGCTTCGGCGAAACGATTTCGTTCGCGGGGACGACGATGGTCGATATGACGGGCCGGATTTTCGAAGGCTTTCGAAAGCTCATCTTCGGGGAATTCAAATTGGACGACCTGGGAGGCCCGGTCCGGACGGCCGAGATGACGGGCCAGATCGCCAAGCAGGGCATTCCGGAGCTTACCTCCTGGGCGGCAGTATTGAGTTTGTATTTGGGGATTTTCAACCTGCTGCCCATTCCGGCGCTCGACGGCAGCCGCCTGCTCTTCATCGGACTTGAAGCGGTCCGCGGACGGCCCGTCGACCCGAATCGGGAAGGGCTCATTCATTTTATCGGCTTCGCGATGATCATGCTGCTCATGATCGTCGTCACGTACAACGACATTTTGCGTTTGGTCAAAAATTAAGCTAGCTTCCGGGGGCAGAGAAACCGCCATGTCGAAGGACAAAGCGTTTGTTACCGAAATAACGCCGCAAGGCGAAGATTTCAGCCGTTGGTATATCGACGTTATCAAGAAAGCCGAACTGATGGATTACTCGCCGGTGCGCGGCTGCATCGTTTTCCGTCCGGACGGCTACGAACTGTGGGAAAACATGCAGCGAGAGCTGGATCGCCGCTTTAAGGACACCGGCCATCGCAACGCGTATTTTCCGCTGTTCATCCCGGAAAGCTTTTTCCAGAAGGAAAAAGAGCACGTCGAAGGCTTTAATCCGGAGCTGCCGTGGGTAACCGAGGCGGGGGGAGAAAAGCTGGAGGAGCGACTCGCCATTCGGCCGACGTCGGAAACGATGATCGGTCATATGTACGCGAAGTGGATCAATTCGTACCGCGATCTGCCGCTGCTCGTCAACCAGTGGGCCAACGTCGTGCGCTGGGAGAAGCGGACGCTGCCGTTTTTGCGCACGAGCGAGTTTTTGTGGCAGGAAGGGCATACGGCGCACGAGGACGAGGCGGACGCCCGCAAGGAAACGATGACGATGCTGGACGTCTATACCGACTTCGTCGAAAACGTGCTGGCCATTCCGGTCATCAAGGGGCAGAAGACGCCTTCGGAAAAATTCGCCGGAGCGGTCGACACGTATTCGATCGAGGCGATGATGAAGGACGGCAAGGCGGTGCAGGCGGGAACGTCGCACTATTTGGGCACGAATTTCGCCGTCGCGTTCGACATCAAGTATTTAAGCCGCGAAAATACGCAGGAGTTTTGCCATACGACGTCCTGGGGCGTCAGCACCCGGCTCATCGGCGCGCTCATCATGGTGCACGGCGACGACCGCGGGCTCGTCATGCCGCCGAAGGTGGCGCCGACGCAGGTGATCATGATTCCGATCGGCCCGCCGAAAACGCGGGAAGCGGTCATCGCCAAAACCGACGAGCTTTACGCGCAGCTCAAAGCCGCCGGCGTCCGCGTCCGCGTCGACGACCGCTCGGACGTATCGCCCGGCTGGAAGTTCAACGAATACGAAATGCGGGGCATTCCGCTGCGGCTGGAGCTTGGACCGCGGGACCTCGAGAACGGCGTCTGCGTGCTCGTCTCCCGCGTCACCGGCGAGAAAAAGCAGGTGCCGCTGGACAACCTCGTCGCCGAAGTCCAGGCGCTGCTCGATCAGGTGCACGGCGAAATGTTCAACCGCGCCGCCGCTTTCCGCGAGGAGCATTCGTTCTCGGTCGAGACGCTGGACGAGCTGAAAGGCTCGCTCGAGGAGAAGCGCGGCTTCGCGCTGGCGGGCTGGTGCGGTTCGGAGGCCTGCGAGAAGCAGGTGAAGGACGAAACGGGGGCCACGAGCCGGAACATCCCGTTCGAGCCGGCCGAGAAGAAGACCAAATGTCTCGTTTGCGGTTCGGATGCGAAGCATACGGTCGTCTTCGCCAAAGCCTATTAATCGTTGCGGCAAAGCCTAGAGTACGGCCGGCTTTCCGGTGCACACGCACGCGGGGGCCGGCTTTTTAGCATTGATGGCGTAATGCCGATGGGGTAAAATAGATTGCGAGAGTCGGTCCGGCGGACGGACGCCCGGCAATCGCAAGGCCTTCGGATCATGACGGCGCGTTTGGCGCGAGGCATGCGCCTTGCCTCCATAGAAGCGGAGGCTTTTGTTTTTTCATGGGAAAAAAAGGAGGGATTTCGGATGCAGCCGAGTACGGACCGGAGAAAGAGGTTCGAGCTATTGCTGGAACAGGCCGAAATACCGGTCGATTGGATCAATTCCTATTTCCAGGACGGTTACATAGAGAAGGTGGAAGTGAGCAAGGCGAAGAAAACGTGGACGTTTCACTTCGTGAAGAAGACGCTCGTGCCCGCCGCCGTTTACGGAGGGTTCAGTTCTCGCGTCGCCGCCAAGCTGGGGCATCTTGCGAACATCGCCATGGTCACGCGCTACGAGGAATCGGTGCGGACGGACGAACTGCTCAGCGATTGCTGGCCGCTGTTCGTCGAGTGGATGCAGTCGGAGTTCGCCTCGGTCAACGGCTGGCTGGCCAAAGCCCGGCACCATGCGGAAGGGGACCTGCTGACGGTTACGCTCATGGACGAGCTGGGGCTGGAGATGGCCCGAAAGAAAAACGTCGAAGCCCATGCCGTCCGCTTTTTCGAGGAGCGGTTCGGCCGCAAGTGCCGGGTCAAGCTCGTGGCGGGAGAGTCGCGGCAGGAATTTTACGAGGAGTTCGCCGCGAAGCTGCAGGAAGAGGAGCGGCAAGCGATTCAAAAGCTGATGGAAAGCTCGGCCCCCGAGCCGGCCGCCGCGGGCGACGAGCCGCCGCAGTCGCTTCAGTACGGCTATGAGATCAAGGACGACCCGGTCCCGATTCAAAATATCGTCGAAGAAGAGAAAAAAATCGCGATACAGGGCCTCGTCTTCGGCCACGAGACGAAGGAGCTGCGCAACGGCAGCACGCTCTATCAATTTTTCGTCACCGATTACACGGACTCGATCGCCGTCAAGATGTTCGGCAAGACGAAGGAAGACAACAAGGTTCTCGCGCTGATCGCCAACGGCAAATGGCTGAAGCTGCGCGGCCGGGTCGAATACGACCGGTTTCTGAACCCGCCGGAGCTCGTCATGATGCCGAGCGACGTGAAGGAAGTGCCGCCCCGCCCGCCCGCAAGGACGAAGCGGAGGAAAAGCGCGTCGAGTTCCATCTGCATACGACGATGAGCACGATGGATGCGGTCACGCCCGTCGACGTTTACATCAAGACGGCCGCCAAATGGGGACACAAGGCGATTGCGGTGACGGACCACAGCAACGTGCAGTGCTTCCCGGACGCCGCCAAAGCCGGCAAAAAAAACGGCATCAAGGTCATGTACGGCATCGAGGCGAACGTCGTCAATGACGCGGTGCCGATGGTGCTGATGCCGCGCGCGGAACGGCTGGAGGACGCGACCTACGTCGTGTTCGACATCGAGACGACCGGCCTGTCCGTCACCGCGAACAAAATCATCGAAATCGCCGGCGTCAAGATGAGCGGGGGCAAGGAGCTGGACCGGTTTTCGACGTTCGTCAACCCGCACGAGCCCATCCCTTACAACATCCAGCAGTTGACGAACATTACGGACGAGATGGTGCGGGATGCGCCCGAGCTCGAGCCGAAGCTGAAGGAATTCGTCGAATTCGTCGGCGACGCCGTGCTTGTCGCGCACAACGCGCGGTTCGATATCGGGTTCATCCAGGAAAACTGCAAGCGAATCGGTTTGCCGCAGCTGACGAATCCGGTGCTCGATACGCTCGAGCTGGCGAGATTCCTCCACCCGACGATGAAAAACCACCGGCTGAACACGCTCGCGGCCTTGTACAAGGTAAGCCTCGAGAACCACCACCGGGCGATCGACGATACGATCGCGCTCGCCGGCATATTGAACGGCCTGATCAAGGACTCGGTCGCGAGGGGCGTGACGGAGCTCGCCAAGCTCAATTCCGTAAACGTCGACAGCTGGAAAACGACGCGGCCGTTTCACTGCGGCATTTACGCGCTCAACGCCCAAGGCAAAAAAAATCTGTTCAAGCTCGTCTCGCTGTCGCATACCGATTACTTCCACCGCGTCGCCTGCATTCCGCGGAGCAAGCTGATCGAAATGCGGGAAGGCCTGCTCGTCGTTTCCGGATGCGAGAAGGGCGAACTGTACGAAACGGTGCTGAACAAATCGGAGGAGGAAGCCGAGGACGTCGCCGCGTTCTATGACGTGCTCGAAATCCAGCCGCTCGATTTTTACATGCACCTGCTGGACAAAGGGCTGGTCGGCAGCCGCGCCGAGCTGGAGGAATCGCTGCGCCGCATTTGCCGGATCGGCTACAAGCTCGGCAAGCCGGTCATCGCCACGGGCAACGTGCATTACCTCGAGCCTCGCGACAAGCTTTACCGGGACATTACGATTCACGGGATTACCGGCTTCAGCCCGCTGAAGGACCAGCGCAAGCCGGACGCGCACTTCCGGACGACGCAGGAAATGCTGGATGCGTTCTCCTTCCTCGGAAAGGACAAAGCGTACGAAGTGGTCGTCCGCAATCCGAACGAGCTGGCCGACCGTTTCGAGGACATCGCCATGTTCCCCGACAAGCTGTACACGCCGATCATCGAAGGGGCGGACGACGAAATCCGCAATTCCTGCTACGAAACGGCGAAGTCGATGTACGGGGAGCCGCTGCCGGACATCGTCGTCCAGCGGCTGGAGAAGGAGCTCGTGCCGATTATCAAGTACGGCTTTTCGGCGAACTACCTCATTTCCGAGCGGCTCGTCAAAAAGTCGAACCAGGACGGCTATCTCGTCGGCTCGCGGGGATCGGTCGGCTCATCGGTCGTCGCGACGTTTCTCGGCATATCCGAGGTCAACCCGCTGCCGGCGCACTATTTGTGCCGCAATCCGGAGTGCAAGCACAGCGAATGGATTACGGACGGCAGCGTGCCCAGCGGCTTCGACCTGCCGGACAAGCCATGTCCGAACTGCGGCACGATGATGCGGGGCGAAGGCCAGGACATTCCGTTCGAAACGTTCCTCGGCTTCAAAGGCGACAAGGTGCCCGATATCGATTTGAACTTTTCGGGAGAATACCAGCCGCATGCGCACAACTACACGAAGGTGCTGTTCGGGGAGAAAAACGTGTTCCGGGCGGGCACGATCGGCACCGTGGCCGAGAAGACGGCTTACGGCTTCGCGCGAAAATACCAGGAGGACCACGGCAAATCGTGGCGCGGCGCGGAATTGAACCGGCTCGCCTCCGGCTGCACGGGCGTCAAGCGCAGCACCGGCCAGCACCCGGGCGGCATCGTTGTCGTGCCCGATTACATCGAAGTCGAGGACATTACGCCGGTGCAATACCCGGCGGACGACACGAGCTCCGAATGGAAGACGACGCATTTCGACTATCACGCGTTCGACGCGAACCTGCTGAAGCTCGATATTCTGGGACACGACGACCCGACGATGATGCGGATGCTCCAGGACTTGACCGGCGTCGATCCGACGACGATTCCGATGAACGATCCGAAGGTGATGAGCATCTTCAACTCGGTCGAGGCGCTCGGCGTCACGCCGCAACAGATCCGCACGCCGGTCGCCACCTACGGGGTTCCCGAGATGGGGACCCGGTTCGTCCGGCAAATGCTCGAGGAGACGAAGCCTTCGTCGTTCGCGGATTTGCTTCAAATTTCCGGACTGTCCCACGGAACGGGCGTCTGGCTCGGCAACGCGCAGGAACTGATCAAAAACGGCACCTGCACGATCAAGACCGTCATCGGCTGCCGCGACGACATTATGCTGTTCCTGATTTACAAGGCGGGCATGGACGCTTCGCTCGCGTTCAAAATTACCGAAAGCGTCCGGAAGGGCAAGGGACTGACGCCCGAATGGATCGAGGAAATGAAGCGGTGCGGCGTTCCTCAGTGGTACATCGATTCGTGCCTGCGCATCGAGTACATGTTCCCGAAGGCGCACGCCGCCGCTTACGTCATTTCGGCCGTGCGCACCGCATTTTTCAAATTGTATTATCCGATCGAGTTTTACGCGACCTATTACTCCGTGCGCGCCGCCGATTTCGACGTCGACCTGTTCTGCCAGGGATACGATGCCATCCTGAAGACGCTGATCGAGATCGAGGCGAAAGGCTTTCAGGCGACGCCGAAGGAAAAGGCGATGATTTCGATTTTGGAGATGGGGCTGGAAATGACGGCGCGCGGCTTCCGCTTCAAGCCGATCGATTTGTACCGTTCGGACGCGACGCGCTTCATCATCGACGGGGACTCGCTCATCCCGCCGTTCTCGGCGATCGCCGGCATCGGCGAAAACGCGGCGAAAAATATCGCGGCGTCGCGGGAGGACGGAGAATATTTGTCCGTCGAGGACTTCCAGCAGCGATCGAAAGCGAGCAAGACGATCGTCGAGGTGCTCGCCGGCATGGGATGCTTCCGCGGACTGCCGGAATCGAACCAGCTCAGCCTGTTCTGAAGATAAGCGGTCCCCGGGCGGACGGTAAGATAGTGTAAAATCTCTGTGGGTGTAGGAATTGGAAAAAGCGGATATAGAAAAAGAGCTTCTCCCTTGGTAAAGTGATGTTTGCGCACAACACACCAAGAAGGAGGAAGCTCCTGTGAGCCACTTTACCACAACAATGCCGACGATGAAAGAGATTGAGCAATGGATTTTCCGGAAAATGCAGGAGGAATTCGCTCGTGCGATGAAGCAGGTACTGGAGGCGCTGGATCAGCAGATCCTGGAGCAACGGGACCGAGAGCGTTATCGAGTAAAGGACGAGCGTGAAACAAGCGTCAACACAGTGTTCGGGAATGTGCGCTTTAAGCGGAGATTGTACTGTGACCGTAGAAGCGGCAAACACGTGTATCTGCTGGATCAGCTGTTGCAATTCGAAGGGCGCGGGAAAGTCAGTCCGCATTTGGAAGAGACAGCAATCGCATTCGCAAGCCAAGGACCGTCGTACCGGGACAGCGCAAAGAGGCTGGAGCAGCTTTTGGGCTACAATGTGCTGAGCCACCAAGCGATCAGGGAAAAACTGATGGAGCGTGCGCAACAGCCGATGCCAGCGGTGAAACGGCGCGCTGCCCGCGTGCTGTTCGTGGAAGTGGATGGGCTGTACACGAAGCTGCAGCGGAGCAAAAAGCGCGGGATGGAGAACGCAATTGCAGTCGTACACGAAGGCTGGGAGAAGAACGGCAAGCGGGTACAGCTGAAGAACAAACAGCATTACCTGCATACGAGCGGCGGCGACTTCTGGGAAGGGTTCGGGGACTTTCTGGTGGAGCGTTACGAAATCGACGAGAACACGTGGCTTGTGGTGAACGGAGACGGCGCGGCGTGGATCGGGGAATGTACATCCTACTTTCACCAATGTCTGTACATGCTGGACCGCTTTCATGTGGCGCGTGATTTGAAACGCTTTGTTGGTCATTTGCCGCAGGTGTGGGAGACCGTGAGACGGTCTTTGGCCAAACAGGATGCAGCCGCGCTTATGGCGGTCCTGGAAGGCGTGTCGGAGCAAGAGATAGCGGAAGAGAACCGGAAGGATTGGAAGCCGTATAAAAGATTTCTAAAGCGGCATGAGAAGCATTTGGACGACTACCGAAAAACACTCCAGGCGAAGGGGATCGACACAAGCGGTATGCGCCCGATGGGAAGCGCGGAATCGCAGATGCGTATATTCGCCAAGCGGACGAAGCGTGGCGGGTACAGTTGGAGTGAGCGAGGCGTCAGGGCGATGCTGAGGACGATGATGAGGATTCAAGAAGCGGGCACGGTGGTAAGAACGGTTGAAGGACAAGCGAGTAAGCAGGCAACGCCGCAGCAGTCGATAAACATGCGGCAATTGCTCAAGAACGTGACGCAACCGGTCAAGGGTTGTATCGCTGGAATGATTCGCATGCTGCAAGGACCGAAGCAAAGCAGCACAACGGGTATGGCACTCAAAGCACTTCGCGGATAACGGCAAAAAATTCTGACAAATCACTTGTGTTTGATGAAAGAACGAAGCAAAGCGCTTACAAGGAAGAGGTTCCTTCGGGGTTCGCGTTCCAGGCATCTTAAATGACTGCCCACGCTAGCTTGACACTGACGATTGCCGGGAGCTTGTCGCCCTCCCGGCTTCTTTGTTGTATAATGGGAAAAGTAAAATTAAGAGAAGGCAGGATCCGAGAATGGGACGCAAATGGAATAATATCAAAGAGAAAAAAGCGTCGAAAGATGCGAATACGAGCCGGGTTTACGCGAAATTCGGCATTGAAATTTACGTGGCGGCGCGCAAGGGCGAGCCCGACCCGGAAGCGAACCGCGCGCTGAAGGTCGTGCTCGAAAGGGCCAAAACGTACAACGTCCCGCGGGCGATTATCGACCGCGCGCTGGAAAAGGCCAAAGGAGCCTCCGACGAAAACTACGTCGAGCTTCGTTACGAAGGCTTCGGTCCGAACGGCTCCATGGTCATCGTCGACGCGCTGACGAACAACGTGAACCGGACGGCCGCGGACGTTCGCTCCGCCTTCAACAAAAACGGAGGCAATATGGGCGTTAACGGATCGGTCTCTTATATGTTCGACGATACGGCCGTCATCGGAGTGAACGGCAAGTCGGCCGACGAGGCGATTGAAATTTTGCTGGAAGCGGATGTCGATGCGCGCGACGTCATCGAGGAAGAAGACACGGCGATCGTCTACGCCGATCCGGATCAATTCCATGCGGTTCAGGAAGCGTTCAAAAACGCCGGAGTTACGGAATTTACCGTCGCGGAGCTGACGATGCTGCCGCAAACGTACGTCGAGCTGCCGGCCGAA
This sequence comes from Cohnella algarum, assembly GCF_016937515.1. Taxonomy (NCBI): domain Bacteria; kingdom Bacillati; phylum Bacillota; class Bacilli; order Caryophanales; family Paenibacillaceae; genus Cohnella; species Cohnella algarum. The sequence continues at coordinate 4,661,502 of NZ_JAFHKM010000002.1, forward strand.
TCGTTGGCCCAATTCGAGAAGCTGATCGACACGCTCGAAGATTTGGAAGACGTTCAGCAAGTGTATCATAATGTCGAATTTGGCGATTAATACACCGCTCAAACCGTCAGTTTCCGCTGGCGGTTTTCTAATTCCACGGGCGTGCCGGCGCGACGTTGCGTTTGCGGCGTTCGTCAATATTTGGCGGACTGGCCGCCGTCGATCGGAATGATCGCGCCGTTCAGGAACGGGGCTTCGCCGGACAGCAGGAACGCGACGAGCCGCGCGACCTCCAGCGGGTCGCCCAGGCGCTTGGCCGGATTGTCCTTGACGAATTCCCGGGAAGCGCCCTGCCAGTCGTCCGGATCGATTTGCTTGAAGGAATTTATGACCATATCGGTTAAAATCGCGCCGGGGGCGATCGCGTTGACGCTGATGCCGTGCTCCGCGTACTCGATCGCGGCGTCCTTGGTCATGCCGGCGACGGCATGCTTGCTCGCCCCGTATGCGACTTGATTCATGACGGCCCGGATCCCGCCGACCGAAGAGGTGTTGACGATGAAGCCTTTGCCCTGTTTCTTCATGACGGGCAGGACGTGCTTCATCCCGTAAAATACGCCTTTCAGATTGATGTCGATCACTTTGGAAAATATCGCGCTGTCGTAGTTCTCGGTCGGCGCCTGTTTTCCTTCGATCCCGGCATTGTTGAAAAAGCCGTCGATCCGGCCGAAGCGGCTCATCGTCTCCCGCACGTATCCTTTGACGGCTTCCTCGTCCGAAACGTCCGCTTTCAGCAGGAGCACGTCCGTCTGTTCCGCCTGCTCCCCGATCAGCGCCTTGCTTGCTTTCAGCGCTTCCATGTTGACGTCGACCAGCGCCAGCTTGGCGCCTTCCTTCGCGACTTCGATCGCGGATGCGCGCCCCAGGCCGGAGCCGCCTCCCGTGATCAAAACGACTTTGTTTTCAAAACGCGCTGCCATCGTCAAGCCTCCTCGTTTTTCGCTCGCGCGAGCGGAAACAGCTTCGGTTGTCCCATTGTTTTTATTCCCCTTTTTGCGGTCGCGTAAAACAGAAGCCGGGCGCGGCCGTCTTGGCCGACCGCATGGAATGTTCGTGCCGAAGCCGCTGCCGCGAAAATGTTCCGCTTGCCGAAGCAAAGGCATGAACGCGCGGCCGGAGTCGACATAGGATATTGCAAAATCCTAAAGCCACCGGAGATGAGAGAATGAAGCTTTCGACAATCGACGTAATCATACCCGCGATCGAAAAGGATCTGGGGACGCTTCCGCATGTGATCGACAGCGTGAGGAGGATGGTCAAGCATCCGATCGGCAAATTCATGATCATCGCGCCGGATACGAAACGAATGCGCGCTTTGTGCGCCCGCAAAAACTGCGCCTTCGTCCATGAGAACGCCGTCCTTCCGATCGCCAAAAAGGACATTCGGTACAGATCCGCTCGCTGGGAACGCTCCGGATGGCTGTTTCAGCAGCTGCTCAAGCTGGGCAGCGACCGACTGGGGGCGAGCAAGTATTATCTCGTCATCGACGCGGATACCGTGCTCATTCGACCCCATGCGTTTCGGACCCCGGACGGGAGGACGATCTTTTATTACCGCAACTGGAGCCAGCCGGAATATTTTCGCACGTACCGCAAGCTGATGGGCGGCGATCCGGTTTCGCGCAAGTCGTTCGTCACGCACTACATGCTGTTCGATAAAGAAAAAGTCGCGCATTTGAAAAAAACGATCGAGCACAGGCATAAAGACCGGTGGTACGCTGCGATTTTAAAAAGCATGGATCTGAAGCGCCCGTTCGCATTCTCCGAATTCGAGACGTACGGCAATTTCGTCGCCTCCCGTTACCCCGGGTCTTTCGAATTTCGCAAGGCGCTCAACGTCAGCCTTCATACGGGCGTCTCCGGCCTGACGGAATCGAAGCGGAAACGGCTTGCCTCCTCCTACCGGTCCGTTTCGCTGCATAAACGAAAATCCTATTCCCGCCTCCCGAAGTGAAGCTCGCAAGCGGCTGTCGGTCCGGTGGGTCAGCACATGCCCGCCTCGGATAAAAATTGCCGGACCATGTCCGTCTGGTAGTTCACGCGGGAGGAAAACGGGAGGTCCCACGAGGTCTCGACCGTAACGGCTCTTGCGCGCAGCAGACGTGCGGCGGCGGTGCGCGAAGAGCCGGGCTTTTCGCGCAATCGAACGGTGAAGCGGTTTTTCTTGCGGGAAATCGCGCGGTTCGCGTTCCGGACGATTCGTTTTACGGCGGGAACGGCCCGATTATCGGGATCGGTAAGCAGGCATTGCCCGATTCGCCGCGGATCGAGGCTGGAAAGTCCGTTCGCCTCGTGAAGATCGAGAACCCAGCGCGGCTTCGCGCGCTTGGCCAAACGAAAGATGGCGGCGGCCAGCGGATGGCTTGCGGACTCGCCGCGCCGGCGCGGAAACCGGCGGTTCAGGTCCGGAACGCCGCGAACTCGTTCGCGGTAGGCTTTTCGGTTCGCAACGGGAACAATCAGGAGCGTTCCCCTTCGCAAATGGAGAGTGCCGTCGCCGAACATTCGCGTCAGCTTTTCCGCCGCGCGTACGCTTGCTCTTTCATTGCCGTGAATCCCCGCCGTAATGAGAAACGCGGGGCCGCCGCGTTCCGCCTCGATGACGAAATACGGCGTTTCGTAGGCCGTATGTTCGGCCAACCGGCGTTCGGTAACTCTCATCGATCCTCACCTCAAAGTTAATATACTTCGGCTTCCCGGAGGGGGTGACGATCCGAACCCGCCGTGGAAATTATCGGTTCGAGCCGGCAGGAAATCGGTCGACTTTTGGCGAAAAGAAAAAGCTGGAATGTAAAGAAAATCATTTCTGATGAATTGGAGTTCAACAGCAAATACTAATCGCAACTTACCATCGGGAGGAAGCTTCGCCATGAACTCGGACGGGAAAAAGGAAGGCTTTTGGCAACTGGTCAAAAAGGGGAATACGTCATCCGGAGCGGCCGCGCTCGGAAATGCCGGATTGTCCATTGTAAAAGGGATCGCGGCCGCGATGACCGGAAGCGGAGCGATGTTCGCTTCGATGATGCATTCGATCGCCGACGCGATCAACCAGGCGTTCGTTTTCGCCGGCAGCGTGCTCGCGGAGAAAAAGCCGACCAAGCGCTTTCCGACCGGCTTCGGCCGCGTCATCAATTTGTTCTGCATGGTCGCCGTCGTCGTCGTGACGATCATGGCTTACGAGACGATTCACGAAGGCTTGCATTTGCTGGCCCATCCGCCGACCGAATCTCACGGTTTTTGGCTGAATTTTATCGTTTTGCTCATCGCGATTCTGATCGACGGCTTTATTTTGTTCAAGGCGATGAAGGAGATCGTCCACGAATCCCAGAGCCATGCGAAAGGGATGGCGATCGTTCCGACCGCGTTTCGCAACGTCGGGCGCGCGGCGCCGCCGACGCGTCTCGTGTTTTACGAAGATCTTGTCGCGACGTCGGGGGCGCTGCTGGCGCTGATCGCGGTCGTCGTCACCTCGCTTACGAACTTCGCGCTGCTTGACGGCATTTCTTCCATTTTGATCGGCTGCTTGATGTTTCTCGTCGCCTTTAAAGTGGGCTACGACAACATGGTCGGCCTGATCGGCGTCGCCGCGCCGCCCGAGGTCGAGGACAAAGTGTCGAAAATCATTTTTTCCCATCCCGAAGTGACGGATATCGCGTCGATGCGCATTCTTCAGGAAGGCCGCTATTATCATGTGGAAGCGATGCTCGAGCTGAAAAAGGGCATGACGCTGGCGGATGCCGACGATATCAAATTCAAAGTGCGGGACAGCCTGCTGCTCGAATCGGACATCGTCGACGTCGGCATCGGCATAATTGAGGACAACGGCATTCAGAGCTGGGCGCCGAGAAAGACGGACCCGTCCGCGCAAAAGCCCGTGATTTAAAAGCGTATCTCCGAACTGGCGAAAGAACCGCTGCGGCGGTTCTTTTTTTGCGGCTATAGCCCGAAAGGGTCATTCGCAAACGATGCGGGTGTGTTATTCTATGGTTTCGAACAAGGAGGGAATTTCGTGAAAAGTCGCTTTAAGGCGGTTTCGTGGTTGCTGCTTATCGGGTTATTCGCGTTTCCGGCCTTCGTTTTTGCCCACTCGACCGCGGAAACGGTCGTCCCGGGAGATGCCGAGGTCGTCGAGGCCCCGCTGCCGGAAGTTTCGGTTGCGTTCAATACGACGGTCGAGCTCGTCAGTTTGAAAGTGTCGGATGCGTCGGGCGCGGAACAGCCGTTCAAGGAAACCGGGGCGAACGGCGAGACGATAACGGGCGTATTCGAGCAGCCGCTCGCGCGAAACGGAACGTATTCGGTGCAATGGCACATCATCGGGGCGGACGGGCACGCGATCAAAGGGGAATCTTCGTTTGAAGTGCGCATCGCGGCTCCTCCGGAATCGCCGGTTGCAACGGAGGACACTGCTGTTGAATCGGCGGTCCCGACTGCGCCCGCTCCCGAGCAAGGCGACGCCGCGGAATCGCCGGCCGCATCCGAGGCGTCGCCGTCATCGGAGGCGCAGCTTTCTCCGAGCCCGGAGGCGGGCGGAGAGAACGCCGCATCAAGCGGGGACAACGTATCGGATTTGTCCGTCTGGATTGTCGGCGCCGCCGCTCTGCTGCTCGTTGCCGCCATCGGCTTCAGCTTCGCCAACAAGAGGAAGAAAGGGTGAGCCCTTTCTTCTTTTTTTTTCCGTATTGGGGAATCGGCGAGGGCGCGAAAATGGAAATCGTGCGATCGACCCGCGCAAGCTCGCGACATCGTTCTACTCAATAGAAGAAATCCTTCGTTACCGGTCCGCCGGACGGGTGGTACAGTAGAGATGCGAATGAAACATACGCATTTGACGGAGGGGATATCGTTGCTCAAGAAAAAGATGGCGGCGCTGCTCGCGGCGGTCATGATGGGAACGGCGCTCGCGGGCTGCTCGACGGGCATGGGGACGACGAATGGCTCGGCGAATGCATCCGGCACGCCGGCGGCGTCTTCGGCTAATCCGGACGAGAAAATTACGCTGACGATGTGGGGAGGCGTGCCGGCGGAGTCCGGTCCGCAAGCGGTCGTCGACGCCTGGAACGCCGAAAATCCGAACGTCCAGGTCAAGTACGAGCGGTTCGTCAACGACGACGCCGGCAATCTGAAGCTCGATACGGCGCTCGCCACGGGACAGGACGCGGATTTGTTCGTCAGCTACTCCAAGACGTTGCTTCAGCGCCGGGTCGACGCCGGGTTCGCTCTGGATTTGAGCGCTTATTCCGATTACGACATCGACGAGAACATTCCCGGAGCCGACGAATGGAAAATCGACGACAAGTATTACGGAATGCCGACCGTAAAAAGCAATTTCTTCGTCTGGTTCAACAAGGAATTGCTGGACGAAGCGGGCCTGCCGCTGCCGGAGGAATGGACGTGGCAGGAGATGAAAGCGTATGCGGAAAAGTTGAAAGGCGACAAGCGCTATGGGCTGGTTCAGCATACGGAGCCGTTCCCGGATCCACTCGACTCGGTGTCGATGAAGTTCGGCTATACGAAGGCCGACGGAACGTCCCATATGGATCACCCGCTTTACGGCGAATGGATGGAAACGCTGAAGTCGATGATGGACGACGGCTGGACGACCGTGCCTTACGCGGAGCAGGTGACGTCCAAAATGCCGGTGGACACGGTGTTTCTAAGCGGCGAAGCCGCCATGCTGAACGCCGGAACGTGGATTTTCCGCAGCTCGAACAATATGAAGGACAATCCGCGAACGTTCAAAATCGCTTTCGCGCCCGTTCCGCGGCTTGCGGAGGACCCGGCCGATTACGTGACGCGAGGCGGCACCGGGGACGCGATTTCAATCAACGCGAATTCCAAGCATAAGGACGCCGCATGGACGTTTTTGAAGTGGTATGCGGACGGCGGCATGCTCCCGATGGTTCCCGGCGGACGGCTTCCGGCTTCCAAGGCGGTCGATGCCGACGATACGATGAAGCTGCTGCTGGGCGAAAACGCCGATACGTACGACCAGGAGTCGCTGAAGCGCGTGCTGTTTAACGACGACGTCAAATATTCGCGCTCCCTCCCGCAGCAGGTCATGGATTTGCGGCAGGAAGAATACGAGAATTTCTTTACGGGCAAGAAGGACGTCCAAACGACGCTCGCGGACATCGCCAGACGCCATAACGAATTTTTGAAGCAAAACGGATCATAAGAAGGGAGGGGCAGGGGCTCGTCAAGGTCCGGAACATGCCGTCGCTGGCGGACCGGCCGGGGATCCTCTGCCCTTCGCTTCGGGATTGGAGCGAAAAACCATGCGCAAAAAACAGTTTTGGGTCGGTTACGCGTTCATTGCGCCGAATCTGCTCGGCGTGCTCCTGTTCTTCGTCATCCCGGCCGCCGTATCGGCCGTGCTGATGTTCACGGACTGGCAGTTCGCAAGCCCCGTGTTTCATTTTGTCGGGTTCGACAACATCAAGCGGCTGCTCCATGACGAGCAGTTTTATACGTCGCTCGCCAATACGGCGCTGTTTCTGGCGAGCGTGCCCGTTTCCATCGCGCTGGCATTCCTCGTGGCGGTCGTGCTCAACCGTTCGGTCTATTTGAAATCGCTGCTGCGGGCGCTGTATTTTTTGCCCTACATTACGAACGGGGTTGCCGTCGCCTTCGTCTGGATGCTGCTGTTCCAGCCGAAGCTGGGGCCGATCAACGGGCTGCTGAGAAGCATCGGAATCGAAAATCCTCCGGGCTGGCTGACGTCGCCGGATTCGGTCATGGCGGCCATCGACATCATCTGGATCTGGTTCATGCTCGGCTACAATATGATCATCTATTTGGCGGCGCTTCAGGAAATCTCGCCGGAGCTGCTGGAGGCGGCGAAAATGGACGGAGCCCGAAAACGCCAGGTCGTGTTCCGCATCATGCTTCCGCTCGTCAGTCCCACCACGTTCATGCTGCTCGTGACCGGACTGATCATGTCCATCAAAACGTTCGGCATTTTCGAAGCGCTGACGCAGGGAGGTCCGGGCAGCAGCTCGCTCATTCTGTCGCTGTACGTGTACAAGACGGCGTTCCGCTATTACGAGATCGGCTATGCGGCCGCCATTTCCTGGGCGTTGTTCGCGGTCATCCTTTTCATCACGGCGATCCAGTGGTTCGGTCAAAAAAAATGGGTGCATTACTAAAGAGAGAGGAGGTCACACGATGCAGACGAAAGCCGAATTCGCCGCTTCTTCCGGCCGCGGCCATGTCGCCTCGGAGGCGAAAAAGCAGGCATGGCGAAAAGCGAAAAAAGGCGCGATCACGCTGATCATGCTCTTCTTCGCCATCCTGACGGTGCTGCCGTTCGCGTGGATGATTTCCACCTCGTTCAAATCGCCTTCGGAAGTGTTCGATTTCCCGATTTCCTGGATTCCGGCAAATCCCGTATGGGAGCACCATCAGAAAATATGGACCGGCTCGGCCAGCTTCGTGCCCTATTATTTGAACTCGCTCAAGGTTTCGCTGATCAGCACGATCGGCGCGACCGTGCTGTCCGCGCTTGCGGCTTACGGCTTTACGAAGGTGACGTTCAAGGGAAGGGACACGCTGTTCGTTTTCTATATCGCGATGATGATGATTCCCCCTCAGGTGCTTTTTGTCCCGAAATTCATCATCTTTAAATGGCTGGGCATTTTCAACACGCATTGGGCGCTGATTTTGCCCGGCATGATCACGATTTTCGGCGTCTTCATGATGAGGCAGTTTTTCCTTTCCATTCCGAACGAAATTTCCGAATCCGCCTATATCGACGGAGCCGGCCACGCGCGGATCTTTTTGCAGATGATGCTACCGCTTGCCAAGCCCGCTTTGGCCACGCTGGCCGTCATCGATTTTTCCTGGCATTGGAACGATTTCGAGAACGCCCTCGTCTTTCTGATCAGCCGGGAGCTGTATACGGTGCCGCTAGGGCTGCAAAATTTCATTCTCGAATACAACGTCGATTACAACGGAATGATGGCGGCCGCGTCCGCCGGCATCCTGCCGATGCTGGTCGTGTTTTTCATCGCGCAGAAGTTCATCATTCAAGGCTTGTCGGGCACGGCCGTCAAGGGCTGAAGCTTCGGCCGTCGTTCGGATCCGGCCGGCCCATTCGCGGACATTCGTTCGCGGGAGGGCCGGTTTTTCGATAGACGAGCGAGCCGACTCCGTATTATGCTGGAAAAAACCGGCCAAGGCCGGCTCTGCCCGAGCTCTGCCAGAGGAGTGTTTTCCCGATGCCCGTTCGTAATCTGCTCGGCAGCCTGAAGCCGTCGGCCTGGCTGCCCAAGACGCTCCGAAACCGCCTGTTTCTGGCGTTTGTCGTCTTCATCTTGTTCCCGCATACGCTGTTGAACCTGTCCAATTTCAACCGGGTGGAGGAGGTGCTGCGCAAGCAGACGGCCGATCAAAGCCTGGATTCGATGCTGACGTTGAACCAGTCGCTGGAGGATTTTTTGAACGTCGTCTACAAAACCGTCATCCTCGTCGAGCAGGACGATTCGGCGGCTTCCGTGCTGCAATACCCCGAACGTTACGACAGCCTGGAGCGGGTTTACCTGATCGATACCAAATTCAAATCGATCACGAACAGCCTGTTCATCAGTCTTTCGCCGGTCTATTACACAATCGCGGATTTCAAAGGCAACGTGTATGCGTCGTACCCGCCGCTTCAGCGATTGTCCTACGAACGAACGTCCAGGGAAGCCTGGTTTGCGGAGGCGCTGAATCAGCCGAACGCCTACGTCTGGAATTGGGAACCGAACTATACGAGCAGGGACATGTCGCGCAGTCCGCAGCTTCTGTCTTACGCGGCAACGCTCAAAAATCGCGGCAACGCGCCCTATGCAGTACTGCGCGTCAGCGTCGACATGTACGAATGGTTTCGCCTGTCCACGCAATTTCTGCAGGAGACGTATTTGCTGCTGGATGCGGACGGAACGATCCTGGCCGACAGCAAGCTGGGACGTACGGAAAGCGGCGAGCGGCTGGCCGGGTTTTCCGCGCCGGACGAACAGGGATACTACGTGTCCGGCGGCAATCTGAACGTCTACGCGAAGCTTCCCCGGCTGGACAAAGTGCTGATCAAGCAGGTTCCGCTCGAAATTACGTACGCGGAAGTCGACCGGCTGAAGCAGTCTTTTTTTACCGTGTCGCTATCGCTGACGCTCGCTTTTATCACGATTACGCTATTGATTTCGTCGGCGATCACGAAACCGCTTCAGCACCTCCAGCGGAGAATGGCAGGCGCCGTCGACCGGCGTTTCCGCGTGAAGCTGCCCGAGACGAACCGCCGCGGGGAGGTGCTGGAACTGACGCGCGCGTTCAACCGGATGATGGAGGATACGGAGGAACTGGTCCGGCAGCTGAAAGCGGAGGAACGCAACAAAGAGGCCGTCCGGTTTCAGGTGCTGCTGTCGCAGACGAATCCGCATTTTTTGCTGAATACGCTGAATACGATCAAGTGGCTGGCCCTCGTGGAACATCAGCCGAACATCGCGGAAATATGCGTGAGCCTGGGCAAGCTGCTGGAGGCGGGGCTGAATTCGGAGCTGGAGCTGATCCACGTCCGGGAGGAGCTGCAGTTGATCGAGTCCTATCTTTACATTCAGAACTTCCGCTACAAGCAGCAATTCGATGTCCGTTACGAAACGGAGCCGGGCCTGGAATTCGCCTTGATTCCGAAGCTGAGCCTGCAGCCGCTCGTCGAGAACAGCATTCAGCACGGATTGATGGAAATCGACCGAAAGGGCCTCATTACGATCCGGACGCTGTCCCGGGACGGCAAGCTCGTCTTGGAAGTGGAAGATAACGGGGCGGGGATTTCGGCCGGAAGCGGGATCAAGGACGAGAAACCCGAGCGCAAAAGACCCGGCATCGGCATCGCCAATTTGCGGGAAAGGCTGGAGCTGCTGTTCAAAGGAAGCTCGGGACTGGAAATCATGCCGCTTGAGCAAGGCACGCGGGTCCGGTTTTATATGCCTCTGCTCTTGTCTAAGCCGTACCGGAGCGAGTCTGACGGAAAGGCGGAGTTTATCGCGGAGGGAACCCTTAAATGAGGAAAATGTTCTATTCAAACCGCGCCTTGCGAAAAATTCCGGAAATCGTTCTATCCGAAACAAGAAATTGTTACTGTCCCCGCCGAAGCTGACATGGTACGATAGCTCCGCGCCGAATGGGATTACGGCCGAAATGGAGGCCCTCATGCTATAATTCGATCGAGGGGCATATGAACGGAGGGAGGGGGAAGCATGTGGAGCGTGCTGCTCGTGGAGGATGAAATATTCGTTCGTGAATCGGTGAGAAGAATCGTCGACTGGCAGAGCCTTGGCTTCGACGTCGTCGGCGAAGCGGGAAACGGCGAAGAGGCGTTCGCTTTTCTCGAGCAGAGGAGGCCCGATCTGGTCATCTGCGATATTTTAATGCCGAAAATGAACGGCGTGGACGTGCTGAAGCGCGCGCGGGAGGCCGACATCGACAGCCGTTTTATCATGTTGTCCTGCCTCGGCGATTTCGAATACGTGCGCCAAGCGATGGAGTACGGGGCGTCCAATTATATATTGAAGCTTTCCATGAACGTGCAATCGCTCGTGGACGCGCTCGTCAAGGTGGACGCGGAATTGAGAAAACGGCTCGCGGACGGACGGCGCGAAGCGATCGGCGTTGCGGTCGGTACCGAAGGACAGGAAGCGAGCGCAGGGCAAGCGGCGGAAGACGGACGGGAGCCGGCGGCGCCGGGACAGTCCGAAAGCGTTGCGCTGCTGCGGGCGGATACCGGTCATCAGGAGGTCGACAAGCTGCTTTTGTACATGAAGGAAAATTACCGGTCGTTCATCTCTTTGAAAACGCTGGCCAACCATGTTTCGATGGACGAAAAGTACATCAGCACCCTGTTCAAGAAAAAGACCGGCACGAACATTATTTATTACCTCCATCAGCTGCGGATCGCGGAAGCGAAACGGCGTTTGGAGCAATCGCGCCTGCCCGTATCCGAAATCGGGCTTCAGGTCGGGTACGAAAACGACAACTACTTCATCAAAATGTTCAAGCGATTTACGGGCATGACGCCGAACGCCTATCGCGGACAGTTCCCGGCCGAGGCGCGAAAAGCGTAATAACCCACTATCCGGGCGGAAGAGAGGACGCAGCTTGACTTTTAGTTCGCCCGCCCTTATCATTAATTACAAAAAGTAAGTATGTAAATAATGATAAGGAAGGGATCGCATATGGGCAAAATGGCGATTACCGGCGCGACCGGTCAATTGGGCGGTTTGACGATACGCCATCTGTTAAGCAAGGGAGTTGCGGCCGGCAATATCGTCGGAATCGTGCGGAGCCCGGAAAACGCGGGAGCTCTTCGCGAACTGGGGATCGAAATCCGAACCGGGGATTACGATCGGCCCGAGACGCTGGCCGAAGCGTTTGCCGGCATCGAAAAGCTGCTGTTCGTTTCGGGGCCTTCCATGGACAATACGCTGCGCATCCGCCAGCACGCGAGCGTCGTGGAAGCGGCCCGCAACGCCAAAGTGGGCCATATCGCCTATTCCGGCATCGCGTTTGCCGAAAAGATGAAGCTCGGACTCGAAAACGTGCACCTCGCGACCGAATACATGATTCGGACGACGGGCATCCCGTTTACGTTTTTGCGCAACGGCTTTTATTTGGAAATCCTCGTCAACGAAGGGTTGAAGGGGATCGCCGCGAGCGGGGAAATCGTGACCTCGGCGCCGAACGGCAAGATGAACTACGCGACCCGGAACGATCTGGCGCTGGCCGCGGCGACCGTGCTTGCCGGGGACGGATTCGAAAACCGGGTGCTGGAGCTGACGGCTCCTGAGCCTTTTACGTACGACGAGTTTGCGGCCGTCGTTTCCGACGTCGCCGGCAAACCGGTTAAGCACCGCGCCGTCTCTCCGGAGGAAGCCGTCAGGTCGATGACGGGCGCCGGCGTGCCGGAGGGAATGGCCGGATTCATGGTGCACGTCGTGTACAAGGCGATCGAGGACGGGCAGTTCGGTCATGCGTCCCGGGACCTGAAGCAATTGATCGGGGACGGATACACGACGATCAGGCAAGCCGTGACCGAGGCGTTGAACGCATAAAAGGACCTCCGACGCCCGAGCAGCAAGCGGTCAATCGCCTGATCGCCGGCCGCCCGGAAGCTACCAGCGCCTTTCTGGGCCTGTACAATCATGCCAACGGTCCGGAGGAGGTGGAACGGGCGATCGCAAGCCTTCTTTCTCAAAAGCCGTAGCCGCTTCCATCCCACTGATAATGTCGAATCAGCTCCAGATCGAGCTCGGCGCCGATTCCCGCGCCGGACGGCAAGGCGATTTCCCCCCGGTTCGGTTTTAGATCCAGCAATCGGGAAAAAGGGTTGTCCATGACGTCCCATTCGACGGGCTCGATGCTGTCCGATCCCATTTTGCTCCACTGAGCAAGGCATGCCTGGGCGAAAAGGGCGTAAAGCCGGGACAACACGCCGTCGTACGCATGCGGGGAAACGCGGAGCCCGAAGCTTCGCGCCAGCAAGCCGGCTTCCCGAAAGCGATCGATTCCCGAAAGGTGGAGGGGATCGGGCGTTACGATATCAAGCGCCTGCCCGGTTAACAAAGGAATGTAATCGGCAGGCGCTTTGACATTTTCGCCGCCGGCGATCGGGATCCGAAGCCGCTGCCGCAACATCCGGTAATCCGCGGGGTGCTTGGCCGGAATCGGTTCTTCGAGCCAGAGCATATTCGGCCATGTTTCGAGCAAGAATTGCCATTGCAGCGTCGCGGAAACGTCATAGCTTCCGTTGGCGTCCAGCGCCAGCTCCGATTTTTCCTGCAGCAGGGCCTGAACCTTGCGAATATGCCGCTGGTCGGCGGCGACGGTTTTCCCCCCGATCTTAAGTTTCAATCTCGGAAACCCTTCGTTTATCGCGGCTTCCACCGCGCGCAGGGAAACGGCTTCCCAATCTTCGTCCTCCGAATACGATTGAAACGATGCGTACACCGGCACTTTGTCCCGGAGCTTGCCGCCCCACAGCTCGCAAACGGAAATTCCGCACGACTTGGCGACCATTTCCGTCGCGGCCATGCTAACCGCCGCCGCCGCGCGGGCGTGCCATTTCGCGATCGTCCGGATCCATTCGGCCCGGTCGGCGACCGGTTTCCCGGTCAGATACGGGATAATCCGCTCCCGGAACCCGGCCTGCAGCGCGGGCAGCCAATCGGAGCATTCCCCCCAGCCTTCGACGCCGCTATCGCTCGTCAACCGGACGAGAAAGCTGGACCTGTAGGCTTTGATCCCGTTCGCGTCGCCGTACGGCTTCGGAAGCCGGTAAAACAAAGGAAAACAATCGACCTTGTGGATGCGCACCGAAAACCCTCCCGAATACGGATGATGCTAGTATGCCGGGCCGTTTTCTTTTTATGAACAAGCTGCGGGTTTTCGGCTTTCCGAGGGATTTTCGGCGAATTCGGCAACTATTTCGCTGTTTCGGCGTCTATAGAATACTGGGTTTTTTCCGATTTTCCGGGAGAGGGAGATTTCATGACCGTCCGTAAAAGAACCGCCGCGCTGGCCGCAGGGATCGGGCTGGCCGCGATTTTCGCCGTCGTCGTTGTCGGCATGACGATCGCGGACGTTTTGAAGCCGTTTCGAAGCTTCTCCGTTACGACGAAACCCGAACCGTCTGCGGGTATACCGAAAGCTTGTCCGGCTATTCGGACGTCGTTATTCGGAACGATGACGTCGAGATTTCCGGGGAATGCATGTAAAAAATCGAATAAGGATGCCGCCGAGCCGCAAAGCTCGGTTTTTTTAGTGTGCCACGCATGGCGATTAACTAGGTGGTGAAAGTCCACTGTGGGGGTTTGTAGTTACCAACCACTAGCCAAGAGCAAGGGTGTCCACCGCGAGGTGGAATCCAAAGGAAGCTGGAGGCAAACTTCCGGCCCAAGGAACACGAACATCATCAGGCATAGGATACGGGATGAGTCTGCTAAACAAGACGAAGTCCAATTAACTACACGGACGTACCAATGTAAATGATGTGGGTATATGGAAGGAAAGTGAATCGTCTTACCGTGGGAGGTCTCATGGACGTGAGGAGATGCACTTCGAATCACGGTTGAAACAAGATTTATCATGAGAAGTCAGCAGACGCCATAGTACCGCGAACAGTCGACGGTTCGAGGGAAGGGCTGAACCTTAGGAGGTGAAGTCAATGAAAGTTACCGAAACAGGAGCCAAGGGCAGCCAACTTCTAACGGAAGACTCTTTGCAAAAGAATAGTGCGGAACACGAAGGATATGCGGGAGTGCACAGTCCTGCGAGGATAACCGAAACCGACGACACCAACGCAACCGAGTCGAAGGACCGGTTGCTTGAGAAAATCGTTAGCAGGGACAACTTGAACGAAGCATTCAAGAGAGTCAAAGCGAACAAGGGATCGCACGGAATCGACGGGATGGGAGTAGATGAACTTCTACAATATCTCAGAGACAACGGCGAGACCATCAAGCAACTGATCTTGGGCGGCAAGTACCGCCCGAATCCCGTTCGAAGGGTAGAGATTCCCAAAGAGAACGGAAAGAAGAGAAACCTTGGCATTCCAACAGTGGTTGACCGAGTCATCCAGCAGGCAATCGCCCAAGTGCTTACGCCAATTTATGAGAGGCAGTTTTCAGACAACAGCTACGGATTCCGACCCAAACGGAGCGCACACCACGCGATGAAACGAAGCCAACAATACGTGCAAGAGGGATATCGTTACGTGGTGGATATGGACTTGGAGAAATACTTTGACACCGTCAACCAAAGCAAGCTCATCGAGGTGCTTTCAAGAACGATCAAAGACGGACGAGTGATCTCGCTCATCCATAAGTATCTCCGGGCGGGAGTCGTCGTGAAGCATAAGTTTGAGGACACGGAAATCGGCGTACCGCAGGGAGGGAACCTAAGTCCGATTCTCAGCAATATCATGCTGAATGAATTGGACAAGGAACTGGAAGCAAGAGGACATCGATTCGTGCGATACGCAGACGATATGCTCATATTCTGCCGGAGCAGGAGGAGTGCGGAGCGTACCCTGACGAAAATTCTCCCTTACATCGAGAAGAAGTTGTTTCTCAAGGTAAACCGGGAGAAAACGATTGTGGACGATGCGACAAAAGTTAAATTTCTTGGCTTCTCATTCTACCAGAGCAAAGGGGAAACGCGGGTCAGAATCCATCCCAAATCCGTATCCAAGATGAAAGCTAAAGTGAAAGAGCTAACGTCGAGAAGCAACGGAATGGGCAACACCGACCGGGCGCTGAAGCTTAGGCGTTACATCATGGGATGGGTAAATTATTTCAAGCTTGCTGACATGAAACAACTACTCCAAACCACTGATAAATGGATGAGAAGGCGTATCCGAATGGTCTTCTGGAAGCAATGGAAACGAGTGAGGACGAAACTCGAAAGGCTTATATCGCTCGGAATTCATGAACAGAAGGCGTGGGAATACGCAAACACAAGAAAGGGCTATTGGAGAATCTCCAATAGCCCAATCCTCTCGAAGTCCCTCGGTAACAATAGGCTGAAGAACCTCGGATTCCTTTTCTTTTCTGATTATTATCGACAAGTTACTGCGCATTCCTAATGGAACCGCCGTATACCGAACGGTACGTACGGTGGTGTGGGAGGTCGGCTGCCCAATTAATGGGTAGCCTCCTACCCGATTGCCGAATTGGGAAAAAGTAATAGCAAATACCCGGTCCGAGGGTATACTCCAAAACAGGAAGGAGGTTTATATTCCATGAAATTTTTGATGAAATGGGTGCTGAACGGGATTATCGTTACGCTCCTGTTGTATTATTACTCGAATGTCGGGTTATGGACGGCGCTCGTCGCGGCGACCGGCCTTACGGTCATTTCCTGGTTTGTCGGCGACCAGCTCATTTTGCGGAATACGAACAATACGTTGGCTTCGCTGATGGACGGCGTGCTGACCGCCGTATATTTGGGTTTGCTCAGCTATTTGTTCGACTGGCGGTTGACGGTCGGAGCGATCGCGTTGATTTCGATTCTGATCGCGGTTGCCGAATGGGTGTTCCATCGTTTCGTCCTGAGGGGAACGCCGCTCATGAAGTCGGCGACCTGAGGCGGCATTTCGGTCGCCATGCTGGACGATCTTTCGAACGGCTTTCGCGAGAGGGCCGTTTTTTTATTTTTTCCTTTTGCGGAATATAGTATTGTAATTGTATAAGGAACATTCTTAAGGAGGAGGACGGGCAAAAAAGGACTCGTTTCGGCTACATAAGCTCAAGGAGTTTGCATAGCTCGACCAGCCGGCGTACGCCGTCAAACTGCAAACGGTTGCGGTCGTGGATGCTGCGAATCGCGTCTCCCGTCAATTTTTTCGCCTGTTCGATCCCTTGGCGATCGACGGCTTGGACGATCTCTTTCATATGCTGCAAGAAGTAGACGGTGTTCCGCAGGGTGCGGATGAGCAATATTTTGCGAATGTGCGCCGGGGCGAACAGCCGATAGCCGTTGTCCGGATCGCGCGCGGGCTCGAGCAGGCCTTCTTTTTCCCAGTGGCGAATCGCTGACGTCGTGACGCCCGCGAAGGCGGCCGCTTCGCCGATCGTCATGCTGTTTTTCGGCTTTTTTTTGGAAATCGGGGAAAGCTCCAGGTTTTGCAGAAGCTCGAGCGTTTGGTCAGCCGCTGCTTTTTCCTGCTGCAATTTCGCTTGCTCCTTGTTGACGAGCCAGAAGGCAGCGTCGATATCGGCCCTTTGGATGCAGCGGAGCGCCTCGCACGCGACGGCGACGCCGAATCCGGGAAACATCGTTCGCAAGCAGCGAAAATAGGCGAGGTGCACGTCCGTATAAATCCGGTATCCGTTGGCGGCGCGGGCGGGGGCCGGGACGACGCCCCATGATTCGTAATGGCGCAAAGCGCTTGTGCTGATGCCCAGCTCTTTCGCGATTTCGATCGGTTTGTAGACTCGCAATTCGGTCGGCCTCCCTGAAAACATGAAGGTTCGGTCCTTCACTATAGCAAAAGAACGTTTACAAGGCAATCCTCTATTGACAAAAACAGATGCTAAACGGCAAAGGAGAGTTAACCCTGTGACGACTGACAAACGGCAGCCGGTTACCCGGAACGCCAAGAGGGGAAAAATCGCCGCTCTTCTCGAAGTATTGGGCGTCTCGGCAAAGCTCGGCCTGACCTCCTTCGGCGGTCCGATCGCGCATCTCGGTTATTTTCACAATGAATACGTTCGCCGCCGCAAATGGATGGACGAGCGGAGCTATGCCGACCTGGTCGCTCTTTGCCAATTCCTTCCCGGTCCAGCCAGCAGCCAGGTCGGCATCGGAATCGGCATCGTCCGGGCGGGGTTGCCGGGAGGGATCGCCGCATGGTTAGGCTTTACGCTGCCTTCCGTCGTGGCGTTAACGTTATTCGCCCTGCTGCTGCAAGGCTTCGATGTCGGCGGTTCCGGATGGATTCACGGCCTTAAAATCGTCGCGGTCGCCATCGTCGCGCATGCCGTTCTCGGCATGGCGCAGAAGCTCGCGCCGGATCGCGAACGAGCGGCCATCGTCGCGTTTGCCGTTGCCGTCACGCTGCTATGGCCGACCGTCTACGGCCAACTGCTTGCGATGATCGCGGCTGCCGGCGCGGGCTTGCGGCTCTATCGCGACAAAAAGCAGGAGCCGGGGGAAGGTTTTCCGATTGTCATCAGCCGCGGCGTATCCGTGATTTGCCTTGTCTTGTTTTTCGGCTTGCTGGTCGCGCTGCCGCTATGGAGGAACGCGACGGGAGGGGAGTCGGGATGGCTCGCGATGACGGACGTCTTCTACCGGTCCGGCTCGCTCGTGTTCGGCGGCGGCCATGTCGTGCTTCCTTTGCTGGAACGGGAGGTCGTACCGCTCGGCTGGATCGGCAAGGAGGACTTCATGGCCGGGTACGGGGCCGCGCAGGCAGTGCCGGGGCCGCTCTTTACGTTCGCGAGCTACGTCGGGGCCGCGACCGCGGGCGTGGCGGGGGCGATCGTGGCGACGCTCGCGATCTTTTTGCCGGCATTTCTGCTCGTCGTCGGCACGCTGCCGTTCTGGAACGGGCTGCGCAACCATCCGAGAGCGCAAGGCGCGCTTGCGGGGGTCAACGCGGCGGTAGTCGGCATTTTGCTGGGGGCCTTGTACGATCCGCTATGGACGACGGCCATATGGAAACCGGCCGATTTCGTTTTGGCGGTCATCTTGTTTGTGATGCTCGCTTGCTGGAAGCTCCCGCCGTGGACGGTCGTGCTTGCGGGCGCGGCGGGCGGGATAGCGATAAGCTATTTGTAAGCCCGTGCTCGGCAGCGTCAGCCATAAGGTGGCGAAACGGGCGCACTGCCCGGTAAGGATCGTGAAGTAGCTTGGCCATGCAAATTGACTGGGAACGTTCATAAACGCTATAATTTCATTGTTGTGCAAAAAATTGCGCATGGATTGGAGGGAGCGCAAATCAAACTGAAAGAAATCGCAAAAAAGGCAAATGTCTCGATCAGCACGGTGTCCAGGATCATCAACAATCAGGGCAATTTCAGCGAGGAGACCCGCCGAAAAGTATTGGAAATTGCGAATGAGCATTTAAAACCGGGTGTCGCTCCCTCTAAGCTGGCGGGCATATCCTATAAGATCGTCGTCATCGTTCCGGGCAATCACGATTTCGTCGATAATGACCCGTCTACCTCTGCGGACCTGACTCATTTGAAGGAAGAACTCGAAGCGTACGGTCATCAAGTTCAAATTGCGAAGCATCACTCCGACCTGCAGTCGTCTCCGGCTTATAAGCTCTTAAACGAGGAGAAAGCGGACGCAGCCATCGTTTTCGACCCATTCGTCAATGACAAAATATTCGAAGAATTTGACAGACGCGGAATTCCGTACGTGCTTACGAATGGACGAACCTATAAGTCCGGTCACAACTATATCGACTACGATAACCGCAAGGGCGCTTATGAGGTGATTCGATATCTGCATGGATTGGGTCATCGGAAAATCGGAATCATCGCGGGGCCCCGGAATCATCTGGTGAATTTAAACCGGCTGGACGGGTGCAAAGACGCATTTCGCGATTTGAACATGCCATGGATCGACACCAATGTCGTCATGGGGGCATTCGATCCTGCCCATGGATACGAGGCGGTAAAGCAATTGATGAGCGAGCAGCCGTCCATAACGGCCATTTTTACGTTTAACGACATCATTGCTTTCGGGGCCATGAAGGGATTGGCCGACCTGAACGTTCGGATTCCGAAGGATGTCTCCTTGGTCGGTTTCGACGATTTAAAGCTGTCGGAGTTCATGGTTCCGCCGTTAACGACAGTCCGAAGGTTCAGATACGATATCAGCTCGATCATCGCAAAGGTTCTGACGGAATTGATTGCGAACCAAAACATTTCAGAAGTACACATCAGCCTTAAGACCGAGCTGATTGAGCGGGAATCATGCTCAAAAGCGTAGGGCAAGGTGCTCCGCGAATCGATCCGACAAGCCGTCCTTCAGCTGTTCCGCCAAGCTGAGGACGGCTATTTTGCGTTTTTCAACTTGCGCTTGCGGGAATCGTCATAATTTGGATTGACGAAGCGAGCGGAGGTAGACTATACTGAGAGCGCAATTGAATTGCGCAATAAATTTGCGCAGCAATCACCATTATGGGAGGGACGTTATGAAAAGGTCTGCACCATTTTTGAAAGCGATTGCGGTGTTATTGTCGTTTGGGTTGCTGACGGGAGGTTCGCTAGGGGTGCCGTTTCTTGATAAGGCGTCAGCCGCTGTCGGTTCGATCACCGTTCATTTAACGGAAACGCAAGAGGCTTTCAAAAATCCCTTCAAGGGATTCAGGCCTACCCGCTTCATGAATGACACCGGATTTTCGAATCATGAATACGGAACTGTGTTCAAGCACTATATCAAATACACGGATTTGGAAAACGCGGCGTCGGACTCCGTTCAGAAGATCAAGGATTGGAGCAACGCGGCCTGGGCAGGAATCGAAAGCCAGAATAAAAAGGTGATTCCTCGCGTTTTCATCGTATACCCGAACGGAGGAGAGTATTGGCCGCAAGGCGTCCCTCACGGCGACGTGACGACGCAATGGACGACGGATGTCTTGAAGAACCGTCTGGTGGCCTTCATCCAGAAGCTTGGTCAAGCTTGGGATAACGATCCCCGAGTCGCCTATATCGAGCTGGGATTGTGGGGGAATTGGGGAGAGCATCATATTTGGCCGGATACGCTTGCCGACGGGACCGATCGCATTCCGCTAAGCTTTCAGACAGCATTAGGCGACGCTGCATCGCAAGCTTTTCAAAACAAGAAAGTTCAGGTAAGGTATCCCGAAACGTTCCAGAATTATGACTTCGGGTTTTTGTGGGATTCTTTCGCCTTGATCGACGATCTGGCAGGA
This sequence comes from Cohnella algarum, assembly GCF_016937515.1. Taxonomy (NCBI): domain Bacteria; kingdom Bacillati; phylum Bacillota; class Bacilli; order Caryophanales; family Paenibacillaceae; genus Cohnella; species Cohnella algarum. The sequence continues at coordinate 4,681,960 of NZ_JAFHKM010000002.1, forward strand.
GGGGAAGGCATTGTTGCAAGAGATGTCTGGAGAACGCAAATCAACGGCGGCGAAGTTGCCTACGATTGGGGACAGAAGCATATCCAGCCCGGCGATTCTCCGAATGACACCTTAAGCGATCCGATCCATCGGAACTACGTTATCGATTGGATCAAAAAGACGCACACAACCAGTCTTGGTTGGATCGATCTGTACGATGCCGGAAATCCCGCCGTCTCGCAGGGAGCTGCGTTGATGCAGAAGGAATTCGGATATCGATTCGTCATCAACCAGGCGACATTTTCCGGCAGCGTGGAGCCAGGCGGAACGATGAACGTATCCTTTCAAGTTGTAAACAAAGGATCGGCTCCGTTCTATTATGACTGGCCTGTAGAAGCCAGTTTACTGCGCAGCGATCGCACGGTAGCTTGGAAGGGACTTTTCGACAACGTGGACATTCGGAATTGGATGCCGGGCGACGATTGGAACAGTTCGACACGTCAATATAATCAAGCGCCAGCCGTTCATCAAGTTTCCGGCGCGTTTACCATTCCTTCGAATATGCCGGCGGGAACCTACACCTTGGCACTTTCCATTCTTGACCCTTACGGCTACAAGCCAAGCGCCAGATTTGCCAACGCCAATTATTACACAGGCGGGCGAACGCCGCTCGGAAAAGTGGGAATCGGCATGGATCCCGCCGATCAGAACATAGGTCCTTTCGATAATCTGAAATCGGACAATACGCTTTCGTATAGCCTGACTCAAACTCCATATGACGGCGGCATTTCGGGAGGCGGCGGAACGAACGGCTTGCTGCTGGACAACTTCGACAACTCGCCGGGCTGGCCGGGAGCCAACGATCTCGGCATATGGGCAGGCGCCAACGGGTTTGCAAACGATGCAGGCGTCATCGAATCGGGGGCGTTGAAGCTTCAATACAACAACAACGGATGGTTCGGCTCCGATATCAACCAGAGCATCGCGAGCTACTCGAAGATGGTGATTCGCATCAAAGGCGCAAATGGCGGCGAGCAAAATCATTTCCAGCTCACGATCGGCGGAGTGACGCAAACCTTGGCGGCTTTCAGCGGAGATACGATAACGACCGGCTACAAAGATATTGAAATTGATTTGGCATCGAACGGCGTAAATCGCAGCAACCCCGGACAATTGTCGATGTCATTCTGGCATGGAGGGAACAGTTCGATCTGGATCGATGAGATTCGTTTCGAATAATGGCGTATGAAACGTCAAACAAGACCGGCCTGCGGGCCGGTCTTCATCTTCTGCCAGGGTGGATAAACGTCCGTTTTCCGTTATTGAATTTTTTTAAACCATGGCAACCGGGAAAGAGGAGCCTTGACTTCGACCCGGATGGGCCCCTCGACTACGCTTCCGTCATCCCCCTGCCATCGGCCTTCCGGAAATTGGATCGTTCGAGTCGTCTGTCCCTTATGCAAGACCGGGGCAACCAGAATGGATTCGCCAACCATGAATTGATCCTGAACGGAATGGAAGCCTTGATGAGGAAAAACGAATTCCAGACTGCGCAGGATCGGAAGTCCATCTTTCGCGGCTTGGTTTGCAAGCTCGAAGAGCAGAGGGCCTAATTCCGTTCGAATTCGTACGGCGTCCATGCACCAGGACAATTCGTCGCCGGTCAAAACTCGCCATGGCGCCATGGAAAACTGCATCACGGGAAATAAAGCCGAGCATTGAACGTAACGGATAAAAAGTTCGGAATCAAAACGGAAATCGGGCGAATTAATGTCGCCATCCATCCCTCCGCCAACCATGTCGGGACAATTGAAGGCATATCCCAGCAGGCCCTGGGCGATTGCGTTGGGGATTAAGCCCCCCAGTCCGGTCGCATCCCATGTGTGCGTTTTATCGCGTTGCCGCTGGATGAGCGGCTGTCCTCCGAGTTTCCAGCACATGCGCAATTCGCTAAGCGCGTAGCCGATTCCCAAACGAGCATAGCATTCGCAATCCTCCATCGGGCGGACAGGGCGCGACCATGCGACGTCCTCCGCAACGTCATTCGTCAGATCGGGCAACAGGGGTTCTCCCGCGTCCAACTTGAATCCGTCGACCCCGTATCGTTCGATCAGCCTGTCTAACTGCTGCTTGAACCATGCGGATCCTTCCGTGCTCGTGTAGTCAACGACCGCACTGTACCCGTTCCACCATCTTCTCAGGACAGGAGTGCCGTCCGCATGCTTCATCAAGAGCCCAAGATCGCGCAATTGCCGGAATTTGATGCTGTCGGGACTCACATACGGGCATACCCAGAGCATGATTTTAAACCCTAATTCGTGCAAAGCATCGATCATCCCGGCGGGGTCGGGAAATCGATGCTTGTCGAAGTCCCAGGTTCCATAGTCCTGCATCCAATTATCGTCGATGATGATCACGCCCGGGGGAAAGCCGTTCCGAAGGATGGACCTTGCGTAATCGAGGAGCTTCTCCTGCGTCGGTTCGTAAAACATTTCGACCCAAGTGCAATATTGCGGCGCTACAAAGGCCAGTTCGTCAGGCATAATGCCGGAAGGGGGAAATGCGCATGGCTTGCATGCCGGTAAGCGCCTTGAAGGGTTTCATGTCCGTCTTCAATCCGTATGTCCTGTTTGTGATCGATCGTAAGGGTGTTCTCGTTAAATGAAAAGGCAAACGGCTCTTCGCTCCAAATATACCTTCCCCGATTGGAGAGCAGCAAAGGGGACGCTTGATTGTCATCCGTCAAACGCAAATCGCGCGAATGCGGACGGCTGCCAAAAGGCATCAAATGCCCTTCGTTTATAACGCCTCCCCACCAGAATTCTCCGGGCTTTCTTTCCAATGTCGTGATCGTCATGGCAGACACTCCTAAGTCATGTGATGAAAATAATTTGCGCAATTATTTACTGTTATTATGGATGAATTTATCTTTAAAAGCAAATCTTTTTTATCTTAACAATTAGGCATTCGATCTTAAAAATGAGGCATTTAAAACGGTTTTAACCTTCGATTAAAATAAGCTTGTAAAGAGGAAAAGCGTCTTCTTGCTCCATAGTTTACGCAAAAATTTTCCTTAATCAATTTTCTAGGGGGATGTCAAATGGTAAAACGAAACAAGTTTTCATTCGTGTTTGCGGTTGTCTTCATCGCTTTTGCTTTGGTTGCCGCTGCATGCAGCGGCGGCTCGAACAACGCATCGGACAAGGGTCCAAACAACAGCGCAGGGGGAACGGCGGAGGAGCCCCAAAAGAATGTAACGCTTACCTATGCCATTTGGGATAAAATTCAGCAGCCGGCAATGGAAGCGATTGCGAAGGAGTTCACGGCCGAAAATCCGCATATCGAGATCAAAGTCGAAGTCATCCCGTGGGGCGATTATTGGACCAAAATGTCCGCTGCGGCTCCGGCAGGGACGTTGCCCGATGTTTTTTGGATGCACGGAGGTCAATTTGTCAAATATGCGACGGGCAATTTCCTCGAACCGATCACGAGCAAGGTGCAGGCCGGGGAAATCGATCTGAGCAATTATGCGGCAGACCTTGCTTCCATCTACACGCTGAACGGCGAAAATTACGGCGTGCCCAAAGATTTCGACACAATCGGTTTGGCGTACAACAAAGAGCTGTTCGATCAAGCCCATATTCCGTATCCGGACGACACGTGGGATTACGCGAAGCTTGCCGAGGTTGCCAAGCAATTGAGCCAGCCGGACAAAGGCATCTACGGCTTTGGCGCGAAACTGGACACGCAAACCGGTTATTGGAACGATATGCTGGCGAATGGCGGGAGTATTTTGTCCGACGATATGAGCAAGTCGGGGTACGACGAACCGGCTTCGATCGAAGCTCTGCAAGCCCGGTATCAAATGATTCTCGACGGCGCTTCTCCGACCCACCAGCAAATGACGGATACGGAAGCAACCGAGATGTTCAAGTCCGGAAAATTAGCGATGATCTTTGACGGGTCCTGGCGGATCAGCGATATAGACGGCAGCGAAATTATCAAGGGAAAATGGGATTGGGCGAAATTGCCTATGGGCAAGGTGAAAAGAGGCAACATCATTAACGGCTTGGGCAACGTCATGTCCGTGGCCGGAAAGAACAAGGAAGAAGCCTGGCTGTTCCTCAAGTTCCTCGGTTCCCAAAGAGCAGCGGAAATCACGGCGGAAATGGGCGCGGCCATTCCGGCATTCAACGGCACTCAAGAAGCGTGGCTGACTTCGAAACCGCATTTGAATCTCAAAGTGTTCACCGATCAAGTCGCCGATGCGATTCCGTATCCGAGCGGTTCCAAGTCGTACCCGGTATGGTTTGCGAAAGAACCCGAGATTATGTCGCAAGCATGGGGCGGAGCCATCCCGGTAGAGGAAGCCGCGAAAAAGGTCGCGGAGATGATGAATCAAGCGATAGCCGAAACGAAATAAGCCAACTGTTCAAATGAAAGGGATTCGGGGGACGTTCTTGACGATCGGGAACGTCTCCCTTGATAGGGAGTGGTCAGATGAATTCCAGAAGCAGGTATGCGTGGGCCTATTTCATGATCGCGCCGACCCTTATAGGCACACTGGTTTTCTGGGGATGGCCGGTTGTCCAATCGATTTTGCTGGGCTTTCAGCGGTCGGAGAATTTCGGGCTCGAAACGTATTGGGTTGGATTAGACAACTATGCGAAGTTGTTTCATGACGAAGAGTTTTGGCAGAATCTCCGCAACACCTTGTACTATGTTGTACTGTTTGTGCCGCTTACGCTTGCGCTCTCTACATTTTTCGCCGTCCTGCTGAATACGAAGATCAAAGCCTTGTCCGTTTACCGTGTCGTTTTTTTCTTGCCTCAAGTCACGATGCCCGCAGCGGCGGCGATGGTTTGGGTCGTCTTGTTCGCTCAGGACTTCGGGCTTGTCAATCATATTTTGGGAACCCGCGTAGCCTGGCTGTCCGATCCCCGTTATGCCATGTTCGTGTTGGTGATCGTCGGCGTATGGGGGGCGATCGGCTTGAATATGCTGCTGATTCTCGCGGGCTTGCAAGGGATACCTAAAGCGCTTTATGAAGCGGCGGAAATCGATGGCGCCCGAAGATTCAACAAATTTCGCTATATTACCGTTCCCATGCTGACGCCGACGCTTTTTTTCACGAGCATCATCCTTTTGATCGGAGCGACGCAAATTTTCGACTCCATCTATCTGATTATCGGAAAGACGAACGTAGCGCTTCCATCCGTTCGCTCGCTTGTCTATGCGTATTACCAAAACAGCTTCGTTTATTTTAATCCCAATTATGGCGCCGCGATTATTAATGTCTTGCTGTTGATTAACCTTTTGCTGACGGGGATTCAATTTGCTTTTCAGAAAAAATGGGTCGTTTACGAATAAGGAAGGGGGTGACCGAAATGCGCATCTCATCGGCGAGGAAGATCAACTTGATCGTTCATATCATTCTGATCATCAGCGCCGTCGCCATGCTCGTACCCTTTGTATGGATGGTGCTCACTTCGCTGAAGACAACGACGGAAGCCACGCAAATTCCGATCCGTTATTTTCCCGAGGCCCCCAGCTTAAGAGGATATATCGAGGCGATCAAGCAATCGGAATTTCCATATTACTATTTGAATACCGTGTTCACGGCTTTCATGAAGACCGTGTTTCCGGTCATCTTTAGCTCGATGGCGGCATATGCCTTCGCCCGGATCAGGTTTCCGGGAAGTTCGATTCTTTTTGTCGTGATTCTGTCGGTCATGATGGTGCCCAATCCTGTTTTTTATACGCCGCAATATATGATGATGAGCGACTTGGGCCTGGTCAATACGGTTACTGCGCTTTGGATTACCTCGTTGATCAGCCCGTTTGCTACCTTTCTTTTAAGGCAATTTTTCTTGTCCATATCTAAAGAATTGGAAGAAGCGGCCGTGTTGGACGGCTGCAATCCATTTCAAATTTATTGGCATATTATGCTTCCTTTAGTCAGGTCGGCTTTAGTCGCCATTGTCATCATTCAACTGCAGTGGGCATGGAACGAGCTGCAATGGCCGCTCATCATTAACAGCTCGCCCGAGAAGATGACCTTGTCGTCAGGCATCGCGACACTCGTTTCCATGTTTGGGACGGATTACCCGGTATTGATGGCAGGGGCCTTCATGGCGGTCGTTCCGATGATCGTCCTCTTTTTTATCTTTCAAAAGCAGTTTATCGAAGGCGTCGCCTTCAGTGCGCATAAAGGGTAAATCGGGATAACCGAATGTTGGATGGAATCGGGGCACATGACATTCAAATGCATGTGCTCCTGTTCCTGTCTTTATGGCAGGCACCTTCATGGCGGCAGCGCGCTTTGATAGAATAGGTGTAGGCTAGCTAGAGGCTCTATCGTAAAGGAGGCAGCGCTTGATGAAACCTGCCGTCATGGGCATGGTTGCGATACTTTTCATGTCTCTGACGTACGTCCTGTACAGTAAATATATCGGCCCCGACTTGTCCGATTCGCCTCGATTCGACAATGCCGACGGCGCGGATCGGCCGGAGGGAGACGTGCCGGAATCATTTGTCGCTTTGAAGGTGATTATGCCAGGCGATCAGTCGGCTCGAATGGCGGACTTCGTCGAGAATGAATTGAATGATCGGCTTAAGCAAGATTTAAATATGAAGCTTGAATTGACTTATATTCCGTGGTCCAATTACCAGCAAAAACTGGAACTGGCCTTGTCGACCGGAGGAGATTACGATTTGTTCTGGTACGGCGCGCCATTCGTCTCCGTTTATCACACGAAAGGTTATATTCAGCCGTTAGACAAGCTTCTCGACCAATATGGGCGGGATCTCGTCGAACAGATTCCCGAAGAAAACTTCGAGCAGAACCGGATCGACGGGAAGCTTTGGGCGATACCGTCTCAAGCCTTTACGTCCGCCGGGAAATTCTCCTCCGTTATGGTTCGCCAGGATTTGCTGGAGAAGGTCGGCATGTCGGAGGTAAACACAATTGCCGATTTGGAACGGTTTTTTGAAAGGATGCACGCCATCGATCCAAGTTATTACGGGTATTTGGAAACCGACCGAGGGCATGAAATGTTGTGGCGCGAGTTAACGGATCGAAACTACTCCTCGTTGGATGAGCGAATGTTATTTATGGTGGATGAAGATTCCGGGGAAATGCTGAGCTATGTGGAGTCCGATTTATACAAAAAGGTGGCTCAATTACGCGAGTCATGGGTGGAGAAGGGTATAATTGACCAGAATCTGGTAGGCAATCCGGCGGCGAAGATCGATCAGGAAAATGCGGGAAAGCTCCTTTTTCGCGTAGGTGCGGTCTCCAGGGCGATGGAGAACCTGCAAACGGCACGGAACGCCGATCCGAATGCCAGGCTTCGGGAGTATTATCTGGCCAAGGAAAAGCCCAAGTTCATTACGACCCCCAGCAATGAAGCCTTTATGATTACGGCTGCGTCGGAAAATCCCGAACGCGCGATGATGTTTATGAATTGGATTCTGCGCAGCAAAGAAAATTATCGTTTCATTATTTACGGGGTTGAGGGAAAGGACTACGAACTGGAACAAGGGAAAATCGAGTTTTTGACGAATGACCAGTTCATTTACGAATGGATGTGGCGAAACAAGGACTATTTTATCCCGCCTGCCGGCGTAGAGGATGACATCATCCAGGATATGCTGACGAATGACGAGAACTCCCGCATTTCCAAGCTGTTCGGGTTTCATTTTAACGAGGCGCCCGTCAAAAATGAGATCGCGCAGGTCATGGCGGTTTACAAGGAAAAATTCGAGCCCATCAATTTTGGCTTGGCCAGCTATGAACAATATTATGAAGATGCCATCGCAGCTCTCAAAAAGGCAGGCTTTGACCTTGTCTTTGCCGAATTAAAAAAACAGTACTCGGAATTCCGACTCCAACATTAGATGCCGAGCCCGATTTTGAGAGGACGATTCGATCTTGAGCAGATTCAGCATATTCACGAAACTGATCGCTACTTTGTTTATTTTGCTTATCCCGATTTTGCTCCTGTTTGTGGTATCGAATCGAACAAGCACGGGCGTATTGACTGACGAAATTATTAAAGTGAAGCGATATCAGATCGAAACGTTCGCAAGCCAACTGGATCAGCTGTTTTTCCAATTCGATACCTATCAGAAAATGTTGTATGAAAGTACGGATGTGCGCAATTTAGCGTATCCCGATTTGCTTGACGATGTTTTGAATAAATATAGAATCAATCGAACCGTCTCGGAGGAAATTAATCGGCTTGCCGGTTATGGCGATTGGAAAGCCGTCATCGCGGTCGTCTACCCTCGTACCGGAAACGTCATTAAAAGCAGTTCCAGTTTGAATGCGCTTCCAAATAAACTTCCCGCACAGGATACGTTTTGGCAATACTATTCCGATCCCCATGAGGATTATTTCATGGAAATCTTGTCTTATCCGGATAACGCTGCGGAATCGGGCGAGGCGCATATGAGAGTCGTGCTTAAGTTCGGCGTGGCCGCCTTGCGCAGCGCTTTAACCGAATTTAAAGCGAACGGTTCGGGGGATCCCTTTCTGTACCATCCGGAAGAGGATCCTATTTACAATTATTCCGTTAATTTTGATCAGATTGACGAATTTCTTCCCGATCTCAAGGGGCTTGATTCTTCGGCGGATAGCGGATATTTGTTGCTTGAATCCGACAATACGAGATTTCAGGTCCACTATCAAAAACTGGATTCATTAGGCTGGTATTTGGTTGATTATGTGCCCATCAGTCAAATTATGGCGCCGATCAGCCGAAACCGGATGATGTTTTATGCGATAAGCGGCATGCTTCTGTTTATGGGGGCCTATCTTGCCTTTGTCATGTATCGCAATATTCAGATTCCATTCCGGAAACTGATTCGGAACATGAATTTGATTGAGAAGGGGATTTATTCCATTCGCATGGAAGACAAGCCCAAAGGGGAGTACCGTTTTCTTTATGAAAGATTCAATTCCATGGCGTCCAAAATCGAGGAGTTGATTGAGAATGTTTATAAAGAACAGCTCCGGTCGAAGGAAGCGACGCTGAAGCAGCTGCAATCGCAGATCAACCCGCACTTTCTCTACAATACGCTTGCTTACATCAAAAGCATGATCGAGTTGAATGAAAACAGAGCCGCCATTTCGATGACCATGAACTTGAGCAAGTACTATCGGTATACGACCAAAACGGGGAACAAGATGGTGCGGCTGAAAGAGGAACTGGACTTGGTGAGTTTTTATCTGGAAATCCATTGCATGCTGAGAGACGATTTTGAATTCCAGATCGAGACCGAGCCGCAGATGGAAGATATACGGGTTCCACGGTTGATTGTACAGCCGCTTGTTGAAAATGTAATCCTCCATGCGTTCAAAAATCAATCGGAATACGGAATGATTCGAATCCGATGCTGGAGGGAAGAACGCATGAACCATATAGCGGTCGAGGATACGGGCGCGGGGGTTGATCATTCCTTTATCGAGTCGATGAGAAAGAAAATTTATACGAATAACGAAGAAGTGGAATCCGGGCTGAAAAACGTTCATCAACGTCTGCGTTTAATGTATGGCAGCGGCTCGGGATTGCGGTTGAGCAAATCGAAATTGGGCGGACTTTGCGCAGCATTATGTTGGAGCGATATGGAAGACGTGTCTTGACGAAGGAGGAACAAAAATGTACGAAATCTTGATCGTGGACGATCACACGCACTTGGTTGACAGTCTGGCGATCGGGCTTCCGTGGGAGCTAATGGGGGTCTCTAATGTCTACAAAGCCTATTCCGGCGAGGAGGCCCTGGAGCTGCTAAATTACCGTTCCGTTGATATTGTGGTCACGGATATCCAAATGAACGGAATGACCGGACTCGAATTGATCGCTCGAATAAATGAGAAATGGAAAAACACAAAGGCGGTTATTTTAACCGGATATGATGAATTTCAATATGCGAAGGAAGCCATCCAGCAGCAAGTATGCGATTATTTACTGAAGCCGGTATCGAACGAGGACTTGGAAAAAACGCTTCGCCATATTATAAACAAGATTACGCAAGAAGGAAATGCGCTCCTGAATCAGCAAAAATTTTATTACCGGTTCAAAGAAAGCTTGCCCAAATTAAGAGAGATGTTCTTGTTCGATTTGCTGTCCGGCAAAAATTACCCCCTATCCGTTTTGAAGGACAAGATCCAGCTGGTCGAGCTGCCCATTCAAGCCGAAAGGGAAGCCATCCTCTTATGCATGAGAGTGGAGGAGGATAACTCGAATACGGATCTGTACAGCCTCTCGTTGATCGAATATGCCATGTTTAATATTGTAGAAGAAGTATTTTCGAGTCAATTTCATGTGATCTATTGCAAAGATTCGTACGATTATTTGATTTTCCTGGTTCAATCGAAACAAATCGAACAATCGGATCCCGATCGCTCCGCCGTTATGATTGAGGACCTGGCCCGGCTCTCCCAGCATCAAATCAAATTATATTTAAAATCGAAAGTGTCCATTGTCCAAAGCAATTGGGGGGAGTTTCCAAAAGACATCCTGTCCATGTACCACTCCGCATTATCGATCTATACCGATTATATCGGCTACCAGACGGAAAGTTTTTTTCAAGTAACGCAAAAGAAAGAAGCGTTCGACATTCGGCCGTTTACGGAGCTTTACCGTTCCCAAACGTTAATGGAGTTAATCGAAATCGAGCAGTGGACGGCATTCGAGAACAAGCTGACCCGGATATTCGACGAGCTCGAAGGAGCAGGCAGCGGGGCCCGTGAATACGGGGTTGAAATCTATGTTGCGTTGCTGCATGCATACTCCTATTATTTGCACAAAAAAGGCAAACGGATTTTTGATGTATTTGGCAGAGACATCGAGAAGATGCTGAAAATCGATGCAAGCTGGAGCGTGGAACCTTTGAAGGAATGGGCTTTCGGCAGCTATGTACAAATCAAAGCGTACAGCGACAGCTATTCGGACAATATACGTTCCGACTTGATGCAACGGATTCGCCGATTCATCCAAGGGAATATAAAGGAGATCACCCTTCAAGCGGTAGCCGATCATGTCCACCTGCATCCCGTATACGTATCCAACTTATTCAAGCAGGAGGCCGGAGAGAACTTCTCCAACTACGTCCTTCGCCTGCGAATGGAAAAAGCGGTACAATTGTTGAAGCACAAGGATTTGAAAATCAGTCAAATTGCGCACGAAGTCGGCTATCAGAAACCGCAGTATTTTATTAAACTGTTCAAATCCCAGTACGGGATGACGCCGCAGGAGTTTAAGAACCATTTATGAAGTGGCAGCACCTATATGCTGCATAAAAAACAAATTGAAAATCAAGAACGAATCATTGCTCGTCTCGATCTTTTGCTAAAGGAATTGAAATTGAATAAAATGAAGGACGAGTGAGGAATCAAAAGAAGGAGGGAACGTCATGGAAGTTTTCGCAGAATATTTAGCGCGCATCGATAATCCGGAACATCGGGCCCGAACGGAAGAGGTTTTGGCTTGGGTAACGAAAAAATTTCCGAATTTAGCGCCCAAACTGGCGTGGAATCAGCCTATGTTTACCGATCACGACACCTTTATTATTGGCTTCAGCGTTTCCAAACGTCATTTGGCCGTCGCCCCCGAACGGGCAGGGATGCAGCATTTTTCGGATGAAATTGTCCAGTCCGGCTACGATCACACCAACGAGTTGGTCCGTATCCCGTGGGGGAGTCCGGTTGAATTCGCTCTGCTTGAGAAATTCATTGAATTCAATATTTTGGATAAGGCGGACTGTCCGACGTTTTGGCGGAAATAAAGAATGGGATTTTTTACTTGATAGAAGCCTGGATTTTTGATATGATAAGTTCACAAAGCTACTCACGATAACGGCAAACTTGTCGAAAGGCAAGGACGCAAAGCTATAGGGCCTTCATGACATGATGTCAATGGCAGCCAGCTACCGAACGAAGACGCTTTTTTTGTTTTTATTGGACTTGCTGTTATTTCAAATTAAATCTTGCAGGAAATCAAGCTTTGGACTCTAGTCCAAGGCTTATTTGGATTTGTTTAGAAAATGTACAGTTTCTGGTGCTACAATGGCGAAAGCCCATTTGGTTCTGAAAAACTATCAAGCGCAAGGAGTCATGCGCCAATAGGAAATGGCGGAGGTGATGAGCTCGATGGTCCCTTATCGGTACCGTCCGATGGGTGCATGGTGCGATTTGCGCACGAAAGGCAAGATCGGAACCAATAGTATGAGGGTGATGAAGAGAACGAGGGAGAGACTATGAAGAAAAAAGCAAGTGCATTCGCTGTGGCCCTGTTGCTCCTTTTCCAAACGCTGCTTGGCGCATCGGCCTGGACGACCCATGCTGCGACAAGCGTGCAGGAATCCGTATATGGTGTGACGTATAGCGTCTATAACCCGACATCGCCAGTCGTTCATTCGGATAATATTTTAACAAAAGTTGTGTTAACCGATACGAACGGTTCCGTGATCGATGCCGTGTATCATCCGGACAGCAGTTTGGATATCGGCGCAGCTGTCAATCTCAGCTACGAATGGGAGCTTCCGAACGGACACGGCTACAAGGCCGGGGATACGTTTACCTTCGAGCTGCCGACGCAGTTTGAAATTTTTACCGACATTAACGAACCGCTCGTTTCCGATCAAGGCGAGGTAGGCCGATTTACGGTCGATCGGAACGGAAAGGTCGTCATGACCTTCAACGATTACGTGGAGAACCATTCCAACGTAAGCGGCAAGCTGGAAATTCGCACGGAATTCAGGAAGGAACTCATTAAAGGCAGCACGGAAATCATAATCGCCATTCCCGTAAGAAGCGGCGAGCAGACCGTAATCGTTCGCCTGAAGCCGCAGGGCGGAAAGCTGATCGAAAAGCAAGGAAATGCGGTCGGCAAAAATCAGATAAACTGGACCGTCAAGATCAATACGACGCTTGACAAAATCAAACATGCGGTCGTCACCGATGCAATGCCAGAGGGTCTGGAGCTTATCGACGGTTCTGTCGAGGTTTATTACTTGCAAGTGAACGGAGACGGATCGACGCTCCTTGGCGACAAGGTAGAGGACAGCAAGGTTGCGGTCGCTACGAATAACGGCGCCAAACTTGAGCTTGCGTTCGCGGATGAGACGATCGGCAAGGCGTATGAGATTCGTTTCTCGACGAAGCTGACCGACGGGCCGTCGGGCAAGGTGAAGTTTGAAAATACCGCCGTTCTGTCCGGCGATGACAGGGAAGAAGCGAAAGCGACCGCATCGGTAACGGTGGATCGCGGAGAATTTTTGACCAAATCGTATCGCGAAGATAAAGATACCGGAATCGTCACTTGGACGGTGAAATACAACTTCAACGAAAAACAGATTCCGAAAGACCAAGCGGTCATCACGGATGAATTCAATTCGATTCATACGTGGATTGCCGATTCGCTGAAGGTGTATAAAGGGAATTCGACGAATGCCAAAGATTTGCTTTCTGCGGATGATTATATGGCCGAAGCGACGGGCGCGAACGGGTTCAAACTTCAGTTCAACCAGGATATCGATTCGCCGTATACGATCGTTTACCAAACGAAGCCGGTCGATCGATTGAGCGCCGAAGGCCAGCAGGTCAAAAATAAAGTCGTTTCGGGCGAATCGTCCAAAGAAGCGACAACCCCGGCCCAACAAAGCCGCGCGTTGGCGAAAGGCGTCTCGAATGTCAATTTCGCCGGTAAAACGGCAAAGTGGCAAATTACGGTCAACGGCGATAAAAAGCCGGACGGAAGCAAATACAGCATGGACAACGTGGTAATTACGGATACGTTCCCGAATAACGGTCTCGAATTCGTTCCGAATTCGGTGATCGTAAAAGCCGACGGGAAAACCGTTCCTTCGAGCGATTATAAAGTGGAATACGATCAAGTGCGCGCCGGCTTTGTCATCAAGTTCGCCAAAACCATCGACACCACGTATACGATCGAGTATGAAACGAAGTTTAACATCGGCTGGCTGAAAAACAGGAATGGGAATTTTATCAACAAAGCTTCGATGACGTGGCTTGAAAACGGCAAGGAACAAGGACCGATCGAACGGAGCGCAAGTTTTTCCGCTGACGAATATACGAAAAATAACGGCGGCAAAGACGGCAGCTACAATCCGGTCGAAAAAGAAATTACGTGGAACATCAAGTTGAACTACAATCTCGATCCGATTGCCGATGCAATCGTAACGGATGTTCTGAAACAGAACCAGAAGCTTGTTCCGGATTCGGTCAAGGTGTATGAGATGAAACTGACGGGAGGACGCAATGGCGTTGCCAAGGACGTTGAAGTACCGGCTAACCTGTACGAGGTGACGGAACCGTCCGAAGCGAACGGCAACCGGCTGTCCATTCATTTTACCCGCCCGATCTCATCCGCCTACTGGATAGAGTTCAAAACATCGCTGCAGGGTACGTTGATTGTCAAAAATATCGATAATACTGCCGAGCTGTGGAATGGCAGCAATAAAACGGCGACATGGAATGCCAGCGTGACGGTTCCCCACGGCGGCGAATATGTGACGAAAAGCGGCGGACAAAACGGAAGCAAAATCGATTGGTCGATTCGTATCAATGAAGGCCAGTCGCATATTTCCAACGCCAGAATCATCGACTATCCAAGCGCGAATCAGGTTTTGATCGAGGATTCGTTCCGCCTGTACGCTACCGAAATCGGCGCAAACGGCGATGCGGTCAAAGCCGAAGAGTTGACGAAAGGGAAGGGCTATGCGTTGACCATCTCCAGGCTTGACGGAGATCAAGAGACGTTTGAATTGAGGTTCGCGGAAGACATCTCCACGGCCTATATTTTGGAATACCAATCGTTTATTACCGCCGGAGATAAAGAAACCGTGCAAAATAAGGTGGCGCTCGAAGGAGATCAGCTGAAGACCGAGCTTAGGGAAACGACGGAAGAGATCATTGTCCGCACTTCCTCCGGCTCCGGTTCGGGCGGCGGCGTCACGGGCAGCCTGGAAGTGACGAAGGTCGATCAGGACGATCCGGCGAAGCCGCTTTCGGGAGCGAAGTTCGCACTTTACGATGCGGCGGGCAAACGGGCGGCGATCGTCAAAACGACGGATGCCGACGGCAAAATCCTGTTTACAAAGCTGCTGTACGACGATTATATTTTGAAGGAGCTGGAAGCTCCGGAAGGCTATACGATCGAGCAGGCTGAACGAAACGTAACGATCGACTCCAGTATCGTAAGCCAAGGACATGTGAAGAAACTAATTGTTACGAACCGCAAGGAAGAGCCGGTTGACCCTGGCGAGCCTTCCGAACCCGAAAATCCGGACAACGGATCGGAGAATCCCGATGATGGAACGGAGAATCCGGATGACGGATCGGATAATCCCGATGATGGATCGGAGAATCCGGATGACGGATCGGATAATCCAGATGGTGGATCGGAGAATCCCGATAACGGATCAGAAAATCCGGATAACGGATCGGAGAATCCCGAAACTCCAAGCGGTCCATCGGTTCCGGAAATACCGGTTCCGACGGACAACAATCCGGAGCAGCCGCAGACAACTCAACCAGGGACGCCAACCGAAGAAGTGGAAGTACCGGATGAAGAGATCCCGAAAGGCGAACCGACATTGCCTGACACGCCTTCGACGGACGTTCCGGAGCCCGATCAAGAGCCTGTCGTCGAAATCGAAGAGGAGGAATTGCCGCTCGGCGGAGGCGAACCGGAAACGCAAGCTCCGACATCGGATAATCCGGTCAAGACGCTTCCGAAAACCGGCGAAGCAAGCCGCTATCCGTTCTATTTGGCGGGTTTCGGGCTGATCGCCCTCGGCGTATGGGCAGGCCGTAGACACATGATGAAACGATAACTCGTTAGCGGCGCTTCGGCTCCCCTTGTCCTGGAAGCAGGGCAGGGGGAGCTTTTTTAAAGAATCGACTTTGTAATATTTCTCGTAGATTAGCGCCGGAACCGTCAGAAAGCAGCCCACGAATAAAAGGCAGACGACGAAGAAGCCATAAACGCTTATCTTGTCTGCAATCAGATGACCGCCTACCGAAGCCGTCTTTCCCACGCTTTCGCCGATCGAGAGCAGGTTCGACATCCATTCCGTCTTCATTTGTGTGTCCTCCAATCCCGAATTCTTGATTTCTATTTTAATGCGCAAAGTATCCGGTTCATGTAATGAAAGTCACAATTCAAAGAAGCCTTGATATGAGGGGCGGTACGGTCCCGCAGACAGATTTATACGAAATATCATACAAAAATGTATGCGGAACCGTCTGACGGGCCGACTTTGTATGATAAATCGTACAAATATCATCATAAAAGCGGCAAATGAAGGGTTCTTGAATGAAAAATCACACAAAAGCGCATAGAGAAAGGCCTGATGGGGGCAATTTTGCAGACTCAGGGGCGCAGGTTTCTTTATATTACCAGCCGATGTAACCCATGGTATAATGGAAATGCTTTTCGCCTCGAAACTTAAGGGATGAAAGAGGTAAAATCATGCAGAAAGCCATCATTGTCTATTTTTTGACCGAGAAGAAAAACAATCTCGAGGAGCTGAACCAGTATTTGGCGGACGGGTGGAAAGTCGTCAGTCAAAGAGCGATGAGCAACGGAGGAAACAACGCTTCTTTGTCTTTGGTTATTGTAGAGAAATGAACCCGGAACCGGAACTTGGAGGGAAAATGAAAATCGATCAATTCCGCTGGCTTAACGAGCCGCAAACGTATCAGTTCGATCCCGGCCGAGTCGTCCTTCGGACCGAGCCGTGCACCGATTTATGGCAGCGCACGTACTACGGCTTTCAAAACGATAACGCGCCTGCCCTGCTGACCGAGACGACGGACCCGTTTTTTACGTTTTCGGTCAAGACGGAGTTCGAGAGCAAAAGACGATACGACCAATGCGGCATTTTGGTGTACCTAGACAGCGACAACTGGTTCAAAGCCTCGACCGAATATGAAAACGAGACGTTCCAACGACTCGGCAGCGTCGTCACGAATCGGGGGTACTCGGATTGGGCCACGACGGACATTCCTGCCGGCATCCGTTCGATTTTTTATCGGGTCAGCCGCCGGCGAAGCGATTATCTCATTGAAGCCTCATACGACGGGACGAATTACCGGCAGATGCGCATTTTCCGATTGCTTGAAGGGGGCGAAGCGATCCGGTTCGGCGTTTACGCATGCAGTCCGGAGGACTCGTCGTTCGAGGCGATATTTACCGAGTTTGGAATAGAACCGTGCCGGTGGGAGGAACATACTTAGCTGGGAGAGGGGGCGTCGATCCGGCAAGAGCAAGCCCAAGGAGCGGTCGCGATGATATTCAGCACATTCGACAGATTGGAAGCGCCTCACGGCGAAGCGGCTTTGCGGATCTATCGGGAGGCGTTTCCTAGCCGGAAACCGGATGCCGTCATTCGGGCGATGTTCGAACGGCGACTAAGTTATTTGCATACGGAAAGCACGGAAACCGAAGTGGCGGCGATGGCCATGACAGGCAACATACCGCAAGGGAACGCGCTGCTCATCGACTATTTGGCGGTGGCGGAAGCGAAACGGGAGCGCGGGATCGGGAGCCGGTTCGTGCGGAATATTGCCGACTGGGCCCGATCGGAGAAGCGGTTTCAAGCGATCATTCTCGAGGCGGAAGCGGAACCCGGCCCAGAAAACGAAGCCCGAATCCGTTTTTGGCAGCGCTGCGGATTCGTCTTGACCGATTACGTTCATAAGTACATTTGGGTTCCCGAAACGTATCGCGCCATGTATTTGCCTTTAGTCGCCGATTGGCGCGTAAGCGATAGAGGAGAAACGTTGTTCCGCTGGATCGGGGAGTTTCACCGTCGTTCGTTCGCAAGGTAAGAGGAAAATCGGTTCCCCTTCAATCTCTATCGTGAAATTGAACGTTCATAACCGTTCGCCAGCCCATAAGACAGATCAACAGCCAGGCCCCGCCGGCGGCGAAGCCCGCGATGACGTCGCTGGGATAATGCACGCCTAAATAGACGCGGCTCAGGCCGATCATCAAAATCAGGACAATCGCCATGCCGCCGATGAAGATTTTTAAAAATCCCGACTTTACGTACATGGAGCAGAAAATCCCCAGCATTCCATAGAAGATGACGGCAATCATGGAATGTCCGCTCGGAAAGCTGTACCCGGTGATTTCAATCAATCGCTGGATATCCGGTCTCGGACGTTCGAAAGTCCGCTTGAGCAGCAGGTTGAAAAGTCCGCCTCCGCCGGCGGCAACGACCAGGAACAAGGCTTCCCATCGCTTTTTTTGCCGCAGCAGGAAAACGACGAGAAGAAGAAGGAGCAGGACCACGGCCGCCGTTGAGCCCAGCGACGTCAACACTTTCATTATAGCGGTTAGCTCCGGAGCCGTCATTCCCTGTACCCGCTCGATAATGGACAGGTCAAAACGGGTCAAGCCGTTCTCCGCCAATTCGTCCGCGAACCTGGCGAATATAAACACGAAAACAAAGAGCAGCAAGGATGAAATCACCCATTCTCTTTTGGCGGATGCGCCCAATCGGTACAGCTTCATTCCGAATCCCCTTGTCGATCTTCTATTAATAGCTTTCCTTAAATATTATATCGTTCGGGACCGGGAGCTGGCAAAGGGACGAGGCGATCAGGCTGCGTCGACTTCGCGACACGAAAAAAAGGGATGAAGCGGAATCGCATCCGCAACATCCCTTTCGATTGTCCGGCTGTACGGCCGAGGGGATTACATCTTCTGCTGCGGGGCGGCGGCCGTAGTCATTTCCGAATACGTTTTTTGACAAACCATGTTGGAAATGCGGGGAATGTACACCATCTCGCCGGCTCTCAATTGGTTCGGATCGGAGAGATGCGGGTTGGCTTCCTCCAGGATGGCTTGCGGCATGTTGTACTTGTGCCCGATCGAGGCGAGCGAATCCCCGGGCTGCGTCTGATGCTGCGCGTAGACCATGTCGTCCGAGCTGCCGTCTCGGAAAAACGGAAAGAAAAACGGGGAAAAGAAGAAAAAGGGAAACAGGAAACGGTTCGGGAAAAACGGGTGCGGGAACGGACGAAAGAAGGGGCGGCCGAAACCTCCGCCGGGAAAAAATCCGCGATCCATCGGGCAACCTCCAATAAAAAATAGTCATTTGTCTATAGCATATTGCGGCGCGGGCAAACGGTTACGGAAAAAATGAATTTTCGCCTCTGCAAATATCGCGACCGATCCGCCGGCTTCGCAAAGGACGAGCCGCGGGAGACGCTTGGCGAAAAGCTGATGCTGCCGGCCTGGTTCGAAGCGAATCGCGCCCGAATCGAACAAAGTCTTACGCCGTTCTCCGTCCGCGTTCTGGATGCGGATAAGCAATGACGCGTCAAACCGAAAAAACAGGAGGCTCAACTATGGCGATTATCGATCCGTCGGAACAAAGCGAGCGCGACAATTACAAGCTGTTGATCGGCAGCATTTTGCCAAGGCCGATCGCGCTGGTGACGACGTTGTCCGAAGCGGGCGTCGTGAATGCCGCGCCGTTCAGCTATTTCAACATCGTAACGGCCAACCCGCCGATGATTTCGGTATCCGTCCAACGAAAAAACGGCCGGCCCAAGCATACCGCGAGCCATGCGATTGCCGCCGGCGCGTTTGTCGTGCATATTACGGACGAAGCCAACGTCGAGGCGGCCAACCAAGCTGCGGCGAACCTGCCCGCGGAGGAAAGCGAGCTTCCGTTCGCGGGCTTGACGGCGGTCCCGAGCGAGAAGGTGATCGTTCCGGGCGTCGCCGAGGCGAAAATCCGCATGGAATGCGTGCTGGAGCATGCTTATCCGCTGGGCGGAACGGAGGAGGAGCCGGCCTGCGATTTGCTGATCGGACGCGTCGTTTGCTTCCACGTGGACGACGGGCTGCTGCAGGACGGGCGTATCGACGCGCGGGGGCTGCAGCCGGTCAGCCGCCTGGCCGGCAACAGCTACGGGAAGTTAGGCGAAATTTTTTCGCTGGATCGGCCCGAATAAACAGGCCCCGACTTCTCCATCCGCCGAGCGCGGCCGCATGAAGCAAGCGGATATGTTCACTGCTTCCCCAAGATATGTTCATCGACCTTCAAGCCGGCGATTTTTACAATAGAAGCACGATGAAAGCCATTGGAGGTATCGGCGTGAGCGTTTCGATAAAGGAGCAGTACGACGTCGTCGTGTGCGGCGGCGGTTTGGCGGGGTTTTGCGCGGCGGTGGCGGCGGCCAGGCAGGGGATGAACACCTGCATCATTCAAGACCGGCCGGTGTTCGGAGGGAACAGTTCGTCGGAAATTCGGGTGACGCCGCACGGGGCGGCCCAGTTTCATGCTTACGCAAGAGAAACGGGCATCATTTCGGAGCTGCTGGCGGAGGAACGCGCCGCCAATCACGAAAAAGTGCGCGAAAACGGCTGGACGAACAGCGTATGGGACATGACGATGTACGATATGGCGATGTCGACGCCGAATTTGGCGTTTCACTTGAACTCGACGGTGACGGAAGTCGTCATGGACGGTCCGCGCAAGATTAGCGCCGTCAAAGTCAAAATCGCCGGCGCCGAGACGGAGCTGACTGTCCAAGGCAAAGTGTTTATCGACAGCACCGGGGACGGCGTCGTCGCCGATAAGGCCGGGTGCGAATGGCGATGGGGGACCGAGGGCCGCGACGAATTCGGCGAACCGCACGCGCCCTCGCGGGCGAGCAAGGATACGATGGGCAGCTCCATTCATTTCCGGGCGAAAGATATGGGCCGTCCGGTTCCGTTCCGCGCGCCGGAGTGGGCGGTCAAGCACGAGGATCCCGCCTATTTTTACAAGCAGGGCCGGCATTTTTACGACCTCGTCTCCGGCTACTGGTGGATCGAAATCGGCGTGCCGTGGAACACGATTTACGACAACGAGCAAATTCGGCACGAGCTTACGCGGCATACGCTCGGCATTTGGGACTGGATCAAAAACCGCGACCCGGAGCTGAAGGAAAAAGCGGCGAATTACGCGCTCGACTGGATCGGCCAGGTGCCGGGCAAACGGGAAAGCCGCCGCATTATCGGCCGCTACTTCATGACCGAACACGATCCGGCGAACAAGACGGTATTCCCTGACGAGATCGCCTACGGCGGCTGGTTCATCGATTTGCACACGGCGGGCGGACTGCTGGCGCCGACGGCGGAGCCGGCGAGCGCGGAAGGCTATTCCGAAACAAGCGATTACGCGATCAAAAGCTATTGCGGGCCGTACGGCATTCCGCTGCGGATTATGATTCCGAAGGACGTCGACAATTTGCTGACGGCCGGACGCAACGTCAGCGTCTCCCATGCGGCCCTCGGCACGGTGCGGGTCATGGCGACGACGGCGCTGATGGGACAAGCGGCGGGCACGGCGGCGGCGTTCGCGCTCCGAAACGGCATCGGCGTCGCCGACGTGCCGGATGCCTGCATGACGGAAGTGCAGCAGCGGCTGCTGCGCGACGGCTGCTTCTTGCCGAACGTCCGAAACGAGGATCCGGGCGATATGGCACGCGTCGCCCATGCCGAGGCGAGCAGCGCGGCAAGCGTTTACGGAGTCGGGCCCGAAAGCTCCGACCGAACCGGCGGGTTCCGTCCGTTTGCCCTCGAAGAAACGGCGGAACCGCTGACCTGCCGCCGCGGGCAATGGATCGCCGTCGGCGCGGAAGAAATTCACGCGCTGGCCGTTTGCCTCAGCAACGGAACGGACAGCGTGCAGAAGGTGGAGGCGGCGCTTGTGCCGGTCGACCATATTTGGGATTACCGCGCCGAACCCTATCCTCCGCTGGCGACGGCGACGCTCGACGTGCCGCCGGGGAACAAGGTCTGGATCGAGTGGCCGGTCATGATCGGCGCCGACGACGGGCTTGTCCCCGGCACCTATGCGAGACTGGATCTGATGGCCAATCCGAATGTCGAATGGCATATGGCCGGAACGATTTTGCCGGGCCACGTATCGGCGTTCGAGATGGGAGCCGGCCGGATGCGCCGCTATCGCGACGGGGGGACGCTCAGCTTCCGGATCGATCCGCCGCAGCCGTCCTACGGGGCATCCAACGTCTTGTCCGGCGTCGCCCGCCCCTACGATTTCACGAACGTGTGGCGCTCCGATCCCGCCCGGCCGCTGCCGCAATGGATCGGATTGCAGTGGGAAACGCCCCGCCGGATCGGACGGGTGGAGCTTGCGTTCCCCGGGCATCTGTTTCGGGAATATCACGGGTATCCGCCATTTTATCGCGATCCGCAATGCCCGAAGGAATATGCGGTCGAAGCTTACGCGAACGGGGAATGGCGCGAGCTCGTCCGCGTCCGCGACAATTTCCGGCAGCGCCGGGCGCACGATTTTCCGAACGGCGTTTTCGCTTCCCGGCTAAGGGTCGTCGTCTATGCCACTAACGGCGATCCATCGGCCGCGGTAAGCGAAATTCGCTGTTACGCTCCCGAAAGCCGATAACGGCCGATTTGCCGCCCTCCCATGTCGGGGGCGGCATGTTCCGGTCTCGGGGCTTTCTGTGGTAAACTGCCCATATCATGAATGTTCGGGAGGTCGCGGCATGAAGGCATGGAGGTCGCTTTGGCCGGCAAGCATCAAAAATCGGCTGTTCGTCTCGATCCTTTTGTTCGTGCTCGTTCCTTCCGCATTTCTGCAGCTCCGAAACATCAGCCAGCTGGAAACGGCGATGGAATCGAATATCTCGCAGCAAAACGCCGCCCAACTCGATTCGATCAAAAACGGAATGGAAAACTTGCGAATCGGCGTTCTGGGAGGCATGCTGCAATTGGAGCGGGATCCCGAGCTGATCGCGATGCTGTCCTCGCCGGGCGAGCTTGCGGATACGAACCGGGAGCTGCAAATCGCCAACCGGCTGCTCGCGCTGAAGCAGCGGCTGATGAATGCGCTTACCCCGGTCCACATTACGCTGGCCGACCAATATGGCCATGTCTATACGACGACCGAGGAGGGGGAGCCCGAGCGCTTCGTGTCCGTCTCGGACATTACGGGGCAGCCGGAGTATGCGACGCTGTCCGACACCGGTCAATCGTACATGTGGGCCGTTCACGAGTCGCGCGACCTGCTGGCGGATCTTTTTCCGCAATCGGAGCTTTACTCGCTGTTCGCCAAACTGACGACGGTAGACGGGGACACGTTCGGCTATTTGCGCATCACTCTCGATATCCGGACCTGGCTTCA
This sequence comes from Cohnella algarum, assembly GCF_016937515.1. Taxonomy (NCBI): domain Bacteria; kingdom Bacillati; phylum Bacillota; class Bacilli; order Caryophanales; family Paenibacillaceae; genus Cohnella; species Cohnella algarum. Next base: position 4,705,135 of record NZ_JAFHKM010000002.1, read on the forward strand.
GTCGATGACGAACGGCTTTCAGGTCAAGCAGACATACTATTTGTTCGACGGCGACAGGAAGCCGATATTGCTGCCGCAGGACGATCGCGCGACAGCGCAGCTTCTCGGCATGCGGGAGCTGTTCGCGAACGATCCTTACCGCCATGCGACGGACGAGAACAGTCAGTTTATTTATAACGGCATTTATTTGCCCAATCTGGACTGGACGCTCGTCACCCGCTTCCCGCTCGAGGCGCTCTCCGGCAATCTCCGCGCGATGAGAAGCGAGGTGATCGTTTCCTTTTCGCTCACCGTCGTCTTGTTTATCGGCGTTACCTACGCGATCGTTTCCTCCATCGTCAGGCCGCTTCGCGCGCTCCAGCGAACGATGAAGGAGCTGGTCGACCGGGATCTCGACGTCCGCATTCCCGAGCACCGATTCAAGGGCGAGCTTCTGGTGCTGGCCAAGGCGTTCAACGGGATGATCGGCGACATCAAAGGCCTCATCTCCCGGCTTCGGACGGAGGAACGGCAGAAGGAGGCGTTTCATTTTCAAATGCTCATGTCCCAGATGAATCCTCATTTTCTGCTCAATACATTGAACACGATCAAGTGGAACGCCCGCAACCACGGCGATCTCGCCACGTCCGAAATTTGCCAAAATCTCGGCCGGCTGCTGGAATCGAGTTTGAACAGCGAAGTCGACCTGGTCCATTTAAAAGAAGAGATCGAGCTGGTCAAAGCTTACGCGTACATTCAATCGTTCCGGTACGACCACAGCTTCAAGACCGAGTACGAAATCGACGAAGAGCTGCAATATGCGCTCGTGCCGAAGCTTAGCCTGCAGCCGCTTGTGGAAAACGCCATTTACCATGGCCTGGTGCATATGAAGGACGGAGGCGCCATTCGCATCTCCGCCGCGCGCCGGGAACGGCAGCTTCGGATCGAAATCCGGGACAACGGGCAAGGGCTGGGCGGCGAAAAACCGAAATCCGGGCGCAAACGGAAGGGGATCGGCCTCAGCAATTTGCGCGCCCGACTGGAGCTGCTGTTCAAGGACCGGTCGTCTCTTTCGCTGTTTCCGCTGGAGCAGGGCACGTTGGTCGTGCTGGAAATGCCCCTGCTCATCTCTTCCCCCTACGACATGGAGGTGAAGCCCGATGTGGAAAATTCTGCTCGTTGAAGACGAGCCGTTCGTCCGCCGTTCGATCCGGAACGCCATCCCTTGGGAGGAACACGGGTTCACGATCGCCGGGGAAGCGTCGCACGGCCAGGAAGCGTTGGAGAAAATGAAGGAGCTCGACCCGGATATCGTCGTTACCGATATTTTCATGCCGTATATGGACGGAATCGAGCTGCTGAAGACGGCCCGCGCCGAAGGCAGCGAAGCCCGGTTCATCATGCTGACGTGCGCGGGCGAATTCGAGTATGCGCGCGCGGCGCTCGAGCATGGCGCAAGCGGGTACATTCTCAAGCTGTCGATGGAAGACGACCAGCTGATCGGCGCGCTCGGCAAGGCGAAGGCGGAGCTCGACAAAATCGCGCGCCAGCAGGAACGCGCGCTGTGGGACTCGATCGGCAGCCGGATCGGGTATTTGTGGCGCGACATGCTCGGCAAGGAGCTGAGCGGCTATGAGCGCGAGAAGCTGGAGGAGCTGAAGCGGCATGGCTGGAACGGCGGCCGGCTGACGATCGCCACTGCGCTGAGCGGGTCCGAGCCGTTCGGCTGCGAGCGCTTCTGCGCGTTGCTCGGCGTATCGCCCGGCAACGGGGAGCTTGTCCATTCGTTTGCCCATATGGGGCAGACGACGCTGTTCATCCGGTGGAGCGGGGGGGCGCAGCCGGAGCTGCTGAAGCTGCCCGACCGGCAGCTTCCGGTCATCTGCCGCAGCGCGAGCGGGGAAGAGATCGAGGCGAAATGGCTGGCCAATCTCCGCTGGCTCGATCGTTTTTATTATAGCCGACCGACCGGCGGCGGCGCAGAAACGGACGGCGCGGAGTGGAACATGCCGGGCGTGCCCTGGGAGGTCGAACAGCCCGTCGTTCGGGCCTACGAGCGTCACGCGATCGCCGAATGCGCGGAGCTGCTCGCCGGCTTATGGGCGTATATGGCCGAGCGGGCGCTGCCGATGGTGCTGGCCAAGGAAACGGCGGAGCGGCTGGACAAATTGTTCGCGAGAATCAGCCGCAAGCCGCAGGAAGATACCGCGGCGCTAATGGCTTGCGTCCGGCACGACGCGCTGCTGCGAGAGCTGGACGGCCGGATGCGGCGGTACGCCAAAGGCAGCGGACGGCAAAACCCGGTCGAAACCGACCATCCCGAAATCAACGCCATCCTCCGTTATGTTCAGCAGCATTACGACCAGGAAATTTCGCTGCAAGCAATGGCCCAGCACGTCAACATGGACGAAAATTACTTGAGCAGCCTGTTCAAGAAAAAAACGGGCGACACGTTCATCAACTATTTGCAGCGGCTGCGGGTGGAGGAAGCGAAGTTTTACTTGGAGGAGACGGAGCTTGCGGTGGCCGAAATCGCCGAGCGCTGCGGGTTTTCGAATCCGAGCTACTTCTTCAAAATTTTCAAGCGCTGGACGGGAGCGACGCCGAACGAGCACCGGACGGTCCGCAAGCGCGAAACGTCCGGGTCCGGGAGCGGCGTCGGGCTTTGACGGGGGCCGGGGCCAGGCCGGGCCGGGGGCTGAATGGACGCAATGGCGGATTGGCGATGGGTTTGGTTTGAAAGGCAAGAAGGGGACCGGACGGACTACATGGCGGGTTAACGGCGGATTTGGCGGGCAAGAAGGGGATTCAGGGGCTGAAATTATCAAGTCAAGGGACTGAACGATTGGCAGAACTTTTTTGCCGATCGGCAGTCCTTTCGCTTTTTTCAAAGGGATACATGGACTAACGAAGCGGGGAAGCGGGAAAGTGTCGAATGGCCTACAATCGCGTCAGGAGACCGCACGAATCTGAAGTCTCTTCGGATTGAATGAAACTCGGACGCAGCGGACGACACAAATATGTAGGAACACTGACAGCGCAACCGAAGACGCCGCAACCGCAGGCGCCGTAGCCGCAGACAGATGAAATCTGCATGCCGGAACGAAGATTTGTTGATTTTATCGAGCGAATTCATTTGATACGATGCAATTGATTTATGAAAGCGCTTCACAAACTGCGATAAAGGAGTGGTTTTTATGATCGGGCAAGCGCCGAATATGGGGAAAAAGGGGTTGTTTTTGTGCTAGAACAAGCATGGGGGAGGAACAAAGCGCGGAGGTTGCTGGCGGCGGGAATCGCTCTGTTGCTGCTGCTTTCGGCGTTCTCGCCGGCGGCGAGAGCCGCATCCGATGCGACAGCGGAAGCGGCCTATGCCCAGGAGGAAACGGGAACCTACCGCTGGGGCGGCGTTCCGATCGGGGGAGGCGGCTATGTTACGGGGATCGTCGTTCACCCGAACGAACCCGATCTCGTCTACATCCGCACCGATGTCGGTGGCATCTACCGATGGAACGAGACAAGCGCAAGCTGGAAACAGCTTGTCGGTTGGGCGGATCGCAGCCAGATCAATCTTTACGGCGGCGAAAGCATCGCGATCGATCCGTCCGATCCGGACGTCGTCTATGCGGCGCTGGGCAAGTACGATTATTTGCGGCCAAGCGACATTTACAAATCGACGGACCGGGGCGAAACCTGGACCGCCACCGGCCTTAACGCGAACGGAGCCCAGGTCCGCATGGCCGCGAACGGCGGAAACCGAACCGCGGGGGAACGGCTGGCAGTCGATCCGAACGACGGCTCCGTCGTTTTTTTCGGATCGCGGTACGACGGTTTGTTCCGCAGCGGGGAAGGGGCGGCGCCCGGCAGTTGGACCCGGGTTGCGGGATTGCCGGTCGCCGGCAGCTCGCCCCACGGCGTCACGTTCGTCCTGTTCGATCCGTCTTCGGGTTCGCCGGGTGAAGGCAGCGCCGTTATTTATGCGGGCGTGCACAATTCGGGCGTTTACCGCAGCTCGGATTACGGCGACACCTGGACGCTGCTGACGGGCAGCCCAGCGCAGCCGCTCAGGGCGGCGGTAGACCCGAACGGCAAGCTGTACGTCGCGCATGGCGCCGGCCTTGCCGCCTATGAAAGCGGAGCTTGGTCCGACAGGACGCCGGCCGCCGATACGGGCAAAACGTTCGGTTCGATCGCGATCGATCCCGCCAATCCGGACCGGCTGATCGCGGCGCGCAAGCTCGACAGCCACGGCAACCCGATTTACCGGTCCGAGGACGGCGGCGCGACGTGGGAGACGGTGCCGTACGAACGCGATATCCGCGTGCCGTGGATGCCCGACTGGCACTGGTCGTCGGCAACGTCGGCGCTGGCGTTCGACCCGTTCCGTCCCGGCCGGGTCTGGCTGACGGACTGGTATTACCCCTGGCGGACCGAGGATATCGATGCGACGCCGACCGTTTGGCGCAACGATGCGAAAGGGTTGGAGACGGTCGTGAACGTCGCCAATCTGGTCAGTCCGCCGGGCGGGGGAACGATCCTCCATTCGGGCATTGCGGACAACGGGGGGGTTCGATCACCGATCGCTGGACGAAGTGCCGGCTTCCACTTACTTTACGGGAACGGACGGCATCCACGAGCTGACGACGACCGGCATCGACGTGCAGCAGCGAGACCCGAACTTCGTCGTCCGCGTCGGGACGTACGGCTGGAACGGAGACGGCCGCGAGGATCCCGGTTCGGGCGGTTATTCGGAAGACGGCGGCACGAGTTATACGGCGTTCGCCTCGCTGCCCTACAAGGGAGCGCAAGGCGGCAAAGTCGCGGTGTCGGCGACCTCGCCCGACGTCATCGTATGGGTGCCGCAGATGGGCGATATCCACTATACGGCCGACCGCGGCGCGACCTGGCAGAAGGCGGTCGGCGCGCCGTCCGGACTGCTGACGGGCAACCATATTTTCGGCAACTATTATCAGCCTCTGTCGGCCGATAAAGTACAGGGCGATACGTTTTACGTTTATGAAAAAAACGGCAGCTTCTACCGCAGCTCCGACGGAGGCCGAACCTGGGCAAAAGTCTCGACGCTGCCGGCGCAGCAGACCGCCTGGCATACGGTGGAAGCCGCGCCGGGCGTCATGGGCGAAGTTTGGGTAAGCTTGAACGATCAAGGGCTGTACCGGTCGAGCGACGGCGGCGAATCGTTCGGCAAAGTTCCGGGCGTTCGGCAGGCGTTCCTGTTCAGCTTCGGCAAGCACGCGCCGGGCCGCCTCAATCCGGCCGTTTTCGTATACGGCACGGTCGACGGCTTCGACGGAGAAGGCGTCTACCGTTCCGACGACATGGGAGTCACGTGGACGAGGGCGAGCGTCGACAATCCGTTTCCGGGGAACGACCCGAACGCGATGACCGGAGACCGGCAAGTGCACGGAAGAGTATACGTCGGCACGAACGGTACGGGCATTCTGTACGGCGCGTTGGCCGAGCCGCTGCCCGAACCGGAATACGAAAACGACGCGTCGCCCCCGAACGCGCCGGCGAACCTGCGGGCGGGCAAGACGACGCCGCATGCCGTCGACCTTCATTGGGACGCTTCCGCCTACGCGGATTCGGGCATGAAAGGCTACCGGGTGCTGGACGAAAACGGAGCCCCCGTGGCGGAAACGTACGGCACCTCGTTCAGCGTAGCCGGGCTGCAGCCGGAAACGCCGTATTCGTTCCGCGTGCAGGCGATCGACATGGCCGGCAACGTCTCGGCGCCGAGCGAACCCGTTTCGGCGACGACTTCGGCCGTCGATGCCGAGCCGCCGGCAGCCCCGACGGGACTTGCGGCCACGGAAACGGCGGCGTTCCGCATCTCGCTCGGGTGGTCTCCCGTCGAGGCGGACGATTTGCTCGGCTACCATGTTTACCGGGGCGCAACGCCCGGCTTCGAGCCGACCGCCGCCAACCGGATCGCGTCGCTGCTGACGGAGCCGGCGTTCGAAGACCGCAACGGGCTCGAAGCGGGAACCGTCTATTATTACCGGGTCCAGTCCGTCGACCAAGCGGGCAACGTTTCCGCGCCTTCGGAGGAGCTGGCCGTTTCGACCGAACCGGACCTGAGCGTAGACGTCATCGTCGACAACCTGGATGCCGGATTTACGTCGGATTCGCCCTGGACGCCGAGCACGTACTCCGCTTCCCGATACGGGGCAAACTATTACCACGACGGCAAAACGCCCGGCAAATGGGCCAAATGGACGCCCTACATTACCGAGCCCGGCGATTACAACGTCTATATGCTGTGGAACGCCTCGGCCGACCGCGTTACCGCCGCACCGCTGGAAATCGGCCACGCGGAAGGAACGGACACGAGCGTTCGGGCGAACCAGACGCAGGACGACAACCGCTGGGTTTACATCGGCACCTACCCGATGGAGGCGGGATCGGACGGCTATGTGAAAATCGTCTCCAACGGCTCCAATACGACGATCGCCGACGCGGTGAAATTTTCGCTCGCGGAGCGGGACGGCTACGGAGCGACGCACCCCGGCGCGGCGAACGCTCCGGATTCGTCGGCTCCTACGATTGCGTTCGATCGGGAGGACGGAACGGAAACCGCCGGCGATTACGTCGTTCGGGGCCGCGCGAACGAAGTCGTATCGCTGACGGTGACGCACAATGGAACCGAGCTGGAGACCCCTTACAAAGAAAGCTGGAGCAACCGGTTTGCCGTTTCCGTCCATCTCGCCGAAGGGACGAACCGGATCGTCGTCGAGGCCGTCGACCGCGCGGGCAACCGGTCGTCCCGGACGCTGACGCTCGAAGCCGGGCCGTCGTATACGCCGGCGGTTTATCGCCAGGGCGTCATCCGGGCCGAACCGGGGCTCGACGGCAACGGCGCCGCGTACGTTCGGCTGGCTCCGGACATCGTGGCCCAGGCGGCTTCGGCATCGCCAAAGAAAAACATCGCGATCGCCGCAGCCATCCCGGAAGGCGTCTCGGACATCTCGCTCGACTTGCCGGCGGAGCCGCTTCAACGCAAAGCCTGCTCCTGCCGGGTCAGCCTCGATCTCGGCATCGCCGAAATCGATTTGCCCGCGGGCGAGCTTGTCCGCGGCGGCACGGCCGACGGAGCGCGGATAAAGCTTCGCGTCGTCCGTACGGGCGATACGTACCGGATTGAACTGACGAACGGACGGGGCGAAGCTTTTGCGACGAAGCCGGTCGACATCGCGCTTTCCTACAAGCTGAACAAAGGGGATGCCCCGGGCAAAGTGAACGTATACCGTCTCCCGGACGACGCAGGCGATAGAGTGCCGCTCAAAGCCGAATACCGTCCGAAGGCCGGCAAAGCCTTTTTCAAATCGCCGCTCCCGGCTACGTTTGCGATCGAATACGGCAAAAAGAAACCGAAAACAAAGTGAGAATCGTGCACGGAATCCCACAGATACGATGATATTGCCCGCTCCGCCGATTCGTTATGATGAAGGTAACGATAACGATGAAACGAGTTGAGGCTATGAAACAGCAGATCGCGGCGCCGGCGCAGATGGCCTCCGGCACCAAAGCCGGCAGGAAGCTGGCCGGCATCTGGCAAATGAAGGCGCTTTATCTGATGCTTCTCCCGTGTCTCGTCTGGTATTTTATTTTCAAATACTTGCCGATGTACGGGGTCATCATTTCCTTCAAGGACTACAATTTCACGGACGGCATCCTGAACAGCCCGTGGGCCGATCCCTGGTACAAGTATTTTCAGCAGTTTTTCGAATCGCCGTATTTTTCGCAGCTGCTGTCGAACACGCTCCTGATCAGCCTGTACAAGCTCGTGTTCGGCATGTTCCCGTCGATCGTGCTGGCCATTTTGTTCCACGAATGCCGGATCAGCTGGCTCAAAAGATGGGTGCAGACGCTTAGCTATATGCCGCACTTTTTGTCCTGGATCATCATTTACGGCATTTCGATCGCGTTCCTGTCGGAAACGACCGGCCTGATCAACCGGTGGATCACGGAAGCGGGCGGCGGCTCCATCCCGTTCATGAATTCCACCGAATGGTTCCGGACCGTGCTCGTCTCCACGGAAATCTGGAAGGATCTCGGCTGGGGCGCCATCATCTATCTGGCGGCGATCAGCGCGATCGACCCGACGCTCTACGAGGCGGCAAGAGTGGACGGAGCAAGCCGGCTGAGAATGATCTGGCACGTGACGCTGCCGGGAATTCGCAACGTCATTACGCTGCTGCTCATTTTGAAAATCGGCAACATTATGGACGCCGGCTTCGAGCAGATCTTCGTTTTCTACAATCCGCGCGTTTACGAGGTAGGCGACATCATCGATACGTGGGTATACCGGACCGGGCTCGAACAGATGAGCTTCAGTCTCGCGACGACGGTCGGCCTGTTCAAATCCGCGATCGGCTTCGTGCTTATTATCGGCGCGAACAAGCTGGCGAAAAGATGGGGGGGAAGCATATGGTAACAGGCAAATCGGACCGGGTGTTTAACGGATTCGTCTACGCTATCCTGATCGCGGTCGCCCTGATGTCCATTTTCCCGCTGCTGTACGTCGTCTCGATGTCGCTTACGCCTTATAGCGAAGTCGTCAAGAACGGAGGCTTCGTGGTCATTCCGCGCAGCCTCTCCTTCGAAGCGTACGAACGTATTTTCGCCGATCCCGCGCTGGGCCGGTCCATGCTCGTCACGGTGTTCGTCACCGTCGTCGGCACGATCGTCAACCTGCTGTTGACGACGATCGCCGCCTACCCGCTCAGCCGCCGCAATTTGAAGGGGCGCACGTTTTTCCTGCTGTTCATCGTCGTGACGATGCTGTTCAACGGAGGTCTCATTCCGACCTATCTGATCGTCCAATCGCTGGGGCTTTTGAACACGGTGTGGTCGCTGATCGTCCCCGGCGCGATCGCTACCTTTAACGTGCTGGTGATGAAAAGCTTTTTCGAAAATCTTCCGGAAGAGCTGTTCGAGTCCGCGAAGATCGACGGGGCGAAGGAATTCCGGATTTTGTGGCAGATCGTGCTGCCGCTGTCCGTCCCGTCCGTCATGACGGTCGGCCTGTTCTACATGGTCGGGCACTGGAACTCCTTTTTTTCCGCCGTGCTGTACATTACCGATTCGGACCTTCATCCGCTGCAGGTCGTCATCCGCAACATGCTGCTGCTTTCGCAATCCAGCGAGCTGCAAGCCGAGGTGACCGTTCCTACGGCCGCGATGCAGATGGCCGCCGTCATCGCGGGAAGCCTGCCGATCATCGCCGTCTATCCGTTTATCCAGAAACACTTTACGAAGGGTATGCTGCTGGGCGCGATCAAGGGATAAACTTGGAAGCCGCGAGGCGGACGAGTATATTCATAGTAAGGACATCAAACCGAAAGAAGGGGTACACGTTGAAAATGAAAAAGAGACTGGTTGCGCTGACGGCGGCCGCGCTGGCGGTTGCGCTCGCGGGCTGCGGCGGCGGCAACGGCGGCGGAAACGCCGCGGGAACGAACGCCGGAGAGGGAGGCGCTTCCTCGCCGGCATCCGCCGAAAAGGTGAAGCTGGAAGCGGCCCAGATCAGCTGGGGCACGAATCTTCCTACCGACGACTTTATCAAAAAGGCGCTTGACGAGAAGCTGAACATCTCGCTCGAAATGACGCTTGTCGGCGATATGGGCGACTACGAGAACCAGATTAACGTCCGCGCGGCTTCCAACAATTTGCCCGACGTGTTTCTGGTGACCGGCAAGCCGCAGCTGCAAAAGCTGGCCGAAGCCGGATCGCTGCTCGATCTGACGTCCTATCTGGACAAAATGCCGGACTATGCGAGCTTTGCCGGCGAAGACGTCCTCAAAAAAGGCAAAATCGACGGCAAGCAATACGCGCTGCCGAAGGCGGGCCAGGCGCTGGCTTACACCTACTGGATTCGCAAGGACTGGCTGGACAACCTCGGTCTGGCCGCGCCAACGACGGTCGACGAACTGTTCGAGGTAGCGAAAGCGTTCACAGAAAAAGATCCGGACGGCAACGGCAAAAACGATACGTTCGGTCTGACGGGCACCAATTTCGATGCGTTCGATCCGATTTTCGGCGCATACGGCGTGACGAACATTTCCAACGTTTCGCAATTTTTCGTCCGTGACGGCAAAGTCGCGAATACGTTTTACCAGCCGGAATTCAAGGATGCGCTCGCCGCGATCAAGCGGTTCCTCGATGCGGGCGTCGTCGACCCCGAAGTGGTCAGCAACAAGGGCACGATGGCCAAAGACAAGGCGTTCCAGGGCAAAGTAGGCATCATTCATACGGAATGGGCGCAAATCATGAAGCCGGCCGAGGTGGAAGCGTGGAAAGGCGCCAACCCGGAAGCGGAATGGATCCAGCTGGCGCCGCCGAAAGGGCCGAACGGCCAGGCGTACGGCAAAGCCATCAACATCGGCGAAGCCGGCGGATTGTGGGTCGTGCCGAAGCGGCTCGAGAACGAGCCGGAGAAGCTTGAAAAAGTATTGGAGCTGTTCAACTATACGTCGACGCCGGAAGGCAACCGGCTCGTGCAGTTCGGCATCGAAGGCACCCACTTTACGCTGAACGGCGATACGGTCGCCATTACGGAGCAAGGTTCCAAGGAAGCGACCTTTACCTGGCTGTACCAGTTCTCGGGCCGTCCGGAGACGGAATATTTGAAAACGAAGTTCGCCGATCTCGTCGAATATATCGATTTCGAAGCGGCGATCCCGCGCATGGAGACGCTGGACGGGTTCGTCCAAAGCCCGGCGGGCTACAACCCGGCCGACGCCAACCGCTACATCGAAGAAGAAATGATCAAGTTCGTTTTCGGCAAAAACGACCTCGCCAACTACGACAAGTTTTTGGAAACGCTTGAAAGCACGTTTAAGTACGATCAGTTCGTCGAATCCGCGGTCGAGCAGCTGAAGGAGCTCGGCTACGGTCAATAACCGCATGGCAAGGGGCTGTTCCTAAGGTCAAAATTGGCCGAAGGGACGGCTCCTCTGTCTATAAACAAGGAATGACAACCTTGACCTCGCAGCGCCCATGCGTGACCGTTTTTCCCGAAACCAGGCCGTTTCCGGCCTCGTTATCGCGAATTAACGGCTCGGCGGCGCCGTTATTTGCTCGCCGCGCGGGAAAAATCCGGCAATAACGGCCTCAAGGCGTCGTTATTTCGGAATCCGGGCCGATTTCGGCCCGCTCTATCGAAAAAGCCATGGCGGTTTGAGGCCGCCCTTAGTCGTGAGCGCGGACGAAGCGTTGCGGGCGACATCCCGTTCGTAGTATACTGACAGCGCATGCTGAAATTGATGAATCACTAACTAGAACGAAAGGAGGAACGAACATGCCCAAAGAAGCAACGACTTCGGTCAATCGCCGCTCCGACATTATTTCGGCCGCGATCGAGGTTTTCGCGGAAGTCGGCTATTACCGGGCGACGACCGCTCAGGTCGCGGAACGGGCCAACATTTCGCAGCCGTACGTTTTTCGATTTTTTGCGACGAAGGAAGCGCTGCTGCTGACCGCGCTGGAGGTTTCCTGGACGAGGGTGATCGACTCGTTCCGCAAAGTCGTGGACTCCGCCGCTCCGGAACGGCTGGAAACCGGCCTAATCCGGGCGTACGAGGACATTTTGGACGCTTACCGGAACGAGGTGCTGCTGCAAATGCAAGCCCAGACGATTCCGGAAGAGTCGATCCGGAAGGCGATGCGCAACGGATTCGGGGAGGTGCGGAACATGGTGCTGAACGCGTTTCAAAGCGCGGGAATCCCGAATCCCGAGGAACGGACAATGCTGTTTCTGGCCCGAGGGATGCTGTGCAACGTTTCGGCGGCTTTGCATATGCCGGAACTGAAAGAGGGATTAGGGGAATAAGACTTTCGTTCTTCACGCCGACGAAGGAATGCTTTTTGTGTTTCTTGCCGACGATGCGCTCCGCGCGTTTCTTGCGATGAGGCATTCCGCGCGTTTCTTGCCGACGATACGCCTTGCGCAGCTCTTGCCGTTAGCGAAAGGGGATTCCCCCTCTCGAAATTAGTTATTGACTAATCACTAACAAGATGTTATTTTGAACTCAGGGAAGTGATTGATCAATTACTAATTTGAAAAGCGAGGTCGATTTAAATTGAAAACAGCAATCGTCATCGGAGCGACGGGCGGCACGGGCGCCGCCGTTACGGAGGAGCTCGTCTGTCGGGGCGTGCATACGATCGCGTTCGGCCGTTCCCGGTCGAAGCTGGAGCGCCTGGCGAACCGGCTGGGCAATCCGGCAAATCTGCAAAAGTCCGTAGGAGACGCCTTCCGGCCGGAAGACGTCGCGGCCGCCGCGGCAGGCTCGGATGTGTTGTTTCATTGCGCGAACGTGCCGTATCACGAAATGGCGGCCAAGCTGATTCCATTGGGCGAATCGGTAATGGAAGCCGCAAACGGGCTCGGGTTGAAGGTGGTTGCGATCGACGGCATCTATCCGTACGGCCGCAGACGGATGAACCGCGCGACCGAGGAGCACCCGAAGCAGCCGCATACGAAAAAGGGAAAAGTGCGGCTCGCGTACGAACGAATGCTGTTCGACAAGCGATGGAGCCGCGCCGAAGTCATGATCGTTCGGCTGCCGGATTATTATGGCCCGACGGCAAACGAGGCATCCTATTTGGGCTCGACGCTCGAAGCGATCGCGGCGGGGAAGATGGCGTTTTTTATCGGCAATATGCGCGTTCCCCGGGAATTCGTTTACTTGCCTGACGCGGCGAAGATGATCGCGGAGCTTGCCGGAAGAAGCGAGGCTTACGGACAGAACTGGCACATTCCGGGGGAGGGCTGATATCCGGAAAGGAAATCGTCCGCATCGCCCAAGCGGCAAGCGGCGCAACGAAACCGGTCATCCCGCTGGGGAAGATCGGGTTGTCCTTGCTCGGTTTGGCCGTTCCGGTCATGAAAGAAGTCGTTGAAATGCTGTACTTGACCGAAGAGCCGCTCGTGTTGAGCGGGGAAAAATACGAACGGCTGGTCGGACCGATCCCGGCAACCCCTTTCGAAACCGGAATCGCCGCTACGATTCGTTCTTTGCAAGGGGAAAACAAGCATTCGATTAGCAGTTAGTAATTAATCAATCACCAAAAACATCTGAGGCCGACTTCAACATCTTAATCGCCCGCAATGCCGCGACGCTTGATCATTCAGGGAGTCGCGGGGTCGGGAAAAACGTCGGTCGCCCTGCACCGGATGGCGTATCTTTTGTACCGGTTCAAGGACACGATCTCATCGAGTCAAATGATGATCATTTCCCCGAATCGGGTTTTTTCCGACTATATTTCGAACGTTTTGCCCGAGCTCGGCGAAGAAAGCATCCTGGAATCGGGCATGGAGGACATCGCGGCGGCGGAACTGAAAGGCATTTGCCGGTTCCAGACGTTTAACGAGCAGGCGGCGGATCTGTTGGAATCGGACGACGCGAAGCGAATCGAACGGATCAGATTCAAATCGAGCGCGATTTTCGTGACGGAGCTGGACGATTTTATCCGCTTGGCCGCCGAGCGCTATTTTGCGCCCAAGGACATCGAGGTCGACCGCACGCGCATTCCGAAGGGGGAAATCGCGAACGCTTATCGGGCGTCAAGCGGGCTGCCGATCAAATCGAGGTTGGAAAATGAACGGCTGCTTCCCGTTATGATAGAAATCAAGCTGCTCGATTTCGGCAGCGAGCGCTTCCACGACGGGATCGTCGTGACCTTTGCCCATATGGCCAAAGGGCTTGAATTCGATCGGGTGATCGTTCCCGGTGCGAATGCGGCTACCTATCGGACGGAATTGGATCGAAGCCTGCTGTACATCGCCTGCACGAGGGCCATGCATGCGCTGACCGTGACGTATTGCGGCGAGCCCGCGGCGTTTTTGCCGGGTTGAAGCCCGGATCGCCGGAAGTCCGATGCCGGAAGCGGCGCTCAGCGCTTGTTCATCCCGGCGCGCAGCGCCGCCGCCAGCACGCGCTCGAACCATTTCCACGGCAAGATCGCTTTGCCCAGCAGCGAAAGCTTTGCTCCCTTGCCGTAAGCGTAGCGTAGGGAGGGGGACTTTTTTTCGGCGAGGGCGACGATTTTCCGCGCGAGCCGATCCGGATCGGGAGCGGCTTCCGCGGTTCGCCGCGAATAACCGAGCACGGAATCGAGCAAGTCCCGATAGGGGGAAGAAGGGGCCGCGCGGATGCGGTCGAAGCCCTTGTTCCAGATCGGGGTTTTGTAGCTGCCGGGCTCGACGAGAACGACGTCGACGCCGAAGCCGCGCACTTCATGCCGGAGCGATTCGCTGAAGCCTTCGACCGCGAATTTGGACGAGCAGTACGGCGCATAGCCGGGAATGCCGATTTTTCCGCTGATGCTGCCGACGTTCAGGATCGTGCCGCGGCGTTGGCTGCGCATGATCGGCAATGCGGCCTGGGTCATGGCGATCACGCCGAAAAAATTCGTTTCCAACAGCGCCCGCCAGTCGGAAAGCGGCACCTCTTCGGCCATGCCGCCGACCGCATAACCCGCATTGTTGACGAGAACGTCGAGGCGTCCGAATCGCTCCCCAATCTCCCGCATGACCGACCGGATGTCCTCCGTTCGGGTAACGTCCAGCCGCAGGATGTGGATTCGGCTCGCGACGCCGAGCAGAGCCGCTTGGTCCAGCAGCTCGCCCTTCGTCTCCGGATTGCGCATCGTAGCGACGACTTCATGTCCCCGTTCGGCGAAGCGAAGGCTGGCATGCAGTCCGAAGCCGCTCGAAGCGCCGGTGATCAAGACGACTTTTCGATTCATGGTTTCCTCCCGTTAACGTTTCATCCTCTGCCCAATCCGGCCTTGGACGCGCCAGGCCCGTTCGACCCGCCGCAATTTGACGCCCGGCTCCGGCGGACGGTACGGCGCGAATTCGAGATCGGGGACTGCGCATCCCAGCTTCCGGAACAACTCGCCAAGAGAAGCCGCAACCTGGGCGGCCGCAGGGTCCGAATGGACGCCCGCCGGCGTTTTCAGCATTAGAAGAATCCGATTCTCGCCCTGCTGGATCACCTTGTAATCGCTCAAATCGTCCGTAGCCGCAAGGACGGCGCGCGAAATCAGATCCGGAAAGACCGGCACGAGCGATGCCCCGTCCCGCGAGGGCAGATAGAACAGGTCGTCGCTTCGGCCTTCGATCGCTTCGATCGCGGTAAACGGGGAGCCGCAGGGACAGCTTTTCCGTTCCGTGATCAAATCGTTCAGACGGTAGCGGACGATCGGCTGGGCCAGCCTCGAAAAATCGGTCACGACGGGAATGAATTTGCCGCGCGAACGATCGACGTACTCTTTCTCGATGCAGACGATATCCTCGTTAAAATGAAGCGTGCCATACGGGCATGTGGAAGCGAGAAAGCCTTCTGTGCACTGGTAAACCTGGTGCAGCGTTTGCCCGAAGGCCGATTCGACGACGCGCCGGTCGAGCGGATCCAGCACCTCGGCGACGGATACGATTTTCGCCGGGGCGACGGAAAGGGTGCCGGCCGCGGCCGCTTCGGCCAGCATCCGCAGCAGCGACGGCGGGCCGACGAGAAGGGTCGGCCGATACGCGTTCAGGCGCGCGATGTGCCGGTCGATCGGTTCGTACAGATCGAAAAATTCGAACCGAATCGAGGAACTTTCGACGGAGCCGTACAAACGGCTGTCCGCGCGCAGGAAAAACGCGATTTTCTCCCGATGGAGCAAGGAGCGGGGCAGCGCTTTGGCGAGCACCGCCCCGGCCCAGGCCAAGCGCTCCCGCTCGCTGACGAGAAACAGCCCCCGATGGCCGGAAGTTCCCGACGACAAGCCGACCGTGATTCCGTTCAGCACCGGGGTGAAATCGCGGCTTTTTTCGGCGGCGATCGCCAGCTCGAACGCTTCGTCTTTGCGTATGCCGACCGTATTAAGCTCGTCGAAATGGTCCATCATCGCGGTTTTGTCGATCGCCGGAAACGTTCTCCATTCGTCCGTCGGAATTCCGCGCCACAGTTTTTCGTAAAAAGAGGAGCGCGCGCGGACCGTTTCCAAATGGCGGACGATCCGTTTTTCCTGCCAGCGCAGAAACGACTCCCGGCTTCGCCACTTCCGGAAATATCGGGTCGCCGCGTACGACCGCAAGATGGCGAGCTTGTCTTTCACAGCGGTTCCCCTCCCGGATGTAACGTTCCCATGCTTCCATGCAATGCGAAGGGATAATCCTGAATTGCGGATAGTCGCGATGAAGCCGAACGACGGCTTGGAACGTCGTCTTGTACCGGCTCCGGCCGGACATGATCAGGCCGGCCGCGGGATGCGGCAGCCGATGTTCCCGAAATGCCCGGCTCGACCAAACGGCGTCCGCGCACAAAAAATACTCGCTTCGTTCGGTCCGCACGAACAGCCCGAGCTGGCCTTCCGCATGCCCGGAAACGTCGACGGCGATGACGCTCCCGTCGCCGAACAGATCGTAGCCGTCAGGGAAGGGAAAGCCGCCTGGCAGCCGAACGCGCTCATCCTCCCGCAGCATCCGGCATCGCTCTTCGAAGTCGCCCGGCAGCAGGGAAGGGACGAAGCCGCGCAGGACCGCTTTCAGCCCTTTCAGCGGTTTGACCGCCTCGTAAGCCCACTCGGCGCAGATGTAGCGAGCGCGGGGGAAATCCCGCAAGCCCGCGATATGATCGGCGTGAAAGTGGGAGACGACGATCTGCCGCACGTCGTCCGGGCGGATGCCCGCATCCGCCAACTGCCGGACGGCGCTATCGCCTTCCCCAATGAAAGCCGGCGTAACCTTCGCATACAGCGAATAGGGAAAGGCGGACGTATGTTCATGAAAGCGTCTCGCGTAGCCGGTATCGAACAGCACCGGCCCGTGGACGGGATGCCCGATGACGGCGTACCCGGCCGGAAACCGCGCCTTCCGCCGGGATCCGCCGCGAATCGTGATCCATTCGGCATGCTCGCAATACCCCGCCGCGAATAATCGCAGCGTAACGGTCGTTCGATTGAGGGGTGCTTGTTTGAAGTTCGATTTATTGACGTTCGTTTGATTGACGTTCGTTCCGGTTCCACCAGGATGCATAACGTTCGAGTCCTTCCTCCAGCCCGACGACGGGCGAATAGCCTAGCTTTTCTTCGGCGAGAGACGTATCCAGCGTCTGATGCTTGCCGAGCAGCCCGACCGAATACCGGGTAAGCAGCGGTTCGGCGCCGGACCGCAGAAGCCGGGTCTTCCATTCCAGAAAGCCGGCCAGTCCGTATGCGACGGGATAGGGCAACGGTCTTAGCCGAAGCGGCTTGCCGAGGGCCTCGAATAACCGCCGCAAGACGTCGATAAACAGCGCGGGCTCCCGATTCGTGATGTTATAGGCGGCCCCGAGCGCCGACTCCGGCGCGCTCGCGCAAAGCAGCAGCGCGTGCACGACGTTGTCGACGTACGTGAGGTCCATCCGAATGTTGCCGCCGCGGAACAGCGGGATTCCGCCCTGCTCGTTCGCGCGAATGAACCTGGGCAGCAGCGTCCGGTCGCCCGGGCCGAAGATGGCCCGGGGCCTGACGATGACGGACGGCAAGCCGCTCGCGAACGCCTCGTTAACGATTTGCTCGGCCATCCGTTTTGTCGCGGCGTAGCAATTGGCCGGCCTTGAAGGCAAGGGCGAGCTTTCGGGAATGTTCAGGCGGTCCCGATAATCGAAATACAGGCTCGGCGTGGAAACGTGAACGAGCCGTTCGACCCGATGCGCGAGGCAGGCGGCCGCGACGTTTCGCGTTCCTTCCACATTGCCGGCGTAAAAGTCCCGATACGCTCCCCACGGGGAGGAGAGCGCTCCGCAATGAAAAACGATTTGCCGGCCGGCGCATGCGTCCGCGACTTGCCGGGGATCGGCAAGATCTCCGCGGATGAAGCGCACGCCCGCTTGCGCAAGCTCCGCGCCGACCGCTTCGTTTCGTCCAAAGCCGGAAACTTCCCAGCCCCGGTCCAGCAGCGCGGCGGCAAGCCGCCTTCCGAGAAACCCGGTGGCTCCCGTAATCAAAGCACGCTTCATCGTTCACCGTTCCATTCCATGTCGATAGTGGAAGCCTCCAATAGGGAAATCTTGCGCGCGGCGGCCGTCTTACCCGTCTCCAGCAGGATGCGGAACTGCTCGAAGAATGGCCCGGGATCGTCGCGCCGGAAGACGATATCCCGGCTGCCGAAGAAGGACGCCGTCCAAGCTTTCCATCTTCGCGGCGCGAGCAGCTCTTTCGTTCCGAACAGCAGCATGGCCAGCGCCAGCATCGAGGTGCGGTCCGGTTCGGGGAGCAGCGGCGCTTCGCCCGCGCCGGCCGGCCCGGCGATCGCGTCGACAAGCCTGCCGTCGCGCGGAAGCAGGTGCACGCCGCTCGTCGCCCGCGGGTTGCATTCGATCGGATATAGCGTCCCGTCCTGCGTCCGAATGAAATCGAACGAAATTTGCCCGGTAAAGCTTTCCGCGCGGACAAAGCGGGCCACCCATTCGCGCAAGTCGGCGTCCTGGACCGCTTTGAAAAAAATCCCGGCCCCGCGGCCCGCCGCATAGACCGGAACGTAGGAAGCGTGGGCGGTCACGACCCCGCGCGGGCGACCGAGTATGAGCATAGCGGAGCTCCTTCCAAATATTGCTGCGCTATCCATGACGCCGACGGCTCGATAAGCCGCCGAAGGTCGGCGTTTCGGAGCAGGCTCTTCAGCCTGGCACGCTCGACGATGTGCACGTTGGCGCCGAATCGGGAATAGACGGGTTTGAGCACGAGCTTGGAGCCGAAACGTTCCTCCTGCGCGAGCGTCTCCAACAGCTCGTCCGATTCGACCGGCCGGGTGAACGGGACTTGCGCCCCGCGACTGGCGGCGAGCTCGATGAACGACCGCTTGTTGTGCAGACGGTCGAGCGTTTCGATCGGTTCGCAAAAAACGGCGCAGCCCGTCTCCGATTCGAGGTCCGTTTTGAATTTGGCCAGGTGAAAAATTTCCTCGCAGGTCGGGACCGCAAGGTCGATGCTTTCGCGCTTGACGATCGACCGGATCGCTTCCCGATAGCCCGCCTCGTCTTCGTTCGGCTGCGGCACGCGATAGCTGCGGACGACCGAACGGGAAACGCGGCACAGATAGCGATCGACGCTTTCCGCGGCGAACACCCGATGCCCGCAAGCGGCGAAGCGTCTCGCCCATTCCAGCGCGACGGGCGCGCGGCCGCCGGTAATGAGCACGTTCAGGCGGCGCGTGCTCGTCCCGTCAATAATCAAGAATCATTCCTCCCAGCGACAGCCCGGCCGACGTGCCCAGCAGCAGCACCCGGTCGCCCCGCCGGATCCGCTTTTGCGCAATCGCTTCGTGCAGCCCCATCGGAATGGAGGCGGCGATCGTATTCCCGTGTTCCGCCGTGATCGACATCAGCTGTTCGTCGGCTATGCCGAGCTTGCGGCTCAGCAGCCGGACCGCCATCGCGCTGCCCTGGTGGGGAACGATGAGCTTCATGTCCTGCAGGCGGGTGCCGGCCGCCGCCATGAACCGCTCGACAAACGGCGGCATCAGCTTCGACGTCATCCGGAAGATGGCGGGTCCGTCCATATCGAACAAGTAATCGCCGGCGGAGGCATCGGCTTGCTTGAGCGCATGAAGCCTCGAGCCGCCGCCGCGGATTTCCGAGAGGCGCGCGCCGTCGGCGTAAGTTTCCATCGCGGCATGGACGATGCGCGACGTTCCGCCTTCCGCGGCGCGGCCGACGACGACGGCAACCGCCCCGTCGCCGAACAGCGCGGCGCTTTCCTTCTGGTCCCAATTCAGCCCGGCGGAGGAAATCTCGCTCGAAACGAGCAGCACGTTGCGGTAGCGGCCGGCTTCGATCATATACGAAACGACGTCCAGCCCCGCGACAAAGCTGAGGCAAGTGGAGTTGATATCGAAGGCTGGCGTTCCCGACCGGCCATGGCCCATCTCGTATTGGATCAGCGCCGCCGTGCAGGGGATCGGCTGTTCGGACGTCCCGCTCGTGCAGACGAGGCAATCGATATCCCGAAACGACAGACCTGCCGCTTCCAAGGCGGCGGCCGCCGCCTTTGCGCCCATTCGGGACGCCGTTTCCTCCCCGGCGAAATAACGCTTCGCCACGTTCGTTTTTTTAAGCGTCCAGCCCGGCTTCACGCCGAGTCTCGCGTCCATTTCTTCCGAAGTTACGCAGGTTTGCGGCAAATACTTGCCCGTCCCCAAAATCGACACATGACGTTCGTTCATGATGCATTTCTCCTAACCTAGATGGGAATTCCGCATGATCACATTTTAATAGATTGGGGATGGCCGGGCACTCAAATTTTGTTTAGATCTAGAAGTCCGGTGATAAAGTCCGCGTAAGCAGGCTTTTATCACGGTTTTGTCGAATTAATATCGTAACACGACTATCGAAAGAGTGATTAGGTATGAAAGCCCGCAAGTCATCGGCTATCCAGCCTCAGATGTTCCAATTCGTGGATATGGATGAACTCGTGCCGAAAAAGCACATCCTGCGCCAACTGAACGAAGCGCTTGATTTTTCCATCGTTCATGATTGGGTGGCGCCTCTATATACGGAACGTACCGGCCGCCCGGCGGCTGACCCGGAGCGGATGGTTCGACTGATGCTGCTTTCGTATTTGTTCAACCATTCCGAACGGGAATTGTATCAACTGTTGCCCATGCATGCGGGCTATTTGTGGTTTTGCGGACTGGATTTCGAATCCGTCGTGCGCCCGGACTCATCGCGGCCGTCCCTGCCGGATCGGACGACCTTGGTGAAGACCCGGAAATTGTGGCGAACGCACGGTGTTTTTGAGAAGCTGATGAAACATGTCGTCGATCAGTGCATCGCCGCGGGACTGGTCCAACCCGATGTGCATGTCGGCGTCGACGGCACCCAGGTACGGGCCAACGCATCCATTCACAGCTTGAAAGAAATCACCCTGGCCCCGGTGGAGTCGATTGAAGACTATTTGGCTCGCATGGCCCGGCAAGATGAAGAGACCGGTGGTGTCGCCCATGATTCCGATGATGACCGACAGCCGCCCGCACCGCCCGCGCAAAAAGAGCGGCTGCTGGAAGACGAAGCGACGCATGAAGATTTTCATGGCAAAACGTTCTCGAACAAGACCCACCGCAGCGTAACGGATCCGGATGCCCGCTTGTACAAAAAGAGCAACGGTCAGGAAGCGCATTTGCGGTATTTGGTGCATGATGTGACGGATATCAAATCCGGCGTCATTCTGTCTACGCAAGCGAGCATCGCGTCCGGAACGGCTGAGCGTGAAACGAGCTTGCGGCAGCTCTTCGCGATCCGTTTTGCCCATCCGCAAATCCGGATTCGGACGCTTTCTGCCGATAAAGCCTACGGTACGACAGATTATCTGCAAGCGTTGTTCGAGCAAGGGATTGTTCCCCTGGTTTCGCTTCGCAACCTGACACTGGAAGATGTACCTGCTTGGAAACGTCAAACGAACGATCCGGAGAAACAACGCAAACGGCTGGCCAAAATCCGGGAAATCCAAATTCGAAACAAAGCCAAACGAATTCAGCTTATGGGTTCTTACCGTCATCTGCAAAAGTTGCGGACGCGGTGCGAGCATGTGTTTGCCGAAAGCAAAGTCGCGCATGGCCTGGGCCGCGCACGGAGCCGTGGATTGGACTGCATGCAAGAGCAGGCGGTGCTCACGGCCATCGTTCAAAATCTGAAAAGACTGTGCCGGTTTAAGAAAAAGCGACCACAAACCGGTGTTTTGGCATGTCCAAAACCGAAATCCGTGATGATGGAGGCAGTGTCGGACCTGCTCATTTCGGCGCTGGTTGGGTTGTTTTCCTCTTTTTTTATGCCGAAGAGACGGTTACAACTGACCTAAATCACCGGACTTCTAGAATTTGGGTATATGGGCGCATGCTCGCCTTTGCGGGATAGTGCAACGTTACGGGAGCCGAGCGCGTATCATTAAGGGGATTCGCATTCGGAGCGGAAAGGAAGAGGATGGCATGTACGAATATTCGTATGTTGAAACGTCGTTGGGCGGATTTTTCTCCTCGGCGACGCATCGGGAAACGATCGATGCGTATGCGAAGGAAGGCTGGAGGCTCGTTCAAGTTTTGCCGACCAACGATAACGGCCACGGCAAGCCTGCGCAGTATGAAATTATTTTCGAGCGGCCCGTGCCGGAGTGACGGGGAATCGTCAAGCGGCAGAAGGCGCTGTCGGCGCGATGGCAAAGGAAAAACAAGCGGAGGAAGGGGACGCGCATTGGAAACGTCAGGGAATCGCCAAAACGCCAAATTCCAGCGAAAGACGTTGACCGTGGAGGAGGCAAGGGATGCGCTGACGCGGCGGGTTCGTCTTCTTCCGTCCGAGCGGGTCGGACTGCTGGAAGCCGTCGGACGAAGGCTCGCCGAACCGGTGAAGACGAGCGAGCCGCTTCCTCATTTTCGGCGTTCCGGCATGGACGGCTTTGCCGTTCGGTTCGCGGACGTCGCGGACGCTTCTCCGCGGCGGCCCGTCGAGTTGGAAGTCGTCGAACGACTCCCTGCCGGGCAAGAACCGATCCGTCCGATCGCGGCGGGCACGGCAGCGCGCATCATGACCGGCGGCATCGTGCCGGACGGCGCCGACGCCGTCATCATGTTCGAAATGGCGGAGGAAATCGAAAGGGCGGGCCGGACCTTCGTCCGCATAAGGAAGCCGATCGCGCAAGGAGCCAATATAACCCCGATCGGCGAGGAGGCGGCCGCGGACACGCCGGTGCTGGAAGCGGGCGTCGTTATCGGAGCGGGGCAGGCGGCGATTTTAGCCGCGCTGGGTTGCGCCCGGGTGGAGGTGTTCCGCAAGCCGATCGTGACGGTCGTTTCGACCGGAACGGAATTGCTTCGCGTCGAGGAGCCGTTGCAGCCGGGAAAAATCCGGAACAGCAACGCCTACATGCTCGCCGCGCAAATTGCCGCGGCCGGCGGGCAGCCTCGCCTCGCCGGCTCCATTCCCGACGATTCCGCGCTGGCGGAACGGACGATCGGCGAGTTGCTGCATTCGGACGCCGATCTCATCGTGACGACGGGCGGCGTTTCCGTCGGCGATTACGATCGGATGGCGGATTTTTTTCTGAAATGGAAAGGAACGACCCTTTTTACGAAAATCGCGATGAGGCCGGGCAGTCCGACCAGTGCGGGCGTATGGGGCGACAAGTTCCTGATCGGGCTTTCCGGTAACCCTTCCGCCTGCTTTGTCGGGTTCGAACTGTTCGTCCGTCCCGTCCTGGCCGGCATGCAGGGCGGCAAGGCGGAAGCGGGCCGGACCTTTACCGCGGTTCTTGCCGCCGATTATATGAAAGCGAACGGCTACACCCGTTACGTCCGCGGCCGCTGGTACAGCCGAAACGGAATTCATTACGTCGAACCGGTCGGTCCGGATAAATCAAGCGCCATGCTATCGCTCAAGGAAGCCGATTGCCTGATCGTCATCCCGCCGACGAAAACGGGAGTCGCGGCCGGAGAGGTCGTAGAGGCGATTTTATTGGGGGATATCGCGTTCGCTTAATTATGTTATAATGGCTTATGAATTTAAGGAGGTGTAATCGTTGACGCATTCGATGCGGTTGCGGTAAAGCGACGAGCGACTTGTGAAACTCGCCCAATTTTTGGGAATTGGGGACGGGTTTATTTGGATTGCGCTTTCGCGTGTACTGACAACCAAACGAATGAGGAGACGATATCATGCACCTTCAATGGAAAAAAAAGTTCGCGTTCATTTTTTGCGGTCAAATCTTCTCGATTTTGACCTCGTCCATGGTTCAATTTTCGATGATTTGGCATTTGACGGAAACGACCGGTTCGGCCGCAGTTCTGATGATGGCCGGGCTGGCCGGCTTTTTGCCGCAGGCGCTGCTGGGCCCTTTTATCGGCGTCTGGCTCGACCGGTGGAACCGCAAACGGACGATGATGACCGCCGACGGCGTCATTGCGCTTTTCAGTTTGATTTTGGGCCTCTATTTCTATTTCGGCGAACCGGGCGTCGGATTCGTTTATGCGATTCTTATGATCCGCTCCGCCGCTTCCGCCTTTCACGCGCCCGCGTTTCAAGCGGCCATTCCGCTCATCGCGCCCGAAGAACAGCTGACGCGGGTGGCGGGCTGGCATCAAATGGTGTTCTCCTTTTCCAATGTGATCGGCCCTGCGCTCGGAATCGCGGTCTATTCGGCCACTTCCCTAGGAGCCGTATTGTTTCTCGACGTCCTCGGCGCGTTGATCGCGAATATGATGCTGTTATTCGTCCAAATTCGGCAGCCCAAACCGGAAGCCGGACCGTCGCCGTCCTTTCTGAACGAGTTCAAACTCGGTTGGAGGGCGTTCGCGCAAGCGAAGCCGATCGTGTTCGTTACGGTCATAACCGCCGTGTTCGGCATCGTGTTCATGCCGCTTGCGACTTTGTTTCCTTTCATGACGTTGTCGCACTTCGAGCGCGGGGGATACAGCGCGAGCATCGTCGAAGCCGCGTTCGGCATCGGGATGATTCTCGGCGGCGCCTTGCTGTCCATCGCCGCTTCCAAATGGAAAGACAGCACCTATATGAGCTTGAGTTTGGCTGCCATCGGCCTGACGTGCGTTTTCGGCGGCGTCCTCGGCAAGGACGGATTTTTCGTTTTCCTCGCGCTTTCGTTTTTAATGGGGCGGCGGCTCCGTTTTTCAACGGTCCTTATATGGCGATGATCCAGCGTGCGTTCGAACCGGAGATGCTCGGGCGCGTGCTCTCCTTCGTGACCAGCGTAACGCTGCTCTCCTCGCCGGTCGGGCTGCTGGTCGCGGGACCGATCGTCGACCGGTACGGCGTGCAGCTTTGGTTTTTCGGCTCCGGAATCGTCGTGTTGTTGACCGGTCTCTTGCTGTTCCTCCGGTTCAAAGGGGAGCGCGGAGAAGCGGGCGAAGCGGTACCGCAAAAACAAGCCTGATCGTCCGCTGAACGAAAGAGGGCCCGGCGTCGGGTCCTCTTTCGTTATTCGGGGTATTGCGACGAAACCGGAGATTGCCTTATAATGGGCAAACAAGGGAGGTCGGTACGGATGGCAAAACATTTTGCCGGAATCGGCAACGACTCGTGCAAAGCCTGAACTTAGGGGCGATACTTTGCATGGGGCGGACTTGAACATTCCTTTCATCGCCCGATACCGCTTTTTATCGTTTCTAATAATCGGCTTTGCACGCCTTATTTTATTTCCACTACTAAAAATAAGGGGCTGTAAAGCATGTGCCAACCATTTATTAGAAACCATCAATATAACTTGATCAAGAAGCAGGCCGTTCATCTGCAGCGAACGTGCAGCACCGTATCCGATCCGAAAGTGGTGGAGTCGGTGCGAAACAACGTGATGTACAAAATTCAGGAGGCGTTCCCGGACGCGCTCGAGCCGTCGCAAGAACAAACGTTGGGGAAGGTTGCGGACGTTTATACGTCGGAGGACGTGCAGTCTTATTTGCGCTCGCTGGAGCCTTATCGCGAACCGTTCGACCAAATGACGGACGCGCAGCTCCGCAAGCTGTTCCCGAAAGCGAAAAAACTGAAGCTCCCCGACAGGGAAGCCGTCGACGGACGTTATCTCACTTATTTGGGATGGACCGACATTTCGTCGAACAAGCTTTACCTCGTTTACCGCCTTGACGGACAGCTTGTCGGCATCGAAGGGAAATTGACCCCCACGCATAAAAAAGGAACCTGCTTTTTGTGCAACCGCCAGGAAGAGGTTGCCCTGTTCACGGCGATCGCCAAAGCGAAGCCGGCCAACGCGTCGCCGGATTACTTCAAGGCGATCGGCAACTATTTGTGCGTGAACTCCAGCGCTTGCAACGGCAACATAACGGATGTCGACGCTCTGGAAAAGTTCGTCCGGGCAGTCACGGGACGCTCCGAATAACCGTCGAACGATCGAAAGCCGCCGAAATCGCTCGGCGGCTTTTGCTTGTTCGGATTATTTTCCTTCTTGAAGAAAAGAGTCGATCCGCGCTCGAATCGCGTCGCGAACGCCGCGGAATTGCGCCATGATCTCATCTTCGGTTCCGGTCGCCTTCGCCGGATCGTCGAATCCCCAATGCCATTTGATCGCGTTCGGATTCGCGATGGCGGGGCAGTGCTCGTCGGCATGCCCGCACAGGGTAATGACGTAAGCCGCGCGATTGAGCAGATCCGGGTCGATGACGTCCGACGTATGGCCGCTGATGTCGATGCCGGCTTCCTTCATCGCCCGAACGGCCCGGGGATTCAGCCCGTGGGCTTCCAGGCCGGCGCTTCTGACCTCGTAACGGCCGCCGCCAAGCGCTTTTAAAAATCCGTCGGCCATCTGGCTGCGGCATGAATTGCCCGTGCACAAAAAATAAACAAGCGGTTTGGTTTCCATGCGGTTTGCTCCTTTTGGCGGTTCGTCCGCCGATGATTTAGCCGATGAGGCGAAGCCATACATAAAGACCGGTTAACGTAACGAACAAGACCGGAACGGTGAGCAGGATGCCTGTCCTGAAATAGGCTCCCCACGTGATTTTAATGCCCTTTTTGGAGAGAACGTGCAGCCAGAGCAGCGTCGCGAGCGAGCCGATCGGCGTCATTTTCGGCCCAAGGTCGGAGCCGATGACATTGGCGTAAACAAAAGCTTCCCGGAGCGTGCCCGAAGCGCCGGCGCCTTCGATGGCCAAAGCATTGATCATGACCGTCGGGAGGTTGTTCATGACCGAAGAGAGCGCGGCGGCAATGGCTCCGGCCCCGAGCGTGCCGGCAAACAAGCCTTGCTCGCCGGCCCAGGCGAACGCTTTGCCGAGCTCGTCGGTAAGTCCGACGTTGCGCAGTCCGTAGACGACGACATACATCCCGATCGAAAAAACGACAATTGCCCAGGGAGCGCCTTTTACCAGCTTCCACGCCTGAATTTCCCGGCTTCGCCTTGCCAGAAAAAGAAAGACGATCGCTGCGGCGCCTGCGACGAAAGAGACCGGCACGCGAATGAATTCGCTGGCCATATAGCCGGCAAGCAGCACGGCGAGCACGATCCAGGAGATACGGAAGAGGCGAACGTCCTTGATGGCGTCTTTGGGCGGCTTTACTTGCGAAAGGTCGTATCGCTTCGGAATGCTCTTCCGGTAAAAGAGAAACAGGACGGCAAGACTTGCGCCGATCGAGAACAAGGCGGGAACGATCATCCGGCTCGCATATTCCGCAAACCCGACGCCGAAAAAGTCCGCGGAGACGATGTTGACGAGATTGCTGACGACAAGCGGCAGGGAAGCGGTGTCCGAAATAAAGCCGCCGGCCATAATGAAAGGCAGAATCATTTTGTCGTCGAATTTCAGCGCCCGGACCATCGCCAGGACGATCGGCGTCAAAATGAGGGCGGCGCCGTCATTCGCGAAAAAGACGGCAACGAGCGCACCGAGCAGAATGACGTAAACGAACATCAAATTCCCGTTGCCTCGGGCGAACCGCGCCATATGGAGCGCCGCCCATTCGAAAAATCCGATTTCGTCCAAAACGAGCGAGATCAGGATGATGGCGACGAACGCCAGCGTCGCGTTCCAGACGATTCGGGTCACGTCCCAAACGTCGTCGAAGGTAACGACGCCGAACAGCAGGGCGATGACGGCGCCGACGGAGGCGGACCAACCGATGCTTAAACCTTTCGGCTGCCAAATGACAAAAACGAGCGTGACGAGAAAAATTGCAATCGCGACAATAAGCATGATTCCTCCGGCTTAACAGCAGTTATTGGATCCGGGATTCGGGATTTTCAAAGACGGGAGCTGCTTGATGAGATCGTGTAGATAAGGTTTTCCGTCCGCGTTCAAGGAATAATAAATCCACTGGCTCCGCCGGGTTTCGCTCACGATTCCGCCGGTCTTGAGTTTCTTCAGGTGCTGGCTGACGTTGGGCTGGGTCGTTTGCAAAAAGTCGACGATATCGCAAACGCACATTTCCCGCTCCTTCAGCAGGGCGACGATCGTCAGCCGGGTTTTATCGGCGAGAAGCTTGAGCGTGTCGGCCATATCCTCAATCGAGGGTCGAACGGCATTTTCCAACGGGTTCCCTCCTTTTTCGGTTTTGAAAGAAGATATTCGCCTTTCATTATATAATCAATTCATAATATTATCAATCACTTATAGAAAGGCATATTCGCAAAAGAATTGGAGAATACTATGTTTTAATAGTTTTGAATTTGCGCCGAAAGAAGGGGCATGATGAAGCATAGAGGCTTGTTCGTCCTTACTCTATTCTTGTTCGCCGTTGCCGGGATCGGACTCGCCGGTTTGTTCGGGACCGATTCGGGAGAAGGAGACCGGAACGAACAAAGCGGCGGAAGCGAAGCGGCCGGGGAAGGCGATGGCGAAATCGTCGTCGTCGATTCGGTTCGCTATTTGATTTTGGACGATCGGTCCGTGCATTTGTTTACTTATTCCGCAGCCGCAGCGGAGCTGTTCGCGGATGCGCTTAACCGCTTCAAGGCTGCCGCCGATCCCGGCGTCAACGTTTACTGTCTGCTTGCCCCTACGTCCGCGGAATTCGTAGAGAGCCGTAAATACAGGGAAATGTCCGATTCGCAGAAAGCCGCGTTTGCCCGCGTCGACGGGATGCTGGATCCGGGCATTGTCCGAATAGACGCATACGGCGCTTTGGAGAAGCATCGCGACGATTATTTGTATTTTCGCACGGACCATCACTGGACGGCTTTGGGCGCTTATTACGCCTATGATCGGTTTATGCAGGCGATCGATGACGAGCCGGTCGCTCTCGAAGAGTATGCGGCGGGAGTGATCGAAGGCTTTCTGGGCAGCGACTTCAAGGCGACGTCCAGCGAGAAATTGAAGGCGAACCCGGATGCGATCTCCTATTACGCGCCGTTGCGGGAATACGTTTATACCGCTTATTCGACGAAGGATCAGCCGCTGGACCGCCGGGTCGTCGATCCCAAGTATGCCGGCGAGGAGGCCGGCTTTTATGCGGTTTTTCTCGGAGGAGATTTCCCTTGGGGGAAAATCGAAACCGGCAACCGGAACGGCAAGCGGATCGTTGTCGTCAAAGACTCGTACGCCAACGCGTTCATCCCGTTTTTGCTCCCGCATTTCGAAACCGTTTATTATATCGATCCCCGAACGTTCAAGGGAAATTTGAACGACTTCGCGAAGGAACGGGAAATCACCGACGTGCTGTTTCTCTACAGTTCGACCGCGGCGAGAACAACGAGCGTCGGAAGCTTTTTGAACGCGATCCAGGAACATTAACGACCCGCGGTTTGCCCGCGGCGGCTTCGATTGCGGAGGTTGATGTTCAGGTGTATAATGGACAATGTTAGTCCATAATAGCGCTGAATGTCGTCATGGTGGAATGAGGGGGCTTTACGCATGCAATTTTCCAAAAGCACGGGCTACGCGCTGCACGCCCTGATTTATTTGGCCTATGCGGAACGCGGCCGCAATGTGGGGATCAAGGAATTGGCGGCAGCTCTCGACGTCTCGGAAAGCTACCTGTCCAAAATCATGTCCAAGCTGCGGCAGGACGGGATCGTGCGTGCCGTGACGGGGGCGAGCGGAGGCTATGAGCTGGCGAAGGCCGCGGACCGAATAACCTTTCTCGAGGTCGTTCAAGTGATCGAAGGCCGGCAGCAGCTGTTCGAATGCCTGAACGCGCATGCGCATCGCCATCCGGCGGATGTCGAGGACGATGCCGAAGCGGCGGAAGCCGGCATTCCGGACAAGCCGTTCGGCGAGGGCTGTCTCGTCAAGAAGGTTATGAACGGGGCGGAGCGGGAAATGAACGAATATTTGCGGCGCCACACCATTCAATGGGTGCTCGATTCGGCGGCCCCCCATTTCGTTCACGCGGCAAACAAGAAGGCGTGACCTTCTTGCGCGCTAATTATGGACATTAAAGATCCATGAGGATGATTAAAATGGAAACCATGTTCGATACGGCGATTATCGGCGGCGGACCCGCCGGATTAAGCGCGGCGCTCGTGCTGGGCAGAGCGAGGAAAAACGTTCTGGTTTTGGACGAAGGACGACCGAGAAACCGGGTAACGGGCGAAATCCACGGTTTTCTTACCCGGGACGGCACCCGGCCGGCCGAGTTTCGGCGGATTGCGAGAGAGCAGATCGCCGCTTATCCGTCCGTGCGATTCATGGATGACGCGGCAGTCGAAGTGACGGGAACAAACGGCCGCTTTCGCATCGCGACTGCCGGAGGGGCGACGATCGAAAGCAAAAAGCTGCTGTTCGCGACAGGAAAGAAGGATTTGCCTTTGGACATTGAAGGGCTTTCCGACATCTACGGCAAAAGCGCCTTCGTTTGCCCTTACTGCGACGGCTGGGAACTGCGGGATAAACCGCTCGTCTTCATTGCCAAGGGAGCCGGGGCCATGCATTTTGCCAAAACGATAACCGGATGGACGAGCAGCCGAACGCTTTGCACGAACGGGCCCGACGAACTGACGGAGGAGCAGCGCGAGGAGCTGAAGCGGCACGATGTCGCCGTATTCGACTCGCCGATCCGGAGGATCGAATCGGTCGACGGCCTCGTGCGACAGGTCGTTCTGGAGGACGGCTCGGCGGTTCCGTGCGCCGGCATTTTCTTCGCGCCGAAGCTGGCCGCCGGATCGGACCTGCCGCGAGCGCTCGGCTGCGACGTGACGGAAACGGGCAGCGTCGTCGTCGACGGCTTCGGCAAAACGAGCGTGCCGGGCGTCTACAGCGCCGGCGACGCGGCAACGGAGCTGTATCAGGCCATTATGGCCGCCTCGATGGGGATGCTGGCTGCCGCCGGCATAAACGGAGAGCTGCTGGAGGAAGCATGGAACGGCAAAGGCTGACGCGCTGCGAGATAGACGAGCTTAATCGAACCATTTTTTCCGGCGGAACCAGCCGTACATCCCGAAGCCGATCCCGAACATGACGGCCAGGATGGCGAAGTAGCCCCAGCGCCACCTCAATTCGGGCATGAAGTCGAAATTCATGCCGTAAATGCCGGCGATGAACGTCAGCGGCATGAAGATCGTCGTAATGACCGTCAGCGTCTTCATGATCGTATTCATCCGGTTCGAATTGACCGACAGGTAGCTGTCCCGCATGTCGGCAGTCATGTCGCGGTTCGACTCGATCATCTCGGAAAGCTTCAGCAGGTGATCGTAAATATCGGCAAAGTAGGCTTGCTGTTCCTTGAGGCCGGGAATCCGGTCGGAATTGATGATCCGGTACAGCAGATCGCGCATCGGCACGATCGTGCGGCGCAGTTTCAGCAGCTTGGCCCGGATTTCGAAAACGTCGTTCATCAGCCTCTGAATATTCCGTGCGCTGCCGTTAGTCTCGATCTCCAGGAGATCGTCCTCGATATGATGGACGGCGGGAAAATACTGGTCGACCAGCTTGTCGATCAACAGATACATCGCGTAAATCGGGCCCTTCGGCTGCAAGTCGCGCTGCTCGGTCATCCGCTGCCAGGCAAGATCAGCCTCGACGTGCGTTTTCATATGGAACGTAACGAGAAAGTTTTCGCCAACGAACATGTCGACTTCCTGTGCCTTTAATTTCGGTTCTTCGAGGGCGTGCAGGACGAAAAAATGAACGTCGTCGTAGTGATCCAGCTTCGGCCTTTGGAGGATGTGATAACAATCCTCGATCGCGAGCGGATGAAAGCGGAAAAATCGCTCCAGCTCCAGGGCCTCTTCTTCCGTCGGCGCGTTGAAGTCGACCCAATACCATGAAATGTCGGGGCGGCGCAAATCCGCGAGCGGCAATCCGGCTTCGGATCGTTCGTCGGAAAAAACGGCAAAGGTTCGAATCACGGCAACCTTCCTTAGGAATCGATTTATTTTCAGTATGGCCTTGGGCCGCCGGGTTAAAAACGTTTCGCGCCGCCTGCGCCGCTTTTCGATTTGCCGGCATTGGACGTACGGCAACGAACGTGCGACAATAGAAGCGGCACTCGAAACCTAAGGAGGGTTACCGCGATGAAAATCAAAATGCTTGGACGAAGCGGCTTGGCCGTGTCGGAGCTTTGCCTCGGGACGATGACGTTCGGAAATACGACGAGCGAAAGCGATTCGATTCGGATGATTCATCAGTTCAAGGATCAGGGCGGCAATTTTCTGGATACGGCGAACGTGTACGTGGCCGGACGCTCGGAGGAGATCGTGGGCAAGGCGATTAAAGACATGCGCTCGGAAATCGTGCTGGCAACGAAAGTCCGCATGGTGACGGCGGACCATCCGAACGGGGGCGGAGTCTCGCGCAAGCACATCCTGCAGAGCGTCGAAGAAAGCCTGCGGCGCCTTCAAACGGATTACATAGATTTGTATCAGGTTCACGTGTGGGATCATTTGACGCCGATCGAAGAGACGCTTCGCGCTCTCGACGACCTGGTGACGGCGGGCAAAGTCCGCTATATTGGCTGCTCCAACTTTTTCGCCTGGCAGTTGATGAAATCGCTCGCCTGCAGCGACGCCAACCGCTATGTCCGGTTCGTCTCCATTCAGCCGCAGTACAGCCTCGTAAGCCGCGAAATGGACAGGGAAATGATGTCGCTCTGCCTCGAAGAAAATGTCGGGGTCATCCCTTGGGCACCGCTGGGCGGCGGTTTTCTGACCGGACGCTATACGAGGGAAGAGCCGACAGCGGGGCGCTTGACGGCCAAAATCGGCGAAAGCTCGTGGGGCGTGCGGGCGACCGAACGCAATTTCGCCGTGCTGGAAGCCGTTCAAGCGGCTGCCAGGGAATTGGACAAGACCCCCGCGCAAGTCGCGCTCCGATGGCTGCTTCAGCGAAAAGGGATCACGTCGCCGATTTTCGGCGCCAGCACGCTGGAACAGTTCGCCGAAAACATGGGGGCCGCGGGGTGGACGATGCCGGATGACATCTGGAACCGGCTCGACGGGGCGAGCGCGCTTCCGTCCGAATACCCGAACCGCTTCATCGCCAAGTTTGCCCGGCCTTATGAATAAACGAATGTTTCGCGACGTTCGCGTCCAGAAGCTTCTCCATATGGGGGAGCTTTTTTCTTTCCCCGGTTCGGTCCGGCTTGCATTACTTGGAGTCGAAACGCAGCGTTTTGACGATATTCGGGACGTCCTTCTCGACCATGCGCACCAGCAGGCCGATCGGTCTTCCGTATTTTACGTAATCGTAGTCGTCCAACGTTTCGTTGAGAAATTCGCTCGGCAGCTCCCCCGGAACCGTGTAGGCAAAAATTCGGCCGTTTCGCTCGGCAAGGAAGAAAAAGGGCGAATCCTCATACCCCAGCTCGACCCATTGCTTTCGGGTCATCCGGAATACAAGCAAGCTTAGCGCTTCGCCGTACGTTTTTCCCTGATATTTGAAAAGAAAATGCACGGCGTATTCGGCGTCGGACAAACGGGTATCCCTTCTTAAGCTAATGTAATCCCTCCACCAGCCGGGAAGCCTGAGGCTGAATCCGTACTTCGGATCGCGGTATTCGAAGCTTTGCCCGATCCGGGCGGACGGCGTACGTCTCGGAAATCCGGCCGGACTTCGTTTTCCGACGAACTTTCCCACACAAACACACCCTTTAAACGTATTGTTCCAAACGGAATCCTTTTAGGGTATTCACCAAGAGGTTTGTGTGATTGTACGGACGCATTTCGCGCGATCCGGTTCAAACCCGCTTGTCGCGGAAAACCCGAATTTTATTGTCGCCCGTCACGGTGGCCAATTTGATTTGGCTTAAAGGCACGTGAAAAGAAGCGATCTGGGTTTGCAGCCAAGGAACGTCTTTCCCGATTTCGCGAAGCAGCGACAGGTCGATTTTCCCGTCGACGACGATCGGCCTTGTGATCTCGAACGGCTGCGTTTGGACTTTCATATCCGCCGGCGTGACCGGCTGGTACGGCGTATCCTTGAAAACGGATATCGTTCCGCCCGGCTCCCAAACGGCCAGGGACACTTTTTGAATGTCTTCCGCCTTTTCTTTTCTCAGTTCCGAAAACAAAAACTCGACGGAGATTCGCGCCTTGGACAGGTTCCGGAAGCGGATGTTCCCGTTTTGAACGAGCGTAAGAGGAGACGGGTCCAAAAACCGCTTGAACAACGGCCATTTGAGACCGAGCCAGGTTGCCGCGACATAGAGTACGATCAGGACGACGGTTGTGATCATCGATCCTTTCAGCTCCAACTCCTCGTCCGAAAGCGGGTGGGCGATAATGTTGCCTAGGGTAAGAGCGATGATGAAATCGAGAAATCGCAGCTGCGAAATGGAACGCTGCCCCATCGCTTTGGAAACAAGAAGCAAAAAAACGAAGCTGACGATGCCTCTCAAAACCCATTCCATGTTCGTGAGCGACGGCTGACTTTCGAAAAAATCCAACGCGTTCATCCCTCCGCCATCCATCCGAATTTTTTAGATTTAATTTCCCGCATTTTCCATCCTTTATACCGGAGGAAGGGTATAATAATGATGCGCTGGCAAACCCTACAAGGGGCAATGCCTTTATGAAACGAAGGAAAAAGGTGACACGATGAAGGAGAAAAAAGCCATGGTCGATGCCGGATGGCACTTCGATAACAGTTACGCGCGACTGCCGGAGCTCTTTTTTACGAGACAGGCACCGGATCCCGTTCGTTCGCCCAAGCTGGCCATTCTGAACCGGCCGCTGGCCGAGTCGCTGGGTCTGAACGCCCAAGCGCTCGAAAGCGATGAAGGCGTGGCCGTGCATGCCGGCAACCGGGTTCCCGAAGGCGCCATGCCTCTGGCTCAGGCTTACGCGGGACATCAGTTCGGGCATTTTAACATGCTGGGGGACGGCCGCGCCCTGCTGCTGGGCGAACAGATCGCCCCGCAAGGGGAGCGGTTCGACATCCAGCTCAAGGGCTCCGGGCGAACGCCGTACTCGCGCGGCGGCGACGGCAGAGCGGCGCTCGGCCCGATGCTGCGCGAATATATCATCAGCGAAGCGATGCACGCGCTGGGGATTCCGACCACGCGAAGCCTGGCGGTGGTGACGACGGGCGAGCCGGTCTACCGCGAAACCGAGCTTCCCGGAGCCGTCCCGACCCGGGTGGCCGCCAGCCATTTGCGCGTGGGCACCTTTCAATTCGCCGCGCAATTCGGAACCGCGGCGGAGCTTCGGGCGCTGGCCGACTATGCGCTTCAGAGGCATTACCCGGAAGTTGAAAACGAGGCGGAGGAAGCCGGAGAAAACCGCTATCTTTGCCTGCTGCGCAAGATGATCGGGCGGCAAGCCGACCTGATTGCCAAATGGCAGCTCGTCGGATTTATTCACGGAGTCATGAACACCGACAATATGGCCGTCAGCGGCGAAACGATAGACTACGGCCCTTGCGCCTTCATGGATGCTTACGATCCGGCGACGGTGTTCAGCTCGATCGACGTTCACGGCCGCTATGCGTACGGAAATCAGCCGCGCATCGCCGGATGGAACCTTGCGAGATTTGCCGAATCGCTCCTTCCGCTGCTGCACGACGACGAGGACGAAGCCGTCAAAATCGCCGAGGAGGCGCTGTCGCATTATTTCGAAACGTTTAAGCGCCATTGGCTTGCCGGAATGAGAGCGAAGCTGGGGATTTTTAACGAGGAGCCGCAAGACGAAGACCTTGTCGAAGACTTGCTCGGCATGATGCAAAAAAACGGGGCCGACTACACGAATACGTTCCTTTCGCTTACATTCGATCAAACGGAAAAATCGGCCTTGAGCAAAGACGCGGATTTCGCCCCGTGGCTGGAGCGGTGGAGGGAAAGGCTGGGCCGGCAGCCGGAATCGAAGGATGCCGCGCATCGGTTGATGCGCGAAAGCAACCCGGCCGTTATTCCGCGCAACCACCGGGTCGAAGAGGCGCTCGAAGCCGCGGCGGAGCGCGGAGATTACAGCGTCATGCAGCGGCTTCTGGACGCTCTTGCGGATCCGTTCGCGCACGCTCCCGAACAGGCGGAGTTTGGTTCGCCGCCCGAGCCGTCGAACGTGCCTTATCGGACGTTTTGCGGGACTTGAGCCGAAGCTGCGCCGACGTTTTTTCTTTGAGGGTTAATTCGGCACGGCTTCGCGCTCGTTTTCGGGCCGTTTCACCTGCAGGGGAGGCGGAACGAGCCAGCCTTTCTTTTTGCTGAGCCGGAGAATTTTCAACCCAAGCGCCGCTTTCGTGGCGTGGTACTTGGCGAACAGCGCCCCGACGTCCTCGCGGATGGACATGCCCATGATTTGGCTGCAGGCGACAAGGCCGGCCGCCGTGTCCGCGGCGAGCTTCGGGGCGATTTCCATATCGCCAAACCGGGCGCCGATATGTCTTCCAGCGCCGCCTCCGGCCGGTCGGGAAGTCCCGGGCTCGGGGCGATGCCGTTGGCGGTCAAAATACGGTCGCATTCGCTCGCTTCCAGCTCGGCCTGGTTGATCGCGTCGCCGATAATTTCTTTCAATTCCTTATCGCCGGCATGATAGCTCAGCGCCCGGTAAGACGAAACGCACCCTTTCGCCGCCATGGAGAATTGCCAAATTTGGTGCGCCTCTCCATAGTGCAACGGCTCGTCCTTCGGGTTGCCGCTTAAGATCCCCATCTGATTCGCTCCTCGTTTTTCTGATCGTTGAAGGGTTTCGCCGCCGAATCGAGCGCGTCGAACCGTTCACCCCATTTTTTTGTCCCAGTTTCATCGACGCTATGTGTGGAAAATGATACTTGCCCGAATTCGTCATAACCAAGCGTCATTCGGAAAAGGTAAACACAGTTTCCAACTACGCGAGGAGTGTTGACGATGTACTATTACAAAGAGGAATTGATCAACATCATCGTTCCCGATCATCCGGATCCGGCCGCGGCCAAAGTGCTGCAGGAAACGCTCGGCGGCCAGTTCGGCGAAATGCGGACGATGATGCAATATTTTTTCCAGAGCTCCAACTTCAGGGGGAAGGACAAAAAGTTCCGCGACTTGCTTCGGGGCGTGTTTCTTGAGGAAATCGCGCATGTCGAGCTCGTGCAGAATACGATCAACCAGCTGCTTACCGGATCGGGAAACCCCGTGCCGGGCGCTTCGGGTACGGACGGCGCGCCCCTTGACGAAGCGGTCAAGCACGCCAATCCCCACCATTTCATCATCGGAGCGCAAGCATCGCTTCCGGTCGACGCCAGCGGGTATCCGTGGAACGGATCCTGGGTTTACAGTCACGGAAATTTGATCGCCGACATGCTGAACAACGTCATTCTCGAGTCGACCGGAGTTCTCCAAAAAACGAGAATATACGAGATGAGCACGAACAAAACGTTCCGCGAAACGCTCGGTTTTCTCATCGTTCGCGACAACGCGCATCAGAACGTATTTGCCAAAGCGCTCGAAACGCTGGGGGTCGAGTGGGGGAACGTGTTCCCGATCCCGAATTACGATATTAACAAGTATCCCGAATGCCGCAAGTTCGTCGACCTCGGCTACCATAACGTCCAGTTCAACTACAGGTTGGACCCGACCCTGATCGCCCAAGTGATTCAAGGAGAAACGCCCAGCCGCAACGGCGGGAATATGGCGGTTACCGAACCGCCGGCCGGATTTCCCGTGCCGGAGCTGCCGGAAATGCCGAACGAGCACAGCCCGGGAATTCGCGATTTGAACCGATAAACGATACCGATCGGCTGCCGGTTTTCCGGCAGCTTTTCGATGGGGCCCGCCCGTGTCAATTTGAGCCGGAGTGTGGTACGATCGTACTGAATCCGGCAATGAACCGAACGAGGTGGCTCATGAACGAAGAGAGATGGAGGCAAGCCGAAACCGCCCTGGATTGCATGGAAGTGTTCAAGAACGGGGAGAACGATCCGGTCACGATCGAAGGCGAGTCCGACGACCTGCAGTGCATCGGGGTGGGAACCGATGCCGCCGTATTCGTCTTTGAGCCTATGCCGACCTTTGCTTACAAGCTCTATGCGGCGGAGGCTTTGCCCAAGAAGCAAGCGGAGATCGAGGTGTATCGGGTCTTGGCCGGCAGCCCGTATTTTCCCGTCTTTTACGGGGCGGGAGAGCGTTACGTCGCGATCAGCCGCGAAAGCGGATTGACGCTGTACGACTGCTTGCTTTACGGAGTGCCGGTCCCCCGGCAGGCGATCGAGGACGTCGAGGCGGCGAGAGCGTTTGTTCGGGAGAAGGGCCTCAATCCGCGGGACATCCACTTGAAAAACGTGCTGCTCCAGGACGGCCGCGGCAAAGTGCTCGACGTATCCGAGTACGTCAAGGACGGAAACGACAAGCGATGGGAGCATCTCGTTTGGGCATATGACAACGTCTATCCGCTGCTGGAAGGAAAGAAGCTGCCGCTTTGGGTGCTGGAAGCGGTGAAAAACGGCTATTACCGCCTCGATCCGGCGAACGGAAACCTGCAGGATTTCGCGGAGCGGATCAAACGGTTGTTTTTGCGGAAATAATCCGTAAAAAATGGCGAAATGAGGTTTACCTCGCAGTCATTATTTGATATTATATTCGCAATATGAAATGCGATGAAGAGAAGAGTAGATAAGCGAAATCTTTCCCAGAGAGCTCCGGCAGCTGAAAAGGAGCAAAGAATCGTTTATTGAAGAAAGCCTCCGAGCAGCGCATCGGAACCCGAGAGCGGGGGATGGTGCGACAGGAGCTCCTGTTACAGAGCTAGGGTATAAGCATGGCGACGTTATGCCGTACCCGAAGAGGCCGATGCGGCGACGTATCGGCGAATCTGGGGTGGTACCGCGGGAAACCAATCTCGTCCCTGAGACCAATGTCTTGGGGGTGGGATTTTTTTATTGTTGCCAAGGAAATCGCGGCGCAAGTAACATACGGTATAGAAGAAGACATGGGAAATAAACCGGATTTCAGGAGGAATAGCATATGGGGGAAAAATTGAAGGTCGGAATTGTCGGAGGTACGGGCATGGTCGGCCAGCGGTTCGTCCAGCTCCTCGATCAGCACCCTTGGTTTGAAGTGGCGGCGATCGCGGCGAGCGCCGGCTCGGCGGGCAAAACGTACGAGGAATCCGTGCAGGGAAGATGGAAGCTGAGCACTCCGATCCCGGAAGACGTCAAAAAGATCGTCGTTCAGGACGCGTCGAAGGTGGAGGAGGTCGCCTCCGGGGTCGATTTTATTTTTTGCGCGGTCGATATGAAAAAGAATGAGATTCAGGCGCTCGAGGAAGCCTACGCCAAAACCGGGACGCCCGTCGTCTCCAACAACTCGGCTCACCGCTGGACGCCCGACGTGCCGATGGTCATTCCGGAAATCAATCCGGGACACCTCGACGTCATTGCCGCCCAAAGAAGGCGGCTCGGCACTTCGACCGGCTTTATCGCCGTCAAGCCGAACTGTTCTATTCAAAGCTATGTGCCGGCCCTTCACGCGCTGCTCGATTACAAGCCGACGAAAGTGGTCGCCACGACGTATCAGGCGATTTCCGGAGCCGGCAAAAACTTTGCCGACTGGCCGGAAATGCTGGACAATGTCATCCCGTATATCGGCGGCGAAGAAGAGAAAAGCGAACAGGAGCCGCTGCGCATCTGGGGCAGCGTGAACGGCGGGGAAATCGTCAAGGCGAACTCGCCGCTCATTACGACGCAATGCATCCGCGTCCCGGTCACGGACGGGCACATGGCCGCCGTCTTCGTTTCGTTCGAGAACAAGCCTTCGAAGGAAGACATTCTCGCGCGCTGGCGACAGTTCAAAGGACGGCCGCAGGAGCTGGGGCTGCCCAGCGCCCCGAAGCGGTTCATCACGTATTTCGAGGAAGAGAACCGGCCGCAAACGAAGCTCGATCGCGACATCGAGCGCGGCATGGGCGTTTCGACGGGCCGGCTGCGCGAGGATTCCATCTACGATTACAAATTCGTAGGCCTCTCGCACAATACGCTGCGCGGCGCGGCCGGCGGCGCGGTTCTGATCGCCGAGCTGCTGAAGGCGGAAGGCTATATTCAGGCGAAATAAACCGCATTATTGAAAGGCGCGTAAAGCGCCAAAAATCCCGAGCCGCATCTTGCGCTCGGGATTTTTTGAACTTTCTCAGCTACGCAAAAGCAAGAAAGTATCGCGAAATAACGGGTTTTCATTGACAATATCCACCGCAGCCCGCCATGAACCGGGACCGTATCGGCTTATTCCGTTTTCGGCTCGGAGGTAATCATCCACGACACGCCGTACCGGTCGGTAGCCTCGCCTAAGTACAGGCCGAACGGCTGCAGCTCGAACGGATATTTCACTTTGCCGCCTTCCGCCAGCTTTGCGAACGCTTCGCCGGCTTCGGCCGCCGTTTTGTATTCGATCGAGAGATAAAGACCGGTCCCGTGAGCGAACGGCTCGACCGCATCCGCCATGAAAATGTAGTTGCTGCCGGCAACGGACAGGCACATGTGCATCACTTTGTCCCTGAATTCGTTTTCCGCTCCCATCGCTTCGCCGTGCGTAATGACGGATACGATCTCGCCGCCGAGCGAGCGCAAATAGAAATCGGCCTGCGCTCTCGCATCCTCCGAAATGATGTAAGGCTTCAAAATGCCCATGATCGAACACCCTTTCAACTGGAATTGGACGTTTTTATAAACCCAGTGTATCAAAGACGCGATCGCATCGTTTCTTACGGATTGCGGAATCGAAGCCGAATGTTCCGTCCCGAAAGGGGCAAGCTACCGGTGGAGGTGTACGCGAACAGATGAGGAAGCTGCTGGTGGCGCTGATGGCGATGACGTTGATGTCCGGCTTGTCCGCAGGCGTCGGTTACGGAGAAGCCCATGTCCTTCGGCACGGTTCGGAGCTTACGGACTCGGCGATTTCCGATTCGACGATACAGCCTTACCGAAGAGGGGGGAGTTTCCGTTCTCCTCGGACCGGCTACAATCCGGGAGTCGGAAATCCGAGGCGCACGACGCCGGACAACGCGACGCGAAACCCGCCGCGTACGGGGACGACCCCGGCTCCGGCCCCGCGCACCGGCTTCGGCGGCTTTTTCGGCGGGCTGTTCGGCGGGTTGGCGTTGGGAACGATTTTGGGCGGGCTGTTTAACCCGTTTGCCGGATTTTCGCTCGGCGCTCCGTTTCTTTCGTTGATCAGCATCGCGTTGTGGATTGCCGTCATTTATTTCGTCGTACGGCTTTTCCGCAGGAGAAGCCGGTATTAGGCTTCGCAAGCCGAAGGCGGCAAGAGAATTTTTGCCCGGGCATCTCGCGAAAAAATAACCGGAATCCCTCCCATTCAACCATGCACCCCGGAGAAGAGCACGCTGAATGGAGGGTTCCGGCTATTTTTGGGGAAAGGCAATCAGTTGCGCGACAATCAGCGTCAATTAAAATTCAGGGATCGAGCCTTCGCCCAAAATCACGATTCTGCCGGTTATCACGCCGTTTTCGTCCCTGTGAAACAGCACCGCCTCATAGGTATTGTCAATTCCTCCGCTGATGGGAAGCCGTCTATCCGAGAATCCGATTTGGCCTTCCTCGAACAAGTCTTCGGGAGACATCGTGACGCTTCGTTCGCCAAACGCATACGCGATCTTTCCGGAATCGTCGTAGGTCATTTCTTTTACGGATCCGGGCACGGTCTGCCCGATCGTCTCGCCGTCGCGGATTTTGGCCCGCAGCTCTTGCATCCATTTTATCCACTCTTCCTCAGTTCCCGAATCATGCGAAGACGATGGGGACGACAACGAATCCAAATAAGCGTCGGCTTTATCGCGGTCCGCTTTTGCCGCATCGAGAGGGAGCTCGAACAGCAGCGAAGCGCCGGGATAGTCTTCTCTGGCGTGGATTTCCCCCGTTTTTTCGTCATAGCGGAACGCTTCGCTGCTGTAAAACGCGGAGCCGCTGCTGATCGCCAAATACACCCCTCTGTCTGCGAACATTTCCACTTCGTCTAACGAAATAAGTCTGTACATGACGCCATCCAACACGTCCTCGCTGTATCCGCCGTTCATCGAGAAGATGTTCGCCTCCCACGGCTTCAGGCCTTTAACCAACGGCGAAATGAAGAACGGATCTTTGCCGTATTCGGGATCGTCGGTATCCGGCATCGGTTTGCCGTCCTGTCGGGTTATGGAGACGACCGCATAGGTCCGGTCAGGGTAGAGATCCTCCGACAAATGCTTGAATTCGGAAAGACCTGCCCCCGTTACGAGACCGTGCAGCGTAAAATGGTAGTCTCCGGAAGCCATGGATCGTTCGATCCGAACAGCGTCTTTGCTTTCAAACGCATCCGCCAGCAGCCGATCGCCAAACATCTCGGCAACCTGCCCGGCGCTGAAGAGCCGAGTCGCCGCATAAGCGGAAACGGACAGGACGAGCAGCAATACGGCAGCCAATAGACCTGCGGATAACCTTTTCTTGGCTTTCGGCTTGCTCCGCCCGCGCTCTTGTAATTGTCGGATGATGCTTTGATTCAACTCTTCTTCGGGCTCCGCTGCGGGAGCCAGGGCTTGGCTGAGCATTCGTTCCCAATCCGCGTCCTTCACGGGGAATCGACCTCCAATACTTCTCTCATGGTCTTGCGGGCTTTGTGCAGCCTGCTCTTTACCGTTCCCGGCGGAATTCTCAGCGCCGAAGAAATCTCCTCGACGGTCATTTCCGCCGTGTAGTACATGTAAAGAGGAAGCTTCAGCTTGTCGTCCAGCCGTCGAGCGGCGTCCTGAAGCATGGCGCGCTGTTCAAGCGACAGCACGGCATCTTCCGGCGTCGTTTCGCTCGCGAACGAAGCGATCTTGTCGGCCGCATCGCCAAGCTCGGCAGCGGGGGCGATTTTTTGCCTCCAGGAAAGCTTGCGGCGATGATTTTTGTGCAGCCGAATGGCGATCGAAATGAGAAAAGCTTTGGGATTGCGGGATGCATCTATCTTGTGACGCAGCTCCACAGCCTTAAGAAAGGTTTCCTGATACAAATCGTCCGCATCCTCTTTGTTTCCCGTCAGCTTGCGGCAAAAACCGTAAATCGACTTGCCGTGCAGCTCCACAAGCTCGATCAACTCATCAATATCCAAGTCGCTTCTCCTTCCCGAATGGCCATTCATCTCTATATTGTCACAAGGCGGGGAATCGGTTCGCGGGCTTGGCGCAAATCGCGAGAGGAAGGATCGTATCGGAGAGGTCGCGTTTATTCGGTCAGCGTTCGGCACCTCATTGAACTAATTTGACAAAAGCTCTTGCCGCGCTGGAGAGCGGCATGTTCCGCATCGTTAAAATCCCGACGTGGGAGGGAGGCAGCGGCACGTTCAATTTCACTTCGAACAGCGAGCCTTCCTCCAGTTCCTTCGAAACGAATTCCCGCGTCACGTAAGAGATGCCGAGACCTCTGCGCGCAAGCTCGATCAACAAATCGACGCTTCCGACCTCGATCTCCGGCTTGATCGAATACCCGTAGCTTTGGAAAATTTCCGTGATCGTCATCCGGGCGCGGCTGTTCCGGGAAAACAGGATGATCGGATTCTGAAGCAGCATGTCGAGCGTCAGCACCGTGTCCTTCAGTTCGGCGTAATGGGCCCCCGCGACGAAGCAATCCTGCAGTTGAAAGCTTTCCCTCACGTCGAGCTGAGGGTCGATGATCGGCATGCGAACGACGCCCAGATCGATCCGGCCTTCTTTCAGGAATGTGATGACCTCCGGCGTCGTGCCGTGATGCAGATGCAGCTTGACGCCGGGGTGGTTTTCGTGAAAGCTTTC
Source organism: Cohnella algarum (assembly GCF_016937515.1). NCBI lineage: Bacteria > Bacillati > Bacillota > Bacilli > Caryophanales > Paenibacillaceae > Cohnella > Cohnella algarum. The sequence goes on from NZ_JAFHKM010000002.1 coordinate 4,748,725, forward strand.
CAAATATGGAAGCAGATAATGCTTGAACAACGAGTCGCTTCCGCCGATGCGCAGCTCGCCGCTCTCCAGGTTTTTGAGGGCGGCCATTTTTTCCTCGGCGAGCGTGATCAGAATTTGCGACTGCTCGATATAGGAGTACAGGACGGCGCCTTCCTGCGTCAGTTCGACGCCTTTGGAATTGCGGTAGAACAACGCGACGCCGAAGCTTTCCTCCAGCTGTTTGATCGCGTGGCTGACGCTCGGCTGGGTCAAATACAACGCTTTGGCCGCCTGGGACAAGCTTCCCGTTTTCGCCGCCCAATAAAACACTTTATATAGTTCGTAGTTGTTTCCCATAAATGTGGTCTATAGCTCCTGTGAAATATATTAATTACTTGTATGGCTGTTATTTGTATTATAGTGAAAATACAAAAAAAAACCAGCATCTCGGGATAGGAAGGTGAAGATGGATGGAACCGACTACTTTCGTACTGTTCGGGGCGACCGGGGATTTGGCCAAACGGAAAATTTACCCCGCCCTTTATAATTTGTTCGTCGACGGCAAGCTGCCGGAAACGTTCTCCGTCGTCGGTCTCGGAAGAAGGGAATGGACCGACGAGTTTTTCCAAACGAGCGTCGCGCAATCCCTCGAGCGTTTTTCCCGCCGCAAAGCGGACAACGCCGATACGCTGAACCGTTTTTTGCGGGCGTTCCGGTACTGCGTGCTGGACATCGGCCGCGAAGAAGATTACAAAAAGCTGCTGGCGCTCGTGGAGCAACGGGAAGAAGAGCTGGGCATGCCGCAAAACCGTTTGTTCTATCTGTCCGTCGGACCGGAATTTTTCGAACCGATCGCCGCCAACATCCAAAGCAGCGGACTCGGCTCGACGAGCGGCTGGAAACGTCTCGTCATCGAGAAGCCGTTCGGCCACGATTTGCAATCGGCTCGGGATTTGAATCGGAATTTGAGCCAATCGTTCGCGGAAGAAGAAATTTACCGCATCGACCACTATCTCGGCAAGCCGGTCGTTCAGCGGCTCGAATCGCTTCAGCAGGCGAATCCGGTCATCCAGGCGCTGTGGACCAACCGCTACATTTCAAACGTGCAGATTACGGCCAACGAAACGGTCGGCGTCGAGGAACGGGCGGGATATTACGATCATGTGGGCGCCGTACGGGACATGTTTCAAAATCATATGCTGCAGCTGCTCATGATGGCGGCGATTCACCTTCCGCACGACAGCAGCTCCGAGAAGGTGCGCTTCAAGAAAAAGAGAGTGATGGAGGCGCTCCGCCCCGTGCCGAAAGAGGAAGTCGCCGCCCACCTCGTTCGCGGACAATACGCCGCGGGGAGCATCGCGGGCAAGCCGGTCGCCGGCTACACGTCCGAACCGGGCATCGCGGCTTCATCCCTGAACGATACGTTCATCGCCGCGCGGCTGCAAATCGACAACAACGACTGGCGAGGCGTTCCTTTCTATATCCGGACGGGGAAACGGATGAAAGAGAAGTCGACGCGAATCGTGGTCGAGTTCAAGGAACCGGTCCAACAAGCCCGATCGAAAAAAGAAGACGGCGTTTCGCCCAATCTTCTCGTCATCGAGATCGGGCCGAACGAAGGCATTACGCTGCAGCTCAACGAGAAGGAGCCGGGGGCGAACGGCGGGTTCAAGCCGATCCACGTCGACCTTCACGCGAGCCAGGCGAACTCTCCCGAAGCCTACGAGAACTTGATCGGAGACGCATTGAACGGCGACTCCACGTTCTTCGCGCATTGGGACGAGGTCGAACTGTCGTGGCAGTGGGTTCAACCGGTGCTGGACGCCTTCGAAGAAAATCTCGTGCCGCTTCGCCTTTACGAAGCGGGCAGCTACGGCCCCGCCGAGGCCGACGAGCTTCTCGCCCAAGACGGCAACCGCTGGTGGTTTGACGACAAACCGCAACCAAAATCCGAAACGAACGAAGGAGAACGCTATGCCTACCACGCAAACCATTGATCAATTCGCGATCGATACGATCCGCACGCTGTCGATCGACGCCATCAACGCCGCCAATTCCGGACATCCGGGCCTGCCGATGGGCGCGGCCCCGATGGCTTACAGCCTTTGGTCCGAACATTTGAAGCACAATCCGGGCAATGCCAAATGGTTCAACCGCGACCGGTTCGTTCTGTCCGCGGGCCACGGTTCCGCTTTGCTGTACAGCCTTCTCCACCTGTTCGGGTACCAGGTTTCGATCGAGGATCTGAAGCAGTTCCGCAAGCTGAACAGCCGCACGCCGGGACATCCCGAATACGGGCATACGGATGGCGTCGACGCCACGACGGGTCCGCTGGGGCAGGGGATCGCCATGGCGGTCGGGATGGCGATGGCCGAAGCTCATCTCGCTTCGAAATTCAACCAGGACGGCTTCCCGGTCGTCGATCATTATACGTACGCGCTTGTCGGCGACGGCTGCCTGATGGAGGGCATCTCCTACGAGGCGATGTCGATGGCGGGCCATATGAAGCTCGACAAGCTGATCGTGCTGTACGATTCCAACGACATTTCGCTGGACGGCGAGCTGAACCTCAGCTTCAGCGAAAACGTGCAAAAACGGGCCGAATCCGCAAATTGGCATTACTTGCGGGTCGAAGACGGGAACGATATCGCGGCGATCTCGAATGCGATCGCGGCCGCGAAGCAAAATAAGGAACGGCCGACGATCATCGAAGTCCGCACGATCATCGGATACGGCAGCAAAGCGGCCGGCACGAACAAAGTGCACGGCAATCCGCTCGGCAAAGAGGAAGCCAAAGCGACCAAGGAAGTGTACGGCTGGCCTTACGAGGAAGAGTTCACCGTGCCGAGCGAAGTCCGGGCGCATTTCGACCGCCTGAAGCAGCAGGGCGCAGCCAAGGAAGAAGAGTGGAACAAGCTGTTCGCCGCCTATTCCGCCAAGTACCCGTCGCAGGGCAAGGAACTCGCGGCGGCGATCGCCGGGGACGTCAAGATCGAAACGGCCGACGTCCTGACATTCGACACCTCGAAAAGCATTTCGACCCGCGTCGCGAGCGGCGAAGCGATCAATCATTTCGTCAAGTCCGTTCCTTCCATCTTCGGAGGAAGCGCCGACCTTTCCCACTCGACGATGACCGACATCAAGGGAGAGAGCACGTTCGCCGTCCAATCCTATGCCGGACGCAACGTCTACTTCGGCGTCCGCGAACATGCGATGGGCGCGGCCGGCAACGGCATGGCGCTGCATGGCGGCGTCAACCCGTTCGTCAGTACGTTCTTCGTGTTCAGCGACTACTTGCGGCCTTCGATCCGGCTTGCCGCGCTGCAGAAGCTGCCGGTCGTCTACGTGTTCACTCACGACTCGATCGCCGTCGGGGAAGACGGTCCGACGCACGAGCCCGTCGAGCATTTGGCCGCGCTCCGCACGATTCCTGGACTTACGGTCATCCGGCCGTCCGACGCCAACGAGACGGCGAGCGCCTGGGCTTACGCGCTTACGCAGAAGGAAGGTCCGGTCGCGCTCATTCTGAGCCGGCAAAACCTGCCGGTTTACGAGCAAACGAAAGCGAACCGCGACCAGGTCGCCAACGGCGGCTATGTGCTGACGGAAACGAACGGGCAACCGGACGTCATTCTGATCGCGACCGGCTCGGAAGTGTCCCTGGCCGTGAACGCCAAGGCGGAGCTCGAGAAGGATAACGTTTCCGTACGCGTCGTCGCCATGCCGAGCCGCGAGCTGTTCGATCGCCAGTCCGAAGCCTACAAGCAAAGCGTGCTGCCGGATTCCGCAACGAAACGGATCGCCATCGAAGCCGGCATTTCGCTCGGCTGGGACCGCTACGCGGGACCGGGCGGAAAGGTGCTGTCGATCGACACGTTCGGCGCATCCGGCCCGGGAGGCGCGGTCATGGAATATTTCGGCTTCTCTGTCGCCAACGTCGTTAGCTTGGCCAAAGAATTGCTATAATAAAATCAAACCATATATTGGAGGGCATGAAAAATGAAATTTTTTATTGACTCCGCCAACCTGGCAGACATCAAAAAGGCGTACAAAATCGGCGTATTGTCCGGCGTAACGACGAATCCTTCGCTGGTGGCGAAGGAAGGCGTCAAATTCGAGGACCGCATCGAGGAGATTTTGAAGGAAGTGCCGGAGGTCGAATCGGTTTCCGCCGAAGTGACGCCCGACGCGCTGACCGCGGAAGACATGATCGCGCAAGCGAACGAACTGATCAAAATCAACAACAACGACAAAAACATCACGATCAAGCTCCCGATGACGCTCGCCGGACTCGAAGCCTGCCGCTACTTGACCAAAAAAGGCGTCAAGACGAACGTCACGCTCATCTTTACGGTCAACCAGGCGCTGCTGGCCGCCCGCGCCGGCGCTACGTACGTATCGCCGTTCCTTGGCCGCCTGGACGACATTTCGGAAGACGGCGTGCAGCTCGTCGCCCGCGTAGCCGAACTGTTCCGCGTTCATAACCTGGATACGCAAATTATCGCCGCTTCCGTTCGCCACCCGGATCACGTCACCCGCGTAGCGCTCGCCGGCGCGCATATCGCCACCGTTCCGTTTTCCGTCATCGAACAGCTCTCGAAGCACCCGCTTACGGATCAAGGGCTCGAAAAATTCGCGGCCGACTGGAAAAAGGCCGTTCAATAAGAAGCTGTTCAACTAACAGAGAAAACAAGCATAGGAGGCAGGGGAGACAATGAGCAAGCAGCAAATCGGCGTGGTAGGGCTTGCCGTCATGGGCAAAAACCTCGCCCTGAACATCGAAAGCAAAGGCTTCTCCGTGGCGGTGTACAACCGTTCGCCGGAAAAGACGAACGAACTGCTGGAAGAAGCGAAGGGGAAAAATTTCGTCGGCACGTACAGCGTCGAAGAGTTCGTCCAGGCGCTCGAGACGCCCCGCAAAATCCTGATCATGGTCAAAGCCGGCCAGCCGACGGACGACACGATCAACCAGCTCGTGCCTTACCTCGATCCGGGCGACATCCTGATCGACGGCGGCAACGCGTACTTCCCGGATACGCAAAGACGCAACAAAGAGCTGCAGGAGAAAGGCTTCCGCTTCATCGGGGCGGGCGTATCCGGCGGCGAAGAGGGAGCGCTGCGCGGTCCCGCGATCATGCCGGGCGGACAGAAGAGCGCGTATGAGCTCGTCGAGCCGATTTTGACCGCGATTTCGGCGAAGGTGAACGGCGATCCGTGCTCGACCTACATCGGCGAAGACGGCGCCGGGCACTACGTCAAGATGGTGCACAACGGCATCGAATACGGCGACATGCAGCTGATCGGCGAAGCGTACCACTTGCTCAAAGATGTGCTGGGCCTGAGCACGAGCGAGCTGCACGAAATTTTCACCGAGTGGAACAAGGGCGAGCTCGACAGCTATCTGATCGAAATCACGGCGGACATCTTCTCGAAGACGGACCCGGATACGGGCAAGCCGATGGTGGACGTCATCCTGGACTCGGCGGGGCAAAAGGGAACCGGAAAATGGACGAGCCAAAGCGCCCTCGATTTGGGCGTTCCGCTCTCCATTATCACCGAATCCGTATTCGCCCGCTTCATCTCCGCGATGAAGGAAGAGCGCGTCGCGGCAAGCAAGAAGCTGTCCGGACCGAAGGCGGCGAGCTTCGAAGGAAATCGGCAGGACTTTATCGAAGCCGTCCGCAAAGCGCTGTACGCCAGCAAAATCGCCTCGTACGCGCAAGGCTTCGCGCAAATGCGGGCCGCGTCCGACGCCTACGGCTGGAACCTGAACTACGGCAACATCGCGATGATTTTCCGCGGAGGCTGCATCATTCGCGCGAGGTTCCTGCAAAACATCAAGGACGCCTACGACCGCGATCCGGAGCTGCAGAACCTGCTCCTGGACGAATACTTCAGCGGCATCGTGAGCGATTATCAGGACGCCTGGAGAAACGTCATTTCGGTCGCCGTGACGAGAGGCATTCCCGTACCGGCATTCGCCGCCGCCTTGGCGTACTATGACAGCTACCGTACGGAGCGGCTGCCGGCGAACCTGCTGCAGGCGCAGCGCGACTATTTCGGCGCGCATACGTTCGAGCGGCTCGACCGGAAGGGCAGCTTCCATTTCCAATGGATCGAGAATGAATAAAAGTTAGCGCAATGGATGATCACCCCCGGGACAAGCGGTCTTGGGGGTGGTTTGTTTCCGTGCCCGGTTCGATTTCGGCTGGTTCCGGTTCGGGAACGGATTAAAGCTTGTATTTTCGCAGGAGCGGCACGCCGGCTTTGACGAGCAGCTTTTCGAGCGCCGACCAGCTCAGGCGCCGGCGCAGCGGCAAATGCCGGACGTAAACCGCCGTATATTCCAGCTCGGCGAAAGCGCCGCGATTTCGCTTGATAAATAGATTTGCCTGCTGGGAACGAGAAGGCATTTCCGCGAACGCAGCCGCTCAAGTTCCCCGCCGTTCAGAGCCGGATTCAGCGAGCGGAACGCGACGGCGTAATCGGGAAAACCGAAATTCGAAGCGTCGTACAGCTCGATGCGCGGACTCACGGTCGGATCGCCGCCTTTCGGATAAAAGAATAGATCGTGCAAGGCTAAATCATACCATCGATCGGGAGAAACGCGCAAACGCGAAAGGGCGCGCGGTTGCCGAAAAAACGCAAACTTCTTACAATAGAAACCGCACCAGAACGTCGGAAAGGAATCGCATCGATGCAGGAGAACCATCCTTCGGCGGAAAAGGCCGAGGAAATCGGAAGGGACAGCTTCCTTCAAGGCGCAAAAGATTGTCTTCCTACTTTGTTGGGTTACTTGAGCATCGGGTTCGCCGCCGGCGTCGTCGGCAAAACATCGGGTCTTGGCATCGCGGAGATCGCGCTTATGTCCGTTATGATTTATGCCGGATCGGCGCAATTTATCGCGGCCGGAATGGTTGCGGCAAACGGCTCCATAGCCGTCATCGTGTTCACGGTATTCATCGTCAACCTTCGCCACCTGCTGCTTAGCGCGGCGTTGTCGCCGTATTTCCGGCATTTGACTCCCGTGAAAAATATGCTGATCGGCGCGCTGCTCACGGACGAAACCTTCGGAGTCGCGATCCAAAGGGCGACCGACGCGAATCGGATCGGCGAGCGTTGGATGCACGGGCTGAACCTGACGGCTTACCTGAATTGGATCGCGGCCACGTTGGCCGGAGCTTTTCTGGGGCGATGGATCGCAAATCCGGAAAAGTTCGGGCTGGATTTTGCTTTGTCCGCCATGTTTATCGGGCTGTTGGTCCTGCAGTTGACGAGCCGGAAAAACCTCGCGATCGATTTGATCGTCGCCGTAAGCGCGATCCTCATTGTCGCAGGAGCAAGCATGGCATTTTCGGCTAACGTCGGCGTGATCATAGCTGCGCTCATAGCCTCAACGATCGGAATGGCGGTGGAAAAATGGAAATAAGATGGGAAGTGTTTCTCATGATCGCAGGGGCGTCCATTGTCACGTTTATTCCGAGAATCGTCCCGCTCGTCTTGCTAAGCCGCATCCGGATCCCCGATTGGGGGATGACCTGGCTGAAATATGTCCCGATCGCCGTCATGGCGGCCTTGGTCGGGCAGGAGCTGTTCCTGGAAAACGGGAAGCCGGCCCTGTTCCCTCCCGGACCGGAGCTGTACGCCGCTTTGCCGACGATCGCGGTCGCCTTGCTGACGCGAAGCTTGTTGGCGACGGTCGTCGCCGGGATGATTTCGATGATGCTGCTGCGGGCGTTATTGGGTTAAAAGGGGCAATGACGATGCGGAGGGAGAGGAGGCAATGGAATCGGTCCTTTTAACCCGCCGGGCCATCGCCGCGCCGATGGATCGAAAAACGGAGCATGCGGATGAAAGGACGAAGAGGTTCGCCTTTCCGGGGCCGCTTTGCGCGATTATGCGGGGAGAGGAGACTTTACAGTTCCCGCAAAAGAATTTATTGTCATGGTTGGGAGTAAAGGGCTTTCAATCGGTCCGCAATTTCGTTCGGGGGAGTGATGCGCGTTTTGGACTCACAACGGATTTTACGCGATTTTTTCCGCAAAACTTGGGCCTACTACCTGGTGTCGATCGCGCTGCATGCGGTTGCCAACGTGTTGAATGTTCAATTTCCCCGGGTGCTCGGTCATTTCACCGACGAGTTGAAGGACGGTTTGTTGTCTGCCGGCGACGTTGCCCGCTACAGCTGGACGCTGTTGGGCATCGGCGTCGGCTTTGCTCTGATCGGCGGCCTGGCGCAATATTTGGTCATGTATACGGGGCGATTTTTCGAATATATGAACCGCCGCCGGCTTTACGCCCATTTTACGGAGCTTGGCGAGCGCTTTTATTCCCGCAACGGGGTCGGCAAGCTGCTCAGCTACTTTATGAACGACGTGACGGCGGTCCGGGAATCGATTTCGATGGGCGTGAACCAGACGGCGGGAGCTTCGATTCTTCTCGTCTCGACGATCGTCATGCTGCTGGTCAGCGATGTGCCGTTCTATTTGGTCGCGGCCTGCATGATTCCGCTTCTGCTGATTCCCGTAATCGTCGTCATCGTCGGACCGAAAATCCGCAAGCGTTCCCTGAAGGTGCAGGAAGCGATCGGCACAATGACGGAGACGGCCGAGGAACAGTTCGGCGGCATTCGCGTCACGAAAAAATTCGCGGTGGAAGACACGATGCGAAAACGGTTCGGCGCAACGGTCGACCGCATTCGCGAACGCCAGCTCAAGCTGGTGCGCGTGTCTTCCCTGTTTCAGGCGCTGATCCCGTTTCTCGGCGCGACTTCCCTCATCATCGCGCTCGCGTTCGGAGGCTACTTGACGATCGCCGGGCGCATTTCGCTGGGGAGCTTTGTCGCCCTTACACTGTATATCCGGATGCTGATGAATCCGTTGCAGCAGATCGGAAACGTCATTAACGTCGTTCAACGGGCTCGCGCGTCGCTCGACCGGCTGAACGAGCTGCTGAGCCGCAAGCCCGATATTCGGGAAGCGGACGATGCCGTCGCCGTCGATTTCGCGAATTCGGGCATCCGGGTTCGCAATCTGTCGTTCTCCTATGAAGAAGGGGAGGACGGCGGAATCAGCCGCCAGGCGCTGCGAAATATTTCGCTGTCCGTGCCGTCCGGCGCGACGCTCGGTATCGTGGGGCGTACCGGAAGCGGGAAAACGACGCTGATGAAGCTTCTGCTACGAACGTACGACCCGCCGGCGGGAACGGTCTTCTACGGCGAGCGGGACGTACGGGAGCTGACGCTCGCAAGCCTGAGAGAAGGGATCGCCTACGTCCCGCAGGACGGCTTCCTTTTCAGCTCCACCATTCGGGAAAACATCGCGTTTTACAAGCGGGATTCCGACCTGAAGGACATCGAGCGCGCGGCGAAGCATGCGAGGGTGTACGATAACATCGTCGAATTCCCGGACAAATTCGAGACGAAGCTCGGCGAGCGCGGCGTAACGCTTTCCGGCGGCCAGCGGCAGCGCACGAGTCTGGCCCGCGGCATCATCAAAAACGCGCCGATCCTCATTCTGGACGACAGCGTCAGCGCGGTCGACGCCGTGACGGAGACGGAAATCATGGAAACGATCCGCGCGATCCGCAAAGGCAAGACGACGATCATGATCGCCCACCGGATCAGCGCGCTGAAGCATGCCGACGAAATTGTCGTGCTGGACGAAGGCGCGATCGTCCAGCGGGGAACGCACGCGGCGCTGTTGGCGGAGGAAGGCTTGTACCGGACGCTCCATGACATACAGGAAGAGGGGACGCGGCTGCATGGCACAGGCAATTAACAATTGGCAGACGGACCGGAAGGCCGATCTCAACGAGCCCAAAGAAAAACCGAAGTACATTTCCACGTTCCGCGCATTATCCGGGTATATCGGGGAACATCGCCGGACGTTCGCCGGCTTTATCGCCTGCACGCTGATCGCGATCATGGCGGAGCTTATGCAGCCGTATTTGGTCAAAATCGCGATCGACGACAATTTGATGGCGGGGAAAAACGATTACGGGAGCTTGCTCGCCATTTGCGGCATTTATTTCGTGCTGTCGCTTTCGGCCTTTTTTTTCGCCTACTTGCAGAACAATCTTCTTCAGAAGGCAGGGCAAAGCATCGTCGCCAGCATCCGCAAGCGGCTGTTCGAGCATATTTCGAAGCTGTCCATGTCCTATTTCGACCGCAACCCGAGCGGAAGCCTCATCACGCACGTGTCCAGCGATACGGAGGCGATCAACCAGTTTTTCAATCAGGTCTTGCTCAGCCTGTTCCGGGACGGGCTTACGCTGCTGTTCATCCTGGCGCTGATGTTTCAGCTGGATGCCACTCTGACGCTGTACTGCCTGCTTATTCTGCCGGTCATCGCGGGCATCGCCGTCGCCTTCCGGACGTATATGCGCAAGACGTACCAGCTGGCGCGGACCCGCTTGTCGCGAATGATCGCATTCGTGGCCGAAAATCTGGCCGGCATGAACCTGATCCAGGTGTTCCATCAGCAAAAGGAGCAAAAAAAGCAGTTCCGCGAACGAAACGACTCGTATTTCCAAGCGAACGTACGGGAAATTCGCACGAACGTGCTGTTCAACCGCTCGTACGAAGTGTTGAACAATTTGGCGATCGCCTTCGTCACTTGGCTCGGCGGGGAAGCCGTGCTCGGCCGGTCGTTGGAGTTCGGCGTGCTTTACGCTTTTATCACCTATATCCGCATGTTTTTCCAGCCGATCAACAACATCACGCAGCAGTGGAATACGCTGCAATCCGCGACCGTCGCCATCAACCGGATTTGGAACATCTTCGCCATCCAGCCGGAAATCAGGGATTTGCCCGTCCCGACGAAAGTCGAGATCGGCAATGTCGCCGGAAAGATCGATTTCGATCGCGTCACGTTCGCCTATCCCGGAGGAGCGCCGGTCATCAAGGAGCTGGATCTGCATATTCGTCCCGGCGAAATGATCGGCATCGTCGGCACGACGGGCGCCGGCAAAAGCTCGATGATCAGCCTGCTGTGCCGGTTCTACGACGTGAACGAAGGCAGCGTCCGGATCGACGGTCACGACATCCGCGGGCTGGCCCAGCGCGATCTGCACCGGATGGTCGGCCTTGTGCAGCAGGAGCCGTATTTGTATTCCGGCACGGTGCTCGACAACGTGCGGATGTTCGACGAAAGGTTTTCGCGCGAGGACGTCGTTCGCGCTTGCGAGTTTATCGGCGCCGACTCTGTCATTCGGAAGATGAAGGACGGTTACGACACGAAGCTGTCGGAGCGGGGAAGCGGCCTGTCCGCCGGCGAACGGCAGCTCATCTCCTTCGCGCGCATCATTCTGTACGCGCCGAAAATTTTGATCCTGGACGAGGCGACGGCCAATCTGGACTCGCACACGGAGCAGCTCGTGCAGCACGCGCTCGAGCGCGTATCCGTCGGCCGGACGACACTGGTCATCGCCCACCGGCTGTCCACGATCATGGGAGCGGACCGGATTCTCGTCATGAGCAAAGGCCGGATCGCGGAGCAGGGGACGCACGAAGATCTGCTGAAGCGGGGCGGCATTTACGAGGAGCTGTATAAGCATTCCCAGGGCCGGCAGGAGAAGGTCGGAGCGGGGTGAAACGGACCGCGGGAAATCCGACGGAGAAGGCCGAACCAAACGGGCGTTCGGACAAAAAGGCGGGCCGGCCCGTCGGAGCAAGATCTTGCCCCCGAACGCGGAGCATGGTATGATGTACCTAATTTGAACGACGGGAGCTGAAGAGAATAATGTGATTTTTCTTGCGGATCGAAGAACACGCCTTAGCGCCATGCGAAGCGTCGTTTTATCGTGTCATGCAAGAAGGTTGCTTATTCTTTTCGCTCAATCGCGTCGATCCTCCGCCGGTCCCCTCGGGACAGACGGGTTCGCTGCATCCATTTGAGCCGTAAGAAAGGCAACTTTCTTGCGGCTTTTTGAATTGCGCGAACGGAGGTCGATTTATATGTCATTGATCCAGGTTTCGAACCTGACATTTGCTTACGAAGGCAGCTACGACAACATTTTCGAAAACGTCAGCTTTCAGATCGATACGGACTGGAAGCTCGGATTCACGGGGAGAAACGGCAGAGGCAAGACGACGTTCCTGAACCTTCTGCTCGGCAAATACGAGTATGGCGGGAGCATTTCCGCAAGCGTCGATTTCGAATACTTCCCGTATCCGGTCGCCAATAAGGACAACCTGACGATCGATGTCATCGGCGACGTTTACCCGGATTACGTCCACTGGGAATTGATGCGCGAGCTTTCGCTGCTTAAGGTTTCCGAGGACGTGTTGTACCGGCCCTTCAATACGCTTTCCAACGGGGAGCAGACGAAGGTGCTGCTGGCGGCTTTGTTCCTGAAAGAAAACAGCTTTTTGCTCATCGACGAGCCGACCAACCATCTGGATATGGAGGCCAGAAAGCTCGTCGGCGATTACCTCGACGCCAAGCGCGGCTTTATTCTGGTGTCCCACGATCGCTTCTTTCTCGATCATTGCGTCGATCACATCCTGTCTATCAACAAGACCGACATCGACATTCAAAAGGGCAATTTTACGGACTGGTGGGAAAATAAGCAAAGGCAGGACCGGTTCGAACTCGCCGAAAACGAAAAGCTGAAAAAAGACATCAAACGCCTTTCGGAGGCCGCGAGACGCACGAGCGATTGGTCCGACGCGGTGGAAAAGACGAAAAACGGCACAAGAAACGGCGGCTTGCGGCCGGACAAAGGCTATATCGGCCACAAGGCCGCCAAAATGATGAAGCGATCGAAATCGCTGGAGCACCGGCAGCAATCCGCGATCGAAGAAAAGTCCAAGCTGCTTAAAAACGTAGAGTCCTCCGAGAGCCTCAAGATTGCCCAGCTCGCGTACCCTAAAAGCCGGCTTGTCGAGCTCGACCGCCTGTCGATTCGTTACGGCAAGAAGATCGCTTGCTCCGATGTCAGCTTTACGATCGAGCAAGGCGAGCGAATCGCCCTGTCAGGCCGAAACGGCTCCGGAAAATCCAGCCTTCTCAAGCTGATTTGCGGCGAAGACCTGGCGTATGACGGTACGTTCCGGCGAGGGAGCCAGCTGAAAATTTCGTACGTGTCGCAGGATACGTCGGACTTGAAAGGCAATCTTGCCGATTACGCAAGAGAATACGGGATCGACGAGAGTCTGTTCAAGTCGATTCTGCGCAAACTGGATTTTGCTCGCGTTCAATTCGAAAAAGACATGTCGTCCTTCAGCGGCGGCCAGAAAAAAAAGGTGCTGATCGCGAGAAGTCTTTGCGAACGCGCCCATCTGCACGTTTGGGACGAACCGCTGAATTTCATCGACGTCATCTCCCGCATGCAAATCGAAGAGCTGCTGCTCGAATACGCGCCGACCCTGCTGTTCGTGGAGCACGACCGCGAGTTTTGCCGAAAAATCGCAACCCGAACGATCGAACTTTAAAAAACCGTATCATTTGACAAATAATCAAGCTCTCCGCCTTGGGCGGGGGCTTTTGTTAGTGAGAAGTTAACAGGATCGTCAATTGACAAAGTCTCGTTCTCTTTTCTATAATTTAATTGAACAACTGTACAATAAAATTCGGGGAGGGATCGTTATGCGTTTGGAAGGAAAAGTAGCGGTTGTAACGGGCGCGGCATCGGGCATGGGCAAGGCGATTGCGGAGCTGTACGCGAAAGAGGGAGCCAAAGTCGTCGTTTCCGACCTTAATCTCGAAGGTGCGGAAGCGGTTGCATCCGGAATCAGAGCGAACGGCGGCGAAGCGATCGCGATAAAAACGAACGTCGGGAAGCTGGAAGATATTAACGCCATGATCGATACGGCCGTCAACGAATTCGGCACGCTCGACATTCTCGTCAACAATGCCGGCATTATGGACAATATGGCGGCGGCCGGAGACGTGAACGACGAGAAGTGGGACCTGGTTTTCGACGTCAACACGAAAGGCGTCATGCGCGCGATCCGCAAAGCGATTCCGATTTTTCTCGAAAAAGGAAAAGGCGTCATCGTCAATACGGCTTCGACGGGCGGCTTCAGCGGCGCTCACGCGGGCGTTGCCTATACGGCCTCCAAGCATGCCGTCATCGGCATCACGAAAAACACCGGTTTCATGTACGCGCAAAAAGGCATCCGCTGCAACGCGATCGCGCCGGGGGCGACGATTACGAACATTTCGGCATCCATGTCGAATTGGGACGAGTTCGGCGCTTCGCGCACGAAGGTGACCCAAGGCGTCATTCCGCGCGCCGGCCAGCCGGAGGAAATCGCGCAAGTGGCGTTGTTCCTGGCGTCCGACGAATCGAGCTTCGTGAACGGGGCGGTCATTACCGCGGATGCGGGCTGGACCGCGGGCTTCTGACGCAAGGGGAGACGGCGCAAGAGGGATTTTTTTAACAAATCAAGGCTGCGGGCGGACAAGCTGCCCGCAGCCTTTTTACATTTTGCCCGTAACGATTTATAATACCATGCAACGATTGTTCCGGCAGGGAGTTGCATAAAACGATGAATGAAAACGATTTAAGAGTCATCAAAACGAAAAAAGCGCTGCATCAAGCTCTCCTGACGCTGCTTCGATCGAAGGCGCTGGAGTCGATTTCCGTGTCGGCCCTTTGCCGCGAGGCGAAAGTGAACAGGGGCACCTTTTACCTCCACTATCCGGATGTCGGGGCGCTGTTTGACGAGCATCTGAAGCACTTGCTGAAAGATTTGGAGGAATCGTATTACGAGCCGTACCGGCACGTCTCCCGCTTGATTCCGAGGGATCTCGACCCCTCCACAATTCGCATTTTCCATCATGTGAAGAAATACCAGCCGTTTTACGAAATCGTATTCGATAAAAAATCCACGCTGTCGTATTACTACTCTTTGTTCGAGAAAATAAAGGGCTTGATGCGGGAAAGCAATTCGTTCCATGAAACGGACGAAAAAGATCTCGCGTTGGTGATCGCCTACCAGGCCAACGCCATCATGGGACTGCTCATTCAATGGAGCGAGGACGGCTTTGCGCGCAGCCCGGAATATATGAACGAGCAGCTTACGTTTTTATTAAGATCGGCGAGCCAAGCCGGCGCTTCACAGGATGACCTACCCTAAAGCGGATTGCTGCGCTTAGGCTTCGATTCCGTGCGTCAACTCGCGCACCCGCATGCGAACGTACTGCCGCCGCTCTTCTTCCGATTTTTCCATGCCCATGAAACGCAACTGAAACGCATGTTGAAAACAGCTGCCCAGCAGCAGATCGGCCGCCGCTTTCGGGTCGACGCCCGCGTGGATTCGTCCCAGCCGCTGCTCGCCGCTCAAGTAGGCAGCCAGTGCCTCATTCGCCCGGTGTGGTCCTTCGTTCCGTTCCGTCATTCCTTCCCGGAGGCGGTCCAAGAGCGACGTCTCCGAGAATACGACTGGATACGAAAACTGTTTTTCAGGATTTGCAAGCCAAGGATGTAAAGCTGCTATGGCTGGCTGTCGACACCGGCAAGGAAGCGCAGGACGATCCCACTGGCAGGCCCGTTTTTCATCCCGTCGGATTCCCAAGCAGCCCGATTTGGCATGATGACGACATGACCACGTTTTCGACCGAGGTACGAGCAGGGATATCCGGTGGCCAAACCCGCTCGCAAAGCAGTGTTTCGCCGGCTTACGTTCCGGGCGACCAGAAAGTTCTTCATCGGCAATTTCTAAAGACGCTGTCTTTTTTGAAAAGCCATGAAGGGCAAGCCAATAAACTCTTTTCAGGCAGCTTCGACCTCCAAAAACGTATAGATTATGTTGAGCAAAACGGAATTCGGCATTACGGCGCCGTCATTACGGGACCTACCAAGGAGGTATTGAAGCTGCAAAACGAAGCTTGGGCCGCGGAAATCGTCGTGGACGAGGTTCGGTTTTGGAATTGGGAATAGCAAGATGATGGCCAAAACGAAAGCCTCATCCCTGAGAACAGTCTTGGGGATGAGGCTTTTTGTCATGATTCCGTTGACAGGAACGGAAGAATCATTTAAAATACCATGATCAACATTAATTTTTAATTATACCACAAAATTATTGATTTGTCAAGTGGCGATTTGAGCGATCGAAAAGGAGGCTAGCCGCATGCAGCTGTCCCGCCTATTCCACTCCTTGAGCGCGTCCGTGCAGGAGCAAGAAATGAACGAATTGCTGGAAATGAACGAGACAACGAAGACATACGGCCTAACTCTCGCCCCGGAGGACGTTAAATCGATGCTGGAAGCGAGAAACCGGGCGTTGTCCGGCTATGGAAGGGTGGAGTTGGGGATCGAAGCCGCCAAGGAGCTCATCGAGCTTTTCTCGTCGTCTTCGCTCATCCGGCAGGAAGAGTACGCCGAAACGTTGAAGAGCTGCAAGAAGTTTATTATTGGTTGAAAAACGAGACGGAAGACCGAATCGGCGACAGGAAGCTTTTGTCCCTTATGAAGGAAATGTTCGAAGATGAATGCGAGGGGGCCCTTGAATTGTTGAGGAGCAGACTCGAGGAGTTTGCCGAACGGTTCCGGAGGGAGCTGCAGGCAGGCGAATCCGTTTTTGAAGGGGGAGATGACGATTGGACGCCGGGAATTTGAGCGAAGGACGCGAGCTGACGGTTCGCGGCGGCATCCGCAAATCCCGTCTGCAGCGGAATGCGTACACGCTGTCTCTATTGAACGAAGGCTTGCGTACGGGGCGGTTGAACGGCGAAGAAGCGAAACGCATCCAGTACGCGTTCATGCGGATTTTGCAGGAGCTGATTTTAAAATATACCCGGGGCGAAAGCACGACGGTCGCGACGGAAACGGCCGAAAGCCTCCTGACCTCCGTCCTGTATGCGGCAGACGCGTATTTGTCCGATTTTGAGGAGCCGGAGGCGGCGATTGAAACGCTCAAAACGGCCGACACCCGCCTTATTTACGATCGGGGCGTGGAAAAAGTCGGTCAAACTCTGGAAGCGGCGAAGCGGTTATACAAGGAAATCGCCGCTCGCAAGCTGGAGGTGCCGGTCGACGCCTACAACATGACCATCGACGAGTCCCTGCCCGTTTTCCTCCGAAAATACGGCATTCTCTTCGACGCCCACAATACGATGGCCAGCATCGATTATCCGCTGGCGATCGACGACATGCGGCTCCAGGGCGTGTTCTACATCAAGCAGTATCTGGAACGGTTGAAGCTGGAAACCGAGTTTTGCGCGATGTTCGATCGCCGGGAGCTGCTGGAGTTGCTGTCCAACTACGGGAGAGTCTGCAGATTCGATTATCGGATCGAGCTGTTTAATATTTTCGAGCTCGTGCTGGGCAATGCGATATTTTCGGTTCTGGCCGGAGGAAGGGCAGGCGAAATCCGGATTTCCGAAAATCAATTCGAGCGGTTGGAACGGCCATTCGGGAATGCGGCCGAATCGCAAATCCGAGCCGTTTTCACCGGCGCGATGGCGAGACTCCGGGATCAGCTGCCGATTCACGCGCAATTGCAGGCCTATATGGAGGTCTGCTCGGAGAGCCTCGTTCAGCGGACGGCTAATGCCGCAAAGCACGGCAGCTTGCGGACCGTCGCGATAACTTGGAGAGCAACGGAGGCCAAGCCCATCGTCCTTTCATTCGACGCGAAGGACCGGATGAGCGATGTCCGGCTGAGAAAATTGCTGCATGAGCTGACGCGCGTCGAGACGAAGGAAGAGAAAGTCGGGCTGATCATGTCGAGCTTTCATTCTTTTTACGATTATCTCGATTTGTTGGAAGCGGACTGCCTGTACGGGGACGAATATGACGCCCTTTTTGGGGCGTTCGGCGATATGGAGCTGGCTTTGCTTGCGAAAATCGTTTTCTATGAACAATTGCGGGACGAATCCGCGGATTTGCCGTCCATTCTGTCGCGGGAGAACGGGCATCCGATGGAGTGGCAAATGCGGTTTTCCGCCTGCTTGCGGGAGATGGGCAGGGAGCGGCAGCAGGCCGTCGGGAGGCTGATGGACGAGATGAATTTCGAGCAAATGGATTTCCGGTAACAAGCGCGAGACGCCGGGCTTCCGTTCCGAAACAAAACTATTGCCATGACGGCGCAACTGACCAATAATGAAAAAGGAAACTTCTGACCTGCGCAAAGGACGGGATATCGATGGATTTCAAACCGTTATCGCAATTTATCGACCGGATCACGAATTGGCGCATTCCGTGGGCGGAGGTGCTCGTCATGCGCCGCAACGAAACGGTTTTTCGCTATCGCAACGGTTATGCGGATCTGGAACAGAAAACGCCGATCGACGACCGGCGGATCATTCATTTGTATTCGTTGACGAAAATCATGACCTGCGCAGCCGCGCTGCAATTGGTCGAAAAGGGAGCGATGCTGCTGAACGATCCCTTGTCGGCTTATTTGCCGGAATATGCCGAAATGACGGTCCGGAAGACGCTGCCGAACGGGGCGACCGTTCTGGAAAAGGCGAGGAAGCCGATCACGGTCCGCGATCTGTTTGCCATGACGGCCGGGTTCTCGTATGACCTCGGATCGCCATCCCTCCGGGAAGCCGCGGAACGCACCGGCGGCAAGGTGCCCGCCCGCGAATTTGCCGCTGCGCTCGCGAAAGAGCCGCTGCTGTTCGAGCCGGGCACCCGCTGGAACTACAGCCTGTGCCACGACGTGCTCGCCGCTCTCGTCGAGGCGGTGGACGGAAGGCGATTCAGCCAGTATATCCGGGAGGAAGTGACCGGACCGCTCGGGATGAACGACACGGGCTTCGATCTGACGGAGGAGCAGCGAACCCGCCTGGCGCCGCAGTACCGTTACGACGACGTCCTCGGCAAGCCCGCGCGGAAGGACGGGAACGATTTCCGGATCGGGACGGAATTCGAAAGCGGCGGGGCGGGGCTCCTGTCGACCGTCAGCGACTACGTTCTGTTCCTGAACGCGCTGACGAATCGGGGAACGAGCCCGAACGGCGCGCGCATATTGTCGCCCGCGGCGGTGGACCTGATGCGCGCGGATCATTTGACCGAAAGCATGCGCGAAGATTACGCCTGGGTGCAGCTTGCGGGCTACGGGTTCGGTCTGGGCGTGCGTACCCATATTTCCAGAGCCGAAAGCGGTAGCTTGAGCCCGCTCGGCGAATTCGGCTGGAGCGGCGCGGCCGGTTGCCTGGCGATTATCGATCCGGATTCGCAGCTTACCGTCATGTACGCGCAGCACATGCTGAACAACCAGGAAACCTACGTTCACCCGCGTTTGAAAAATATCGTGTATGCCTGCTTGTAAGGGAGCCGGAGACGAAAGCGCCGGAGCGATATTTGTACCCGCGAACGGAAATCGAAAAAGCCGCCGAAACCGCGAACGGGGACAAGCTCGCGTTAGAAGGAGTGTCTTTGTTCCGTGACTACGGCTCGTCGTTTTGTTGCGGAGACAGCGAAGATTGATTTTCCTTTCCGGCCGGTTCTTTCGTTTTCTTGTACAGTTCGTCCAGCAATTCCAATTCGTTGAATTGGCTGTCGATTCTGCGGCCGATCTGTCCGGAAGAAGCCTGAGAGGGCTTCTTTTTTTTCTTGTTTTTCATTGCATAAAAGCTCCTTGTTCAGGGATAAACAGCTTGGCTCTAATTTATGCAATGAAAGGGCGGCTTGCTTGGACTCTTTTAGAGGGGAATCCCGTCCATGCCGTTCAAGGAAGCGAAAGAGCGGTATCGGCGTTTTTCAAATCCAATTGCAGTTGCTCGCTTACTTCCCGTGGATGGTACCACCCTCGCTCGATCATGTAATTCGCGATCCGTTCGTACATGTCGACCGCCTCCTCGAGGTGCCGGGCCAGCGTTTCCCGGATCTCGGGCGAAACCGATTCCGTGACGGCCATCGCATAGTTCCGGACGCCGCTCTTCGCGGAAACGAGAAAATCCATCGCGATCACCTGATCGGTCAGCTTGTTCATTCCGGTCAAATACTCGATGATCGGGTTCATGCGTTCGCCTCCCGTCCGCCGGCCTTCGTCAAAATCGCGCCAAGCTCCCGCAGCTGCCGGGTCGAAATCTCCGCATCCAGCTGCATCAACTGCTTGAGCTCCGGGTCGCTCACCAGCATTTGCATCGTTTTGGATTTCGTCAGGCAGAGGGTTTTGAATGCGGCGATTTCGTGAGTCTCCAACGTTTCGTGCAATGCGTATTCCATGGCGTGTTCCTCCGAATCGAAAGGTTAAACCGGTCTACGGCTTCAAAATGACTTTAATGCAGTTGTCCGTTTTCGTATCGAAAATTTCGTACCCGTGTCTCGCTTCGCCAAGCGGGAGTACGTGCGTCACGATATCGCCCGGATCGACTTTGCCGGTCGCGACCAATTCATACATATGCGGCATGTAGTGGATGACGGGAGCTTGTCCGGATCGGATATTGACGTTTCGCTGCATGATGTCGCCTAGCGGAAAACCGTTGTACCGTCCGCCGTATACGCCGGTAACCTGAATGGTCCCGCCTTTGCGGACGGCTTGGGAAGCGATGACCAGCGCGCCGAGCGAACCGCCCTGCAGCTTCAGCCCGCTTGCCAAAAACTCCATGTCGCTCATCTTGCCGTCCATCCCGACGGCGTCGATGACGACATCGGCTCCGCCCTTGGTCATTTCCTTCAAGTAACCGCCGATGTTGCTCTGCCATTCGAAATTGACGATTTCCACCTGATTGGTCCGCTTCGCGTGCTGCAGCCGATAATCGACGTAATCGACCGCGATGACGCGTTTCGCGCCCTTCAGCCAGCAAAATTTCTGAACCATCAGGCCGATCGGGCCGCAGCCGAGTACGATAACGGTGTCGCCGTCTTTGACTCCGGCGTTGTCGACGCTCCAGAACGCCGTGGGCATCACGTCGGCGATGAGGGTCAGTTTCTCGTCGGGCGCTTCGCAGTTTTCGGGAATTTTGAAGTGAGTGAAGTTCGCGAACGGCACCCTTAAAAATTCGGCTTGCCCGCCCGGATAACCGCCGGTGTTGCCGGAATAGCCGAAATAGGCGCCCATTTCGCCGTTATCGTTGGCATTGTCGCACTGGCTCTCCAGTTGGCTTTTGCAATAGACGCATTCCCCGCAGGCGATCGTGAACGGAATGATTACGCGATCGCCTTTTTTCAGCTTCGTGACGCCGGGACCGACTTCCTCGACGATTCCCATCGGCTCATGCCCGATGATATAGTTCTCCTCGAGGTTCGGGATCATGCCGTGAATCAAATGCAGGTCGGAGCCGCATATGGCGGTGCTGGTCAGCCGCACGATCATATCGTCCGGCTTCCGGATTTCGGGATCCGGGACTTCTTTTACGACGACGTTTTTGATGCCTTGATACGTTACGGCTTTCATGCGTCGAATCCTCCGGACGAGTCGGGCGTACGGTCGAACATGCCTTTTCGCGAGGTATCTTCGGGATACAGGCGCATTCGGGCGACCATGACCGTATTTTGGGCCGATAATTGGTCAAGCTTGTACTGCTCGCCAAGCTCGTAGGGGTGAAACCACTTTTTGCTTACCATCAGATCCGTAATCTCCCGATGAAGCGCCAAACCCTGGCGCAGCTGTTCCCGCAAAACCTGCCGCGCATCGGGCGAGACCGATTCGGTCAGGGCAAAGGCGGCGTTGCGGACGCCTTCTTTCGCGCGTATCAGAAAATCGGTCGCGAAGGTCATATCCGCCAGCTCCGGCATGTGAAGCGAGTTGATCGGATCCAAGTAATCGTCGTTCATGTCGTTCACCTTCCGTTCAGGATAGGGTAGGGCGGTTCTCGGGAACGGCCGTTTGAAACGGCGCCCGGGCATAGACGGCTTTCAGGGCTTCGATAGCTTGCAGCGATTGCCGGACGTCCTTCTCCATCAGCGCTTTCAAATCCCGATCGAACACCAGCCCCTGCATCAGCTTCGACTTGGCCAGGCAGAGCGTCTTGAAATTGAGCATCTCGTGAATTTCCAGCGATTCGTGCGCGGCCAGAGGTTGCGGCTCGGACATCTCGTCACCTCCCGAATTTTTTAACCATGATATTATTTCCGCGGTTGCAAGAAATAACCGTACCCGGCCGGCAATCGGATGCTTGATGCCGCCGTTGGACCAGCTCTCCGCTGATTTCGGGTCCGTCTGCTTCAAGCTTGATCGGCGTCGACGGGCAGAGCAGAGGGGGCGGCCCAAAAAAGCCCGCCTGCGATAAGTGCAGGCGGGCTTGCCGTCATCACGGAGGGCTTGTGGTGTTACTTTCCGTCGATCGCGCAGGAATCGTCCGTGCAGGCCGACCCGTCGGCGGATTCGACAACTTGAATCGTTTGGCTGTCGTCCCACGCTTGCTGCAGCGCCGAAACGAATACGCTCAGCGGTTGCGCGCCGGATACGCCGTATTTGCGATTCATGACGTAAAACGGAACGCCCCGAACGCCGAGCCGGCCGGCCGTTTCCTCGTCGTTGCGCACTTCGTCGGCATACTGGCTGCCGGCCAGCACGGCGGCCGCTTCCTGCCTGTCCAGCCCTGCGGCCGCGGCTACCTCGAGAAGGTAATCGCGATCGCTCAAGTTGCTTCCATCTGTGAAATATCCCTTGAAGAGCAGCTCCGTCACCTCCGCGCGTTTGCCGTGCTTTCCGGCGAAATGGCTCAGCCGGTGGGCGTCGAACGTATTGGTCAGCGCGATTCGGTCGAACTGAAAATCGAGTCCTTCTTCGGCGGCTTGATGCCCGACGTTGGCATTGTTCGCGATCGCTTGACTGCGGCTCATGCCGTATTTCTTTGACAGCATGTCATGGACATCGTACGGGAGCTCCTTCGGAGTGTCCGGATCGAGCTCGAAGCTGCGGTAGACGACGTCGACTTGATCGCGGTGCGGGAACTGCTCAAGCGCCTTCTCGAAGCGGCGTTTGCCGATATAGCAAAACGGACAGGCGAAGTCCGACCAGATTTCGATTTGCATGGGATCACTCCTCGTTCGTGATAGAGTCATTATAGTGCACTTAAATTATGAAAGCAATAAACTAAAGGTAACGATTATATTGACCGGACGTTCAGTCATAAATTAAAATGAATACGCAGCGATTCCATTTAACCTTCGGAGAGGAGCATTTAGAATACCATAGCTTCGGAAGCGGACCGGCCATCGTCCTCATTCACAGCGGGGGCGTCGATTCCAGGGAATGGCTGGAGATCGTCCCGCTTCTGGCAAGGTCATATCGCGTCGTAACCTTTGACGGCCGAGGCATTGGCCGTTCCCCGGCTCCGCAGCAGCCGATGAACCTCGTGGCCGATTTGCTGCGGCTGCTCGACCATTTGAAGCTGGAGCGGGTTGCGCTGGCGGGTCATTCGATCGGGGGCGAATTGGCCGTCAATTTCGCGCTTTCTCACCCGGAGAGGGTGGAGCGGCTGATCGCAATCGCGCCGTCCTTGACCGGGTATCCTTACTCCAAAGAATTCACGGATTGGATGGGCTCGGTCAATTCGCTCGCGCCCGACGTCGGAAAAATGGTTGAATATTCATTGAAAGGCCCGATCTACCGTACGGTCATGGCGAGCGAGTACCGCGATTTCCTGATCGAAATGCATACGCTATACATGACCCGAGTGATTACGGAGTGGAGAAGCTTCGAAGTCGTATGGCCGCAGCCGCCGGCCCTGGAACGGTTGGAGCGAATCGCGTGTCCGACGCTGTTCGTTCGCGGAACGGTCGAGTGGAGCGATATGGAAGGCGTGGCCAAACAATTCAAGCGCATCCCTGCCGTCGCCTTCGCGAAGGTGGAGGGCGCGGACCATATGCTGACCTTGACGCATCCCGAACAACTTGCCACGCATATCCGTTCTTTTCTAAAATAAAGGAACTATCGTCGTGACCGAAGGACAGGAGTGAAATTCATGCCGCGCAGCCGGGAGCAGAACGAACGGATTCGCCAACAGGCCAAAAGTACGATAAGCGCTGCAGCGATGGAAGTGTTCCTGGAAAAGGGATACCACTCCGCTTCCATCGAGGATATCGCCAAGAGGGCAGGCGTCTCCAAGGGGCTGCTTTACAATTATTTTCAGGGGAAAGAGGGGCTGCTGGCCGAAATTGTTCGGATTCGGATAGACGAGATTGCCGGAGTCATTGAAGCGGCGTCCGCGCTTTCTTCGCCGGAAGAGCAGCTCGCTCGAATCGTCGACGGAGCGTTGAGCCATATCGCGAACAACCCGAGAGCGTACCGGTTCATCCTGCATCTGCAGACGCAGCCCGAAGAAGACGCGGTTGTATCCAAATACAGCGAAATGTTAAACCGGGAAATGGCGAAGCAATTCGAAACCCAGTCCAACATATTCGAACAAATGGGGGCGGAAAATGCCAAGCTGCGTTCCTTGTACTTTTCCTCGGCGCTGCACGGCGTCATGCTGTTGATGACCGTTTATCCGGGATATCCGATGGAGAAGGTGAAGGAGCAGATTATCCGGGATTTCTGCTCCTGACGCCTCTGTGCGCCAACGGAAGGAGCGCGGCCCAATAGAAGAAGCCGACCGCTAAAGTGCATAAGGCCAGGATGCAGTGCAGCCAGGTTACGGAAATCCAGGCCGGGAAGGCGAGGGCGATGCCGCCCAAGGCCAGCGAATGGCCCAGCATCATGACCGGTTCGATCAATGCGTTGACGCGCCCCATTTGTTGCGGGGAAACAAGCTCCGGCATCCAACTGCCAAGCGCGATATTGACGGGAGCGACGACGATTCCCGCCAGCGTCACGAGAAGGAAATAAACTTCGATTCGCCCGGCCCAGCCCATTCCCCCGATGAGCAGGCCGGATGCGAACAGACAGGAAATGAGGATCGGCGCTCTGGAGAAGCGATGGATCAGACGCGGGCTCAGGATACTGCCCAGAAGATAGCCGATGCCCAAAAAGACCGTAAGGAGCGAAGAGTGAACGACGTAAAAATCCGGACTTAGCTTGTATTTCATAGCGAAGATAGGAAGCACGGCGAAGACTCCGTTCACGATGCCGAAAAACAGAAAACCGCCGACCAAGAGAAGCAGCAGTCGATGGCTGGCCAAATAACGAAGGCTTTGCCCGAAATCTTTCATGACCATCGATAGCCGCAGTTCGCGGAATCGACTTCTTCCGTTGGGCATGCGGGCCTGCTCGGGGAATTTGCCCCGGGCAAGCAGCAAACCGGAGAACAGGAAGCTGAGCCCGTCGACGATGATCGCCCCTTTAATGCCGAGGAAATGATAAGCCGCCGCGCCCAAGCTCATGCCAAAAAGCATGAACATTCCCATGACCAGCTGATTAAGGCCGGACGCTTGGACGTACCGGTCCGGATCGATGCTGCCTTGCAGCAGTCCCATTTCCGCAGGAGTGAAAAATTTCGAGATCGCGCTGCGCAAAAATAGCGTTGCAAAACAAAGGAATAGCAGGTCGAAATGAACGAACAGCAGCAACAGCAAGGTCAGCCCCGCCCGGATCCAGTCGCTCCAGACGGCGATGCGCTTCCGGTCGAACCTGTCCGCGATGACGCCGACGATCCAGAACACCGCCAATGTGGGAAGCGAGTACATTAATTCCGCCGTGGCGGCCAGCGACGGCCGTTCGCTGTATCTGTCAATCAGATAGTAGGCGAACGCCATATTTCCGACGACCGTTCCCAGTTGAGATGCGAATGTCGCAAGCAACAGCTTGCGATATGTCGGATTGCGAAGAAGCGTCTTCATTTTGCCCTCTCCCTTAAATGCGGTTTTGGTCGCAGCCGGGTTGAAGCAAGCTTTTCAAATAGCGCAACAGGGCATCGAACTGCATCCGGGCGTCCGCCTTGTCGGGACCGACGGCAATGGAATGGGTCATGATGCCTTCCTGAAAGGAAGCGGCAAGCCTGGCGACGTGCGCGATGTCCGTGACGGGCGAGAACTCTCCGCGCTCGACGCCGGCTTCGAGCAGATTCGCAAAACGCGAGATTCCCTTTTCATAGCGCTTCAAAAGCGTTCCCCGCCGCGTTTCGTCGCGCCAGCCGATCATGAAATACTCATAGAAGGCCGAAAATAATCCGCCATGGGAAGAATGCAGAAGCTCCTCCAACTGCTCGGAATAGAGCGCGGCAACCGTTTCCCACACGGACGCCGACGATTCCGTAAGCTCCTTCAGATGCCGTTCATGCTCTGCGTCCAAATGATCCAACAGTATTTCGAAAATCTCATCCTTGGACTTGTAATACAAATAGATCCAGCCCCGGCTCATGCCGGTCTCCTCGATGATATCCTGCAACGTCGCCGCCCCGTAGCCTTTTTCCGCAAAGACGCGCTTCGCTGCATCGAGGATTTGCAGGTTTCTCCGCTCTTTTCGTTGATCCGTCAGTTTGGGAGACATATCGTCGATTCCTTTCCGCAATTAAAAAATGAACTAAGTGCCATTTTAATAATAATGACACTTGGTTCATTTTGCAATACGAAGTTCCGATCTGCCCTCGTTCGCGCCCCGAGCATGAAACGCGTTTCCCAACAACGAAACCGCCCGCATCGGCGCGCAAGCCGACTGTGGGCGGTCTGGATTTTCAGGACGATGGGGAAGCTTAAACCGTTTTTTCCGCCAAGCTCATTTCCGCGCACATGAGGGTAAAGGCGCCGGCGCCGTGCAAATCGTTCTCGCTCGTCGGACGGGCGATATAGTGGGCATAGTCCCCGATGCCCGTGCCGATGCATATCTGGCCGATGACCAGGTTGCCGTTCTCGTCGAACTTCAGCGTGTCGATCACGCCCTGATAGCCCTTCCAGGCATACTGCAAATACTTGGCATCCAGATAGCCGAAGCGCACGGCTTTGGCAATGGCATGAACGTACAAGGCGGTGCAGGAATTTTCCAGCCAATTGTCCGGGCGGTCGCCTTTGTCGACGACCTGGTACCATAAGCCGGAAGCATCCTGGAATTTCGTCAGGGCGATGAGAAGGTCTTGCAGAATGGCGACCAGCGCCGGCTTGTCCTTGTGGTCCTCGGGCAAGTATTCGAACATTTCCAGCAAGGCGACGGGGTACCAGCCGATCGCCCGCCCCCAGAACTCCGGCGCCAGACCCGTAACCGGATCCGCCCAAACGGCCGCCTTCGTCTCGTCCCAGCCGTGGTACAGCAAGCCGGTGCGGGGATCTTTCGTATGCTTCGCCATGAGGAGCGCCTGGAAGGTCATCATGTCGAAATATTCGGGTTCCCCGAACGTTTTGGCGAACTGCACGGCGATCGGACCGGCCATGTACAGTCCGTCCAGCCACATTTGATTCGGGCTATGCTCTGTATGCCAGAACCCGCCCGAAGGATTGGTTTTCCATGTTTTCAACAAGGGCACGAGCCGATACAGCGCTTTTTTGTACTTCTCGTCTCCCGTCTTCTCGTACAGGTTGAAGAGGAGCACGCCCGGCTGGATATCGTCCAGCTCGTCGGGCTTGTGCTTTTTGATGCTGCCGTCTTCGAGAACCTGGCTGTCTACCCATCGTTTCAAATACTCGTAATAGCGATCGTTCGCGGTAAGACGCCAGCATTTTTCCATGCCGGACAGAAAAACACCCTGATGATAGTGGAACCGGTCGGGCGGGAGCTGCTCCGGCTCGTATTTGGCCATCAACGCTTCGCAGGCTTTTTCCGCCCAGCCGATCGGGGTCGTCGTTTCGAGCGGCATTGCCCCGGCATTCGCGGCTGAATTTTCCATTTCAATCCATCCTCCCACATTGGTTTACCTCTATAGTAGCATCGGAAAATGTACATTATTTGCGAGAAACAGCGAAAACTTCTTATATCTTGCGGTAAATGAGGACGAGTGTATAATGGAAACGAAACGGAGGAAAGGCGGAAACGGGATGGGGGATCTTCACTACGATAACGGCCAAGGAACCTTCTCGGTATCCTACCGGAAGGCGCTGCGGCACCATATGCCGGCCGATCATTTTCACGGCACGTTCGAAATCTTCTGTCTGCTGTCCGGCGAGCGGCGATTTTTTATCCAGGATCGGACAATGGACGTAAGCGAGGGCGATATCATCATCATCGCACCGAATATTTTGCATCGGACGACCGACGCGAGCTTGCCCGAGCACGAACGGCTGGTCGTCAATCTTCATGAGCGCGATATGGCCGTGGTCAACGGCGCCTATAGGGAACATTTGCGGCCCTTGTTCGAGAGGGAGTACGTCATCGTCAAATCGCCTCCGCACGAGCGGCATGCCGTCGAGGCGCTTGCTCGCGGCATCGTTCAGGAAGTTCGGGAACGTAGAGCGGGCTTCGAGATTTACGCGCAAACGCTTGTTCTTCAGCTGCTCATCGTTTGCTGCCGCCAAATCGCCCAGAACGTCGCGGAGCCGCCGGCGTCTCCGAGCCCCATGCACGATCGAATTTCCGAGGTTGTCCGGTACATCAACGGCCATTACATGCTGGAGCTTTCGCTCGAACAGCTGGCGGAGACGTTTTACGTCAGTCCGTATTATTTGAGCCGCTTCTTTAAGGAAGCGACCGGCTTTACGTTCGTGGAGTACGTGAACAGCGTCCGAATCAAGGAGGCAAAGAAGCTGCTCGAGCAATCCTCCATGAAGGTCAATCTGATTGCCCGCAAGGTGGGCTTCGGCAGCGTGACGCATTTCGGGAGAGTGTTCAAGTCGGTAACCGGGTACCCGCCGCTGTTCTACCGAAAAGGAAAGCGGCATGTCCCGCCCGAGCGGCGATAAGCAAATCGCGAAATGGGCCTCGAATGATTTTCCTCCGGCCACAGAATACTACCCTCCGAAGGAGGTGTTCTTATGAACATTATGGACGGAATGGATGCGGCCCGCTTTAAATCCGGCAATCCGAACGGCGAGGCGGCAAAGGAGAAGGCCGGGAAGGACCGCAAAGAAATGGCAAAGCCCGTATTGAGGAATCTCAACAACAAGTAGCTTGCTACCGAGCGTAAAGTGTCTGTTATCGGGGACGGCCGGCCCGGCGGAAGGAGCCGGCGGCCGGCCCTTTGCTTCGGCGGCTCCGGTTGCCTTCTGTTTCGCGCTGAAACCTGATATAGTATCGAAAAACGGCGTCGCCTATATCGCAAAAGAGGAGCTCAGGCCATGAAAGATTTATTTACCCCGTATCAGCTTAAGGGATTATCGTTAAAAAACCGCGTCGTGATGCCGCCGATGTGCCAATATTCGGTATTCGAAAAGGACGGAATCGCGACGGACTGGCATTATACGCATTATGTCAGCCGGGCCATCGGCGGCGCCGGCTTGATCATTTTCGAAATGACGGACGTCGAACCCGACGGCCGGATTACGGACTACGATTTGGGCTTATGGTCGGACGATCAGGTTCCCGCGATCGCCCGCATCGTGGAAGCTTGCCATCGGTACGGAGCGAAAGTAGGCATCCAAATCGCGCATGCGGGACGCAAGGCCGAGGATGCGGACGAACCCGTCGCGCCGTCGGCGATTCCGTTCGACGAGCGTTCGAAAACGCCGAGGGCGCTTTCCGCCGGCGAAGTGCAAGAGATGGTGAACAAATTCCGCCAGGCGGTGCGCCGAGCCGTTCAGGCCGGCGTCGACGCGGTCGAGCTTCATGGAGCCCACGGCTACCTGATTCATCAATTTCATTCGCCTTTAACCAATAAAAGAACGGACGATTACGGAAAAGAGCTGACGAAGTTCGGAAAAGAAGTCATTTGCGCCGCGAAAAGCGAAATGCCCGAAAGCATGCCGCTCCTCATGAGAATTTCCGCGGCCGAGTACGTGGAAGGCGGATACGGCATTAAGGAAAGCATTGCCTTTTCGAAGGAGTACCGGGAAGCGGGAGTCGATCTGTTCCATGTCAGCGCCGGGGGAGAAGGTCCGATCGCCGCGGATGGCCGGCCGGGAACGCACGTCGCCTATCAGGTGCCGTTGGCCAGAGCCGTCAGGCAAGCTCTTGACGTTCCGGTCATTGCGGTCGGAAGGCTTGACGAACCGGCGCTGGCGAATTCCGTGATCGGGAACGAAGACGCGGACCTGGTGGCCGTCGGAAGAGGGATGCTGAGAAATCCTTATTGGACGCTGGAGGCCGCGGCCGCGCTGCGGAAAAAAATCGATCTGTCCAAGCAGTATGAGCGCGGCTTCCCGAATTTTAAATAAGCATGAGGACTTTCGCAGCGGCAGCTTTTCGCCCTTTCGCTTCCCCGACGGGAAGCGTAAGGGCTTTATTTGCGTTTCGGGACCGAAGCGCGGTTTCCCGCCCCGCTTCCCGGATTCCCGGGAAACCTCCTCTATCGTTCGGGAACCGCGATTTCGTATCGTTAAAACGAACGAACGATCTTGTAAAATTCAGAGGAGGAGTTGTAAGATGAAAGCAGAAAAAAGCGGGGGAAAGGTTCTCCCCGTGCTGTTCCGTTTTTTCGTCGTCGTGTTTGCGGCAGGGGGATTATTCATGCTGCAGGGGTTATCCGAAGGGTTGGAGCCGTGGGTTCAAGGCTTTATGGCCTCTTCGCCGCTTCCCGACGAAATTCGGTTTCACGCCGCCGCTCACGGGGCGCTGATCGGCATCCTGTTCAGCCTGACGCTGCTCGCCCTGCTCAAAAATCCGCAGAGCAAGCCGGTCCTGCTGCGCTTTTACTTTGTCGGGCATTTTATTTTTCTCGGGACGCTGACGGCGACCGACCCGTCGCTTGCGCTGCAAAGCGCGTTCGTCTTCGTGATGTTCGCCGTCGTGCTCCTGGTTCTGTACGGCACGTACGGCCAGCGTCGGGAGATTTTCCGCCCTTCGGAGCCTGTCGTCCTGAACCGGCCGCTGCTCCTGTTGAACGGCATCGCGCTTCTGGGGCTGCTCCCCGTCATGGTCATAGGCGTCGTGCAGCAATTCCAGGATCCGGTGCAGCAGTTCCGCTGGGGAGAAGTCACCGCTCTTTCGCTTAATTTGCTGTACGGCGGTTACTTGTCGGCCAGCGGACGAAACGGCTCCCGCACGCTTGGCATCGTGGTCGGCATCACGTACGCGTTCATGGGCGCCGCCGCGATCACGATTCCGAACCATCCCGGCAGCTGGGGCCTTTGGGGCGGACTTGCGGCTGTCGTCTTCGGCATCGTTTATACGGCGGCCGCGTGGCGGTTGGCGGAAGCTCGCAAGGAAGCCTCGCTGCCGCCAGCCGCGCAAATTCGGTAAAAGGGGAATGTTATGAAAACTGAAGCCGGGGAGCGCCTTCGGCCGAATTCGCCCCCCGGCGTCCGAAGCCATCCGGAAGGGTGGCTATCGGCCGTTCGGTGGCTGTCGCTCGCAATCAACGGCGCCGTGGCGTATCTTTTTTTGGCTAAAATTCCGACCTACTTCGCCTACATGCGGGACGAATGCCACCGAACGGCCTGCGAATACGCCGCCATCACGCCGCTGCCTTGGGACGCGCTCGAGAGATTGAACCTGACGGAAGAAGGCTTTGCCTATCTTTACTGCGCCATCGCTCTGATTTTCTTCGCGATCTATTGTTCCGTCGCCCTGCTTATTCTGGCCAAGCGGCCGCGAGAGCCGTTCTCCTATCTGGCCTCGGTGGCGCTGATCGCGTTCCCTTCCTCATTGATGATTCGGACGCAGTGGAGAGAATGGGAATGGCTCGGCGCGGCGGCCGAAGGCCTGTCGTTCGTATCGCTGATCCTGCTTCTGCTGCTGTTTCCGAACGGCAAAGCGGGGACGAAGCTCGTGGCGGGAGCGGTCATCGCGCTGGCGGCTATCCGTTTGACGACCGGTTTTTTTCCGGACGAGCCGTGGGGCCGTTGGCCGTTCTGGGTTACGCTGACCTGGTTCGTGCTGCAATACGGCTTGCTCATCCTCGACCGGTTCGTCCGCTATCGGCGGACGGCGGACGCGGTCGAGCGCCAGCAGACGAAATGGGTCGTATACGGGTTTCTGCTGTCGCTAACCGGCCTCGTCGTCGTTTCGCTTCTGCCGCTGCTGCTGCGGACGGATTTTTACGAGACGCAGGATTCCGTCTGGATGTTCGTCCTCGATCTGGGCGTCCAGTTGGTCATGCTGCCGATACCGATTACGGTAGGCATCTCGGTCATGCGCAAACGGCTTTGGGACATCGACCCGATCGTGGGCCGCACGATTGTTTATGCCGGACTGAGCGCGAGCATCGTCGCATTGTACTCGTTTACCGTGTGGTATTTGTCCGTTCTGTTCCGAACCGGACAAAACATGTTTTTTTCGCTGGCCGCCGCCGGGGTCGTCGCCGTCCTGTTCGCGCCGCTGAAAGAAAGGCTCCAGCGCCTGGTCAACCGGATGATGTACGGCGAACAGTCCGATCCTTTCTCGGTCTTGTTCCGGCTCGGAAACCGGCTCAAGGAGACGGTGACTCCGGAAGAGGCGCTCGACACGGTCGTCCGTACCGTCAAGGATTCGCTTCGCGTCCCTTACGCGGGCATCCGAATCGTTCGCGACGGCGCGCCGTCCCTTGCGGCGCAGCGGGGAGACGGGCAGGCGGAAACCGCGGAATTCCCGCTTGCGGCCGGAGGCCAGGAGGTCGGCACGCTGCTGGTGGCCGCCCGATCGCCGGGCGAGGCGTTCGGCGATGCCGACCGCCGGCTGATCGAGGCCTTGTGCCGGCAGGCGGGCATCGTCGTGCAAAGCGTCGGCCAGTCGATGGATATCCGAAGGCTGCTGACCGACCTGCAGGAGTCGAAGGAGCAGCTCATCTTCGCCAGGGAGGAGGAGAGGCGAACGATGCGCCGGAACCTGCACGACGACATCGCGCCGCGGCTGGCCGCCATGCGGCTGACGGCCTCGCTGGTCGCCGACTGGATTCGCAAGGACCCGAACAAGGCGATCGAAATTGTGCAGCAGTTTCAGAAGGATATCGGCGATACGGTCGAGGAAATCCGATCCATCGTCTACGATCTTCGCCCCGCCGCGCTCGACGAATTGGGCCTGGTCGGAGCCGTTCGTCAGCGGATGGAGCAATTGGAAAACATCCGCAAGGTGCGGGAGCTGACCGACGCGCCTCCGCTGAGGATGACGCTCGATTGTCCGGAAGCTCTTCCTCTTTTGCCGGCGGCCGTCGAGGTCGGCGCTTACCGGATCGCGACGGAGGCGCTCGTCAACGTCGTGAAGCATGCGCAAGCGAGCGAATGCCGCGTTCGCATCGCCGTTGAAGCGCAGCCGGACCCCGAGCTAGCGGTCGAAGTAACGGACGACGGGATCGGGCTCGCCGAGCGGATCGGCCGGACGGACGGAAAGGGCGGACTCGGCTTGACCTCGCTGCGTGAGCGGGCAGCGGAGCTGGGAGGCTTTTGCGTCATTGAAAAGTTGGCCGGCGGCGGCACTCGCATAGAGGCCCGTCTGCCGCTGAAATCGATGTCCTATCGGGGAGGGGCGCATGACAACCATTAGCATTCTGATCGCGGACGATCATCCGATGTTCCGGCACGGCGTCCGGAGCGTGCTGGAAAGCGCCGAAGATATGCTTGTCGTCGGAGAAGCGACGACGGGGGACGAGGCGGTGGTAATGGCCTTGGAGCTGAAGCCGGACGTGGTGCTGATGGATATCCGCATGCCCGGCCGCAACGGAATCGAGGCGACCGCCGCCATCAAGGCCGAAGCCGGGGACGTCAAAATTCTGCTGCTGACCATGTTCAAGGACGACGTTTCCGTGTTTACGGCGATGAAAGCCGGCGCCAGAGGCTACATCCTGAAAGATTCGGACAAAGACGACATTTTGCGGGCCATTCGCGTCGTCGCTTCGGGCGAAGCGATCTTCAGCCAGGATGTGGCGAACCGGATGATCGAGATGGCGACGCGTCCCGCGCACCGGGCCGATTGGTTTCCCGAGTTGACGTATCGGGAGAAAGAGGTGCTGAGCCTGATGGCGGACGGGCTGTCCAACGCGGACATTTCCCGGCGAATGGAGATCAGCTTGAAGACGGTGTCCAACTACGTGACGAATATTTTGAACAAGCTGCAGGTCGCCGATCGGGCGGAAGCGGTCCGGCTGGCCGCGAGCGCCCGCGACGAGTAGGGCGTTTTCTATCCTTCCAAATACCTAAAAAACCGGTATCGGGCAAATAGTTCGTTATTCACCCGCCTCGTTCCCCGTCCGTATTTAAGTAATGCTGCGGATTCATTTTTCCGGAATGAAGTAATCGATTTCGCTGAATCTTCCGTAATAATTTTCAGATTGTCATCCACACGCGGAATGCGATTTCGAACCGGCGCGGCCGGAAAACTGGAGGTAACCGACCCGATGTCTTTGCACGAGTACCAAGCTTTTATCGGAAAACGATTGACGAGCAGCATTTTCGATAACAAAGGAACGTTATTGATCGCCGAAGGAACCGTCCTTCATGAAAGCCATATCGACAAGCTGGCCAATTTCAACATCCATATCGACGAGGTCAGGGCCGCGGCCGACGAACTGCCGGCTTCCGCGGATCCCGTCCCTTCCGCTGCCCGCGAAAGAGCGAAAAGGACAGAGAAATATTTGTACGAAATCGAGCTTTTCGTCCGGAACAACGGCGTCGTCCCCGTCGCCGATGTCGAAGAAAAAGTGATTCCGTTCATTAATGAAACCGCAAAGAAATACAATTTATTCCAAGTTTTCTCCGAACTGAAGGAACAAGGGGATTTTCGCTACAAGCAAATCATCGGCGTCGCCGTCCTGGCCACGTCGCTCGGCAAGCGGCTTCGGCTGGACGACGCCGAGCTGGCGATTTTGACGACGGCGGCGGTCCTCTACGACATCGGTTCGGTTAAACTGCCCTCGTCCCTGATCAACAAGCCGGGCCGGTTCGAACATCACGAGTACGAGATCATGAAACAGCACACCCTCCTCGGCTACGAGCTGCTGAAGCAGTCCGACGTCGACCCCCGCGCGGCACGGGTTGCCTTGCAGCACCACGAAAGGGAGGACGGCAGCGGGTATCCGAACGGTCTGAAGGGGAACCAGATCGATCGGCTCAGTAAAATCGTCGCCCTGGCGGACGTGTATATGGCCATGATCTCGGAACGGCCGCACCGGCCCGCTTTTTCGTTTTTTCAGGTCATCGAGGAGATCCATCGGGGCATAATTCAGGATCGGTTCGACTCCGTGATCGGCATGACCTTTCTGGATACGCTTCTCGGGACGCTGGTCGGCTGCGACGTCCTGTTGTCGGACGGCCGGAAAGGGAAGATTATCCTGACCAACGCGAACTCTCCGACGAAGCCGCTCGTCGCGCTCGACAACCATGATTTTATCGATTTAAGCAAAGAGAATCATATCCGGATCAAGGAAGTTCTCGGTTAAGAAGATTGGCGACAGGCGATTCCAAGCGAAATTAACCGATTCCAACCCGCGAGTGCCGCGGGTTTTTGTTTTTGCGTCGATCGAACGCAATCCAGCGGAGAGTGGCCCTATACGTACACGGCCAAGAAATCCGATTGGAGCATCGACGGTTCGAAGGACGGCGATCCGGTCTCCGGTACGAAAACCTACTACGAGGAACTGGAAATGACGATTCCCGTTCAATCGGCTTCCAATTAACCTATCTTACCCGGGCTGGTATCCAGCCCGGATTTTTCGTTCTGAAGCGACTTGACAGGCGATTTTTATTATGGTTATTATGGATGCAATAAGTCTATAATTAGGAAAAAGACGGTTAAGGAGGAATTGGTCCTATGAAATACGATGTTGCGATTGTCGGAGGCGGGCCCGCGGGATTGAACGCGGCGCTGGTGCTTGGAAGAGCGAGGCGGAGCGTCGCGCTGTTCGACAGCGGCCGCCCGAGAAACGGCGTGACGCACGCCTCTCACGGATTCATTACGCGAGACGGGATTCGGCCGGCCGAGTTTCGGCGCATCGCTTACGAGGAGGTGCTTGGCTATCCGTCGGTTCGGCTTTGGCAGGCCGAGGCGACCGACATTCGGAAGTCGGAGGACGGCTTTGTCGTGGAAACCTCGTCGGGCGAGCGCTTGCAGGCTCGCAAGGTGATATTGGCAGCCGGGTTGAAAGAGGTGTTTCCGGAGATCGAGGGGCTTCGCGACTTTTACGGGAAAAGCCTGTTCAACTGCCCGTTTTGCGATGGCTGGGAGCTGCGGGATCGGCCGCTTGCGGTCGTTTCCGAAAATCCGTCCGTGTTCCATAAAGTCAAGCTGCTGTTGAATTGGAGCCGGGATCTGGTCGTATGCACGAACGGCAGCGGCGCGTTGAACGCCGAACAGCGGCTGCAGCTCGCGTCCCGAAACATACCGGTCGTGGATACGCCCGTCTCCGCTTTTTCCGGCCGGAACGGCCTGCTGGAGCGGGTGCATTTCGCGGATGGCACGCATATGGAGCGAAGCGGAGGATTTCTCGATCCCGTCCAGCTTCCGCATGCGAATTTCGAAAAAGCGCTGGGCTACCAAACTTCGGCAAACGGAGGGATCGCAACCGATGCGATGGGACGGACAACCGCTGCCGGCGTATACGCGGCCGGCGATTCGGCCTATGTCATGCCGTCCCAATTGATTTTCGCCGCCGCTTCGGGAAGCAAGGCGGCGATGGCCGTAATGGCGGACTTGACGGAGGAGGACTGGAAATCGCTATAAAAGGCCCGATCGACGGCGGCCGTCCGCGATTCGGTTAAGTCGCCTTCCTGCGCCTGATCAGCATAACGATAAACAGCAAGACAGGGAAGGCGGCGTGGAAAATCGGATACGCGTATAAAACCTGTTTTCCCATCCAGATGTGGTGCGTATAATTGGGCGAATGGAAGGAAGCGGCATATACGGCGGCCCCGACCAGAACGGACGCGAGTTTATAGTTCATGCGGGTCAGCCGGCGCAGGCCGACAGCCGCCCCGATACTGAACGCCGCCAGTTTCGTTCCCAGGCCGATAAACAGAATCAGGACGAAAATGATGTCCATTCGCTCGAAAACGTTGCCCACTTCGATCAACTGCACCGCTTGCAGCAGCGGAAGCGAACAGTTCGCGGCGATGCCCGGTCCGAGCACGAGAATGATGATCTGATTGAGGACGGTAAGCGAAAGGGCGATCGAAGCATAGGCGATATACATGGATTTCTTGACCTTTCGGACCGAGTTGGCGACCAGCGGGAAAAAAACGAGGAACAGCACGGCCTGCCCGAACGGAAACGACAAGATTTCGGGAAACGCGGCATCGAGAATCGGCTTCCAACCGTTCTCCAACATGGGGAACATGTTTTCGATCCGGATCTGTCCTAGACCGGCCAGCAGCAGCATGAGAATCAGGTAACTTGCGAGCGTGATCGGAAAAATCGCCAGACTAAACTTGAACAGGACGGGAGCTCCCAGACGGACCGTGTTGGTGATAACCAGCACGGTGATCAGCAGAAGGATGAACAACGGGGTTCGATTGAGAAGGATAAGCGCGGCGATCTCGCCGAGGTCTCTCAGGTTTTGCGAACCTTCGTAAGCAAAGTATCCGACAAAAACGAAACCTGCTCCCGTCCCGATCCACTTGCCCCAATAGCGGCGGAACAACTCGAACAAATCGCGCTCCGGGTCGGTCCGGTAGATGGCCATGTACAGCATCAGCAGGACGAAGCCGGCCGCCGCCGCGGCAAGCATGGCGAGCCAGGCGTCCTGCTTGGCTTCGGGGCCCATCAGAAACAGCGTCGTGCTGCCGACCTCGAACAAAACGAAGCAGATGACCAGTTCGGAAATTCGCGTTTTTTGTCCGTTCACCTTTGGGCCTCCTTCTGCCGGCTTTCTTTTTACCCTTTCGCGTTTTCCCTGTCCTGCTTTAACGGTTTCAGCGACAGACCGATGCGAATGACGGAAACGCGTATGTGCGGTTGAACCTCGAGCTTCGGAAACTGTTCGGTCCATTGATCCTTCAGCTTCTTCCAATCGTTCGGATATTTCCGGTGGATTTTGTCGGCAAATCCGGGCAAATCCGCCTTTATGCGCATGGCGGCGCTCCACCCGGTATCCATAATGTCCTCGATCTCTCGTTCGATTGCGTTCCCAAGCTGGCGAACGGCTTCGTTTTTCGTCAAATCGAGCTTGCATTCGGACTCGAGCACCTCGCCGCTTACATTGACCCGGACAAGCATTCGAAAACCGTCCTGTTTTTTCTGCGGGGTTATTTTCGTTTCGGCTTTATCGATCCGCAAGGTGGAAAAGGCGTCCCGATTGGAACCGGACGGACAAGGGACGGCAAGAGCGCTTTGTTTGATGTCGCCCGACAGCCAGGAAATCCCGTAGCTTTCCTTGAACGTAAGCCGACCGATCCGGCGGCCGTCCTTGAAGACGGACTCTCCCGTCAGGCCGAGCTTGGATTCGTTGTGCGTTTGTTTGAACGATTCCAGCGAGGACAGTTCTTTGCGGGACTTGGCGTCCCGTTTGCCCATCAGATTGAGTTCCGGAACCCCGATCGCGCGCGAATCGGAATACAGGCTTTGGGCAAAATCGAACACCCGGACGGCCGGATAATAGCCGGAATTCAGTTCCTCCTTCGAGATGATTTTATTTAACGCGTCTCCCGGAAGCTTTTCCAGCGGCACGAACAGCTTCAATATGTCGGAGGCGCGTCCCTCGGTTACCGCCATCATCACCGTCTCGCGTGCCTGAACGCTGCGCAAATATAAATCGACCACTTCCGAAAGGCCATGTTCGGCGGCGGCTTTTCCGATGACGATAGCATCGGTGTGCGCAAAGTAGAGTTGACGGGGAATTTCCAGGTTGCTCTTGTTAGCAGCTTCGCAAAGGGTCCTTCCTTCCGCCGTGAAAACGTGGACCGACGATTGGGTGGTGCCTCCGCCGCCTCCGCCGCCTCCGCCGGACCACATGCCGGAGGGAACGACGACCTGATAAGTAACATTCCACTTCCCGTCCGCCCAATCGATGCCGGTGGCGGATGTAATGCCGAGCTCGTTCAGCTCCCTGCGGTCCCAGCACCCGGCAAGAACAAGGCAGAACGCGGCGCACATCAACAACAGGGTAACGGATCTCGGCATCAGTCTTTCTCCTTGCGGTTCGATTCGCCGGTTTGCTGTCTCGTTCGGTTGAGGACGCTGATCAGCTGCGGCCGCGTTCGCATGGCTTTCCAGGGAACGCGGACGAACACATCCTTCAGATTTTGCAGCGACAGCGGGGCGACCGGGAGAAAATAGGGGATGCCGAACGACGTCAGCGAAACCAGATGGATCAGCAGCGGAACCAACCCCGCCAAGACGCCGAACAGCCCGAAGGAACCGGCCAGCAGCATAAGGCCGAAACGGATGAGCCGGACGGACGCCGCCATCGAGATGGAAGGGATGACGAAGTTGGCGATCGCCGTAAACGAGACGACGATGACCATCGCCTCGGAGACGAGTCCGGCCTGGACCGCGGCCTGTCCCAGCACGAGCGCGCCGACGATCGAAATGGCGGGGCCGATGACCCGCGGCATGCGCACCCCGGCCTCGCGGATGACCTCGAACGTCAGCTCCATGAGCAGCGCTTCGAGCAAAGCCGGAAGCGGAACGCCTTCCCGCTGCGCGGCCAGACTGATCAGCAGCGTCGTCGGCAGCATCTCCTGCTGAAACGTCGTAATGGCGACGTAAAGCGATGGAAGCAGCAAGCTGACGAAAAAGGACAGGAAGCGAATCGCCCTGATAAAGGTAATCAAATCGTATCGCTGGTAGTAATCCTCGCTCGACAGGAAAAACTTGAAAAACGTGACCGGAAGCACGAGCGCGAACGGCGTGCCGTCGACCAGCACCGCGCAATGGCCCTCCAGCAGGTAACCGGCGATGGCGTCCGGCCGCTCGGTATTTAAGATGGTGGGAAACGGCGTAAACGTATGGTCTTGAATCAGCTCCTCCAAGTACCCGCTTTCCAGAACGCCGTCGATGTCGATGGCATCGAGCCGCTTGCGCAATTCCGCGAGCACGGCCGGATTGGCGATGCCCTCGATGTACGCAATCGCGATTTGCGTCCGGGTGAAGCGGCCGACGGTTCGGTGTTCGATGCGCAGCTGCGTCGTCCGGAGTCTGCGCCGAACCTGCGTCAGATTGGTGGACAACACCTCCGTAAAGCCTTCCTTCGGCCCGCGAATGACCGTTTGCGAAGACGGCTCTTCGATGCTTCGTTTATCTCCGCCCTGAACGGAGACGGAAAAGGCTTCGCTGCATCCGTCGACGAGCACGACCGCCGAACCGGCCAAAACGGCCGAATAAAACGCTTCTTCCGTCGGAACGGCGACCGTGTCTCCGGAATGGACCCGATCCAGCAGTCTCTGTCGAAGCAAGCCGGGAGAGCGGGGGGCTTCGGACGCCCCGGACGCGACCCGGACCAACGTTTCGATCGTTTCGCTTATTTTCATCACATCGACAAGGCCTTCTATGTAAAATACGGCCGCCAGCGGCATTCCTTCTTCGTCCCGCCCGATTTCCTTCGCGATAAAATCGGGGCTTTGGCCCATTTTGGCGCAGGCTGCGGCGACAGCCGCGCGCAGCGGCACGCCAAGCAGAGCTTTCTCCGGCAAGGGGACGGAGGGCGCGTTATTCTCCCGTTTGCCGCCGTTCTTCGATTGGCGAAACAGCCCGGCAATCAGTTTGACAAACATATCATCACTAAGCCTTTCTTATCCAAACTTTTCTTATTATATCCAGAAGGCGATGGGCTATCCGCTGAACGGAGATGACGGCATGCCGAAGCAGCGAGTCGGCAGACGAGGCGGTTTGAATCAAAAAAAAAGAAAACGGCAAATGCGCCGTTTCCCGTTCCGTTTTCCCGTCCGTTCCGTTAATTGCGGGAGCGCTGCATAAACCCCGTCCATGCATTCGCGTAGGAGGGAAGTCCCGTATACCGCGCTTGTTCGAAAATCTGAACGGCTGCGTTCGCGACCTCGACGTCCTGGGCGCTCGTTCCGCCGCTTACGCCGATGCCGCCCGCGATTTCCCCGTCGCGAACGAGCGGAATTCCCCCGCCGAGAATGACGAGCCTCCCCCGGTTGGTCGTATTGATGCCGAAAGTCGCTCCTCCCGGGAGCGCCGATTGGGCCAAATTGGCAGTCGGCATCTGCATGGCCGCGCTGGTCCAGGCTTTGCCGATAGCAATATCGATGCCCGCGATCCGGGCATTGTCCATCCGATGAAAAGCGATCAGGTTTCCTCCGTCGTCGACGATCGCGATGTCGGATTTTAATCCCATTTGCCGAGCTTTTCGTTCCGAGACTTCCAATAGCTGCTTCGCTTCGGCCAACGTCAGTTTAACCATCCAACCTCTCCTTCGCTATTGCGTTCCTACAGGATATGGACGTTCGCCCGTGTTGGTGAAACCGTGGCAAGCCATGCGACGATCGCCAACAGAACCGCTTTGCATCAGGGCTTAATAAATGGGATCGTCCACTTTTAATAGGTCGTTTGCCTTTAAATGTAAATATATGAATAGTTGAATTATATTGGAAAGTGTGTTATATCTTAAACGAATGAAGGCATCTCGCCTAACGGGGCGGGGTGTCTTCGTTCTATACAATGCGGAAAGGATCGATAGGGATGAAAAAACGCATCATAACGGACTTTGAGTACCGGGCAACGAAGATGGGGGGCATATCTACGATGAGCCATAGTCTGACGAACCGTTTCAGGGATAGCCTGTCGAGCCAACTGGACTATTTCGATAAAAATATCAACGAGCTGCTGAACGCCTTGCCGAGTTCCGGGGACAAACGCCCGCTCAAAGATTTCGTGGACAGGTACTGCCGGCATGCGAAAAGGTGCCTTGACGGAACAAGCGGCGAGGGGCCGGATACCTTGGTGTGGATCGGGTCGAACGTAATCGTCCGAAACGAGACGGATCGGATGGACGAACAGCTATCGATCGTGCTGCCTATGGATGTCGACCCCTATTCGGGACGCATTTCGTTTTTGTCTCCGGTGGGCCAGCGAATTCTGCTCTCGAGAGC
This sequence comes from Cohnella algarum, assembly GCF_016937515.1. Lineage (NCBI taxonomy): Bacteria > Bacillati > Bacillota > Bacilli > Caryophanales > Paenibacillaceae > Cohnella > Cohnella algarum. The sequence goes on from NZ_JAFHKM010000002.1 coordinate 4,790,464, forward strand.
CGGATACAGCACGGAAATCGACTGCCCCGGCGAAAAATACTGGATCACCGTAAAGCAGCATTCTTTCGGATACGAATAAGACGAGCAGGTCGTAGATATACGCTACGGTTCCTTCGTCAAAAGATTTAACCGGAATTCGGAGACGCAGCGAAGCGCCATTCTGATCATTTACAAAGCGGAGGAAGCATCCTTATAAACATTGAAGGGAGCAGGAGCCGTATAACGGGTTCCTGCTCCCTGTTTATTGTACGTCCAGCATAGGCTATCGGGATTCCGCTGCCGTTCGCTTGACCGCGGCTTCGTTCCTATCGTTCGTATCTTCGGAAGCTTGCGTCCCGCGTCGAATAAAGAATGAAAGAAGAAGCGCGATGACGCCGAATCCGACAATGACGACATACGAGTCGTTGATGCCTTGAATCGTGGCGTCCAGAGTCATCCGCTCTTGCGAAGCGCCATCCGTTCCCCCGGCGGTCATCATGTCGGTTAAATGCGCTTGAGTCCGGTTCGTCATAATCGTGACGAGCAGGGAGGTGCCGACAGCGCCGGCCACTTGCCGAATCGTATTGGAGATCGCGGTGCCGTGCGCATGCAGCCTGGACGGCAGTTGATTGAGCCCGGCCGTCTGAATGGGCATCAGGAGCAGGGCCATGCCGATGCGGCGGCCTGTCGACATGAGCACCAGATACGTATAGCTGGTCGATTCCGTCAAGTCGATGAAACCGATCGTCGTGACGATCGTGATGAGTAGACCGGTCACAGCCAGCCATTTGGCGCCGAATCGGTCGAACAGCTTGCCGGCGGCCGGCATGAGAAGACCCATGACGATCGCGCCGGGAAGCATGAGCAAACCGGACTCGAGGGCCGTATAGCCGCGAGCGTTTTGCAAGTACAGCGGGAGCAGCATCATATCCGCGTACATGACCATCGTAACCGCAATGTTAATGACGGACGTCAAGGAGAACATGTTGTATTTGAAGGCCCGCAGATCCAGCAGCGGATGGCTTGAAACGAGCTGCCGCCAGGCGAACAGGGCAAGCGCCGCAACGCCCGCGGCGATCGTCGAAATCACCTCGGCGCTCGACCATCCTTCGCTGCCGGCGCGGCTAAAGCCGTACAGCATAGCGCCGAACCCGACCGTAGAGAAGACGACGCTGAGAACATCGAGATTCGTATGCCCCTTTTCTGATACATTTTTCAAATAAATCATGCCGCAAACGATGACGATGAGCGTTAACGGAATCATCCCGTAAAACATCGTTTCCCATGCAAAGCTTTCCAGAATGTAACCGGCAACGACCGGTCCGATCGCCGGGGCGAAAATGATCGCCAACCCGACCATGCCCATTGCGGCGCCGCGCTTTTCGGGAGGAAAAATCGTCAAAATGACGTTCATCAGCAGCGGCATAGTGATGCCGGCGCCGGCTGCCTGGATCATGCGCCCCGTCAACAGGACCGGGAAATTCGTCGCCAAGGCGGATACGATCGTGCCGACAAGAAAGATCCACATCGAGGCCTGGAAAAGCTGGCGAGTGGAAAAGCGCTGCATCAGGTACGCCGTGATCGGGATCAAAACTCCGTTTACCAGCATATAGCCGGTCGTCAACCATTGGGCCGTTGCCGCCGCAATCTTGAATTCTCCGATCAGTTCCGGGATGGCAACGGTCATGACCGTTTGATTCAGCGTAGCCAAAAAGGCGCCCAAAATCATGGCGAACAAAACAGGGCCCCTCTTGATCGCGCTGCGGGCTGTCGTGCCGTCTTTACTCAACTTGATCCTTCCTTCCGCTTCAGTCATAGACTAGATTTACAAAGTGTCGTATAATTGACACTGCATAAATTAGTTTAGTTCCCGGCCCGTCAGGTTTACAAGCGACAGATTATCGCAGACTGTAAAGAAGTCCATTTTGATTTCGCTTTCAGTCGTTTATGCGGCAGATTTACGACATTTTCGAGCAAATTGTAGTTTGCTGCAGAAGGGATGGATCCGATTGGAAAATCGAACGACTCGTATCGATCCTCGCATCTTGCGCACGCGCCAATTGCTGAGGGATGCCTTCGTCGAATTGCTCCAGGAGATGGACGTGGAAAAAATTTCGGTCAATCGGCTTGCGGAGCGCGCCACGATCAACCGCGTTACGTTTTATCTTCATTATCGGGACATACCGGACATGATGGAAAAGCTGGCGGATGAAATGAACGAGGATTTCAGCCGGATTCTGCACGGCAAATCCCAAAGCGCCGAGGCTTCTCCCGAAGGCAAGGAAGCGACATTAGTCGAGCTTCTGGAGCATATTGCCCATAACGCGAAGTTTTACAAAGCCGTTCTCGCCACGAAGCGTCTTCCGATTTTCACGGAACGGCTGTCCAAGCTGCTGTCTGAAATGATTACGGAAAGACTGGAAAAATCGGAGAAAGACGTTTTGGCTTCCGGGTTGACGGTTCGAAGGGATATCGCAATCTGGTTCGGTTCCTCCGCTTTGATCGGCGTGATCATTTCCTGGCTGCGCAACGACATGCCTTATTCGCCGCATTTCCTGGCCGAACAATTTTCCATGCTGACATCTTCGCGCTCCCGATAGAAGCCGAAGCTTGACTTTTCGTACTGTAATAATTATCATTACAGTATTAAGACCGTTTTTTAAAATTTCAGGCAAAAGGCGGTGGCAATCATGAACTTTGCAATTGGCGATTGGGTGTCGGGGCATACGAGCCAAGGCGAGCTGGTTCGCGGATTCATCGATTCGATGCAGATAGAACAAGGTACGGTGAGCCTTCTCGTGACGGAATCGGATCATGAAGCCGCCGTCGGAAAGCTTTTGACGCTTCAAAACCGGGCCGTCCGTACGCTGCCGGCGTTCGCCGCGGACGATGAAAGCAGCATCCTGAACTTCATCGACATGGCGCTGACGACGAAGGACGAAGCGTGGTTCCGCGAGCTGTCGGAACAGCTCCTTGCCGTTCGGAACAAGGGCGTGCAAGTTCGGGAGCGAATCGGAGCCCCCTCCGGCATCCGCAATCGACTTCTATTCCATTGACCCGGAGGGAAGGGACCGGAATTCGATCCGAACGTTCTCGCGGGAATGAAATACGCTTTTCGATAAAGGCACGATCTCTTCGCCATTAGGGCGGGGGGATCGTGTTTTTTGCGGATTGGATGATAAAATGAGGTATTCCACAAATTTCGTCGGAGGAGGGGCATTAACGAACATGAGCGAACAAAACGGGGTGCGACGCAGCTTGCATTTACTTCTGGCCGAGCTGATCGACGGTCCGGAGGAGGGCCGGTTTACCTGGGTGCTGAATCCGGGTAAGGGAAACGGCTTGCTGGATTCCTTGAGACGTTTGAGCGGAGCCGAAGCTTCGGCCATCCGGATTCCCGGACGCGCAAGCATCGCCGCTCACGCAAACCATCTCCGGTTCAGTCTGGAGCTGTTGAATCGAAAGTCGAGAGGGGAGCTCTATTCGCGGACGAGGATTGGGCAAAAAGCTGGGAACTGCAAACGGTCACGGAACCGGAATGGCGGGGTCTTATCGCGCGTTTGCAAGATGAAGCTCACTCATGGATGCATCATGTGATGACCGCCGAAACGGAATGGGACGAAAAAACGACGGTCGAGGCGATCGCAAGCTCGGCGCACGTTGCCTATCATTTCGGCGCGATCCAACAGCTCCTGCGCATCGGGAATCCCTCTTGACCCGAAGCCGAAGGTTCCGGGCACGAGCTGGACGGGACCTTCGGCTTTTTCCGATTCAATCCGGATTACGTTTTGGCCGCGATGAATCGCCTTCATTTTAGCATTGCGGATGCGGCGGCGCTATGGCCCGAAAGAGTCATTCGGCGGATGAAATTCAGATAATGATTTTGAAACCGCGCCGCATATTTGCGCATCTAATATACGTCCGATCGGAGGGGGGGATATTATGGACATGACAAAGGAAGTGAAAAAGGCCCAAAAAGGCCATCCTCACGCCTTCGAGCACTTGATTCGCGCGCACAAAGTCATCATGTATCGGGTGGCCAGGACGTTGCTTGCAAGCGATGCGGATTGCGCGGACGCCATTCAGGAAGCGATTCTGAAAGCTTTTGAAAATATTCGAACGTTGCGGGAGCCGGCCTACTTCAAAACGTGGCTGCTGCGGATCGTCATCAACGAGTGCAACCGAATTCTCCGGCAACATCGAAAGGTTATCGAGCTCGACGAATGGACGGCGCCTTCCGCAAAGGAGAGCGGCTTCGAAAAAGTCGAGCTGGAGCAGCTGCTTAAGACGCTCCCGGAGGAAGACCGCATCCTCCTGAAGCTTTATCACATCGACGATCTCTCGATCAAAGAGTTGGCCGAAATCTATCAAAAACCCGAAAACACGATCAAAACGCAGCTGCGCCGCGCTCGCGAGCATGCGCGCAGCATTTGGAGCAAGCAGGAGGGATATCCATGGAAAAATGGGAGCGGGAATTAAATCACCTGGTGAACGCATCGTTGCCCGAGCAAGTCGACCGGCGTATTCATCTGACGCTTGATCAGCTCAAAAGAACTCGCAAAAAATCGTTCGGGCTTCGATTCGGCACGACGGCGGCAGCGGCAGTCCTGGTTCTCTCCTTCGGACTGACGGCTCTGTCTCCGGCATTTGCCGAGGCGATGAAATCGATTCCCGTCATCGGCTCCGTATTCGAGCTGGTCGGCGACGTCGGCACGAAACGAGGAAGCCAATTGAATTTGACGACGAACGTGGGCCGGCAGATTCAAATCGATGATTATGCCATGACGATTACCGAGAGCCTTTACGACGGCTCGAGCATCAGCCTGGGCTTGATTGCGCCGGCCGATGCGAAGGATCCGATGGGATTCGTAAAAGATGTGACGTTCTCGGTCGACGGGAAAAGGCTGCCAAGCTTCTCCGGGGGAGCCAGCACGAAAATATTGGACGACGGAACGTATGCGGGAACGTTAAGCCTTCATGTGGACGATCCGCTGCCCGACGCCTTTACGCTTGGCATCTTGTCTCGCGACGAAGCCGCGATCTATGCCGAGATTCCCGTCGAGCGCAAGGGCGAAAATCAATTGTTCGCAATCGCCCAGACCGGAACCTGGAACGATGTCGAAGTCGAATATGAGGACATGGCTTTGTACCCGACTTCAACGAAACTTTCCTTTCGGCTTCGCGGAACGGATTCACCGTTTTGGGAATTCAAGGTGCAGGATGACCAGGGGCGCGTTCTACAGCCTATCGGCGGTCACGGCGGCGGAACCTCGGATGACAAACATTACGTGTATGACTTCGAACCGCTCGAAACCGTGCCTGAGAGCTTGACGATCACACCCTATCTCGTCGGTTCCGATTCCACGACCCGAATAGACGGAGAATGGAATGGGACGCCGATCACGTTATCCCAAGGGAAGGCTGGTTCCGTAACCGTCGTAGATCAGAAATTCGAAGACGACAACTTAACGCTTACTTACGAAGTCGAGGGAGAACGCCTATTCGAGCAGGCGAATGAAATCTGGCTTGAGGACGAAAAGGGAAAGCCGTTCGATAAGGGGACGCCTATTCGCATCCAGGGCCGCGATCACAGATATCAACTGACATTTTCTAACGTAAGGAAAACCGATTCCGTTTTCCTTTCCACGCCTCGGTTTAACGCTCCCGTTTACCTGGAGGAGCTGGCGGTTGTCGTAGATTTGGAGGGTTAAAGACCGATCCCTTAAATATTAATGTCATTAAACTTTAGTGCCGTCAATTCATTTGACGGCTTTTTTTGCCGATTTTCAAACGATTATTCAAATGATGGTTTGACTGAAAGATAATCGCTATGTTACGATCGCAATAATCAAGCCATCGTTTGAGTGTCGGAGGTGCCGAGTGAAAGACAGCTGCGAAATTTATTGTTATGACGAGCCGAAAGTGCGAAAGGTACAACATGCTCTCCAGCGGCAGGATATCCCGGGCATGGTCAGGATCTTTAAAGTGCTCGCGGACGAGACCCGCATGAAAATCGCGTTCGCCCTGTGCATGGAAGATGAACTATGCGTGTGCGACGTGGCCCATATTATCGGTTCCACGCTGGCAACGGCGTCGCATCATCTGCGCATGCTAAGGCAGCTCGGATTGGCCAAATTCCGCAAGGAAGGGAAGCTGGTTTTCTACTCCCTGGAGGACGATCATATACGTGACATCCTTTTGCTTTCTTCAACCCATAGCAAGGAGTTGACGGCGCATGCCACAACATGAGGAAGAAGACAAACAGGTTTACCGCGTACAAGGATTCACCTGTGCGAATTGTGCCGGCATTTTTGAAAAAAACGTAAAAAGCTTGCCGGGCGTTGCAGATGCCCAGGTGAATTTCGGCGCGTCCAAAATCACGGTATTCGGAAACGCGACCGTAGAGGAGCTGGAAAAAGCCGGCGCGTTTGAACATCTGAAAGTCGTCCCGGAAAAACAACGGTTCGCGGAGAAAAAAGAACCTTTTTGGAAAACGAACGGGAACGTGCTGTTTTCGGTCCTCTTGACGGCCGCGGGATATCTCCTTGCCTTCGCTTACGGGGAAGAAAGCCGGCTGTCCGCGCTCGTTTTCGGAGTTGCGATTCTCGTCGGCGGTTACGGGCTTTTTCGGAAAGGGATCAAAAATCTGTTTCGTCTCCAGTTCGACATGAACACGCTGATGACGGTGGCGATCGTCGGCGCGGCCGGCATCGGAGAGTGGGGGGAAGGCGCCGTCGTCGTGGCGCTTTTTGCGGTAAGCGAAGCGCTCGAGCGCTTTTCGATGCAAAAGGCGCGTCAATCCATTCGTGCGTTAATGGATATTTCGCCCAAGGAAGCGCTGATCCGGCGCGGCTCCGCCGAGTTGGCGGTGAGCGTCGAGGATATCCGGGTCGGGGACGTCATGATCGTCAAGCCGGGTCAAAAGCTCGCCATGGACGGCGTCGTCGTCAAAGGGACGTCGACGGTCGATCAGGCCGCGATTACGGGAGAATCCGTGCCCGTTGCCAAGGACGTTGACGACGAAGTCTTCGCCGGCACGCTGAACGGGGAGGGATTGCTCGAGGTCAAGGTTACGAAGCGCGTCGAGGATACGACGATCTCCAAAATCATTCACCTCGTGGAAGAGGCGCAAGCCGAACGGGCGCCGTCGCAAGCGTTCGTAGACCGGTTCGCCCGCTATTACACGCCGGCGATCATGGCTCTGGCCATCGGAATCGCCGTTTTTCCGCCGTTGTTCGCCGGAGAATGGGGAGAGTGGATTTATCGCGGACTGTCGCTGCTTGTGGTGGGGTGTCCGTGCGCCCTGGTCATTTCCACCCCCGTTTCCATCGTCACCGCAATCGGCAATGCGGCCCGAAACGGAGTGTTGATCAAAGGCGGCATCCATCTCGAGGAAGCAGGGCGCATTTCGGCGGTGGCGTTCGATAAAACGGGCACGTTGACCAAGGGAATCCCGGAAGTAACGGACATGGAATCGTTCGGCGGGAGAGACGAAAGGGAGATGCTCGCGATTGCCACCGGCATGGAAAAAGGCTCCCAGCATCCGTTGGCGTCGGCGATCGCGAGGAAAGCCGCTCAAGCGGGCATCGAACGCCCGCTATCCGTTGACGGCTTCCGCTCGATAACGGGCAAAGGCATCCAGGCGCTGGTAAACGGACAGATGCATTATACGGGCAGTCCCAAGCTTTTCGATGAGCTCGGCTCGGAGTTTCCCGGCTCGGCGCGCGAGCGAATCCAAACGCTGCAAAGCGAGGGAAAAACCGTGATGGCGCTGGGCACGAAGCAAGCCGTGATGGCCTTGTTCGCGGTGGCCGACGCGGTGCGGGATTCGAGCAAAGCCGTCATCGAAGAGCTTCGTTCGATGGGGATTCGAAAGACGATCATGTTGACGGGCGACAATGAAGCGACGGCGAAATCGATCGGCAATCAATTGGGCGTGGCGGAGGTTCAAGCGGAATTGCTTCCCCAGGAAAAGCTTGAAATGATCAAGAAGCTGCGGCTGAGCTACCCGAGCGTGGCCATGGTCGGCGACGGCGTAAACGATGCGCCCGCGCTTGCCGCTTCCTCGGTCGGCATCGCGATGGGCGGAGCGGGGACGGACGCAGCGCTCGAGACCGCCGACATCGCGTTGCTGGCAGACGATTTGCGAAAGCTTCCCTTCGCGATCCGTTTAAGCAAAAAAACGCTCGCGGTAATTAAACAAAACGTGGCGTTTTCGCTGGGAATCAAGCTGCTGGCGTTAGCGCTGATCGTGCCGGGCTGGCTGACGCTATGGTTGGCGATTCTCGCCGACATGGGAGCGACGCTGATCGTGACGCTCAACAGCCTGCGGCTGTTGAGGACCAAATAAGGGCCGGATATGCCCGCGGATCCGAATCATCCAATGACGGACGACGTGAAGGATCGCGTCATGCATGCGCATTTGCAGGTCGGCGATACGAGTCTCGTGTTCTCCGATACGTTCCCGGGCATGCCTTATCAGCCAGGCGGCCGGGAGAGCAGCAACCGTAACTTGCACAGATTGACATAAGACGAAGAATCCGCGGAATCCGCGGATTTTTTGTTTGCAAAATTCGCGCTCCATCGCCGAGTGTTCGCGACGGACACGAAGAAGTTCGGTCTAACCACCGAGCAATTCGGCCTCCTCTTTCATCGGCGCGACCGCGCGCATCGACCAGCTCCGAGCGGAGGATGTGAGCGAAAGTTCGGAGGACAGCAATGCGGCTGTCCGATTTTTGACGCAACAAGCGCCTTTCAAGCCGAGTTGACATCCTCCGAGGAAGAAGCGCTCGCAACCATGGACAAGGACGATAACGGCATGGTGATCGTCGTACCGCCCGTTCTGCAAACCGCCGCGCCCGAACCGAGCGGTTATGCCTTGATTTCAATGGTGCCGGCCTGTTCCGCTCCGTTCATGCCGGCATGGTAGACGATAAGCTGCTTGTTCTCGTCTTCGACGACGAGATAGGGGCAGCAATCGAACAGGATGAGGCCGCGCAGCTTGCCTTTGATGCGGATCGATTCATGGTAGCCTTTCGTCAGGTCGCCGAAATCGTTGGCCGTATAAGCGATCGCTTCGTCTCCTTTTTGCGCCGCGTAATGGTGCTTCGTTTTGCTGAAGATCAGCGATTTCGCCTTGTTGAACACGCGGCCGCTGTAATATTCCTCGATCGTGTCCTGCTCCTTGCCTTTCGCGAATTCCGGCCACAGGTCGCTGTAGACGTTGTAGGCGCCGGAATTGTCGTTGTTGACCAGAATGAACGGCACCTGCATGGGGCCGAAGGGCAGTACGAACAGGTCGAGCAGTTCGCCGTCATGGTATTTGCCGTTCGTCTGGAACAGCTGGCCATTCTTGTCATGGACGAATATTTTCTTGCCGAATTGCAGGGCGGCGAAGTCGCCCTCGGTTTCAAGCTTCGTCGGAGGGCTCTGCGAATCGGCGGCGGCCGCCCCGGATGCTTCGGCGGCTTTTGCCGTCAGCGGTACGGCCAACAGCGCTGCGGCTGCGGCTGCGGAAATCAGTTTGCGAGTACGTGTTTTCATGTGCGTGCATTCTCCCTTGCTTTTGGATGTGGAATAAAAAAACCTTTACCATCGTAAAGGCCGATAGATTTTTCGTCTGTAATCCGAATTACAAATCGCAATGTTTTCGGTAAAGATCCCATAATCGGGAAAATGGTCCTAATCACGCATGGGATAGGACATGCTCGGCAGCGCGGCCAAAGTCGGAATTTGCGCGTTGACATAACGAGGGCGGTATGCCATACTGGGCTTACGAACGTTCGTAAGTTTTATATTCGAAAAAGCGTTGATGGGTTTCCAAAGCGGCGCATCCCTTCTTCAGAGAGCCGATGATCGGTGCGAATCGGCGAACATGCGCTAGCGAATTACACCCCGGAGCTTCCTGCCGAACAGGACGGGACACGCCGTTATGTGATGAAGATGAAGGTCCGACGGATCTTCGAAAAAGGATGGTACCGCGATCGAAGTCGCTCCTTTAGAGGAGCGGCTTTTTTGATTTCGAAAGGAGAGGGAACGAATGAACCTCATCGACGATTTGCAGTTCAGAGGATTGATACATCAATGCACCGATTGGGAAGGGTTAAAAGCGAAGCTGGACAAGGGGAACGTCCGCTTGTACGCGGGATTTGACCCGACCGCGGGCAGCTTGCACATCGGACATTTGCTGCCGATCCTGACGTTGAAACGGTTTCAGCTCGCCGGCCATACGCCGTTTGCGCTTGTCGGCGGCGCAACGGGGCTGATCGGAGACCCGACGGGACGATCGGCGGAACGGCCGGTCAACAACAAGGAAACGGTCGAGCATTGGACGCAAAGCATCCGGGAACAATTGTCAACGTTTCTGGATTTCGAATCCGCAACCCATCCGGCCCGGGTATTCAATAATTACGATTGGTTCGCCTCCGTCAACGTCGTCGAGTTTTTAAGGGAGATCGGCACGCGTTTCACCGTCAACTACATGCTTGGCAAAGAAACGGTCGAGTCGCGGCTGCAGCACGGCATTTCCTTTGCCGAAATGAGTTACATGCTGCTACAGGCGTACGATTTTCAATTTCTTCTTCGGGAATACGATTGCTGCTTGCAGATCGGCGGCAGCGATCAGTGGGGAAATATTACGGCAGGCTTGGGGCTGATCGACAAGCTGGGCGGCGGCAAGCGCGCGTACGGGTTAACGATGCCGTTGATCATGAAGAGCGACGGGACGAAGTTCGGGAAGACCGCCGGCGGAGCCGTCTGGCTCGATCCCAAGCTGACGTCTCCATACGAGTTCTACCAATTTTGGATCCAAACCGACGATGCGGACGTCATCCGTTTCCTGAACTATTTCACTTTCCTGAGCCATGAGGAAATTATCGAACTGGAACGAGCGGCTGCCGCAAATCCGGAAGCGCGCGAGGCGCAGCGAATGCTTGCCTTCGAAGTGACGAAGCTCGTGCACGGAGAAGCGGAAGCGGAGAGGTGCAGGAATCTATCAGGCGTTCTGTTTCGGGAGGAGCCCGCGGCGCTGACCGCGGAAGAATGGGAAAGGGCGCTTGCGGACATCCCGTCGGCAACGTTCGGCTCCGATCCGATCGCGTTGCTGGATTTGCTGATCGCCGCCAAGGCCGTTCCTTCGAAAAGGCAAGCCAGGGAAGAAATCCGGGCCGGCGCCGTGACGATCAACGGGAAAAGGGTGACGGATCCGAATTTCATCATCGGGCCGGACGAGCGCATGCACGGACGCTTCGCGCTGATTCGGCGGGGAAAACGGAATGTATGGCTGGCGGCTTTCGATTAAGGCGAGCGCCCTTCGGCGCGGGATTTGCGTCCCGCGCCTTAGAGGCGGGCTCTCTAGCGGATTCCCCGCCAAAAAACGTCCCAAGATGCCTGCAGACGCGCATCGAACGTCGTCGTCCCCGCGTAAATCAGTTCCACCAGCATCCCCTCGAGCATGTTCATATAAGCGAACACGGCGGTGTCGACCGGGACTCCGGGCGCGATGGACGGGTCGCCAAGGATGCGCTCGCGAACCTTTCGGGCCAGATGCTCGAAGTAACGGGCCACCGCATCCTCGACCTGTTCCGCCGGCTGATCCGGAACCATGAAGCCCGAGCAGAGAATCAGCCTCAGGTTCAAATCCTCCCGATAACGGCTCTTAAACTGTTCGATGAAGCGATAGAGCCGATCCCCGTCGGAATCTCCGGCGCTTGTCCGCTCGAAATAATCGTCGGCGAACGCCGTTTCCCGTGCGACGGCTTCCGCGAATACGGTCAAAAACAGGTCGTTTTTGCTTTTGAAGTGGGAATATAGCGATTGCTTCTTGATGCCGACTTCCTGCGCGATTTTATCCAGCGAAGCGGCTTCGTATCCTTTTAACGCAAACTGCTGAAGCGCGGCCGCTTTAATCGAATGGATCGTCAATGGCATATCCTCTTTTCGTTCAAAATGAATGACGAACGTTCGTCAGTCGGATTATCCGATAACGCCAGCCGGTTGTCAAGACTGAGCGGGCCCCTGCGCCCGACATCGATCCGATCCGTGAACGCGTTTCCAATCGATGTTCTATTTTTCCCAATCATCGTTCCATAACAAGCGGGGCATTTGTTGCTAAGATAGTCCATGTGATCGTTGAAAGCGCAATCTTAGCAGCGGGGAGAGATTCAATGCGAGAGAAAGGATGGAGCAGATTTGCAGGCGGGCTTTTCTTTACGGGTCCGGCGTTGGCGGTGTTCCTGGGCATTATCGTCATTCCGATCCTGATGAGCGTGTACTACAGCTTTTTTCATTGGGACGGCGTCTCGCCGATGGCGTTTGCCGGAGGGGACAATTATTTAAGGCTGGCGCAAGATCCCGTCGTCTGGCAGGCGCTCAAAAATTCGCTGTATCTGACGTTGGGAGCGCTGCTGATCCAACTGCCGGTCGGCTTGCTGCTTGCCGTGCTGCTCAGCGTAGGACTTAAAGGTTCAAACTTCTTGAAAACGGTTTATTTCACGCCGGTCATGCTGTCCACCGCGGTGCTCGGCATTTTGTGGGGGCAAATTTACGATCCGAATTTCGGTCTGCTGAACAGCCTGCTCGTGAATCTCGGATTGGAAAGCTGGGCGCACTCCTGGCTCGGAGACGAAAAAACGGCGCTCCTTTCCGTCATCGCCGTCGTCGCCTGGCAGTTTATCGGTTTTTACATCGTCGTTTATTTCGCGGCCTTGCAAAACATTTCCGACGAAGTGCTGGAAGCGGCGAGAGTGGAGGGAGCGAGCGAGTGGAGAATCTTTTTCCGGATTCGGATTCCGCTCATCTGGCCCGCCATTACCTTCACCGTTCTGAACTGCGTCATCAACTCGTTGAAATACTTCGACCTGATTTACATCATGACGAACGGCGGACCGAACCATGCCAGCGAAGTGCTGGCCAGCTACATGATGAATAACGCGTTCCGGCTCATGGATTACGGCTACGGCAGTACGATTTCGACCTTCTTGCTGGCATTCGGCCTCTTCCTTGCCCTGATCATTACGAAGGCGCTCGGCAAAGGGAACGCCAAATTCCAATAGGAGAGGAGAATGGATGTGAGCAGTGCGCAAGCTCAACTCCGGCAAGCGGCGGGAGGCGCGGTACGGACGCGGCGGAAGCCGCGCCGCGGCAAGCTCGTCAGCCGCACGGTCATTTATCTCATTTTTTTGTTCCACCTGGTGTTGACGGGATATCCGTTCGTGTGGATGGTTCTGTCCTCCTTCAAGAGCAACAAGGAATACTTTGCGAATCCTTGGGGGCTTCCGTCGGAATGGAACTTCGAGAATTTCGCGAACGCCTGGAATGAAGGGATCAGCGGCTATTTGTTCAACAGCCTGTATATTACGGTATTCTCGGTGATCGGACTGCTGATCGTATCGACAATGATCGGCTTTTATCTGGCAGTGCGTTCGTTCAAAGGCTCCAAGCTGCTGCTCGGATCGTTTCTGCTCGGCATGATGATTCCGGTGCACAGCACGCTGATCCCGCTGTTCGCGATCGCCAACGAGACGGGAACGTACGACACGTTCTGGGCGTTGTTTTTCCCGTACATCGGATTCAATTTGCCGATCGCGGTGTTTCTCGCCTACGGCTTCTTCGCCGAGGTGCCGAAGGAGCTGGAGGAAGCGGCGCTTGTCGATGGCTGCAACCTTTATCAGTCGTTTTTCAAAATTTATTTTCCTCTGGCCAAGCCGATTCTGGCCACGGTGACGATTCTTTCGTTCTTCAATATTATGAACGATTTCATTTTCCCGCTGATTATGGTTTCGCAGGATTCCCTGAAAACGCTGCCGCTCGGACTGATGATGTTCAAAGGCAATTTCAGCGCGGATTATTCGCTGATCAGCGCCGCGCTCGTCATGACGACGACGCCGGTCATCGTGATGTATATGTTCCTTCAAAAGTATGTGCAAAAAGGGGTAGTGGCCGGTTCCGTCAAAGGCTAGCGATGCGGGAGACAAGCTGTGCATGGCTTGTTTCTCCGCCCGCTTGAATGAGAGCGCTTCAGCAGGCCGTCCGTTCGGGGTCGCCATCCCCGGTCGGCGTCCGCCGTCGCCGCGTCATTGACACCGGATCGACTATATGTTAAAGATCAACAAAAGGGAGAATGGACAACGATGAAAAAAGCAGCACTCGTTTTACTCGCACTTACGATGTGGATCGTTGCGGGCTGCGGCAGCAGCGCCGGCAATCAAAATGCGGCGGAAAGCGCGCCGGACAACGTGACGCAATTGACCATGTGGAGCATGGAAACCCGCAACCGGGAAATCATCGAGAAGTCGATTGCCGAATTCAACGGCGCTCACCCGGACATTCAGGTGAAGGCGGAGTTTTTCGAGGATGAAGCGTTGAAAACGAAGGTCAAGGTCGCGATTGCCGGCAACCAGCTTCCGGACATTCTGGCTTACTGGAGCGGCGAGACGTTCGATACGCTCGTGAGCAACAATTTGCTGGGCGATTTGACCCCGTATTTGGACCAGGATGCCGAATTCAAGGACAACGTGCTTCCGGGCGGACTCGAGACGTTTACGTACGACGGCAAAACCTACGGCATTCCCGTACTGTTCAGCGGCGTATCCCTGTGGTACAATAAAGAAATTTTCGAGCAAAATCAATTGACCCCGCCGACAACGTACGAGGAATTGCTGAACGTGGTGGATCAATTGAACGCCAAAAACATTACCCCGATCACGGTAGCCGGCAAGGAACGTTGGCCGCTGCTGCACTGGTTCGCTTATCTGGCGCAGCGCGTCGGCGGAACCGAGCCGTTCGAGAAGGCGAAAGCGGGCGAAACCGATTTCGCTACCGATTCTTTCGTGCAGGCGGGCCAAATGCTGAGGGAGCTGGCCGTGGATCACAACGCTTTTGTAAACGGATTCCTGGGCCTCGATTATGCGGCGGCGGAAGCCTTGTTCACCAATGAGCGCGCGGCGATGTACCTGCAGGGCGAATGGGCGATGGAAGCATTCCTGGGCGACGATTTTGCGGAAAAAGTCGACTTCGTGTCTTTCCCGGCGGTCGAAGGCGGAACGGGCAGCGTCAACGTCTATCACGGCGGCTTCGGCGCGGGCATGGCGATCTCCTCCGGCACTAATCAGGACGCGGCCTACGAGGCGGTCCGTTTCCTGACCAGCCCCGAGCAGCGGAAGGCCATCAACGAAGGCGCGAACATCAGCCCAATGAAAAATCCGGGCCTGGACGAAGCCAACATGCATCCGCTGGCTTTCCGTTACGACGACTCGATCAGCAAAAACCTGGAAGGCTTCTTCGGCTACTACGATCAGACACTGGACGCCAAACGGGCCGAGCAGTTCCTGAACGCGGTCGGCGCCATCGCCGGAAGCAAGGATGCCGACATTCAGGCGATCCTCTCGGACATCAAGTAAAGCTTCATAGAGGAGGTAACGCCAATGTCTCTTATCCGCAATCCGATTCTGCGCGGGTTTAATCCCGACCCGTCCATCCTGAGGGTCGAGGACGATTACTATATTGCCACTTCAACGTTCGAGTGGTTTCCCGGCGTGCAAATTCACCACTCCCGCGATCTCCGGCACTGGCGGCTGCTGGGCCATCCGCTGACGCGGCCCAGCCAGCTCCAAATGCTGGGCAATCCGGACTCCGGCGGCATCTGGGCGCCGTGCCTTAGCTATGCGGACGGCGTGTTCTACCTGGTCTATACGGACGTTAAAAGCCACTTGGGGCCGTTCAAGGACACGCACAATTATCTCGTGACGGCGACCGATATTCACGGCCCTTGGTCCGATCCGGTTTATTTGAACAGCAGCGGGTTCGACCCGTCGCTGTTCCACGCCTCGGACGGGCGAAAATGGCTGCTCAACATGGTGTGGGACCACCGCAAGGGCAAAAACCCGTTCGGCGGCATCGCGATGCAGGAATATTCCGTCCGCGAGCGGAAGCTGGTCGGCCCCGTCCGCAATATTTTCCGCGGGACGGAGCTCGGCCTGACCGAAGGGCCGCATTTGTACGAACGCGGCGGTTATTACTACCTGCTGACCGCCGAAGGCGGGACGAGGTTCGGCCATGCCGCGACGGTGGCCCGTTCCAGGTCTCCGTTCGGCCCGTACGAAGCCGATCCGCAAGGACCGCTCCTCACCTCCGCCGGCAAGCCGGAGCTGGAGCTGCAGCGAGCGGGCCATGCGAGCCTGGTCGAGACGCAAGGGGGCGAATGGTATATTGCACACCTGTGCGGCAGGCCGCTGCGTCCTTCGATGCAGTGCAATCTGGGACGGGAGACCGCGCTGCAGCGGGTCGAGTGGACGGAGGACGGCTGGCTGCGGCTGGCCGAAGGCGGCAACAGCCCGTACGTGACGGTACAAGCGCCCGATCTGCCGGAGCACCCCTGGGAAGAGCCCGGGGAGGAGCTGTTCGCGTTGGGCAAGCTGAGCATGCACCTGGCGTCGCTGCGCCGGCCGGTCGGCGAGGATTGGGCGACGCTGCGGGAGCGTCCCGGTTTTCTGCGCCTGAAGGGAGGAGAATCGCTTTACTCGGCTTTCAGGCAGAGCCTGTTGGCGCGCCGTCAGCAATCGTTCGTCATGGAGGCGAAGACGGCGGTCGAATTCGAGCCCGAGCACTATCAGCAAATGGCCGGCCTGATTTACTATTACAACAATAAAAATTACTACTACCTGCATATCAGCCGGGACGAGGACGCCGGACGGTGCTTGCGCCTGATGACAAGCGACCGGGGCGTTTACGACGAGCCGCTGGAAGCGCCGGTGTCCGTCGAAGGCTGGGGCCGGGTTCATCTGATGGCCAAGGCGGATGGCGAAAAGTTCGCGTTCTACTATTCCGCCGACGGGACCGACTGGACGCCCATCGGTCCCGTGCTGGATGCCGGAAAAATATCGGACGAGAACGCCGAGACGATCATCGACGGCTATTTGATCGACCAAGGGTTTACCGGAGCGTTCATTGGCATTTGCGCGCAGGATTTGAGCGGTTCCGGCAAGCATGCGGACTTTGCTTATTTCACGTATCGCGAGCCGGAACGCCAGCCGGTTTAAGACGGGAAGGGGATAAAAACGATGAGCGCCAACACCATGAACGCGGCCGTTCTTAATCGGCCGCTGGACATCGAAGTGAAACGGGTTCCGATTCCGGTTCCCAAAGAGGACGAGGTGCTGCTGAAAGTATTCTGCATCGGAATTTGCGGTTCGGACGTTCATTATTACGAGCACGGCAAGATCGGCCGGTACGTCGTGGAGGCTCCGCTCATTCTCGGTCACGAGCTGTCCGGCGTCGTGGTCGAAACCGGGGCCAAGGTGACGAACGTAGCGGCTGGAGACCGCGTCGCGGTCGAGCCGGGCGTCACGTGCGGCCGCTGCGGCTATTGCAAATCCGGCCGGTACAATCTGTGCCCGGACGTCGTCTTTATGGCGACGCCTCCCGTGGACGGAGCGTGGGCGGAATACGTGGCGATCCGCAGCGATTTCGTGTTCAAGCTGCCGGATTCGATGAGCTTCGAGGAAGGGGCGCTGATCGAGCCGTTCTCGGTCGGCATTCATGCGATGAACCGGGGAAGGGTGAAGCCCTCCGACCGCGTTCTGGTCACCGGACTCGGACCGATCGGCCTGCTCGCCGTGCAAGCGGCCAAAATGTACGGCGTAAACGAAATTTACGCGACCGACGTCGTGCCGTTCCGCCGCGAGCTCGCCTTGCGGATGGGCGCAACCGCCGTGTTCGATCCGAGCAGCGAAAACGTCGGGCTGAAGCTGGCCGAAGCGACCGGCGGGCACGGCGCCGACGTGCTGGTGGAGACGTCCGGCAACGGCCGGGCGATCGAAGACGCGATCACGACCGTCCGGCGGGGCGGACGCGTCGTGCTTGTCGGAATGCCGGCCAAAGACAAGCTGGAAGTGAACATCAACCATCTGATCGACGCCGAACTCGACGTCTGCGGGTTGTTCCGTTACGCCAATACGTATCCGGCGGCTATCCAGGCGCTTTCCGGCTCCAGGCTCGACGTGGAGAAGGTCATTACGCACCGCTTCGCTCTGGAGGACATCCGGGAGGCGGTCGAGATGGCACGCACCCAGAAGGACACCAGCATCAAAATCATGATTTACCCGGATCAAACCGCGATTAGCTAAGGGAACATGGAGAAGATGCGTCTGCTCAAACGATTGGGACTGGATCAAACAAGAGGACAAATATTCGTGGGCTTCATTGTCGCGATGACGATCGTGCTGCTCGTCGCCGTCGGCAGCCTGTATGCGCTGCTGTCGGGCGTGCAGAAGCGAAACGCGGCCCAATTTGCCGAAGAGATCGCGGACCAAATGAGCGGGCGCCTCGAATCTCTCCTTAGCGAAATCAACGTGCTGACGCTGCAGCTGGCGATGGACGAACGGATACAGGAACGGCTCCTGGAGGAACGGAACGGCCGCGAGGCGACATACGAGGAACGGATGAAAATCCGCCGCATCCTGTACGACAAAATCGTCTACTCCGAAACGATTCAGGACATGGAGCTGTTCTCGCTCGGCTCCAGCATTTATCCGATCGTGGACAAAACCGTAGAAGACAGGGCGGGGAGCCGGATCGTCGCGAAAGCCGATGAAAGCGACCGGGCGGGCGCCTTGGTCTGGCTGGCCCGCGACCCGGAGAACTCCGAGTACCTGCTGGCGATAAGACAGGTCAAGCTGGAGAAGCTGGATTATGCCAAGGGAGGCTACCTGGTCGTCCGGGTCAAGCCGTCGCTGATCGAATTCATCGACAAGGACCGGGATGCGGCGAAGCTGAAGGGCAGCATCATGGTTCTGTTCGATGAGGAAGATCAGATCCTGTCCGCCGAATCGGGTGCGGCCCAAGAGCTGCCCGACGACGAGGCCAAACGGCGGGACTACATCGTCGTGAGCAAAAACGTGAAGGAAACCGACTGGCGGCTGGAAATTATGCTCCCCAAAAAAGTAGTCACGGAGGATATCCGGCTGATCCGGAAGGTGATGCTGTGGGCCAGCCTCGCGTGCGCGGCGCTGTTCGCCCTGCTGTCGTATTCGCTGTCCCTGCTCATCACGCGTCCGATCCAGAAGCTGACCCGCGTCATGCAGCAAGGCAAGGAAGGGACGCTGAGAGAGAACCCGGAGCTTTATTTCAACCGGGAGGTCAACCAGCTGAATACGAAATACAACCAGATGGTCCGGCAAATGAATCACCTGATCCGATCGGTGTACGAGACCGAGCTGATGAAGAGCAAAAGCGAGATCACGGCGCTTCATTCGCAGATCAACCCGCACTTCCTGTTCAATACGCTGGATTCCATCTATTGGGCCCACATCCGCAAGGGAGAGAAGGAGCTGTCCGGCTCCATCGTCAGGCTTGCCGAGCTGTTCCGTTACACGATCCATTCCCGGCACGGCGGCGACGGCAGCGTTACGGTAGCGGAGGAGATCGAACAGGTCAAACGGTACGCGGACCTGATGAAGCTCCGCTGGCAAGATCGCCTGCATGTGGACATCGCGGTCGATCCGGCCGCGGCCGCCTGCCGGATTCCGAAGCTGACCGTTCAACCGCTGGTGGAAAACGCGATCGTGCACGGCATCGAACCGCTCGGCCAGGGCGGACTCGTGACGGTAACCGCTTCCTTGCAAGGGGAGACCGTAACGGTCGTCATCGCGGACAACGGCGTCGGCATGAGCGCCGAACGGCTGGAGGAGATTCGCGGCCGGCTGCGCAAGGAGACGAAAACGGAGCTGATGATGAACGGCAGGGGCATCGGGATTTTCAACGTGCACAAGCTGGTGCAGCTGCAATACGGAAAGCCGTACGGCCTGCGGATCGAGAGCAGGGAGGCCGGCGGGACGACGGTAACGTTGACCTTGCCGGCGAACGAGGGGGAGAAGCCATGAAGTTTCCGTCGATTCTCGTCGTCGAAGATGAACCGAATACAAGGCTGGGCGTCACCTTTACGCTTCAGGAATGGGGCGGCGGCCGGGGCGTGATCGACAGCGCCGAAAACGGGGCCGAGGCGCTGAATCGCTTGCGCGCGAACGATTACGATTTGCTGCTGACCGATATCCGGATGCCCGTCATGGACGGCATTCAGCTGCTGGAAGCGCTTCGCGGCGACGATAATCCGATCCGCTGCATCATGCTGACGGGATTCGCCGAATTCGATTATGCCCACAGCGCCTTGCGGCTGGGGGTTGCGGATTATTTGCTCAAGCCGGTGCAGCAGGATCAGCTCGTCCAGGCGGTCGAGAAGGCGCTGTCGATCCCGCTGCCGAATGATCGGCTGCCCGCCCGGGAGCGGGAGGAGGCGGCGATTTCGGACGAGCCAGGCAACGCCGCCATCGGAAAGGCGGTTCAATACATTCGCGAGCATATCCACGAAGCGCTTCCGATCAAGGACGTGGCGGCCCGCGTTCACCTGAACGCCAGCTATTTCAGCGTGCTGTTCAAGGAAGAGCTGGGCATCAACTTTATCGATTATGTCACGGAATGCCGGATGAAGAAAGCGAAGGAAATGCTGCTGCAATCTTCGCTCAGCCTGGAAGAAATTTCGGAGAGAATCGGCTATCAATCGACGAGCTATTTCATCAAAATTTTCAAGAAGCACGAGCAGTTGACGCCCAAGCATTACCGGGACCGAATGAAACAGCGCAGCCGGGGCGTCCGAACGTAGACGAAGCGGAATCGACTCGAAAAGCACGCCGGCTAGGCGTGTTTTTTGTTTGCGGATCAGAGGCGATCGGATGAAAGACCTGCAATGATGAAGGTTTTCCTAAGAACCGCAGATGACTCGCGGGAGCAAACATGCGAAAATGCATTTTTTTCGTACGAACAGGCCAAAACGGGACGTCTGCGCAGGCAAAGCCTGCGCATTCGCATGAATTTCACCTTCTGCCGGTCGATTCAGCTTAAAAGGATGCAGATTCGCAGGTTTTTGTAAGAGCTGCATTTGATCGGACGGAATCCGGTGAAACCAAATCGCCCCCCTATGCCGAACCAGCTGAGAACGCTAAAACCGATTTTGCAATCTATCAATTTGCTTATGAATTAGTATATAATAGAAAAGCGACTAATATTTGTGTTTTATAAGGAGAGATGAACGATGAAAAAACGGAACCTGCTGCTGGCGACGGTGCTTGCCGCCACGTTTGCATCCGCAACCTCGGCATACGCGGCGGACAATTACGAGCCGAACGACTCGTTTTCGACCGCAACGAGCCTCCCGTATTCCCGGTACATTACCTCGTATATCTCCACGCCGACGGACGCGGATTACTACAAGGCTTCCGGCGGACGGCTCACGCTGTTCCAGCTCGTCAATCCGGAGGGCGCCGATTACGATCTGTACCTGTACGATGCGAACTTCAACCTTGTCTCCTCGTCCGCGACGTCCGAGTCGACGGAAAACGTAGGCTACTATACGACCTCCCTTAGCAATACCTATTATGTCAAGGTCGTCGGCAAAAACGGCCAGCACGACCCGGACCGCCCCTATACGCTGAGGCAGATTTATAATTTGTACGTTTGAATTCGATCTGAACGATTTCGCTCCTCGACGCTTTGAGGCAAAAAGAAATGCGAGCCGACATTCGAAGTTTTCGCATGTCGGCTCCAGTATATCCTAAATATAACATTTATTCAAAGCGCTTCGCCGGCGGCACGGACGTTTCTCCTGAACGCTGCCGTCGAGCGCCCGATCGGCAGCGATCCAAAATGCAGGGCCGCTGCCAATCCGGCCTGTTATTTTACTTCAGGGGCTTTCTGACTCGCGTTAAAATCGATCGGCGCCATGCCTTCCGCTTTCCATACCGTTCCTCGTGCCTCGTATTCAAACAACTTCTCGACGGCATTGGCGATTTGCGGTCCTAACTCGCGTTCGACCAAATACAAGGACACATCGAGTCCCGAAGTGACGCCGCCTCCGCTGACGAGGCGAGGACCGTCTTCGACGACTCTCGCTTCTACCGGAATGGCGCCGAGAGCTCCTAGCGCTGTCATGCCGATCTGATTCGTAACCGCATATCTGTCTTTCAACAACCCTTTCATCGCGAGCAGCAAGGAACCTCCGCATACGGTAGCAACGGTGACGTCCTCATTGTGGAGAGCCCTTTTCATCTGTTTAGGCAAGTCCGTCTCCGAGGCCTGCTTTAAAATAGCCGGGATGGCATCTTCCGAATTTCCTGCCGGCTTGCCCGAAGCGCCCGGTACCAGAATAATCCCCGGACGATTCGGATCCAATACGGCTTGCGCTTCGAGGGACGGACCGTTCAAACCGCTCGGAACGAAACGCTTGCCCTCCGCGGATACCAATTCCACCGTAACCGCATCTCCCGAATACATGCCGGCGGCGGCGAAAACTTCATAGGGCGCCAATGCGTCCAGCAGGTCGAACCCGTCGAAAAGCACGATTTGAACATGCAGGCTTCCATCCTTCGGAGCATCCCGTTCCTCTTTTGTTTTTGCGCTTCCGGCAGGGGCGACCAGGCTAAGCATAAGCGTAATCGACAAGAGCAAGCCAAACATTTTTTTCATTTTCAGATCCGATCCTTCCGTTTAGGAAATCCGTTTTCCCGTTAATTTGGATGCCGGCAGCATGCCGGCTTTGGCGACTCCGGTCATCCGGTCTCCGTCGACCGCAACTTCGAATCTCAGATTCAAGCGAATTGGTTTCGCGATTCGAAGAGACCAGACAAGCTTTTCGTCCTGAAACTCGGGGCTTATAAATTCGACCGTTTCGCCTCCTTGCGTTGCCTTGCCTCGAATCAACCCGCCGCTTGCCGAGATCGAGAGCTTGACCTGAAGCTTTCCGATCGGCGTAACGACGGTCGTGTCCCAATCCCCGTCGAAAGCGGACGGATGCCCGATTTTTCGACCCGGAACGCCGTCCATCTCACTCGTCGATTCCGATGCGGTGTTCGAGGCGCCGTCATTCGAAAATTTCGAACTCCCGGGCGCCATTCCGGCATTTCGCCAAACGGTCCCTCTCCTTTCAAACTCGAACAACCGTTCGACCTCGCGCGCGATTCTGGGGCCTAGCTCGCGTTCCACCAGGTAAAGCCCGACATCGAGCCCGGAAGTGACGCCGCCGCCGGTAACCAGGTTGCCGTCATCCACGACGCGTGCCGGGACGGGGACCGCTCCGGCGGCTCCGAGCAAATCCATGCCCAGACGGTTCGTTACCGCAGGCCTGCCTTCCAGCAATCCTCCCATGGCCAACACCAGGGAACCGCCGCATACCGTGGCGACGACGATGTCTTTTTGCCCCAGCGCCTGCCCAACCAGCCTCGTCAAGTCCGTATTCGCGGCCCGACCCAGTATGGCCGGGATCGAATCGGGGCCGTCTCCTTCGACGTCGCCGGAAGCGCCTGGCACGAGAAGGATGCCTGCGCGTTCCGGGTTCAATGCGCCGGTCGCCTCGATTTTTAACCCGTTGATGCCGCTGGTCACGAGCCTCGGTCCTTCGGCGGTGACGAACTCCACGCTGAACGCGTTTTCCGCATACATCGCGGCGGCGCAAAACACCTCGTAGGGCGCGATGGCATCCAGAAGATCAAAGCCGTCGAAAAGCGCGATCTGAACCGTTACCGTATTTTTTGAAGCGTCAATCGGAATCACTCCTTCAATTTTATTGACCGGGACGTTAATTGCGCTTTCGGGCGCTCCCGTCCGCGTTCGCGTTATAACCGTAACAAAGGAATATCTCGATTGAGGTCGGAAAAAAGGCACAATATCGTCAACAGTTCATCACAAAATGCGCGCTTATCATCCTTGCAGGCGCAGAACCCGGGAGTTGACGAGCCATTTCCTAACGGCGACAATGGGGGAAGACTTGGCATCGGGATTCGATGCGACAATAGGCGGTGCGCACATGTCGGAAAAAACGATTCTGATCGTCGAAGACGAACCGATTTTGCGGGAAGTCCTTAAAGATTATTTCGCCAGCGAAGGCTATGGAGCGCTGGAGACCGGAGACGGCAACGAGGCGTTGGCGCTCTGCCGCGACCGTGCGGTCGATCTGATCATTCTCGATATCATGCTTCCCGGACTGGACGGCTGGTCCGTATGCCGGCGGATTCGCAAAACGTCGGACGTTCCGATCATCATGCTGACGGCCCGCGCGGACGAGGACGACACGCTGCTCGGCTTCGAGCTAGGCGCCGACGACTACGTGACGAAGCCGTACAGCCCGCCGGTGCTGCTGGCGAGAGCGAAGCGGCTGCTCGAGAGCCGGGCGCGCCTTCGGGCCCCATCCTATGCGGGCGACTCCTTGAGACTGCAAGGCGTGCATCTGCATTTTCCGTCCCGGACCGTGACGGTGGAGGGCGATCTGATCGGCCTGACCCATACGGAATTCGAAATTCTCGCGTATCTGATGCAAAACCACGGCATCGTCGTGACAAGGGAGCAGCTCATTCGGAAAATTTGGGGATACGAGTACGATGGGGACGACCGGACGATCAACACGCACATTCGCAATTTGCGAGCCAAGCTAGGGGAAAAATCGTCGCTAATCGCAACCGTCGTCCGTGCCGGATACAAGTTTGGGGGCGAACGATGAGGGTCGGCATCGTCTGGAAGCTGTTCGGGCTGACGACCGCGCTTTGCTCTCTTATTCTAGCGGTTATATACGTCGGTCAAACGCTTTTTTTCAAAGAATACTACATCAACCGGAAAGTCGCCGACATCGAGGCGGAACTGCGGTCGTTCGCGGAGAAGTACGCGGTCGGCGACGAGGCCGACATCGCGAAGCTGGAGCGGAATCTCGATCTAAACCATGGCGTTTGGGCAACCGTGCTGGACGAGTATGGAAATCCGCGTCAAACGATGTACCTGGAGACGAAGCTGGCCGAAGAGCCGGACGGGCCGCCGTACCGGGTCCCGCTGGATGCCCTCGTTCCGGAGGACGGCGCGAACGCGGACATTTCGGCGCTTGCGCGGGGAACGTATATTATCATCCAGGGCATCAAGCGGACAGGTTTGTTTCTGCCGATCGCGCTCGAAGCGCCGGAACTGGGCGCAAGCTGGAAAGACGAACGGCTGGCGTCCCTTACCGATGAGTTGGTTGGGGAGTATAAACGGCGGTATGCCGAAGAAAAAGCCCCGCCGCCATTCGAGTTTACGGCATCCAAGGCGATCGTGGACAACGTTCGGATGCAGCTTCCGGAAGACGGATCCGAATCGCCGGGCGACAATGAGCTTTTCCTGGACCGAATCGAAGAGTTCCGCGTCGATCTGCTGCTTGGCGAAGAAATGAAAGCCGACGCTCTGACAACGGACTTCGAGCAGAACGACGTCCGGTATCAATGGTTCGTTCGACCTTTGATGAACGACCGGGGTGAAGCTGCGTACCTGGTCGCGCTCGTTTCGCTGCAGCCGGTGGACGAAGCGGTGCGAATGGTAGAGGATTATTATGTCTATGTCGTCGCGTTCGCGACGGTACTCATCGTGCTTGTCTCCCTCTATCACGCCATTCGAATCGCCCGGCCGCTGCTCGCCATCAACCGGACGACGAAACGGCTGGCGGAGCTCGACTTTACAGCCGCGGTGCCGATTTCTTCGCGGGACGAGATCGGGGAGCTGTCCCTCAGCATCAACACGTTGTCTAGCAGCTTGCAAGCGCACATCGGCCAGTTGAAGGAGGACATCGAAAAGGAGAAACGGCTGGAAACGACGCGCAAGGAATTCATCTCCGGCGTATCCCACGAGCTGAAGACGCCGCTAAGCGTCATGAAGAGCTGCCTTTCGATCCTGAAGGACGGAGTAGCCGGCGAAAAGCGGGATTATTACTTTGCCGCTCTCGAGCGGGAAGTCGACAAGATGGACCTGCTCGTCGCGGACATGCTCGATCTGGCCAAGTACGAGTCGGGCACGTACCGGTTGAAAACGGAGCCGTTCCCGATCGAAAAGTCCGTCGAAGCCGTCTGCGAGCAGTTGGCTCTGAAGCTCGCCGAAAAGCGGCTGCGCCTGAAGGCGAGCCTGGAGCCCGCCGTCGTGGTGGCGAACCAGCGGCTCATCGAGCAGGTGGCGGTCAACTTTTTGAACAACGCCATCCAGTACACGCCCGAAGAGGAGCGAATCGACATCCTCGTCGCTCGCGAAGGAGAGCGCGTTCTCGTGCGCGTGGAAAACAAGGGAGCCCGCATTCCGGACGAACAACTGGATAAAGTGTGGGACCGCTTTTATCGGGGGGACTCGTCCCGCCGACGTTCCGAAGGCGGCAGCGGGCTCGGACTTGCCATCTCGAAGAACATTCTCGAGCTGCATGGCGTTCCTTACGGCGCGGGGAATACGGAAGACGGCGTCGCGTTTTATTTTTACCTGGACATGCATGCGGAATAACGGCAGCGGAGAAGGCGCCCCCGGGAGGGGCGTTTTTTTTTCGAATCTTTATCCGATCTTGATCTCGTCTCCATTCCGTCTTGACGGCCGACGGCTACAATGATGACATCATCCAGTCCAAAAGGAGAAGGAGAATTTGCCGAGATGAGAAAGATATTGCTTGCTTTAGCCTGCTGCCTGCTTGTCCTGAGCGCCGCCGCGTGCAGCGGGAACGGAAACGGGGGAGAAAGCCTGAAGCCGTCCGGTTCGACCAATGCGGCGAACGGGGAAACGAATGCGACGCCGAAACCGTCCGGCGCCGGATCCGGAAAAGCACCCATTGGACCGCCTGCGACGGACGAAGAGAAAACGGTCGTTTTTTCCGCTTACGACTACAACGAAGTATACGAGGAAGCAAAGCGGAAGTATGAGGAGCTGCATCCGAACATTACGATCGAAGTGAACTATTTGCGCAAAGGGATGAACGACCTCGACGGCAAGCTGCTGGAGCAGTTCCGCATGACGACGGGGGCCGAGATGCTGGCGGGCCAAGGCCCGGACCTGCTGGACATGACTTGGCTGCCGACAGATCAGTATGCGGGCAAAGGTCTGCTGCTGAACTTGAGCGAAGCGATCGCGGGCGATCCGACGTTCGACGCCGACCGGTATTTTACAAACATTCTCGACAATGTGAATCCGGACGGCAATCTGTACGCGATTCCTCTGTCGTTCATGCTGAACGGACTGATCGGCGACCGGCAGGCGATCGAGAAAGCCGGGGTCGCGTTCGACGACCAAAGCTGGAACTGGGCGCAATTCAGCGAGACGGGAAGCCGATTGGCGGAGGCCGGGGAGTACGAATACGGCTATGTCTACAAGGCGCCGGAAAACCTGGTCTACGATCTGGTCAGCAGCAACTATCCGGCGCTGGTGGACGAAGCGAACCGGCAGGCGAATTTCGAAGGCGAGCTGTTTGTCGGGCTGCTCGACCAGATCCGCGACATGGAAACGAATAAGGCGCTGACGCTGGATGCGCGAAATTTCGAAAAATCGTACTTCATCGATATGACCCTTTCTTCGGTCGAAGATTATTTCCGCGTCTTGAACGAATCCATCTACCAAAAGAATCCGAAGTTTTACGCGAACCCGAAAGCGGACGGCATGGCGCCGGGAGGATTTTTCTCCACTGCTCACAACGTGGCGATCAACGCGAACTCGTCCGTCAAGGCGGAAGCTTGGGACTTCCTGAAATTCCTGATGAACGAAAAAAAACAGGCCTACGGGTTTCCGATCAACAAGTCGGCCTACGAGGAACGGATCGACGAGCTGGTGGCGGCGGGGGAACTGGCTGACGCGGAGACCGGCAAAACGTTTCCCGTGACGGAGGCCGACCGCGCGGCTCTGGACGAGCTGCTGGCCCGGGCGGTGCATTCGAAAGCCGACATTCCGCCCCAAATCGAATCGACGCTGTTTAGCGAACTCCCCGCCTTTTTCAGCGGGCAGAAGTCGGCAGAAGCCGTGGCGAAGCTCATTCAGAACAAAGTGACGACTTATCTCAATGAATAAGCGATATTTCGACGTCTTCCGAACTCGCGGGGACGGCGTCGCGGCGCTGCTGTTTCTTGCGCCCAGCCTTGCCGGCTTCTCGGTTTTCTATGCGGTTCCGTTCGCGATGGGCTTGTACGAATCGTTCGTCGATCCGACGGGAGGCGGACGGTTCGTCGGGTTCGCCCATTATCGGGAGGTGCTGGACAGCGGCTCGTTTCGCCGGGCGGCGATCAACACGCTGCTTTTTGCCGGGCTCAGCGTTCCGTTACTGATCGCGGCGTCGCTTCTGATCGCTCTGCTGCTCGACTCGCGTCCGGCAATTCGCCGCTGGCTGCAAACCGCCTTCGTCCTGCCGCTTGTCGTGCCGGTCGCCTCCGTCGTCGCCGTCTGGCAAATCGTTTTCGATTGGAACGGCGCGCTGAACGCCTTCAGATTCGGGGACGGGAACGGAAGCGGCGCTTGCGGAGGAGATTCGACTGCTGCGCATCGTCGTAAGGGACGAGGCATTGCGAGGCGGGGAGCGCGTTCGGTTGGAGCTGGCCGCCGGGGAAGAAGGCGACGCGCTGCTCGTTTCCAGCCGTGCGCTTCGATGGGATCGGGACGGCGCCTATGCGTTTGTCATTCGGGAGCGAACCAGTCCGCTGGGCAACGCTTACTACGCCGAGCGCGCAAATGTCGAACTATCCGGCGCGGACGATCGAACGGCTGCCGTCGTCTCCGGACTGTCGGAGTTCGACCGCATCGTCGTGGAGAGCGAGGAGCCGCTGGAGGACGGGACGCGAGTTCGGCTGTGAAGGATGCTTTGTTTCTTGTACACCGATTGGCGAGGCGTTCAATACCGGTACCAACACCTTGTATCCGGGCCGCGTGTCGGAGAGTGAAACGCACCAAATTACGGAGGATGCCGCTATTAAGATGAGTCCTCTTATATCGGCAGAGGTCAAACAAAAAGTCATCGAATCGGTTTCCATGCTTTTAAGGGGGGATCGAACATGATTATCGAATGCAAGCTTGCCAAATCGGGGCGTGTTAAAGCGACATGGTTCCCGGAACTCGCCACTCGGGGAAACGGCCGGGGAACTGAATTAACGGTCGCAAGAGACCGTTATTCGCGAAATATCGGGAAAGGCGACAAATAACGGCCTCGCGAGGCCGTTATTTCGTTTGAACGGGTCCAAATACGGCCCGGGAGCTGAGTACGAATCATCTCTAAACCCTGGTGGACTTTCGTTAAACTAGTTTAACAAAACGGACCGATCAACACGAAAAATTAAAAAAAGTCTTCATCCTTTATAATCTTCGTTTTACAAAACTAGTTTAATATCCATATTGGGAAGCGGAGGAAAGAGTATGCCTAATATGAACGATGTGGCAAAGGTGGCAGGCGTTTCTAAAAGCACGGTGTCGAACGTGTTCAGCGGCAAGCGAGCGATCAGCGAAGCCGTGCGAGAGCGCGTGCTGAATTCGGCCAGGGAGCTCAATTACCGGCCGAACTATTTCGCAAGAAGCATGGTCACGAAGGAAACGCGGATCATCGGGCTGGTGATGGACGGCCGGAAGGTGAAATTCAACCAGTACAATCTCTCGTTTTTTAACGGCGTATTGAAAGAGTGCAATCGGCAGGGCTATCGACTGCTGATCGACACGCTGCCCGACGAGTTCCGAAACCAGGTGACGCAGATGACCTCCGACCCGGCGGACGGGGAGATCATTCTCGACCCGTCGACGTCGGACAAGCGCATTGAAGAGCGCGCGGCAAGCGGGCGGATCATGACGATCATCGGCAAGCCGCCGAAAAAATTCGAATCGAACCTGTCCTATGTGAACAACGACAACGTCATGGCGGCAGAAGCGGCGACGGCCCATTTGCTCGAACTGGGACACCGCAATATTTTGCTCATCAATGCGGTCAAGCAGCACACTGTCAGCCAGGACCGCAGGGCCGGCTACGAGGCGGCTTTTCAGAAGCGCGGGCTTGCGCCGGACGAACGATTTTCCGTCTTTCGGGACGAAGCGGTCAGCTCGATCGAGTACGGTTACGAAACGGCTGTAAAATTCCTGCGGCGCTTTGCCCGGATTACGGCCGTCATCGCCGATACGGACCAGATCGCGTTGGGCGTGTACCGCGCATTGTCCGAACTGGGGTTGGCGGTCCCCCGCGACGTGTCGGTTATCGCCTTCAACAACGATACCGTCTATCCGAACGAGTTCAATCCGCCCCTGACGTGCATCGAATTGAACGGCGAGACGCTCGGGCAGGAGGCGGCCAAGCTGCTGATCGAACAGCTGAAGGCCAAGGAAAAGCTCGTCAAGCAAGTGATCATCCAAAGCAAGCTCGTAGAGCGGGCCTCCTGCGGTCCGGTTCGGTCGATTTTCCCGTCGGATTCATGAAACGAAGCGAGCCGACGTGAAAATAGAAGTGTTTTCATTAAAAGAGCGGAGGGAGATTTCTTTGCGGTTCAAGTCGGCTTACGGATGTATGGTCATGGTGCTCGTCATCGCTTTGCTTGCGGCGTGCACGGGGGGCAACGAAACGGCAACGAACGGTAGCGGGACGCAGGCGCCGGCAACGGAAACGGCGGCGTCCCAGACGCCGACTTCGAGCAGCGGACAAGCGTCCGGCTCCGGAGACTACAAGGAAGCGCCGATGCTGGCGGAGCTGGTGAAAGCGGGGACGCTGGCGAACGTCGCCGAGCGGCTGCCGGCCAAGGAAGACATTATGGTGGAGCCGGTCGTCGAAAAAATCGGACAGTACGGCGGCGAATGGAATTTCCCCTGGAACGGACCGGACGACAAATGGTCGATCGGCCTGCCGACGGAAGAGGCCCTGTTCCGCTTCAACAAGGAGGGGACCGGCGTCGAGCCGAACGTCGCCAAAGGCTACGATGTCAACGCGGACTCGACGGAGTATCTCATCTACCTGCGCAAAGGGATGAAATGGTCGGACGGCGTGCCGTTCACGGCCGACGACGTGATCTTTTACTGGGAGCATATGCTCCTTCCCGAAACGTTCGGCAAAGCGCTTTACGACTGCTATTATTCCGTCGACCCCGTCACCGGGGAAAAAGCGCGCGCGGACGTAACCAAGGTGGACGATTACACGGTCAAGGTTACGTTCAAGCACCCGAACGTCATGTTCCTGGAGCGGCTGGCCATCGACAACAAATGGTTTTTCGCGCCGGCCCACTATTACAAAACGATTTTGCCGGAATTTATCGGCGAGCAGGCGGCGCTTGCGAAGGCGAAGGAATACGGCTTCGAGGACCTGAAAAACTTCGGCGTATGGACGGGCTATTACTACTGGCTGTACTCGCAGCGCCCGACGCTGCGCGCCTGGGTCGCCAAAAACGACATGAACAGCGACCGCTTCATCATGGAGCGCAATCCTTATTATTTCAAGACGGACGCCGAAGGCAACCAGCTGCCGTACATCGATCGCATCGTGTTGACGAAAATGCAGGACAAGAGCCATAAACTGCTCGAAACGATGGCCGGAAACGTCGAAATCACGACGTTCGATTTTACCGACTTCACGGTGCTGAAAGAAAACGAGCAAAAAGGCGGCTACCGCGTCATTCCGTGGACAACGCCGAATTGGTCCAGCACGGGCGTGCAGCTGAACCAGACGACGGAGGATCCGAAGCTGCGCGAGCTGTTCCAGGACATCCGGTTCCGCGAAGCGCTGTCGGTCGCGGTCGACCGCACGGAAGTGTCGGAGATCATCACGAACGGACTCGGCGAGCCGAGACAGGCTTCGGTGCCGGAAGGCCTGCCGAATTATCAGGAAGGCTGGGCGCAGCAGTGGGTGGAGTACGACACGGCGCGCGCCGCCCGGCTTCTAGACGAAATCGGCCTGAAGTGGGATTCCGCCAACAAGTATCGGACGTTTGCGGACGGTTCCGCGCTTACGCTGACGATTTATCAGGAAGATACGGCTGACAACGAGAAATTTATCGAGTTGATCCGCAAGTATTACGAGGCGATCGGCCTGAGAACGGACGTGAAAATCGTCGATCAGGGCTCGTATTTCGACCTGAAGTACGCCAACAAAATCCCGGTGGCCGTCAAAACGGTAAGCATCGTCAACGTGGCGTTCCGTCCGGACGAGCTCGTGCCGCTGCGCGTCATCACGCCGTGGTTCGGACACTACGGGCTGTACACCTCCTCGCAAGGGAAGGAAGGCGTCAAGCCGGAAGGCGATATCGCCAAGATTCTCGAGCATTGGGACAAGGTAAAGGCCGCGAAGACGAAAGAAGAAGTGCAAAAGTGGACCGACGAAATCGTCAAGCTGCATCAGAAAAACCAATGGGTCATCGGCTACACGGGACCGACGCCGGTGCTCGTCGTGGCGAAAAACAATTTGCGGAACGTGCCGACGCTCGTCAGCTCGGACGAATTCCGCGGACTCGGACACGCGCATCCGGCTCAGTTCTTCCTGGAGTCGTAATCCCGAGGCCGAGTTAGCCGGACCTTGACCAACGACGAATGCCAGGGGGACGAAGGAGCCGATAGAACGGAACCGAACGCCCCCTGGCTTTTTATTGAAATTCCGGAAGGAGTTATCGGCCCGATGCTTCGCTACATTTCACGCCGAACGCTGGTCATGGTTCCCGTCGTGTTCGTCGTGTCCATGATCGTTTTCTTCATCATCCAGCTGCCGCCGGGCGACTTCGTCAGCGGCTACGCCGCCAAAATGGCGACCAGCGGCGAAATCATGGACGAGCGGGCGCTCGCGCTGCTCCGCGAGTCGTACGGCCTGGACCGGCCGTGGTACGAGCAGTATTGGACATGGATTTGGGGGATCGTCACGGAAGGCGATTTCGGGTATTCTCTCAGCTACAATCGTCCGGTATCGGACATCATCGGCCAGTACATGGGCATTACGGTGCTGGTGTCGGTACTGTCGATGCTGTTTACGTACATCGTCGCGATCCCGATCGGGATTTTGAGCGCGGTGAAGCCCTATTCCTTTTTCGATTATTTGGCGACCGGCATCGGCTTTCTCGGCATGGCGATGCCCAACTTCCTGTTTGCGATCATTCTGATGTTCCTGTCGTTCAAGTGGTGGGGCGATCCGATGCTCGGCCTGTTTTCGCCGGAATTCGCGGACGCTCCGTGGACGGCCGCCAAGTGGGCCGATCTGTTTCAGCACATGATCATTCCGGTTATCGTCATCGGAACTTCCAATACATGCGAGCTGATCCGCGTCATGCGCGGCCAAATGCTCGACGAGATGTCGAAGCCCCACATCGCGACGGCTCGGGCCAAAGGGCTGCCGGAACGGCGCATTCTGCTCAAATACGCGGCGCGGGCCGCGATCAATCCGATCGTCAGCACGCTCGGCTGGTCGCTGACGACGATTTTCACCGGCTCGACCATTACCGCGATCGTCCTGAATCTCCCTACCCAGGGGCCGGTCATGCACAAGGCGCTGCTCAGCCAGGACATGTATCTGGCCGGCAGCTGGCTGCTGTTGATGGCTGTCTTTACGCTGATCGGGACGCTCGTTTCGGATATTTTGCTGGCGTGGCTTGATCCAAGGATCCGGCTCGAGCGGAAGGGGCCGGGGCATGAGCGTCGAGACGAAAACGGCGCCGCGCCGCCGCTTCCTGCGCGGAGAAAGGCCGGCGAAGCCGGAGCGGGCGGCCTCTCATTGGCGCCTGATGTACCGCGAGCTGAAACGGCACCGGCTAGCCCGGATCAGCCTGATCGTGCTGGCCGCGCTCTATCTGATGGCGCTGCTGGGCAACTTCATCGCGCCGCAGGGGCTCGAGAGCTACAGCAGCGAGTACATGAACAGCGCGCCGACGAAAATCCGGTTCGTCGATGCCGAAGGAAAGTTTCATCTCCAGCCGTTCGTCTACGGCTTGAAGTCCGAGCGCGATCCGGAAACGCTGCGCAAGCGGTTCGTCGAGGATCCGTCGCAAACGTACCCGATCAAGCTGTTCGTTCGCGGCGAAAGCTATTCCTTTCTCGGGCTGTTCGAAACGAACGTGCACCTGTTCGGAGTCGACGAGCCCGGCCGGCTGTTTCTGTTCGGCACCGACGGCATGGGGCGCGATTTGTTCTCCCGCGTCGTCCTCGGAAGCCAGGTATCGCTGACCGTGCCGCTGGTCGGCGTTGCGATCAGCTTCGTGCTCGGCCTGCTGATCGGCGGCATATCGGGCTACGCGGGCGGACGCACGGATTCGGTCATTCAACGCTTCATTGACATCGTCCGGTCGTTTCCGACGCTGCCGCTCTGGATGGCGCTAGCCGCGGCGATTCCGCCCCGGGTCGGGGTGGTCGAAATGTTCGTGTACATCACGATCATCATGGCGTTCATCGAATGGACCGGACTCGCCCGCGTCGTCCGCAGCAAATTCATCGCGCTGCGAAACGAGGATTACGTCACGGCGGCAAAAATCGCGGGCGTCGGCGATCTGAAGATCATTTTCGTCCATCTGGTTCCCGGATTCATCAGCTATCTCGTCGTCGCGGCGACGCTGGCCATTCCCGGCATGATCATCGGGGAGACGGCGATGAGCTTTCTCGGGCTCGGCATCCGTTCGCCCGCCACGAGCTGGGGCGTGCTGATGCAAGAAGCCCAGCAGATCGAAAACGTCGCGCTGTATCCTTGGAAGCTGATTCCGGTGCTCTTCGTCATCGTAACGGTGTTGGCGTTCAATTTTCTCGGGACGGGCTTCGCGATGCGGCGGATCCGTACAGCCACGAAAGCGGCAGGAAAGCGAAGGAAAAGAGGTGGCGCAAATGGCGCGGGCGAGACCGGCAGCTGCCGGCGTAACGAAAGAAGGAGCGGCCCCCGGTGCGGACCTGCCGGCCGCCGAGGTGAAGGGGCTGCGCGTCGGCTTCCGGACGGAGGCGGGCATCGTGCAGGCGGTGAACGGGATCGACCTTGCGATCCCCCGCGGGCGAACGCTTGCGCTCGTCGGCGAGTCGGGCTGCGGCAAAAGCGTGACGGGCAAAGCGCTGCTGGCGCTGTTTCCGAAGCACGCCGAGACGGAGGGAGAAATCTGGCTTGCGCCGGAAGGCGAAACGGGCGCGTCCGGCCGCTTCGATCTGCTGAAACTGAAGCCGAACGGCAAGGAAATGCGCGCCGTGCGCGGCGGCACGGTGTCGATGATTTTCCAGGAGCCGATGACGGCGCTTTCGCCCCTGCATACAGTCGGGGATCAAATCATGGAGAACGTGCTGCTGCACCGTACCCGCAGCCGCAAGGAAGCGAAGGAAATCGCGCTCGACATGATGCGGCGCGTCGGCATCTCCGTGCCCGAGCAGCGGTTTCGCCAATATCCGCATGAATTTTCCGGCGGCATGCGGCAGCGCGCCATGATCGCCATGGCGCTGTCGTGCCGGCCCGCGCTGCTCGTCGCGGACGAACCGACGACGGCGCTCGACGTCACGATTCAGGCGCAGGTGCTCGAGCTGATGAAGCAGCTGCAGCGGGAAATGGGCATGGCGATCCTGTTCATTACGCACGATCTTGGCGTGGTCGCGGAAACCGCCGACGAAGTAGCGGTCATGTACTTGGGACGCATCGTCGAGAGAGCGCCCGTGCGCGAGCTGTTCCGCGATCCGAAGCATCCGTACACGAAGGGGCTGCTGCGTTCGATTCCGAGGATCGGCGGCGGGGAGAGCCGGCTGGCCTCGATCGAAGGCACGGTGCCGCTGCCGCTCGGACGCCCCCCGATGTGCGGGTTTTACGAGCGCTGCCCGGACCGGATCGAGGGGCTTTGCAACCGGCATAACGTCCCGGAAACGCTCGCGGGCGACCGGCACCGGGTCCGCTGCTTTCTATACGGAGGGGCGGAGGCGGCCGAAGCGAGCTCGGAAGGCGAAGCGCGCCGCATCCCCGGCGGCGAGGCAAAGGAGATGGAATCGGATGGCTGAAACGCTGCTTCAGGTGGAAGGATTGACGAAGCTTTACCCGGGAAAGCGCAAAAATGCGCCGATTCGGGCGGTGGCGGACGTTACGTTCGAGGTCCGGCGGGGCGAAGTGTTCAGCCTCGTCGGGGAATCGGGCTGCGGCAAGACGACGCTCGGACGCTGCATCGTCCGCGGGCTCGAAGCGAGCTCCGGCCGGGTGCTGTACACGCCGGAAGAAGGGGAGACGGTCGATTTTTTATCGGCGGACAAGCGCACGTACAAGCGGCTGCGCAAAGAGCTCCAGCTCATTTTTCAGGATCCGTATTCCTCGCTCAATCCCCGGATGACCGTCTTCGACATCATCAGCGAGCCGCTGCGGGCGAATGCCCGGCTGGGGCGCCGGGAGCTGGAGGAGCGCGTGGCCGCGATCGCCGCGAAAACCGGGCTCGATCCGCAATATTTGCGCCGGTACCCGCATGCCTTTTCCGGCGGCCAGCGGCAGCGGATCGGCATCGCCCGGGCGCTCGTCACCGAGCCGAAGCTGGTCGTTTGCGACGAGGCGGTATCCGCGCTGGACGTTTCGATTCAGGCGCAAATCATCAATCTGCTGAAGGATTTGCGGGAACAGTTGAACATGACCTATTTATTCATTTCGCACGACCTGTCCGTCGTGGAGCATTTGTCCGACCGGGTGGCCGTCATGTATTTGGGCCGGATCGTCGAGCTGGCGCCGAAAAACGAGCTGTTTGCGCGTCC
This sequence comes from Cohnella algarum, assembly GCF_016937515.1. Classification (NCBI taxonomy): domain Bacteria; kingdom Bacillati; phylum Bacillota; class Bacilli; order Caryophanales; family Paenibacillaceae; genus Cohnella; species Cohnella algarum. The sequence goes on from NZ_JAFHKM010000002.1 coordinate 4,826,911, forward strand.
GCTGCACCCGTATACGCAGTCGCTCCTGTCCGCGGTGCCCCTGCCGGATCCGGAGCTTGCGCGCGAGCGGCTGCTGCTTGAAGGCGAGGTGCCGAATCCGGCCGATCCGCCTTCCGGCTGCGCGTTTCACCCGCGCTGTCCGTTCCGGACCGAACGGTGCGAGCGGGAGGCGCCGCCGTTTCGGGAGATCATGCCGGAGCGTTTAGCGGCTTGTCATTATGCAGGGGAGCTTGCGCTTCCGGGCGCGATCGGAACGAAAAAGGAGGCGGCGGAATGAGGGAGAAAAAGGCTCTCGTCGTGTTTCTGGATTGCGGCGATACGCTGGTGGACGAAGGCAGCGAAGTGAAGGACGAGAACGGCATCGTGCTGCGGGCGGACCTGATTCCGGGAGCGAAGGAGACGGTCCGAACGCTCTACGAAAGAGGCTATACGCTCGCGCTGGTGGCGGACGGGGCGGCTCAGTCGTTCAAAAATACGTTGACGCAGAACGGCATTTACGATTATTTCGACGCGATGATCTACTCGGAGACGATCAAGGCGACCAAGCCCGACCGCCGCATGTTCAAGGCGGCCGTCGGGGCGCTCGATCTCGGAGAGGCCGACTACGGCCGGATCGTCATGGTCGGCAACAACCTGAGCCGGGACGTCAAAGGCGCCCGGGCGTTCGGCATCGCCTCGGTTTTTCTCGCTTGGACCCCGCGTTATCCGCACGTGCCCGCCGACGAAAGCGAGCGTCCGGATTACGTCATCCATGAGCCGCTCGAGCTGCTGGAGCTCGTCGAGCGATTGAACGAGGCCGTCGAGGGCCGTTTGATGCAAATCGATCGTCAAAGGAGGTGATGCGGCCGAATCGGCGGTCCCGTCCCGCTGCCGGTAACGGCCGAATCGGCGGTTCGAGAAGGGATTCGAGAGGGGAGAGAAGCCGGCGGGAAAGGACGCGGAAGTTCGGAAGGACGCGGGAAAGGATAACGAGAAGAGGAGTGAAACGATGAAAAAAGGACGGAATTTGCGGAAACGGGCCGCAGGGCTTGCGATGGCGGCGGTACTGGCATTTACAGGCGCGGTTTTTCCGGAAAACAAGGCGGGCGCGGCAAGCGACCTCGATCTGGCCTACCGGTGGGCGCCGGTTCATATCCAGGATACGGACAGCACCGATTACGACGCGGACTTTTTGACCGCTGTCGATTTCGACGGCGACTGGAACGCCTCGAACAATTGGGAAAACCAGGCGACGGACGTGAACCGCCTGAAAGGAACCGCGTATTACTCGATCGTCGAAACGTCCACGCACTGGTACATTCTTTACGCGTTTTACCACCCGCGGGACTGGACGGACTTCCCGTTTTTCGGATTGGACGAGCATGAGAACGATATGGAAGGGCTGGTGTCCGTCGTTCGCAAGGACGGCACCGAATACGGCAAGCTGGAAGCGATGGTCACGACGTTCCATAAGGATTTCTACTCGTTCAAGCCGGCTGACAGCGCGTATACGAACGGCGAAGAGACGATCGACGGCACGGTCCGCTTCCAGAACTACGGCGGCTTCGATCGCCCGGTGACGTTCCAGGAAGCGAAGGCGCACGGCATCAAGGCATGGGACGGGACGAGCTATGCGAATACCGATGTCGTCTATTATTATCCGAGCAAGGATACGGCCGAGGTGCCGGAAGGCGGCAACGATCGCGACGTGAAGTACAAGCTGGTGAACATATTCGAACCGAACGGCCTGTGGGATCATCGGAACGATCCGTTAACCTTCTCGAGCTGGGGCTCGTTCAACGGCAACAACGGAACGGGCGGCGCCAATGCGCCTTGGGGCTGGGGCGACCAGAACGACAGCAGCCTGCTGACGGGCGGCGAAATGGCGACCGATCCGGCGGAACTCATCTCCATCTATTTCGGCAACCGGGGGTCGTTCAGCACCGTTTATACGCGAAATCCTTACAACGGCTAGTTCCGTGGGGAAAGGGTTCCCGAAAAAGGCAGCTGAGGTTAAGCTGTATCCCTAAAAATGATTGACGACGAAAAACGGAGCAGCGGCGGCCTTACCGGCGTCACTTGCTCCGTTTTTTCGCGGCTGCGGATTTTGCGGCCGACGAAGCCGCACTCACGCTTCGGCCGTTTCGCGAAGCTCCTGGAGCAGGGCGGTCATGCGAGCCGGAATTTCCGCCTTGAGCTCGTCCCAGGCAACAAACATCGCAGGGTCCCATTCATAAGGCTCATACACTCCGGCGATGTCGAACCGGAACGTTCGCAGATGGGCCACGGCGAGCTCGTCGTCGGACGACGACGTTTTGAAGGCGCCCTTGAACATGCCGGGCTCCAAGACGCCGCCCCTGCCCGCATGCGGACCGGTCGCCGCATGCAGGTTCGGCAGATGCTCGAACGCCTCTCGAACCGGCGCAAAGGCGTGCTTGCCGGGCTGCACGAACAGGCGGATTCGGCCGCTTTCGTCCATGTTGCCCCCGCCCGGCGCGATTCCCTTCACGTAAGAGCCGTGAAAGCTCGCTTCGCAATCGAAGACGTCGCCATCCGGAGACAGGTACACCCAAACGTGTTCCAGATCGTACAGATGCTCGATGTCGTAATCCCAGTAAACGGCATACTCGATGACGGCGCCAACCCGACGGCCGTCCACCTCGACGGTGCGGTCGAACGACGGGGAGGGCCCCGTTTTTTTCATCAGCGATACGCCCACCCGTACCGGACGAAACGGTTCGTTCCGGTCCAAAAACAGCTCCGGGGCGTGGCGGAGCGCAAGTTCCCGCCATTCAAGCCTGTCGCGCACGGAGGCACTCTCCTTTTTCGAATCCCTATTGGTTGCGTCTTATGAACAGAATAACGGACAATCTTTAACGCCGTGTCAAACGTCGGCATTTTCGTAATGGGACGCCCATTGAACGATAATGCGAGAAATGGTAAAATAAAGGGCTTCCCGAAAGGCTCGGACGCGATTCGCAAAGATGCGGAGCGCCAAGCGCGCCTTGGCTCAACGCGTGTGGCGGCATGGGCAGCACTACGCGGACGCCAAAACCCCGATCATCCGGGAGATCCTGGATCGAGCGAACGCGGCCTCACGGAAACCCGATCATGACCGACCCGAATCGTAAATCGTCCTTTCTCTCGAGAGGCATGTTCTTATTTCATTTGCCAATCGGGTCAAAGTGCGATTATAATATTGAATCATACCAATAGTAAACGGGTGTTCATTAATGCAAACGTTAAAAGAAGAGATCGACAACAGGATTTTGTCCGCGGCATTGAACGAATTCGAACGGTTCGGTTACGCCAAGTCCTCCATGCGGCGAATTGCGGCGGAGGCAGGCGTGACAGCGGGCAATATATATCGCTATTACAAGGGGAAAGAGGATTTATTTCAAGCGCTCATTCGGCCTATATATCTTCAATTCATGAATTTGCTCCTGGCGATCAAAGCCGAAGTCGAGGCAAATCTTTCCGAACTTATAGGGGTTCCCGAGCAAATGGAGCTCGTAAACTCCACCTTGAACCGCCTGATCACTTTTCTGGAGGAATCAAGCAAGGAGGCCAAAATTCTTCTTACGCTAAGCCAAGGCTCCGCCTTCGAGCACGCCAAGCAAGAGTTGACCGAAATTATCAACCAAATTTTCGAAAATGTCATGTTTTACAAGCAAGGGGACATCGGCCCCAAAGAAAAAACGGCCGTTGCCATATTAGCCGCAACTTTGACGGAGGGGGTTTGCCTAACGCTGCAGATTGTAAAGGAAAGAGAGCAGATTCGATACGCCATACTGGAATTGGCGGCCGTATTCGGCGCCGGATTAAGGGAAAAAAACAAAACGTAGTCGCCGTCCTTAGTGTGCGCAAAAAATGAACAGCTGTTTACGAATGAAAAACGAATAATTTCAATACGAGAGTAGGAATCATCATGGCAAAATTTTTGTACAAAATCGGAAAATGGTGCGTACGATTTCCCTTGGCCGTTATTCTCATTTGGGTATTGGCGTTAGGAGGAACGGTTGCGCTCGGAACCGCGCTGCAAGGTCCCATTAGCAACGACATGTCCATTCCGGGAACGAAAGCGCAGGAGGCGCTGGATTTACTGAACGAACAATTCCCTCAGGCGACGGGAGGAACGATTCGACTCATCTTCGCCGCCGAAAACGGAACGTTGGATGAGCCTGACAACCAGCTGACAATCCGGGACATGCTCGATGAACTCCGGAAGGATCCAGCTGTCCTGAACGCAAGCGATCCCTTCGAAACCGGAACCCTGAGTCCGGATAAAAGCATCGGCTACGCGGATATCATCTACAATGTTCCCGCATCGGATGTAAGCGAGGATTCCAAAGAGCATGTGCTGGAAACGATCGAATCGACCCGGGCGGCAGGCGTCCAGACGGAGCTCGGAGGAGACGTGGCCATGTCCGAGTTGGAGATTCTGGGAATTTCCGAAATCATCGGCATCGCGTTCGCCTTTATCGTGTTGATTATCACGTTCAAATCCTTCCTTGCAGCCGGGTTTCCCATCGTTACGGCCATCGTAGGCGTAGGCATCGGCATTATGAGCGTGTACTACAGCGCGAATTTCTTTTCGATTACGTCCACGGGCACCATTCTGGCCGTGATGCTGGGGATCGCGGTCGGCATCGACTACGCCTTGTTCATTATTTCGAGACACCGGCAACAGCTGGGCGATGGCACGGACGTGAAGGAATCGATCGCCATTGCCAACGCCACCGCCGGCAGCGCGGTTATTTTTGCGGGACTAACCGTTATTATCGCGCTTGCCGGACTTTCCATCGTCAACATTCCGTTTCTGACCGTGATGGGGCTTGCCGGAGCGTTTACCGTGCTGATCGCCGTCATCGTGGCCGTGACGCTGCTGCCGAGCCTGCTTGGTCTGGCCGGCGAAAAGCTGAAGCCGAAGGCGCCGAAATCGGCCGCCGGCCGCAAAACGGACAAAACGTCTTTTGCCTACAAATGGGGCCGATTCGCCGCCCGCTATCCCGTTCCCGTGATCGTCATCATTACTCTGTTGCTCGTTGTCGTCGCTCTTCCGGCCAGGCATATGGAACTCGGGCTGCCCGACAACGGTTCGAAACCGTTGGAGTCTACCGAGCGCAAAGGCTACGACCTGTTGTCCAAAGGCTTCGGTCCCGGCTTTAACGGCCCTCTGGTCGTCGTCGTGAAGGCAGGCGAAACGGGAGATATTCTCCAGGAAGCCGCCGCGGAAGCCGATAAAATCAAGCAGCTTCCGAACGTAGCCGTCGTGTCTCCGCCGATCCCTAACCAAACGGGCGATCTCGCCCTCCTGAGCGTCATACCGTTGACGGGCCCTAACGACAAGGAAACGAAGCAGCTCGTGCATAGCATTCGCGATCTGGACGACAAGCTGATGGTCACGGGAACGACCGCGATCAATATCGATATTTCCGAACGTTTGAACGAAGCGTTCCCGATCTTCGGAGCCGCCATCGTCGTCCTTGCCTTTATCTTGCTTACGCTCGTATTCCGGTCGATTCTCGTCCCCGTCAAGGCGATCCTCGGCTTCGGCCTTTCCATTATCGCATCGCTGGGCGCGGTCGTCTTTATTTTCCAGGATGGCCATTTGGCGGACATTTTCGACGTATCGAGCTCCGGCATTATTCTTTGCTTTCTTCCGATTCTGTTGACCGGCGTGCTCTTCGGGCTTGCGATGGACTACGAGGTGTTTCTGGTCAGCCGCATGCGCGAGGAATACACGCATAAAGGGAATGCGAAGAACGCGGTCGTGGACGGGATGGGATTGAGCGGCAGGGTCGTGACGGCTGCCGGGCTCATTATGATTTTCGTGTTCGGCAGCTTTATTTTCGTGGAGGATCCGATGATCAAAGTAATGGGCTTCTCCCTCACGGTAGGCGTCTTGATCGACGCGTTCCTCGTTCGAATGACGCTGGTTCCCGCGATCATGGCGCTTTTGGGACGCTCCGCCTGGTATTTGCCGAAGTGGCTGGACCGCATTCTTCCAAATGTCGATATCGAAGGCGAATCGATTATGAAGGAGTTGGACCCGGCGGCGAAAAGATAACGAGCGGACAGACCCGGAGCTGTTCATTCGCAGGACAAAATTGGTTGGAGACACGAATTTATTGGGTGAAGCCCCGGACAGACCCGGCATCCGAAATAACGGTCGCGGGAGACCGTTATTGGCGATATTTTCCGCGATGCAAGCAAATAACGGCCCCTGAAGGCCGTTATTCACAAAAATTCTCGAGGTGCGAGCAAGTAACGGCCCGGGAAGGCCGTTATTTGCAAAATTTAAGCTAAGCCGCCCGCTTCCGCAAAATCCCGGCGCGAACGATCGCGATCGCTTTTGCCAGCCCCGTAATCAGCAGCAGGATCGAAGCGTAGAAGAAGACGTGCGCCAGTCCGGGCAGAAACAGAAACGCCACTTCCCAGGACGCTTGATTCAGTTTCGGCACGACCATCAGGATCGCCAAAGGAACGAGCAGATGAAACAGCGCGATGCTGACGAATCGAAGCGCGATGCGCGGCTTCGTCGCTTTGAACCCGGTTCTCCATTTCCAGACGAGATAGGCGGAGCGGACGATGTAGGCGAGAACAAGCAACGCGGCAAAATCCGCGATGGCGTAGGTCAGGACATAATTGGGCAGGGCGGATGCCGAACGCTCTTGGCCGTTCAGGATTCCGTTGATTCCCGCCGCGATCCCGTCGTACGGAACAAGGAAATCGTTGGCGTTAATCAGCAGGATGAAGCCGTAATCTTCGGTCATGGCCATGAAGGAATACGTATTTTCCGTCATCCCGTCATGGAAAACGACGTTTTCGTTCACGACCCAGCCCATCGCATAGGAAGCGCCGCCACCCATGGAGGCCGAAGGCCGGTGCATCTGTTCGACGCCTTCCGCGGACAGGACGGACGCGTTGCGATAACGGCCTTCGTTCATTTGCGCGATCAAATAATGGGTCATATCTTCCGCGCTGGAAAGCAAATAACCGGAAGCGACCGTACCTTCGTGGGCAAGCTGCGGGGTCGAGGTCATGAAGCCGAATACGGGCTGGTGCCCGGCCGCAGGCCGATCGGCTGTCGCGTCGTCGATCGAGGCGTAGCTGCGGTTCATTTCCAAAGGTTGAAAAATGCGCTCGTTTATATACCGGTCAAATGGCATTCCGGAAACGGCTTGCACGATTCCGCCCAAAATATTGTAATTCAAGTTGGAGTATTGGAATCCCGATCCGACGGGCATGGAAGGGGATACGCTCGCCAGATCCCGAATATGCTCGTCGACGGACTTGTCGCCTTCTACGATGCCGAGCCGGCCGTCGTAAGTGGAAAGGCCGCTCGTTTGTTCGAGCAGGTGCTTGACGAGCAACGCTTCGGAAGCTGCCTCGTCCGCCAGCCGGAAATCCGGCAAATAGTCCCGAACCGGCGCTTCGAGATCGATCTTGCCTTCCTCGGCCAGCTGCATGACGGCCAGCGCCGTGAACGATTTGCTTGTCGAGCCGAGCACGAAAGGGGTTTGCGGAGTGACCGGGGTTCCTTCGGGGCCGGAAGTCCCGTAGCCTTTTACGTATACGGCGCGATCGCCTTTTACGATCCCGAGCGCCGCGCCGGGAATATGAAGCTTGTCCAAAGCGGATTCCATAAAAGCGTCGAGCTTCGCGGCGTCGATCGTCTCCGGAGGCGATTCCGCCCGGGCGATCGAAACCGGAGACGCGATGAGCGCGGCAAGCAAGAAGACGCTCAGCCATTTAAACCGTGTTTTCATGAGGTTCTCCTTCTCCGGGAACTATTTTTTTCATATAATTGCGGCAGGTTACGATAAAATACAGCGTCTGCAAGGCCAAATAAATGCCGATCACGACGAACGAATGCGCCCAGTAGGACGTTTGCAGGAGCCGGTCCAGCGCCTTCATCGCGACCAGCGAGTGGGCAATGCCGGCCAGGCAAGGAACGTAAAAAAGAAAAGCCGTCTCCGTTACGACGATTTTGCGAAGCTCGTTCTTCGTCATCCCGATTCTGCGCAGCGCCCGGAATTGCGCACGATCCTCGGGCAGCTCGGTGAAGAGCCGGAAATAGATCATGCTGCCGGAAGCGATAAAAAAGAGGAGACCGATAAACAGGCCGATAAACCGCATGAGCGCGGCTCTTTCTTTGAATGCGTCGTCCGGCGCGGCATAGCCCAGCATGTAAAACGCGCTCGAAACCGTCAAAATGACGGCGCTTAAGACGGACACGATAAACAGCATGCGCGCATTGTCCCGGACGGCATAGCCAAGCCTGGCGAGAACGATCAGGTTCGTGCCGCGGTAGCGGATGTTCGGACGATTTTGCAAGACGTTCAGCAGCCACAGGGTCCACTGCGTGAAAACCAAATACGTGCCCAGTAAAACCGTCAGAAGGATGGGGAGGACGAGAAAATCGAGATTGGCCGGGCGAAGGGCGAACGCCATGGCGTAGGCCAAGCTCAAGCAAACGATCGCGAGCGGAACGAGACGGGGCGAATAGACGAGCTCGTCCCTAGGGCGCCGCGAGGCTTGCAGCATGTCGACGATTTCCGTTTTTCCGACGCGCAGCGCCGTCCATGCCGTAATGGCCGAGAACAGGACGAAGAAGGCTCCGGCCGTCAGCCCGACCGCCAGCGGCGGAACGGCAAATGCGATCGAATCGGCCATGCCGAGCAGGGCGGCAAGAGACATAAAGAACAGCTTGCTGAACAAAATGCCGAGGAAGATGCCCGAGATCGTCGACAGTACGGCGATGACCGCGTTCTCATAGACGAGCAGCCGCCGAAGCTGCGAGCGGGTCATGCCGAACAGGGAAAAGAGTCCGAGCTCTTTTTGGCGGGTCCGCAGGAACGCCGAGCCCGAATAAAGCATGAACAAAAACGAGAAAAGGATAATCACGTACTCTCCGATTTCCATTCCTTGCCGGACCTTCGCCGCCGCCGGCCATTCGCCGCTTGCGACATCGGGATGAGCCAAAAAGGCGGCATACATATAAAAAATCGCGACGGAGAAGACGCTGCTCAGAAAAAAGGCGGCGTACGAGCGCCATTTCCCCAGTACGTTGTTAAAGGCGAGGGAGCGGAACGTCATCGAAAGTTCCTCCCAGCACGCTCAGCGCATCCAAAATTTGTTGAAAAAAAGCTTGCCGGTTGACGCCGCGCCGCAGCTCCGAGAACAGCCTGCCGTCCTTGATGAAGACGATTCGTCGGCAATAGCTGGCCGAAAACGGATCGTGCGTCACCATCAACACGGTGGCCCGCGATTCCTCGTTCAATTCGTTCAAGGCATCCATCACGTCCTTCGCCGCTTTGGAATCCAGACTGCCGGTCAGTTCGTCGGCCAAAATCAAGGAAGGCCCGTGAATCACCGCCCGCGCGATCGCCGCGCGCTGCTTCTGCCCGCCCGACACCTCGTACGTCCGTTTGTTCAAGAACGGACCGATCCGCAGCCGTTCCGCCAGCGGCTCGAGGCGCCGTTCGATCTCCTTCGGCTCGACTCCGTCCAATACGAGCGGAAGGACGATATTGTCCTTGATCGACAACGTATCGAGCAAATTAAAATCCTGGAACACGAAGCCGAGCTTGCGTCTTCGGAACAGCGCGAGCTCCTTGTCGTCAAGCTTGTCCGGATCGACTCCGGCGATTTCCACCCGGCCGGCGGTCGGACGGTCGATCGTGGCCAGCAAATTGAGCAGCGTCGTCTTTCCGCTCCCCGACGGCCCCATAATACCGACGAATTCGCCGTTTTCCACTTCCAGGTCGATGTCCTCCAACGCCCTGCAGGACACGTTTCCTTTTGAGCTGTACACTTTGCTCAAGCCTTGCGCGCTCAGCACTCTCATCGCTTCGATCCCCCCTCACGTTCGTAAGTATAAACCGCCGCAGCGCTTCGAACCCATCGATTTAGCTTTCAAAAAAGCTTACAAAATCGTCACCTGCCGCCGAGCAGGTGAATGCCGTCCGCCTCGAACGAAACGGTAATCGTCGTTCCCCGGCCGGGATCCGAAACCGCGAAGATCCCATGGCCTAACCGGTCGCACACCTGCTTGGCCAAATAAAGGCCCATTCCCGTCGAATCGCCCGAAGCCCGGCCGTTCTCTCCGGTGAAAAACGGATGGAAAATGCGCGGCAAATCGTGGGACGCGATTCCGATGCCTTCGTCGGTCACGCTCAGCTTGCTCCCGTCCCGGGCGTCGGATTGCAAGCGAAAAACGAGCTTTTTCGCACCCGGTTTGACTTTGCTGTATTTGACCGCATTGGTCACGAGCTGGGTCAGCACGAACGACAGCCACTTCCCGTCGGTCACCGCCCAAGCTTCTCCTTCGACGCTCGGAAAGATCGAATGGCGGATGAAAAGCCGTTTATGCTTGTTGATGACGCCGCGTACGACATCGTGCAGGGGCGTCTGTTCCAGGTGAAGATCGAGATCGAATTTTTCGAGGCGTGCGGTATGCAGCATCAGCTCGAGACCTTCCGCCATTTTTTCGGCTTCTTCCTTTACGCTCCCGGCAAATCTCCTGAACACGGCGTTTTCGGCAGGCATCTGCCGCAGCGCTTCCTGCGCCAGCATGTCGACGACCGAAACCGGCGTTTTCATGTGATGCACCCATTGCAGCGCGAAATGATGGTGCAGCTCTTGTTTGCGGCGATAGGCGCCGAGCTCGTTCACATACGCGCGGTGCTGCTCCTTCAATAACGCGGCCGCAACCCGCTGCTCCCTCGTTGCCGGCGAGCGCACGATCGCTCCGGCTTCCAGCTCGCCGGACCGTTCCAGGGCTTGTCCGATTTGCCTGTAGTAGGCGGCCTGCCGGAGATAATCGTAGACAAGCCAGACTCCGATGACAAAGAAGGAGAGTCCGGCGAAATAGGCGATCGTTCCATTGTCCGTAAAGCCCGGATAGCGGGCTTTTTCCAGCAGCATGAACCCCGCGCCGAGTCCGATTATGCAGAACGCGGCCAGCGCGAAAGGCAGGCGGTCGAGCAAGTAAGCCGCTAACATTCGCCTGTTCATCGCGGTTCACCTTCGCCAGCCTGTCCGATATCCATCCGGTAGCCTTCGCCGCGCACCGTTTCGATCGCCTTCGGCAAGCCGAGCTCCTCGAGCTTCCTGCGAAGCCTGGTCACGTTGACGGACAGCGTATTGTCGTCCACGAAGTGCACGTCGTCCCACAGCGCTTCCAGGAGCTGCTCGCGCGAGACGACCTGGCCGTGCTGCCGCATGAAGCATTCCGCCAGCAGCCGTTCGTTTTTCGTAAGGCGCGCTTTGCGTTCGCCGCGTACGAATTCATGGCGCGCAAGCAGCAGCCGGAGATCCCTTACCGTTACCTCCGACGAACTCGCGCCGTCCGCGGCGGCATACTCTCCGTAAGCTCTTCGAAGAATGCCTTTTACTTTGGCCATCATCAAATCCAACTGGATCGGTTTCGTTATGTAATCGTCCCCGCCATGCTCGATCGCCATGACCTGATCCATTTCTCCCGATCGCGCGGAAATGAACATGATCGGAACGCCCGAACGCTTGCGAATTTGCCTGCACCAGTAGTACCCGTCGAAAAAAGGCAGGTTGATGTCCAATAACACGAGATGGGGGAACAAGCCTCGAATTCCGGCAAAATGTCCCGAAATTGCGAGGCGCAAGCAGCCTCAAGTCCGTATTTCAACATGTTATCTTTCAAAATGTCGCGGATTCGATCGTCGTCTTCCACGATAAACACTCGATACATGTACGTTTTTCCCCCTATCTTATTCCTTCGAGAGAAGAGCCTGCGATCGAATCGCGAAGCTCCCGAACATCCAGCATGGGCGGCCTTCCGTACAGGCGGGCATATTCCCGGCTGAATTGGGACGGGCTCTCGTAGCCTACGCGGAAAGCCGCGTCGGAAGCCTGCATCGATTCCGTCAGCAGCAAGCGCCGGGCTTCTTGCAAGCGCACCGTTTTCTGGTATTGCAACGGGCTCATCGCCGTGACGCGCTTAAAATGTTTATGGAACGCCGACACGCTCATATTAACGGACCTTGCAAGTTCCTCGATCGCGAGCGGACGGTCGTATTGCCGGTTGATCGAACGGATCGCTTGCGCGATGCTGTTCGCGTGGCTGCCTTTGACCGCGAATTGGCGGAATAGCGCGCCTTGTTCGCCTTGAAGCACGCGATACAAAATTTCGCGGACGACGAGCGGGGACAGCACCGGAACGTCCTCGGGCGCGTCGAGCAGCCGCAAGAGCCGCACGATGGCTTCGAGCAATTCGGGAGACGTTCGGCTCACGGTGATGCCGCGGCCGATTTCCGGGGAAACGTGATCGGGGCGATTCATTTCTTTCACGATGTCCAGGATGACGTCGGCGTCGAAGCTCAGCTTCAGGCTTAAATAGGGGATCTCCGGCGACGCCTCGACGATGTTGCCGAAAATCGGCAATTCGACGGAGGTGACCAGGTAGGTCGACGGATCGTATCGGTAGGCTTCGTCGGCCAGCGCGGCCGTTTTGGCCCCTTGCGCCACGACGCAAATGGAAGGTTTGTAGACGGATTCCAGAGGCTCCGACGTCCGCGTGGCGTGCATCAGCGTCAAAGAAGGCAACGCCGTCTTATGCGTCCCGCTCGAGGGAGCATGCCGGCGGATCAAGAGCCCCAATTGCCTCAGGGCTTGTTCCATGCGCAGCGATTCGTCCATGTTTGCAAAATCCTTTCCGAAAAGGCGTGTAGTTTGCTTCTATATTAGCCTTGCGGAAGAGAATTAGGCAAGGATTGAACAGGTATGTTCTATCGGGTTGAAGTCTATATTCCCTATAATGAATGCACAGAGCCGCACAAAACCGGGAACCCGGTCGGCCGAAAAAACAAAGGAGAGAGAAACATGAGTTTAAACGGAAAAGTCGCTATCGTCACCGGAGCGTCGCGGGGCATCGGGCGGCAGGCAGCCGTCCAATTGGCGAAATCCGGCGCAAAGGTCGTCGTCAATTATTCCTCGAATGAAGGAAAAGCGGGTGAGACGGTAAAAACCATCGAACGATTCGGCGGCGTCGCGACGGCCATCCGCGCGGATGTGAGCAAAGTGAGCGAAGTCGAAGCGTTGTTCTCGGAAACGCTCGAGCGATTCGGACGTTTGGACATTCTGGTCAACAATGCCGGCATCATGGAATGCGCGGCTCTCGCGGACGTGACGGAGGAAACGTTCGACCGGCATTTCGCGATCAATGTGAAAGGGACTTATTTCGCTTGCCAACAAGCGATGAAGAGCATGTCGGAAGGCGGCACGATCCTCAATTTTTCGACTTCCGTATCGGGCGCGATGCTTCCGACGTACAGCGTCTACGCCGCCACGAAAGGCGCGGTCGAGCAGTTGACCCGTCAATTGGCGAAGGAATTCGGTCCCAAGGATATCACCATCAATTGCATCGCGCCGGGTCAAGTGTCGACCGAGCTGTTCCTGAACGGAAAATCGGAGGCGTTGATCGACTCGTACCGCCGAATGAATGCGTTCGGACGGCTGGGGGAACCGGAGGATATCGCGAACGCGATCGAGCTGCTGGTCAGCGACAAAGCGCGCTGGATAACGGGACAGACCATTCGCGTAAACGGCGGGTTTAATTGAACAGTCGAGCAACCGGTTCAACTAACAAGGATTTCCAGCCCCTGCGTCGAAGTTCATTAAAGGATTTGACGATGAAAAATTGGGGGCCGGATCATGGTTCGCATTCGGGATGTGATGATGAAGAACGAAGAGGAACGGTTCGTCGGACGCTCGCGCGAGCTGGCGCTCCTGCGCAAAGAACTAGCCGCCGACCATGAAAATTGGCGGCTTGTGCATTTGCACGGGCCGGGCGGCATCGGGAAGACCGGTCTGCTTCGAAGCTTTGCTAGGGAAACCGGCGAGGCGACCGTGTGGATTGGCGGCGAGGAGCAGCATGCTCCCCATGACTTTCTGAACCGATTGCGCATGCGGCTGATCGAAAAAGGGTGGGAGCTTCCCGTTTCCGAAACGGCCGACGATGGCGCCGCTCTTGCGGAGGTTCTGAACCGGGAAGCCGTTGCCCGGCAAGGCTTCGTTTTGATTTTGGATTCGTTCGAGGAATGCAAACCGATTGAAAAATGGCTGCGCGACTTCTGGCTTCCTCGGCTTTCCGTTCGCGTTCGCGTCTGCACGGCGGGAAGGTATCCGTTGGAAGGGGAATGGCTGCGGGCTCCGGGCTGGACCGGTCTCGTATACAACCTCAAGCTGGGACCGTTAAACCGCAGCGCGATTTATCGATATACCCGATCTCGCGGCATTCAGGATCATGAAACGCGCGATGCCATCGAGAGATTTTCCAAGGGAATTCCTTTGGCTCTGACGCTTGCCTGCGATGCCGTTTTGCGGAACGGGCCGGAAGTTCTTCGGGAAGGTTCCTTGCAGAGGCAAATGATCCAGTCCTTATGCACCGTCCTTTTGCAGGATCTGAAAAACTCGTTTGAAAAACAGTTGCTTGATGCGGCCTCCATTTTCTGGCGCTTCGATCAGGAGATGCTGGAAGAAGTAGCGGGACAGGAAATCCCGGACGAAGCCTTCCGCGAATTTACCGGTTTGCCGTTTGTCTCCTTATCGGACGAAGGGGGGTGGAGCGTCGTCGATGCCGTCAGGGATTGGATAAAAGCGGATTTGCGCAACCGCGCTCCGGAAACCTACGACCTGTATCGGCGAAAAGCTTTATTCTTCCTGCAGAGACGGCTTGCCGCGGCGCCGGCCGATCTAAAAAGACAACTGATGGTCGAACTGCTTTATTTGCACGATAACGAGCTTCTCCGCAATTACGGCTTTCGCGGCCAGGGGGAACGCTTTCAGGTGGAGGTGCGCGCGGCGGACGACACGGATTTGCCCGCAATGGGGAAGATGTATCGGGATTGGACCTCCACGATTCCGCCTTATTTGCCGGACGAGACGCATCAGGAAAGCTATTTTCGCGCGGTCTGGGAAGCGGAACCGTCGTCCTTTACGGTTTTTTGGGCGGACGGCCGGCTTGCGGCGTTTTACGCTCTGGTTCCGCTGAAACCGGAAACCCGATCGATTTTTCAAGAAAACCCTATCTTTCGCGCCTATCTTTCGCAATCGCCGCTGCAGGAAAAGGAATACCTGATCTGGTTGGGATGCACGCTTCCCGATTTCGACCCCTCCATCTTCGGCTATCTCCTGCGGTACCTGTTATTGAATCTGGCCGATAAATTGATTACGACTCTGACGCCGATCGCCTATTTTGCGGATATTTATGCTTCAATCGGTTTCCAGCGGCTGCCATGGGCGGATTCCCGTTATACGAACGGGACCCCCGTGCGCGCTTATCAACTCGACTTGCGGGAGAGGGAGCTATCGGATCCGCTGACCGAGCGGCTGTTTTCGGACAACCCGAAAGGTTCCGTTTCCGTACAGGAAATTTCAGTGTTGCTAAAAAAAGCGTTGAACGACTCTCAGGCTCTCGAACTCGAACCTCATCTCCTTCGCACGCTGCAGGGCTCGAACAAAATCAGGCAAATGGCCCTGACGGAAGGCTCGGTTGCCGCCGCAGTCCGCAAAGCACTGTCGGAAGGCCTGGAGCAAATGAGCAGGGGGACGGAGGAGGACCAACTTCTGGCGCAGGCTATCCGGCTCGCCTATATCCAAAAAATCGGCAAGCACGAAGTTGTAGCTGCCCGTCTCAGCCTTTCCCCAAGCACTTATTACCGTTATCTGAAAAAAGGCTTTGAGCGTTTAGCCCATGATTTGATAACCGAGTAAAGAGGGCCGTTCCCCGGATTGCGATATTTGCCTCCGGAACGGCCCTCTCTTGTTTTTACCTTAGAAACGCATGCCAATATGCGAATTCCAAGCACTCTCCCCAGCCCGAGCACTGGTAGTAAGTCGATGCCGTCTGGCGCGGCAACGCGCTGGCCGCCCCCGCCGTAACCGCGCTGAGCGCGATCGCGAGCGTAAACGCCGCGAGAAATTTACGGCCCCGGAAAAACTTCATTGGATCTCCCTCCTTTTGAAATCACGATAAGACAAAAGGACTCTCAACTTCAATTTCAAAATACTCTCGCGCCCCGCGACAGGAAAATGCCTGTATAATAAACAGGACGAACATTAACAAGCCTTGCGTTGGGGGAACTTGACTTATGCCGAAACGAATACTGCTTGCCGAGGACGACAGGGAGATCAGCCAGTTGATCGAAAGTCATTTGAAGCGGGAGAACTACGCCGTTTTTACGGCGCATGACGGAGAGGAAGCCGCTGCTCTTTTTCAACAGGAGAAATTCGATTTGATCCTGCTCGATTTGATGCTTCCCAAAGTAACCGGCATGGATTTGCTGAAACGAATTCGGGAAACGAGCGTCGTCCCCGTCCTGATTATTTCGGCAAAAGGAAGCGATCTCGACAAGGCGCTCGGACTGGGCTTCGGCGCGGACGATTATGTAAGCAAGCCGTTCTCCATGATCGAATTGACCGCTCGTGTCCAGGCTGCCATCCGCAGGGCCACGCAGTATATCCGGCCGGAAAACGAGCCGGCCGTCCATACGCTTCAGTTCAAGGATCTCGTTCTCGATATGCATGCGTTTTCCGCGCAAGTCGGGGGACGAACGGTACAGCTCACATCCAAGGAATTTCACATTATGAAGCTGTTTCTGACCCGTCAGGGCAGAGTGTTCACCAAGGAGCAAATTTATCAATTGATTTGGGAAGACGATTATTACGGGAATGAAAACGTCATTAACGTGCATATCCGGAGACTTCGGGAAAAAATCGAAGAGGATCCGTCGAACCCCCGGTACATTCGGACCGTTTGGGGAATCGGATATAAAATGGGCGAGTAGGCGATGGCGATCATTTTATACGTCCTCATCGGCGTTTTGGCTGCAATCGTCGGGTGGCAATGGGTTTCGGGAAAAAAAAGGAGCCGCCGCCTCCGGGACATTACGGATAAAATCGGCGACATCCTGGACCGGGAGACGGCCGAGAAGGTGCTTTTCCAAACAGGCCAGGCCGACCTTCGGCTTTTGCTCGTCCAGATCAATCGTTTGCTGGATCACAACCGGAAGATCATGGCGGATTACGCCCGAACGAAGGACAGTCTGCGGAAAATGATCTCCAACATGTCCCACGATTTGAAAACCCCCCTGACCGTCATTCTGGGGTATGCGGAAAAACTGAATCAGGAAATCCCGATGAGCGAAGAAGAAAAGAAGCAGACCGTGTCGAGGCTGAACGAGAAAGTGAACGGACTGATTGCTTTGGTCAATCAGTTTTTCGACCTTGTCAAAATCGAATCGGATGATTACGAAATCCCTTTAAGCAAACTAGCCCTCAACGAAGTCTGCCGGCAAAGCGTGCTCGAGTTTTACGATCTGCTGGTCTCGAAAAATCTTCAGGTCGAGCTCGAAATCCCGGAACGGCCCATCTACATTCTCGGCAACGAGCACGCGCTGCAGCGAATTCTCGGCAATCTGATTTCCAATTCGATCCGGTACGGAAGCGACGGGGGCGTTTTTGGCTTGACGCTTCGCGAAGAAGGGGAATTCGTTGCCGTCGACGTTTGGGACCGGGGGAAAGGCATAACCGAGGCGCACCAGGACCGCGTATTCGAAAGACTTTATACGTTGGATGACGCCCGGAACCCGCAGTTCCAAGGAAGCGGTCTCGGCCTCAGCATTACCAAGCGCCTGACGGAGCAAATGAAGGGGACGATTCGGCTGAGCAGCTCGCCGCATGAGAAAACGACGTTTACCTGCACATTTAAACAATTGACTTTTTAAAAACGCCCGGGAGATGTTCCGACGAACATCTCTTTTTCGTAAGAAACATGTAAGGAATGAGAAAGAAAAATCTTCATTCTCCGCATTAAGATAAAGAAAACCGAAAGAAACGAATTGAAATCGCAGGAGGCTCGGCTCATGAGCGACATCGTTCGGACTTACGAACTTACGAAAACAGCAAAAGGGAAAACGATCGTATCGAATGTAAATCTTCGGGTAAAAAAAGGCGAGATCTACGGTTTGCTCGGACCGAACGGCGCCGGGAAGACGACGATCATGAAAATGATCGCGGGACTCGTCCTGCCCACTTCCGGAGAGATTGAGCTGTTCGGAAAAAAACTCGCCGAAACCGCCAAAGAAGGGTTGAAACGGGTCGGCAGCATTATCGAATACCCGATCTTTTTCGAGCACTTGACGGCCATGCAAAATCTTGAGCTTCACTGCGAATATTTAGGCTTTTACGACAAAAAGGCGATTCGCGATGCGCTGGGCCTGGTCGATTTAAACGGAGTCGAACAACAGAAGGTCAAGGAATTTTCGCTGGGCATGAAGCAGCGGCTGGGCATCGCGCGGGCCGCGATCACGAAGCCGGAACTGATCGTCCTGGATGAGCCCACCAACGGCCTCGATCCGATCGGCATTAAAGACATGAGAGAATTGATTCAAACGCTGAACAAGGAATACGGCATTACGTTTCTTCTTTCCAGCCATATCCTGGGGGAAATCGAACAGGTGGCGGACCGGATCGGCGTCGTTCGGCACGGGCGATTGGCCGACGAAGTATCCATGCCGGATGTTAGACAGATGCGGACCGATTATATTGAAATCGTCGCCTCGAACGTGCAAAAATCGGTTTATTTGCTCGAACATCACCTTCGGCTTTCAAATCTGAAAATCGTACAGGACAACAAAATCCGGATTTATGACGCAAGTTTGTCCACGGGCGAGATTTCAAAACTGCTCATTACGCAAGGGATTGAAGTCGAGGAGATCCGGAAACATACGAGCACGCTCGAAGATTACTTTTATCATCGGATTCAAGGGGGAGATCGGCTTGATTAAGCTGATGGAGCTTGAATGGAGAAAATTGGAACGAAAAAAAGTCATCGGCGAATTGATCATTTATTGGGCGATCCTGACGTTTTTGCCGACGTTTTTTCTAAAAGTCGTATTTGCCGACCTCCCGACCGCCGATTTCAACCAAAGCTATTCCAATGCCATGGCGCTGATGCTGCCGATTCAAATGGGGTTTGTTATGTTCGGGGCTTCTCTTATCAATCACGTATTCATCGAAGAGTATAAAAATAAAACGATCGCGCTCTCCTTCGGATACCCGATCAGCCGGAAGCGGCTGGTCACGGCGAAAGCGATGTTTATCGTTTCGGCGGTTTTCATCTGCACGGTTATCTCTTTCGCGCTTGCCGGCATCGCAACCTACGCGCTCGATCGGGCGCTGGGCGTGATTGCCGGGGAACCCTCGTTGGCCGACATTGCGGTCTATGCGTTTCGGGCGATTATTCATTCCCTCGTTGTCGCTCTTTCTTCCCTGATTCCGCTATTTTGCTTCGGGCTTTGGCGGAGGGCGGTCGTCCCGACGGTCATTTTCGCCGTCGCCATCATTCAGCTTCCAACCTTGCTCAATCTGATTCAAATTTCGGTGAATCCGGATGCGATGTACGCGACTCTCTGTCTATTGGGGCTTGTGAGTGCATACTTGTCCGTTCTGACGGTGAACACATTAGGGGATTTGTAATCGACTTTGTTTGAAAAACCGTCCCGCGTTGGGGGCGGATTTTTTTTCGGGAACCTTTACAAGAAGGTTTCAGTGTAGTGCAAAATGATCGCTGATTCCCTCCCGCGAGGGAGAAAACCAGGCCGCCGGGCGACGAAGGCCTGGTTTTCTTTTTTCCGTACGATGCGGAGAAGTTTATGAGCCGTCGCTGCAATCGCAACTAACGAGACCAAATCCAGAAGCTCCGCCGCACCACGCTCATCGACGAAGCTACCCTCTTAGAAAGGAAGCGCGGCTTTCCTGTTCTGCCGCAGGGCGCTGTTTCTTGACCTGCTTCAACGCGGCGACGATCAGGAAGCCGACGATGACGAGAAGAAGCCATGAACTGACCTGGCCGAAATGAACGAGACGCCAGGCGCCGGATTGATTCGGGTACTCCCACGCGCGAAAAAAGGTGGCGACATTCTCCGCGATCCAAATAAAGAAGCCGATCAGCACGAAAGAGAGGGCGAACGGCATTCGGTAGCGGCGACTACCGACCTCGTAGGTCACCCATGTTCGCCAAAATACGACCAGCACCAAGGCCGACAGCCACCAGCGAACGTCGATCCAAAAATGATGGGTGAAGAAATTCAGGTAGATGGAAGCCGCAAACGCCACCTTCTTGCGGTAAAGTAGGGCCAGGCGGCAACCGGGAACGTCAAACCATTTCGGATGCAAGTGAAGTATCGCACAATTGAAAGCGTTGTCATTTGACGAATTTTTAGGCTTGGCTGAAGAATTTACTGAATTTTCCCAGGCATCAGCGATAAAGAATAAATATTTATTGTAAATCGATAAATTTCGTGTTACATTCAAAGGGACCATTCCCGATGCGAGGTGTTTTTGATGAAACCGGAAACTCTTTTTTTGAAAATCGCCGTTGTTCTGATTGCCATCCCCGTCCTTGCCTTGTGCATCTTCGGGCTGCCCAGGTTCGCTTATGAAACGGCGGATTATTTTCCGGCTTATTGGCTGTATCCCGCTATAACCGGCATGTACGTTTCGGCGATTCCGTTTTTCGTTGCCTTGTATCAGGCTCTGCGGCTTTTAACCTATATCGACAAGAACGACGCGTTCTCGGATTTATCGTCAAGGCCTTAAAAACGATCAAACGCTGCGCCATCCTCATCACGATCTTGTATGTCGCCATCCTGCCGTTCCTGTACCTCATGGCGGATCAAGACGACGCCCCGGGAATCGTGGCGATCGGGTTGGTCATTACGTTCGGTTCGATCGTGATTGCCGTCTTTGCCGCCGTTCTTCAGAAGCTGCTGCAAAATGCCATCGATATCAAATCCGAGAACGATCTAACGGTCTGAGGTGAAAAATATGGCCATTATCATCAATATTGACGTGATGCTGGCGAAAAGGAAAATGAGCGTAACCGAGCTTTCGGAGCGGATCGGAATCACGATGGCGAACCTTTCGATATTGAAAAACGGGAAGGCAAAAGCGATCCGGCTTTCGACTCTGGAGGCCATTTGCAAAGCGCTGGATTGCCAACCCGGGGACATTCTGGAATATCGAAGCGACGAATCATCGCCTTGACGCGAACGGTCGCAGCGCCAATCGGTAAAAATCCGCCCAACCGTAAGGATTGACCTGCACCCCGATCAGACGCTCGTCGAAATAGGTCATCTGCTTCAAATGGTACAAGAAAGCCAGCGCCGTTTCGTCGCTCAGCCACCGTTCGATTTCCCGCACAAGCCGGATGCGTTCGCCGGGTTCGGGTTCGGCTTCTGCCTCCAGCAACCTGGCATGCAGACGCTCCCGAACGGGGGAGGAGAGGTGCCTGCGCACGACATGACGGTCGTCGTACATGAGGCGCAGGAAGGAGACGACCGGATTTTCGTCCGCGACCGCGTTGGCGAGGACGAGATCCGCTTCATCGATCGCCTCGGGCCGAATAAAATCCTCATAGTCCCGTACCTCGACCTCGAGTTTGACCCCTGCGGCCGCGCATCGATCCCTCAGCCAGCGGGCGTTTCGCTCAAGGGAATCGTTCAGGATGCGGTAGGTCAGCAGCCGCAACGGCCGCTCCGGGAAAATCGGGGGAGGCCCCAACTCCGTCCGACGCTTCATGCCGTTCCGAAGCTCCGTCTCCATCTCCATCAGGCTCCATTCGGGAAAAAAGCTGCGAGCCGGACGATGCTTCCGGGGATCGAGCTCCGCGTTCATCAGGTTCGGATCGGCGGCGCGGATGAGCCAGTTCCGAAACTCGCCCGATTCCAGCGGTCCCGGTCTGTTCCGCTGAAAGGTCAAATAGGTGCAGCCGGCCTCGACCCGTTCGATGTCGGGCGGATGGCCGCTCCCCCCGTGAAGTTGAAAGGGGTGAATATACGGGATCGTCTCCCCGTCGAGCTCGGTCAGGGCCGACGGGCGATGGCTCGTTTCCGGCAATATCCACAGCTCGACCCGGTCGAGCTGGGCCCGGCCCGCGAAATAGGCGGGGAACGCCTCGAGAACGATCTGCGAGTCGCCGTTCTCCGTTACGCGAAACGGTCCGCTCCCGACCGGAAGCCTGGCGAATTCCCGAGACCGCGCCGCCGATCGGGGAAGGATCGAGGCGCGAGGCGAAGCGAGCAGCTGCGGCAACAGCCAGTACGGCCGCCGCAGCCTGATCTCGAGACCGTAAGGGCCGATCGTTCGCATCCCTGCCAAAGGCAGCTCCGTCCATTCCGTTCTTCCGAATTCCGCCGATGTCAATCGCTCAAGGGTGTACCGCGCATCTTCGGCGCGGAGCTCGGTTTTGTCGTGGAAGAGCACGCCTTTGCGCAAATAAAACGTCCAGATTCGCCCGGTGCTGTCGGATTCCCAGTAATAAGCCAGATGGGGAACAACCGTTTGGCCGTCGTCGCCGCGGCGGACGAGCGTATCGAACGCTTGCCGGACCATGTGCCACTCGGTACGGCGCAGCGTCCAGGCCGGATCGAGATTGGGCATGGCGCGGTAGAAGGGAAGACGAAGCGTGTCGGTCTGGCGGTTCTCGTCGGCGTCGATATGGTAGCCGAACCGTCCTTCCAGCCAGCGCGCAAAACGCTCGCGCATGTCTTCGCCGGCCCCGTGTTCGCCAAGCAGGCGAATCCCGTCCTGCAAACGTCCCTTGTCCGTTGCTTCCTGCGCGAGCAGCAGCACAACATCCGATCCCGAGGCGGTCAGCGCGAGCGTGGAGCGGTTGCCGCGCCCTCGCCCCGGAGACCAGGCGATCCAGCCGGCCATGCTCAAGCGGCGGAGAATCCACTTGACGTTGCGCGGGGTGCAGTGCCATACGTCGGCCAATTGATCCAAAGTCGTCTCGAGAGCTCGACCTGCTTCCAGGTCGCCGAATAGTTGCCGCAGCTTGAAGAAATGCTCTGCCAGCCTCAAAGGAGGCACCTCCGTTTAAAAAAAAGGGGAAGATCTGTCGAAAGTAGTTTACACTTTTTATTCCCCCTTTTCCAACTACAATGAGAGTGGACGAACGTTCACGCAAGGATGGAAACAGGAGGAGCAGAACATGGAAATCGTACTGACGACTTGGAATCCGGAGAAAATGCGATGGTTGTCGCAAGGGTTCGACCGCTTGTCCGTCGAAAGCAGGCCTCTGCGCCCCGGCGAAGCGGAAGACGTGGACGAAAACGGAGATACGTTTGAGGCGAACGCGCTTTTGAAGGCGCATGCCATTCCAGAAGCGGAGAACCGTATCGTCGTCGCCGAAGACTCGGGGCTGTGCGTCGATGCGCTGGGCGGGCAGCCCGGCGTCCGCACGGCCCGCTGGGCCCCGGGAGCGATGACGACCGCAGCCTCTTGCTGCTCGAGCGGCTGACGGGCGTCGAGCCTGCGCGTCGCGGCGCAGCGTTCGTAAGCGCGGTGGCCGTCCGTTTTCCCGACGGCGGCAGTTGGGCAGGCCGCGGCGAGCTGCGCGGACGGATCGCGCTCGCTCCGCGCGGCGACCGGGCGGACGGCTATGCCCGCATCTTCGAGTTGCCGGGCGGACGCACGATTGCCGAGCTCGGACCGGACGTCGTCGAGCCCCATGATCATCGCAGGCAGGCGCTGGCGCTGGCGGCGGCATGCATCGGGGAATGGCTCGCCTCGAACGGAGCGATGAGGCGGCCATGAGCACGCCGGATCGCGTTCGCGCCGGCAGCCTTGCCAACGCTTCGCCGGAAGGGCATAGAGATCGATACGTCATCGCTGTCGGCGCGGCCGTGCTGGTCACGCTCTTGTGGTCGACCTCGTATATTCTGAACAAATTCGCGTTCGAGCACGGCGTCGGACCGTTCACCTTGGCCGGCCTCCGATACGCGGTGTCGGCAGGCGCGCTGCTGCTGGCGCGCGCGATCGCGTCGCGCCGGCGAACGGCGCGGCAAGCGTCAGGACCGGCTGCGCCGGCGGAAGGAGCGCGCTCCGGCCTGCGCCCCGCGCATTATATTCTGCTCGGCGCGACCGGCTATCTGATGGCGCAAGGATTGCAGTACGCCGGCCAAATGTTCGTTACGCCGACGCAGACGAGCATGGTATTGGCAGTCGGCAATACGACGGCCCTGGTCGCGCTGGACATGATTTGGCTACGGGAAATTCGTGGCCGTTCGTCGTTTTTGGGCATCGCGGCCGCGATGGCGGGGATCGTCCTGTTTTATTACCCATGGGACTTTGGCGGGGCCATTTCAGCGGCATCCTCTTGATTCTGGCCTCTTGCGTCGGGTACGCGGTCCATCTGGCGCTATCGAGACATTTGCTGAAGACGGGCAGGGCGCAGCCGGGAGAGCTGGTCCTTGCGCCGATGGCCATAGGCGCCGCCGGCATGCTGACCGTCGGATTTGCGCTCGAAGGGGTGCCGAGCTTCTCGTGGCCGCTTGCGGGCATTCTGTTATGGCTGGGGGCGATCAACGGAGCGTTCGCCTTCTCGCTTTGGACGTGGAGCCAAAAACGGCTGCGGGCCTACGAAAGCAGCCTCATCAACAATCTGATGCTGCTGGAGGTCGCAGCCCTGGATGTGCTCGTTTTTCATCGGAGCCTGTCGGCGATCGAGCTGTCCGGACTGCTGCTGGCCGGCTTCGCCGTGATCTTCGTGCAGTTGTCCCCGCTATGGAAGCGGTCGTCCCGAAGGGGGCGAGCCGGCGCCCCGGAAGCCTAAGCTCGCCGAACGGACAGAAGACGGGCGATCGGAAGCCGATGCTTGAACCGGACGGATGGTCCCGGGACTATTTGCTTGCAAGCAGCAGCTTCGCGCCAACCAGTCCGATGACGAAAAAGCAACGAATGGATCAGGATATAAGAGCTGCAGGCCATGATGACGATCGTGGATATCCCGACTTGCGTTATCCGCTCCGACGGCCCTCCGACCCACATGGCGATGAATCCGGCCGCCGCCTGCACGAAGAAGAACCAGGTCAGCGTAATCCAGGGGACGACGAGATGGAATTGCAGCGCGCTCAAGCCCTTCATTTTAGGCAGCTGCGCGACCAATTCCTTGCAATAGGCCTCCGGATCGTCGCCGAACACGTCCCGGGCCGTCCGGCCCCGGGCTTGGGCTTCCGACAAATGCTGGGCGATCTCAAGCAATAGCTCCTCGCTTTTGGCTTCCTGCAAACGGCTGCTGCGGATATAAACGACCATGTCCTCGTAATAACGCCGGTTCTCGGGTGACATGGCTTCCCGGAGCTTGTTGTTTTCTTCGAGGGGTTCCGCCAACATTTTAACGAAAATATACGCTAAGCCCCGTGATCATGTCCGGCTTTGCGTTATTTCTACTCTAAGCTGATATAGAACGTGTTACTCGACCCAACCGGTTATTTTAACCTGTAAGTACACGGAACGTCATTTTCCCCTAATGTTAGGAACCGATATGGGCAGATGCTCATATACTTTCCTATAAACAATAAGCTGACGTTGGGAGGAGACAAAATTGTATCAAGTGCCTTCTTACTGGGGAAGTCCATACTATATGCGAGTCGATTTTGTGCCTATATGGAGCACAGAATTTCCGAAAGCAGTCCAAATGATAAAGGAAGCGGTACAAGGGGAGCGTAACGATGAGTTGTTCTACGATGAATTGATCAACCTGGCTCCCTCAAAAGAACAGGTGGCCATTATAGAAAGCATCCGTAACGATGAGCGCGGCCACAATAAAATGTATAGAGCGATGTATCGGGCTTTGACGGGACAGGAAATTGTAGGCATCAGTAGTGAGCAATATGAGCGGGTGCAATCCTATATAGAGGGTCTACAGCGGGCCTTGATGGGGGAGTTGGGTGCGGTGGAAAAATACCGCAACATCTGGTTTGGATTGCCTGCTGGCATCTATAAAGATACGGTGTATGGTATCATATTGGATGAGCTAAAGCACGCTGCAAAATATAATTATTTGATTACGTTGAATCTCAGGTAGCTATTTATAATCAATACTATTCCACATCAACTGGATGCCGAATATTATCCTTATAATCATCCACATAAAGTTGACCGTTGCTGCCTTTTACGGCGTAGAATACGTCCTCTAACTTTTTGCCGCGTGCCTTCAGTTGGGACAGTATCCAGGATTCAGGAATATGGTTGGAGTTTAGAGTTTCATGCAAAAGCTGCCCGTCTATTATGTTCGCCGCCTGACTTTATGGCGGGAAAAAGGCATGAATTCGCCATTCGGTGTGGCGGAGCCAAACCGAATAAACAGCCGACAATAGCCTAATCCCTTCTGTACAATGACGGTGGATTAGGCTATTGTCGATTAAAAAGGAAAATGCTCCCGAACCTTTGGCGAGGATCCCCGGGAGCATTCACTTCATCATGTCAAAAATACTTTATTTCGGCCTTTCTTGCAAGGCTTATTTACGCACATTCGGAAATCAATCTCCTGACGTCCAGCTCTGCTGTGAAAACTGCGGTCGGCTTCTCCATAAACACGGTCGTTATTGGCGAGGAATTGTGACGAAGCATGAGGTCATCCAGATCCCGATCTACCGTCGATATTGTCCTACCTGTAGAATAACAATCTCCCTCCTGCCGGAGTTCCTGATTCCATGGGCCCGGTATGCGACTTGGGTGCGAGAAGCGGCATTAAAGCGCAAGCACAAGGGATTCTCTTGGCGGCAGACGA
Source organism: Cohnella algarum (assembly GCF_016937515.1). Classification (NCBI taxonomy): domain Bacteria; kingdom Bacillati; phylum Bacillota; class Bacilli; order Caryophanales; family Paenibacillaceae; genus Cohnella; species Cohnella algarum. The sequence goes on from NZ_JAFHKM010000002.1 coordinate 4,853,510, forward strand.
CAGAAAGCACAACAACTCCTGCCGTGCGTTATAGCCGCCGTACGTTGAAACGCTGGTGGGCAAGACATCTGCGCCGCGCAGCGGATGCAGCACTATGGGTTGCTGGGAAACTCGTAGCCCAGGGGGACGACACGGATATGCTCCACCTTTACCCCACCATGATGAACCCAACGCCAATGGATACATTGGATTGGCTGGACAAACTGTTACCCCGATTCATCCCCGCTGGCGCATCCAGACGGGGCTATTGGACGTTTCTAAATGCGAGGTTACCTGTAGCATCACGCTTATAAATCCCTTCAGCATCCACCGCCAAGGAGCAAGGCAAACGAAAATCGCCTCCAAAATTGCTTTAAAAATCGCCTGGACGGCAAGTTGCCCTCCTGATCCCACAAAATATGCGCCCTCCCTGGCTTCTAGCGTCTATGCGATACTCTCATAGACCACAGGGAGAGGAGATTTAGCATGGATGAGCAAGCAAGGCAGCAAGAAGCCAACTTCCGTTATGGCTTAATTGCATCACTGGTTAGCCGCAAATTGGATCCCGGAGAACAGATGGCGTTGATGCGCGAAATTGTAAGCCATGAGTATGAAACGTCGTCGGGACAGCGAAGGAGAATTAGTCTACGAACGCTTGAGCGATATTTAAAAGCGTATCGCGAAGGCGGATGGGAGGCGCTGTTGCCCTCCGTCCGAGCAGACAAACTCACGACCAGGGAAATCCCCGAGGATGTGCTTGCCAAAGCGATTGCCTTAAAGCAGGAGCAACCCGGCCGAAGCGTCAGGCAGATTATTGCGATTCTGGAACTGGCGGCATTCGTGGCCCCCGGCACCCTGAAAGAAAGCACGCTTAGCAAGCAGCTTCGCCGCCGCGGCGTCACGCGCAAAGCGTTACTGAATACGGGGTGGAGCCACTTTCGCCGGTTTGAAGCCACGCACCGAAATAGCATGTGGCAAGGCGATGTGCAGCATACCCTTTACCTTCCGCATCCGGACAAGCCCGGCAAGAAGGTCATGGCCTATCTGGTTATTTTCATTGACGATTACTCTCGCTTCGTTGTGCATGGCCAGTTCTATTTCGAGGAACGTGTGGCCCGGCTGGAGGATTGCCTGAAGAAGGCGATTTTAAAGAACGGAGTGCCGGAAATGATCTATGTCGATAACGGCGCCATCTATTCTTCACACCATTTTGAGCGGATTTGCGGGCGACTGGGGGCAGAGCTTAAGCATACTCGCCCCGGACGTCCTATGGGACGCGGGAAGCAAGAAAAGTTCTTCCGATTTGTCGACCAGAGCTTTGTGCCGGAGGCATACGACCTGATTGAACAAGGGAAGATCCAGACGCTTAACGATTTGAATCGATTCTTCTCGGCGTGGCTTGAGATTGCTTACCACCAGAAAGTCCACAACAGCTTTAAGCAGCGCCCAGTCGACCGATACCAAAAAGACGACCACCCGATTCGCATGTTGCCGCCGCATGAACTCATAGAAGTATTCTTGCTGGAGGAATCCCGCAAAGTGGACAAAACGGGATGCATCTCGCTGCTGGGCACGATATTCGAGGTCCAGACAGAGCTTGCCGGCTCGAAGATTCAGGTGCGATTCGATCCGCACGACCTGTCCGTCATCCAGGTGTGGAAGGACGGCCAGCGCTATGAAGACGCGAAGCCAATGAAGCTCCGCGATCCGAAAAACCGGCCGAAGCAGGATGAACCGAAGGCCGTCATGCAACCGCCGAAGACGGGCCTCAACTATGTGGAATTATTGGTGGAAGAACAGAAACGGCAGACCCGCGAAGCGCAAGGCGCTGCGCTTTCGCGAGCGATGAAAGAGGTGAATCGCTCATGATTCGTGGTTTCTTCGGGTGGGAGCGCGTTCCGTTCACCCGGGAGATTGAAACACGGCATCTGCACCGCTCCAAGCGATTCGAAGAATGTGTAGCACGGATGCAGTATATGGTGATGACTCGCTCGATTGGCTGCGTCACCGGTGAAATTGGCTGCGGCAAGTCGACAGCCGTTCGCTACTTGAAAGACCAACTGGATCCGAACAAGTACCGGTTTATCTATCTGTCGGATGCGAATCTGAAACCAAGGGACTTTTACCGTGAACTCCTCCACCACTTCGGCTTGCCGCCCAAGTTTCTGCGCAGCGAAGCCAAACGGCAATTCCAGCACCTCGTATGGGATTTGTACGAGAACCAGCAGAAGGTCGCCGTTATTGTCGTGGATGAAGCGCACCTGCTTTCAGGAGACATGCTGCAAGAAATACGCTTTTTGACGAATTTTCGTATGGACTCGATTTCGCCGCTTGCCCTGCTGCTCATTGGACAGCCGGAACTACAGGCCACGTTGCAACTGAGAATCTTCAAGCCGATTACACAGCGGATGAACGTGCGTTTTCATTTGGAAGGCTTGTCGCTCGAGGAGTGCCGCGATTACATCTCCCACCAATTGGAGGTTGCCGGAAGTACAGGGCCGGTGTTTACGACAGAAGCGATGGACGCCATATACGCGCATGCTCGGGGATATGCCGAGAGATAAATAACGTCTGCACCGCTGCGCTTCTGGATGCAGTGCTGCGAAAAGACAAAATGATTGATACCGTCCATGTGACGAGGATCCTAGCTGAATTTAAGGAACAGTGAGGGATGACAAATATGAATGAGATACGATTTCATGGAGATACCGAGCGTTGGAACGTGTACGATGGAGAAGAGTTGCTTTGCTCGCTACGTTGTGGTGATGCCGTGATGATTCAAGTAGGAAAGCACTTCTTGCCATCCAACCTTGAGCTCGATACGGACTGGTACGTGAAGTTTGGAAATTCGAAGTTCTGGCTCCACCGACATGCCAAGTACCGCGTCCGACCGCTGTTCTAACTGCTCTTCGGAGCAGTTTTTTTACGCCGACAAACAAAGGCGAAATATAATTGTCTCCGAAACGGCGGTGAGGAAAGCAAAAAGCCACCGTCATTGGCGGTTCCGAATCTACCGTCAATTAAAGTGGCTGATGACACTGTTCCAATTCAGCAAGATGCTCCTGGTATTGAAGGATTAGGGTTATAAGCATCCTTAAATTAACAAGGTGGCTCGAATACATAGTATGTTTGAACGGGTTTTTTTTAGCCGCTTCCAGAAGCCTTTGAGCACGTTCATCAATCCAAGCGTCAGAACGCCCCCGCCTTGAAGAAAGCAGGGAGGAAATGCTGGATTTGAGCAGTGTCACGTCAGTCTGTAAAACCATTTGTGAAGTGGGGAGCTGGCTTAAGAACTGAAGCGATACTTTAGAGTAAATGGCTCCGAGCACGCCCTTATATTCAGGAAAAACCTGATCTTGGACCGCTTGGAATTGCAATTTCGTTTGGACGCACATGTTCGACAGGGCTTCGTGTTGACGTGTTAAATAGCGCAAATTAAGCAGTTGAACTCCTCTTTTTCGAAAGTTCTGAAACTCCTCTTTGTAATACAATTCACCTAGAAGGTAAGCGTCCGCGGCATCCGTCTTCACCTTGCGAAGATTTGTTTTTCTTAATCGATTGGAGATCAGCGGATTAATGACGATGTATGGGTACCGGTGTTCCTCCAGGTACGGGATCTGAGTCCCAACCAGCCTCAAACATGGTAGTAACAAGTAGGGGGTGAACATTATAGCTGACGGGATCAGGTCCCACGGGCAGGTACGTTCGACCCGGCTACCCACAATCGTCGACCCTAAATAAAAAAGGATCAACCAGTAATAACTGGCTGACCTCATAATACGAAAGGGCAGATTTGCTCAATAAAGGATGTGGATGTACTTTAGGCCGCAACAACTTTAACCACACCTTCAACGTCTAACCATAAGAAATACATCAGATAAGGAGTGAACGTTTTGAAAAAGCTTATCTCTGCAGTTGCCGCGCTATGCCTTCTGATCTTCGCATCATCCGTTTACGCCGCCGAACCCGTGAAAATACTTATGAAAAATCAAGACGATGCCACAACGATCGCCATTTCCTCCGATGTAAGTCCCGATATGAAGAATAACCGAACTATGGTACCTCTACGTGTTATCAGTGAAAATCTGGGAGCTACGGTCAACTGGTTGGATTCGGCAGTCGTGCTCACAAAAAGCAATGTGGAGGTAATTTTACAGCTGAATAGCAATAAGGCAGTCATAAATGGTAAAACGGTGCTGTTTGATGCTAAACCCTATCTAAAGAATAATCGCACGATGGTTCCGCTTCGTTTTATTGCAGAGGCGTTCGGTTCCGATGTCAGTTATAGTAACAATGCAGTAACCGTCGAAACCAAGCCATTGATTATCGATGGTGTGACGGTGAAAGCATTGCAACAAGAATACTACCTGACTATGGGCAGCGTAGTAAATCAAATCAATGGGAATAGCTATAATGAAGTAATATATAATATTTTTGTAGAAAACAAAGGCAAGAAGGTTGAAGCACCTTCTAATTTATCCCCGAGTAGTCTCCCCAACTCTGGTGACTACTATAAAGCTGGACAATATGACTTTTTAGACCTAGAAGGGGACAGCATCAAACGTTTTGACATTTATTCTTTAGCTAGATCCCTACCAGTTGATGGGGATCCTGAAGTTTTGATTTATGAAGGGAATGAAAACCAATGGTATAGGTTTAACTACGCCGCAAGTCTAGAGATATTGCAATTAATTGATACAGCCTCAAAGAACGGGTTTCTAAAGCAGATCAGCAATACTGCTCCGTAAAGGGTACGACAGCTTAATAACCCAAGAAAACGAGGCTGCCGATGGGATTGATCAGCGGCCTTTGTTGCGCTCCCTCGGTAAAATGTAGTTTTCTCACGAATGCTCGCAGTAGTCGGTAAAGAGCGCCCCGCGGACCTCGACCGCTAGGTGGGGGCTATTTGACGCTTACCTATATGATTGAGGGCGCATTTGTGTCAAACCCTTTATTGAGGGGTCATTGGGGAGTGATTTGTGTCATTAGACAAAAATACGAGAAAGAAGCAATTGGTCGGAGTCCTTCGACACATACCGACATATGTATAAAATACGGGTTTTGTGAAAAAGATTATATACCTTGAAGCTCTCCTCAAATCTTCCTAGCCACAATGAAATATTCCTGAGAACTTTTCTTCAAGCAATCCGTTTCGATAATTGAAAAATTCCCTTTCTCAATTGTATCGACCAAATGACGATTGTTTTTTTAATAATACATATTTATTATTATGTAAACTATTAACGGCGGATTTCTCGCCGAAATCGTTGAACGAACCGGAATGGGCGCTTATTTGAACGTTACGGTCTAACGAATAAAACAGGGCCGCGACGCCGTTCGACCATTTGGGATCGATCAGTGTCGCGGCCCTGTTACGCAAAAAGCTACTCCTCGCGCCCGGCGCCTTCGTCGGCCGCCGCCTCATTCCCAGCCGCCGCGCCGGCGATTCTGAAGGCCGCCAGCTTGCGGATCCGGCGCTGGCCGACTTCGCGGACGGCGAACGTATAGCCGCCGTAATCGAACTGCGGCTTCTCCTGATTGGTCGGAATCCGCTTCAGCTGGCCGACCATGAATCCGCCGAGCGTATCGAACTCCTCTACCGGCAAGCGAATGCCAAGCACATCCTGAGCATCGTCGAGAGACATCGTGCCGCTGAACAGATAGCTGCCTTCCTCGATCTCCTCGAAATCAAGCTCGTCGTCGTCATGCTCGTCGTAAATATTGCCGACGATCTCTTCCAGCAAATCCTCCATCGTCACGATCCCGGCCGTGCCGCCGTATTCGTCGACGACAATCGCCATATGGACGCGGTTCTGCTGCAGTTCTTCGAACAGAACGTTCGTCTTCTTCGATGCCGGAATGAAGTAAGCGGTATTCACGAGCTCCAGCAAGTTCCACGGACGATCGTCTTCGTTTCGCATGTAGCGGATCAAGTCCTTGATGTGCAAAATGCCGATGACGTTGTCAATGGACTCCTCGTATACGGGATAGCGCGTATATTGCTCGTTCGCCGCCAGGTCCGCCACCGTTTGCCGGTCGGCATCGATCGGGATCGCCAGCACGTCGGTCCGATGCGTCATAATGTCGGACACGGTCATATTGTCAAAATCGAAAATATTGTTGATCATCAGCTTTTCGCTGGCCTGGATCGTCCCCCGCTCCGTTCCGGTATCCAGCATCATCCGGATTTCTTCCTCGGACACCTCTTCGTCGTTGGCATTCGGATCGATGCCGAACAAGCGGACGAGCATATTGGTCGAGGCCGTCAGCAGCTTCACGAACGGAGCCGTTATTTTCGAAAGAACGTATAGCGTATCGGCCGCAAACATGGCCATGGCTTCCGCTTTTTTCATCGCCACGCGTTTAGGCACCAGTTCCCCGAGAACGAGTTGAAAATAGGAGAGTACCAGCGTGATGACGATCAGCGAAATCGTACTCAACACGGCCGGGGAAATCGAGACGCCCAGACCGATCAAATAATCCGCCAGGTCGCCCGCGAAGCTTTCGCCCGCAAAGGCGCTGGCGAAAAATCCGGCAAGCGTGATGCCGATCTGAATCGTCGCCAGAAATCGGCTCGGCTCGCCCAGCAAACCGACGATCCGCTTCGCTTTGCGATGGCCCTGCTTGGCCATCAGCCGAATTTTATTGTCGTTAAGCGAAATCAGCGCAATCTCCGACGCGGCAAAAAACGCGTTAATCAAAATAAGAACAACGATGATCAATAATTCGAACAAAAGATGTCGCCCCCTCCGCTATAATTCAATCATTTGCTTTTTTCGTCGTCATGAAACGTTCGGACCGATAAGTTCGTGTTCCCGAAACTCATTTCCCCCATCTCCTGAACCCGGATTGATTTATTCTAAGCCAAGAAATAAACGAAAAGGCATAACCCGCCGTCCGGTTTGCGGACGCAGGTTATGCCTGTTATTTCTTGAATCTTATTCCATCGCATCAAGAAAACGCTGTTGCTTCGCTCAGACTCGCAGTTGCTACTGTCAGGGTCATCCGAATCATGCATGGCGCGCAAAAAACCTCTTTCCCAAAAATATAGAATTTATGATACTAGAAAAACCCGGCCTGTGTCAAATCGCTTTTTAACGAAATCCGTCAGACGTTTGTCTTTCTCCATTCGTCCAGCTGCCTTTGCTTTTCGGCAACGATCTTTTCGGCCCCCGCTTTTTTCAACTTGTCGAGAAATTCCGGCAGCGTCTTGTCGAGGTCGGACGTTCCCGAAGCCAGAAGATCCTGCCAAGCAAAAACAGAACCGCCAGATGGGCCGACTTTGTATGAAAAATCATACAAGTATCTTTTTGAAAGCGATAAATAATGGTTTTTTGTATGAAATATCATACAAAATTGTGTGCATGATCGCCTGAAGGGCTGACTTTGTATGATAAATCGTACAAATGCCTTCGCGGAAGGGGTAAATGGTGAATTTTTGTGTGAAATATCATACAAAAGCATTTGCGGAACCGCCTGAAGGACCGACTTTGCTCTTTGCAGGAGTGCTCGTATGTCATTGCGGTTACGGGAAGCCGCTATTGCGAGATTTCCCTCCATGAACAAATAACGGACTTTGGAGGCCGCTACTTAGCCGGTGCAAGGCCGGAAAGCCCCGCCCAACCAAAATAACGGTCAAGAAAGGCCGCTATTGCGAAAGATTACCGCAAATGCCGGCATGTCAGCAGCCTCTTTCGCTCGGCTATGGCTGTCGGGCGCCCGCCGCCGCAGGAAGCGAGAACGCGAACGTCACGCCGCCCCGCTCGTTGCGCGCCCCGTAACGGCTGCCGTGCAAATCGAGAATTTGCTTGACGATGGCCAGCCCGATCCCGGTTCCGCCGCTCTCGCGGTCCCGCGCTTTGTCGACGCGGTAAAATTGCGTCCAAATGCGGGGCAGCTCCTCCTGCGGTATGGGCTCGCCTTCGTTGTGAACCCGGAAAAACCATTCTCCGCCGGCCTGAAAAGCCGTCAGCGTTACCGCTCCGCCTTCCGGCGCGTGCCGAACGGCATTCGTCACCAGATTGGTCAGCACCTGGCCGATCCGGAACCGGTCCGCCGCCACTTCGATGCGGCCGTCCGCATCTTCCGTCAGCTCCAATCTCACCCGTACGCCATGCTCCGCCCGAGCGCTTCCGCCCGTTCCGCCGCCTCCTCGAGCAGCTCCGCGGCATCGAACGTCTCCAGCTTCAACCGGTACTGCCCGGCCTCGAGATGGGACAAGTCCAGCATATCGCCGACGATCGCGGACATGCGCCTAGTCTCCTCCAGGATGACGTCCGCATAGCGCTCCCGCTTCGCCCCGTCCCCGATATTGTCCCGCAAGCCTTCCGCATAGCCGCCGATCAGGCTGAGCGGCGTCTTGAGCTCGTGCGAAACGCCGGCGACGAAATCGCGCCGCATCCGCTCCAGCCGCTTCTCCCTCTCGATATCTTTGCGCAGCTTGGCGTTCGCCTCGTGCAGCTCCGACAGCGCCCGCTCCAGGTTATCCGCCAGAAAGTCGAACGTCCGCGCAAGCTCGCCGATTTCGTCCTTGCGGCGCCACCGGAAGCGATGCGAAAAATCGAGCGAAGCGAGCCTCCCGGCCAGCTCGTTCAAGGAGCGGAGCGGCTTCGTCAGCACGTGCGCATACAGGAACGCGAGAAGCGGAACGAGCACGATCGCCACGCCGAACGCGTACCCGGAAAAGTCGCGGATGACGCTTGCCGCCCCGATGACCGGCCGAAGCGATGATACGGCGAACAGCACGTTCACGGTCTGTCCCTCGGCCGCGACCGGGGCGACGACGATCAGCTGGTCCGCCCCGGCCCGGTTCTCCCCGATCCCCTTGGCGCGGTACACCAGCGTCTCCCCCTGCAGGACGACCTTGGCGAACGCTTGTTCATCCTGGCGCCACTCCTGCAGGCCAAGCATGAATTGGCGATCTTCCTCCCCGGGACCGTAGCCCGGAAGGGAAGGCCATATCGACACGCCCGGCTCCATCGCTTCGGCCTCCTCTTCGGCCGGTCTTCCTCGCCTAATGAGCATGCCGCCCTCTTCAAACGTCACCAGGGCGATCGTGGCATAGTAATCGTCCTCGAACTCGAAGAAATACGGGGGGAATCCCGCTCCGGACAACGCCGCGCCTTCCAACACGAACCGGTCCCGCACGACGTTCATTTGCGCCGCGATGTCCTTGATCTGGCGGCGCTCGTAGAACGAGGAAAAGCTTCCCGCAAGCACCAGCAGCAGTCCTCCAAGAATGAGCATGACGACCAGAAACGTAATGGCGAACAGCCGGAGCGCGACGGAGTGCTTCCAGTTTTTCACGACCGCATTCACGGCGTCACCTTCATCCGGTACCCATTGCCCCTCAGCGTCGCGATCCACTCCGCGCGGTCTCCCAGCTTCTGACGCAGCCGTTTCACGTGGGTGTCGACCGTCCGGATGTCGCCCTCGTAGTCGTACCCCCACACCGCGTTCAGCAGCATGTCGCGGCTGAGCACCCGGTTGCGGTTGCGGACGAAATGCAGCAGCAGGTCGAACTCTTTGGGCGAAAGCGTCAGCGGCTTGCCCTCAAGCGCCGCTTCCCTCGCGGTCACATCCAGCGTCAGTTCCCCCATATCCAGCCGTTCGCCGGCCGCGCCCCCGCCTTCCGCTTTTTTCGCGGCCTCCGCCCGCTTCAAGAGCGCCTTCACCTTCGCCGCCAGCACCTTCGGGCTGAACGGCTTCGTCATATAATCGTCGGCCCCGAGATCGTACCCGAGCAGCTTGTCGTCCTCTTCCGACTTGGCCGTCAGAAACACGATCGGCACGTCCGATTCGGCGCGAATCGCTTCGCACACGTCATACCCGTCCAGCCCGGGCATCAAAATATCCAAAATCACGAGATCGGGCGCTTCCTTCCGGAACGCCTCCAACGCCTTGTCGCCGCGGGCGCATTCGCGCCAGCCCAGGCCTTCCTCCTCCAAATAATCGGCGATCAATTCCCGAATCCGCCGTTCGTCCTCGACGATCAACACCTTCGGCTTCAAGCTCATCCTTCCCTTCCCCGAACCGTTCCGCTTTTGATGCAGCTTTATTGTAAGACGGGCCGTTCGGCTTTGTCACGCCCCGGCCTGTCACACGGCTGTCACATAGCGCGGCTATGATGATGAGCGAAATGCATCCGGGCGCCTGGAGCCGCCCGAAGGAAGGAGGAGATGAACCTGAGCCGGCTTCGCCGACATTACCGGCGGGACGCGCCGTACGTGCTGCTGTTTCTGGCTCCCGGACTGGCCGGATTTCTGCTGTTTTTCATCGTTCCGTTCGGTTCGGTCGCGTATTATTCGGCAATCGACAATCCCGCAAACGGAAATTTCGCCGGCTTCGAGAACTACCGGAGTCTATGGGCCAGCGATTCGTTTCGCAAAGCGTTCGCGAACTCCCTGGCGTTCGCCGGCGTCGGCGTCCCTTTGCTGTTCGCGGTTTCTCTCGGGCTTGCCTTGCTCCTTCAAGCGAACATGCCGCTTCGGCAGCCGCTTCGAACGGCGTTTTTGCTGCCGCTCGTCGTCCCGGTCGCCTCCGTCATTCTGGTGTGGCAAACGCTGTTTCATTGGAACGGGGCGCTGAACGGGCTGTTGGCCCATTGGGGATTCGCTCCGGTCGACTGGATGAACACGAGATGGGCGTTCGTCGTCATGCTCGCCGTATTTCTCTGGAAAAACGCCGGCTACAACCTCGTCCTGTTTCTGGCGGGACTCGCCAACATTCCGGCGGAGCAGTACGAAGCGGCTTCGATCGACGGCGCGGGCAGGCTGAGCCGCTTTCGGCATATCACCTGGCCGGGCCTTGCGCCGACCTCCTTTTTCGTCGTCGTCATGAGCATCGTCCAATCGTTCAAAGTGTTCCGCGAAACGTATTTGGTGGCCGGCGCCTATCCGCACGACAGCCTTTACACGCTGCAGCACTTTATGAACAACATGTTTCAGGCGCTGAATTATTCGAAGCTGACGGCGGCGGCCGTTTTGCTTGCGATCGTGATCGGAGCGACGATATACGCGCTGTTCCGGCTGGAGGCGCGTTCAAGGGGGATGACGGAATGATGGCAACCGCTTTGCGGCAGTCGATCATGGCGCTGAAACTGGCGTTTCTGCTCGCGATCGCGTTGGCCGTGCTGTTCCCCGTCGTGCTGACCGTCGCCAACGCCTTCATGTCCGAAGCGGAAATCGGCCGCCATTACGAGGCGCTAAGCGGCGAGGAGCAGACCGCCGCGCGCAAGTACGCCGCCATCCGCCTCGTGCCGGAGAACGCGACGCTCTCGCAATTCGGAGAGGTGCTGCTGAAGCGGCCGAAGTTTCTGCTGCATTTCTGGAATTCGGCGAAGCTCACGCTCCCGATCGTGATCGGCCAAACCGTCGTCGGCACGCTGGCGGGATTCGCGTTCGCCAAGCTCGCCTTTCCCGGCCGGGACAAGCTGTTTTTCGTTTACTTGCTCACGATGCTCATGCCGTTTCAGGTCACGCTTGTCCCGAATTACCTCGTGGCGGAAAAACTCGGCCTGCTCGGCGGCTACGGCGCGATCGTCCTGCCCGGCATCTTCGCGCCGTTCGGCGTGTTTCTCATGCGGCAGTTCATGGCCGGCGTCCCCGCCCCTTACCTCGAAGCGGCCAAAATCGACGGCGCCGGCCCCATTCGCGCGTTTGCCCGCATCGCCCTGCCGCTTGCGAAGCCCGGCATTGCCGCGCTTTTCCTGCTGTCGTTCGTGGACAACTGGAACATGGCGGAACAGCCGCTCCTGTTTTTGACGGAGCCGATTCGCCAGCCGCTGTCCGTATATTTGGCAAGTATTGCGGAGGGCGCCCGAGGCGTCGCGTTCGCCTCGTCGGTGCTGTACATGACGCCGATGGTGCTCATTTTCCTGTACGGCGAAGAGCATCTGGTGGAAGGCATTCAAATGTCGGGAATCAAGGGGTAGCCCGAAGAAAGGAGAACCGCTTGCAAACGGAACGACGCAAAAAGACGCTTCGCCTGACGATCGGCCTCTTTTTCGCGGCTTTGCTGGCGCTGACGTTTTTGTCCAACACGATTCAGGGGCTTTCGCTGCCGAAAGTGTCCGTCGAGAAGCCCGCCACGGGCGGTCTCGACCTGATCGTGACGGGAGACGGCTTTCTCGAGCCTGCGCACGTCGCGCAGCTATTCGCCTCGGGAGATTGGACGGTCGAGAACATTCGGGTCGAGAAAAACGACCGGGTCCGAAAAGGCGATCCGCTCGTCGAGTTCGACACGGCTTCGACCGAACGAACGCTCGAGGACCAGCAGACCCGCTACAAACAGAAGCAACTGCAATTGAGCAAGATGACGGACCAATTGAAAACGATGCTGCGGAGCGGCGACGAAGCCGGCGTCGAGAACCTGAAACGGGACATCGAAATCCATCGGCTCGATATGCAGGTGCTGGAGCGCGAAATCGACGACCTGAAAAAGCTGATCGACGAAGGCCGCACGCTGAAGTCCCCCGTCGACGGCATCGTGACCGAGATCAACGTTTCCGAGGGCGTCGCAGCTAACCGCGGACAGCCGGCCGTCTCCGTCGCCGACGACGTCTCCGGCTATACGTTTTCCATTACGGCCGACAGCGACGAAGCCTCCATGCTTCGCATCGGCGACAGCGTGTCCGTTCAGCTGGACGAGACGCCGCCGCGGAACGTCGACGGGATCATCTCGAACATCGAGGACGCGGCGGCCGATGCCGACGGCAACGCCAACAAGCGAATTACGTTCGGGCTCAAGGACGCCGACTTGTCGCCGGGCCTGAAAGCCGCCGTCGAGATCCGCAACCAAAGCCCGTCTTTCGGCCTGCAAATCCCGAAATCCGCGCTTCATAGCGACACCAACGGCTATTATGTCTTTACCCTGACGGAAAAAGACGGACCGCTCGGCGCCGCCCATTACGTCAGCAAAACGTATGTGACCGTCAAGGATGAAAACGGCGACACCGTCGTCGCCGACGGGCTGATGCCGGACGAGCGCTTCGTAACGGACGCAAGCGAGCCGATCAGCGACGGAGATCGCGTCAGATATTCATCCTGAACTTAAAACTTAGGATTGAAACAGGGAGGAAACGAAATGAAAAAACGGACAAAAGGCTGGCATTCGATCGGTCTTCTTCTGCTATGCGCCGCGCTCGCGGCATGCTCGGGACAGCGGCAAAACGGAAACGAATCGGGGAACGCGGGCGAAACGCCGGCCGCCCCCGGCGTCGCGCAGAAAACCTCGGACGGCAAAACGGTCGTCACGATGTCCGTCATGACGAAGGACCGATTTCTGACGCAAGCGGAGCGGCTTTTCGAAGCCGCCCACCCCGACATCGACGTTCAAATCGTCGAAACCGTGCCCGCGGATACGAGCGGCGGGGATCAAATGATCGTGAAGAAGGAATGGAAAGCGGGTTCGGAAACGAATGCGGAGGACATCGAAAAATACGCGAACAGCGTCAATACGGCGATAATGTCCGGTCAGGCGTCGGACATCATCTCGGCGGAATATCTCCCTATCGACAAGTATGCGGAAAAGGGGCTGCTCGCCGACTGGAACGAACTGGCCGAACAGGATGCAGACTTTGCGAAATCCGACTATTACGAGAACGTCTTAAGCGCCGTTACGGACGATACTGGCTGGTACGGCATCCCCACCTCTTTCGCGCTGGAAGTTATGCTCGGCGACGAGGCGTTTTTAACGCAAAACGGTCTCGATCAACAAACATGGACATGGGATCAATTCGTCGATTTATTAAACAAAACGAAAGCCGACGGGAAATACGGAATTTCCAGAATGTCGCCGGAGATGCTGCTCGCCTTCCTCGTCGAAACGACCTACGATCAATTGGTCAAGCGGGACGGAAGCTCCGCTTCCTTCGATGCAGCCGCATTCCAAGCGTACATGGAGAAGATCAAGAAGCTATACGACGACGGTCTGGCGACGGCGGACATGATGGGCGCGCAAAATACGGCCTTCTCCTCCGAAAGTCTGGATTCGCCGATGAACGCTCTGTTAGTCCCTACGATGAGCGGACAAAAAAACATGCTCCAGCCTCCCGGAACGGGCGACGGCGGAGGCATTCCGTTCAAATCGAACCAGGTGCTCGGGCTGAACGCCAAATCGAATGTCAAAAACGAGGCATGGTCCTTCGTCAAGTTCCTGCTTTCCGAAGAAATGCAGGCCGATCAGGCGATGATGAACTTTCCCGTGAACAAGGCCGCGTTGAGCGCCAAGCTGACCGAAACCAGACAGCTGCTTGAAGGAAGCGCAAGCGGGAAAGACGGCCCGAAAATCACGCTTCGCAACGAATCCGGAGAAGTCAAGCCGACGATCACCGATGAAGATATTCAAAAGGTGCTCGACTTCATTCCTTCCGTCGGCAAGTACGGCAACCGGGATCCGAAAGTGCTGGGCATGATCGCCGAAGAAACCGCCGCCTTCTTCTCCGGCAGCAAGACGGCGGAAGCGGTCTCCGGGGCGCTCGCCAACCGGATCGACACGTATTTGAACGAGTAAGCAGGCGATTGGTCGTTAACCCCATTAAATGTTGAACGCCCGGAAGCCATGGTCAGTTGGCTTTCCGGGCGTTTTTCCAAGCAAACATTTCGAGCGACTCGATTATCATGCTGCTTCGGTACTATCCCTTTTCCGCCATCAGCCGGGTCAGCATCCGGTCGAACTTGTTCGGACTCACGATTTCGTGCGTCACGAATTTCCCGTCGTAAAACAGGCCGAACGTCGTCCAAATCGTCGGCCCGTTTTGCGCTTCTTCGCGCTTCGTCATGCGATGCGCTTGAAACGGAACGTTTCTTGCCGCCGCCACTTTGCTCAGTTCTTCGAGGACGCCGACGGCGAACGGGCACTGAGCCGTGTAGTAGACGGAGATGCCTTCGTCATCCGTTGGGAGCCGCGCCCGTTTGTTGAAGGTGGGGACGACGGCCCGTTCGTTCCATCTTAACGCCATTAATTGAAAATACGGTTCGGCCCGATCGACGACCTCGAAGCCCATATGTTCGAAGAACGTTTTATCGCTTAAAAAAGGGAGCTTCTTGTTCGAGACGATATGGACGATGCCATCCATCCCCCGCTCGATCGCGTCGTTTTTGCAGTAGTCCAGCAGTTGCTTCGCATACCCGTTGTTTTGATGCCTGCCGGAAACCCACAAACAATGGACGTACATGAAATTCGGCGCGCAAATCGGCACCCACGCCTTTTCGGCGGGCATATATTCGATAAAAACTTTCGCGCGTTCATCCAAGCGATAAAAAACCAATCCTTCGTCCATCCGGTCTTTGAGCCACTGCTTCTTCTCGGCTACGGCGCGCTCGTACGATTTTGTCCCAAGCGCGCAGCAAATGTGTTCCGTCTCGATTTGATCGCTTGTCATACGGATCCAGCCCAAGCTGACAACCTCCATCCCGTACGCGAAAAATTCAGGTTCAAGCCTTCTCAAGCCTTCTCGTTCGAGGTTAGCGCCGGTTGCGCCTTTTGGCCGCGAGCAGCCGGCTCATCGCATCTTCTTCCGCCGCCGGGTTGTCCGGCGCGGGAGCTTGGGGCGGCGTCCGGCGATCGGGCGTCCGTTCGGGTTCCGTCCGCGGCGACGGCTTTTTGCTCTTGCCCGCGATACCGGACGCGGCGGCCGAAGCGGGGGCTTCCGGCTCGGGCGGGGGGCTCGCGGCCGGTCCGGATGTTGCGGACCCGGCGGCGGAAGGTTTCGCCGCGGACGGTTGCGGGGCGGACCCGTTCGAGGCCGGCGCGCCGGACGCGCCCGTTCCCGCCCCGCCGAAGCGGGAGGCGCGCGAGCGGCTTTTCCGCTCCTGCAGCCGGGCAAGCGCGGCATCCGCGGCCGCCGGCCCGGCCCCGCCGGCGACCGTGCCCCGCCCGAAAGGCAGCCGTTCGCGCAGCCAGGCCGAAACCCGGCCCCACGGCAGCGAAACGCGGCGCACGGCGATATCGAGCAGCCAGAGCAGCAGCGCCGCGACGAGCAGCGCCCGGTCGATGTCGATCGTTCGGCGATGCGCGATCCGCTCGCCTGCGAACGCTTCGCCGGGTTCGGCCGCGTCCAGCAAGCGCCCGCCCGTCAGCTCCGCCAGCCGCCGCAGCTTGTCCTCCCCGCCGCCCTCCGTCAGCCGGTATTCGGGAGCGTACGGAATGACGAAACCGCTCGTCGTTCCGCCGCTTTCCCCGTTTTTCCCGATTTGCATCATATAGACGCCGGGACCGGACAGCGGCAAGCCGCCCGCATACTCGCCCGGCGCGACCGGCAGCGGCGTCAGCTCCGTCCGCTCGCCGTCCGGCCCCGTGACCACGGCGTTCAGCTCCGTCGCGCTCCCGGCCGAGGCGGTCGTTTCCCGGATCGTGACGCTGCCCTCCCCGCCCTGCCAATCGGCCTCCACGTCGTACGGAGCGCCGTTAAACTGCGGAAACGTCCATTTGACCCATTGGGCGAAAACGTCCGGGAAACGGCCCCATCCCGTCCACTCGCCCGCCCATTCGCCTTTCAGGTCGCTTGTCCAGGCGACGCTCCGGCCCGATCCGTACTGCCAGCGGGCGAGCAGCGGATCGCCCATCGGCGTCAGCAAGACGGCGTCGGCCGTCTCTTTGGCCGTCGTCGCGACGTAGGCGTCGACGGCCGGCACGCCCCCGGCGAAAGCGGAAGCCCAATCGCCCGCCCTGCCGAGCCGGGGAACGAAGCGATCTTCGACGATGTACGTCCGCGACATCAGCGTCGTCTCCCGGCTGAAGATGGACGGAATCGTGCTTTGATCGTTCGTAAAATAGTAGCGCCCGTTCGCATCGCCGGCGAGCCGTTCCAGCAGCGCCGTATCGGCCCCGTTGCCGACGGCGACCGTCGACATCGTAATGCCGTTATCGTTCATCGTATCCGTCAATGCGGAGTAACTCCCGTTCCCCGCCGACTGCCCGTCCGTCAGCAAAATAATATGCTTGCGCTGCGCCTCGACCTCCAGCATTCGGTTCAAGGCGCTGCTTACGGCCGTATAAATTTCCGTGCCGCCGTCCGGCCGGATGCCTTGAATCGCGCTTGCGACGGCATCCCGGTCCGTCAGCTTCACCGGCTCCTGGACCCACCAAGGCGAGCTGTCGAAGGCGATGACGCCGACCGTGTCGTCCTCGCGCAGCAGCTCGACCGTGCGCAGCGCCGCTTCCTTCGCCAGCTCCAGCTTGCCGCCGTCCATGCTGCCCGACTTGTCGATAACGAGAATGAGGCCGAGAGACGGCATTTGCCGCTTGCCCTTCAAATCCATGTAAACGGGAAGCGCCCGTTCCACTTCCGTTTTGTAATAGCCGCCAAGACCGTAGCTGTCCGAGCCTCCGGCCATGACCAGCCCGATTCCGTAGTCGCGGACGGCCGCCCCGAGATGCATCATCGGCGCTTCCGCGATCCGCGTCGCCGGCACGTTGTTCAGCACGATGCTGTCGTACCTCGCGTAATCGGCCAGCTCCGCCGGAAGCTGTTCGGGCAAAAGGATATCGTACGGAATAAGCGACGCCTCGAGCGCTCCCGCCATGTTGCCGGACGTGCCTTCTTCTCCTTCGACGATCAGCACTCGCGGCAAGCCGTCGACGCGGCTGAACGCGTAGTTCGCATTATTTTCGCCTCTCTCGTCCCCGGCGGCGTAAATTTCCGCCCGATAGCGATGCAAGCCGGGGGTTTCGGCCACATCCTGGAACGCGAAGCGGTTTTCCCCCGTTTCGAGAGCGACGACGCTGCGGAATTTTTCCGTATTTTCCTCGTACAGCCGAAGCTCCGCTTCGCCGGCGAACGTGCTGGAAACCGTAATTTCGTATGAAAATTTTTCGCCCGCGTTCAGATCCGCCGGCACCCGAAGCGACTCGACCGCCGCATCCCTCAGCTCCCGTTTCGGCAGCGCGACGACATCGACGGCGATTCCCCGGTTTTTCAAAAGCTCGCCCTGCCGGAGCAAGTCGCCGACATTCTCTTCCCCGTCCGACAAAAGCACGATTTTGCCGCCTTCGCCAAGCAAGCCCGAACCAAGCTGCAGACCGCCCGCAATGTTGGAAAAAGAATCGTTCGCTTCGGTCCGAAGCGAAAAGACGTCGGTTTCGTCGACCGACAGCGTCCGCTCCACCGAAGCGTTCAAGCCGAAGGAGACGACGGCCGCGCGATCGCTGTCGCCTTTGGCGACAAGCGCCTCTCCGATCCAGCCGGCGAGCCGCTCTTCCTCTCCGACGCTGGCCGAGCGGTCGGCCACGAACACGACGGCGCGATGGTCCATGCGCAAGTAAGGCGAAAGTCCGGACGCAACGGCGACGAGCAGCGCGAGAATGAGCGCCCGGACGGCAACGGCCAGCTTCTTTCGTCCTCCTGTCAGCCGGGGGTGTGCCGGATCGTCCACCATACGAAAATCGCGCACGGCACCATCAGCAGCAGCGCCCAAGGCGTATCAAACGACAGTCCCACGTCGGTATACCCCCCATTCCAGCGCAAGCAAGAGCAGCAGAACGGCCGCAATCCAAGGAACGAACGACGTTCGGTCCTCCATAATCGCAACTTCGTCGGCTGCGGCAGGCGCCTCGTTTTCCGTTGCCGGCTGTCCGCCCGTTTCCGTTTCCGAACCATGAGCCGCCATGCTCTCGGCAGGATCCGCGGCGACGGCAAGCAGCGGACCGGCCAGCTCCCGCCCGGAGGCGTCCAGGATGGAGAGCCGGTACAGGCCGGGAACGGGCGGCGCCGTTTGCAAGCCCGACAAGCCCCCTTCGGGCGTCCTTGCAATGGCCGTCGTCTCCTGCTCCGTTGTCGGACCCCCCTCCTCCGCCGCTATCGCCTTCCAACGGGCATCCGCCGCTTCGGAAACGAATTGCACGTCGAGCTGGCTTCCGGCGACGGCCTGCCCGAGATTCGCCGAAGATCCCCCGCCCATCCATTCCGACGCCTGCGCGATCAGAATCGGAAACTCCGTCCGCAGCGGCAAATCCGAATCCTGCAAGCCGAACGCAAAAACGAGCCCCGGCTTCCCGTCCGTCATTCCCGCGTAGACGGCGGGAACGCCCCCGTATGTCGCGACGGGATCGCCGAATGCGGGCGAGCCGGGATATGTGCACGTCGCCGAACGTTAAATACCGGACGACCGGATGGTCCCCGACTTCGGCTTCCCCGTTCGCCGGCGCGACGGCTTCTCCGCCTGCGGGAGGCGTTTCCGCCGACCAGATTCGCCATACCGGCTTCGAGCCGATCAGCTTCCGCCATTCATCCGACGCAAGCGTCTCCTCGTCCGCTCCATCCAGCACGACCCAATCGACGGTGTCCGCGATCGTCCCGTCGGGTTCGAAGCCGGCCGGATCGGCGCGCACGACTTGAATGCCCGCCAGCTGCAGCGCCTTCTCCAGAAACAAATTGCCTTCGCCGACCAGCAGCGCCCGGCCGGCGGCCTGCGCGGCGGAAAAAGCGTAAGCCGTATTGTCCGCCGCGTAGCCGTCGATCCGGCCGATCGTCGCCATGTAGAATTCGGCGGCGGGAAGCCGGTCGAAGCGGAAGGATCGCTGCTCGCCCGCTTCCAGTGCAAACGTCGCCGACTCTTCGGCCGGCTCCGGAACGCCCTCGGCGCGAACGGCGAGCGTGCCGCTTAACGGCTCGAGCCCGCGGTTCATCAGCGTGACGACGGCGGCCGCCGTGTCCGTTCCGGCTTCGCCGCGCACGCCGAATGCCGCAATCGACACATTGGCCCGGCCGCTGTCGATCTCCGTCACGCGAAGCGGGCTCGCCATAACCTCGACGGCCGCGCTTGCCTCTACTTGCTGTCTTGCCTTGCCGTCGGTCAGCAGCCAGATTTCGCCTTCCGCCTCGCCGCGAAGCGTCGCATCCGCAAGCGACAGCGCCGCCGCCAGATCCGCGCGGCCGTAATTCGGCCGCGCCGCCTCGAGCGCGGCTTCGAGCGCCTCGCGATCCCTTTGCGCGGACGCGAGAACGACCGGCTGATCTCCCGCGGCGATCAGCGTGACCGGCCTCGCGCCCGGCTGCTCGGCGAGCCACTCCGCGACTCGCAGCTTCGCGAGCTGCAGCGCCGATTGCGCGCCGTCTCCCTCGGGCGAGACGGCCGTCATGCTGGCCGAGGTATCCAGCACGACGGCAACCGGTCGCGCCGATCCGCTCGTACCCGACGCGTACGGCCCCATCAGCGCAAGCGTCAGGAGAGCCGCCGCCAGCAGTTGAAGCAGCAGCAGCAGCCGGCGCCGCAGCTTTTGCCACGGCCGGTTCGCTTCCTGCTCCCGGAGCGCCCGCCTCCATAGCAGGCTGCTCGGAACCGGCGTATCGACATATGTCCGTTTTAATAAATAGAGGAGAACGATCAGCGGCAGCGAAGCCGCGAACCCAATCCCGGCCAGCGATTGAAAGCCCATGCCCCGTCCCCCTTTCCCGTTTGTTTATTGCCGTCCCGGCGAGGTCATCCGCCTTTCGCGCATCGATAACAGCCCGGTGCAACCGTTATTTGCCTACCTTCCATCCAATCCCGCCCTCCGCGCATCGACAACGGCTCGAGGCGGCCGCCATTGGTATTCTATCCGTCCAATCTCGCCTTTCGAGCATCAATAACGGCCTGTTGCTGCCGTTATTTGCCTACCTTCCGTCCAATCCTGCCCTCCGCTCCTCGATAACGGCTTCAAGCGACCGTTATTTGCGAACTTGGACTCGGTTTAGCCGAATAACGGCCCGGCGCGACCGTTTTGACTGGCACCCTATCCCGGAAAATACCGTTTCTGAGGAGAGGGGATACCGACAAGAGACTTTAAAAACAAAACAATAGCACTATCGGCAAATTCAATTAACGCCATAAATTAAATGACGCCCCAGGGGGAATCAGGCAGCCAAACCAACTCGACAATCTGCCCCCTGTCATCGCAATCCCCAATATCCACGTCATCACCCGTTCTCCCGAACACAATCATCGCTCAAACAACTCTTGCGAAAGTCACTTCTCGTGCAAGCTGTCAACACTTATACAGCTCACAGGGCTAAGTGTTCGGCAAGGCCATCACCGCTCGAAAACTCGTGCGTCTACCGGTTCCAGCTCAGACAGTCATCGCTTGAATAAGCGCACACGGATCAGCCATTACCGGCCGAAGCGGTTATCTTTTTAACAACCCTTGCGCCAGCAGCACATAAGCGACCGTATGTTCCAGCGGCACGGACGTATCGACGAGAACATAGGCAAAACCGCGTTCGGCGCACATCCGGCGAATCGATTCATTATGTTCGCGGAGCGCGGCCTCGTAAGTCCTCAATACGCTTGGGCCGATCGCGACTTCCTTGGCGATCCCCGATTCGGCGTCGATCAGCGTCAGCTCGCCCGACAACGCCGGGGACAGCTCCTCCTTGCCGAGCACCTGGATGAAGGCAACCTCCTGTCCCGCCGCGGCGAAAGCGTCCAGCGTCCGATCGATTCCGAACTCGTACATCCCGTCCGTTAGCAGCCAGACTTGTCCGGGAGTCCGCGGCAAAACGCCCGGCGCCAAAAAAGCTGCGCTCAAATCGTCGCTGCCCGCCGCTGCCGGCTTCGCGCTCATCTCGCCTTCGAGATACGCAAAAAGCCGGCTTGCGGAGCCCTTCCCCCGCAGCGGCGGCAGGCTCGATTCCACCGAATCCGTAAAACGGGCGACGGACACGCGATCCTCCCCGGCCAGCGCCGCGTACCCGACGCATGCCGCGAGCCGAAGCGCGTACGCCCATTTCGTCCCGGACGACGGCAAGTCCCCTTCCGCCGCGCCGATCGAGCGGAACCGCATCGATTCGGACGCATCCACATACAGGCGAACCGCCATTTCTTGTTCGTCCCAATACTGGCGGATGTACGCCTTTCCGGTTCTTCCGTACACGTTCCAATCCAGCCGCCGGATGTCGTCGCCGGGAGCGTACGGCCTGTAGTCCGCGAACTCCTGGGAGCCTCCAAGCGCGCGAGACCGCCGTTTCCCTTGCATCGTGCCGCGCGTCCGGCCCTTCGATGCGACGGAAATTTGCTCCAGCTTGCGAAGCAGCATCGGGTCGAGCCAAAACGATCCACCAGCCCCCCGCTCCGCTCCCGTCATCGCCGCGCCTCCGCCGCTTGCAGCACGGCGTCGACGATTTCGTCGGCGGCGATTCCCGCCGCCTCTCCCTCATAGCCGAGTACGAGCCGGTGACGCAAAGCCGGAACCGCGACCGCCCGAATATCCGGCCAGGAAACGTGAAGCCTCCCTTCTACAAGAGCCCTCACCTTGGCGACGGAGATGAGCGCCTGGATGCCGCGCGGTCCCGAACCGTACCGGACATACCTGCGGACGAGCTCCGGCGCTTCCGGCTCCGTCGGATGCGTGAACATGATCGCGCGAATGGCCGAATCCAGCACCTCGTCGGAGACGAGCACCTCTTTGGAGAAAGCGTGCAATTCGGCGATCGTTGCGGAATCGACAACCTTGTCGGCGCGGTAGCTTTCGGAAGAAGTCGTGCGCCTGACGATTTCCTTCAGCTCCTCCCGGGTCGGGTAGGTGACATGAATTTTCAGCAAAAAGCGGTCCAACTGCGCTTCCGGCAGCGGATAGGTTCCTTCCTGTTCGACCGGATTTTGCGTAGCCAGCACAAAAAAAGGAGACGGGAGCTTTCGCGTCTCGCCGCCCGCCGTCACCGTTCGCTCCTGCATCGCTTCGAGCAGGGCGCTCTGCGTTTTCGGCGTCGCCCGGTTAATCTCGTCCGCCAACACCAGGTGGCCGAATATCGGTCCCGGTTGAAACCGGTACGAAGCGCTGCCCTGCGGACCGAATTCGACGAGCTGGGTGCCGGTAATATCGGTCGGCATCAGATCGGGCGTAAACTGGATGCGGGAAAACGACAGCTCGAGCGCATCGGCAAGCGTACGCACAAGCATCGTTTTGCCGAGGCCCGGAATTCCTTCCAGCAGGGCGTGTCCGCCGGCCACGACGCACCACAGCAGCTGCTCGACGACATCCTGCTGGCCGACGATGACCCGCCCCACTTCCCGCCTGAGCGTTTCGAAACGTTCGACGGCCGCTTCCACCTGCGCTTTGGATTGAATCATCCGTACCCCTCCGCCATTTATTTAATGTAGTTAAAATCTATCGATTCGGCTGAATTTCTTCAAAATAATCGCGCACCCGCTGCTGCATCGATTCCGGCAGCTGCGAACGGTTCAGCGCCCTGCGGGCGTCCGTCGCGTAGCTGGAGTAGACCTCCTCATAGCTTTGGGCTCCGCCATCCA
The DNA here is from genome assembly GCF_016937515.1 of Cohnella algarum. Taxonomy (NCBI): domain Bacteria; kingdom Bacillati; phylum Bacillota; class Bacilli; order Caryophanales; family Paenibacillaceae; genus Cohnella; species Cohnella algarum. Next base: position 4,876,714 of record NZ_JAFHKM010000002.1, read on the forward strand.
GCATCGGCGACGTATCGCCCTCCGTGACCCGGCCGCCCGAGGACGGACCGCCGTCCGTCGCGGCGTTGCCGGACCCTTCCATCGCTCGGGGCGTCGTGACGAGCGAACGGCCGCCGCTTCCCGTTCCGCCTTGAAGTCCGCCCGAACCGGAGCCCGCGCCCGTACCGCCTCCAGCTCCTGCCCCGCTGCCGGCACCCGAGCCAGACCCCGTACCGCTGCCGGAGCCTGAACCCGAGCCGGATCCCGTCCCTGCACCGCTGCCGGAGCCTGAACCCGAGCCTGTTCCGGATCCTGTCCCTGCGCCGTTTCCGACCCCGGAACCCGAGCCAGCCCCCGTACCCGAACCTGATTCGCCTTCCGAACCGCCGCCGGAGTTGCCTCCCGCGCCCGGGCTCGCGCCGGCTCCCTCTCCTTCGCCGCTCCCGCCGCCGGATTCGCCGCCGGCTCCCGGATTTCCCGCGGCGCCTGTTGAGCTTGCGCCGCCCGAAGCGTCGCCGGTGCCCGAAGCCCCGGCCCAAGCGGAACCGGTTCCCGCCGCTGCGCCGCCTGCTTGATCGGCCAACACGGCGGAGCTTGCGCCAAGTCCGCCGGCCATTTGCCGGGCGAGGGCCGCCAGCTCTTCCGCCGTCAGCTCGCGAGCGAGCGCCTCGCCCAGCCCGGCAAGCGCGTCTTCCGCTCCCGTGCCCTCCGG